>JAQTZW010000008.1 GCA_028687575.1 Gallionella sp. | reverse complement strand
CATGCGTGACCTGCCCGCCGCTCGAACGGTTGAAGAAATTGAAGCGCTGTTGCCGTGGAATTTGCATGCCATGGATTTAACCAGCGAAATGATGTGCTGAACAGACTGTAGTTCTTGGCTCGCTTACTATTTTCCCCCCATTGGTTATATATGTAACCCCACCGATTGGGATGTCCCTCACACCCACCGAGAGATCCTTCTTGTACCTTGATGGAAACTTCTGTCTGAGCGCTTGCAGAATCTTTTGCGCCTTGCCTATCTTGTCCTTGCAATCGCAACTGTCTTGCTTGCTTGCCTGATATGAATCGTACAGCCCATACCCAGTTACAAAAGTCAGAACTCCAATCGCAGCTGCACCTAAAGCACTTTGACCAGTTGGATCAACATACTTCAGCGGATTCCCCCCGACATACGCGAACGTGTTAATGCCCCCCATCAACCCAATCGGATCACTCTCTACATACCTCCCCAGCGCCGGGTCGTAATCGCGGTTGACGTTGTAGTAGGTGTTGGTCTCCCTGTCCGCGTACTGCCCCGGGAAGCGCAGATTGAAGCTGAACTGCCCCGCCCCGTTCGGGTTGTCGTTGGGCATGTTGTTGCCGAACGGGTCGGTGTTATCCCACTGCCAGACGACGTTGCCTTGGGTGTCGGTGATTTGTCTCGGCGTGTCCAGGTGATCCGCATGGATGTAGTACGTCTGCCCTTCGGTGGCGTTCGCGGTGATGCGGTTGCTGGGCAGGGAGGCCGGGCCGCTGACCTCGGCGTTTTGCCCGGACGCACGACGGGTTTGCACGGAATCGAAGAAGGCACACCTACACAGTTTTGGATGTTCACCGGAGGCGCATTCTTGCCCACGCGCAGCCCCAAGGGCAAGCGGTTTCTGAGCCGCCGGGCAGGGGCGGGGCGGGTGTCCATGCTAGGGAACTAGACCTGACCCCAGCTTTTCTGGCGAGGTGGGAGATTTCCCGTCATTGGTTAAGATCGATTGGACTGCCCTCTGCCGACGCAGATTCAATCTTCCAAAGCCCATCCGTACGAACAGCCTTCACGTTGATCAAGACGGATCCGTTGCTGCCCGCAACGGCTACCACCATTGTCACAGTCTCGCTGGAGTTTACATACCTCTCCTTAAAGGCACCGAACAGTGGCAGCGTAACCGTTGCTCCCGCCCCTACTCGTTGTGCAAGTCCCCGTGAGTTCTCTAGCGATGTCTTAACAAACCGAAAGGCATCACTATTAAGGGCGTATATATAGATTCCACCATAGAGTGCGAAACCCAATATAACTGCCAGTAATATTTTCTTCTGTATGGTCATTGGCGGTTTCCAGAATAGATTGTGACCTGCCCCCCGAAGGACCCTGTGGCACCCAGCCCTTTAAAGCTAGGCGAAGCACTATAGGACGGCGCCACATACCACACGGATTCGTTGTTGCTGTAATTTCTCGCGGCACCCGCTTCGGCATTAGCATTTAACGGACCAGCCGTAAAACTCGCTTGAGCCGAGTCAGACAATACAACGCCACCGCTACAGCGATCTTTGGGCTCGGAGCCCGGCATGCCCCCGTTGGGATCATATGAAATTCCCGCCCCCACTCCAAAGCCCGCCCTGAACGTCATAAATCCATTGCCCCCATCATTTCCAAAAGTCACTTCACCACCAACGCCTGCATAACCACCAAAGGTAAAGGACCATAATCCAAGCGGATCAGTTCGGCTAAGTGGGTTGCTCCTAACATAGGCATAGGTGTTGATGCCTCCCGCCAGCCCAATCGGATCACTCTCTACATACCTCCCCAGCGCCGAGTCGTAATCGCGGTTAATGTTGTAGTAAGTGTTGGTCTCCTTGTCCGCATACTGCCCCGGGAAGCGCAGATGGAAGCTGAACTGCCCCGCCCCGTTCGGGTTCTCGTTGGGTATGTTGTTGCCGAACGGGTCTTGGTTATCCCATCGCCAGACGACGTTGCCTTGGGTGTCGGTGATTTGCCTCGGCGTGTCCAGGTGATCCGCATGGATGTAGTACGTCTGCCCTTCCGTAGCGTTCGCGGTGATGCGGTTGCTGGGCAGGGAGGCCGGGCCGACGGCCTCGGCGGTTTGCCCGGACGCGTAATGAATTTGCGCGGAATCGAAGAAGGCACACCTCCACAGTTTTGGATGTTCACCGGAGGCGCATTCTTGCCCACGCGCAGCCCCAAGGGCAAGCGGTTTCTGAGCCGCCGGGCAGGCCAAAATCGAGCGCCCCTCACGGCATTTCATCCGGCGCAATGCGCTGCGCTCATTGACGCCCTACCAGTGCGCCTTACGCGGGTTGCGCCTTACGCGAGTTCTTTCACGACCATCGAGCAAAGCCTCGTCGTCCGCGCTATTCGACTAACAGCATCTTATTTACCAGAGGATTAAATCCCTTGGGAAACTTCGTATTTTTATCGTAAATCGCCGACTCAAAGTTTGCCCCATCAACTAGGCAACCCAACAGATTTGCTGACTGTAATTGTGTCGAACCATCAACGTTATCTTTGGATAAGTCTGCTCCACGCAAATCCGCACCTTCCAAGTTGGCAAGTTCTAGATCGGCACCACGAAGACTAGCATCCCTCAAATTTGCATTTACCAGTTTCGCTCGGAAGAAAACTGCCCCATACAAATCGCAGCCAGCTAGATTTGAACCTGTCATATCCGCATCAGCAAAATTTGAACCCTCCATGACTTTTCCACTGAAATCGACATCTCGCAAATCAACAGAATCAAAGTCTATCCCACTCAAATCTGTCAGATCATCAACTGGGCTACCATGCCTATCCTTAAGCACCTTCATGTACGATTCTCCTATGGGAGTGGCACTAAATTGCGTGGAGGGAAAAGCACCCTGAGGGTCTCGCTAATAATCCAATAAGCAGCGCCAGCACCAGCAGCAGTTGCAGCCGCCTTTTTCTCCTGATCTGTTATAGGAGCCGTGCCGCCACCATCCCCCCCGCCGCATTTTTCTTCATATAGCGCTTCGTCATCCTTCAAGTAATCTTTTTGCTCCTGAATTATCTCTTCGTGCCCTTGAACACTCATTCTTTGTGGCGCGCCCGAATACGGCGGATAGTAAGGCAAATTGTTTGGATTAGCCTTGCATTCGCGAATGCGCTCGTTAATCTTCTCTTTTCTTTTTTGAATTTTGTCTTTAAGTGATTTGCACTCTTGGCTATTAGGATCGAGCTTACGAGCTAAACCATCAGGATCTGCATATCCTAAGGGGTTTCCGCCAACGTAGGCATAGGTGTTAATGCCGGCAGCAAGACCTATCGGGTCACTCTGGGTGTACCTCCCGGTCGCCGAGTCGTAGTAGCGGTTGCTGTTGTAGAACAGCCCCGTCTCAATATCGAAGTACTGCCCAGGGAATCCCAGATTGCACGTGAATTTTCCTAACCCACTTGGATTTTCATTGGGCACATTGTTGTTGAACGGATCAACGTTGTCGCGCTGCCAGACTACATTCCCGCTTGTATCCGTGATGACTCTCGGCGTGTCCAGGTGATCCGCATGGATGTAGTACGTCTGCCCTTCCGTGGCGTTCGCGGTGATGCGGTTGCTGGGCAGGGAGGCCGGGCCGCTGCCGGCAAGGTTGCTGGCGGTGACGGTGAAGGTGTAGGTCGTGCCGCCCACCAGACCGGTGATCAGGTGGGTCAGCGCCGTGCCGTTGGCGTTGCTGTCGGTCGGCCCCGCCGGACTGGCGGTGACGGTGTATCCCAGAATGGGGCTGCCGCCGTCGCTGGCAGGCGGGTTGAAGCTGACGCTGGCCCGCGTCGCCCCGCCCGTGGCACTGACGTTTTGCGGCGCGCCAGGGACGGCAATGCTGGGAATGACGCTGTTGCTGGCGGCGGAGGACGGGCCGTTGACCACGGCGTTTTGCCCGGATGCACGACGAATTTGCGCGGAATCGAAGAAGGCACACCTCCACAGTTTTGGATGTTCACCGGGGGCGCATTCTTGCCTAGGCGCAGATGCCAAGGCAAGCAGTTTCTGCGCCGGGCAGGATCGGGGCGGCTTCCCCCGCAGCCTCCCCCGGTTGAGTCAAATTAAATCGAGCAGCCCTCACGGCATTTCATCCGGCGCAATGCGCTGCGCTCATTGACGCCCTACCAGTGCGCCTTACGCGGGTTACGGTGTCATCAAAAATCAGGCACCGTACCAGCGCGATTACATCAAAACCGCTTGACCGGAGAGACGGTATCTACGCGGGTTGTCGGCGGTTGATTGTCAATCACAGTTTTTGTGATAAATACATTGCCCTAACAAAAAAATACACGACCACTATTGCTTCTTGTAAAACTAATGTCACAAACCGATCATTGGTCAAAGCAAAATTAAATCCTCCGAATACAAAACTGGCCACATAAATAGTAGCAAGGACTACTAGCAACCAGCGCTCACTCGCAAATATCCTAAGCGGAACCAAAATCACAGCAAACATGACGAGCGGCGGAATCACTAAAACAAAAGGTAGCGTTGAAGCAAACCAGACGTAACCAAGCAAGTTAATTAATCCTAGTACTATACCCACTGCTCTAAATATAACATCTAGAATAAGAAATAAAATTCGACTGATCTTTATCAATTATTTCCTCCCTGCTGCGCGGTAAGCATTGCCACCTAAAATATCAACAGCCTTAAAGTAAACCCAAGGTAAACCGAGCAAGTATGGTTTTTCCTGCTTCATATCATGAAGAAAATCATTATTACATTTATCAAACCCGCACTGATTCGCATAACAAGCATCGTGCTTTTTACATGATTTTGGAAAAACATCTGGGACTTTGACATCAGAACTTTCGTCGCCACAACCCGCCCCCCAAGGTAATCCATCTGGTCGCGCTGGATGAGCACGAGCTTCCATTTGATATAACCCCGTGCCAACAACAGCCATGTCCACAGCAACTATCACCACACACCAGGGACAAAGCCCGGTTTTATCGGCATAACCCAGCGGATTGCCACCCACATACCCATAGGTGTTAATGCCTCCCCTCAACCCAATCGGATCACTCTCTACATACCTCCCCAGCGCCGGGTCGTAGTCGCGGTTGACGTTGTAGTAAGTGTTGGTCTCCTTGTCCGCGTACTGCCCCGGGAAGCGCAGATTGAAGCTGAACTGCCCCGCCCCGTTCGGGTTGTCGTTGGGCATGTTGTTGCCGAACGGATCAGTATTGTCCCATCGCCAGACGACTGGAGCTTCCTGTTACTTTCGCCCAAACTTTTCGACACCAAGCCGTAAAGTTATCAGGTAAACAATCACGATTACCGTAAAGGTTGGATTGCCAACCGCATCTTTCAGCACACTGTAAAACAGGCCCAATACGACAACCCCCAGCAAATAGAGAAATCCTTTTTTCACTCGTTACACCTTGCTCTCAGCGACCACATCCGCAACTATTATTCCCATCAGCGGCCTTTCCAATTGCCTTTGCACCTTGAAATGCTCCCTGTGTTATTAGCGCATCCGCAATTTCATTCTGATGGTTCGCTATACGTTGCTCAATTTTTGCAGCACGATTTGCTGTCTGTGCACGATCTAATTGACTTGATAGTGTCTTAATCGCACTGCCTGACCGCAAACTTGTTTTTCCTACACTTAGCCAACCTGGCCCCAAGGCCCCAACCGCAGCAGATACTCCAACATCCCACCAATCGTAATTATCGCGGTTGAAAATATCACAGCCTTTACTGTAGTTCCGATATGCCTGTAGGCCCAACTCAACACCGCCCCCAACTGCCGCACCTAAGATACCAATCTCTCCGCTCGGGTCGGTGTAACTAAGCGGATTCCCCTCAACATAGGTGTATGTATTAATGCCACCCCCCAACCCAATCGGATCACTCTGCTTGTACGCCCCAATTGCCGGATCGTAATCCCGGTTAATGTTGTAGTAAGTGTTGGTCTCCCTGTCCGCATACTGCCCCGGGAAGCGCAGATTGAAGCTGAACTGCCCCGCCCCGTTCGGGTTCTCGTTGGGTATGTTGTTGCCGAACGGGTCTTGGTTATCCCATCGCCAGACGACGTTGCCTTGGGTGTCGGTGATTTGTCTCGGCGCGCCCATATGATCGGCATGGATGTAGTACGTCTGCCCTTCCGTAGCGTTCGCGGTGATGCGGTTGCTGGGCAGGGAGGCCGGGCCGACGGCCTCGGCGTTTTGCCCGGATGCACGACGAATTTGCGCGGAATCGAAGAAGGCACACCTCCACAGTTTTGGATGTTCACCGGAGGCGCATTCTTGCCCACGCGCAGCCCCAAGGGCAAGCGGTTTTTGCTCCGCCGGGAAGGCTCGGGGCGGGGCGGGGCGGGGCGGGGCGGCTGACGAGCATGCCGTGCTACGAGGCTAGACCAGCCCCCAGCTTTTCCACTGTTGACTGATTGTTCGGAAACTTCAGTCTGGCACATCACGATGCCGTTTGGTGGGAGGTGTCCATTCCATTGCCTTACGCGAGTTCTCCGCTTTTTGAGATTTGAGGTAGTAACTACCCGCGCAAGCACCTAATATCCATATTGGTGAACCAACAAAAAGAATCGAAAAAGTCCGAAGAAGAGGAGGAAGATCACTAACTAATATCATTAGTGGATCTTTAATTAAACCACGGAAGATTAAGGCATAGGCCACCATACAGCCCAAACACATAAACATTTTTATCTTGTTAGTTAGAATAAATTGCATAGCGGACATTCAATTAGTTCCCACCACAATTGCATATGTGTGACTTCAATAATTGGTTGGCAATATCCTGCGTTAAGCCACCAGCAAGCCCGCCTAATGCGCCAAGCGCGGCGCCTGTAAGTGGTAACGGATTATTGCCTACTGTTGGCGTTAATAAGCCACCTAAAAATCCGCCAGCGAGTCCCCCAACGAAACCACCGGCGCTATTGTTCGTACTAGGGTCACCCGATGCAGTTGCTGCCAGTCCGCCCGACATCGCTCCACCAACCGTACCTCCAATCATCCCCGGTAAACCGCCCCCACCTTTTACGATGGCAGAGAATCCACCCGCTGCACCTCCTAAAGTACCGCCTAACACACCAGTACCCGATAAAGCATAGCCGGTAGCTGCGCCAATGGTGCCTGATAGCGCTGCTACTCCCCAATTGCCACCGCTACCCACAAATCCGCCTACAAGACCTCCAGCACCGCCAGTTATTGAATCCGCAGCTGCTTGCGAAACACACCAAAGCCCTAGCGGATCGACATAGCTTAGTGGGTTGCCTTTGACATATGCAAACCCGTTGATGCCGCCACGCAATCCGACGGGGTCAAACTGTGTGTAAGCCCCGATTGCCGGATTATATCCATCGCGGAAATGGTTCTGGTGCAAGCCGGTTTCTTTATCGAAGTACTGCCCCGCGAATCTCAGATTGAACTCGAATGTTCCCAAGCCTGAAGGATTTTGGTTTGGCACATTGTTGCCAAACGGGTCAATCGAGTCCCAGCTCCACACCACATTTCCTGCCGTATCGGTGATGACTCTCGGCGTGTCCAGGTGATCGGCATGGATGTAGTACGTCTGCCCTTCCGTAGCGTTCGCGGTGATGCGGTTGCTGGGCAGGGAGGCCGGACCGCTGCCGGCAAGGTTGCTGGCGGTGACAGTGAAGGTGTAGGTCGTGCCGCCCACCAGGCCGGTGATCAGGTGGGTCAGCGCCGTGCCGTTGGCGTTGCTGTCGGTCGGCCCCGCCGGATTGGCGGTGACGGTGTATCCCAGAATGGGGCTGCCGCCGTCGCTGGCAGGCGGGTTGAAGCTGACGCTGGCCCGCGTCGCCCCGCCCGTGGCACTGACGTTTTGCGGCGCGCCAGGGACGGCAATGCTGGGAATGACGCTATTGCTGGCGGCGGAGGACGGGCCGGTGCCCACGGCGTTTTGCCCGGACGCACGACGAATTTGCGCGGAATCGAAGAAGGCACACCTCCACAGTTTTGGATTGTCACCGGAGGCGCATTCTTGCCCACGCGCAGCCCCAAGGGCAAGCAGTTTCTGCTGCGCCGGGCAGGCTAAACAAGCTGGCGGCCTGGGCTTAAAGGTAGCGCCAAAAGGCTTTGGCCCGTTTATGGGCTGACATCACCATAGTAAGACGAATTTTCGGAGGCAGGTCAAAACCCAAATTGCTTGCTTTGGTATAGACTGCCGGCCTAGCCTTGTTTGTGAAACAACAGGTTTTTGGCCTACCTGCAACGCTCAGGGGAACACATGAGTATCAGTAAACTGTACGAAAAATTTGAGCCATATCTGGCT
This sequence comes from Gallionella sp., assembly GCA_028687575.1. GTDB lineage: Bacteria > Pseudomonadota > Gammaproteobacteria > Burkholderiales > Gallionellaceae > Gallionella. Next base: position 139,360 of record JAQTZW010000008.1, on the reverse strand, counting down.
GCCTTAACGACCGTATTTATCGTGACGATACTGGTCTCGGCCATCTACTTCACTGAAATAGACAAACAATGGACGGTATTTCTGAGCGGCGTGCTGATCGCCTCGATCTTCGGGCTGGTCAGCCGCTCCTCCCGCGCCGAATGGCTGAACACGCGCAGCACCGAACAGATTGCTTTGCTCAAGGACAGGTTGGAGCAGGAGGTTATATTGCGCGAAGCGAGTCTTGTTGAGCAAAAGGAACTCGTTGCCACGTTGAGGCAGACGGAGGGTGCATTTGGTCGACTCATCCCCCACCAGCTACTCGAACTGATGGGGCGTGACAGCGTACTGGATGTTGAGCTTGGTGATCAGTTCGAACGCAAGCTGACCATTATGAGCACAGACATCCGTGAATTCACTCACCTGTCAGAGAACATGACGCCGCAGGAAAACTTCGATTTTCTGAACGCCTACTTCGCGCAGATGGAACCGGTTATTGGCGAGCATGGCGGTGTGATAGACAAATACATGGGCGACTCCATCCTTGCACTGTTCACCAGAGCTGCCGACGATGCCTTGCACAGCGCCATAGACATGCTGGAGAAACTGGAAAAATACAATGCCGGCAGAACCGCCGCCGGCTATGCGCCGTTGCAGATCGGCATCGGCCTCAATACCGGGCTGGTCATGATAGGGACGGTCGGCGGGCCGAATCGCATGGAAACGACGGTGATCGGTGATGCAGTCAATCTGACCAACCGCATCGAGGGTGCTTGTAAAACCTATTACACGCCGCTGCTGATCAGCCAGAACACGCTCTACAATCTGGCGATTCCCGGAAAATATGACATCCGTTTTCTGGATCGTATCCGCGTGAAGGGCAAGACCCAACCCCTTTCCATTTATGAAGTCTTCGACAACGACCCCATCAAGATTCGGGATGGCAAGCGCGCCGACAAGCAGATTTTCGAGGCAGCAATCGCCTATTACCATGTCCGCAACATTGACAAGGCCAAAGAGTTGCTGGAAACATGCATCAAGAATTCCCCCAAGGACATTCCAGCGCATATCTATCTATCACGTTGCAAACAGTACCTGACCACTGGACAACACTTCACCACCGGCGAGCTGAACACCCAGTTGGAGTGGCGCAAGGAATTTCAAACTCATGTGCACGCGATAGACCATGCGCACCGGCAACTATTTAACAAGACCAATGAACTTATCGCAGCCTCCATTACCGCCATCAACACCGGCGAAATTGACGGCTTGCGTCTGATCTTCGACTATCTGGCAAGCCACCTGATCGAGAGCCGCGACGAAGAAGAGCAACAGATGGCGGAATACAAATATCCGTTCATCGAGGAACATGTCCGCGAACACAAACGCTTCATTGAAGACTTCACAGCCATCAAGGAAGAAATGGATTCCAATAACTTTGACTTGACCTTGCTGGTGTTCCGCACCCAGATACTGCTGTTCGACTGGTTCAACAGCCACATCGCGCAAAGCGACCGCCATGCGACGCGTCATATCATCCGCACTAGCCCGACCGAGCATATGGGCGCCATCACGCTCAGACTGCGCGCCTTTCTGATGTCCGACGCACACACCCAGCATGATTTGTGGAAGTCCGATGTCCTGCAACAGTCAGACGAATAACCTCTCGATAATTAAGGCATATGTAAGGTTCAGCTAATAACTTTCCGGCATATCGTTATTCGGACAAAGCAGTTGTCCACTCCTTTAAATCATTGGATAATCGCCGCCTAATTTTGAAAGCGTATCAATGACAGAATATTTGCTGATATTGGTCAGCGCAGTGTTTGTTAACAACATCGTGATGGTCAAGATACTCGGGCTGTGCCCGTTCATGGGGGTCTCCAAAAAACTGGAGGCCGCCATCGGCATGGGTGCCGCGACCACCTTCGTGCTGACGCTGGCTTCCGGCTCCAGCTACCTGATTAACCATTACCTGCTCGGCCCGGAACTAGCCTACCTCACTACCCTGTCATTCATCGTAGTCATTGCCGGCATCGTGCAATTCACCGAGATGGTCATCCAGAAGACCAGCCCGGAACTCAATCAGGTACTGGGTATTTACCTGCCACTGATCACCACCAACTGCGCGGTGCTGGGCATCCCGCTGCTGAATGTGCAGGCCAAACATAATTTCATGGAGTCGCTGTTCTTTGGCATGGGCGGCGCGCTGGGCTTCACGCTGGTGATGATTTTGTTTGCAGGCCTGCGCGAACGTATGGAAGGTGCAGACATTCCGCCGGTATTCAAGGGCTCGGCGATTGCCATGATTACCGCAGGGCTGATGAGTCTGTCCTTCATGGGCTTCTCGGGGTTGGTCAAATAATGCTTGGTGCATTGCTGGCCATGACGGCTATCGCCATCGTGCTGGGCGCGGTGTTAGGGTATTCCGCGATCAAGTTCCGCGTCGAAGGCAACCCGCTGGCCGACAAGATAGACGCCATCCTGCCGCAGACCCAGTGCGGACAATGCGGCTTCCCCGGCTGCAAACCCTATGCGGCGGCGCTGGCCGAGGGCGAAGCCGAGATCAACCTGTGCCCACCCGGCGGCGAGGACGGCATCCACAAGCTGGCCGACCTACTGGGACGCGATTTCAAGCCCTTCGGTGGCGACACGGTTCCCAAACCCAAATCTGTCGCCTTCATTGATGAAAACAACTGCATCGGTTGCACCTTGTGCATCCAGGCCTGCCCGGTGGATGCCATCGTAGGCGCGGCCAAGCAGATGCACACCATCGTCGCCGCAGAATGCACCGGCTGCGAACTGTGCCTCGCACCTTGCCCGGTAGATTGCATCAGCATGACTCCCATCGAGGAAACGCTCACTACCTGGAAATGGAAATATCCGATTTACGCACTGAGGCCCGCCCCATGAGGCCATTGTTCAAGTTTCACGGCGGGGTGCACCCCCCGACCAACAAGTCGCAATCGAATCAGACTCCGATTGTGCAGGCTGCCTTGCCCTCAAAACTGGTCATCCCCCTGTACCAGCATGTCGGCAACCGCGCGACACCTACCGTCGAGATTGGCCAACGCGTCCTCAAGGGGCAACTCATCGGTATGCCGGAAGGCAATCTTTCCAGTGCAGTACACGCCCCGACCTCGGGCACGGTCACAGCGATTGACATGCAACAGGTGGCGCATCCCTCCGGCATGGACGACTTGTGTATCACAATGATTCCCGATGGCCTGGATGAATGGATCAAGCGCGAGGGCATGGACTACCGCACTACCAGTCCCGCCGACCTGCGCTTTGCGCTGCGCATGGCGGGTGTAGTGGGACTGGGTGGCGCGACCTTCCCCAGCGACCAGAAGCTCAAACCGGGCAAACGCAAGATACAGACACTGGTGATCAACGGTGCCGAATGCGAACCCTACATCACCTGTGACGACCTGCTGATGCGCGAACGCGCACTGGAGATCATCCGTGGTGCCGAGATCATGCGCTTCATGCTGGATGCGGAAACCGTGCTGATAGGCATTGAAGACAACAAGCCAGAGGCCATCGCCGCAATGCAAGCGGCGGCTGCAACCAGCCAGGATAAGATGGAAGTCATCGCCGTCCCCACGCTGTATCCCGGCGGCGGTGCCAAGCAACTGATTCGCGTATTGACCGGCATTGAAGTCGCTGCTGGCGTGCGCTCCACCGATCTTGGCGTGCAATGCTTCAACGTCGGAACAGCCTATGGTGTGCATCTCGCTATCACGCACGGCGAACCGATGATCTCGCGCATCGTCACCATCACCGGCAATGTCGGCAAAGCACAAAATTTCGAAGTGTTGTTCGGCACCCCCGCTGCCGAACTGGTCGCACAGGCCAACCCACTAGCCGACACTAGCGGCTACCTTATGGGCGGCCCGATGATGGGTTTCCGCTTACCCTCCGAACAGGTCGGCATAATCAAGGCCAGCAACTGCGTCATCGTCATGTCCGACGCGCTGTTTCCACCGTCACCACCTGCGATGCCCTGCATACGCTGCACGCGTTGCGCAGAGGTCTGCCCGTCCGAACTGCAGCCGCAGGAACTCTACTGGTTCGCCAAATCGAAGAACTTCGAAAAGGCCAGGGATTATCACCTGTTCGACTGCATCGAATGCGGCGCGTGCAGTTACGTCTGCCCCAGCCACATTCCGTTAGTGCAGTATTACCGCTACGCCAAGGGTGAAATCTGGGAGCAGGACAGCAACAAGAAGGCATCCGACGCGGCACGCGACAGACACGAGTTCCGCGAACTGCGCATCGAACGCGAAAAACAGGAAAAGGCCGAGAAGCTGGCCGCCAAGGAAAAGGCTGCACTCGAAGCAAAGGAAAAAGCCGCGCTTGAAGCAAAGGAAAAACAGGCGCTGCAGCCCGCTGTCGCCCCGGTCAAGCCAAACGCAGATCCAGAAGACACCATCCAGATGAAGATCCAGACGGCGATAGACCACGCCAAACAGCAGGCCGCCGCCATCAAGCCGAAGAACACTGAACAGCTGACGCCGGAACAGCAGGCGGAAATCGCCGAGATAGAAGCAAGACGCGCCCACATCCGCGAACTGGCGCGCTCCTCGGTCGAGGAACACACAAAGGAATAACATGCCCGCATTCTTTTCCCCCTTCATCAGCAAGCCGGAGGGCGTGTCGCTGATCATGCTCAAGGTGCTGCTGGCGCTGATTCCGGGCATCGCACTGTACGTCTGGTTTTTCGGTCCCGCCATCCTGATTTCGCTCACGTTGGCCAGCATCACGGCACTCGCTACCGAAGCTGCGATGCTGAAGCTGCGCGACCGCCCGGTAGCGCCTTTCCTGAAAGACAACAGCGCGCTGCTCACCGCTTGGCTGCTGGCGCTGTCCATCCCGCCTCTCGCGCCTTGGTGGCTGGTAGTGGTCGGCACGGCATTCGCCATCAGTATCTCCAAGCACTTGTACGGCGGGCTGGGCAACAACCCGTTCAACCCGGCGATGATAGGTTACGCGGTGCTGATTATTTCCTTCCCCATGCACATGACCCACTGGCTGTCGCCGCATGGCCTGAACGAAGTCTCGCTGACGTTGTTCGAACAACTGAACTACATCTTCCGAGGCATCCTGCCAGAGGGCATCAAACTGGATGCCGTCACAATGGCTACCCCGCTGGACACCCTGAAGACTCAGTTGCACATGCAGGGCGACATCCACCAGATCCTCGACATGCCGATCTATGGCCGGCTGGCAGGCCAAGGCAGCGAATGGGTTGCGGTGGGTTTTTTGCTGGGCGGCCTGTACCTGATCGCCAGCCGCATCATCAGTTGGCATATCCCAGCAGCCTATCTGGGCACGCTGTTCGCGGTCGCCGGCATTTTCCATCTGCTTGACCCGGCGCACTACGTTACCCCGCTGTTCCACTGGTTCTCGGGTGCAGCGATGATAGGCGCGTTCTTCATCCTGACCGACCCGGTGACCAGCCCGACCACGCCGCGTGGCAAGCTGATATTCGCTGCCGGCGCAGGACTCATCACCTACTTGATCCGCGCCTTTGGCGGCTTCCCCGATGGCATGGCCTTCGCCACATTGTTGATGAATATTAGCGTGCCGCTGATAGATGCCTACACCCAGCCCAGCGTGTTCGGCAAAAAGGAGAAGAAACCATGAGGCGCACCATGGCCAAGGCTTCTTTTCACTCCGCGATGAACTTGCTGTTCTTCGCCGTAGTGGGCACGGTGGTGCTGTCTTCGACCTATCTGCTGACACACGATACTATCGCAGCGAGCGAGGCGAAAGAAAAACTCAAGCTAATCGCTGAAATTGTGCCAAGTCAACTTTATGACAACGACATCGTCACTGACACGTTGCAACTCCCACCAAATGAACTATTGGGTACCGATGAGCCGTCCACCGCATACCGCGCCAGCCTGAATGGCGAGCCAACTGCGGTGGTATTGCAACCCATAGCACCCGATGGCTACAGTGGCAAGATCGCATTGATCGTCGCTATCCGCAGCAACGGTGAAATCAACGGGGTACGTGTAGTCACACACCACGAAACGCCTGGTCTGGGCGACTACATCGAATTGCCGAAAAGTCCGTGGATCAAGCAATTCGACGGAAAATCCGGCGAAAATCTCTCCGACGGCGACTGGAAAGTCATCAAGGATGGCGGCAAGTTCGATTCGGTGGCGGGTGCCACCATCACGCCGCGCGCCGTGGTCAAAGCCGTGCACAAGGCAGTGCAATACTTCTCGCAGCACCGCGACGAACTACTGAGGCAACCTGAACCGCCTACCCACGACCACGCGCATGACGCAGCACAGGAGAAGAAGCCATGACCTCACAGGAAATCAAGGACATCTTTTACAACGGGCTATGGAAGCAGAACACCGGCTTGGTGCAGTTGCTGGGATTGTGCCCACTGCTGGCAGTTAGCTCGTCGGTGGTAAACGCCATCAGCCTCGGTCTGGCCACCACACTGGTGATGACAATCGCAAGTGGTGCGATTGCCCCGCTCCGCAACTACGTGCCTAACGAAATACGCATCCCGGTATTCATCCTGATTATCGCGGTGCTGGTCACGGTAGTTCAATACATGATAAATGCTTATATGTATGGCCTGTATGTGGTGCTAGGCATCTTCATCCCGCTGATTGTCACCAACTGCATCGTGCTGGCACGCATCGAGGCCTTCGCCTCGAAGAATGGCGGGCTTGCTTCCGCACTTGACGGACTGGCTATGGGACTGGGTTTGACCGCCGTGCTGGCGGTGCTGGGTGGCATACGCGAAATCCTGGGACACGGTACGCTGCTGTCCGGCATAGACATGGCGCTGGGCGAATCTGCCAAATCGCTGGTCATCACCGTCATACCGGATTATCACGGCTTTTTGCTGGCCATCCTGCCACCCGGCGCATTCATTGTCTTGGGCCTGCTTATCGCCACGCGCAACTGGCTGACTTTGCGCGCAACCAACAAATCAAACTCAAGCGATGCCGTCTATGTTCCCGTTGAAGGCGGCTGCACCCCAGCCAGCCACGCATGAACGCAGCCAAGCGCCGCGAAATCTTCCTGCGCCTGCAAGCCGCGAATCCGCACCCGACCACCGAACTGGAATATCACACGCCGTTTGAGTTGCTGGTCGCGGTGATGCTGTCGGCGCAGGCCACCGACATCAGCGTCAACGCCGCGACCCGGCACCTATTCCCGGCAGCCGGCACGCCGCAGGCCATCCACGATCTGGGCGAAGAAAAACTGCGTGTATACATCCAGCGCATCGGCCTCTACAAGACCAAGGCCAAACACGTCATCGAGACCTGCCGCATATTGCTGGAACAACACGCAGGCGTAGTCCCGCAGACCCGCGAGGCGCTGGAGGCGCTGCCGGGCGTCGGCCGCAAGACCGCCAACGTGGTGCTCAACACCGCCTTCGGCCAGCCCACCCTCGCGGTGGACACCCACATCTTCCGTATCAGCAACCGCATCGGCCTGGCGCCCGGCAAGACCGTGCTGGAGGTCGAGCACAAGCTGTTGAAGGTGATCCCCCGCGAGTTCCTGCAGGACGCGCACCACTGGCTGATCCTGCATGGCCGCTATATTTGCCAGGCACGGAAACCCCGCTGCGCGGAGTGTCTGATCCACGACCTGTGCGAATTCAAAGCCAAGACACTTTGACCCCATCTTGATGGAGTAACCACCATGCTATTCGATCCCAGCCGCGACGAAGCGCGCAACTTCCTGTTTGAAACCTGGCGCAAGCGCCGTGCCCAAACACTACTCACCCCGCTGGAAGACTTGGCTGCACAACTAATCGAGAAGCATCCGGAGTATTTTTCGGTGCTGGAGAATCAGGAGCGTTTCCTGGAGCGCGACTATCTCCCCGAACAGGGCGAGGCGAATCCCTTTTTGCACCTGATGATGCACCTCACCATTGAGGAGCAGATTTCCATTGACCAGCCACCGGGCATACGCGCCCATTTCGTGCGCCTGACTCGCAAGTTTGAATCGGAACACGACGCGCAGCACCGCATGATGGAGTGTCTGGGTGAAATGCTCTGGCAGGCGCAACGCAACCGCACCCAGCCCGATGCGGCAGTTTATCTGGCGTGTCTGAGCGCAAACTGAAGCGTAGATTTTCTGCACAAAAAAAGGGCATCCATCAAGGATGCCCGGCAAGAAGGGAGTAGGTGAAAGCGGTGACAGGGAGGATATCTTGCATGGCTTTCAACCTGCTTCTGCGTACATTATCTCGCGCCCATGTTACAGCCCGGTTACAGACGTACAGCAATCAGGCTGATTAGACCTGCGCCTTGCGAGTCACCTGCAAGGAATACAGTCTGCGACTATCTGCGCGCAACACGGTAAAGTTCAGATTGCCGATGTGGAACTGGCTGCCGCATTGTGGCAGCCTGCCAGCCGCCTTGAGCACCAATCCACCGACCGTATCGCACTCCTCGTCGCTAAAATCTGTACCGAGTGCCTGATTGAAATCCGCTATTACAGTGTCGGCTTTGATGCGGTAATGCCCCGCGCCATCGGCGATGATATTGTCCTCATCGGCATCGAAGTCATATTCATCCTCGATATCGCCGACAATCTGTTCCAGCACGTCTTCTATCGTCACCATGCCCGACACACCGCCGTATTCATCCACCACCAGCGCAATATGGTTGCGGTTGCTGCGGAACTCGCCCAATAGCACGTTCAGACGCTTGGATTCCGGCACGAACACCACCGGACGCAGCATGTCGCGGACATCGAACTCCTCGCCAGCGTAGTAGCGCAACAAATCTTTGGCCAGCAGGATGCCGATGATATTGTCCTTGTCGCCGTCTATCACCGGGAAGCGAGAATGCGCCGTTTCTATCACGAAGGGAATGAATTCCTCGGGCGGCTGACTGATGTCTATCACGTCCATCTGCGCGCGCGGAATCATGATTTCGCGCACTTGCCGCTCGGAGACCTGCAACACGCCCTCCATCATGGCCAGCGCATCGGCATCCAGCAGATTGTTTTCATAGGCACCGAATAGCAGTTTTAGCAACTGCTCACGATCTTCTGGCTCGCGTAACAACAGCGCGGAAAGACGTTCTAAAAAACCGGGTTTGCTACTCTCAGGCTGGTCCATTTGGAAGTCAGTTTTCTCGATAAGGATCAGGGTAGCGCAATTTTACCATCAACGCGCTTTCCAGTGCTTCCATCTCGGCAGCCTCATCGTCATCCTCGTGGTCATAGCCTTGCAGATGCAGCGCGGCATGGATCGCCATGTGCGCGCAATGCGCCTGCAGCGATTTGCCCTGCTCAGCGGCCTCCCTCGCCACCACCGGCGCGCAAATGACCACATCGCCCGACAACGGCTCGGTATCGTCGTAGACGAAGGTCAACACGTTGGTGGCATAGTCGCGGCCTCGATAGGCCTTGTTCAGCTCGCGCCCCTCGGCTTCGTCCACGATGCGCAGCGTCATGCTCAAGTCACACTGCAGCGCGGCCTTGATCCAGCGCCGCCACTGTGGGCGGGCGGGCAAGTCCGGCGCATCAGTGACGTACTGAACGGCCAGGGAAAGGCTGACGGGTATTTTTTCAGGCATTTTTCTTTTGCTCATAGTGTTCATAGGCCGTGACAATCTTCTGCACCAATGGATGGCGCACCACATCTTCAGCCAAAAAGTCATTGAAAGCGATGCCGCGCACGTCCTTCAGCACGGCGCGCGCCTCGATCAGGCCGCTCTTCTGCCCGCGCGCAAGGTCTATCTGTGTCACATCGCCGGTGATGACCGCCTTGCTGCCGAAGCCGATACGGGTGAGGAACATCTTCATCTGTTCGGGCGTGGTGTTTTGCGCTTCATCCAGGATGATGAAGGAGTGATTCAGCGTGCGCCCGCGCATGTAGGCCAGCGGGGCAATCTCGATCGCGCCGCGCTCGAACGCACGCGCCACCTTCTCCGCGCCCATCAGATCGTACAGCGCGTCATACAGCGGGCGCAGATAAGGATCCACCTTCTGGGTCAGGTCGCCCGGCAGAAAACCCAGCTTCTCACCCGCCTCCACCGCTGGGCGCACCAGCACCAAGCGGCGTACCGCCTCACGCTGTAACGCATCCACCGCGCAGGCCACTGCAAGGAAAGTCTTGCCAGTGCCAGCAGGCCCGACGCCAAAGGTGATGTCGTGTGACTGGATTGCCTGAAGATAGTCGTTCTGACGGGGGGTGCGGCCACGCACATCGGACTTGCGCGTCATCAGCAACGGCACACTGTCCTCGCCGGGGCGCTGCTCGCCGCTCCACTTCACCGCCTCGATCAACCCGAGCTGCAGCCGCTCCAGGGTAATATCCTGCTTGGCTTTTTGGTAGAAATCCTGCAATACCTGATGCGCGAGGTCGGCACGCGCGCCCTGCACGGTGAAATGCTCGCCGCGCCTGGCGATATTCACCTCCAGCGCAGTCTCGATCTGGCGCAGGTTTTCGTCGAACGGCCCGCACAAATGGGCAAGCCTGCGGTTATCCAGCGGTTCCAGCACAAATTGCAGCGGTTGATATTGCGACCTCATGCTGCGTGCTTCACCAGTTCGCCGCGCAGGGTGTGTCTGACCACCTCCGTCACCGCCACTTCAACAAAGCGGCCTATCATGCCGGGAGAACCGGGAAAATTGACGATGCGGTTATTGTCGGTACGCCCCGCCAGTTCCTGCGCATCCTTCTTCGAGATGCCTTCCACCAGCACACGCTGCACCGTACCCAACATGGACTCCGCAACTTCCGCCTCCAATTGGTCTATACGTATCTTCAAGCGTTGCAGGCGAGCGGACTTCACTTCCTGCGACGTATCGTCGTGCAGTTCTGCGGCAGGTGTACCCGGGCGTGGGCTGAACAAATAACTGAAACTGGCATCGAAGCGGATCTCGTCTATCAACTTCATCGTCGCCTCGAAATCCTGCTCGGTCTCACCGGGAAAACCGACGATGAAATCCGACGTGATACTGATGTCCGGGCGCGCTGCGCGTACCCGGCGAATGATGGACTTGTATTCCAGTACCGTATGGCCGCGCTTCATCGCCGCCAGCACGCGATCAGAACCGGATTGCACCGGCAAGTGCAGGTGGCTGACCAGCTTGGGCGTGCTAGCGTACACGTCTATCAAGCGTTGCGACATGTCGCGCGGATGCGAGGTGGTGTAACGGATGCGGGCGATGCCGGGTAGCGCAGCGATGCGTTGCAGCAAATAGGCAAAGTCCGCCGTGTCGCCATCCTCCGTCTCGCCGCAATAAGCATTCACATTTTGGCCGATCAGCGTCACTTCCTGCACCCCCTGCGCTATCAGCACCTGCACATCGCTCATCACATCCAAAAGTGGACGAGACACTTCTTCGCCGCGCGTATAAGGCACCACGCAGAAAGTGCAATACTTGCTGCACCCTTCCATGATGGACACCAAGGCCGAGCCGGAATGGGTCTGCGCGGTCGGCAAATGATCAAACTTCTCAATTTCCGGGAAACTGATATCCATTTGCGGCCGCCCGGTAGCGAGGCGCGCTTGAAACAGTTCCGGCAGTCGGTGCAAGGTTTGCGGCCCGAATACCACATCAACATAAGGCGCACGCTTGATGATTACGTCGCCTTCCTGACTGGCAACACAGCCACCGACACCGATCAGCAGGCCGGGCTTGGCTTGCTTGAGCGGGCGCACCCGACCTAGGTCGGAGAATACTTTTTCTTCCGCTTTTTCGCGTATGGAACAGGTATTGAACAGGATGACATCGGCCTCTTCTGGCTTGTCGGTTTGTTCCATGTGCTGGTAAGCGCGCATCACATCAGCCATTTTGTCCGAGTCGTACTCGTTCATCTGGCAGCCGTAGGTTTTTATGTAGAGTTTTTTGAGCACAATTTCGGAAGCAGTGGAATTAAGCACTGAATTTTAATTCAAAACAGTGCCTTGCGAAAACAAATAAGGCAGAGAGAAAAAATAAGTGATAACCGCAAAATAATTGCGTGTATTGTTGAGTTTTTTACTTATATAATTCGCAAAGGTTCAGTCAACTATTATTAATTCATAATCAATTTTCAGGGAGAAGAAATATGGCAATCATCGCTACCGCAGCAGCCTTGTTCACCGCAGCACTCTCACTCAGCTTCGCAATCTGGATGGTCACTCAACTGTTCAAGAGCCACTAATCGGCTTGCCGGGAGCTGCCCAAAAAGGCGCTCCCAAGACTTACCACTTTATTGCCTGATACATTTGTAATCGGGCTTGCTTTCCTATCTGAAAAATCGTTTGCGTCAAAATAAAACTGTGCTACGATTCGCCTCGGCTTATTTGGTCAATCAATACTCTCGGGAGGAGAAAGCATGTCAATTATCGCAACTATTTGTGCAGTTGGTACCATGGCCATGGCAACAGCATTTGCTTTGTGGATGGTCAAGCAGTTGTTCACTAGCCACTAATCCAGCCAGTACTGCATCGAAACTAAAAAACCAGCGCAAGCTGGTTTTTTAGTTTCTGCCGCCAGCAAATCGATCCGCCAGCCACAGAAAAGAATAAAGCCCCGACCAGCGGGGCTTTATTCAAATTGGTGGTGATAGGTGGATTTGAACCACCGACCTCAGCGTTATGAGTGCTGCGCTCTAACCACCTGAGCTATATCACCAAAGAGGCCGGCATTTTCCAGATTTCTTGCGCCTCTGTCAATGGCAAGATGCACTCTTTAGTTCTGCATTTTGAAAATCTTTCTGCAATGCGGTCAATTTGACGATCTTTTCGCTGTCCGTGCTGCTGATGATGAATACCGTTGATTTTGGCTTGCTGGCGCGCTCACCCACCTTGGCGGTACGAACATCCTTGGTGGACAGATCATCTAGGTATTTCTGCGCCGCTTCATGCGTTTTGAACATCCCCAGCGAGATGGCATTGAGCCACTCCCCCGCCTCCTGCACCACGAAGTAATCCGTCACACCGCGCGCCTTGAGCTGGGCGACCTTTTGCGTCACGGCAGCCTTGTCTTTTTGCGGCGGGATGTACACCCAATAGACATTCGGTTGTTCGGTGTCGCGCTGGCTCAGATTTTTGTCCAATTGCAGCTTGACCAACGCTTTGCGCGCCCGCTCACTGTCCGCCCCGCTAAACTCGCCCCATTCGTAACAAACCGGCGTGCCCTTATTGTCAGCCGCCTTTGGCTTAACCGGTTCAGGCGCGGCAGGCTCAGCCTTGGCGATGACCGGCGACGCAGCAACTGCGGAAGCCGCTACTGCATGTTCCGCGACTGCCGGCGTGGACTCGACAGCCACTTCCGGTATGTTGAGCAGGATGATCTTGTCGGCATTCGATTCCCGTTGCGCCGGAACAGGCAGCGGTTTATCGAACACACCAGACTTCATCACCGCAAAGACCCCGACGTTTACCACCACCAGCAACCAGAAAAATATCTTCACGCCCTTGTTCATGCTCCGCCCGTTTCCTGTGCGATTATCAACAAACCCTGTAGCACCAGATTATCCATCATCTGCGCCGGCAATTGCAGATGCGGTTGCAATACTTGTGCTGCGCCGCCACTCATTAGGACGGGCGCATCCGGCACGCCGAGCGCCGCATGCTGACGCCCTATCGCCCCGCAACTGGCCTGTAGCGCGCCGCTCAGCAGCGCATCGGCGGTATTACGCGGGAAATCCGCATAATGCCCGCCGCCATGCCTCAACTGCGCGGCAGCCCCCGTCAGGCTGCGCTGCATCAGCTCAACCCCCGGCAGGATCAAGCCGCCGATGAATTCGCCCCGCGCCGACAGCGCGTCTATGGTGGTCGCCGTGCCGCTGTTCACCACCAGACAGGCGCTCCCCAGTTGATGCCAGGCCGCTATCAGCGCCGCCCAGCGGTCGCAACCCAGTTGTTCCGGGCGCACGTAACCATTGCCGACACCGCATTGCCGCGCCTGCGATGCGATGAAGCGCGGCGTAAGGTTGGCTGACGCGCAGGCAGTGGCGATCAACTGGCCGACCTTGCTACCTGCGACATTGCTGACCCATACCTGCTGCACGCCGCCTGCCAGAAAATTCGCCAGACAAGCCGCCAGCCCATCAGACTCTCCAGTCATCACCGCCTGCACCGGCGACCAGCGGCCCTCGGTCACGGTGGCCAGCTTGATGCGGGTGTTGCCCGCGTCTATCAACAGCCTTTTCATTGCCGCACCCCCACCTCGCCGGAATTGAACAAACCCACCCCCTGCGCCGTCTCCAGCCGTAGCTCGCCGGCATCAGAAACCCCGCGCGCGATGCCGTTCACGGTCGAACCGTCCGGCATCTGCAAACGGATCGCGCTGTCCTTCAGCGCGTGGAACCGCTCCCATTCATCGCGCAACGCCGCGAACCCGGAGAGCGCAAACACATCGAGCACAGCGGCCAACTCCTGCAACAGCACCGCCAGCAAAATATTGCGCTCCGGCATCGTGGCGCAAAGCGGGTCTATCGCCGCCGCCCGCTGGCTGATCGCCTGCTCGATATCCGGCGGCAGATAGCAATTCAAGCCGATGCCGATCACCACCGCGCTCGGGCCATACATATCGCCCTGCGCCTCGATCAGTACCCCTCCCAGTTTGCCACCGGCGCCCAGCTTGACCTCCGCGCACAAAATATCGTTCGGCCACTTGAGCCCCGCGCCCGCCACACCCACGCGTTGCAGCGCTCGAATGATCGCCACCCCCACCGCCAGACTCAGGCCAGACAGCGCATTCAAGCCGCAATCGAAACGCCACAACAGCGAGAAAGTCAGCGCATTGCCCAAGCCAGAATGCCAAGCACGGCCGATGCGCCCACGCCCGGCGGTCTGCAACTCCACTGCCAGCACCGTGCCGGAAGGCGCGCCCAGCGCCGCGCGGCGCAACAACTCGGTATTACTGGAAGCGGCCTGCTGCATCACCTCGATCTCAAACCGCCCCGCCGCCTCACCCAGCGCGGCTGTCACCACCCCGACATCCAGCACCTGCCACGGACGAGTCAGACGGTAGCCGCGCCCGCGTATGCGCTGCAAAGCGATACCCCACACCGCGACCGCCTCCAGTTCATTGAACACCGTCGCCCGCGAAACACCCAGCCGCGCCCCCATCTCCTCACCCGAGTGGAACTTCCCATCCGCCAACAGGCGCAACAATTGCCAAGTGCGAGCACGCATCGAACACATCCCTCATGACTGGCCGGCAATTATGCCGACTTCCGGACGCGCTGCAACCCCGCCCAAAAAAAGAAACCCCCGCACATCGCAAAGATGTGCGGGGGGAAGCAATGCGACCCCTAACCTGCGCGGGGCCCGCTCACACGTTGAACAGGAAGTTCATCACGTCGCCGTCCTGCACGATGTAGTCCTTGCCTTCGACGCGCATTTTGCCTTTTTCCTTGGCACCGGCTTCGCCGCCGCAGGCGATGAAGTCGGCGTAGGAGATGGTCTGGGCGCGGATGAAGCCGCGTTCAAAGTCGGTGTGGATGACACCTGCGGCCTGTGGCGCGGTGTCGCCCTTGTGGATGGTCCAGGCGCGCACTTCCTTCACCCCGGCGGTGAAGTAGGTTTGCAGGCCGAGCAGGTCGTAGCCGGCGCGGATCAGCTTGTTCAGGCCCGGCTCATCCAGCCCCAGATCGGACAGGAATTCCAGCTTGTCGGCATCGTCCAGATCGGCCAGTTCGGCCTCGATCTTGGCGCACAAGGCCACCACCGGCGCGCCTTCTTTCGCCGCATACTCGCGCAGGCGATCCAGATGCGGATTGTTGTCGAAGCCGTCTTCCAGCACGTTGCCGACGTACATCGCAGGCTTGATGGTGAGCAGGCACAGCGGCTTGATGATGAATTTTTCGTCGTCGGACAGACCCAGCGTGCGCGCCGGCTTGCCTTCGTTCAGGTGCGGCAACAGTCGCTCCAGCACCGCCACCAGCTTCAGCGCATCCTTGTCGCCGGACTTGGCTTTCTTGCCGTCGCGATGGAGGGTGCGCTCCACCACGGAAAGATCGGCCAGCGCCAGCTCTGTCAGGATGACTTCGATATCGGACAAGGGGTCAACTTTGCCCGCCACGTGAATCACGTTGGGGTCATCGAAGCAACGCACCACGTTGACGATGGCATCGGTCTCGCGGATGTTGGCCAGGAACTGGTTGCCCAGCCCTTCGCCCTTGGACGCGCCTGCCACCAGCCCGGCGATGTCCACGAACTCGACGATGGCCGGCTGCATGCGCTGCGGCTTGACGATCTTGGCCAGTTCGGCCATGCGCGGATCAGGTACTTCGACGATGCCGACGTTGGGTTCAATGGTGCAGAAGGGATAGTTTTCCGCCGCGATGCCCGCCTTGGTCAGCGCGTTGAACATGGTGGATTTGCCTACGTTAGGCAGGCCGACGATACCGCATTTCAGACTCATGGGATTTCCTTATAAATCAAGCACCAGCGAGCCGAACGTCGGCATCGTCGAGGTACCCGATCCGCGCAACAGCGTTAGCTGATGGTTGGTAGTGGTTAGGGGCAATACAAACAAAACCGGGGCATTTCCCCAAGATTTTGTATTGGTTTTGTACTGGAATATGGCGATTATAACCCTCTCGGAAGCCCTACTCAAAAAGCTTTCAGCCACCGACAGCCGCATCCTCCGTGATCGAATCCTCTGCGGATTTTGTCTCAAGGCCAATAAACGCAGCCGGACTTTCCTTGTGGCGACTAGCGTTCGAGGTCAGCAGTTCAGAATGACTTTGGGATATTGGCCTTTGATGAGCGTCGAGGAAGCTCGCACGCTCGCGATGACGGTACTGCGTGATTGCCGATCTGGTCAGATGCCCGTGCGCAAGCCAACCAACTACCCAACCGTACGGCAAGCACTCAAAGCGTACTGCGAAGCCAAAGGACTCCAACAATCCAGCCGTACTCGATACGATTCGCTGGGCCGAACGCACTTTGCTGACTGGCTGGATCAACCCGTAACTGTCCTGGCCGACAAGGCATTCTCAGAGCATTGCCATCGGTTCGCACAATCCAATGGAGCAGCGATTGTAGAACTCGGTCGTGGTGTAGTTGGTGCATTGCTCAAATATCTCAACGCTGTTCACGGCCTCAAACTGGATAGCCCATTCAACAAACTGGCAGCAGCAGGTCTACTTCCCGAACGAGCGAAACCAAGGGAACGTCTCTTGCGCGAATCAGGACTGCCAGCCTGGAAATATGCCGTCGATAAACTTCCTGAACTCCAGCGCGACTACTTGATGCTGCTTTTGCTTACCGGGCTCCGGCGCGACGAAGGACATGAGCTACGCCCCAAAGACATTGATTTCGATTCAGGGATATTGACCATCCCGAAGACCAAAAATGGAAAAATTCACACCCTCCCCTTAACGGCAACGATTAGAGCGATCCTTCTTCGACGTTGCAATGGATTGGAACCGGAACAGCAACTCTTCGCTGGCGTCGCCAGAGATCATGTTCACAAAATGGTTATGCGCCTCGGAGCGCCTCGGTTCATGCTGCACGATCTAAGAAAGATGCTTGCCACTACTGGTGAGAAACTTTCTTTGAGCGACACAACGATGCGCCGCATCTTGAACCATACCGCCCCCAAATCCGATGTTCTACACAAGCATTACGTCAGCCTTGAGGTATCCGACATTGCCGAACCGCTACACCAGATCGAGGAAGCTTTAATCCGGCTTATGCAACCAAGCATCAAACAAATTTGAAATCTCTCTTGATTGCATTGGTGATATAACAGTTGACATATTGTTGGCGTCTTTCGTATTATGACATCCGTTACATCACACAAGGAATATAACAATGAAAGCCGACCTGAATTTCCAAGCAGTTTCCAATGAATTGAATGTAATTCTTAATGCCGACATTAACCGAATGGAGGCCATTTACGGCGTAGATGCAGCCGCACACCTAGAACAACTTGCCAAAGACGACATGCCGGTAATGCAGCACATGCGAGTGTTGTATGAATATGTTGTCGAAGCACGCTTGCCTAGGAATTACCCTCTGGATGACGCCTTGCATGATCTAACGGACTTCTTCCTAGAGCTGGTACCCAACAGCCCGATGATTGATTTATATCGCAGTGAGCCTATTGAAGGACTCTGCGCCTGGATCGTCGATACCGCAGTAGTTCGTTGGGGGCTGGATTTTGAAGAAAAGAACAGCTTCTCTATTAAGCAAATTGCAACACTGGCCAATATGGATGAACGTTCGGTAAGAAATGCCGCGAATCCAAAACTTGCTGACCCACTCGTTACTTTCCGAGATACCGACGGTAGCACCAAGGTTACCCGCGAAGATGCCATTCGTTGGCTAGAGGGACGGCGCAGCTACAAAAAGACAACATTCATCGACGATGCCGGCGAACGAGACTTAGCCAAGGACGGATTTACCGACCTGAAGGATTTAGCCCTCTTCATCAAACAACAGGCCAGCAAGTCGGCGAAGTCACTAGACCTGTCTCTTCAGCAAGCCAGCCTGCAAAACGAATACACCGCATGGTTTGGTAACAAAGTCCATGCCGTCTTTGACGTTGATCAGTTCAAGTTACTTGCTACGGCAATCATCGCCCCTGAACAACAAAGGAATTTCATTCTTGCGGCCTGCCGAGTCTTTCAGAAAACAGAATTGGCACTGTTAGAGCAGAAATTACATAGCTGACTTATTCGCACGCGCGATTCGACAAATTCGCGCATTGCATGAGGGCGCAAATCTTTACCACGAATTAGCTAGAGAACAATCAGAAACAAGTAAAAAGGGAGAACTCCATGACAACGTTATCAAAGGAAAACCGTAAGAAAGAGAGATACAACACTTGCAGTGCATCGCGCCTCAGGCGGAAAGAATTAATTGCAGATGCAGAATTAGAGGTACTCCTTGATGACTTATTAATGTCGCTGACGCCACTAAAAACGTCCTCTCAAACCGCCTCGCCCATGGACTTTTATGAGGCAGTAGTAATTTTCTTAAAGCACATGGAAGCAAGCCAACCTGATGCAATCGCACCTCAGCCCAATAAACGCTTAAGCAAGTTGATTAAAGGGATCTGGTACTTGCGAAACACAAACGGATTGCTGGCTCGCATTGGCACGATCAAGAAACAGGTATTCATGCCAGCCACTCTGGACTATTCGAGGGGAACACCGATACAGAGAGAATTTAATTTCCCTACGCTCATCGCAGGATAAGCCAACGGGAGATCAACTTATGGACTTGTATGTAAATTTCATAACTGCGGGTAAATCCGTCTGTTTCGGCGCCCCTTATATTTGTGCGCAGGACAAAGATGAGTGCTGCAACTGCGACTCCAGAATGCAATGCGCCGATATAGCTACGCAGATGGTACATGCCGTCGCAACCGAAGAGCTCGTGCTTGAAGGCGTTACAGACGAAGCACGCCAGTTCGCAAACAGTGTTTCCAACTTTCTGCCGGAGGAACATCAACTCCCTCAAGGGCGACAATGTCTTCCGACCTTAGAGCTAATCAAGTATTGCTACGGCAGATCGAAGCATCTGATAACCACACCCAAAACATCTAAGCAAATTGATGCCGAGCTTGATGATTTGTTGATGCTCTATGGCGATCCTCGACCCGACTCATCTGATATGGCACAAGCAATCTCACCTCAGCTTGCTCCAAAAGTTGAGTCAGAACTGACTGAGGATGCTACAAATACGTCACTTTCAATCTGTGCGGAAAACTCAAGCGATGTTATGCCATCAGCCATCGACAAGGCTGACATATTGCCCAATACAACCATCCGATTACCAATCGACGCATGGGCAAAGCATCAACAGATAATGGCGGACCTACCTGATGAAATTCTTGCAGAGCGAATCAAGTTGCTGTCGATTCAGCCGGCATCTGAGGGCTTCGGCTTGATTCCCTATGATGAAATCCGCGAAGAATTTTGTGCATTGAACATTGAAACCAACCGCCGTAGAAGGTTAGCTCCCAGATTTAGAGGAATGCGCAGCTCCTACGACTTAGCAAACAATATCAAGGAAGAATTGCTTCTTCGAGACCGGATTGTCATTGATCTACATTGGCTCTATTGCAGTGATCATCGCAATAAAATTGCGCTACCGGCAAGTATTGATCCTGGCCTTGCGGGTTTACTCTATTCACCAGAATTCGACTGGGAGGCAGCTTGGAGATTTGCATCCTTAAACAAAAAAATGAACACTCGCGCCGGTTGGTTGAACCTAGATGATGATTTGGCGTGGCAACTCGCGACGATCGAAAGCGAGAAAATGAACAAACGTTTTTATACCATCATGAACGGAGAAAAACGTAAGGGCGAACGGAAGCAAATTGGCTACCATGAAGTATTAGCATCTCTGAAGTCGAACCTCACCACTCGCTTAAAGTATCGCGCCGAAACTTGGGCAATGATCTGGGTGTGTGACCGTCTGTTGCGAAGCGAGAATAAGAAACATTCCTGGCCAAGAGTAGCGCAGCTTCATGCACTAGCGACCGGGAGGGAAGCCCCACTCGAACGGACAAACATTCGCGACCAATTTAATTCTTGTATGAAAATACTAGGCCGAAGAGGGGGAATGGAGGAGACAACTTGACGGAGATAACGAGTGACATTCCGAGGGAGATAAAAACCCGCACATCACAATGTTTTTATTATTTTTTTTCAAGATAAGCAACACTCTGACCCGGTACTAATAAATACTATTTAATAGTTAAAAAACTAAAAAAGAATAGCTCGCAAGCGAGCTCAACAAGGGGGCGGGCAGCCTTCGGCTGCACCCTCCCCGCCCCCTTGTCGGTTTCCGGAATCTTTACTTTTTGGAAAGAAACAACGAATGAAATACACCGTCACGGTATAGGTTTTGTTGCCCATAAATAAGTGAGAAAGTATCTTGTTTGTAGTCCTACTAGTCGGTTTAGAAGCCGTTTCGGCTAACAAGGGAGGAATATGAAATCCTCCTTGCCGGCGGGAAGACAACAACCATCTAAGAAGATGAGTCCGGAATGACTGGATTCCAAAACAAATAACTAATTCAGGAGAGCCTTATGTCAAAATCAGCTATCAGCACCAATGCCGCCTACTACGAGGCTCGCGGTCAATCTCGCACCTCTCTGGTGCTTTCCGTCACGCACAAAGACAAGCTCGATAGTCTCGCTGAGCAGCACAAGGTTGCCGTTGGCGACGTGATCGAGGCAATGCTCGACCTCGCTCCTGGCTTTGAGAATGTGCTGACTGACCTGCTTCGCGCCAAGAAGGAGAGCAAGATGAAGGTTGACGGGCGCTGCAAGAAGGCCCCCAAGCGTGAGATACTCAAAAGCTTGGCCGGACTCAGCAAAGATCAGCTGGCCGAAATCGAGGCTCAAATCGCCAGGATGAAAGCCAATCAATGGGCTTGAGAGGCAAAACCCTCGGTAGGCCATCCAAAACCACGCCAGAGCAGCGTGGCGAGATTCGACGCAGATTGGGGGCTGGCGAAACAGTCAGCGCCCTGGCGCGTGCCTACAGCGTCTCACGAGCGAACATCATCGGGATCAGGGCGAGCGGTGAATAGTTGAGCTGAAAGTTAGCGAAAAGGCGTCGCCCGCTCGCTCCTCACAACGCCGCCGCGATTACCCTGAAGCTGTCCAGGCCGGACTCAAGATTCTCGATGATCTCTTGCGCAATGTCGTCCGGTTCCGGCAGGTTGTCCAGATCGGCCAGGCTTTTATCCTTCAGCCAGAAAATATCCAGACTGGTCTTGTCGCGAGCGACGATCTGCTCGTAGTTGAACTTGCGCCAGCGGCCGTCAGGGTTGGCCTGCTCATTCCAGGTTTCCTGGCGCTCGTGGCGGTTGAGCGGGATATAGCAGCTGATGAACTCCTGCAAGTCCTCGAAGCGCAGCGGTTTCTTCTTCAGCGTGTGGTGGATATTGGTACGGTAATCGAAGAACCACACCTCCTTCGTCCAAGGCTCTTTGCTGGCAGCGTGGTTGTCGAAGAAGAGCACGTTCGCCTTCACGCCGTTCGCATAGAAGATGCCGGTAGGCAGGCGCAGGATGGTGTGCAACTCGGTCGTTTCCAGCAGCTTCTTGCGTACCGTCTCGCCCGCACCGCCCTCGAACAGCACGTTATCCGGTACAACCACGGCCGCGCGTCCTGTGGTCTTGAGCATGGTGCGGATATGCTGCAAAAAGTTGAGCTGCTTGTTTGACGTAGTCGCCCAGAAATCCTGGCGGTTGTAGGTCAGGTCGTCCTTCTCCTGCTCGCCTTCTTCGTTGGTGAAGCTCATCGCGCTCTTCTTGCCAAACGGCGGATTGGCCAGCACGTAGTCGTAGCGGCGGCCAGAGTCGGCAACCAGCGCATCGTTCGGCGACACCATGCTCTCGCCGTCGATCTCACCGATGTTGTGCAGGAACATGTTCATCAAGGCCAAGCGGCGTGTACCCGCCACGATCTCATTGCCAAAGAATGTCTCGTGCTTGAGAAATGCCTTCTGTGTCTTGTCCATCTGGTGCGCCGACACCAGGAAGTCGTAAGCCGCCAGGAAGAACCCGCCCGTACCGCAGGCAGGATCGGCGATGGTCTTGTTCGGTTCAGGGCGCACGCACTCCACCATTGCTCGAATCAATGCTCGCGGGGTGAAGTACTGTCCTGCGCCGGACTTGGTGTCCTCTGCATTGCGTTCCAGCAACCCTTCGTAAATGTCACCCTTCACGTCTGCGCCCATGGTCACCCACTGCGTCTCATTTACCATGTCGATCAGGCGGTACAGCTTGGCCGGGTCTTGAATCTTGTTCTGCGCCTTGGTGAAGATCGTCCCCAACATCCCAGGCTTATTCCCCAGTTCACGCAACAGCGTCACGTAATGCACTTCCAGCTCCGCGCCGCGCTTGGCCTTCAGGCTCTGCCAGTCGTATTCGGCGGGAATGCCCACCTTGCGGTTATACGGCGGCTGGCTGTATTCGTCAGCCATCTTCAAAAAGATCAGGTAAGTGAGCTGCTCCAGATAGTCGCCATAGCTCACCCCGTCGTCCCGCAACGTGGTGCAGAAACTCCAGACTTTGGAAACAATAGTTGCGGTTGCGTTCATCAATTTTGACCTTCGTAATAGATCGAATCCAGCATGGCTGCGCGGCCATCCCATAACTTCCCCTGCTGACCACGCGGACGTGCTGTTTGCCACCAGGCACAATCAGTAATTGGCATTACTACTTGGTCCCAGTATTTGTCGAACGTAAGTGTTGTGGGCGAGAAGCCCAAGTCCGCACCTAGCAAAGTCCTGTTCTTCCCATTCACACAAACAAAAAGATCGGGCCGTTTCATAGCCAATAATCGGCTTGCAGTTGGCACCCCTCCTTTATGGGATTTCTTTGCAAATGCTTTCTCAAATGACGCAATGAAACCATCGAATTGATCTTTTGTGACCTCGCCGCTTAATGGAATCTCATCTAGCGCGTCTGAAATATGCTGACTGTTTTCAAGAATCAGATTCTTGAAATCACCTGCGCCATTCATAGACCCAAACCATCCCCAATCATCCACACCATTATTCTTGAGGAGAATACCGGTACGCGAAAAACCGGCTATTGCGCGGCGTTCATCATCTGTCATATCGGCAAAGTAGTCATTTCGAACAAATAACTCGCGAGCCTCCTTTAGAAGAGCAATCCGGCCATCATATGCATGGTGCGGATCATTTTGGACCTTCCTTGCATACTCATCCCACGACCAAAGCTGGAGCCCCTTGTTTCTTGCAGATTTGCCTGGCTTTACAAGCTTGCGCTGTTTTCCAAGTTCCCTCCGATAGTGAGCCGTCGCCCGGTAGTGCAACCGATAGGCATCTAGAAAATCTTGGTCAATAGCTTTCCCATCCTGCCAAGCCTCACCAACCATATCCTTTATCCCCTGAATCACCGAATCAGATGAATCAGCGGTCAGCATGACAGCTGCCTCTTCATTTTTGCTCATTGCACCGTTGGTAAAGTTCGCGCTCCCGACAATTGCAGCTGCCTGATTGCCCTTGATGAATAAATAAACCTTTGGATGAAATGTCCCGGGTGCATCGTTTGGCATAACCCGCACGGACTTCTCGCCCACAAACTGCTCCAACAGTTTTGGATCGGTTTGATAAAAGTGAGTGCCAAAAATCAGTTGTTTGATCTTCTTCTTATTTTCAGCCAATAAGTCACTATGTTTATTCTCTGTCCCCCAAGCAACCGCCCAGTAGAACTCATCATAGCCAGCCATCAATTTCTTGAGCGTGCTTGCGATACTTGCCTGGGTTAGAAATGCAACTTTCATACACCTTTCCTTCTTTGCTTTGGTTTAACGGCTTGTTCGCGCTCTGTACGGATGCGCGCTAACAACACCGAGGCTGGTTCGTCGTGCGGATCTTGCGGCACCAGCTGGCCGGAGAAGGCTCGCTTCAGGATGGACTGGCGCATAGCTTCGGCTTGTTGCAGGGAAGTGGTGATAGTTAGTTCGAGTTTGTCGATAACCGAAATTTTGTCATCAATTACTTTTATAACTTCTTCTTGCTCCTCTATCGAACATATAGCCAGAACGATATTGACCATGCGAGTCAGACCTAGGTCTTGATTGCCAACACCGTGAGTATATTTTTGTGATTGCGAATAGCAGAAGGATGAGTTCAAGGCATGTTGCAGATAAAACGGTTTTACGGCTGAGGTTAATTTCAAAACCGCCACATGAACCCAGACATTAAAATCCAAGTCGTATGTGTTTACGCGAGCAATTCCAGTTGTTCCTCCTTTGGTGTACAAAACATCACCGACCTCTGGTTTGCATCTCTTACATAATTCTTCATGCAACTCTTGAGAAATAAATTTTGCGTTCTCAAAATTCACCCCATCAGGTCGCACATTTCCACCTGATATGAATGGGATGCCCTGCTCTACGTATTTTGGACTGAAATGTGGCCCATCCTTTACTGACCATGTAAGGTCACCTAGTTTTACCCAAGCCCATCCCTCCGGCAATTCAGGTAATTCCGCCAACTCTTCGGTGGTGAGCGGCAGCATGGCTTTCGGGGCTTTGGGCTTGCTGCCGCCGGTAGTTTGCCATTGCTGGAGTTGTTGCTGATAGCGTTGCTCGCGCACAGTCTGAATACGCGCCCGCAGAGCGGCGGCAGTTTCCAACTGGTCGCGATTCTGCTTGCGCCACTGCGCAGTGAGCTTGCCTTCAAAAGCGTGTATCAGCAGCGCCTGCCTATACACCTTAAGCTGCTCACGAGCGGCCTTCAGGTTCTCGATTCCCTTATCCAGTTCGGAAAACAGCTCCTCAATTTTGGCGACTATGCGATGTTGCTCGTTGCTTGGAGGAAGTGGAATATCGCAATCGCTTAAGTATGCAGTCGGAACACGGCGCTGACCTACCGCACCAGTCATGTTGTGCTCTGCAACATGCCTGAACGGTTTGGAAGAAACGTAGTAATACACGTATTTCGCATCTACACCCTGCGGGGAGCGAAGAACGTGAAATTCAGTGGAGCCGAAACCTATGCCATTTCTGACTTCAGGCACTACCGACATCTTTCCATTTTCCATGCAGGGAGTGATCTTGGCGAAAAGAACATCCCCTTCTCGGAAGGGCGTATAGCCCTTCTTTACTTCCGAAAACTTACGTGTACTGCTGACATTAATAATCCCGCTTTCAGCTTCCACAGCTGGCATCGGCACAAACGAGACCTCAAGATCATCAGAGATCGCCGACTTATCTAGTCTTGGATTTACATCGGTAATCTCGGAAAGTTTGGCGATGCACCATTTGCCTTGAGGTATTTCAGTTCCAAAAATCATCACGCCACCAACACCTCATTCAATTCATCCAGCAACGTGTCCATTCTTGCGCCGAACAGTTGATACATCTTGCCCAGGCCGCCTTGTCCGTCGAACGGGGTCATGTCGAGATCGTCGCGTTCGATGTGGAAGGAGTTGGCGACGTGGTCGCGCACCATGCGCAGCCAGTCCATTTGATCTTCGTTGAATTTCTCGCTGCCGCCGGAGTGGTGTTTCATGATCCAGTTCTGGAAGTTTCGGCGCACGGTCTCGTCGAAAGTGGAGAGCTTGGCATCCATGCCGCACACGCGGCGGATAAGCGCAACCAGCGCGGTGAGCTCGCTGACGGGCTGCGCGCCCTTGTAGTCATCCAATTGGCGGTAGGCTTGCCACACATACAAGGGGGCGAGCTTGGGCTTGTCCGCCTTGAGCTTGTCCATTACCTGGCGAATGAGGTCGAAGCTGAGTTCACGCCGCCTGTAGGGCTGACTGAAGAAGATGGTGAGGGCAGCAATGTCATTCTGATTCGCGCGAAGATAGTCGGCAAATTCGTCGGTGATGGCTTGTGCGTTGCCGGCTGCATCTTTGGCCCAACCGGCTTGCAACACCCGGTCGATATTGTCGTGATCGATGGTCTGCTCTTTGTCGCGGCGAATGGTTTCGATGAGTTCGACCAGTTCGCCGTTCAGCACCTTCGCTGCCTCGCCCACCAACTGCTGCTGCGCCAGTTCGCGCTGGGCATCGCCGGGGTCAGATCCGATAGGCAACCTGGCGATTTCCAACGCACGGGCTTCGATGTTGTCAGCATCGATCGCGCCGAACAATTTGGCGACAAGTTGATTGAGTTCCAGCCCGCCGGCGGCTTGCCGAATCTGGCGCTGGTCGTCGGCATCCAGTTGTTTGTTGAGCCGCGCCAGGCGTCCGGCGAGCGAGCTGACAGTATCTTCGTCGGTTGCGCCCATCATCACCTGCATGGCCAAATCCTTGAGCGGCACAGTGGGCTTGGTGATGAGCGGCTGGCTGGCGGTCTTGAGCGATTTGGTGACACCGATGGCATCGACGATGACGTAATGAGTCTTGGCGCTGACAGCAGACGGCGTCACCTTCTTTAGATCGTCCAGATCGAGTGTGCGAGTGCCTCGCCCTTTCATCTGCTCGAAGTAGTTGCGGCTCTTTACGTCGCGCATGAACAACAGGCATTCCAGCGGCTTTACGTCGGTGCCGGTGGCGATCATGTCCACAGTAACGGCGATGCGCGGGTAATAGTCATTGCGGAACTGCGCCAGCACCGACTTGGGATCTTCCTCGATCTTGTAAGTGAGCTTCTTGCAGAAGGCGTTGCATTCATCGAATTCTTCGCGCACGGTCTGAATAATGTCGTCGGCGTGGCTGTCGGTCTTGGCAAAGATCAGAGTCTTAGGCACCTCTTTGCGGCCGGGGAAAATCTCCGGCAGTTTGTCGCGGAAGGTGCGGATGACGGTGCGGATCTGGTCGGGGTTGACGATATTGCGATCCAGTTGCGTGGCCGAATAGGCTTCGTCTTCATCCTGCTGTTCCCAACGCTTCTTGCGTGTGAGCTTCTCGCGCCGCTCGACCTGCTGCTTGGCGGCAAGCTGAGCCCCCTGCTGGGTAATCTGCGTTTCGATCACATAGACCTCATTGCCGACGTTCACGCCGTCGGCTACAGCCTTTTCGTGACTGTAGTCGCTGACCACGTTCTTCTTGAAGAAGCCATAAGTGCGATTGTCCGGTGTGGCGGTCAGGCCGATCAGGCTGGCATCGAAATAGTCGATCACCTGTTGCCACAGGTTATAGATGGAGCGGTGGCATTCGTCGATGTAAATGAAATCGAAGAACTCCGGGGGGAGCTTTTCGTTATAGATCACCGGCATGGGTTCTTTGCCCTGCGTCAGTTCGGCAGGATTGATCTCTTCGGTAGCATCGGCCAGCTCCTCTCCCTTGAGGATGGAATACAGGCGCTGGATGGTACTGATGCACACTTGGCTGTCCTTGGCGACGAACGAGGACTTGAGCCGCTGCACGTTGTACAGTTCAGTGAACTTGCGGTTATCGTCAATCGGCACGAAGGCCATCATCTCCTGCTCGGCCTGTTCGCCAAGGTTCTTGGTATCCACCAGAAACAGGATGCGCTTGCCGTGAGCGTACTTGAGCAGACGATAGATTGAAGTGATGGCGGTGTAAGTCTTGCCTGCGCCAGTCGCCATCTGGATCAGTGCGCGGGGGCGGCCCGCCCGGAAGGAGTCCTCCAGCTTGGTGATGGCCATTTCCTGGCAATCGCGCAAGCGCAGCTCCTTCGCCGGGAGTTTTTTTGGGTTCAATGGCGGGATATGCAGCAATCGTGCGCGTAGCGATTCGCCTTGGGAAAGCCACTCCTTCAGCGTTTCTGGGCGATGGAAGTTGAACACCTCACGCGAACGGGGCTTGGGATCACGACCATCGGTAAAGCGGGTAATGATGCCGGTACTCTCATACAGGAATGGCAAGGGCTCTTTGTTGTTGACCCATTTGAGCTTGGCGGCGGCATATCCGCCAGTTTGCTCTTCCACCTCAGTAATCTTATGTGCGAGGTCTTCCTTCTTGGCCTCGATCACGCCGACGGCCTTTTTGTCCACGAACAGCACGTAATCTGCCGGGCCAACATCGGTCTGGTATTCACGCACGGCCTGCCCCAGCCCTGCGTTCAGGTCGATTTTCTTTGCCGATTGCACGACCCAGCCCGCCTGCCTGAGCAGCGCGTCAATTTTGTCGCGGGCCTTTTGTTCGGGGTTCTGGTTTTCAGTCATTGCTTAGGAATCTATCGCCACTAATGAGTGGCGCCCGCCGCATGATATAAGAACCTGGAATGTGTAGGTAGAACAAATCGACTTCCTTCGACCATCTCTGACGCGCCTAACACCGACGTAAGCAATTGAACTGTATAATTCGCCCATAGATGTATTGGAGAAATCATGGCAAGTTCGGAGCAACTAAAAGCACTACTCAGATCACACCTTGAGGGTGATGAGGGGCGCTTTTTGTCCATTGCCATGCAAGTCGCCGCGCACGAGGCCAAGCTGGGGCATGGGAAGCTGGCTGAAGAGCTGCGCGATATGATCGATGCCGCGAAGTCCCGCGGCCATCTGACGGGCGGCGGAAAGCTGGTTCCGCTCAACAAGCCTCGTGGGGAGTTGGCTGGTCTGCTTAGCGTTTCTTATCCCCAGACTCGCCTTGTCGAGATGATTCTCGACGATTCCGTGTCCATGAAGCTCAAGCGCACGATCAAAGAGCAACGCTTTTTCGCCAAGCTTAAGGAACATGGATTGTCGCCACGCCGCAAGCTCCTCTTTGTGGGGCCACCGGGTACCGGTAAGACGATGACGGCGGCAGCACTTGCAGGGGAATTGGGTGTTCCGCTATTTCTGGTTCGTCTCGATGCGCTGATCACGAAATATATGGGGGAGACTGCGGCCAAGTTGCGGCAGGTTTTTGACGCCATCACCGAAGTGCGTGGTATTTATTTTTTCGACGAGTTCGACGCTATCGGTTCGCAGCGAGGTATGGCCAACGATGTGGGTGAAATCCGTCGTGTACTCAACAGTTTTCTGCAAATGATCGAGCAGGATCAGTCGCACAGCGTGATTATTGCAGCGACCAACCACCCGGATATTCTCGATTACGCGCTGTTCCGCCGCTTCGACGACATGATCCAGTATGGCCTGCCCAATCAGGAGCAAGTCGTCGCCATACTTAAGGCGAGACTAGCAGGGTTTCATGCCAAGCGTTTTGCCTGGAACAAAATTGCCGAGCATGCAGCGGGATTAAGCCATGCAGAAATTTCAAGGGCTGCCGACGAGGCGATCAAAGACAGCATCATTCACGACCGCGATACGGTTACTCAAGCCGATCTGGTGCGCATGCTGGAGGAACGAAAACTGATCAGCGGCAAGCTCGCCAACAACGATAGCGAGCCATCAAGCCATGACGAATCAAGCGCAAGATAATCGTCCGCACTTCGTTCTCACAAATACCTCCGAAGCAAAACCTTTCACCGCCCACGGTGGTGGAGGGGCTCAGCCTGTCCCCGAACTACCTCGCGCCCAACACGGCGCATCCCTGCAAGCACAGCTCCAGACACTCCGACCAATGGCCGAGAACGCCGCATCTTCCCAGCAAGATATAGGGCTTGAAAGCGGTATTGGCCTGCAAATTCAGTTTCAAAGTCAGCCCGGTGTGGTGCTGGCTTTTGAGAGTCTCGCCAACGAAACGCAGCACATCGAGTTACTGAGCATCCGGCAGGAGGAGGAATATACCTATGCCAATGTGTTCGTACCCGACGGCAAACTTGAGCATTTTGAAAAGTATGTGACCGAATACTTGGCAGAGAGAAAAGATAAGAACGGCAAGCCGCTAGATCACAGGGCGCTACTGGATACTATCGAGACAATACGCGCAGCCGAACTGCGCGCACTGTGGACGGATGACCCGGCGCTGCTTCCGCAAAACCCGGATGAGTCATTCTGGTGGGAGGTGTGGTTACCCGAACGTGGTAACCGTGAGCTTGTGATCGAGGATTTCCGCAAGCTGGCTTCTGCGGTCGGTTGCACCGTTAGCGAGAACCGCGTTGATTTTCCGGAGAGAACCGTCGTGATGATGCATGGCTCCGAACGCCAATTTTCCCAGACAGCAATGACGCTTAATTGTGTCGCCGAACTACGCCGCGCCAAGGAAACGGCAGAGTTGTTTGACGGAATGGATACCGATGAGCAACAGGCGTGGAAGGACGAATTGCTGGCGCGAACAACCTTCCCGACTCACACGGACGATGTACCCCGCGTCTGCTTGCTCGATAGTGGCGTGAATCGTGGCCATCCCCTGCTCTCGCCTACATTGACCAGCACTGACATGCACACCGTCGAACAGGAATGGGGTAAAGATGACGAGTGCAATCACGGCACAGGCTTGGGCGGCATAGCCGTCTATGGCGATTTAACCGATGCGCTTGCAACGGAGATGCCCATACAAATTTCTCACCTGCTTGAGTCAGTTAAGCTCACACGGGGCGAAGGAGATAACCCCGGGAACAACGAATTTCATGCCAACCTGTTTGCGAAAGCGGTAAGCCATCCCGAGATCGCCGCACCACAACGCATGCGCGTATTCAGCTCAGCGGTAACAGCTACAGATTTCCGTGATCGCGGCCGCCCTTCCTCATGGTCAGCCATGGTGGACTCGCTGGCAGCTGATGTACTGGGTGGCGGCCAGTTTCCACGACTGATCGTTCAATCCGCGGGGAATACCAAAGAGCACCACGCGTGGATCACCTACCCCGACAGCCTCTCGACAAATCTGATTCATGACCCCGGCCAAGCTTGGAACTCCCTGACGGTCGGCGCTTTCACCGAAAAAGTTGAAACCGAGGAAGCCAGCATAGCCCCGGTTGCGCCTTCGGGCGGCCTCAGTCCGTTCACCACTACTTCCGCAGCCTGGGACAAAGCATGGCCGCTGAAACCAGATGTGGTTTTTGAAGGAGGAAATGTTGGGCAAAGTGATGGATTCGCAGGAACGCTACCCAGCCTCAATCTGCTGACCACACACTTCAAGCACACTGAGAGGCTTTTCACCACCACTAATGCCACCAGCGCGGCATCAGCCCTGTGTTCTCGCATGGCCGCACAATTGATGGCGACCTATCCGCAGCTACGACCTGAAACCATCCGCGCGCTCATCGTGCATTCCGCCGAATGGACAGAAGCCATGCGCGAACAGTATTTGCCTGCGGACAAGCCCCACACCAAGAACGATTACACCGATCTTATCCGGCATTGTGGCTGGGGTGTCCCAGACCTGGATCGCGCATTATGGAGTGCAGCCAATTCTCTGACATTAATCGTCGAGGACAAGGTTCACCCCTACAAAAAAGACGGCTGCACGATCAAGACTCGCGACATGAATCTGCATGCGTTGCCTTGGCCAAAAGACGAGCTGGAGGCACTCGGCGAAACTCAGGTGCAAATGAGAGTCACCCTCTCCTACTTTATCGAACCAAATCCATCGGCTCGCGGTTCGGCATCAAAATATCATTACCCTTCCCACCGCTTGCGTTTTGATGTGCGCCATCATCTGGAATCGGAAGAGGACTTCCTTGCACGAATCAATGCCGCTGCGGCACTTGAAGAAGACAATCATCACACCAACCCCAAAGATCCAGATTGGCGTTTGGGCGAACGCCGGCGGCACAAGGGGTCGTTACATCAGGATATATGGGAAGGCTCTGCGGCAGACCTAGCCAGCCGAGGCCACCTTGCGATCTATCCCTCATTGGGCTGGTGGCGCACTCGCCCGAAATTGGAACGTTACAACCTGCCAGCCCACTACACCCTGATTATCTCCATTCGAGCACCAGAGACGGAAATTGATCTTTACAACGCTGTTGCTGCGAAGATTCAGACTCCTGTTGTCATTTCAACCTGATCTAGCTTCGCCTTTATATAAGGATAGCTATTGGCCAGATCGGATTGAAAGACAGACCACCTACGACCTTTCAGGCTCACTCTAGGGCTTCTCTTCCCCTAAGAATCTTCGTGTTTACCCATCGGATAACCTGACGTGTGTTGGACGCATGAAGTTTGGTTTATTCATGATGCGTTCAATGCCAACTCCCTATCGGTTCGAGTTGGAATTGTCTCACCCATCTCACTTTAAGGCTGATTTAGGGAGATGTTACGGAGACGTAAATTCTTGCAACTTATTGATATACAGGCAATTACAAAAATTCACCAATTGCCACACCGACACTTACCCGGATAGCGCAACTCATCTGAAATTGTGCGGCTAATACGTCACTCTCGAAAGAGAGTATCGGCTTGCACGAATTGGCAATTCCGAATTTGGGGTTCTCTCTCACCGCTCCTGAGTCATTAACTTCCCGATTTCTATAATCGGTTAGCGACGCACTACATGCGTGTCGAAATGAACCCCAAAGGAGACATAAATGACAAACCCAACACCCCAGCAGCAGACAGTAGCAGAATTCCTCGCCGATAGAATTGCGACAATCGACAAGACTCAACGTCAGATCGCCGAAGAATGCGGATTCGATCATCCGAACATCATCACAATGTTCAAAAAAGGCCAGACGAAATTGCCAATCAACCGGATCACGCAGCTGGCTAAAGCGTTGGAGGTTGATCCGGTCTACTTGCTTCGACTCGTCATGCTTGAGTACATGCCCGATACTTGGGAGCATGTCGAGAACATCATGCAAAGCACTGTTCTGACCGCCAATGAGCTTGAGCTTGTTCGCTCATTCAAAGAAGTAACCGGCGAGAGCGATGCACGTGCTGTCGTGATTGATCGCAACGCAGTCATCGCAATCGTAGCTGCGTGAGGTGTGCGATGACCAAAACTGAAATTCAAGATGCAGCTCACGCCGGAGAAGATAAGCCGCACTTCTTCATCGACTACCCAACAACTGGTTGGATGCCCTACCCTTTGAGAAAAGCATTGCTTACCGATCAAGGTGAACTCCAGATTCCTGAGCTTGCAAACCTGGCCATACGAACCGCTCTGGTCTACGTCAGAACTATCGAGGAAGAGCCAGCCAGGATCACTCGAATGGAGTGCGAAGAATGGCTCATAGACGCCACAGGGCGGGTTAACCAGGAAAATGTGATGCGAGGTATTCTGGAGCGACTAAACCCCGTAGAAGGAGCCAAAATCGATCACAGCTTCATCAGCACTGTGCCGATCTCTAAGGAAGACATTGCAGCTATGAATCGCCACTTGGGAATTGATGTGAGTCCGCCACCGACAAGCCGACATTCGAGCTAATTACAGCTATCATGCTCGAACACTCTAGCGAGTGAAGCAGCTCCGGTTTTTTGTATTGGTTTAGCTTTGAAAAAAGTGAAATCTACCGCAACCGTCTGTTTGATAAAGCGTATCTGGGTCGCCCTTCAGAAGGGATAGTTTTCCGCCGCGATGCCCGCCTTGGTCAGCGCGTTGAACATGGTGGATTTGCCTACGTTAGGCAGGCCGACGATACCGCATTTGAGACTCATGGTTGTGTTTCCTATAAAGTAATTCGGTTAGTGCCGAACGGTCGGCACAGCGTCTAGGCGCTGTGCAGCTTCAACATCGCCGCGTCCAGCTTGCCCTCGATGATCAGGTGCGCCACCAACTGCGCCTTGTTCATCGCATCGTCTATCAGTTCTCGTTCCTCGCGACGCGGGTCGTTCAGCACGAAGTTGGACACCTGAGCGCGGTCGCCAGGGTGGCCGATGCCCAGCCTGAGTCGCCAGAAATCCTTGGTACCCAGCTGCGCGATGATGTCCTTCAGGCCGTTGTGCCCGCCGTGTCCGCCGCCCAGTTTCAGGCGGGCGATGCCCGGCTGCAAATCCAGTTCGTCGTGCACCACCAGTATTTCGGCGGGAGTGATCTTGTAGAACTGCGCCAGTGCGGCGACCGCGCGACCGGAAAGGTTCATGAAGGTCTGCGGCTTCAACAGCCAGACTTCCTGCCCATGCAAGGTGGCACGCGCCGCTTGCCCGTGGAATTTGGTTTCGCTCCTGAAATTCAGGTTTTCGGCGCGCGCCAGTTCGTCCACCCACCAGAAACCGGCATTGTGGCGGGTGGATTCGTACTCGCGCCCGGGATTACCCAGGCCGACTATCAAACGTATTCTGTTCGTCATAAAAGTTAAAACCCGCCATGCCGGAATCAGCAGTGGCGGGTTGAAAGGTCAAGAGCTGATATTACTCGGCTGCTGCAGTTTCACCTTCGGCAGCGGCTGCACCGCGCGGCACTTGCATGACCGCGACCACTGCTTCGGCTGTGTGCGTACCGTGCGATGCAGCTTCCACACCCGCTGGCAGCTTCAGATCGCCAACGTGGATGGATTGACCAACTTGCATCTGACCCAGGTCAACTTCGATGAAGGCCGGGATGTCAGTAGGCAGGCAGGAGATGTCCAGATCGGTCATCACATGGCTGATCTTGCCGCCGCCGGTCTTAACGCCTGGTGCAACATCTTCGTTGATGAAGTGCAAAGGCACTTTGATGTGCAGCTTGTGCGAAGCAACAACACGTTGGAAGTCAATGTGCTGGACTTGCTGACGGAACGGGTGCATCACGAAGGAGCGCAGTTGCACGGACTCATCCTTGCCATCCAGCTTCAGGGTCAGCACGGAAGCGTGGAACGCCTCGGAACGCAGCTTGTAATAGATCTCGTTGTGATCCAAATCGATAGCGACCGCAGGGCCGGAACCGTAAACGACGCCAGGCAGACGACCAGCTTTGCGCAGACGGCGGCTCGCACCCGTACCTTGCGCGTTGCGTAAACTTGCATTGATTTCAATTTTCATTTTTTACTTCTCCAAAAATAGGAACATCCGCGACCAGATGTTCCCGAATTGCAGCAACCAACATGGTTACCGCTAATCTTTGCTGCCCGGCGTTATTCGGCGAACAGCGAACTGACCGATTCTTCGTTGTTGATGCGGCGTATCGTCTCGGCCATCAGCTCGGCAGTGCTCAGCTGGCGTATCTTGGCGCACTTGCTGGCCGCTTCGTTCAGTGGAATGGTGTCGGTGACTACCAGTTCATCTATTGCCGAAGCCTCGATGCGCTCGATGGCAGGGCCGGACAATACCGGATGGGTACAGTAGGCGAGGACGCGCGCGGCACCCTTTTCCTTCAATGCCTTGGCGGCTTCGCACAGGGTGTTGGCGGTATCCACCAAGTCATCCATGATCAAACAGGTGCGACCAGAGACTTCGCCGATGATATTCATCACCTTGGCGACATTTGGCTTGGGGCGACGCTTGTCTATGATGGCTAGGTCGGCATCCAGCTGTTTAGCCAGCGCACGAGCGCGCACCACACCGCCAACGTCCGGCGACACCACGATCAGGTTGGGATAATTCTGGCGCCACACGTCGGCCAGCAGGATGGGCGTGCCGTAGATGTTGTCTACCGGAATATCGAAGAAGCCCTGTATCTGGTCAGAGTGCAAATCCATGGTCAGCACGCGGTTCACGCCGGCGGAAGTCAGCATGTCGGCAACCAACTTGGCGGTGATCGCCACGCGTGCGGAACGCGGACGGCGATCCTGACGGGCATAGCCGAAGTACGGCATGGCGGCAGTGATGCGACCGGCTGAGGCGCGCTTCAACGCGTCGGCCATTACCAGCACTTCCATCAGATTGTCATTGGTGGGCACGCATGTTGATTGCAGGATGAACACATCCTTGCCACGTACATTCTCAAGGAGCTCGACCATCACTTCGCCATCAGAGAAGCGCGCGACTGTCGCCCTGCCCAACGTGATGCCTAGCCGCTGCGCAACCGCCTCGGCAAGCTTAGGATTGGCATTACCGGCGAATACCATCAAGCTATCGTTAGACACGTCAACCCCTTAAATATAAATTGAAAAGGGCACCCTAAGTGCCCTGTATCGGATTTGGCTGGGGAGGTAGGGATCGAACCTACGAATGCCGGAATCAAAATCCGGTGCCTTACCACTTGGCGACTCCCCAATAACTTACTCAAACACCCAATGCTGCAACGGATGTTTTGCTAAACCTTGCGCGACCACACCACGCATCTCCTGCGGCAAACGCTTTAAAACCGCTTCAGCCTCGCTGCGACTCTGGTATTCCGCAAACACGCATGCGCCGGAACCGGTCATCATCGCTTTGCCATACTTGCCCAACTCCGCTATGTATCGCGCAACTTCAGGGTAGAGGTTACACACCACAGCTTGCAGGTCATTTCTGAAGTGCAGCGTCGAGAGGGCGCGAATTATTATCGAATCCGAGTCGCGTGTCAAATCCTTATGTGAAAAAATTTCTGCGGTCGGTACATGCACCGGCGGAAACAGCACCACATACCATGCTTCGGGCAGCGGATAGGCCTGCAATTCCTCGCCCACCCCCTCGGCAAAGGCATTTTCGCCAAACACGAAAACCGGCACATCCGCCCCCAATTGCAAGCCCAACTGCATCAGCCGCTGGCGTGACAAGCCCAGCGACCACAGCCGATTCAACGCTACCAGCGTAGTTGCCGCGTCCGAACTGCCGCCGCCCAGCCCACCACCCATAGGGATGCGCTTGTCCACCGTGATGTCCACCCCCAGCGTACAACCGGTCTCCTGTTGCAACAGGCGTGCGGCGCGCACACACAAATCCTGCGCCTCTGCCACGCCCTCGACTACATTGCACCGATGCACCGCGTCGTCGTCGCGCAGCGAAAAGTGCAGCGTATCCTGCAGATCAATGAAGCGGAACAGGGTTTGCAGCAGATGATAGCCGTCAGGCCGACGGCCAGTGACCAGCAGGAAAAGATTCAGTTTTGCCGGCGCAGGACAGGTAAGTTCCCGCACTTCATTTCCGGCATTGACCGTTTGATTCATTCAACACTCCATTCCCACTCATCCATCAGCAACGTCACCTGCAAATTGTCGCGCGTCAATTGCATGCGCCTGGGCAGGCTGTCAGATTTTTCCTCGGCATAGGCTAGATAACGCACCTCCCAGCCATCCTGACGCAGCACTCGCAATCGCCCCAAGTCATCCCGTTCGATCAAGGCCGGGCCATCGGCCACCTTGCCCAGCGCCCAGTGATGCAGCTCATCCAATTGCAGACTCCAACCCAGCACGTGCGTCATCAACGCCTCGACATCGGCCTCCTGAAAATGCCGCTCACCGTCGTCCAGCACCGCCTGCTTTTCATCACGGTAGACGCGCACTGCCGTTTGCCCCAGGGGATTCAACAGCAACACCTCATCGCTTTGCGTTTTATGCACCCAACGCAATCCAGCCGAATCACGCGAACCATCGTATTTAACCAAGATGCGGCCATTCATCGCAAACGGGGCAGCCTCTGACTGAACTGGCCGGACTGCCGATCCTGACGGCGGTGTCGCACAGCCGCTCAACAGCAGCAATAGCAGCAGCGTTCGTATCAAGGCAGGAACCGCTTCATAACAGCTTGCAATGGCAGACTGTCGGGATGCGCCTTGAAGCTGTCGCGCCATAATTTAGTGGCTGCCTCGCGATCGCCCTTGGCCCACAGCACTTCTCCCAAATGCGCGGCAATCTCGGGATCGGGATTTTCACCCAGCGCGCGCCTGAGCATCGCCACACTGTCATCCAGACGCCCGGCACGGTAATAGCCCCAGCCCACACTATCCATGATGGCAGCATCACCAGGTGCGAGTTGCAAAGCCTTCTCGACCAGCGCCAGCGCCTCTGATGTACGCACATTGCGCTCCAGCAGGCTATAACCCAGCGCGTTGTAAGCATGGGCGTGATCCGGCTTAACCTTGATCAGCTTGCGCAACAGTTGTTCGGATGCCTCGTATTTGCCTAGCTTGTCAGCCATCATCGCCGCTTCATAGAGCAATTCAGTTTGATGTGGCAAAACTTCCAA
The DNA here is from genome assembly GCA_028687575.1 of Gallionella sp. Taxonomy (GTDB): domain Bacteria; phylum Pseudomonadota; class Gammaproteobacteria; order Burkholderiales; family Gallionellaceae; genus Gallionella. The sequence goes on along the minus strand of JAQTZW010000008.1, from coordinate 101,232 downwards.
GCCGCGCTGCAATACCTCGTATGCTTGGGCGAATTTTTGCTCCCTGCCCAACTGTTGCGCCTCAGTCAGCACAAGCTGTGCGCGCTGCTGATTATTTTCCGGCTTTATCGTTTGCAAATATTCCCGCGCCTGCTTTGAATCGCCCAGCTTTTCGAGCAGCGAGACCGCCCTCATCTGTGCCGTGAAGCGGTATTCGCCACCCTTCACCTCGCGATAATGCGGCAGTGCTTGACCTGGTTTATCGGCGGCTTCGGCTAATTGGCCGAGAAAGTATTCGATGGCATCCTGATCTTTTCCAGCCAGAGTTAGCGCCTGTTTGAGCTGCCCCTCCGCGCCTTGCGGCTCCTTCATCTGTATCGAAATCAAAGCGACCGCAAATGCCAGTTGAACATTGTCGGGATTTTCCTTCAGCAGGGTGCGAAACTCTTCGCGCGCGGGTTTGTATTGCGCCTGTTCCAACAGACTGCGTGCATATTGCATCCTGACTTCTCTGGCTTGCGGGTGACTGCCCAGATACTGTTTCAACAGCTCCAGCCCCTGCTGCGGCTCAGGCTTGCGCAACAGCAGCGCCTCCAGCATCACCGCCATATCCCAGTCGGGCGCGATCTGGCGTGCCTGACGCACTTCATTCAGCGCAAGCGCTTCGTCGCCGTTCTTTTGTGCCAATTGTGCAACCAGCCAATGGGATTCAGCCACATTGGCGCAGGCTTGCGCCAGTTCGCGCGCCAGCTTGAGTGCCGCCACAGGCTCCGGATAGGCTGAAAGCACCGGATAGAGTTGCATGAACAATTTGTCCGCCTGCGTGGGATCGTCCTCGATCACCTTCAACAGCTCCACACGCGCCTCATCCAGCTTGCCGCCCCGCAGCAACATGGATGCCAGCAGGCGCGGGGCAACGACCGCTTGCGGATCTACTTCCTGCCAGAACCTGAAAGCCTCTATCGACCGGTTCATATCGCCCGACTGCAAGGTCAATTGCGCGGCGCGTTTTGCCAGCCGGGGGTCACGAGTCTTCTGCGCCAAGTCGGTGCTGCCTTCCATCGCCAGTGTGGTATGTCCGCGCTGGCTGGCGAATTCCGTCAGCAGCATCTCGTAAAGCAGTTCACGACTCAACTCGATACTGGGCAACACCGGCGCAGGTTCGACCTTGGGCTCGGGCGCGGCCTGTGCGACCGGTTCGGCGGGCTCAGGCTGCGCCGGCTTGGGCAGTTGGGCGCAGCCGGCAAGCAACAGACTTCCGGCCAACAGGTATTTGAATGCGTTCATATCCATTAAGGGTTTTTGATGCGGGCACACATATTAGGTTATATTCAGTGCCATCCACAACCACGCACCAGTCCAACCTTGTCGAACGCTACTCCTGAAATCACGCTATCCGCGCGCAACCTGACCCGCAGCTTCGGCAAGCAGCAGATCATTCACGATATTTCGCTGCAACTCCGGCGTGGCGAGGTGCTGGGCCTGCTGGGGCACAATGGCGCAGGCAAAAGCACTACATTGCAAATGTTGACCGGCTGCCTGATACCGGACAGCGGCGAGATCGAAATCTGCGGCATTAACCTGCGCCAGCATCCGCAACAGGCCAAGGCGTATATCGGCTATTTGCCGGAGACCCCACCGCTGTACCGCGAACTGACCGTGCGGGATTTCCTGATTTTCGCGGCACGGCTGCGCGGCATGAAACCCGCCGGGGTCGCGCAGGCCTGCGCGCAGGCCATGCAACGCTGCGGACTGGAGTCCGTCGAGCGCAAGCCCATCGCCACGCTATCCAAGGGCTACCAGCAGCGCGTCGGCATCGCACAGGCCATCATCCACCGCCCCGCTGTGATCGTGCTGGACGAACCGACGGTCGGCCTCGACCCGGCGCAGATACGCGACATCCGCAAACTGATCCGCGAACTGGGCGATACCAGCAGCGTGATTCTGTCCACCCACCTGTTGGGCGAGGTCGAAAGTGTCTGCGATCGTGTCGAGATCATGCGCCAGGGCAAGCTTATCTACAGTGACACCAGCGTGCGTATGCAACACTACGGCCAGGTGTCGGGCTTCACCATCACGCTGAACAACCCGCCGCCGATTGACGAACTGCGGGGTTTACCCGGCGTAAGCCAGGTGGAGCAACTATCCGCCCAGCAGTTCCGGGTGGTGCATGCGCCGGACAACAACCCCAGCGGCGTCCTGCTCGACCGCGCCTCGCAACAGGGCTGGCAACTGGTACAGCTCACCCCGCTGCACGCCTCGCTGGAGGAGGTGTTCGTGCAAATCACCGACGGCGAGGCCGATGCCACCCAAGAGGTACAACCATGATCCGTCTGCTCGCAATGCGCGAACTGCGCAGCCTGTTCGCTCTGCCCTCTACCTGGTTCGTGCTGGCCATCTTTCAATTCATCTTCGCCTGGCTCTTCCTCGCCGGACTGGAAGCCTTTCTGGAGATTCAGCCGCAACTGGCGCAACTCGCCAACCCGCCCGGCGTTACCCTCACCATCGCGTCACCCCTGTTCTTCTCGGCTGCCTTCCTGCTGATGATGCTGACCCCCATGTTCACCATGCGGCTGATCGCCGAAGAACGCCGCAACCAGACCTTGCCGCTGCTGCTGTCCTCGCCATTGGCCGAACGCCACATCGTGCTGGGGAAATTCACCGGCCTGATGGCCTTCCTGCTGATGCTGACTCTCATCGTGCCGGCCATGCTCTACACGCTGGCGCTGGGTACGCAACTGGATCACGGACTGATTCTGTCGAACTGTTTCGGCCTGATATTACTCACGGCGAGCTTTGTCGCGGTCGGTCTATATGTCTCCTCGCTGACCGCCCAGCCGGTGATCGCGGCGATCGGCACGCTGGCCGTGCTGTTCGGCCTGTGGCTGGCCGATTTCGCCGCCAAGGCCCCGGATTCGCCCTGGCACCAATTCTCGCCACTGCATCATTTCCAGAACTTCAACGCTGGCCTGCTGGACAGCACAGATGCCGCATTCTTTGTGCTGTTCACCGCATTCTTCCTGCTGCTGACCATGCGCCGCCTGCACAACAACCGCATCTATGGATAAGCCATGCTGAATAAATTCCTCCATTCCGCATCACTTTCCAATCTGCTGTTTGCAGCATTGCTGCTCACCTCTGTCAGCGGACTGGACTATCTCGCCAACCGCCATCCGCTGCAACGCGACATCACGTTGAACGCCAGCAACAGTCTGGAACCCGCCAGCGTGAGTATCCTGAAGCAACTGAATGCCCCGCTCACCATCACCGTCTACGCCACCGAGCAGGATTCGAAACTGGGCGACATCCGCAAGATCATCCGCGAGTTCGTCTCGCTGTATCAGCGTTACAAGCCCGACCTAAAACTGGTGTTCATAGACCCGACCAAAGAGCCGGAAAAGACCCGCGCGGCGCGCGTCCAACTGAACGGCGAGATGGTGGTCGAATACGCCGGGCGCAGCGAACACCTCACCCAGATCAACGAACAGACACTCACCAGTATGCTGCTGCGGCTGGCGCACACCCGCGACCAGACCGTGATGTATCTGGGCGGTCACGGCGAACGCAAGCTGGACGGCCCAGCCAATCAGGATATGGGCAATCTGTTCGGTGCCAAGTTGAAAAATAATGGATTTAAAATTAACAGCCTGAATCTTGCCATCGCGCAGGACGTGCCAAACAACACCAGCGTACTGGTCATCACCCAGCCCCAGGTGGACCTGATGCCGGGCGAAGTGGACAAGCTGCTGCACTACATTGATCGCGGCGGCAACCTGCTGTGGCTGCTGGATGCCGAACCGCTGCACGGCCTTGAGCGCGTGGCAGACAAACTCGGCCTGTCACTGCCGCCCGGCATCGTCATAGACCCCGCCGCCACCGAGATGAATGCCCCCGCCACCTGGTCGCTGGGTACCACTTATCCTCAACATGCCATCACCCACGGCTTCAACCTGATCACCGCCTTCCAGTCGGCGCGTCCGCTGGAATGGAACGAAACCGCCGACTGGCAGCATCACGTGTTGGTGGAAGCCGCCGCGCGCGGCTGGGTCAGCAGCAAGCCAGCCGCCAAATTCGACAAACAGCATGACACACCGGGACCTGCCGCCATCGCGCTTGCCATGCAGCGCGCAGTCGGCGACACCGAGCAGCGCGTGGTGGTGGTCGGCAACGGCGCGTTCTTGTCCAACAGCTTTGCCGGCAACGGCGGCAATGTGGACCTGGGCGTGAACATGATCAACTGGCTGGCCAGCGAAGAACACCTGATCACTCTGCAACCACGCGCCGCCAAGGACAGCAGCCTGGTGCTGAGCAAGACCCAGCTCACGGTCATCAGCGTCGGCTTCCTGCTCGGTGTTCCGCTACTGCTGGCTGGCGTGGGCGGCGTAGCGTGGTGGAAACGCCGCCGGAACTGAGATGCCTGAACTCCCCGAGGTCGAAACCACTAGGCGCGGCCTAACCCCACATCTGCTCGGCGCGACCATCAGCGGCGTGGTGGTGCGCAATCCGCGCCTGCGCTGGCCCATCCCCGACAACCTGCCCGAGCTACTGGTCGGCCTACCTGTCCTAGCGTTGCGTCGCCGCGCGAAATACCTGCTACTCGAATTCAGCTCTGGGATGCTGATTTTGCATCTAGGCATGTCGGGCAGTCTGCGCATCCTCCCTCAGGATACGCCGGCAGCAGCGCACGACCATTTCGACCTGCTGCTGAACAACGGCATGGTGATGCGGCTGCGCGACCCGCGCCGCTTCGGTGCGGTGCTGTGGCACACCGGCAACCTACCTTCCCACCCGCTGCTGGCGAAACTCGGCCCCGAACCGCTCGAATCGCTGCCGGGCGTGGCGGATTTCGATGCCGCCTACCTGTACCGGACATCGCGCGGGCGCAATGTCGCAATCAAGCAATTCATCATGGATCATCATGTGGTGGTCGGCGTCGGCAATATCTACGCCAGCGAGGCGCTGTTCCGCGCCGGCATCAATCCGCAGCGCAAGGCGGGCAAACTCGGCCTGCCGCATTGCAACCGGCTGGCCGCCGAGATCAAGTCCACGCTGCAGGAGGCCATCGAGGCCGGCGGCAGCACGCTGCGCGACTTCGTCAACACTGCGGGCAACCCCGGCTATTTCCAGCAGCAGCACTGGGTCTATGGCCGCGCCGGCGAACCCTGCCGGCTGTGCGGCCAGCCTGTCCGGCAAATAAAACAGGGCCAGCGATCCACCTTTTATTGCGCACATTGCCAGAAGTAGCGACCCGCGCACCCGACACGAGGAACCCCAACCATGCGACACCTGCCCGCTCTGCTAGCCACCCTGTTCACGCTGCCCGCCGCCCTGTTCACGCCGCCTGACACCCATGCCGCGCCGCTGCCGCGCCCCGACCACGTGGTGGTGGTCATTGAGGAGAATCGCGGCTATGAACAGATCATGGACAAGTTCAACCGCGACTCCTACATCCACGCGCTGGCGAAACGCGGCATGTTGATGAAACAATCCTTCGGTGTCACCCATCCCAGTCAACCGAACTATCTGGCACTGTTCTCCGGCTCAACCCAAGGCGTCACCAGCAATGCCTGCCCCAACTCATTCGACAGCGACAATCTGGCCAGCACGCTGCGCGACAACGGGCTGAGCTTCGCCAGCTATGCCGAATCACTGCCTGCTGCGGGAGACACGGTTTGCGTCAGTGGTGCCTACATGCGCAAACACAACCCGCTGGTGAATTGGCAGGACACCCGTTTACCCGCCGACGCCAACCTGACGTTTGCCGATTTCCCTAAGGATTTTTCTCGTCTGCCGACCATCACGTTCGTCATTCCTGATCAAGGTAACGACATGCACGACGGCGGCTATGACGAGGCTGACCGCTGGCTGAAAACGCACATTGATCCTTATGTGCGCTGGGCGTACCGACACAACAGCCTGCTGATTTTGACCTGGGATGAGGACAATTATTTCTACGGCAACCACATCGTGACGCTAATGGTCGGCCCAATGGTGAAAAAAGGTGTAAGCGAACAGCGCATCACCCACTACAACGTGTTGCGCACCTTGCTGGATTTCTACGGATTGCCTGCACTCGGGGCGAGCACAGACGCGACACCTATACAAGACATCTGGAAGTAACAAAACACGGGAAGGTAGGTGCTGGAACCACCGAAGCGACGAGGGCTAGCTGAAGCTTTTGCGTCAGGCTGTCACTTGCTGAATTGCCGCCAACGAAAGGCGGGCAAGGCATCCAGCCTCGCACACGCCCTTTGCAGCATAATCAGCCCTTGGCGGCCATCAGCCTTTCGTACTTGGCCTGCAATTCGGCATTGCTTTCAACGTGTGCCGCATCCTTGGGAATGCAGTCCACCGGGCAGACTTCCACGCATTGCGGCGTGTCGTAGTGACCCACGCACTCAGTGCATTTAGCAGGATCAATCTCATAAACGCTATCGCCTTGCGAAATCGCGTCATTCGGACATTCCGGCTCGCATACGTCGCAGTTGATACATTCGTCGGTAATCATCAGTGCCATGCTTTTCTCCTCTTAATAATCAAACCAAATTATTTTTCTGCTTCAACCGCTCGACCACCGAGGGCGACACAAACTTGCCGACATCTCCGCCAAAGCGTGCAACTTCGCGCACCATGGTCGCCGAGATGAAGGTGTACTGCTCGGCCGGTGTCAAAAACAGCGTTTCCATTTCCGGGTAAAGATTACGGTTCATACCCGCCAACTGGAATTCATATTCAAAATCCGATGCGGCGCGCAAACCACGCAACACCACGCGCGCTTGCTGTGACTGCACGAAATTCATCAGCAAACCGTCAAACCCTTCGACCCGCACATTGGCATAACCAGCAAAAACTGTGCGCGCCATGTCCACGCGCTCGTCCAGCGTAAACAGGGTATTGGCGCGGCTTTTGGCCACCGCCACAATCACTTCACCAAACAGGCCGGTCGCGCGTCGCACCACGTCCTCATGCCCGCTAGTGATGGGATCGAATGTCCCCGGATAAACCACTTTAATCATTGGCCAAGCCTATCAATTGATACCACACCTGCCCCGCGCGCCCCGACTTGATGACCTGCCAAGGGGACGAAACGATAAATTCGGCACCCGTTTCCACATACACCAAGCCCTGCTCATTCAAGCGCTGCGGCAGACTCTCCAGCAACTTCGGTAGAAAATCGCTTTGAAAGGGCGGATCAAGAAAGATCACGTCATAGCGTTCCGCCCCCGCGCCAAGCGCGAATTTTAGCCCATCCTGAAGGCGCAAGGATATATTAGTGCATTCTAATTTACCAACATTCTCTTGCAGCGCGCGAAATACCTGCGGATTCATCTCAACCATTGTCACCTGTTCCGCACCACGCGAGGCCGCCTCGAATCCCAGCGCGCCACTCCCTGCGAACAGGTCGAGGCAAGACCTCCCGTACAGCGTCTGCCCCAACCAGTTGAATAGCGTCTCGCGCACTCGGTCAGGCGTGGGCCGCAATCCTGTCGCATCAGGAAAAGTGATGATGCGACTGCGATACTCGCCGCCGCCTATCCTCACCTTATTGGTCGCACTGACTTTACTGATGCCCATCTCCCGATTTACTTGGCAACGCATCCGGCGCTCCCACAATCACCGTCGCCATATGCTCAGGATGAATGTGGCGTGCAAACGCCTCGTGAATCTGTCGCACAGTGACCTTCTCCACCTTGCCGCTAAAATCATCAAGATAGGTTAACGGCAAATCATAGAATCCGATGACACTAAGATAATCGAGAATCTTGCGATTGCTGTCTATGCGCAACGGAAACCCCCCGACGATATTCTGCTTGGCCGCCAGCAACTCCTTCTCCGTCGGACCTTTGGCGATGAACTCGGCCAGCGTGTTGCGCACCAGATTCAACGCCTCGTCGGCCTGCTCTTTCTTGGTTTGCAAGCCAATCTGCAACGCGCCCGGTTGCTTCATCGGCATAAAGTAGCTGTAAACGCTGTAGGCTAGACCACGTTTCTCACGCACCTCGTTCATCAGGCGAGAGACGAAGCCGCCCCCGCCAAGGATGTAGTTACCAACGTACAACGGGAAATAATCCGGATCGCTGCGTGATATACCCGGCGCCCCGAGCAGGATGTGGCTCTGAGTAGCGGGATGGGCGATGCGCTGTTCGCTCTCCGGAATCCGCATCACCACGGCCGGCAATTCGGTCTGTGCCGAAGATACCGGCAAGGCTGCGGTGAGTTGCTCGGCCATCGCTTCGGCCTGCGCTTGGCTTACATCGCCCATGATGGCGACCACCGCGCGGCTGGCGGCGTAATGCGCCGCATAGAAATCCTTCAAGTCCTGCACGGTGATCTGCTCGACGGTCGCCACCTCACCCGAGGTTTGCAAGGCATACGGGTGTGCGCCGAACACGGCCTTCTGGAACGCCTTGTCGGCGATGCTGGCAGGTTGCGTTTCGGCCTCCTTTAGTGCCGCGACCACACGCGCCTTTTCGCGGGCCAGTACCGCATCAGAAAATACTGGCTGCTGAACCACCTGCGCCATGATAGCTAGTGCCTTGCTTCGCTCAACCTCGCTACTCAGCGTGCGCAACGACACACTTGCTCTATCCTGATCGAAACTCCCGCCTAGTTGCGCACCGGTATCCGCCAGCCCCCGCGAAATGTCATCCTCGCTAAGCTGCGCTGTACCGAGGTCGAGCAGATGATGCGTCATGCTGGCCAAGCCGGATTTCGAGGCCGTATCGAAACTGCTACCTGCCGGCACGCTGACTGCCACATCCAACATGGGGATGTTATGGTCTTCAACGAACAATACTTTCGCGCCGCTGGCGCTTATCCAGTGCTTGATATGCGGTGTCGCGCAGGCTGTTGCAGAGACGAAACCGAGCGCCAACGCAGACAGCACGCTAATGATAGTTTTGTTAGCGGACATGCTGCCCCCCTTCATTGACGGTTTTCTTCTTGCCATCCAACGGCTGCGGATCAAGCACCGCCACAGTCAGGTTGTCTTCCTTGAGGAAGGCGGCCGCAGCCTCACGCACCTGCTCCGCCGTGACCGCCTGCAATTTTTTCAACATCACCGGCAAGGCTCCACTCCCCAGCCCTATGCTCTCCATCTGGCCGATCTGCATCGCCTGATAGAACACAGAATCGAGCTTGTAGACTTCGCCGGCCATTACCTGCGCCTTGACGCGCGCAAGTTCTGCTTCACTCACGCCATCCTTGATCAGCGTTGCGATCTCCTGACGCAACGCTGTTTCGACATCCTGCACCGTCTTACCATCGCTCGGTGTCGCCTCCAGCATGAACAGACCAGGGCCGCGAGAAACCGAGTCGTAGCCCGCGCCCACTGCACTTGCTACCTGCTGCTCACGCACTAAATGTTTGTTAAGCCGGGCCGACTCGCTGCCGTCCAGCACCCCGGCCAATATCTCAAGCGCATAAGGCTGCCAATCCTGTGCGGGATGCTGCACGACCGGACTATGAAAGCTCATCAGTAATTGCGGCAACTCGGCAGGCGCCTTGACCAACAGGCGTTTGATGCCGATTTGGACAGGTTCGTCGTAGTGGCGTCGCTGCGGCAATATTTGACGCGGTATCGCGCCGTAGTAGCGTTCGGCCAACTTGAACACGTCGGCCGCCTTGACATCACCTGCCACCACCAGCGTGGCATTGTTGGGCGCATACCACTGCCGGTACCAGGCGCGCGCATCGGCAACCGTCAACGACTCCAAATCGCTCATCCAGCCGATTACCGGATGCCGATAGGGATGTTCCTGATAGGCAACAGACATCATCCTTTCCTGCAGTAACGCATGCGGATCGTCATCGGTGCGCATGCGACGCTCCTCCATCACCACCTTGATCTCTTTGGAGAACTCGCCAGCCGACAGATTCAGGTTGTGCATCCGGTCCGACTCTAATTTCATTGCCAGTGGCAACTGCGACTTGTGCAATTGCTGGAAATAGGCGGTGTAGTCGTAGCTGGTGAAGGCGTTCTCGCGCCCGCCTGCCGCCGCAATGCGGCGCGAAAACTCGCCCGCCGGCACGGTTTTCGTGCCCTTGAACATCATGTGTTCAAGCACATGCGCCACCCCGGTCTTTCCGGTGATTTCGTCCATGCTGCCAGCCTTGTACCAGACCTGCTGCACCAGTACAGGCGCACGATGATCTTCCTGCACGACGACTTTCAATCCGTTTGCCAACGTGTGTTCAAACACCTCGGCCTGTACCGGTTGCAAACTAACGGTAACAATCAGTGTTAGGCAATGCAGATAATTCCTCATAAACCCTAGCCCCAGAACGTGTAATCAGCATAAAATAAAAACAACAGCCACACGGATACGGTGGCTGATTTGTGTATATTATGCCCCAACTATTGCTCCCGGAACGCATCTCAAATGTTTAGTTTCCTAAAAAAGAACAGCTCGGAAACCGCCACGGCGCCAACTGCGGAAAAATCTGGCACGAGTTGGATAGTACGCCTTAAATCCGGACTAGCGCGTACCGGGAATCAGCTTTCCGACCTTTTCAGCCGTGGCGGCATGATTGATGACGAACTCTACGATGAACTGGAAACCATACTGATCACTTCCGATGTCGGCATGGACGCGACCAATGCTCTGTTAGCTGATCTGCGCCGTCACGTCAGAGAACACAAGCTCAGCGAAGCCTCTGAACTCAAGGCTGCACTGGCTCATTGCCTGCTGAAGCTGCTCAAACCCCTAGCCATCCCGCTACAAGCCGACACGCACCAACCTTTCGTTATTATGATGGTGGGAGTGAACGGTGCCGGCAAAACCACTTCCATCGGCAAGCTGGCCAAGCACTTTCAGTCGCAGGGACTGTCCGTATTGCTGGCAGCAGGCGACACCTTCCGTGCTGCGGCGCGCGAGCAACTGATTACCTGGGGAGAACGCAACAACGTCACGGTCATCGCTCAGCAAAGTGGTGATGCCGCTGCCGTCATTTTCGATGCCATCCAATCTGCCCAAGCGCGCAAAATTGACGTAGTGATTGCCGATACCGCCGGACGCCTCGCCACTCAGACGCATTTGATGGAAGAGATTAAAAAGGTCAAGCGGGTCATCAGCAAAGTCATGCCGGAAACCGCCAATTCACCTGCAGCACCGCATGAAGTGCTGCTTGTGCTGGATGCCAATACCGGCCAGAACGCCCTGAGCCAGGTCAAAGCATTCGATCAGGCGCTCGGCGTGACTGGACTGGTGCTGACCAAACTCGATGGCACGGCCAAGGGTGGCGTGATTGCAGCAATCGCCAAGGCACACCCAATTCCCGTTCGTTTCATTGGTGTGGGTGAAGGCCTCGACGATCTGCGTCCCTTTGTCGCGGAAGAATTTATCGCAGCCCTGCTGGATCAACCCGCATGATCTCATTCAACCAGGTTTTCAAGCGCTACCCCGGCGGCTACGAGGCATTGAAGAATGTCAGCTTCGAGGTCGTGCAAGGTGAAATGGCCTTTCTCACCGGCCACTCTGGTGCCGGAAAAAGCACACTGCTTAAGTTGATCGCCGCCATCGAGCGCCCCAATTCGGGCAGTGTGCTGGTGAACAATCAAAATGTCGGCGTACTCAAGGAAGCTGCCCTACCCTATCTGCGCCGCCATCTCGGCATCATCTTTCAGGATCACAAACTCTTGTTTGATCGTAGCGTCTTTGACAATGTGCTTTTACCGTTGCAGATCTGCGGTTTCGATAGCCGGGAAAGCAGTAAGCGCGTGCGTGCCGCATTGGACAAGGTAGGCTTGCTCAAACACGAGAAAACCAATCCCATTGCCTTGTCGGGCGGCGAACAGCAACGACTTTGCATCGCGCGTGCAATCGTAAATCGCCCAACCATACTGCTTGCCGATGAACCGACCGGCAATCTTGATGCCGAATATGCGCAGGCAATTATGCAAATCTTCAAATCGTTCCACCAAGTAGGGGTGACGTTGCTAATCTCGACACACGACACAACCGTGTTACAAGATAAAGACATACGCGTCATCACCCTGAAACAAGGAGAAGTTCAAGACCCAAGTAACGTTGCAGAAACTTGCAATCCCGACCTGTCATGATGCACACCCTCCCGCCTTTCGTCGCCGTCATCCGCACCGCTTTTCTCAGGATATTTTCCAGCCCGCTTGCTGGCTTGCTCAACATCCTGGTCATTGGGATCGCACTCAGCCTGCCCGCCGGTATGTATATCCTGCTGCAAAATGCTCAGAGCCTGGTTGACGAAATATCAGGACCTCAGCAGATCAGCATTTTTCTGCAGCAGGATGCCAGCACTCTGGAAATCGAGCATCTACAAAAGCTGTTGTCACAAAACGAGGCTATCAGCTCCGTTAAATTTATCTCACGCGCTGACGCACTTGAAGGGTTGAAGCAGAGTACAGGCTTATCCGATGTAATTGCTGGACTGGAAACCAACCCTCTTCCCGATGCTTTCATAGTTACACCTAAAAGCCGTGATGCAAGTTATCTTGAAAACTTGCGCACCAGCCTGGTAAATCTCCCCAAAGTCGCACAGGCTCAGCATGACACTTCTTGGGCATACAAGCTTGAAGCGATACTTAAGTTTGCAAGAATTGCCATATTGATACTCGCAAGCCTGCTCAGCGTTGCTCTGATAGCCATCACTTTCAACACCATACGCTTGCAGATACTCACCCAACGCGACGAAATCCTGGTTTCAAAATTGATAGGTGCGACCAATGGTTTCATACGCAGGCCATTTCTCTACTTCGGAGCGCTTCAAGGCTTGCTTGGTGGCCTTGCGGCCTGGCTCATTATTTCCGTAAGTCTGCACATGCTGCAATCTCCACTGAACAATCTTTCACTTTTGTATTCAAGCAACTTTTCGTTACACTCTCTTTCAGTGGGCGACACGCTTTCATTGTTACTGTTTTCTCTTTATTTAGGCTTATTGGGAGCATGGTTGTCAGTTTCACGCCACCTTACAGCCATTGAGCCTCGCTGACCCAACTGGCGGTAAATGTGAGCGCCATACTTTGAGTTTTTTTGGTGTTGTTTAACATTTTTTCGCAACAATCAGCTATTATTCGTAAGCTTGCTTGTTTATTTTTACCTTTAAGATTTGGAGTAATCATGGATTCGAAATTGCGCGGCCTATTCTTGGCAGTACCTGTATTCATCATCCTGTTCCTTCTTGGTGGCTTTGTAGTCAATAACATACTTGGAATGATCCTAGTGATTATTGCAATTGGAATTTTGGGGTTCTCTGCCGGAAGAGTCATGGATTCACCCTGCTCTACTGCTGGCGAGGAATAATCACAGCATTAGTCTTTCGTATCTTGCAACTTGAATTATTTCGCTTATTCATGAACTTCACCACCCTCAGGCACTCTTATTAGAAGTGCCTGATTTCTCGCTTAAGGAGGTGACGATATGAACAACGCTATCAGTTTCCCTATGCCGTCAGCTGTCGGCAGTTTGGACAGCTATATACAATCCGTAAATCGCATCCCTGTTCTGTCACAAGAGCAGGAGTTCGATCTTGCGAAGCGTTTTCAACTACACAACGACCTAGATGCGGCACGCCAACTGGTTTTGTCCCATCTCAGGGTTGTAGTCAGTGTCGCACGGGGATATTCCGGTTACGGACTTCCTCAGGCCGACCTGATACAAGAGGGTAACATTGGCCTGATGAAGGCTGTTAAGCGCTACGACCCTGATCGTGGCGTGCGCCTTGTTTCTTTTGCCTTACACTGGATACGCTCAGAGATACACGAGTACGTGGTGCGTAACTGGCGACTCGTAAAAATTGCCACCACCAAGGCACAGCGCAAGCTTTTCTTCAACCTGCGCAGCCTTAAAGCCGGCTTCGAGTCTCTCAAACCTGACCAGGTCAGCGAAATTGCGCAGCAATTGAATGTCAAAGAAGCTGAAGTTCTTGAAATGGAATCGAGATTTTCCGGCAACGAAATCTCACTCGACCCATTAACGAGTGATGACGAAGATGCCTATGCGCCTATCCATTACCTGTCCGATAGCAATGAACTTGAACCATCAAGACTACTTGAGTCCTCCGAACGGGAAAGGATCAACACTACAGGGCTGAGCAAGGCTCTGGAAAGCCTGGATGTGCGCAGCCGACGCATCATTGAAACTCGCTGGCTGGGAGAAGAGCAAACCAGCACGCTACATGAACTAGCTGCAGAGTTTAACGTTTCAGCTGAGCGCATTCGCCAAATCGAGCAGAAGGCACTCAGCAAGATGCAATCAATTATCGCCACACACACGTAATCCTCTTATCAAGCAATAAAAAAGCCGCTTTTAGCGGCTTTTTTATTGCTTGATAACTTTTACTATTTGACAACTTTTAGATGCGGTCTCGTATTGGTCTTGGCGCTTGCCGAATTTCTTGGCTCAGAATCAGGCGGGGGGGTATCAACAAACTGAAATACCAAACCCTGACCTGTTTCCTTAGCAAATATACCCGTGACTGCTTCAATAGGTATGAATAATTGAAATGGCACGCCGCCAAACCGGCCATTACAGCTGATGAACTCATTTCCCATATCCAAATCTCTGACTGCACCGGGACCGAGGTTAAGGGTAATCTCACCATCTTTAACGTAAGCCATCGGCACTTCTGTCTTATCGTTGACACGAACAGCCAGATATGGAGTATGCGCACCATCAATGCACCACTCGTATATTGCCCTGATCAAGTACGGACGAGTGGAGAGATCACTCATTTACGCATAGCTCTTTCACTGGGTGTCAGCGCATCAATAAAACCCTGCCTGGAGAATATCCGCTCTGCATATTTCATCAGGGGGGCAGCCTCCTTGGTCATGGTGATACCGTAGTGATCAAGTCGCCACAACAGCGGTGAGATTGCCACGTCAAGCATCGAGAACTCGTCACCAAGCAGGAACTTCTGCTTGGCCAGGATCTGAGACAACTGTGTCAGATTCTCACGAATAGCCTGACGCGCCTTATCAGCAACTTTACCACCTTGCTCAATATCGGCGACATGTGAATACAACTCCTGCTCAAATTGATGCAGGAAAAGTCGCGCACGTGCACGCATGACCGGATCAGGAGGCATCAATTGCGGATGCGGAAAACGCTCATCAATATATTCATTGATGATGTTGGCGTGAAACAAAATCAAATCACGCTCGACAAGAACAGGCACCTTGCGATAAGGATTGACTACCGCCGCATCGTCACCCTTATGCATTAAGTCAACATCAATGACGTCGAAATCCATGCCCTTCTCGAATAGGACAATCCGGCATCTATGACTAAAAGGGCAGGTCGTGCCAGAGTACAACGTCATCATAAATACTTATCCCTGTACCAAATCTGCATTCTTAAGCCGTGCCTTGACGAGTGTGTAGCCGATCAATCCAACAGCACCACCAATCACGATTGCCGCAACAACAGGATAATCTCCAGTACCTGTGATGCCACCAATCCACAAGAAACGTTCGAACACCGTACCAATGATGATGCCAATCGCTACAGCATTGATCGCTGCGACGTTATGGCGAGGCCCTGGGAATGCAAACACTGAGAAAGGAATCACAAATTTCAGGGCAATTACAGACCACCACAGGAAGGCGTAATCACCGCGCTCCATACCAAATACACGACCAGTCTCGTCTGGAAGGTTGCCATACCAGATAGTGAGATACTGCGAGTAGTAGGTATAAATCCACAGCAATGTGAATGCCAACAGCATTTGTGCAATATGGTTGTAGATGTATTCCGCAATAGGACGTGTCTGTCCTGGGCGAGAATTCCACGCTGTTGCCCAAACTACCAGCATAGCCAAGAACATTCCAAAGTTACTGATGAATTGTTGCAGACCATAAATCGCACTATGCCAAGCTGGAACCAGTGTCATCTCGAAATCCCATGCAATCATCGTGCTGTACAACACGAAGAAGAAGGGAATAACGGTAGCGATGTTATGGAAGCTTGCTGCATCTTCAGGACTGCGACCACTTACTGCTTGGCGCTTGATAAAGATTGAGTACAACCACATCATGAACAGCATGCCGATGACTTCACGAGCGATAAACCAATGTGGTTGATACCAGCCAGGAATGTGAGCGTGACTACCTGCTTGTTGCCCCCACCAGTGGAAAAATAAAGGGCCATTCAACAACATTACTACCAGCATGACGAATGCCAACGGGAAGAGTGCGAAAAGCGACGTTGCCAGATGTTTGACTTCGTTATGCCACTTAGCGCCAACCAGATGAATTGCCGAACACAATGCAACACCGCTCAGCGCCAAAGAAAGCACCACCACGAAGGCCACATTCCAAACTGCCAAATTACTGTATGCGAACATTTCGTAGCCTCCTATTTTGCCTGAGCCGAAGCATCACCTGCCGGCGCCTTCTGCAACACTTTACGAATGTAATTAACCACGTGCCAACGCTCTGTCGCGGACAGGTCATTAGCATAGCTAGGCATCACAGCCCCACCGAGCGACATATAACCAAATAGGTAGCCATCGGGATAGTCCTTTGGATTCCAGTCATGCATCTCGTTGCTATTGGTTAGGTTCCAAGGCTTCATGATTAGTTTTTCACCTACCAAACCATCACCCGTTCCGCTCTTACCATGACACGGTGTGCAGTAAATATTGAAAAGGTGCTGCCCCTTGGCGACAGACACATCATCGGCAGCGACCGGATTCGCCATAGCTTTGGCTGCATCAATATCACGCACGACAACTGTCGTACCTGCAACTGGCATGGAACGCTTTGGGAAAGGTGTCATGCCAGGATTCGCAGGATCAGGGCTCTCTTGAGGTTTGACGGTGACCTGATTAGCCATATCTTGCGACCAAGGCCATGCATGAGCAAAGGTTGGCGCAATCAACAGGGCAATTGCTAAAGATAATTTTTTCATTTACCTGCCTCTTCTTGAATTTCCAAAGCTTGATGCTTGGTGAAAATTGCTTTCAACGCGCTTATGCCGCCGTCATCAGACTTGACCAGAATTGCAATCTTGTCTTCAGAAACGCTGGTGCTGTATAAAGGCGAACGCTTCGCCGGCAGTCCCGCACAAATCAGGAAACCTAATATTGAGATGTATACCCCACCCAGAATGAACATCTCATAGGTCAAAACGAAATTGGGCGGAAACGGAACAATAGGTTTGCCACCTTTCATCTGGGCATAAAAGCCAGCCTGGGATCCCGAAATCAGGAAGAAACCGAGCAAGCCACCCATTAATGCGCCGAACAACGTAAACCATTGAACGTAAACCGGCTTGTCACCGAGAAACTCCTCCACCTCTGGATGCTCGATTGGTGATTTGACCACCAGATCGTCATCCGGATTGAAGCCCTTGATGGAAGTGCTACGCAGCTCTTTTACGACCAGTTCAGCCTCATCAAAGTTGCTGAACATCGCGAGTAAATGACGTTTGCTCATATTAGTGTGCTCCCTGCTCAGCAGTCTCATCCTTCTTCAGATGCAGGCTGCGGTGATAAACCATTTCCTTGACTTCATACATGGAGACAGATGGGAATACTTTACAGAAGATCATGAACAGCAAAGTAAACCACCCAAAGCTACCCATAACCATGCCCCATTGCACCAGACTTGGCCATTGATCGTTATCCCAAACCCATGGGTAATATCCATGAGAGAACGTTGGAGCAACAATCATCCAGCGTTCAAGCCACATACCAAGATTCAACAGCAGCGACACTGCGAACAGCACCGGAATATTGGTCTGGAAGCGTTTGAATGCCAGAATCAGCGGCAGTACCGAACCGCAGAAAATCATGCCCCACCAGAACGGTGCGAATGGACCGGTCGCTTTCTGAATCAGCACTTGCTTGGCATCCACATCGTGACCGTACCAGACAGCTGCAAATTCCACAGCATTCAGATATGTCCATACCATGGCGATGGCGAAAGTCAGACGCACAGTCTTTTTCAGGATGCTCTTGGTCATGTAGTCTTCAAACTTGAAAACATAACGCAGGATGATGAACAGCGTGATGATCGCAGCACAGCCGGAATACAACGCACCCGCCACAAAATAAGGAGGGAATGATGTGACGTGCCAACCCGGTTGCTGAGACATCGCAAAGTCGGATGCCACGATAGAGTGCACCGACACTGCTAGCGGAATCAGGAAGCAGGCGATGGTCAGGTATGTGATGCGGAAGTTCCGCCACTGGCGATCCGTACCTTCCCAGCCAAGAGCCAGGAATGTGTATAACTTCTTCCGCCAACCTTCATGCAGGTTGTCACGGCAGATCGCCAAGTCGGGAATCATACCTACGTACAGGAATAATACTGAAGAACTCAGGTAGGTAAAGATCGCCATCGCATCCCACAACAGCGGGGACTGGAAGTTTGGCCAAACCCAACGCTCACTTGGATAGGGGAAAGCGTAATAAAACTGCCACAAGCGACCAATGTGCACCATAACGAACAGCCCCGCTGTCATCAGCGAAAATGTCGTCATCGCTTCCGCGAAACGGTAAATCGGCTTACGCCAGTCGGCATGCATCAAGTGCAGAATGGCTGACAATAACGTACCGGAGTGACTCATGCCGATCCAGAAAATGAAGGTCGCAATGTATAACCCCCATACGTTTGGATTATTCAGGTTGGCGACACCCATACCAACGTTGTATTGATAGACCTCGCATCCCACACCGACACTGAATAGCGCAAGTGCACTGAAAACGATGACCCAATACATTTTTCTGGGATTTTCAAGACTAACAAGCACGTCCTTGTTAATCTTTGCCCAAGCGATGTCTTCGCGAATATCTTTCATAGTTATTCCTTAAGGGTTTCCTGTTAACCGATCCGTTACACAGCGCTTTCGCGCACTTGTTCCAGATACATCACAGATGGATAGGGGCGCAACTCTTCGAGAATTCGATAGCCACGCAACTCGGAAGTACCGTGCTCCTTATTCTTTTCCTGTTCATCTGCCTCTAGCACAACTTGCTGTGCCGCCCACTGCTTGTGCACACGAGATTCCGGATCTACCAAATTGCCGAAAGAAATGGCACTGGAAGGACATGCTTGCTGACAAGCTGTCTGAACTTCACCCTCACGCACAATGCGACCTTCGCTCTTGGCAGTCACCTCAACAGCACGCAAACGCTGCACACAGAATGTGCACTTCTCCATCACGCCCTTGCCACGGACGGAAACGTCCGGATTCAACTGGCGTGTCATTTCTGCCGGCCAGACATTGTCCACGGTCGGATAGTCGTACCAGTTGAAATAACGAACCTTGAATGGGCAGTTTGCCGAACAGTAACGCGAACCGATGCAGCGATTGTAAATCTGCGAGTTCAGGCCATCTGCCGTATGGTTGGTTGCACCCACCGGACAGACCGTCTCGCAGGGAGCCGCCTCGCATTGCTGACACATCATGGGCAGGAATTGCGCGCCCTGATCCGGGAATTCACGATCATCCTCGCTCCAGTAACGCTCAATGCGCATCCAGTGCATCTGTTGACCGTGCTGAAATTTCTCTTTGCCGACCACAGGAATGTTGTTCTCCGCATAACAAGCCACGCTACAGGCATTGCAACCCGTACAAGTGTCGAGATCAATACTCATCGCCCACTTGTAAGGATCGTGCGGCTTGTCATCAACAGGATGAAAATGGCGGAATTCTGACCAGTTTTCTAATAAAGTTCCAACCGACATAACTTAGATCTCCTCTGAAAGCTTAACTTGGTCAGTAGTCTTGCTCAACGCAATTCTTCTGCCATCCTGCTTGCCACCGATTACGCCCTCATCCTTGACGACAATGACACGCTGGCCAACTTTGCTGATCTTGACGCGAGTTTCATGCATCGCCAACTCGCCAGTCTCCTGGTCATAAACTGCATCCAGAATCTGGAACGGGTTCACGCCAAAACCCTTAGCATAACGACCCATCGCCTCGTGACCACGACCCAGCGGTATCGATACCGCATCTGGGTGGATACCTGGGAACAGATAAGCCTGGGCTTTGATAGTGCCCGTTTTAGAGGCAACCTCAACGATGTCACCCTCAACGATACCCATCTGAGCAGCCTTCTTGGGGTGAATCTCTACCCATGAATCCCACACAATAGTAGTCAATGGATCTGGCGACTCTTGCAACCACGGCTGATTGGCATGACGACCATCACGCAGATTGGCTGTAACGCTAGGAATCAGATGCATAGGGAACTGCGCGTCCGCAGCAGCAGCCTCAGGCAACTTCAAGCCGGCAGCTGAACTTGCTGAAAGCGTACCTGCAGCACCCGCCAGTTTGATGATGCCGGAGGTCAATGTCGCATCCCAGAAGGTATCGTCATCGGAACCACCGCCGCCGAGTGCGCCCTTGTTCTGTAACAAGGCACTGCGCAGGTAGCTGTAATAGTCTTCAAAACCTTTGTAGGCGTCCGCTTGACGTTGCTTGATCAATGCCAGCAACACATCACCCATGCCGCGTGTTTCAGGATGCAGCTTTTCCATCAAAGGTTGCTGAATGTTGATTTGTGCGCCATCGGCCAGATATTCGGGCACCTGCGTACCCCAATCTTCCAGAGCGGAATCCAGCGGAAGCACCAGATCGGCCTGCAACGCAGTCTCATCCAGGTAATGCGCAAATGCCACCTTGAAAGCTGCCTTGCCCATCGAGTCCTTGAACTTCATGGAGCCGGGCGCCGTAAACACAGGGTTGGCACCATAGGTGAACAACACTTTGTACTTGCCTGCAGCCAAACCCTCGTTCAGCGACTTCAGTGCCAGACTGCTGCCCTTGGCTGGTGCCATTTGCGGGAACGGCAACACTGCCGGCGCCTCGATGGTCTTGCCGACGTTACCCAGCACTTGATTGAGCAGATTGATTGCAGCAGCATTCTGCGAGCCGTGCGCATAACCTTCAGCCGCACTACCCGCCAATACCAGACTAGGCGTGCGCTCTTTCAGCAACGCAACCAGCTTGTCGAGGTGCTCGGCAGATACCCCAGTCTCACTGGTAACGCGAGCCTTGTCATAACCTTGCGACGCTGCCGCAGCATCACCCGACAGCGCAACTCCTGACGCGCCCAGTGCATTGATGATACCCAGCGCGAGTACGCCTTCTGTACCAGGACGAACCACCAACCAACGGTCGGCATTCGCACCAGTCAGCGTCATCTTGGATTCGACCTGAACCAGCACGCCGCGCTGGCCGTTCACCCCCTTGCGGAACTGCGCATATTGCTGTGAGAAGTGAACCGGAGAAACCCAGCTACCCAAGAAGTCAGCACCGAACGACAGCACCACTTTGGCCTTATTGATGCTGAAACGCGGCATCTCGTTGCCATAGGCTTTTTTGTTGGCTGCGCGAACCACGGCAGGGGAGACCGCTTCATATACGAAATGATTTTTGCTACCCAACGATTCAAGGTAGTTACCCAGCAGCACTTTGAGATGACCGCTCACACCACCACTCAGGAAGGCAACTTCATCACCACTCACACCGTTCAACTTTTCAGCGATCAATGCGTAGGCCTTATCCCAGGCAATCGCCTCACCACGATCACCGTTGCGCAACAGCGGCTCACGAACGCGATCTGGATTGTAGTGGTGCTGCACACCAGCCTGACCCAAACCACACATCTTGCCGCGATTAATACCGGAAGCAGCATTGCCTTCCAGTTTCAGTACGCGACCTTCACGAACACGGCCATTGATGTTGCAGCCTGCGTCGCACTGCGCACATGTCGAGTTGTAATACACCGACACACCCGGAATGACATAGTCAGCTGCTTCCACATAGGAAACTACTGTCTCCTTACCATCTTCAATCGAGGTGTTGCCGCAACCGCTCAACGCTACCGCCGCGCCGCCCCAGCCCATCACCTTCAGAAAATCACGCCGATCAAAACTACTATCAATCATCACAACCTCACTGGTAAATTCTTGGAATGTCACGTCCGTTTACTTGTGGCAATGCCAGCAATCATTCGGACCTTGCGCCTTGATCTCGCCGCCCGACTTGTCGGCTGCCGGCTTCTGGAACTTGTACCAGTACGCTTGGTTGCCGATGGGCGCACCGCCTTCTCCCGTTACAGGATGTTCCTTCTGATGGCAGCTTGCGCACCAACCCATGGTCAAAGGCTTGCTACGACGCGCAACCGTCATTTCCTTCACGTCGCCGTGACAATATCCGCACGCCTCCTGTGTTGGACGATTCTGCTGCTCGATAAAACGCTTGATGTGACGCTCGTGATTGAAACGCACGAAGTCGGGCAAATCATGCACCTTCTTCCAAGGCACTGCCTTCTTTGCATCCCAGTACTTGAACAACTCGACGATGCGAGGCTTTTGACGTACAGATTCGATATTCTGGTGACAGCCGATACATTTCTGTAATGGAGGGATACCCGCTACTGCACTACGACGCGCATAGGTATGACAGTACTGACAATCGATCTCCATACCCCCTTTATTAGGGTCGCTATTGGTTGGGTCATTCGGATTACGCAAACCCGCATGTCGGTAGTGTGGAAACTCTATTGGCTGGGTGACTTGTGGACCCAAACTATCCTCAGTCGTCAAAGTAGGTTTTTGGGCATCAGCAGCATGGCTTCCAGCAGCCACCAACAATCCCATCAGAAAGAAAGATAAACGTAAAATGCGGTGCATCGTAAGGGCTCCCCCGGCAAACAAATAAACCCACGCTGGCGAATTTGCCAGCATGAACGAACAGGTAAATCGGATTATTTTTGATGCGGTGTGTCGCAATTAAAATTATTATTTATACCCTGCTTCAGGGAATACTCTGCGACTACACGGACGAATAATGTCTAGTCTTATTTGCAAAGTCAATACTGAATTTTCTACTCAACCAATTCTCATTAAAATTCCTTTTTTAACACACACAATTACAGGATTTGCTTATATTCAAATCCTGCAAAGGCAAACACATGAATGAAGAACAGGCAGTACTGGATTTTTTTTCAAAACAGGAAAATCTTCCGCTAGGTTTATCGGTTGCTACGCTTATGGACGATATCCGCAAGCGCATGAACAATGATTTCTGGCAACAATTGCTAACCTCGCTTGAAGCTTCCAGCCATATCAAAGAGTCCCACTGGCTTATCCTAACCACGGAAGACAGGAATGACGCCGACCAACTCGTCGGACTGCACTTCAATCTAAATTCCAGCCAGGAAGTTTACCTTCGCCCGATGATCGAACAGCAGTTTCTGGGAGGAAACTGGCGCATCTACTTCGGGCTGGTCTGGAGTATCGCCCCCTCCCCGGAGCACCTCAAGTTGCCGGCGGTCGCCAGACTCAAAGATGCCTTGAACCAGTCCGGTTTGAAAAGTAATGAGAGTTTTTTGGGGTGGCAATGGACCAACTTCCATCCCCGTCGTCAGGACTTCCTGCTGCGATTCTCTGCCGACCCACAGTCTTTATTGGAAGATGCTGCAAAACCGCTGCTCAGCCTGATGTCTGTATTCAGTGATGCCCTCGCAGAGGCCAACGCCTCCTTGCACTCTGCCCCGAGCAGCAAGGCAATTTCTTTGGATCAGTTGCGTAGCAAACGCTAGGGTCAGGAAAGTTAGCTCAGCCTAGTCTCAGCTACACCGGATTGGCCTGATCGAAGAAACGATGTTGCAGGTTGAACTTCGTTGCCAGATGGTTACCGAGAGCCTGCACGCCAAGGCGCTCGGTAGCATGATGTCCGGCCGCAATAAATGCCACGCCGCTCTCGTTTACCAGATGAAAGTTTTGCTCGGAAATCTCTCCGGTCATATACACATCGGCACCTTGCGCAATGGCCGCCTCAAAATATCCCTGCGCACCGCCGCTGCACCATGCCACCTTGCGCACGACCTTGTCTGGATCGCCTAGCTGCTGTGGGACGCGCTGCAAGGATTTTTCCACTGCCGCCGAAAACTCACGTAGCGTTTGTCCCCGTTCCAGCTCGCCCAACCAAGCGATATTCTGTTCCCCGAAGTTACCGAGCGGCTTCAGCCCCAGCAATGCGCCCAGTCTTGCGTTATTGCCTAGTTCGGCGTGCGCATCCAGTGGCAGATGGTAGGCAAGCAGGCTTACGTCGTGTTGCAGCAACTTGGCAATTCGCTTTTTTTTAATGCCGACGATGGCTGCCTCTTCGTTGCGCCAAAAATATCCGTGATGCACCAGCAGCGCATCCGCCCCCCAAGCTATCGCCGCATCCACGACCTGCTGTGAAGCAGTCACACCGGTGGCAATGCGTTTCACTTCGGCACGCCCTTCTACTTGCACACCGTTTGGGCAGTAATCCTTGAATAAATTGGTTTGTAGCAGGCTTGCGATATAATCGCGCAGTTCTTCGAGCAGCATTTGACATCCTTAAAATTCGTTACTCACAGGCGGATTCATCACATTATGCGCAAACATTGGCTTTTATTCACCCAAACCGTAACAATTGCACTCGCCATACTGTTCGTCATCCACACGCTCAAGCCCGAATTGCTGCCTAATTTCGCACGCACCGGCGTCGTCACCTTGTACGAAAGTGGCACACAACAATCTGGTGGCGAACCAACTTCGTCGACCGGCCTAAGTTCCGCCGCCACCAAGGCAATGCCAGCCGTGGTCAACATTTACACCACGACCGTGGTCAAGTCGCCGGTCAACCCCTTTATAGACGACCCACGTTTCCGTTTCTTTTTCGGCGACTCTGCAGAGCCAGAAGCACAGAGCAGTTCCAGCCTGGGCTCCGGCGTGATTGTCAGCCCGGATGGATTTATTCTCACCAATCATCATGTCGTTGAAGCGGCCGACCAGATCGAGGTCGCGTTGGCGGACGGTCGCAAGGCCAGGGCGCACGTCATCGGCTCCGACCCCGATACCGACTTGGCCGTGATTAAGATAGACCTGCCCGGCAGCCTGCCCGCAATCACCTTTGGCCACCCTGAACAGGCGCATGTCGGCGACATGGTACTCGCCATAGGCAACCCATTTGGCGTGGGGCAAACCGTCACCATGGGCATCATCAGCGCATTAAAGCGCGACCATTTGGGACTGAACACCTTCGAGAGCTTCATCCAGACCGATGCTGCCATCAATCCTGGCAATTCCGGCGGTGCGCTGGTAGATGTCAGGGGCGACCTTATCGGCATCAACAGTGCCATCTATTCACCTAATGGCGGATCGTTGGGAATTGGATTTGCCGTACCCGCGACCACCGCAAAAAAGACCATGGAACAAATCATCCAGACTGGATCCGTCACGCGGGGTTGGATAGGCGCGGGTATTCAGGAGCTCACACCCGAGTTGCGGGCATCCTTCAAACTCGGTGACATACAAGGCGTGCTTATCACCGAAGTCATCGCTAACAGCCCTGCGGAAAAGGCTGGCATATTGGCGGGAGACATCCTGCTTTCCATTGGCAACAAGCCGATTACCGACTGGAATGCCATGCTGGAAACCGTCACCAGCCTGCCGCCCGGTCAGACCGCAACCATACATACGATGCGCGACGGCAAGGAACAGTCTATGCAGGTAAAGATAGGCAAACGACCTGTGCCAAAAGATCAATAACGTAACGTGGCAGTAGTGGCCGGCAGCGCAGCCGGCCATTGCTCGGCCCTCCCCAGCAGACTCGGCCTTATTCTAAGGAGACGCTGATTTATTCCGTTCGTGGTGAGCCTGTCGAACCATGAGCGGAATAAATCATGTTAAATCGTACAGTTAAAATGCCCTTCGACAAGCTCAGGGCGAACGGAGTAAATAAATCAGCGTCTCCCTAATTCGTCGTTGAAGAAGCTCCCATCCAGTCACTATTGATTCGGCATGGAAAAGTCTGAACATGCGTTAGCCAGCTACAACCCCAATGATGTCGAAGCATGAAAAGCTTGCCTCACGCGGAGACGCGATGCGCGCGGAGAAAAACAAGACGGATGCGGGGCGGCCTGCTCCGCGTTCTCCGCGCCTCCGCGTGAAACCTCGTTTGGTTTTGGTTGGTTTGGTTGGTTTGGTTGGGGAGCAGGACGAACCGACTTCAAACTTCACGTGGCCGTCTCAATCAGCATAATAAAACTCCAGCGAGGACCGGTCATGCCACGCAGGCTGGCGCACCGTAAAATCGACCAGCCGGATTCCCGATGGATGGATGGATACACCAGTCATTCGACCATGCCCGCAATCGGGCGATATGCTGGTTATGAGCGGGGATGTCGGATAGCTCCGCACCTCCCCAATGAACTGACACCGCTCAGAACAGACTGTCCGCCGTGGGCTGCTTGCGCTTTCCCAGCCAACCACCGACGATGATGCCCGCTTCGTAAAGTAGCCATAACGGCAATGCCAGCATGATTTGCGAAACAACGTCTGGCGGCGTAAAAATCGCACCAACCACGAATGCGCCAACCACGACATAGGGACGTATTTCTTTGAACTTTTCAACTGAGACTATCCCCATGCGTATCAGCACCACCACCACGACCGGCACTTGAAAAGTGACACCGAAGGCCACAAACATGGACAACACAAAGCTCAGGTATTTATCAATATCAGTCATCACTGCCACCCCTACCGGCGCAGTCGCAGTGATAAATCCAAACACCACCGGGAATACCACGAAATAGGCGAACGACATACCGCACAGGAACAGCACCGTACTGGCTGCAATCAGCGGCAACACCATGCGCCTCTCATGCGAATACAGGCCTGGCGCAACGAACCGCCAAATCTGATAGAGGATATAGGGGAGAGCAATCAGAAAGGCCGCCATCATCGCGACTTTTAGCGGCACAAAGAACGGGGTGGTGACATCGGTAGCAATCATCTGCCCCCCCGCAGGCAACTTTGCCAACAGCGGCTGGGCCAGCAGCGCATAAAGATCGGATGCCCACGGAAACAGGCAAACGAACACCAGCAACAGCGCCACCACGGAATGCAGCAGGCGGGTGCGCAATTCGATCAGATGCGAAATAAAGTTTTCTGTCGTGCTCATCAGGATTCAGCGGGTGGCACGCGCGGTTGTTCGATAGCCACAGCGGGCTTGTCCGAATTAAGTGCAGCTGCCATTACAGGAGTTGCCGGGTTTTCCGGCAGGGACTTGTTAACCGCATCTGAAACCGCATGATTGAGTTGACCCACCTGCTGGTCAACCTGCTGACCCAACTGACGCGCCGAGACTTCCAGCGCAGTCGCTTCGGCCTGCACCTTCTGCTGCAACTGGCGGAACTCCTCTATCGCCAGATCGCGGGAAATGTCAGCCTTTACGCCATTCACATAACGACGCGCCCGACCATACAGATGCCCCAGCGTACGCGCCACCTTGGGCAACCGCTCCGGACCGATAACGATCAGCGCGACGACCATGACGACCGTCAGTTCGGACAAGCTAAAATCAAACATCAGCGACCTTCAGTTTGAAAAAATCAGGCGTTGGTGTGCGTCTTGTTCTTCACTTCGCCTTCGATGGTCTGGCCGCCTTTTTGCTCGACCTGCGGCGCAGCAGCCTCATCGGATTTCATGCCTTCCTTGAAACCCTTGACCGCACCACCTAAATCCTCACCGATGTTGCGCAACTTCTTGGTGCCGAACACCATAACCACCACCAACAATACGATCAGCCAATGCCAGATACTGAAAGAACCCATGTTTTTCCCCTTAAAATCAGTTGCGTTTAACCATAGGTGGAATATTGCCACCACCTATGACGTGGATATGCAGATGAAAGACTTCCTGACCACCGCCCCGTCCCGTGTTGATTACTGTACGGAAACCCTGCTCCAGTCCCTGAGTCTTTGCCAGCTTTGATGCCAGCAGCAACAGCTTGCCGAGCAATGCCTGATGTCCCGCTTGCGCATCGTCCAGTGATGCCAGATGCTGCTTGGGTATCATCAGGAAATGCACTGGCGCGACCGGATTGATGTCATTAAACGCCAGCACCTCGTCGTCTTCATACACCTTGCTGGCAGGAATCTCACCGCGCGCGATTCTACAGAATAGACAATCACTCATGCTCAGTCCTTCTTCCTGCTGTTCTTCTCGGCGATGCCGGACAAGCCCTCGCGCCGCGCCAATTCATTGAGTACATCCTCTGCGCTCAGCCCGTGATGGGCTAACATCACCATGCTGTGAAACCACAGGTCGGCGGTCTCGTAGACGATGTGCTGCTTGTCGCCCTCTTTGCTGGCCAATATCACCTCGGTCGCCTCTTCGCCTATCTTTTTCAGGATAGCATCCTCGCCCTTGCTGAACAGCTTGGCGACGTAGGAAGATTCAGGGGAAGCCTGCTTGCGCGCCTCTATCGTTTCGGTCAGTGTTTGCAGAATATTCATTTTTTGTATATCTCGTCAGGGGATTTCAGCACCTCGTCCACCGCCTCCCAACCTTGCTGTCCCAGCCGGCTGAAAAAACAACTCTGCCGTCCGGTGTGGCAAGCGATGCCGCCCTGCTGCTCGACCTGCAACAGGATCACGTCGCCGTCGCAGTCCATGCGTATCTCGCGGACTTTCTGGATGTGGCCGGACTCTTCGCCCTTGTGCCAGAGTTTCTTGCGCGAACGTGACCAGTACACCGCCTCGTTCTTCTGCCAGGTCAGCTTCAACGCCTCGCGATTCATCCAGGCCACCATCAACACCCGCCCACTGGCGGCATCCTGCGCGATAGCGGGAATCAGCCCGTCGTCGCCCCAGTTGACCTGCTTCAGCCACGCTTCGCTCATAACCACCCCTCCGACGACTCAGTGGAACACCCGCCTGCCGGCTGGAGGTGCGATGCGGTTATTCCCGCACCTGGCGCTTGCGCGAACCGTGTCATAACCGCACCTCAATGCCTTGAGCCGCCATGTATTCCTTGGCTTGCTGCACGGTGTACTCGCCGAAGTGGAAGATGCTGGCGGCCAGCACAGCGTCGGCACCGCCCTGCGTCACGCCATCGGCGAGATGTTGCAGATTGCCCACGCCGCCGCTGGCGATCACCGGAATCTCCAGTGCATCGGTCACGGTGCGGGTCAACGCCAGATCGAAACCCTTCTTCTGACCGTCCTGATCCATGCTGGTCAGCAGTATCTCGCCCGCGCCCAATTGCTGCATCCGCGTCGCCCATTCCACCACATCCAGTCCGGTCGCCTTGCGTCCACCGTGAGTAAACACTTCCCAGCGCCCCGCCGCCACCTGTTTGGCGTCTATCGCCACCACGATGCACTGCGAGCCGTAACGCGCGGCGGCATCGGCTACCAACTGCGGGTTGACAACCGCTGAGGTGTTGATGCTGACCTTGTCGGCACCCGCGTTGAGCAGATTGCGCACGTCGCCCACCTCGCGCACCCCGCCGCCGACCGTCAGCGGGATAAACACCTGCGAGGCGACCTGTTCGATGATTTTGAAGATGATGCCTCTATCGTCCGAGCTGGCAGTGATATCGAGGAAGGTCAGCTCATCCGCGCCCTGATCGTCGTAACGCTTGGCGATCTCCACCGGGTCGCCAGCATCGCGCAATTCGACGAAGCTGACTCCCTTGACCACGCGGCCATGGGTGACATCCAGACAGGGAATGATACGTTTGGCCAGCATCAGAATTTGGGCGACAGATCGTCCGCCAGCATCTGCGCTTCGCGGAAATTCAGCGTGCCTTCATAGATGGCGCGGCCGGTGATGGCACCGCTGATGCCTTCAGCCTGCACCGCACACAGCGCACGCACATCGTCCAGATTGGTGATGCCACCGCTGGCGATAACCGGCGTGCGCAATGGGCGCGCCAACTCAACCGTCGCCTCGATATTCACGCCGGACAACATGCCATCGCGCCCAATGTCGGTATAGATGATGGCTTCCACGCCGTAGCCCTCGAAGCGACGCGCCAAATCACCGACATCATGGCCAGTCAGCTTGGACCAGCCGTTCACTGCGACATTGCCGCCTTTGGCATCCAGCCCGACCATGATGTGACCGGGGAAGGAATCGCAGGCTTCATGCAGAAAACCCGGCTGCTTGACTGCCGCCGTACCGATGATGATATAGGTCACGCCCAGATCAAGATAACGCTCTATCGTTTCCAGATCGCGGATGCCGCCGCCCAGTTGCACCGGCACATCCGTTCCAACCGTCTCGATGATGCTGCGTACCGCTTCCTCATTTTTGGGCTTACCCGCAAATGCGCCGTTCAGGTCCACCAGATGCAGACGCCGCGCCCCCTGACTCAGCCAGTGTTGCGCCATGGCGGCGGGATTATCGGAAAATACGGTGGATTCTTCCATCAGGCCTTGCTTGAGGCGCACACATTCACCGTCTTTTAAATCAATAGCAGGGATAAGTAGCATGGCAGTACGTAATTAAGGTTTCCATTGAACAAAGTTTTGCAGCAGTTTCAGCCCTGCCGCGTGGCTTTTTTCCGGGTGGAATTGCACCGCGAAAAGATTTTCCTGCGCCACCGCGCAGACGAAGGGTACGGGATATTCGCTGGTAGCCTGCACCAGCGCCGCGTCACGAGGCTGTACGTAATAACTGTGCACGAAATAGAAGCGCGCATCCTGACTGATGCCGTCCCACAGCGCGTGGGCACCGTGATGCACATTGTTCCAGCCCATGTGCGGCACCTTGAGCTTGTTGCCCTTGTCATCATGCAGATTGCCGGGGAAGCGCAGCACTTCACCGGGCAAGATACCCAGTCCGGCGACATCACCCTCTGCACTGTGTTCGAACAGCATTTGCAAACCGATGCAAATGCCCATGAAAGGCTTGCTACGCGCCGCATCCAGCACCGCACTACGCAGACCGCGCGCCGCCAACTCGCGCATGCAGTCTGGCATGGCACCCTGACCGGGGAACACCACGCGGTCTGCGCGCGCGATCACGCCCGCATCATCCGTCACTGCCGTCACCACATCGGGCGCGACATGCCGGATGGCCTGCTCGACCGAACGCAGATTGCCCATCCCGTAATCAACGATTGCGACACTGACCATGGTTTTACAGCGACCCTTTAGTGGAAGGCATCATCCCGGCCATGCGTGGATCAGCCGTCAGCGCCATGCGAAGTGCGCGACCGAACGCCTTGAAGATCGTCTCGGCCTGATGATGCGCATTCTTGCCGGCCAGATTGTCTATATGCAACGTGACCAGCGCGTGATTGACGAAGCCCTGAAAAAATTCGTGAAACAAGTCCACATCGAACTCGCCTATCGTGGCACGAGTGAATTCGCAATTGAATGCCAGCCCCGGACGACCTGACAAGTCCAGCACCACGCGCGACAGCGCCTCGTCCAGCGGCACATAAGCATGACCATAACGCGTCAAGCCCTTCTTGTCGCCGGCGGCTTTAGCGAATGCCTGCCCCAGCGTGATGCCGATATCCTCGACCGTGTGATGCGCGTCTATGTGCAGATCGCCTTTAGCCGCGATGCAGATGTCTATCAGACCGTGGCGCGCCACCTGATCCAGCATGTGATCGAGGAACGGCAAGCCAGTCTCGAAACTCGACTTGCCGGTGCCGTCCAGATTCAGCTCGATACTGATCTGGGTTTCCAGTGTGTTGCGTGTGACCTTCGCGCTACGCATGATTTTCCTTGTCTAACAACAAAATGAGTACCGGCAATTTGCATTCGTCTTATCGGCTAAGCGACAATTTCCTGTAGTGCGGCAATGAATCTATCATTCTCGTCCGGCGCACCCACCGTCACGCGCAGGCAGTCTGTCAGCATCGGATGACCGCCATTCAGATTCTTTATCAATATGCCGCGCTGCTTCAGCCCGTTGAACACCGCCGTCGCATTCTCGATCCTGAACAACAGGAAATTGGCCTCGCTGGCATAGACCTGCACACCCGCGATGCGACTCAAGCGATCAAACAGTTTTACTCTATCAAACTTGATCTGTGCGGCCTGTGCCAGCAGCACCTCGTGATGTTCGAGAAGCTTACCCGCCACCAACTGTGGCAAAACGCCGACATTATACGGCAAACGCAGCTTGTCCAACTGCTGCAGCCAGTCGCTGCTGCCAGCCAGAAATCCCAGCCGCAGCCCCGCCATCCCCAGCTTGGAGAAAGTCCGCATCACCAACAGATTGGGGTAGCGCGCCAGATGTGGCACAAAGCTGTCGCTGGCAAAGGCGTAATAGGCCTCGTCCACCACCACCAGACCGGGGGAGGCCACGATAATCTGATGCACTTCGTCGGCGGAGAACAAGTTGCCGGTGGGATTGTTCGGATATGCCAAGAACACCAGCGCCGGCTGTTCGCGCCTGATGGCCTCCAGCGTGGCAGACAAGTCCAGCGAAAAATCGTCGCGCAGCGGCACGCCGACATAACGCATGCCGATGAAAGTGGCGATCATGCGATACATCACAAAAGAAGGCTCCACCGCCAGCAGCGTCGCACCGGGCTGGTTGACTGCCAGCGCCAGCAACTGGATCAGCTCATCCGAACCGTTACCCAGCAACACCTCCATCCCCTCAGGCAACGACAACAACTCGGCGATCTTGCGCTTCAGCGCAGCGGGACTGGGGTCGGGATACAGATTGATGGGGGCGGCAGAGACCAGCGTGGCGATCTCATCGCGCAGGCCTTGCGGCAGCGGATAAGGATTCTCCATCGCATCCAGCTTGATGAAGCCCCGACTATCCGGAACGTGGTAGGCATGCAGCGCTTGAATCTCGGGACGAACCAGACGTTGAACCAGCGGGGAAACGGGTGACATAGAGAACGACTAGGGGGTGAGTTGTAACATGGCCCGAAGCTTATCACAGCTTTTCGCCGCTTGCGCAAAATGCAGGTGAAAAAACCATATACCCCGAAAAACCAGCGACTTGGCGTAATTAACGTGAATGCCAAAACATTAACTGGTAGATCATGCTCACTCGGAGATGCGTGAGAATTCAGCTTAAGGCACAAAAACCGAACCCCCTCCAACTCCCCCTTGTCAGGGGGAGAGCCCAATCTGCTCCGTGACGCGAGAAAACCAAACCCAACCCTCCACGACAACGGAAACTCGGGTCCGCCCTACCTGAGGATGGGATGCCGAATCTGCCCCCCCTGACAAGGGGAGGCCGGGAGGGGTTTGGTTTGGTTTGGTTTGGTTTGGTTTGGTTTGGTTTGGTTTGGTTTGGTGAACAATAGAACAGGGTAAAACTCAAATGATGCAAAGCATTCTGAGGCGTTGTATTTTGTACAGGAACGACACGCCAAAAGCAAAAAGGGAGACTTTCGTCTCCCTTTTTGCTTTTACTACTTTTGCTGATGGACTGACTGAAATTCAGCCAGTCACATGCAAGCCTTGCTTTAAGCCTTAGCTTAGAACAGTGCTTCCATCATCAGGTTGGTCATGCTCTTACCAACTGGTGCAGCAACAGCCCATGCGGAACCGGACTGGCTAGTGTGAGTCAGGCTCAACTCAACGTTTTGTGCCAGTTCGTATGTTGCGCCAACTTGGAATGCGTTGTCGGTGTCAGCACCAACTGCACCACCGCTCTTACCGGAACGGTAAGCCAGTTGCAGTGTGGAAACACCTGGGATTACACCCAGTTCAGCACCGATGTTGAAGGAGCTGCGTGTTTGCAGGTTACGTGCGTTGAATGCGTTGGTACCGCCGAATACTGCTGGAGCAGAACCGTAGGAAGCGTAAACACCCAGACCCATACCGGAAACTTCGCCTTGAGCCTGGAAGTCAACTACAGTTGCTTTAGCTTGTGCGTTGATACCAACTTGGCTTGTGCCGCTGAAGGACTGAACACCAGCAGCCATTTCAAAACCAGCCGCTTCGAACATACCAGCGATACGAACGTATGTCAGTGGCAGGGAGCCAGCAGTCGCTGTACCTACGCCAGCCAAGTCATACTTGCCGATGTTGATGAAGCCCAGGTTGTCGTTGGAAGCAACGAAAGACAGACCAGTTGCGGCTGTGTTTGTACCCAGGAACTGAGCTGCGGAGTAAACGCCAGTGTGACCACCGTTGACGTTAGTTACAGCAGCGCCTTGGTTGTTACCGTTCAGAGCAGTCATCTTGTGGGTGTTTACAGCACCGGTGTTCAGTGTTTCGTAGCTGTAAGCAACGCCTTGACCATTGCTGGTGTGAGCAACAACACCAACGTGAGACTCACCAACTGGGAACATCAGAGCGATCTTGGCAGCGCCAGTAGCAGCAGCAGCGCCCAGACCGGTTTCTGTCAGGAAGCCAGCGAATTCAGAGATACGACCGCCCATGAACAGGGACAACTCACCGCCGGAACCAGGAACGAACCAAGCCTTGTTACCACCCTTCAGGTTAGCTGTAGAACCGCTAACTGTGTCGTAACCAGTTGTTGTCAAAACGCCGAAGTTCAGCATTGCTGGGATGGACAGGTGTTCACCTTCAACTTTTTCCTGAGCGCCCATCATTGTGAAGCCAGCGGATTTGAATGCACGACCAAAGCCATTCAGCAGTGGGAAGTGTTGGAAGTGGCAAGCGGAGCAAGCCATGCCAGTTTGACGTGCAAAAACTGGAACAGCAGACGCTTCAGGAGCGAAAGATGCAGCAGCCATCACAGCGGCGATAGAGAGAACGATTTTTTTCATAATTGCAGTCCTTTGGTTAAAATTTGAAGTGATTGCAAGACCTCCCTGCCTTCACTAGGTGCGCACTTTATCGAAGTGCGGCAGGCGGTGTCAAAAACTTGTGACGAGAATGTTGCATTTTTGCAACAAACGATTTTCCACCGCCCCATATAAAAAAACCCAACCCCTCCCGCCCTCCCCTTGACAGGGGAGGAGCCGACTCGGCTATGGGAAAGCTTATGGATAGATGTTGCCGAAACCGAAAAACTTCATCGCTCGGCTCTCCCCCTGTCAAGGGGGAGTTGGAGGGGGTTTAGTTTTGCAGGAAAATGGAATGCCCCCCATTTCCTGCTGCGTCATACCCAATACGCCGTATGGGTCATCACCTTGCCATTCAACTTCATCAGCCCTTGCACCGGCAGGGGCAATGGCGCACCGCCCAGTTCGATCGCCATGTCTGAATGTCCGATCTCGTCGATGTACATCTGCTTGACGATGGCGCGGCTTTTCTCGTCCTGCACTGGCAACTTACTCAGATGGCTTTGCAAGTGTGCCCCTACCTGCTGCTCGGTCTCGGAAAGAAAGCCCAGATTCCACTTATCACCCAACAATCCGGCGAAAGCACCTATCGCCAGCGAACTGGTATACCAGAATGGATTGAGCACACTCAGATGACTACCCAGCTCATGCACCCGTTTAGCCGTCCAAGCCAGATGTTCAGTCTCCTCCTGCGCTGCCCACCGCAACTTCTGCTGCACCAGCGGGTCGCGCGCCGTGATCGCTTGCCCCTGATATAAAGCCTGCGCGCAGATCTCACCACTGTGATTGACGCGCATCAGCGCGGCTGCACGCTTTTTCTCAGCCTCATCCAGCGGCGCATCCTGTATATCTGCATCGGGATAAGGTCGCACGCTGTGCGCTTCGCTAAACAAAGTACGCAAACCCTTATCAAACTCGACAATCAAACGATCCAGATTCAACATGACAGCCCCCCCCTGATTTATATGGTGCGCGCAATGTAGAGAATTCACTCCGGCGCGTCAATGAAAAACGGGCACCCGAAGGTGCCCGTTTAATTTTAGATCATGCCGCACCCGGAAGGGTGCCTAATGATTATGACCAGCGACTTGGCTGCGGTATTTTGCAGCCTAGTCGAATGGCCAGTTGCTTCATCAGAAAGAGTGGATCAAGCCCAAACCCCAGCCAGACAGCTTGGCACCAGCAACGGAACCAGCAACAGCGGTACCGCCGTTGAAGTTGTAGTTAGCCGCTGTGCCGTTGGACAGGTCTGTGTACATTGCATACAGTTCTGTGCGCTTGGAGAAGCTGTAACCGTAACGCAGGGACAACTGTTTCGCATCAGTTGCAGCCACGCCGCCAACGTTGCCAGCCTTGGTGTAGGACAGGCCGAAGTTGTTGGAACCTACAGCATACTTACCGGACAATTCCCATGCTGTACGCGCAGCATTTACGCCAGCAGTCGTACCATTCAGACGCTCGTAAGTCAGGCCAACTTGACCGCCTTCGAACTTGAATGCGCCAACCACACGGTTACCGTCAGCTTTGTTGCCAGCCAGAACAGCGTTGGCCAGATTGGTGTCCTTGAACGCTTCGTAGCCATAGGCTGCGTAGAACATGTCGTTCTCATAGGATGCGTTCATCGAAACCACGGAAGCGTTCTTTACGTTGGTTTTAGTGTTGTCGGTGCCGTAGGCGAACTGAGCCTGGAAGCCGTTCATGTTCGGTGTTTCGTAGGTTACGGAGTTAGCCAGACGGTTATTGAAGTTCAAACCGCCGTTAACACGACCCAGCACGTTGATAGCGGAACCGAAGGTGGTGTTGTCGAACAACTCAACCTTGTTGTGGCTCAGCTTGTAGGGGCTATCCCAAACACCGATAGCAGCCGTACCGAAGTCGCCTTGCAGGCCAACATGGCTGTTACGTGTGCCGTTACCAAAACCGTTACCGGCGTTGCCGTTCAGGTCAACCTGAACTTCGAACTGGTAAACCGCCTTCAGGTTGTCGCCCAGGTCTTCAGTACCTTTAACGCCAATGCGGGAAGCGTTGGTGGAAACGCGGTTCAGGCTATTGGACACGCCAGCGCCAACGTTGCTGCTCTTTACGCCTTCGAAGTCAGCAAACAGTTTGCCGTATACGTCGATATTGCTAGTCGCAGCGAAAGCTGCTGGGGATACCAGGGCAGAGGCGATAGCCAGAGCGATGATTTTCTTTTGCATTTGAAACTCCTAAAGTTTGATTTTAAAGTCGGCAACACTGGCTGCCGGCTAAGGTGAATCTGAAGCAAGTTGACTTCGGAAGCGGATTATCCTGATTGAATTAGTTGGCGCAATAGATGAAACGATTGTTTAACAAAACCTTAACAAACTGTTGCTTTTTTGCAACAAGCCTTACAACTCACTTACAGAAACACATTTTGCAAGGCCACACCCGGTTCGCTGGCGCGCATGAACGCCTCTCCAACCAGGAAGCAATTGACCTGATGATCGCGCATCAAGCGCACGTCTGCCGCTGCCAAAATACCACTCTCCGTGACAGCGATGCGCGCTGCGCCGGCAGCCTGAATGCGTGGCAGCAAGTCCAGCGTGGTTTGCAGGCTGACCTCAAAGGTGCGCAGATTGCGGTTGTTCACGCCGATCAGTGGCGTAGTCAACTGCAATGCAGCTTCCACCTCTTCACCATTGTGCACTTCCACCAGCACCGCCATCCCTAGCTCGTGCGCCAGCGCCTCGAAGGACTGCATCTGCGGCAAGTCGAGTGCTGCGGCGATCAGCAGGATGGCGTCCGCGCCCATCGCCCGCGCCTGATATATCTGGTACTCATCCACCATGAAATCCTTGCGCAACACCGGCAGGCTGCATGCGGCACGCGCCTGTTGCAGGTACTCGGGGCAACCCTGGAAGAACTGCTCGTCGGTCAGCACCGACAGACAGGCCGCACCGTGCTGCGCGTAGCTGGCGGCGATCTCGGCAGGACGAAAGTCGGCGCGTATCACACCTTTGCTGGGACTAGCCTTCTTGATTTCGGCGATAACCGCAGGCAATCCTGCTGCCAGCTTGGCACGTATCGCACCGACGAAATCGCGCGCGGGCGCGGCCTGCTCCGCTTCGGCACGCATTGCGGCGAGCGGTTTAGCAACCAGTGCAGCAGCAACTTCCTGCGCCTTCACCGCGAGTATCTTGTTTAAGATGTCGGACATGGCTGCGTCCTTGTATATATATGAGGGGCGCGCATTTTAGCGCATCAAGGTGATAAAATGCCCGACCTTTTGCATCCTTATGTACCGTCATGGAAGACATCAAGCAATACATGAAGCAGGTCGGCATCAGTGCTCGCGCCGCCGCGCGCCTGATGGCGCAAGCCGACACCGCCACCAAGAACCGTGCGCTCACCGAGATCGCCGCCGCGCTGCAAGCCCAATCAACACAACTGCTGGCCGCCAATGCCAAGGATGTGCAGGCCGCCCGCGCCAACGGGCTGGATGATGCCTCGATAGACCGCCTGACGCTGTCGGCCAAGACCGTCAACGCGATGGCCGAAGGCCTGCTACAAATCGCGCAACTGGCCGACCCGGTCGGTGAGATCAGCGACATGAGCTACCGTCCATCCGGCATACAGGTCGGCAAGATGCGCGTGCCGCTGGGTGTCATCGGCATCATCTACGAATCGCGTCCCAACGTCACCGCAGACGCCGCCGGGCTGTGCCTGAAATCGGGCAACGCCGCCATCCTGCGCGGCGGCTCGGAAGCCATCCATTCCAATCAGGCCATCGCCGCCTGCGTGCATGCCGGATTGCGCGCCGCCGGATTGCCTGACAGCGCCGTGCAGGTGGTCGCCACCACCGACCGCGCCGCCGTGGGCGAACTCATCACCATGAAGGACTATGTGGACGTGATCGTGCCGCGCGGCGGCAAGAGCCTGATTGCGCGCATCTCCAGTGACGCCAAAGTGCCGGTCATAAAACATCTGGACGGCATCTGCCACGTCTACATCGACGACCAGGCCGACCTTGCCAAGGCCATCCGTATCGCCGACAACGCCAAGACTCACCGCTACGGCGTGTGCAACGCGATGGAGACGCTGCTGGTGAACGCCAAGGTCGCCGCCGAGGTGCTGCCGCCACTGTGCCAAATCTATCTGGACAAGGGTGTAGAACTGCGCGGCGACGATGCGGCGCGCGCCATCGTGCCGCAGATGGTTGCCGCCACTGAGGAAGATTGGCGCACCGAATACCTCGCCGCCATCCTCGCCGTGCGCGTGGTCGCCGACCTGGATGCCGCCATCGAACATATCGGCACTTACAGCTCGCAGCACACCGACAGCATCGTTACCGAGAACTATTCCCGTGCGATGCGCTTTTTGCGCGAGGTGGATTCTGCCAGCGTGATGGTGAACGCCTCGACGCGCTTCGCAGACGGCTTCGAATACGGGCTGGGCGCCGAGATCGGCATCTCCACCGACAAGATCCACGCGCGCGGCCCGGTAGGTCTCGAAGGGCTGACCTCGCAGAAATTCATCGTATTGGGCAGCGGGCAGATCAGGGTTTAGAAATCGTCATTCCCGCGAAGGCGGGAATCCAGAATCAGAAGCATTTTGAACAAAACCGCTGGATTCCCGCCTTCGCGGGAATGACAGCTGAAAAACGGAGAGAACATGAGCCAGACTATCGAAGTAAAAGTGCCGGACATCGGCGGATTCAAGGACGTGGCAGTGATCGAAGTGCTGGTCAGCGCCGGCGAGTCAGTCGCCGCCGAACAATCGCTGATCACACTGGAGACCGATAAGGCCTCAATGGAAGTGCCCTGCCCCGCAGCCGGCATCATCCGCGAAATGAAGATCAAGGTAGGCGACAAGGTCAGCGAAGGCTCGGTGATTTTGATGTTGGAAACACAGGAGCAAACCTCCCCCAACCCCTCCTTATCAGGAGGGGAGATAACTCCCGCCCCTGACAAGGGGAGGGCTGGGGAGGGGTTTGCCGCGCCTGCGCCGCAACCCGTCGCCCCAACTCCATCCTCCATCCCCAATCCTCAATCCTCGGTCAAGGGCGACATCCACGCCGAAGTCGTGGTATTGGGCGCCGGCCCCGGCGGCTACACTGCCGCGTTCCGCGCCGCCGATCTGGGCAAGAAGGTGGTGCTGATCGAGAAGCACGCCAGCTTGGGCGGCGTGTGTCTGAACGTGGGCTGCATCCCGTCCAAGGCGCTGCTGCACGTCGCCAAGGTCGTCACCGAGGCGGAAGAAGTCAGCCACCACGGCGTGACCTTCGGCAAACCACAAATTGATATTGATAAAGTGCGCGGCTGGAAGGAAAGCGTGATTTCCAAGCTGACCGGCGGGCTGGCAGGTCTTGCCAAACAGCGCAAGGTGCAGGTGGTGCGCGGCCTGGCGAAGTTCGCCTCGGCCAACATGCTGGAAGTGCAGACCGCCGACGGCGTGAAGACCGTGTCGTTCGACAACTGCATCGTCGCGGCAGGTTCCAGCGTGGCGCGCATCCCCGGCTTCCCCTATGACGATCCGCGCATCATTGATTCCACCGGCGCGCTGGCCTTGCAGGATGTGCCCAAGCGCATGCTGGTGATCGGCGGCGGCATCATCGGCCTGGAAATGGCCACGGTGTACGACGCACTGGGCAGCAAGATTTCCGTGGTCGAGCTGATGGATCAGCTGATGCCGGGCGCGGACAAGGACATGGTCAAGCCGCTGCACAACCGCATCGCCAAGCGTTACGAAGCCATCATGCTGAAGACCAAGGTCACCAAGATCGAAGCATTGCCGGAAGGCCTGCGGGTGTCCTTCGAGGGCGAGCAGGCGCCTGCCGAGCCGCAACTCTACGACCGCGTATTGATGGCCGTGGGCCGTCGTCCAAACGGCCGCGAGATCGGCGCGGAAGCCGCCGGACTGACCGTCAACGAGCGCGGCTTCATCCCGGTGGACAAACAGCAACGCACCAACGTGCCGCACATCTTCGCTATCGGCGACATCGTGGGCGACCCGATGCTGGCGCACAAGGCGGTGCATGAGGGCAAGGTGGCTGCGGAAAACATCGCCGGACACAAGGCGTTCTTCGAGCCGATGACCATCCCGTCGGTGGCCTACACCGACCCGGAAGTGGCGTGGATGGGGCTGACCGAGACCCAGGCCAAGGCACAGGGTATCGAGTACGAGAAGGGCAGCTTCCCATGGGCCGCTTCGGGCCGCGCGCTATCGGTGGGCCGCGAGGAAGGTTCGACCAAAGTGCTGCTCGACCCCAAGACCCGCCGCATCCTGGGCGCAGCCATCGTCGGCGTGAATGCCGGCGAGCTGATCGCCGAGGCGGTGCTGGCGCTGGAGATGGGCGCGGACATGGAAGACATCGGGCTTACCATCCACCCGCACCCGACGCTGTCGGAGACGTTCAACTTCGCCGCCGAAATGGCCGAAGGCACGATCACCGACCTGATGCCGCCGCGCAAACGCTAATCGCCGTCACACCCCGCTCCCAACCCCGCCCGGGTTGGGAGTTTTTATGGAAAAGGAATTCTCATGAAGCTGCGCCACCTGCCTCTGCTTTCACTGTTAGCCTTCAGCCTGCCGGTTCAGGCGATAGACCTGGGTTCGCTAAAGGATCAACTGGGCAAACAACTGGGCGGCGCACCCGCCCAGCCCGCGCCTGCCACACCACAGGCGGTCGCCGCACAACCCGCAGTAGCCCAGCCTGCCGCAGGCGCTCAAGCGTTGTCCGCTTTCAGCAACAACGACAAGATCGGCAGCCTGAAGCAGGCGCTCACTCAGGGCGCGGAGACCGCCGTGACCAATCTGGCGAAGGAAAACGGCTATCTCGGCAACGACAAGGTGCGCATCCCGCTGCCGGAGAAACTGCAACAGGTCGAGGGCCTGATGCGCCAGTTCGGCATGGGCAAATACGCCGACGAACTGACCACCTCGATGAACCGCGCCGCCGAAGCCGCCGTGCCGGAAGCCAAGACGCTGCTGATCGGTGCGGTGAAGAACATGACGGTGCAGGACGCGCAGGCCATCCTGACCGGCAGCAACGACGCCGCCACGCAATACTTCCGCAAGAACACGGAAGCTGCGCTTACCGGCAAATTCAAGCCCATCGTCAACAAGTCCATGCAGAAAGTGAAGCTGGCTGAGAAATACGACCAGTTCGCGGGCAAGGGCGCGCAATACGGGCTGGTTGACCCCAAGGACGCGAAGCTTGACGACTACATCACCCGCAAGGCGATGGACGGCCTGTTCCTGATGATGGCCGAACAGGAAAAGGCCATCCGCGCCAATCCGATGCAGGCGGTAGGTTCGCTGGCGCAGAAGGTGTTCTCGGCAATCAAATTCTGAGCAAATCAGGAAAAACCATTACCCATTAATACAAACGCGTCATTCCCGCGCGGGCGGGAATCCAGCAAAATCAACACGCCGCGAAGCGGAAAAATACGGTATTGACCCGCTTCGCGGGAGTTTTTTATTCGACTGGGTTCCCGCCTGCGCGGGAACGACGAATCGAATAAGTCTGTGTCGCTCTTTTAACCTTATTGATGCCAGTTTCCCCACATGACCGAAACCGCCAGCCTGTTTGCATTGTTCAGTAGCAGCTTGCTGGCTGCCACCTTGCTGCCGGGCGGCTCGGAGGTGGTGCTGTTCGGTGTGCTCAAAGCCTACCCGGATGCCACCTGGACCGCACTGCTGGTCGCCACGCTGGGCAACACGCTGGGCGGCATGATCAGCTTCGGCATGGGCTGGCTGCTGCCACAGACCCAGCAACTCAAGCACGTGGACACCATCAAGAGATACGGCACACCTGC
The DNA here is from genome assembly GCA_028687575.1 of Gallionella sp. Taxonomy (GTDB): domain Bacteria; phylum Pseudomonadota; class Gammaproteobacteria; order Burkholderiales; family Gallionellaceae; genus Gallionella. Next base: position 58,980 of record JAQTZW010000008.1, on the reverse strand, counting down.
GCTGCTGCTGGCCTGGACGCCGCTGCTGGGCGACGCGCTGTGCCTGGCCGCCGGCTGGCTACGGATGAACTGGTGGCAGGCCGCGCTGTTCATGGCCATCGGCAAATTCGCGCGCTACTGGGTGATCGCGCTGGCATTGCAACAGACGCCGACTTTCGCGCCCTGAACCACTTCGCCCGGACAGCACAGGATCGCCGAACAATTCCCCTGCAAGTTTTCGCCACAGGCATATAATGCCGCGCCCTCTTCTCCGGGGACGATGAGCGGGGAACAAGCCAGACGAGGTATGTGCGATGAGTCATGCAGCCACGAAACAGAAGCTTTCTACCCTTGCGCTGGGCGCACTGGGTGTCGTTTACGGCGACATCGGCACCAGCCCGCTGTATGCGCTGAAGGAAACCTTTGCCGGCCACCACCCGCTGCCGGTCGTCGAGTTCAACATCCTTGGCGTGCTCTCCATCATGCTCTGGACCATCATGCTACTGGTGTCAATCAAGTATGTCGCGATCATCATGCGCGCCGACAACAACGGCGAAGGCGGCTCGCTGTCCCTGCTGGCGCTGGTCGGCGAACTGACCGCAAAACACAAAAAAACCAAATGGGTGGTCACGGTGCTGGGATTGTTCGCTGCCGCGCTGTTCTTTGGCGACAGCATGATCACCCCCGCCATCTCAGTATTGTCAGCGGTAGAAGGCCTGAACGTCGTTTCTCCGCAACTCTCGCACTATGTAATGCCAGCCACCTTGGTCATTCTGACCTTGCTGTTTTTCATCCAGAAACATGGCACGGGCAAAGTCGGGTTGGCCTTCGGCCCGATCATGATTTTCTGGTTCGCCTGTCTGGGCGCATTCGGCGCACTCGCCATCCTGCACTCCCCGCATGTTTTGCTGGCACTCAATCCTGCCTATGCTGTGCAGTTTCTGACGGATAACCCTGCCACCGCTTTTCTGGCGCTAGGCTCGGTGGTGCTGGCCGTCACCGGCGGCGAAGCGCTGTACACCGACATGGGACACTTCGGCAAATTCCCGATCAGACTGACCTGGTTCTCGTTCGTATTGCCCGCACTGACGCTGAATTATTTCGGTCAAGGGGCGCTGTTGCTGCAAAATCCTGCAGCCATCGAAAATCCATTCTATCTGCTCGCGCCGGCCTGGGCACTGCTGCCGCTACTGGTGCTGGCCACCGCCGCCACCATCATCGCCTCGCAGGCGGTCATTTCGGGCGCGTTCTCGGTCGCCAACCAGTCGGTGCAAATGGGCTTCCTGCCACGCATGGAAATTCGCCAGACCTCGGACAAGGCTCAAGGTCAAATCTACGTGCCGTTCACTAACTGGACGCTATATGTGGCAGTCGTGTTTCTGGTGCTAGCCTTCCAGAGTTCGAGCAATCTGGCCGCCGCCTACGGCATCGCCGTGACTGGTACGATGACCATAGATACGCTGCTGATCGCCTTCGTCATCCTGCTGGCATGGCGCTGGCCGATGCCGCTGGCCATTCCGCTGATCACCTTCATCCTGCTGGTTGATCTGGCCTACTTCGCAGCCAACGCGATGAAAATCCCGCAGGGCGGCTGGTTTCCGCTGGGCATCGCCACGATTTCATTTACCGTACTCACTACCTGGAAGCATGGCCGCCGGCTGCTGTTCGCCGAAGTCGAGCGCCAGACTGTGCCGATGCAAGTGGTCATAGATGGCACGGATGGCGTACCCAGAGTGATGGGTACGGCGGTATTCCTGACCAGCGCCAGCAATGGCGCGCCCTCGGCGCTGATGCACAATCTCAAACACAATCAGGTGTTGCACGAGCGCAACGTGTTGCTGACGGTCAGCGTCGAGGACAAGCCTTACGTCACCGCTGGCAATCGTCTGCTGATAGACGATCTGGGCAAGAATTTTTACCGCGTCAGGGTGTTCTATGGCTTCATGGAAACGCCGGACATCCCGGCTGCGCTGGAACTGTGCGCCTCGGCCGGGCTGGCGTTCGACATGATGACCACCTCGTTCTTCATTTCGCGCGCGATGATCGTTTCCAGCCCGCACCCCGGTATGATGAAATGGCGCGAACGCCTGTTCATTGCCCTGTCCAAGAATGCGATGAATGCCGCCGACTTCTTCAAGATTCCGGTCAACCGCGTGATCGAAATGGGCACGCGCATCGAGATATGATGCAAAGCCCTGTCACAGCATATTGAGCTGGCTGGCGGCGTATCCCATTACCGCCAGAAACAAGACCAGTCCCACCAGCGACGAGATGCCGAGCAACGACCAGTAAATCCAGGCTGGTAAAAAGCCTGGTTGAAAACTTTTCAACACTCGAATCGAATTTCTCATACCCCCCCCGCTTTCCCCTTAAAATCGCACGGTATGCAGATACTTGCACGGCCCCATGATACCGGAAAGACTCAGACATCCCCCCTTTATGCTAGCATTGCATCCCATACACTCGGAACATATTCGGCATCCGCGTAATCATTCAGTCAGAAATTGTCGTCATCATAGACACAGTCCAATGATCAAACACCCATGCGAACTTACCTCGATCTGATGCAACATGTGCTGGACACCGGCACCCGGAAATCCGACCGTACAGGGACGGGAACCGTCAGCGTATTCGGCTACCAGATGCGCTTCGACCTGGCGCAGGGCTTCCCGCTGGTCACCACCAAGAAGTGCCACCTGAAGTCCATCATCCATGAACTGCTGTGGTTCTTGCAGGGCGAAACCAACATCCAATACCTGAAGGAACACGGCGTACGAATCTGGGACGAGTGGGCCGACGAGCACGGCGAACTCGGCCCGGTATACGGCAAGCAGTGGCGCTCCTGGCAGGGCGTGGACGGCCGCGTCACCGACCAGATCAAGGTCGCGGTGGAGCAACTGAAGCACAACCCAGACTCGCGCCGCATCATCGTCTCGGCGTGGAACGTCGGCGAACTGGATAAAATGGCGCTGGCCCCGTGCCATGCCTTTTTCCAGTTCTACGTGGCGGACGGCAAACTCTCCTGTCAGCTCTACCAGCGCAGCGCGGACATCTTTCTGGGCGTGCCGTTCAATATCGCCAGCTATGCGCTGCTGACCATGATGATGGCGCAGGTGTGCGATTTGCAACCGGGCGACTTCGTGCACACCTTCGGCGATGCGCATATCTATTCCAACCACATGGAGCAGGCGAACCTGCAACTGTCGCGCGAACCGCGCCCGCTGCCGACCATGCGCATCAATCCTGCGGTGAAAGACATCTTCGGCTTCAAATTCGAGGATTTCACGCTGGAGGGCTACGACCCGCATCCGGCGATCAAGGCGCAGGTGGCGATATGATAGAACTGGCCATCATCGTCGCTATGGCAAAGAACCGCGTCATCGGCGTAAACAATACCCTGCCCTGGCGCTGCCCGGAAGACCTGAAACACTTCAAGCAACTGACCATGGGCCACCGCATGATCATGGGGCGCAAAACCTATGAATCCATCGGCAGACCACTGCCGGGGCGCGTCACCGTGATCGTCACCCGCGACCCCAAATTCCAGGCGGAAGGCTGTCAGATCGCCTATTCGCTGAATCAGGCGCTGGCTTCCTGCGCCAACAACAGCCATGCCTTCATCGTCGGTGGTGCCGAGATCTATGCCCAGGCCATGCCCTACGTGAAGACGCTGTATATCACCGAGATCCAGCAGGACGTAGCAGGCGACGCGTATTTCCCCGATTTCGACAAAGCCGAGTGGCAGGAAGTCTCCCGCGAGGTGCGCCATCAGGACACCCCGCAGCCGCTGGATTACCATTTCGTCACTTACCGCCGCAAATAGCCCCATGACCCGACATCCTCTGGAATTGCTCGCCCCGGCGAAAAACGCCGAAATCGGGCGGGTAGCGATATCGCACGGCGCAGATGCCGTTTATATCGGCGGTCCCTCGTTCGGCGCACGCGACAAGGCGGGCAACTCGATGCAGGAGATCGCCGAACTGGTGGATTTCGCGCACCGTTTCCACGCACGCATCTTCGTCACGCTGAACACCATCCTGCACGACGCCGAACTGGAAGACGCGCGCACACTCGCCTGGGACTGCTGGAATGCCGGGGTGGACGCGCTGATCGTGCAGGACATGGGATTGCTGCAACTCGACCTGCCGCCGATAGACCTGCACGCCTCCACCCAGTGCGACATCCGCACCCCGGAGAAGGCGCGCTTTCTGGCCGATGTCGGCTTCTCGCAGATCGTGCTGGCGCGCGAACTGACGCTACAGGAAATCTCCGCAGTACGGGATGCCGTGCCGGCCGACACGGTGATCGAGCACTTCATCCACGGCGCGCTGTGCGTCGCCTATTCCGGCCAGTGCTACATCAGCCACGCCCACACTGGCCGCTCCGCCAATCGCGGCGACTGCTCGCAGGCTTGCCGCCTGCCGTATACGCTGGAGGACGCAAAGGGGCGCGTGGTGGCGTTCGACAAGCACCTGCTGTCGGTGAAAGACAACAACCAGAGCGATAACCTGCGCAAGCTGATAGAAGCCGGTGTGCGCAGCTTCAAGATCGAAGGACGCTACAAGGATGCCGGCTATGTGAAGAACATCACCGGCCACTACCGCCAACTGTTCGACGAGATTCTGACGGAACGCAGCGACCTGTGCGCCGCCTCCAGCGGCAAGACCCGCCTGCTGTTCACCCCCGACCCGGACAAGACCTTCCATCGCGGCGCGACCGACTACTTCACCCATGGCCGCAAGGCGGATATCGGCGCGTTTGACTCGCCGTCGTTCGTCGGACTGCCGTTGGGCACGGTCAGCAAGGTCGGCGACAAATGGTTCGAGCTGGAAACGACCGAGCCGCTCGCCAACAGCGACGGGCTGAACTACCTGCATAAGCGCGAAGTGATCGGCCTGCAGGCCAACGTGGTCGAACGCCGGGGCGACACCGACGAAGGCACACTGTGGCGTATCTGGCCCAACGAAGCCATCGCCACGCTGCCCGGCCTGCGCGCCGGCATTACCGTCAGCCGCAACCGCGACCACGCCTGGGAACAGGCGCTACTGAAGAAGTCCGCCGAACGCAGGATCGGTATCCGCGCCGCGTTCACCGACTCGCCGGACGGCTACCGCCTGACGCTGACCGACGAGGACGGCATCGCTGCCGTCGCCGCCATCGCCTGCGACAAACAAACTGCGCAGCATCCGCAGGAAGCTGAACAGGCGCTGCGCGAACAGCTTGCGCGTTTCGGCAACAGCGATTTCCGGCTGGATGGCATCTCGGTCGAATGGTCGCAGCCGTGGTTCGTGCCGAGTTCGCTGGCGAACAAGTTACGGCGTGACGCGACCGAAGCGCTGATGGCCGCGCGTCTGGCTGCCTACACTCGGCAGCCCCGCAGGGCGGCGGTCGAACCGCCGGCGCGCTATCCAGAAGCATCCCTGTCCTATCTTGCCAACGTCAGCAATCAGGCGGCACGCGACTTCTACGCCCGACACGGCGTGAAGCTGATCGAAGCGGCCTACGAGGATCACCAGGAGACTGGCGAAGTCTCGCTGATGATTACCCGCCATTGCCTGCGCTACTCACTGAGCCTGTGCCCGAAACAGGCCAAGGGCGTGATAGGTGTTCAGGGGCAGGTGCGTGCCGAACCGATGACGCTGGTCAACGGCAATGAACGGCTGACACTGAAATTCGACTGCAAGGCCTGCGAGATGCACGTCATGGGCAAGATCAAGAAGCACGTGCTGAAAGCCGCGCCTGTCATTTTCCACCCCCGCCGCTCGTCGTCCTCCTGCGGCTGACTTCCAGACCAAAACTGAAGCAGTAAAAGAAAAAGCCCGGCACTTGCGTGCCGGGCTTTTTTCAACTTCTCAGACGATTAAGCAGCCTGGATGTTGGATGCTTGCTTGCCCTTAGGACCTTGAGTCACTTCGAAGCTGACCTTTTGGCCTTCTTGCAGGGACTTGAAACCGCTCATGTTGATTGCGGAGAAATGTGCGAACAGATCTTCGCTGCCATCATCAGGCGTAACGAAACCAAAACCTTTAGCGTCGTTGAACCATTTAACTGTACCAGTTGCCATGTGATTACTTCCTTCTTAAAAAAACCGGGAAACACTCCCGTCATACTATTTGATCTAAGGTTGCACATGGTAAAACCAGTATTGCAGTGACTTTGAATCAAACGCCAGCTTGGCTTTATACGCGTTATTCCTGACTTACTCAAGGAAAATTTCACTGCCGGACTGATATTTTCTGACACACCCTGTGAAACCAAGCCACCATAAAAATCACTGATGCAAAGTTCAGCCCTCCACTGCTTCCAGTACCCCGCGATAGACTGCCAAATCGTGTTCAGAGAAACAGCAGAATACGACTTCCCGCACACTGTTCAACTTTCTCAAACCCTCTCTGACCGTTTGCACGGCGATAGTTGCCGCCGCTGCTATGGGATAGCCATACACCCCGGTACTGATGGAAGGAAACGCTATGGAACGTGCATCATGCTGTTCTGCCAGCTCCAGCGAGCGCCGATAGCAGGACGCAAGTTGCTCGGCCTCGCCATGTGCCCCACCCTGCCAGACCGGGCCTACGGTATGGATCACATGTTGCGCCGGCAGGCGGTAACCGTACGTGATTTTGGCATCCCCCGTGTCGCAACCGCCTAGCCCGCGACACTCTGCCAGCAGTTCCGGCCCGGCGGCACGGTGTATCGCACCATCCACGCCACCGCCCCCCAGCAGCGACTGGTTAGCCGCATTGACGATGGCATCCACCTTGAGAGTGGTGATGTCGGCCCGGATGGTACGGATCACGACAGGCATGGTATCCGCGATTACAAGACTTACTTCACGCAGTCCACGAAGTAGCGCTTGATGCCACCCACCTCTTCGGCGACCAGTCCATGAATATCGGTCTCAAAACCTGGCAGTCGCTGACTGAATTCACGGGCGAATTTCAGGTAATCCACGATGGTCTTGTTGAATATCTCACCAGGAATCAGCAGCGGGATGCCGGGTGGATAGGGTGTCAACAGCACAGCGGTGACGCGACCTTCCAGATCATCTATCTCGACGCGCTCGATTTCGTCATGCGCCATCTTGGCAAACGCATCGGACGGCTTCATCGCCGGCTGCATGTCAGACAGATACATCTCAGTGGTCATGCGGGCAACGTTATGCTGCTTGTAGGCATCGTGAATCTGCTGACACAGGTCACGCAGGCCGATGCGCTCATATTTCGGGAATTTGGCAGCAAATTCCGGCAGGATGCGCCAAATCGGCTGATTCTTGTCGTAGTCATCCTTGAACTGTTGCAGCGCGGTCAGCAGGGTATTCCAGCGCCCTTTGGTGATGCCGATGGTAAACATGATGAAGAACGAGTACAGGCCGCATTTCTCAACAATAACGCCATGCTCCGCCAGATATTTCGTGACCATAGAGGCCGGGATGCCGTTGTCGGCAAAATCGCCATCCACGTCCATGCCGGGCGTGACGATGGTGGCCTTGATCGGGTCCAGCATATTGAAACCTTCGGCCAGTTTACCGAAACCGTGCCACTTGTCGGAGGGGCGTAACACCCAGTCCTCGCGCGAACCCACCCCTTCCTCGGCAATGTCGTTCGGCCCCCACACCTTGAACCACCAGTCGGTGCCGAATTCCGCGTCCACTTTCTTCATCGAACGACGAAAATCCATCGCTTCGGCAATGGATTCCTCAACCAGTGCGGTGCCTCCCGGTGCTTCCATCATCGCAGCCGCCACGTCGCACGAAGCGATGATCGCGTACTGGGGGCTGGTCGAGGTATGCATCAGGTAGGCCTCGTTGAACACATGCTTGTTCAACTTGCGGCTGGCCGGTTCACGCACCAGAATCTGCGAGGCCTGTGAAAGTCCGGCCAGCAACTTGTGAGTGGACTGGGTGGCAAAGATCATGGATTCGTTGGCACGCGGCCTGTCTTTACCAATGGCGTGCATGTCCTTGTAGAAATCGTGGAATGCCGCATGGGGCAACCAAGCTTCGTCGAAATGCAGCGTATCTATCCGGCCATCCAGCATTTCCTTCAACATCTCGACGTTGTAGACCACACCGTCATAGGTGCTCTGCGTGATAGTCAGGATGCGCGGCTTCTTGGTCTTGTCCTTGATGAACGGGTTGGCGTCTATCTTCTTCTGGATGTTCTCCGGCTCGAACTCGGATTTCGGAATCGGCCCGATGATGCCGAAATTGTTGCGGGTCGGTGTCAGGAACACCGGCACCGCGCCGGTCATCATGATCGAATGCAGGATGGACTTGTGGCAGTTTCGGTCTACCACCACGATGTCGTCGGGCGCTACCGTCGAGTGCCAGACGATCTTGTTGGAGGTAGACGTGCCGTTGGTGACGAAGAACAAATGATCGGAGTTGAAGATACGCGCGGCGTTGCGCTCCGAGGCCGCCACCGGACCGGTGTGGTCGAGCAACTGGCCCAATTCATCCACCGCGTTGCAGACGTCGGCACGCAGCATGTTCTCGCCGAAGAACTGGTGGAACATGCGTCCCACCGGTGACTTCAGGAACGCCACGCCACCGGAGTGCCCGGGGCAATGCCAGGAATACGAACCGTCCTGCGCGTAATGCACCAGCGCGCGGAAGAACGGCGGTGCCAGCGAATCCAGATAAGAGCGGGCCTCGCGGATAATGTGGCGCGCCACGAACTCGGGCGTGTCCTCGTGCATGTGAATGAAGCCGTGCAGTTCGCGCAGGATGTCGTTGGGAATGTGGCGCGAGGTGCGCGTCTCGCCGTACAAATAGATCGGAATATCCGAATTCTTGTGGCGTATCTCCTCGACGAAACCGCGCAACGACTTCAGCGCCAACTCGGTCTCTTCCGCGCTGCCGCCGCCGAATTCTTCGTCGTCTATGGACAACAGGAACGCCGACGCACGGCTTTGTTGCTGCGCGAACGATGCCAGATCGCCGTAGCTGGTGACGCCCAGCACTTCCATACCCTCCTGCTCCAGCGCCGATGCCAGCGCGCGTATACCCAGACCGCTGGCATTTTCGGAACGAAAATCTTCATCAATGATGATGATGGGGAAGTTGAATTTCATGGTTTTGCTGCTCCCACTGAAAGAAGTTTGGGGGGTTACGGATAGTCGCGGATTGTCGCAGATTCACGGGAGGACGCAAGCAGGAATCCTGCACCCTGTCCCGCTTACGCCTGCGTCGGATAGGGATTGACCAACTCGCCGATCAACTCAATCAACACCTGACGAACCTGATGTTCGTCGCAGCCCATCAGCACGGCATCTTCCAGCGCGTCCTGGCAGACCTGGCGGATTTCGTCGAGATTCTCGGCCATCACCTTGTTCTTTTCCACGCAGGCGATGACTTCACCCTTGGGCGAACGCCAGATTATCGGTTGCTCGCGTGACACGGCGGTTACATCTTGGGCAGGGTCACGCCGACCTGCCCCTGATATTTGCCGCCCCTGTCCTTGTAGGAGGTCTCGCACACCTCGTCGCTCTCGAAGAACAGCACCTGTGCGATACCCTCGTTGGCATAGATTTTGGCCGGCAGCGGGGTGGTGTTGGAAAACTCCAGCGTCACATACCCTTCCCATTCCGGCTCAAACGGCGTGACGTTGACGATGATGCCGCAACGCGCATAGGTGGATTTGCCCAGACACACGGTCAGCACCGAACGCGGGATACGGAAATATTCCACGGTGCGCGCCAGCGCGAAGGAATTGGGCGGGATGATGCAGTAATCCGCTTTCACCTCGACGAATGAATTCGGGTCGAAATTCTTCGGGTCAACGATGGTGCTGTTAATGTTGGTGAACAGCTTGAATTCGTCCGAACAGCGGATGTCGTAGCCATAGCTCGACGTACCGTAAGAAACGATGCGCTGACCGTTCACCTCCTTCACCTGAGTCGGCGAAAAAGGCTCGATCATGCCGTGCTGCTCCGCCATGCGGCGTATCCATTTGTCTGATTTGATGCTCATAAATATGGGAAGGGGAAAGGGGGAAGAGGGAAGAGTAAAACCGAGCCGCAGTTACCCTTCTCCCTTTTCCCTTCTCCCTTCTCTTCCTCCCTATGTATTCTGAACCACGATTTTCGGAAACGCGGCGCTGTGATCCTGCGCCATCTCGGCGATTTTCACCGCGAGGCGGCGGGCGATCTTCTTGTAATTGCGGGCGATGTCGCCATCCGGTTCGGCGATCACCGTCGGCTTGCCGGAATCGGCCTGTTCGCGGATCTTGATGTCCAGCGGCAGGCTACCCAGAAATTCTGTACCGTAGTCGGCGCACATCTTCTCGCCACCGCCCGCGCCGAAGATATGCTCCTCGTGACCGCACTGCGAGCAGATATGGGTGCTCATATTCTCGACGATACCGACGATCTTGATGCCGACTTTCTCGAACATCTTCAATCCTTTACGCGCATCCAGCAGCGCGATGTCCTGCGGCGTGGTGACGATCACCGCACCGGTGACCGGCACTTTCTGCGACAGCGTGAGCTGGATGTCGCCGGTGCCCGGCGGCAGGTCTACCACCAGATAATCGAGATTGTCCCAGCGCGTCTGGCGCAGCAACTGGTCGAGCGCCTGAGTGGCCATCGGGCCACGCCAGATCATCGGCGCATCGTCGCCGGCGATCATGTAGCCGATAGACATGGACTGGATGCCGTAATTGGTCATCGGCTCGATGGACTGGCCATCGCGCGACTTGGGTTGACCGGAGATGCCCAGCATGGTCGGTTGCGACGGGCCGTAGATGTCTGCGTCCAGAATGCCGACGCGCGCGCCCTCGGCGGCCAGCGCCAGCGCCAGATTCACCGCCGTGGTGGACTTGCCCACGCCACCCTTGCCCGAGGCCACCGCGATGATGTTCTTCACACCGTCCACCAGCTTCACGCCACGCTGCACCGCGTGCGGCACGACCTTGCTGGTGACGTTCACGCTGATAGTGCCTGCGCCCGGCAAGGCGGCTTTCAGGTGCGCCGCGACCATCGCCCGTATCTCTTCCCAGACACTTTGCGCCGGATAGCCCAGCATGATGTCCAGCGACACGTCGCTGCCGCTCACCTTGACGTTCTTCACGGACTTGCCGCTGACGAAATCCTTTTTCGTGTTCGGGTCAGTCAGATTCCGCAAGGCGGTCTGCACGTCAGTTTCGTTAAAACTCATTCCAGCCTCTATTCTTGACGACAATTCAGGGGCGTGATTTTAACCAATTCGCCGCCACTGTGCGCAATTTGCTAAAATCGCGCCCTTCATTGCAACCGGCACGCACACATGACTACCCGAAAGATCCTCGTCACTTCCGCACTCCCCTACGCCAACGGCAGCATCCACCTGGGCCATCTGGTGGAATACATCCAGACCGACATCTGGGTGCGCTTCCAGAAAATGCGTGGCAACGAGTGCTACTACGTGTGCGCCGACGACACTCACGGCACGCCCATCATGCTGCGCGCCGAGCGCGAGGGCATCACCCCGGAGGCCCTGATTGATCGGGTGTGGCAGGAACACAAGAGCGACTTCGATGCGTTCCACGTCGGCTTCGACCATTACGGCTCGACCAATTCCGCCGAGACACGCGAGTTCGCCTACGGCATTTATAACAAACTGCGCGACAGCGGGCTGATCGAATCGCGCGCCATCGAGCAGTTTTATGACCCGGTCAAACAGATGTTCCTGCCTGACCGCTTCATCAAGGGCGAATGCCCCAAGTGCAGCGCGAAAGACCAGTACGGCGACAACTGCGAAGCCTGCGGCGCGGCCTACGCCCCCACCGAACTGAAAAACCCCTACTCCGCCGTATCCGGCGCAGCGCCCGAAATGCGCCAGTCCGAACACTACTTCTTCAGACTTTCCGACCCGCGCTGCCAGCAGTTCCTGCGCGAATGGACCACCGGCGGCGCGCTGCAAGCCGAGGCCGCCAACAAAATGCAGGAATGGCTGGGCTCCGAATCGGACAGCAAACTCTCCGACTGGGACATCTCGCGCGACGCGCCGTATTTTGGTTTCGAGATTCCCGACGCGCCGGGCAAGTATTTCTACGTCTGGCTGGACGCGCCGGTCGGTTACATGGGCAGCTTCAAGTCGCTGTGCAACAAACTCAACACTCCCTCCCCTGACAAGGGGAGGGCTGGGGAGGGGTTTCCCTCCCCCAATTTCGACGACTTCTGGTCTCCCGACTCACAAGCCGAGCTGGTGCATTTCATCGGCAAGGACATCCTCTATTTCCATGCCCTGTTCTGGCCCGCCATGCTGAAGAACGCCGGCCTGCGCACGCCCACCAAGTTGTGCGCTCACGGCTTTTTGACCGTCAACGGCGAGAAGATGAGCAAGTCGCGCGGCACCTTCATCACCGCGCAAAGCTACATCGAAAACATCAAGAACACCGAATACCTGCGCTACTACTACGCCGCCAAGATCAATGGCACGATGGAAGATCTGGACCTGAATCTCGACGATTTCGTGGCCAAGGTGAATTCCGACCTGATCGGCAAATACATCAACATCGCCAGCCGCTGCGCAGGATTTATCAGCAGGAAATTCGATGGGGTTGTTGCCACACACAACCAAATCACTGGAAACAGGGGGTCTCAGCTCATGGGTATATTTATCGGCTCAGAAGAACTAATCGCCGATGCCTATGAGAACCGCGATTTTGGCCGTGCCATCCGTGAAATCATGCGGCTGGCCGACCGCGCCAATGAATACGTCAACGACATGGCGCCCTGGGTTTTGGCCAAACAGGAAGGGCAGGAAGCGAAACTGCACGAAGTTTGCACCGTCAGCCTGAATCTGTTCCGCCTGCTCACGCTTTATCTGAAACCAGTCTTGCCAAAACTGGCCGAACAGGTCGAAGCTTTCCTGAATATCGCACCGCTGAACTGGTCGGATACCGACCAGATTCTTGATGGAAAAATAAATGAATACAAACATTTGGCAACACGACTTGACCCCAAACTGATAGCAGCAATGACTGCCGCGAATACCGAGACCCTCACCCCTGCCCCCTCCTCCGTAACCGTGGCAGGGGAAAATACACACTCCGAACAGCGCCACGCGGCACACCAGCAGAGCGTGACCAAGGCCGAAGTCGCAGAGGCCGAGAAGGATTTCGAACCCTTCATCTCCATCGAAGATTTCATGAAGGTGGACCTGCGGGTGGCGAGGATCGTCAACGCCGCGCAGGTGGAAGGCGCAGCCAAACTGTTGCAGCTGACACTGGATGTTGGCGAGGCACAGACCCGCAACGTGTTCGCCGGCATCAAGTCGGCCTACGACCCGGAGCAACTGAAGGGCCGCCTGACGGTGATGGTCGCCAACCTCGCCCCGCGCAAGATGAAATTCGGCATGTCGGAAGGCATGGTGCTGGCGGCTTCAGGCGATGAGCCGGGGCTGTTCATCCTGTCTCCTGACAGCGGCGCACAGCCGGGCATGCGCATCAAATAATCGACATAAGGCACACATCCATGAACTACGACATCCTTATCATAGGCAGCGGCCCAGCAGGGCAACATGCGGCATGGCAGGCGTCGCGCATGGGTAAACGCTGTGCCATCATCGAGCGCAAAGCCAGAATCGGCGGTGCGGGCCTGCAAACGGGCACGATTCCCAGCAAGGCGATGCGCGAAGTCGCCTATCTGCTTTCGCGTACCGGCGGAATGCGTCAGGCAATCGCGCCGGATGCCCGTAGCCGTCATGGCCTGTTGTCCGACGCGGTACGACGCAAGGAGGGCGTGATTGCCCAACAGGAGTCGGTCATCCTGCAACGCTTGTTGCGCCACGGTGTCGCCCTGATACCCGGCGAAGCCTCGTTCATGGATGCACATACCATTCAAGTCACTGACGCTTCCGGCAATAGTCGCACTATCTCTGCGGAAGTCATCGTATTGGCCACCGGCTCGCGTCCGCGCCGTCCCGCCCATATCCCCTTCGACAAGAAGACCGTATTGGATTCGACCTCCATCCTCAATCTGCGCCACCTGCCCGACAGCCTGCTGGTGGTGGGTGGCGGGGTGATCGGTTGCGAATTCGTCTCCATCTTTGCCGCGCTGGGGGTTGCCGTCAGCGTCGTGGACAGCCATGCGCAATTGCTCGCCTATCTGAGCGAAGACGTGGTGGGCGTGCTGACCGACAGCTTCCTCGGCATGGGCGTGACTTTTCACATGCAAGAACGTGTCGCCGAGATACACCGTGAAGCCGGCGGCACACTCACCATACTGGAAAGCGGCAAACAGATACGCGCCGATGCGGTGCTGTTCGCCCAGGGGCGCGAACCTAACAGCGCATTGTTAAAGGTTGAGCAAGCAGGCATAGCGGTGCAGGACGGCTGGATTTCGGTCAATCAACATTTCCAGACTTCCGTTCCGCACATCTTCGCCGTCGGCGATTTGATTGGTCGTCCTTCACTGGCCTCCACCGGCATGGAACAGGGGCGCGCTGCCGTGTTATACGCCTTCGGTGGCGAACTGCATGTCAACGCAGAAAATCTGCCGATGGCGGTCTATACCATCCCGGAAATCTCCTACGTGGGCAAGACCGAGAAGGAAGTCGTGCGGGACAACATCCCCTATGTGATTGGACACGCCTATTTCAAGGACAGCGCACGCGGCCAGATTAACGGCGACGCGCACGGGCTACTCAAGCTCATCGTGGATGTGCGCGACGAAAAACTGCTGGGTGTGCACATCGTCGGCGAGCAAGCCAGCGAACTGGTGCATATCGGTCAACTGGTGATGAACCTGAAAGGCACGGTGCGCGACCTGATTGCCAATGTCTTTAACTATCCGACATTGGCGGAATGCTACAAACTTGCCGCGCTGGACTGCGCGCACCAACTGGAACAATTAAGGAAGCGCTAAGTTTTTCGGATTCGTTAATACCTGCGAGCTGGCGTCCGCATTGTGAAGCGCATCAGGCAAGTTATTGTCCCCATTCGGGGTTTTTGAATTTTACGGGGGTGCTGACACAGCCTTTATGAATCCTGCGTTGCTGGAAAAAATTTCGCAATACTTCCGCCCGCGTCTGATCGATGCCCTCAAGGACTACGACCGGGCGCGCTTTTCCGCCGACCTCACCGCCGGCATCACGGTGGGCGTGGTCGCCCTGCCACTGGCCATCGCCTTCGCCATCGCCTCGGGCGCCAAGCCGGAAGCGGGCATCTTCACCGCCATCATCGCAGGTTTTTTGATCTCGGCGCTGGGCGGTTCCAGAGTGCAGATCGGCGGGCCGACTGGCGCGTTCATCGTCATTGTGTACGGCATCATCGCCCAGTACGGCTACGCCAACCTGCTGATCTGCACCATCATGGCCGGCGCGATGCTGATCGCGATGGGCGCACTGCAGCTGGGCAGCCTGCTCAAATATTTCCCCAGACCGCTGATCATCGGCTTCACCAACGGCATCGCGGTGCTGATCGCATTATCCGAATTCAAGGATTTCCTGGGACTGAAGATAGACGCGCTGCCGGCGGAATTCTTCCGCAAGATCGCCGCGCTGGCGCACGCACTGCCCTCGATAGACCCACTCACCTTCGCGCTGGCAGCCTTGAGCGCGCTGTTCATCTGGTTCTACCCGAAAGCCTGGGCGGCGCGCTTCCCCTCCCCCATCGTGGCGCTCTCGCTCGGCACGGCGGCAGTCGCCCTGTTCAACCTGCCGATTGAGACCATAGGCAGCAAATTCGGCGGCATCCCGCAGCAATTGCCGGATCTGGTCATCCCCTCCATCACACTGAGCGACCTGCGCCACCTGATCATGCCCGCGTTCACCATCGCGCTGCTGGGCGCGATCGAATCCATCCTGTCGGCGGCAGTGGCCGACGGCATGATCGCCGACCGCCACGACCCCAATCAGGAGCTGATGGCGCAAGGCATCGCCAACATCGTCACGCCGTTCTTCGGCGGCCTGCCCGCCACCGGCGCGATCGCCCGCACCGCCACCAACGTGCGCTCGGGTGCGACCAGCCCGGTGTCCGGCATGGTGCATGCGCTGACCCTG
Source organism: Gallionella sp. (assembly GCA_028687575.1). Taxonomy (GTDB): domain Bacteria; phylum Pseudomonadota; class Gammaproteobacteria; order Burkholderiales; family Gallionellaceae; genus Gallionella. The sequence continues at coordinate 43,019 of JAQTZW010000008.1, read as the reverse complement.
CTGCTGATCGTGCTGCTGGCCGCCCCGCTGGCGCAATACATCCCGTTGGCCTCGCTGGCCGCCATCCTGCTGATCGTCTCGATCAATATGGGCGAATGGGAAGTGTTCAAGCGCCTCAAGACCTATCCGCGCCACGATGCCCTGGTGTTGCTGGTGACGTTCAGTTTCACCGTGATATTCGATCTGACCGTGGCGGTGGAAGTCGGCCTGCTGATGTCCGCCGTGTTCTTTATCCGCAACATGACCGAGCTCTCGCACGTCAAACTTTCTGAAGAGCACACACCCATGCCGCAAGACAGCGAGGCCACGCTGGCGCGCAAAAATGCCCCGCGCGGCGTGCTGATCTACCGGCTGTACGGCGCGCTGTTCTTCGGCGTGGCCGACAAGCTGGAAAGCGTGCTGCACCAGCAGCACACCGAACCGGAAGTGTTGATACTGAACATGTGCGAGGTCATCAGCATGGACGCCAGCGCGCTGCATGTGCTGGAAGAACTGCACGCAAAACTGAAAAAGCGCGGCAAACACCTGATCCTGTGCGGCCCGCACACCCAGCCCTACTTCCTGATGCACACGGCAGGATTCTTCGACCAACTGGGACGCGCCAACCTGGCCGCCAACCTCAGCGATGCGCTGCTGCGCGCCAAGGACCTACTGAAAAAGGACTAGGGGCGAGTTGCCGGAGCATAAATTAACCTTGACTAACAGCAAGGATTTATACGACAGTGCCGCCCCACAAATTATTCACTTACTTGCTTTAGGGTCTACTGATTACAACCAAAGGGAAAATAATATGAAAAAAACAATTGCAAGCTTTCTTTCTGTCACTATCGCACTTGCGGGCTGTGCCACCTCCTCAAAAAACATCGCAGCAAATTATGTTTCGCCTATGCAATATCATGCCTATGACTGCGAGCAACTTGCTGGCGAAACACAACGCATCCAAAGCAGAGTTGATCAAGTGGGGGGGCGACTGGATGTGGCAGCGACACACGACCAACAACTTGTTGGGGTTGGAATGATTCTATTTTGGCCTGCGCTCTTTGCCCTTGGTGGCACAAAGGAACAAGAGGCTGAATATGCACGACTAAAGGGCGAATATGATGCCGTTCAGCAGGCCGCCATAGCCCATAAATGTCCGGGGGTGGTGGCACAAACCCCAACAACCACAACCACAGCATCAGCATCAGCACCCAGCACAGAAAAACCGGCTGGATCAGCAGAAAAACCCTAATCTCGTCATACGCTCATCTTCGACAAACCCAACTCCAGTCAGGCAGGCTGGGGTTGGGCACGAACCTCAGCAATATCGGGTCGTGACAGTTTACCCGTACACCACCCTCACACCGTCCGCACCCAGCCGTTGGCGCAGGTCGGCCAGCAGGTCGTCGTGCAAGGTCAGTTGCCAGGTTTCGCCCAGCCGCAACTGGCAGTTGGCGACGGCATTGCGGTAGTGGAGCAGCACCGGGCAGCCGCCTTCACGATAGGGCGAAAACAGCGCTTTCAGTTCGGCGACACCCACCTTGCCATCGCAATGCAATTCCAGCCGCTGCGCGAAATTGGAACGCGCCGAGGCGAGGTCGAACAGCACTTCGCCGCTGACGCGCACGTTGCCGGAAAATTCGTCCAGCGCGGCCTTGCCCTGCACCACCAGCAATTCGTCTTCGCGTATCCACGGGCGGCTGCGCTCGTATTCCTCGTTGAACACGGTCAGTTCGATCTGCGCGCTGCCGTCGTCCAGCGTGACCACCGCCATGCGCCCGCGCCGCGTCTGCTGCAAACGCACACCGGATACGATGCCGGCCAGCGTGACCTGCATACCGCGCCGCGCGCCTTTCCCGTAGCTGTTGCCGCCGGCGGGCTTGCCGACACGTTCAGGGGTCAGCTCGTTAAGCCGTAATTTGATGAAATTCGCCAGTTCCTGCTGGTATTCCTGATACGGATGACCGCCGAGATAGAAACCCAGACTGAGCTTTTCGTTCGCCAGCTGCTCGCGCAAGCTCCAACGCGGCACGTCGGCATACTGTTCCGTCAGTACCGCGTCGGCATCGTCATCGCCGAACAGGCTGACCTGATTGGCGGCGCGCGCCTGCTGGTCGGCGCTCGCCAGCGCGGCATCCAGCGTCGCCATCAGGCAGGCGCGGTGGTCGTTGATGCTGTCGAACGCGCCGGCCTTGACCAACGCCTCGATGGTGCGGCGGTTGACGGTGCGCTTGTCCACGCGGCGGCAGAAATCGAACATGTCCCGGAACGGCCCATTGTTTCGCGCCTGAACGATGTTCTCCACCGCGCCTTCGCCCGTCCCCTTGATCGCGCCCAGCCCGTAGGCGATGGTCTTTGCGTCCAGCGGGGTAAAGCGGAACAGTGAGCTGTTGACATCCGGCTTGCAGATCGTCACACCCTGTTGCAGCGTGTCCTGGTAGAAGAAACTTACCTTGTCGGTGTTGACCATCTCCGAGGTCATGGTGGAAGCCATGAAGGCGGCGGGATGGTGACACTTCAGGTAGGCGGTCTGGTAGGCGACCACCGAATAGGCGGCGGCGTGGGACTTGTTGAAGCCGTAACCGGCGAACTTTTCCATCACGTCGAAGATGTCGTTGGCCTGCTTTTCACCGATGTCATTCTGCGCCGCGCCCGTGACGAACTTGGCGCGCTGCTCGGCCATCTCCTCGGCCTTTTTCTTGCCCATCGCGCGGCGCAACAAGTCCGCGCCACCCAGGCTGTAATTCGCCGCGATCTGCGCGGCCTGCATCACCTGCTCCTGATACACCATGATGCCGTAGGTGTTGGACAGTATCTTCTCAAGACAGGGATGCGGGTAGATCACCTCTTCGCGCCCGTGCTTGCGGTTGATGAAGTCCGGGATGTAGTCCATCGGGCCGGGGCGGTACAGCGCGTTCAGCGCGATCAGGTCTTCCAGACAGTCCGGCTTGGCCTTCACCAGCGCATCCTTCATGCCGCGCGATTCGAACTGGAACACCGCCGTGGTGTTGCCGTTCTTGAAGATGCGGTCGAAAGTCGCCGCGTCGCGGGGCGGAATGGTCTCAATGGAGAAGGGGGAAGAGATTGCACCTTCGGTGCGCAAGGGGGAAGGGGAATCCCCCGCCGCCTCGCCTTCTCCCTTCCCCCTTCCCTCTACACCCTTCTCCAACAAGCGGACATAGCGCACCGCCCAGTCAATGATGGTCAGCGTGCGCAGGCCCAAAAAGTCGAACTTGACCAGGCCGATCGCCTCGACGTCGTCCTTGTCGAACTGGCTGACCGCCTTGCCGCCCTCGCCTTCCTGCACGTTCTCGGCGCAATACAGCGGGCAGAAATCGGTAAGCTTGCCGGGGGCGATCAGCACGCCGCCGGCGTGCATGCCGATGTTGCGGGTCAGGTCTTCCAGCCGCTCGGCCAGCTCCAGCAACTCCGGCACACCTTCCTCGCGCTCGGCGATGGCGCTGATCTCAGGCTCCATCTCGCGCGCCTCTTTCAACGACACCGGCTTCACGCCATCCAGCGGAATCGCCTTGGACAGGCTGTCGCACAGTCCGTAGGGGAATTCCATCACCCGCCCCACGTCGCGGATCACCGCCTTGGACGCCATCGTGCCGAAGGTGGCGATCTGCGACACGCACTGCGCGCCGTATTTTTGCTTCACATAGTCAATCACCAGCTCGCGCCCGTCCTGGCAGAAATCCACGTCGAAGTCGGGCATGGAGACGCGTTCCGGGTTCAGGAAACGCTCGAACAGCAGTTCGTAGCGCAGCGGGTCTAGGTCGGTGATCAGCAAACAGTACGCCACCAGCGAACCGGCGCCCGAGCCGCGCCCCGGCCCGACCGGCACGCCGTTGGGGAACGCCTCGGAGCGGTACGCCTTGGCCCAGCGGATGAAGTCAGCGACGATCAGGAAGTAGCCGGGGAAGCCCATCTTGATGATGGTATTGATCTCGAAATCCAGCCGCTCGCGGTAGGCGGGCATCTTCTCGGCGCGTTCGGCCTGGTCGGGGTAGAGCTGCGCCATGCGCTGCTCCAGCCCGTTGAAAGATTCGCTACGCAGAAAATCGTCCAAGCTCTCGCCGTTGGGCGTCGGAAAGTCCGGCAACTGCGGCCTACCCAATACCAGCGACAGATTACAGCGCCGGGCGATCTCCACGCTGTTCTGCAACGCCTCGGGCAGGTCGGCGAAAAGTTCCGCCATCTCGGCCTGGGTCTTGAAATATTGCTCTGCGGTGTACGCCTTGACGCGTCGCTTGTCGTTCAGCACATAACCTTCGGCGATGCACACCCGCGCCTCGTGCGCCTTGAAATCGTCCGCATTCAGAAACTGCACCGGATGCGTGGCGACCACCGGCAGGTCGAGTTCCGCCGCCAGCATTACCGCGTCGTGTATGTAAGCCTCCTCGTCGGCAAAACCGGCGCGTTGCAGCTCGATGTAGTAGCGCCCAGCGAAGCGCCCCGCCCAATCCTTTGCGAACTGGCGCGCCTGCGCGGCACTGCCCGCCACCAGCGCTGCACCGACATCGCCCAGATGCGCGCCGGACAGCGCGATCAGCCCGTCCGTACCTTCTTCGTCGAACCACTCGCGGCGCAACTCAGGGCGGTCGCGGTACTGGTTGGAAAGATAGGCGCGCGTCAGCAAGCGACACAGCCTGAGATAACCTTCGACCGACTGGCACAACAGCAGCATGCGGTGGGGCCGGTCGCGGTCGGCATCGTTGGTCACAAACACATCGCAGCCGATCACCGGCTTGATGCCCTTGCCGCGCGCCTCCTTGTAGAACTTCACCAGACCGAAAAAACTGGCCCGGTCGGTCAGCGCCAGCGCCGGCATGCCGTCCGCTTTAGCAGCCGCGACCGCACCGTCTATGCGCGCCATTCCATCCGAGATGGAATACTCGCTGTGCAGACGGAGATGAACAAAGGCGGGTGACGACATGGCAGGGGTTCAGGAATTTTCGGCGGGCGATTTTACCATTGCCTGCCGTGCAGCATTTCGCGGATTTGCATTCAGCCGGCAGTTAACAGCGAGCCTCAGCTGAAATTCCCCATGAATTGAGCCGGTCAAGTGCAGGTTGCAGCCTTGAGACCAAACCCCCTCGAACTCCCCCTTATCAGGGGGAGCGCAATGCCATCTCCTCCCCTGTTAAGGGGAGGCTGGGAGGGGTTAGGGTCTGATAGCGCATTTGTACTCAACCAACAGTTGGCAGCAAACCTCAACCGACATGGCAGCGTTAGCCAGCGCAAGGCGAACGGCCTCGTGCTACTCCCGCGCCGCTCTCACTGGTAGAATGCCGCCCCACGCAACCCTACACCCCGCCATGCCCACGCCCCTCACCCCGCAACGCGAGCGCTATCTGCTGCTGACCCTCGCGGGGATGCAGTTCTCGCACATCCTGGACTTCATGATCATGATGCCGCTGGGGCCGATCTTGATGACGGAATTCGGCATCGGCACGCACGAGTTCGGTATTCTGGTGGCCAGCTACAGCTTCAGCGCGGCGCTCTCCGGCCTGCTCGCCGCGACCTTCGTGGACCGTTTCGAGCGCAAGCGGCTGCTGATCCTGATGTTCGGCCTGTTCGGGCTGGCGACGCTGGCTTGCGGCCTGTCGCCCAGCTACGCCACGCTGCTGGTGGCGCGCGGACTGGCCGGCGCATTCGGCGGCGTGATGGGGGCGATGGTGCAGACGCTGGTCGGCGACCTGATTCCGTTCGAGCGTCGCGCCACTGCCAGCGGCATCATCTCGACTTCGTTTTCGCTGGCCACCGTGGTAGGCGTGCCAGTCTCACTGTGGCTGGCGAATCATTTTCAGTGGCGCGCGCCGTTCATTTTCATCGCCGCCACCACCGCGCTGTTCATCGTCGTCGCGTTGCGCCACCTGCCCGAAGTGCGCCATCACCTGAGCGCCGAAAAACGCGCCCATCCGTTCTCGGCGATGTTCGAGGTGCTGGCGGACGCCAATCACCTGCACGCGCTGCTGTTCACCCTGCTGATCCTGTTTTCCGGCTTCACCGTGATCCCCTACATCACGGTATACGCGGTGGCCAACATCGGCATCTCGATGCACGACGTGCCCTACATCTATCTGGCAGGCGGGGCGGCGACGCTGTTCACCGCCCGCCAGATCGGACGCTGGGCCGACCGCGCCGGCAAAGTGAAGGTCTACCGCCTGATCGCGCTGGCCTCCACCGTGCCGCTGTTCGCCATCACTCACATCGTGTCGGCATCACTCGGCTTCTGGCTGGTTTGCACCACGCTATTCTTCGTGCTGGTGTCGGGCCGCTTCATCCCGGCGATGGCCATCATCACCTCGGCGGCGCAACCAAAATTGCGCGGCACTTTCATGTCACTTAACGCTGCCACCCAGCAACTGGCCAGCGGGCTGGCAGCGACGCTGGCCGGATTCATCACCGCGCAGAGCGCGTCGGGACAGATCATCGGCTACGACAAAGTGGGATATGTGGCGATTGCGGCCAATTTTCTGGCAATCGCCTTCGTGTCGCGTATCGTGATGCACGATCAGCAGGTAAAATAGCGCCCGCTGCGACGCGACCCGTAACAGGGCGACATAGCGCGGCAATCAGGAAAACAGGGAAATTTAATCAGGGCTGGAAAGCGTATCTGGAGCGGGTGAACGGGATCGAACCGTCGTATGCAGCTTGGGAAGCTGCCGTTCTACCATTGAACTACACCCGCGCAGGGTGCGCATTCTATCCCGACACAGGAAAAATCAAAAGTGATTACTGTTCACATCAATGGCGAATCACGCCAACTCGACGCGCCATGCAGCATCGCGGCACTGATCGAGACGCTGGGCTACACCGGCAAGCGCATCGCGCTGGAATGCAACGGCGACATCGTACCGCGCAGCCTGTACGCCAGCCGGATGCTGGCGGACGACGACCGGCTGGAGCTGGTGGTCGCGGTCGGCGGCGGCTGAATGCCCGCCCGGCCAACCTTTACAACCGTAACGACAAGGACAACGACATGAACGACCCGCTCATCATCGCAGGCAAAAGCTACTCATCCCGACTGCTGGTCGGCACTGGCAAATACAAGGATTTCACCGAGACCCGCGCGGCGCTCGATGCCAGCGGCGCCGAGATCGTCACGGTGGCGATCCGCCGCACCAACTTGGGCCAGAACGCCGGCGAACCGAACCTGCTGGACGCCGTGCCGCCTTCCGAATTCACCTATCTGCCCAACACCGCCGGCTGCTACAGCGCCGAAGACGCGGTGCGCACGCTGCGTCTGGCGCGCGAATTGCTGGACGGCCACAGCCTGGTCAAACTGGAGGTGCTGGGCGACCCGCAATCCCTCTACCCCAACGTGATCGAGACCCTCGCCGCCGCCAAGACGCTGGTCGCCGAAGGCTTTCAGGTGATGGTCTACACCTCGGACGACCCCATCATCGCCAAACAACTCGAAGACATCGGCTGCGTCGCGGTGATGCCGCTGGCCTCATTGATAGGTTCTGGCATGGGCATCCTGAACCCGTGGAATCTGCAACTCATCATGGAGCGCCTGACCGTGCCGGTGATCGTGGACGCGGGCGTGGGTACGGCCTCGGATGCCGCGATTGCGATGGAACTGGGCTGTGCCGGCGTGCTGATGAACACGGCGATTGCCGGCGCGCAAAATCCGGTGCTGATGGCCTCCGCGATGAAAAAGGCCACCGCCGCCGGACGCGAAGCGTTCCTGGCCGGTCGCATGCCGAAGAAGCTCTACAGCGCCAGCCCCAGTTCGCCGACCGCCGGCGTGATCGCCTCGGCGCGCCCGTAAACCGCCATGACTGAAGAAACCGCCATGACCGAAGACCTGAAACACCGCCACATCCGCAGCTTCGTGCTGCGGCAAGGCCGCGTCACCGTCGCCCAGCAGCGCGCGGTGGACACGGTAGGCCCGCGCTTCGGCATCCCCTACACAGCCGCGCCACTGGATCTGGATGCCGCATTTGGCCGCAGCGCGCCGAAGATTCTGGAGATAGGCTTCGGCATGGGCGACAGCACCGCCGCAATTGCCGCTGCGCACCCGGAGAACGACTACCTGTGCCTGGAAGTGCATACCCCCGGCGTGGGCAACCTGTACAAACTGATAGACGAGATGGCGCTGACCAACATCCGCGTCATCCAGCACGACGCGGTGGAAGTGCTGCGCGACATGATCGCCGACGGCGCGCTCGATGGCGTGCATATTTTCTTCCCCGACCCCTGGCACAAGGCGCGCCACAACAAACGCCGCCTGATCCAGTCGCCATTCATCGCCAAGCTGATGCCCAAGCTAAAATCCGCCGGCTACATCCACGTCGCCACCGACTGGCAGGACTACGCCGAACAAGTGTTACAGGTATTGAGCGACGAGCCGCTGCTTGCCAACACCGCCGCCGACTACGCGCCCCGCCCCGACTACCGCCCGCTGACCAAGTTTGAAAAGCGCGGCCTCAATCTGGGGCATGGCGTATGGGATTTAGTGTTCCGCAGGAAATAACGCAGCAACTTCGCCCTGGCGGCGGGCTTTTCCCTTGCCCCGCCGCATTCCGTTACACTGTCGCCAACCCGTCCAATCCGGACGTTACGCATAAAGGTTTACGATGCACCCCGTTCACAATGTTGATGCCATGCTGTTGTTATCCCTGTCCCTGGCGGCGAAGCGTCGGCCTGCCGACCTGGTCGAAATCGCAACCGCAATCTCACTGACGCAAGGCACGATACCCGGCGCGCCCACGTTATCCGATGCATACGCACGACTATCGGCCTGCGGTCTGATCATCGAGATGGACGGCGGCTATGCGCTGCCGGCAGAGGCGCAACAAATGCTGGTAAGCCTGCGCAAGAACGATGACAACGACAAAAAGCTGGCGCGCATCATGGAGCAACTGGCCAAATACCCGTGCAAAGGGGAGCATCCCTGCATCCGCATCAGCCCGGAACTGCTGGTCGCTGCGACTCGGGCAGCAAGAAAAGCCAGTTCGGAAAAAAGCATGCTGTCCGCCAAACCGAAACCCAAGCCCGTCTGGATCTCCAAGAAGGACCTGGATTTGGGCAGAAAACACCTCCCGCCCGGCAAAAAACGCAAAGCCTGATAGCTCAGGGAGAGACTCACCTTCGCGGCATCCCTTCTCACTCCGCCTGCCAGTCGCGGATCATTCCATGCGATGGGCGAACGGTACGACCCGCTAGTCCGCGAGGAATATCTCCAGCAAGTCGTTCAGAAAGCGCCGCCCCTGCGGTGTAGGGGCGATGCGCTGGTGATCGCGGGTCAGCAGGCCGCGCTTCTCGGCGACCAGCAACTCGCGCTGGATGGCCAGCAGCGGCAGGCTGGTGCGCTCGGTGAACAGTGCAGCCTCGAAGCCCTCGTTCAGGCGCAGCGCATTCATCATGAACTCGAACGGCAGCTCGGCGCGGGTCACGGCGTTCTCGGTCTGCACAGGCGCGCCCGCCGCCACCTGCTGGATGTAGGCCTGCGGCTGCTTGTAGCGCGCCTGACGGATGATCTTGTCGGGAAAACTCAACTTGCTGTGCGCGCCCGCGCCGATGCCCAGATAGTCGCCGAACTGCCAGTAGTTGAGGTTGTGTTTGGCGCGCCGTGCCGGTTGCGCGAACGCGGAAGTCTCGTAATGCTGGTAGCCATGTTCTGCCAGCAGGGCTTCGATGGCCTGCTGCATGTCGGCGCTGGCATCGTCGTCGGGCAATTGCGGCGGATCGTGATGGAACAGCGTGTTCGGCTCCAGCGTCAGGTGGTAAGCGGACAGGTGTTGCGGCGCGAATGCCAGCGCGGCGCGGATGTCCTGCAACGCCTCGTCCAGCGTCTGGCCGGGCAGCGCGTACATCAGATCGAGGTTGATGTTGTCGAAATGCTGCCGGGCGATCTTGATGGCCGCCCGCGCTTCTTCCGCCGAATGGATGCGCCCCAGCGCCTTGAGATGCGCGTCGTTGAAGCTCTGGATGCCCAGCGACAGGCGGTTGACACCCGCATCGGCGAACGCGGCGAACTTGTCCGCCTCCACCGTGCCGGGGTTGGCCTCCAGCGTGATCTCGGCGTTCAGCGTCAGCGGCAACAGCATCTTCACCTGCCGCAATATCTCGCCCAGCGCGTAGCCCGACAACAGGCTGGGCGTGCCGCCGCCGATGAATACGCTGTACACCTTGCGCCCCCATATCTGCGGCAGCGCCATCTCCAGATCGCGGGTGAGTGCGGCGACATATTGCTGCTCCAAGGACTCCGAGAGTCCACCCTCACCCCTGCCCTCTCCCCGCAAGGGAGAGGCGGATTTAACTTCATGCGAATTGAAATCGCAGTACGGGCATTTCCTCACGCACCACGGGATATGGATGTACAGCGCCAGCGGCGGCAGCGCCTGAAAATTGACGACCTGCGACTTAATCCCGATGGGACGCAACAAATGAACTGACTCTGTCATGGTTGTTTTGCTCATTCACTTGGGCTGGTTTCACGCGGAGACGCGGAGGCGCGGAGAAAAACCGATGTAACAATAATCTGTCGTTGTTTGCGTCAGGTTTTCTGATTTCTCCGCGAACTCCGCGCCTCCGCGTGAACAGATTTTCACATTCAGTTGTAAACAGGCTGTAAACGTCAGCCCAACTTGAGCCGCTCCAGCAACACCTTCATCGCTTGCCCGCGGTGGCTGATGGCGTGTTTTTCGTCGTGCGTCAGTTCGGAGCTCATCTTGCCGAGTTCCGGTAACCAGAACATCGGGTCGTAGCCGAAACCGCCGTCGCCGCGCTCCTCGCGGGCGATCTCGCCGTGCCATTCGCCCTCGCAGATGATGGGCTGCGGGTCGCCCGCCCAATTCATCAGCACCAGCACGCAGTAGTAATGCGCGCGGCGATCGGTCTTGTCCTTCATCGCCTCCAGCAGCGCGCGGTTGTTGCGTGAATCGGACTTCGGCAAACCGGAAAAGCGCGCCGAAATTACGCCCGGCATACCGTTCAGCGCATGGACGCAGATGCCGGAATCGTCGGCCAGCGCCGGCAGGCCGCTCATTTTGCTGACGTGGCGCGCCTTGGCGATGGCATTCTCGACGAAGGTGATATGCGGCTCTTCAGCCTCGGAGATGCCTAGCTGCGACTGGGTGACGACTTCGATGCCGAGCGGCGCCAGCATATGCTCGAATTCGCGCAATTTGCCGGGATTATTGGAAGCGATGACAAGTTTCTTCATGATTGACTCTCCCTGATTCCTGCGCCTTGTGCGGCAGCAGAAGCCGGTTTTCAGGCGGCCAGTGCGGCCTGTTGCAGTGCGGTCAGTTCGGCGATGCCGGATGCGGCCAACTCCAGCAACTCGTCCATCTCGGCGCGGGTGAAGGCATGCCCTTCGGCGGTGCCCTGCACCTCGACGAAGTGACCGTTGCCCAGCATCACCACGTTCATGTCGGTGTCGCAGGCGGAGTCTTCCAGATAATCGAGATCGAGCACCGGCGTGCCCTGGTAGATGCCCACCGAGATCGCGGCGACCGAATCACGCAAAGGGCTTGCTGCGATCAGCCCCTTTGCCATCAGACTGCTGACCGCGTCGTGCAAGGCGACATAAGCGCCGGTGATGCTGGCGGTGCGTGTGCCGCCATCGGCCTGGATCACGTCGCAATCCAGCGTGATGGTGCGTTCGCCGAGTTTGGCCAAATCCACCACGGCGCGCAGGCTGCGGCCTATCAGCCGCTGGATCTCCTGAGTGCGCCCGGCCTGTTTGCCCTTGGCGGCTTCGCGCTGCATGCGGCTGCCGGTGGAGCGCGGCAACATGCCGTATTCCGCCGTGACCCAGCCCTCGCCGCTGCCTTTCTTGTGCGGCGGCACGCGCTCTTCGACGCTGGCGGTGCAAATGACCTTGGTGTCGCCGCACTCGATCAGCACCGAGCCTTCGGCGTGTTTGGTGTACTGGCGAGTGATGCGGATATTACGGAGTTGATTCGGGGTTCTTGAACTTGGACGCATGTTTTATTGGGTAGTGAATAATGGGAAAACCTAGTTGATTTCAAGGATGCGGCTGACGGTTTTGCCGTTGCACTGCACGATTTCGCCGAATTCCCAACCCATCGCGATGCCGGTGACATTGTCCGAGCGCCCCCGTTCGCGAGTCAGCGCACCGGCGATCAGCCTGTCCAGCGCGCTGGAGACAGGGGTATCCTGAAACATGGATGCCACCTCTTTGTCGAGGAAAGGTGCGAACAGTCCGTCGCTGCACATCATCACCACGTCACCACGCTGCAATTCGGCGGATGCGCCGGCTTCCATGGAGAACAGATTCTCCACCCCGCCCAGACAGTTGGTGATCTGGTTGCGCTTGGGATGGTTGCGCGCCTCTTCCTCGTCTATCACTCCCATGTCCAACCAACTCTGCACGATGGAATGATCCAGCGTCCGCAGCACCATCTGCCCTTTGCGCAACAGATACAGTCGAGAATCCCCGGCATGCCCCCAGTAGATCCGCCCGCCCTGCACCAGTGCGGCCACACAGGTGGTGCCGGGGAACTGACCTTCCTCATGGTGCGGCAGACTCATGATGCGTTGGTGGGCGCACAGCATGGTGTCGGACAGAAACACCATAGGCTCGGAGATTTCCGGTAGTAGCGAAAAGGCTTCGACGAAAGTGTCCATCACGATGGATGCCGCCACTTCACCATGCAGGTGGCCTCCCATCCCGTCCGCCAACACCAGTAGCAGCGCATCGTTGTTGTATGCGTATGCGACCCGATCCTGATTGTATTTTCGGTTGCCGATGTGGCTGGCCTGATGTATTGAGAAATTCATAGGGCGCAATCGTAATATAATGCGCGCCCTGCGCACAGCATTTTTCATACCATTTATCGGAAAGTCACCACATGATCCTGAGCATGACCGGTTATGCCAATACCAGCGCCGACATAGAGTCAGGCAGCCTGTCGCTGGAACTGCGCGCCGTCAACCACCGCTATCTGGACATCCAGTTGCGTATGCCGGACGAATTGCGCTGTTTCGAGACCGCGCTGCGCGAGCAAATCACCACGCAATTACAGCGCGGCAAGGTCGAGTGCCGCATCAATTTCACGGCGCGCGGCGCACAGGCCAGTGCCAGCCTGAACCGCCAACTACTCAGCCAACTGGCCGACTGGAATATCGAAGTACAGGCCATCCTGCCCGATGCACGCCCACTGAGCGTCGCCGAGGTGTTGAGCTGGAAGGGTGTGCTGGAGACCCCCACTGCCTCATCCGACGAACTGCGCGATACCCTGCTGACACTGTTGCAGGACGCGTTGCAGGAATTCTCTGCCTCGCGTGGTCGGGAAGGCGAGAAACTGAAAGATTTCCTGTTGCAAAGACTGGAGAAGATCGAGGCGCTGCGCCTTGATGTGATGCCGCACATTCCCGCCGCAATTGCCAACTACGAACAGAAATTGACCGCACGCCTGCGCGAAGCGCTGCAAGGCGCGGAAGACGAGCGTGTGCGGCAGGAAATCACGCTATTCGCCAGCAAGATAGACGTGGATGAAGAACTATCGCGACTCGAAAGCCACCTGAGCGAGATGCGCCGCATACTCGGCAAAGGCGGCGCGGTCGGCAAGCGGCTGGATTTCCTGATGCAGGAGCTGAACCGCGAAGCCAACACGCTGGGCTCGAAATCAGTGGATGCCGAAGTGTCGCGCAGCGCGATGGAAATGAAGATCCTCATCGAACAGATGCGGGAACAGATTCAGAACTTGGAGTAAATCATGTCAGGAAGCCTATTCATCATCAGTGCGCCATCCGGTGCAGGCAAAACCAGTCTGGTGCATGCACTGCTCGCCAACAACCCACAGATAGACCTGTCGGTTTCGTACACCACCCGCGCCCCGCGCGACGGGGAAGTGAACGGCGCTGCCTACCATTTCGTCAGCCGTGAGACCTTCCATGAAATGGCGACGGCCGGAGAGTTTCTGGAGAGCGCCGAGGTTTACGGCAATTTCTATGGCACGTCGCAATCCTGGATCAATCAGGAGAATGCCAAGGACCGCGATATTCTGCTGGAGATTGACTGGCAGGGCGCCACTCAGGTGCGCCGCCTGTTCCCGGACTGCATCACCATCTTCATCCTGCCGCCCTCGCTGGAAGCGCTGGAACAGCGCCTGAAAGGGCGCGGCAAGGACAGCGCCGAAGTCATTGCCCGGCGTATGGCTGCCGTGCGCGACGATGTCGCACATGTCGCCGAATTCGATTATGTTATTATCAACGACAATTTGGACGAGGCATTGCAGGAACTGAATGCCGTGGTGCTTGCAGCCAGACTGCGCGGCCTGCGACAAATGACCCGTCACCAAAATCTGATCAACCAATTACAAAATCCGGAGTAAAACATGGCCCGTATCACCGTTGAAGAATGTCTGACCCATATCCCCAACCGTTTTGAACTGACACTGGCCGCCGCCTACCGCGCCCGTCAACTGGCCAACGGTGCGGCCAACCTGGTCAGCGAAAGCCGCGACAAGCCCACCGTCGTCGCACTGCGCGAAATCAGCGAAGGCAAGGTCGGCATCGAGATCCTCAACCGGGGGCAGGCTTAATCCGCATCGCTCCCGATTCACCATGGCAATTGTGGCAACGACAACTTGCCGCACGTCATAAAACTGAATCCGGAGAATTGTACGGAGCATCCTCATGGCTGACGCAGAACTCCTGATAGAAGAAGTCTCAAGCTATCTCAAGCCGCAGGATGTGGAACACGTGCGCGAGGCGATTGAGTTTAGTCGCGTCGCGCATCACGGCCAAACCCGCCAGTCCGGCGACCCTTACGTCACCCATCCGATTGCGGTCGCGCGCATTCTCGCCCCGCTGCATCTCGATACACAGTCCATCATCGCCGCGTTGCTGCACGATGTCATCGAAGACACCGAGATTACTGCCGAGCAGATTGCCGAAAAGTTCGGCCATCCCGTTGCCACACTGGTCGAGGGCTTGAGCAAGCTGGAGAAGATCCAGTTCGAGACCCGCGAAGATGCCCAGGCGGAGAACTTCCGCAAGATGCTGCTGGCGATGGCACGCGATGTGCGCGTCATCCTGATCAAGCTGGCCGACCGGCTGCACAACATGCGCACGCTGGAATCCATGCGCCACGACAAATGTGAGCGCATCGCCCGCGAAACGATGGAGATTTACGCGCCCATCGCCAACCGCCTCGGCCTGAACGACATCTATCTGGAGTTGCAGGAACTGGGCTTCAAGTACATGCACCCGAACCGCTACGGCGTGCTGTCCAAGGCGCTCAGGGTGGCACGCGGCAACCGCCGCGAGGTGCTGGGCAAGATACTGGACACCATCCGCCAGCGACTCGCCGAACAGCATGTCAATGCCGACGTCAGTGGCCGCGAAAAGAACATCTACAGCATCTACAAAAAGATGCAGAGCAAGTCGCTGGCCTTCTCGGAAGTGCTGGACATCTACGGCTTCCGGGTGCTGGTGGACGACGTCCCGTCCTGCTATCTGGCGCTCGGCGCATTGCACGGGCTGTACAAGCCGATACCGGGCAAGTTCAAGGACTACATCGCCATCCCCAAGCTGAACGACTACCAGTCGCTGCACACCACGCTGTTCGGCCCGTTCGGCACGCCCATCGAGATCCAGATTCGCACCCACGAGATGCACAAAATCGCCGAGGCGGGGGTTGCCTCCCATTGGTTGTACAAGAACCGCCACACCGCCATCAACGAGCTGCACAAAAAGACCAACAAGTGGCTGCACGAGCTGCTGGAAAGTCTGAGCCAGAGCAGCAATTCGACCGAATTCCTGGAGCACCTGAAGGTAGACCTGTTCCCGGCGGAGGTGTTCGTATTCACGCCCAAGGGCAAGATATTGTCGCTGACCAAGGGCGCGACTGCGGTGGATTTCGCCTACAGCGTGCATACCGACATCGGTAACCGCTGTATCGCCGTCAAGATCAACCATGAGCTGATGCCGCTGCGCAGCGTGCTGCGCAATGGCGACCGCGTGGAGATCATCACCGCGCCGCACGCCAAGCCCAACCCGGCCTGGCTGTCCTACGTCTCGACCAGCAAGGCGCGCAGCCACATCCGCCATTTCCTGAAGAACATGCAGTCGGGCGAATCGGCGCACTTGGGTGAACGGCTGCTCAATCAGGCATTTCAGGCAATGAGCATCAATCCGTCCGACATCAAGGAAGGCTGCTGGGAAAAACTGCTGCGCGACACCGGCATCAAGTCACGCCAGGAGATATTGGCCGACATCGGTCTGGGTCGCCGCCTCAACATGGTGGTCGCCCGCCAATTGGCCTGCAACAGCGAAGCCCCCACAGAAACACTGAGCAAGTCGGTGATAACCATCCAGGGCACGGAAGGCATGGCAGTGCAATTCGCCAACTGCTGCCACCCCATTCCTGGAGACATCATCATCGGTTTGATTAAACCCGGAAAGGGCTTGATTATCCACACCCACGACTGCTCCACACTCAACCCGGGAAATAATGGGCAGTGGCTGGACGTGGCATGGGACAAGAACATCACACGCACCTTCGCGGTCAATCTGAAACTGCTGGTCGCCAACAAGCGCGGCGTACTGGCCAGGGTCGCCGCCGCTATCGCCGATGCGGAATCCAATATCGAGAACGTCAGCTTTGCCGCCGAAGACGAATACACCGTGTTGCGATTCACGCTGGAAGTGAGCAACCGCCATCATCTCGCCAGCATCATGCGCAGCCTGCGCAAGATCCCCGAAGTGGGCCGCATCGTCAGGGAACAGAACGCGCCCTGACCGTCCTCCCGCCGTACCAGACAAGGAAGCACTGACTTATTCGGCTCCGTCGTTCCCGCGAAGGCGGGAACCCAGTTAAATCATCAGGCTGGATACCCGCCTGATGAAACTACTAGCCACTCGACTGATGAAACCACCCTAGCTATCGCTAAGCACGGTGAAACCGTGCAAGCGTTAGTTGGTAAGCCCGCAAGCGGGCAAGTCGCTGGTTATGCGCGGGTATGACAAAAATTCCGCGCTACCCCTCCCCGCCGCAGGCGCGCAGCAGCGCCAGCATGGCGGATGCCTTGTCCAGCGTCTCCTGATATTCCGCGTCGCATTGCGAATCGGCGACGATGCCGCCGCCCGCCCAGCAGCGGATGATGCCGTCTGAATAGACCAGCGTGCGGATCACGATGTTGCTGTCCATGTTGCCGTCGAAGCCGACGTAGCCGATCGCGCCGCAATACACGCCGCGCCGGTGCGGCTCCAGTTGCTCGATGATCTGCATGGCGCGCAGCTTGGGCGCGCCGGTGATGGAGCCGCCGGGGAAGCAGCCTTGCAGCAGGTCGAGCGCGTCATGCCCCGCCGCCAGTTCACCCTGCACCGTGCTGACCAGATGATGCACGTTGGAATAGCTCTCCACCTCGAAAAGACCGGGCACACGCACCGTGCCTGTCGCGCAGTGTTTGCCCAGATCGTTGCGCAGCAAATCCACGATCATCAGGTTTTCGGCGCGGTCCTTGGGATGGTGGCGCAACTCGTCGGCGAGTTGCGCATCGCGCACCGGGTCGGCAGCGCGTGGCCGCGTGCCCTTGATCGGGCGGGTCTCCACCCGGCCATCGGTCACGCCGATGAAGCGTTCCGGCGAGGCGCACAGCACCTGCGCGCCGGGCAGGTCGAGGAAGGCCGAATAAGGCGCCGGGCTGATGCCGCGCAGCTTCAGATACGCCCCTCGCGCGTCGCCGCTGGCCGCCGCCGAGAAACGCTGGGCGAGATTGATCTGGTAGCAGTCTCCCGATTGCAGGTAACGCTGCACCGCGTCGAACGCCGCCGCATAGCTGTCGCGGGTGAAGTTGCAGGCGATCTCGCCGTGCACCCGGAAATCGTCCGGCGGCTGCGGCGATTCACGCTCTGCCGCAGCCAAGAGGCGCGGCAACAGTTGCGCCAGCAGCGCCTCCGTGCCGGCATCACGAAGGTGCGAGACCAGCCGTGCAGACGATTCCCGGTGATCCAGCACCAGCGCCCAGTCGTACAGGCCGACCGCCATCGCCGGCAGGCGCTCCGCGTCGGTCGCCTGATCGGAAAGCGCCATCATGCCGCGCGCCAGATCGTAACCCCAGTAGCCCAGCGCGCCACCGGCGAACGGCACGTCCACCACCGCCGGGACACGTTCCCCCAGCGCCTCTCGTATCGCCGCGAACGCGGCAGCGCCATCATCGGCAGACGCTTGCAGCGTGCGGTACGGCGCTGCGGTCAGGATGTCGTAACGCCCCATGCCGCCGCTGTCCAGCCAGGCCGCGCACGGCAGCCCGGCCAGCGCTGCGAAATAGCGCGCCGCATCGGGCAGATAGGTAAGTTCGACAGAATAAAAGCTCATCGGCAGCGCAATGGTAATAGGACAGGCATCGCGCTCATTGGGCTGGCGGCAAAGCAGCCCGGCTCAGCGCCTTTTCGGCGGCAATCTTGTCCAGCCACTCGCGAATCATCGGCATCGCCGCCAGCGTCGCATCCTCGCCCAGCTTGATGAGGTGCATCTTGCTGTTGGCATCTATCTCCGGTGTCACGCCGATCTGCGGGCGTATCACTACCTGCGCTTTTTCCAGTTCGCGCGCCAGGATGGACTGGCGCATGATGCGCAGGCTCTGATTGAGAATATCCAGAATATCGGCAAATACCTTGTGGTCGGCAGGCTGCTGGGAAATGTCCACCGCGATGATGAAATCCGCGCCCAGCTCGCGCGCCAGCGTCACCGGAACCGGCTTTTTCAAATCGCCGTCCACATACTCCTGCCCGCCTATGGTGACCGGGTAGAACACGCCGGGGATGCTGCTGGAGGCACGCACCGCCTTGCCGGTGTTGCCGTGGTTGAAGGCCACCGTGCGACCCGTGCCCAGTTCGGTGGCGACCGCCACGAACGGCTTGTCCAGTTGCTCGATGGAGCGGTTGTTCAGCGCCCGGTTGATGAAATCCTGCAACTGCTCGCCGCGCACATAACCGCGCCGCGAAATGTCTATATCCTTGAGCTTCTCGCGGTCCATCTCCAGCGCCAGCTTCTCCAGCCCCGCCCCGTCATAACCGCCCGCGTACAGCGCGCCAACCACGCTGCCGGCACTGGTGCCCAGCACCATATCCACCTTGATGCCGTTAGCCTCCAGCGCCTTGATGACACCGATGTGCGCAAACCCCCGGTCGCCGCCGCTGCCCAACGCCAGCGCCACCACCGGCTTGTCCGACTGCATAGGCGCGACATACACCGCCTGCGGCTCCACCACCTCCGCGAACTGCAACGGCGGATGCGAAGCGCAACCCGCCAGCAACACCGACACACACAACAGCGCGCAGAATCTATGCAACATGGTCAACCCGGCAAAATGAAAAGGCCGGTCATGATACCCGAGCGGACGGGGGAGCGGCAGGGCGTTCGTCCGCCCTGCAAAACAAACGGCCCGACAATCAGCCGGGCCGCCTTGACGCTCTGCCGGTTCTAAGGAGACGCTGATTTATTTAAGATCGTCGTTCCCGCGAAAGCGGGAACCCAGTTAAATCAGCAGGCTGGATACCCGCCTGATGAAACTACTAGCCACTCGACTGATGAAACCACCCTAGCTATCGCTAAGCACGGTGAAACCGTGCAAGCGTTAGTTGGTAAGCCCGCAAGCGGGCAAGTCGCTGGTTATGCGCGGGTATGACGAATAAATCAGCGTTTCCCTAACTGGTCACGATGATTCTGCCTTACCGTGCCCGCCCATCTGCTGCACCGCCCGGTCAAAATCGCTTTCAAACAGTCTGTCTTGCAGGATGCGAAATTTCTCGAATTCGCTGTTCGCGTGCGCCTTGGCGATTTCCGCCGTGACCTTGCCCGCATCCTGCAAAATTTCCCGGTCTGTCGCCGCGATGAATTTATTCAGACGGCTTTCCCAATCCTGCATGGTCATCGGTATCTGGCGCTGGGCCATGTCTTCGGCCACATCCAGATAGGCGGACACCAGCCGCTGCAACTGGGCCATTTCGCCTTGAGTCAGGTAGTTCTTGGCGACGCTTACGTCGAACTTCTGAATCTTCCCGCGCGGCGCATCCTGCCAGGTGTTCAGCCCCATGTTCGGTTTTTCGGCATCGGCGCGATCAACGATGAGTTCTGCCGCCGTCTGCCCGTGAATGGCCCAATGCAGCTTGTTCTGTACGGTGGCGAAGAAGCGTTGGGTCGCCTGCGCGGTAACGTCGTAATCAAGGGCGGTGGCGTAAATGTCGGTAATCTTCTGATAAAACTTGCGTTCGGAGAGGCGAATCTCGCGAATGCGCTGCAACTGTTCTTCAAAGTATTTTTTGCCCAGCACCGAGCCGTCGTTTTTCAGCCGTTCGTCATCCATGGCAAAGCCCTTGATGGTGAATGACTCGACGATGGCAGAGGCCCATTTGCGGAACTGTACGGCGCGTTCGGAGTTGACCTTGTAGCCGACGACGATGATGGCGGCGA
This sequence comes from Gallionella sp., assembly GCA_028687575.1. GTDB lineage: Bacteria > Pseudomonadota > Gammaproteobacteria > Burkholderiales > Gallionellaceae > Gallionella. Next base: position 22,633 of record JAQTZW010000008.1, on the reverse strand, counting down.
GGCTGTAATGCTGAGTGTTGTAGGTCTTGCCATCGGAGGCAGTTATCCGAAAATTTCGGATAACTGAGTCGGCCAGCAGTTCGCTGTCGGAAAACACCTGTTTGAGGTGGTAGTTAATGGTTCGGACATCCACGTCGTACAACTGAGCCATCATCTTCTGCGTAAGCCAGACGTTTTCATCCGCATACACCGCCTGCACCCCGCCTTCGCCGCTGGCGGCGATAAAGGTCAGGTATTCTGCCGCCGAAGAGCGGGCAAGCGGCGCTTGGGGTTTATTGCTCATGGGCATGTTCCCCCAAAATCTCGCGCCCGCCCGCCAGCAGCAACGACACACACAACAGCGCGCAGAATCTATGCAACATGGTCAACCCGGCAAAATGAAAAGGCCGGTCATGATACCCGACCGGGCGGGGGAACGGCAGGGCCTGGGCGGGTTATATGAGTGAGGAAAACTTCGGCCATTGCAGCCCCTTACCTCACGGCAAGAAGTTGTCTGCAAGTTTGTGTAAAGCGGTCATTACAATCATCTGTTTCGGTTGATCGCTTTAGCCGAAGTCCCGTGGTCGGCCATCACAACAATCGCATAGGGCACAAACGCTGGATTAGGGTCAGATATCCCGTTGCAGACAAACTGGCAATAGGTTTGTGAATTATCGATGTATTACATCAGGTCGTTATTTGACGAGATTCCTGTACTTTATGATTTCTCTTGTACCATTAGTTCCTAATTTCCCTATGATCTCGTAGAAATTTCCTCCTGTTCTAAAGAGGTCTCCTCCTGCACCAATAATCTGTGATTGCACCTGATCCGGATGGATCGATAGCTTACAACTGTCATGGCCTTCAAAGAGCGGATGAGCCAAATCCCAGTTCAGTCGATAGCTCATCAGAGTTTTTTGCCATTCTCGAAATTTCTCGCCATCTTTTAGTGGTTCGCGATTTTCGCCAACACCGCAGTCCAGCTGCCAATCACAACCTGCTCTAATGCAAAGAATATATGACTGCAAAAGTGCATCAGCTTTCTGATAGCGATCTTGTAAGCGAATTTGATTCTCCCATGTATTCATGGCACGTAACGCCACCACGACTCCCGCCCCAGTCGCGAACACACCAAACCACGTTCCAGTAGCAGACCAGTCGATATTGGTTGTGCAGATTAGAGGACAAATCATTACGCCACCTCGCCAATTAATTTGGTGATCCCGGCATCAAACTGCCTCTGTTCGGCATCAATTTCATGCAGCTTGCGCAGTGGCAGGGTCGGTGAGCGAGCCCGCAAATTCCTTTGTTGCATGAGAGGCATACCCATAATGACCGAAGAGCCGACATGTCATGTTTTACTGTGTATCGCATCCAACCATAGGGAAGCGCTGATAAATTCGTCATACCCGCGCATGCGGGTATCCAGCCTGTTGATTTAACTGGGTTCCCGCTTTGCGAGCAGCCGCCTTGCGGCTTGCCTGCATACCCCTTTGCGCGGGAACGACGATTTCGAATAAATCAGCGCCCCCTTCGAGACGTGCGGCGCTTAATCCCAGCTCAGCGCGCCGCCGCTCTGGTATTCCGTAACCCGTGTCTCGAAGAAGTTCTTTTCCTTCTTGAGGTCTATCATCTCGGCCATCCAGGGGAAGGGGTTGGTGGCGCCTTGGTAGAGCACGTCCACGCCGATCTGCTGGCAGCGGCGGTTGGCGATGAAGCGCAGGTATTCCTTGAACATGGTGGCATTGAGCCCCAGCACGCCGCGCGGCATGGTGTCTTCGGCGTAGGCGTATTCGAGTTCCACGCCCTTTTGCATCAGGCCGCGAATCTCGGCCTTGAATTCCGCTGTCCACAGGTGCGGGTTTTCCATCTTGATCTGGTTGATGAGGTCCACGCCGAAATTGAGGTGCATGGATTCGTCACGCAGGATGTACTGGTACTGCTCGGCAGCGCCGGTCATCTTGTTCTGGCGGCCCAGTGCGAGGATCTGCACGAAGCCGACGTAGAAGAACAGGCCTTCCATGATGCAGGCGAACACGATCAGGCTGCGCAGCAGGGCTTGGTCGGTCTCCTGCGTGCCGGTCTTGAATTCGGGGTTGGTCAGCACGTCTATGAACGGCAGCAGGAATTCGTCCTTGTTACGGATGCTGGGCACTTCGTGGTACATGTTGAAGATCTCGCCCTCGTCCAGCCCTAGGCTCTCGACGATGTACTGGTAGGCGTGGGTGTGGATCGCTTCCTCGAACGCCTGACGCAGCAAAAACTGGCGGCACTCGGGGTTGGTGATCTGGCGATAGGTCCCCAGCACGATGTTGTTGGCGGCCAGGCTGTCGGCGGTGGTGAAGAAGCCTAGGTTGCGCTTGACCAGACGGCGCTCGTCCTCGGACAGCTTGTCGCTCTTCCACAGCGCGATGTCGGCGGTCATGTTCACTTCCTGCGGCATCCAGTGGTTGGCGCAGGCGGCCAGATATTTGTCCCACGCCCACTTGTACTTGAACGGCACCAGCTGGTTCACGTCCGACTGGCAATTGATGATGCGCTTGTCTTCCACGCGGATGCGGCCGGTGGAGGCAGCCTGCGGCGCGGCAGCCTGCACGGGCATGGAGGCCGGCATGGCGGCTGACATCGCCGGCATGACAGGCGTCGCCGCAGCGGGGGCCGCCGGGCGGCCATAGTTGAAGGTACCCAGCGGCGGGATGCCGGCGGCGCGGACGTTGTTCTTGATCTCTTCATCGAAATTCAGCATGTCGTGTCTCCTGGCCGCCTATTGGCAGGCTTCGCAATCGGGGTTGTCTATCGAGCAGAACTGGGTCTCCTGCGCCTCGCCCCCGCCGACCGACACGGCGTTCAGCGCGCCGGCGCGGCCGGTGGATTTCTCGGCGGAAGTCGCGCCCAGCGTGCGCAGGTAATAGGTGGTCTTCAGACCGCGCACCCACGCCAGCTTGTAGGTCTCGTCCAGCTTGCGGCCCGACACGCCCGCCATGTAGATGTTCAGCGACTGCGCCTGGTCTATCCACTTCTGGCGGCGCGAGGCAGCTTCGATCAGCCAGCCCGGCTCGACCTCGAACGCGGTGGCGTACAGGTTGCGCAACTCCGGCGGCACGCGGTCTATCTTGGCCAGGCTGCCGTCGAAGTATTTCAGGTCGGAGATCATCACTTCGTCCCACAGGCCCAGCTGTTTCAGGTCGGCCACCAGATGGTCGTTGATGACGGTGAATTCGCCGGACAGGTTGGATTTCACGAAGATGTTCTGGTAGGTCGGCTCGATGCAGGCCGACACGCCGATGATGTTAGAAATGGTCGCAGTCGGCGCGATGGCGATGCAATTGGAGTTGCGCATGCCGTATTGGGCGATGCGGGCGCGCAGCGCGTCCCAGTCCATGCTGCTGGAAGTATCCACCTCGACATAACCGCCGCGCTCTTCGCGCAGCAGGTCCAGCGTGTCCTGCGGCAGGATGCCGCAATCCCACAGGCTGCCCTTGTAAGTGGCGTAACGGCCACGCTCTGCGGCCAGCTCGGTGGACGCCCAGTAGGCGTAGTAGCACACCGCTTCCATCGAACGATCGGCGAACTCGACCGCCTCGGGCGACGCGTAAGGGGTGCGCAACAGGTGCAGGCAGTCCTGGAAACCCATGATGCCCATGCCCACCGGACGGTGCTTGAGGTTGGAGTTGCGCGCCTTGGCGACCGCGTAGTAGTTGATGTCTATCACGTTGTCCAGCATGCGCATCGCGGTGCTGACAGTGCGGCGCAGCTTCTCGTAGTCGAGTTGGCCGGCCAGTTCATGCCCGGCAGGATACAGGTGCGCCGGCAGGTTCACCGAACCCAGGTTGCACACAGCGATCTCATCTTCCGAGGTGTTCAGCGTGATCTCGGTACACAGGTTGGAGCTATGCACCACGCCGACGTGCTGCTGTGGCGAACGCAGGTTGCAAGGGTCCTTGAAGGTGATCCACGGATGGCCGGTCTCGAACAGCATGGTCAGCATCTTGCGCCACAGACTGGCAGCCTGCACGGTCTTGAACAGCTTCATCTCGCCGCGCGCGGCGCGGGCTTCGTAGCCGACGTAAGCCTCTTCGAAATCCTTGCCGAACAGGTCGTGCAGGTCGGGCACGTCGGACGGCGAGAACAGTGTCCAGTTGCCGCCTTCCATCACGCGCCGCATGAACAAGTCGGGAATCCAGTTACAGGTATTCATGTCGTGGGTGCGGCGGCGGTCGTCGCCGGTGTTCTTGCGCAGATCGAGGAATTCCTCGATGTCCAGATGCCAGGTCTCCAGATACGCGCACACCGCGCCCTTGCGCTTGCCGCCCTGATTGACCGCCACGGCGGTGTCGTTGACCACCTTGAGGAACGGCACCACGCCCTGCGACTGGCCGTTGGTTCCCTTGATGCGCGCGCCCAGCGCACGCACCGCAGTCCAGTCATTGCCCAGGCCGCCGGCAAACTTGGACAGCAGCGCGTTCTCCTTGATGGCCTCGTAGATGCCGTCCAGATCGTCGGCGACGGTGGTCAGGTAGCAGGAGGAAAGCTGCGAGCGGCGCGTGCCGGAGTTGAACAGCGTCGGCGTGGAGCTCATGAAGTCGAAGCTGGACAGCAGCCGGTAGAACTCGATGGCGCGCGTCTCGCGCTCGATCTCGTTGAGCGCCAGCCCCATCGCCACGCGCATGAAGAATATCTGCGGCAACTCGATGCGGGTGTCCTCGATGTGCAGGAAGTAGCGGTCATACAGGGTTTGCAGGCCGAGGTAGCCGAATTGCAGGTCGCGCGAGGCGTCCAGTTCGGCGGCCAGACGCGGCAGGTCGAAGCCCGCCAGCCTGTCGTCCAGCAACTCTGCTGCAACGCCGCGCTTGATGTACTTCGGGAAATACTCCGCGTAGCGCGTGCTCATTTCGGCCTGAGTCACTTCCTGACCCAGCGCCTCGCCACAGATGTCGTTCAGCAGCAGGCGGGCGGTGACGTAGTTGTAGGCCGGCTCTTTCTCAATCATCGAACGCGCAGCCAGAATCAGGCACTTGTTGACCTCGTGCTGCGGCACGCCGTCGTACATGTCCTTCAGCGCGGCGGCGATGATCGCATCCGGGTTGACCACCTCGCCCAGACCGGCGCAGGCCGCATGCACCAGTGCGCCGATGCGCGCCACGTCCAGCGGGCGCTTGCTGCCGTCCGCGCCGGTGACGTGGATGACATGAGTCGGCTCCTGTACGCTGGCTTCGGCTCTGGCCTGTGCGCGGCTGCGCGAACGCTCCTCGCGGTACAGCACATAGGCGCGCGCCACATCGTGTTCTCCGGAACGCATCAGCCCCAGTTCCACCTGATCCTGAATGTCCTCGATGTGCAGCGTGCCGCCGTGCGGCTGGCGGCGCAACAGCGCGCCCACTACACCCTGAGTCAGCTGCTCGACCAGTTCGCGCACGCGGGCGGAAGCCGCACCCTGACCGCCGTTCACGGCGATGAAGGCCTTGGTCATCGCCACGGAGATCTTGGAAGGCTCGAAAGCCACCACAGAGCCGTTGCGACGGATGACCTTGAACTGGTCGAACTGACCACCCGCCTGAGTGGACGGGTCGGACACTGTCCCGGACATCGGGAAAGAGGGGGTTGCGCTATGGGCGGCTGCATTCAGCATGGGCGTATTCCTTCTGGTTTTAGGGTGGCGAACCGGCAGCCCACCGAAAATTTCACGCTTGCCGGCATCCTTCAAAATGCTTCGAAAAGCCCGTTCACGCTCCGTAAACGCTTGCTTTCCGACGGCATTTTTCCCTGATCCGGCTGCGATTTTTAATTTTTTCGGCAGCCCGCCATCTCTGGCGCTATTCTTACCAACCACTATATATAGTATTTTTTGTGGCGGTCGGCGCTAATTGTAGTGGTATAAGATTTTTTTGCAAGCGTAATCTTGCCCCTCTGCGTACGCCCCAGAACGACTGGGGGGAGATGCGTTACGACCGCCCGGAAGACGGGCGACACAGGGGAATGAACGTCAGGAAATGTGCAGAAAGCGTCAGGCGGGCAGGTCAGCCAGATAGCGCAGCCAGTCGAAATGCGGGCCGGGGTCGGTCTTGCGGACAGGCGCAATGTGGCTGTGACCGGCAATACCCTTGAGCGCCGGGCAGGTGGCGCGCAGCGCCAGCGTGAGACTGTGCAGCGCCGCGTATTGCGCATCGGTGAACGGCACGTGGTCGCTGCCCTCCAGCTCGATGCCTACCGCAAAATCGTTGCAGCGCGTCCTGCCCTGCCAGCAGGACAGCCCGGCATGCCAGGCGCGCTCCAGAATGGAGACGAACTGGATCAGATGGCCGTCGCGGCGGAGGTAGAAATGCGATGACACGCGCCCTTCCGGGATGGTGCGATAGTAGGGATGTTCGTCACGATCCAGCGTATTACTGAACAGTTGCTGCACGCCCTGACCGCCGAACTCGTCCGGCGGCAAGCTGATGTTGTGGATCACCAGCAGCTCGATGTCGCAGTCGGGACGGGCATCGAAATTGGGCGAGGGCAGCAGTTCGCAGTCCGGACAGTCCGCCAGCCAGCCTGCTGCATCAATCCGCATCGTCCGAACCTTCGGGACTCTTGATGCCCAGCCGCTCCATCCGGTAGCGCATAGTGCGGAAAGTCAGCCCCAGCAGCTTGGCGGCAGCGGTGCGGTTAAAGCCCGTCTGCTGCAAGGCCTCCAGCAGGGCGCGCTTTTCCACCAGATCGAGATAATCGGGCAGCGGATACTTGTCAGTCACCTCCCCAACACCGGACAGACTACCCTCATCCGGTGTCAGATGGAGGTCGTGGCGGGTGATCATGCCATCCGTACAGAGCGCCAGCGCACGCTCGATAATATTCTCCAGTTCGCGCACGTTGCCAGGAAAACCATAGGTTTGCAGTGCGTTCAGCGCATCGTCAGAAAACTGTGCAGCCGACCCACCGCGCAACCGCTCCAGCGTTTTGCTGGCGATTTCAGGTATATCGTCGCGCAGCTCGCGCAACGACGGCATGCGGATGGGAATTACGTTGAGGCGATAAAAAAGATCCTGGCGGAACTTGCCCAGTCTGACGCGTTCGGCCAGGTCGTGATGCGTGGCGCTGATGATGCGTACATCCACCGGCTCCTCGGTGGTCGTGCCGACCCGGCGCACGCGCTTCTCCTGTATCACGCGCAGCAGCTTGACCTGCATCGCCAGCGGCAGATCTGCCACTTCGTCGAGGAACAGTGTGCCGCCATGTGCAGCCTGAAAAAAGCCTTCTTTGTCCTTGTCCGCGCCGGTGAACGCGCCCTTTTTGTAGCCGAAGAATTCACTCTCCATCAGATTCTCGGGGATGGCACCACAGTTCACCGCGATCAATGGCTGCTCGCCACGCGCCCCACTCTGCACGATCAAACGCGCGGCCAGTTCCTTGCCGCTGCCGGACTCGCCGTTGATATGCACCGGCGCCTGACTGCGCGCCACGCGATGAATCAGATCGCGCACCTTCTGCATCGCAGGCGAGTGCCCCAACAGCAACTTGTCACCCGACGGGCCGGCCTGCGGCAGACTCAACGCCGACTTGACCAGATTGCGCAGCTGCTCCAGTGAGAGTGGTTTAGCCAGATAGTCGAAAGCACCTTCCTTTAGCGCGGTAACGGCGTTTTCCATGTTGCCATGCGCAGTAATCACCGCGACCGGCACATCCAGATTGTTGCGGTTGATGTATTGCAATACGTCGAGACCGTTGCCATCCGGCATGCGCATGTCGGTCAGACACAGGTCGTACTTATGGGCGGCAAGTTTGGCCAGCGCTTCGCGCAGGTTGCCGGCCTTGTCCACCACCAACCCCATCTTGAGCATGGCCATCTCCAGCAATTCCAGAATGTCCGGCTCGTCATCCACCAGCAAAACGCGGCTCTGCTTGATGCCAGTTTGCGAGGCACCGCCTTCACGCGGGCCTCTGTTGCGCAGTTTATCCACCGTATCCATCACTCCGGGTTATCCCCGGAATTCCCTCCAAAAATGATGCGAAAGCATGCACCGAAACACTGCCCGTCCGAGACATCATACCGGTCATGATATTCCAGCAGGGCGCCGTTTGCCTCGCACAATTCGCGTGCAACAAATAACCCCAAGCCGGTTCCCGCTTCAGCGGTGGTAAAGAACGGCTCGAACAGTTTGGCGCGATTCTCTTCCGCAACACCCGGGCCGTCATCGAGCACATCAAGGAAAGGGCGACCATGATCCACCCCCATACTCAACAACAAACTCCCCGGCTTGCGCAGACTGTAACGCAGTGCGTTGCGGCACAGGTTCCACAACACCTGACGCCAATGCCCCGGATCGAAGGTGGCACGCACCACCTGATCGGCCTGCTCGTTCTGCAACATCAGCACACCGGGATTAATCCGCTCGATCTGGTTGAACTCTTCCACGAACACCTGCAAGCGGGCAAACAGGTCGAAGCTCTCCGCCTGCAAGCGATCCCGCCGGTTCAACTGCATCACATCCTGGATGATGCGGTTGATACGCTGAGTATTTTCCTGGATAAGATGCAACAATCGCCACTGTTTGGCATTACCCGGCTCTTCCTGCAACAATTCGGTGGCATAACTGATGGCCGAAAGAGGATTGCGCACCTCATGGGCAAGGTTGGCGGTCAACCGTCCGAGCGCTGCGAGTTTGATCTGTTGAGCCTCGGCCTGGAGATGCTGCATGTCTTCCAGAAAGATTACCGCACCATGCGCCGTGCCACGCTCGACAGCCACGAAGCGCAGCCTGGCCTGCAAGCCGCCATCCAGTTTGAGTGTATCGCTGGCGTTGAAATCACCCGCTTTCCAATAAATGAATTGCTCGTTGAGCAGCGGAAAACTTTCAGCCAGCCGGTAGCTCGTGGTCGCCGGCGTGTGCAACAAGCGCGCCGCACAGGGATTCATCTGCATGATGGTGCCGTGCTCGTCCACCACCAGCACCCCATCCTGCATATCCCGCATTACCAAGCGATTGGCCTCTGACATGCCGACCAGATCACGTGCACGACGCTGCGCCAGCCGCTGACTTTCCTGCACATATTGCGCGAGCTTGTGCGCCAGCCCCGCCACCGCAAAATAGGCCAGATTGGACAGCCCGACCTGCACATATTGTGCAACCTGCCCCTCGTTGTAGAGCACCGTATAGGAGTGTTCCAGCAACGCCGCGATGCTGGCCAACGCGGCATAGAACAGGGTGATTTTGCCGCGACTGACGCTGCCGGCAACCGCCAGCGTGACCATCAACAACAGCCCGACGTTACTTTGGATACCGCCGCTGGCATGGGCCAGCAGTATCAGCGCAACGATATCGCCGCACACCTGCACCCCTAACTGCCAGGACAGGGCCAGCCTCCCCACCCTCAACAAATAGATTGAGACCCAGATGACCAGCGCATAGAGCACACCCGACATCAGGAACAACCGCCCTCTGGCCTCGCCGAACAACATATGGACATCCAGCGTCAGTGCGATCAGAACGATAAAGGCAACCAGCACCAAACGGTAGAGATTGAATACACTCAGCGACCGCCAGAATTCGGCGGAGACGGGATCGACGGCATCGGTACGCGCGTTCAATTAAGTCGCCAGCCTGTCACTTGCCGGCATCACGGTGCGCGGTACAGCAAAATACCTGACCGCCTGCGCGTAAACTCTCGCTGACTGGCACATGCACCCCGCAATGGCTGCAACGCACCATATCCTCTTCGATCTGCCGATGTTCATGTGGCAGATTTTTGCGGAAGGATTTGAACAGTAGATAAATCAGCGCAGCGATGGCAAACAGGAATAACAAACGACTCATGTCAAACGCACTCCGTTGCAAGTATCTGAAAAATAGAATTATTGCTGAATTGGTCGGGGTGAGAGGATTCGAACCTCCGGCTTCTACGTCCCGAACGTAGCACTCTACCAGGCTGAGCTACACCCCGAAAAAACTATTGGAAACTTATGATTTCCAGCGGCCTGTCAATATTGCCGCGTGGCGGCAAAGTGTGCCAATTCTACCAAACACACTTTATATTTTGAATCGGCCAGATGCGCGATGGCAGCGCAAGCCAGCTCCACTTCTCGCATAGCCTGCTGACGCGTGAACGCCAGCGCGCCGGTGTCATGGATGATCTGCAACACATCCGCAAACTTGCTGACATCGCCCTGTTCGATGGCCTCGCGCACCACCGCTGCCTGGTCGGGTGTGCCGTGTTGCATCGCGTAGATCAGCGGCAGCGTGGGCTTGCCTTCGGCCAGGTCGTCGCCCAGATGCTTGCCGGTCTCGCTCTCGTCGGCAGAATAGTCCAGCACATCATCCACCAGCTGGAATGCCGTCCCCAGATGCATGCCATATTTTGCTGCGGCGGCTTCGTCGGCAGCAGAAGCACTCGACAGGATCGCGCCCAGACGCATCGCCGCCTCGAACAGTTTGGCGGTCTTGTAATGGATGACGCGCATGTAATTGTCGGCGTCCACGTCGGCATCGTGGCAATTCAGCAACTGCAACACTTCGCCCTCGGCGATGATGTTGGTCGCATCGGCCAACGTCTCCATCACCCGCATCTGCCCCACTTCCACCATCATCTGGAAGGCGCGCGAATACAGGAAGTCGCCGACCAGCACGCTGGCCGCGTTGCCGAACAGCGCATTGGCCGTCTCATGGCCGCGCCGCAACGCGGATTCGTCCACCACGTCGTCGTGCAACAAGGTCGCGGTATGGATGAACTCGACCACCGCCGCGAGTGTGTGATGGTGCGGCCCCTGATAACCGAAAGCCTCGGCAGACAGCACCACCAGCGCCGGACGCAGCCGCTTGCCGCCGCTATTGACGATGTATTCGCCTACCTGATTGACTAGCACGACTTCGGAGTGCAGACGGGTGCGTATCACCTGATCCACTGCGGCCATATCCGCCGCGAGCAATTGCCTGAAATTTTCTAAAAACACTTTCCGTCCTAAACACAAATGAGCTTATCACCCGAATGACAGTGGTGTGCTCGGTCATGATGGCGCTGCGCACACTCTAATTTTGGTGGCGCGCATTGTCTCACAAATTCTCAAAGCACAGGCACTTGCCTGCCGCAGCATACTAACCCTCATGCTTGCGCCACAAATACCACCCTATCACCACCCCGACGCCACTCAGTAACAACACATAATGGGCCGGTGCCAGCTTATCCAGCGGCAGCAACATACTGACCAGCACAGGCGTCAGTCCACCAAACACCGCATAGGCCACGTTGTAGGAGAACGACAACCCGGAGAAGCGCACCACCGGCGGGAAGGCGCGCACCGCCGCACTCGGCACCACACCGATCACGCCGACGCAAAATCCGCACAGGGCGTACAGCGCGTTGATCTGTTCCGGCGCGACCGCCATCTGCCGGTAAAACAACATCGAGGTATAGCCCAGCGCCACGCAACCCGCCATCAGCACCCGCCCCGCCCCGAAGCGGTCGGCCAGCACCCCGAACACCACACAACCCACACTCAAAAATAGCGTGGCGATGCTATTGGCCTGCAACGCGACGGAAGCCGGAACGGCATACAGCTTTTGCACCAGCACCGGGGTCATCAAAATCATCACCACGATCGCGGCGGACAGCAACCAGGTCATCGCCATGGTCAGGATCACCGCCGGCCTATGGGTACGCAACACGGTCTTCAGTGGCAACTCGTCGGCCAACTGCTGGCGCGCCTGCATCTCTTTGAACACCGGCGTCTCGTGCAGCCACTGGCGCAGCCACACCGACAGCAGACCGAATGCGCCGCCCAACAGGAAAGGTACGCGCCAGCCGTGCGCCAGCAATTCCTCCGGCGTATAGGCCGAATTGACCGCCGAGGCCACCAGCGATCCCAGCAGGATGCCGCCGGTCAGCCCCGCTGTCAGTGTGCCGCAGGCGAAACCGACATGCCGCGCCGGCACATGCTCGGAAACGAACACCCAGGCACCCGGCACCTCGCCGCCGATCGCCGCCCCTTGCAAAATGCGCAAGGCCAGCAAGGCCAGCGGCGCCCAAACACCTATCACCGCATAAGTGGGCAACAGGCCGATCGCCAGTGTCGGCAGCGCCATCAGCAGGATGCTCAACATGAACATGCGCTTGCGTCCCAGCAGGTCGCCGAAATGCGCCATGATGATGCCACCCAGCGGACGCGCCAGATAGCCCGCCGCGAATATGGCGAAAGTCTGCAACTGCCGCAGCCAGTCCGGCATGTCCGGCGGAAAGAACAACTGGCCTATCACCAGCGCGAAGAACACGAAGATGATGAAATCGTAGAATTCCAGCGCCCCGCCCAGCGCGGACAGCACCAGTGTCCGATAATCGTTCCGATTCAGTGCCGACATTGGCGCTCCCGCTAATCTCAAAGCGTGGCAGTTTATGTTAAGCCCCGACTGTCACGCAACACTGCAAGCCAAACGCCCTGAATGCGCCACGCCGACCACAAATCCCGCAACGCCGGAGTCGCGAGCCTTGGACAAATCCACACCTCAGGAACGACCCGCGGCCTGCACAAATATTTGCGCAAGCCGCTCTTTTTATGGATAATGCGCGCCCTAGCTAACAAGCAGGATGCGCACACCCGCCGCATCAAACCACCCGCAAGGATAAAAATGAAAGCCGACATTCACCCGAATTACCATGAAATCACCGTAACTTGCAGTTGCGGCAACACCTTCAAGACCCGTTCTTCCATGCCAAAAGACAAGCTGGGCATCGAAGTCTGTTCTGAATGCCACCCGTTCTACACAGGCACTCAGAAGATCATGGACACTGCCGGTCGTATTGACAAGTTCCGCCAGAAGTACGGCAACAAGGCTGCCTAATCAGCAACGCGAAGGAACTCTTCGCACGGCAACCTTACAAAAGGCAGCGTTTGCTGCCTTTTTTATTTAACGCACCGCCCACACGACACCCCAAATTATCGCGACAGGAGTCACCATGCGCCTATTGTCATTCAGCCTGCTCTTCCTGCTGCTCGCCGGTTGCGCAAAGAACCCCGTCACCGGCACCAATGATTTCGTGATGATGTCTGAAAGTCAGGAAATCGCCGAGGGTCGTCAGGCCGATGAGCAGGTCAAGCGGCAATACAAGGTCTATGGTTCGCGGGCGCTACAAGAATACGTCAACAGCGTCGGCCAACGCGTCGCCAGACAAAGTCACCGCCCCAACCTGCAATACCACTTCACGGTACTGGATACGCCCGACATAAACGCCTTCGCATTGCCCGGCGGCTACATCTACATCACGCGCGGCATCATGGCCTACCTGAATTCGGAAGCCGAACTGGCTGCCGTGCTGGGCCACGAGATCGGCCACGTCACTGCGCGTCACGGCGTGCGCCAGCAGAGCGCGGCGCAGGCGGCCAACATCGGCCTGACCATCGCCTCCATCTTCGTGCCCGAGATCAACACTTCGGGCGCGCGCAATCTGACCAACGTCATCGGCGGCGCGCTGCTGTCAGGCTATGGCCGCGAACACGAGCTGGAAGCCGACCGGCTGGGCGCGGAATACCTGGCGCGTACCGACTACGACCCGCAAGCCATCATCAAGGTGATCGGCGTGTTGAAGAATCAGGAGTTGCAGGACGCCGAACTCGCCAAGAAGGAAGGCCGCGAACCGCGCCGCTATCACGGCCTGTTCGCCAGCCACCCGGACAATGACACCCGCTTGCAACAGGCAGTCGGCGAAGCCGACAAGAACGCAGCGCCGCACGCCCACTTCACCGGACGCAAGGAATATCTGGCCGCCATCGAAGGGCTGGTGTTCAACGACAGCCGCGAACAGGGCGTGGTGCGTGACAACGCCTTCTACCACGGCGAACTCGGCATCGCCTTGCAGTTTCCTAAGACCTGGCAGCTACATAACCTGCCCAGCGCGCTGATCGCCGTCAGCCCCGGCGGCGAGGCGATGATGCAGATGAAGCTGGACAATTCGCCGCGCGGTACGCCTGACGAATACGCGCGCCGCATCTCCGGTTATGGCGCGCAGATCACCCGGCTCGATCTGGCTGGCCTGCCCGGCGCGCTGTATGAACTGCCCAACGACATCGGCGGCGTGGTTTATCTGAACAAGCAGGCCTTCGTATTGCAGGCGCAGGGCAAAAACACCGACAACATCAGCGCCTACCGCGATGCGGTGTTCGACACCGTGCGCAGCTTCCACGCCATCAGCGACGCCGAGCGCCAGCTGCTCAGACCGCTGGCGCTGCACGTCATCACCGCACAGGGCGGCGAGACCTTCGCCTCGCTGGCGCATGATTCGCCGCTAGGCCCCTCGGCTGAAAGCTACCTGCGCCTGATCAACGACCATTACCCCGCAGGCGAACCGAAGCCCGGCGAAGCCGTCAAGATCGTGCGCTGAACCCGATGTATTTCCTGAAGCCCACCGACCCGCACCCCATCACGCCCACCAAGGCGGCGATGCTGGCCCTGCTCTGCCTGATCTGGCTGGGCACGGGGCTGGTCGGTCACGACCCCTGGAAGCCCGACGAAGCCTATAGTTTCGGCGTGATTTACTCGATGCTGCAAAGCGGCGACTGGCTGGTACCCACACTGGCGGGCGAGCCCTACATGGCCAACCCGCCGCTGTTCTACTGGACCGCAGCGGGCATGGCCTCACTATTCTCGCCGCTGCTGTCGCTGCATGACGGCGCGCGGCTGGCCAGCGGCCTGTACAGCGCGCTGACGCTGCTGTTTCTGGGACTGACCTCGCGCAAACTGTACGGCGAAAATCGCGGCTGGGCCGCTGCGGTGATCCTGATCGGCTGCCTGGGCCTGCTGGTGCGCGCCCACCAACTGATCACCGATTTGGCCCTGCTCACCAGTTGCGCGATGATGCTGTACGGTTTCACCTACTCACAGGAACGCCCGCTGCGCGCCGCATTCTGGCTGGGCACGGGAACCGGCATCGGCTTCATGGCCAAAGGCTTCATCGCCCCGCTCTGGCTGCTGCTGATCGGCCTGCTACTGCCCGCACTGTTCGCCAGCTGGCGCCGTCGCGCCCACGCCTACAGCCTGCTGCTGGCGCTGCTGGTAGCACTCCCCTGGCTCACCATCTGGCCGCTACTGCTCTACCAGCGTTCGCCGGAACTGTTCGCCAGCTGGGCCTGGTCGCACAACATCGGCAACTGGCTGGCCTACATCCGGAAAGGCCCGCAAGACGACCTGCTCTACTATCTGAAAAATCTGACCTGGCTGGCCTGGCCTGCGCTGCCGCTGGCGACCTGGGCGGTGTGGCGCGAACGCCGCCGCATCACTCAGCGCGACGATCTGCAACTGCCGCTGCTGACTTTCGTCGTGATGTTCGTCACCCTGAGCCTGACCCCCAACATCCGCGAAGTGTTCGCGCTGCCGATGCTGCTGCCGCTGGCACTGCTGGCCGCCGCCTCGCTGTCCATGTTGAAGCGCGGCGCGGCCAACGCGCTCGACTGGTTCGGCCTGATGACCTTCGCGCTGCTCGCCATCCTGATGTGGTGGGGCTGGGCCGGCCTGCTGCTGGACAACCACGCCAAGATCACCATTTGGCTAAAAGAGATGCAGCCCGGCTTCGAGCCGGAATTGCAGCGCTTCCGCTTCGGCGTCGCGCTGGCCGCCACCGTGCTGTGGCTGTTGCTGGTGTGGCGGGTGGGACGCTCGATGCGCCGCGCAGTGGTCAACTGGGCCGCCGGCACCACGCTGATCTGGATACTGGCGATGACGCTGTGGCTGCCCTGGCTGGACAGCGGCAAGAGCTACCGCAGCATGGCGTTGTCGCTCAAAACAGCGATGCCCGCCGAATACAACTGCGTCGCCCGCAACATCGGCCTGGGCGATGCCCAGCGCGCCATGCTGCACTACTTCGCAAATGTCATCACCAAACGCGACCCCGACCGCGTCTGCACCCTGCGCCTGATCCAGGGCGACAAACTGTCGCGCCCGCTGATGGACCCGCTGCGCTACGAACTAATCTGGGAAGGCAGCCGCAAGGGCGACATGAACGAACACTACCGGCTGTATCGGGAGATCGGGAAACCTTGAAACGGGAAACGGGAAACGGGAAACGGGAAACGGGAAACGGGAAACGGGAAACGGGAAACGGGAAACGGGAAACGTGAAACGGGAGGCTAGGCGTCTTCGGCGAGTTTACGGTAGCCCAGCCACAGGCCTGCGCCTATCACCACCAGCCAGCCGGTCAGACGCACCGTTGCGGCGATGCCGGTATCCCACTGCAACACTCCCCAGCGGCTGAAGATTTCCGTCCAGTCATGCTCGCCGTTACCCACCAGCGGCAACACCTGCGTGCGCGCATCGGCCATGTACACCGCGATATTGAACAGATTGTCGCCCAGCCACAGCACCGCGAACGCGCAGGAGAACGTCGCGCGCTGGCGGTAGAACGACACCAGCACCGCCAACGGAAACAGCAGCTGCGCCAGCGTCCCGCCGTACACCGTCAGCCGGTCGTTAAGCATGCCGAACAGCGGATGCCCCGCCTCATGAAACGCCAGGTTCGCGCTGTCCAGCACGAACACCCAGCGATACTCCCCATGCGCCAGCCACAAAACCAGCAGCGCCGCCACCGCATACCCGGCCAGCCCGGTGGCAGTCACCGGCGTCCAGTTGTTGTTATCAGACTGCTCGAAGAATTCCATATTTCACCCTAGCCACATTCAGCGCCGTACGCAGAGCATACGCACTCCCCCTTATTATTGATTCGGCCAAGTGAAGTTTGAAGTCTTGAGACCCCCCCTTATCAGGGGAGAGCCAAGTCCGCTCCTCCCCTGATAAGGGGAGGCTGGGAGGGGTTGAGGTGAAGTGAGCTTCTGAGTTCAAACATAATCTAGCCAAATCAATAGCCTCCCCGAAAGTAAAGTTATGCCGCCCACTTCCTGCTGTGGCTCGCATAATCAAGCATCAGGTAAAACACGTTGTCGCATTTTTCCCTGAATAGGACACGGTCGTAGCTTTCCGGCAAATCGTGATCGAGTACCTGCTCAACAACGGAGCGCACCTGCTTCTGTGTTTGCGTATCCTTGAACCAATCCTGCACCAGCACCTTGGGATGTTCTTCGAGTAGGCGATGCAGCAACGTCTTCGCGGCGAGCTTGGCCTTTTGTGTTTCCTCTTGCGTCATCTTGTCCTTTTTCAGCAGGTCGAACAGTTCCAGCTCGTCTTCGCTCAGCCCTTCTCGAATGTGCCGCTCTTCTTCATCTCGCAAATCAGCCGTAAACTTTAAGTACTCCTCATACGAATTTTCTGTTGATGTACCGCCCGAGTTGTAAGCATCAATGATCGCCTGCAAGCGCTGTGCAAAATCGGTACGCGTTGCGTTTTGTTGCAGCATCAGCGCCAGCTTGTGTTGTAGGAAAGCGCGCAGGTCGGCGATCTCGATGTTCTTGTAGGCTGCATGCTGGAATTCGCCGCGCAGCTTGTCGAAGTCAATCTTGCTCAAATCCCAGGTCTTGCCCTTCTGGATAATCTTGTATTCCGCGCTGTACTGCCGTGCCTTGAACGCCTCGGCATCGTTCACCACCACACTCTCGTCCAGCAGCTCGGCAATCTTCAGGCTGATTGCATCAATGTCTTTCTGTTCAATCAGGCTGTCTATCACCCCGCGCAAATACTGAAATGCCGCAATCTCGCGCGTCTTACACTTCTTGCCGCGCCCCATAATCTCCGGCTTGCATGCCTCATACAGTGACGAAATGGTGTTTTCGTAAACGTTAAACGACCTGCGCCATTCATCGTTCGCCAGCAACTCATTGGCAAACACGTTGAAGCGCCCGATGTTCTTGAACACATCGTCGTTACCCAACACCTCGCGCAACGCAACATTTTTCTCGTGGCAAAAGTTCAATCCCTGCTCAATCGCCTCGTCCAGCAGGCGGAACAGCTCCGCCTTTTCCTTTACCGGTTGGTCTTCCTCGTCACCCCCTTGCGCGTAGTCCTTCAGTGCCCTCTTCATGTTGCGAAACACGTTGTAGTAATCCACGATCTCGCCGTTGCGTTTCTCGATATCGTTGATCTTCCACGATGTCACCCGGTTCGCGCGGGCGATGGTTTGCATCAGGGTGTGCCCCTTCATCGGCTTATCCAGATACAGCGTAGAAAGGGTGGGCGCATCAAAGCCAGTCAGCCACATCGCGCAGACGAACACCAGTTGCAGCGGATGCTCTGCCTCTTTGAAGCTGTATTCGATGTCGTGGCCGTGTTCGTCCGGGTTGTTCATGCGCGCCCGGTGCGGCTTGATGTCCAGCTGCTGGTCGGCGAATTTCTTATCTTCGTCCGCATCCTCGCTAATCACCACCGCCATTTCCACCCGGCGCATGTACTCGACGATCTGTTCAAGCCGCCGTTTCTCAACCTCGTTAGCTGTTCTGCCAATAACCCCCTTCAGGTTTCTTATCTCTTCCTTCCACAACCGTTGCACCTTGTCGTACATCCTCACAGCGGTAAATTTATCCAGCGACACCACCAGCCCCTTGCCCAGATAACCCCGCCGGGGAAAGTGAAACACGATGTCCTGCGCAATCTTCTCCAGCCGGTCGTCGCGCTTGATGACTTCCACCTCAGTAGAAAACCGTTGCTCCAGCTTGGCCTGCTGCGCCTCATCCAGATTTTCGTTTTCCAGAATCTCGTAAAACTCGTCACTCAATTCCGCGTTCTGGATCAATACCTCCGGTACGCGCTTCTCGTAGAACAGCGGCACGGTCGCACCGTCGTCCATGGACTGCTGGAAGTTGTATTCCGATACATAGCCACCAAACCACGCATTGGTCTTGCGCTCTCGCCCCAAGAGCGGCGTGCCGGTGAAAGCCAGGTATTGCGCGTTGGGCAAGCCGGTGCGCATGTTCTCGGCCAGTGATTTGTATTGCGTGCGGTGCGCCTCGTCCACGATCACGATGATGTCGTCGCGCCCGGACAACAGCGGATATTCACGGCCTTTATCAAAACGAAACTTCTGGATCAGCGTAAACACCACACGCTTATTTTGTCCGAGGAAACGACGCATCTCCTCGCTATCCTTGGGCTGCGCGACCTCCTTCGGCCCCACCGTGCCGGTGTGCAGGAAGTTGCGGTAAATCTGCCCGTCCAGATCGTCGCGATCCGTCACCACCACGAACGTAAAATTCCCCGTCTCTTTGCGGAAGATTTTACGGGCATAGAAAATCATCGAAAAACTCTTGCCCGAACCCTGCGTATGCCAGAACACGCCCAGCTTGCCCGCCAATTCATTGCGCTTGAGAAAAGCGTCATAGGCCCGGTTCACGCCGATAAACTGGTGGTTCTGCGCGATGATTTTCGAACTTTCCTTGTAGTAGAGAATGAAATTCTCTACATAGTCGAGCAGCCTGCGTTGCGGTAGCAGGCCCGCAATCAAACCTTCCAGACTGGTACCCTGCTCGCGTATCGCCTTGCGGTCTATCTTCTGTTTCTCGTCATCGGCGCGCAGCCAGTTGAAGAAATGCTCCCACTCCGCCGTGATGCTGCCCACCTTGGTCTCGATGGCGTTGGACAGCACGCAAAATGCATTGGTCAGGAACAGTTGCGGAATCTCGGCCTTGTACGTCGCCAGGTTGTCGTCATAGGCATTGCGCAGTTTCACGTTCGAGTTTTTCAGCTCAATGAACACCAGCGGAATACCATTCACATACAGCAACACATCCGGTCTACGGAAACCGCGCTCACCCTTGATCCAAAGTTGGGTCACCGCGAGATAACGGTTGTTCTCAGGCGTGTTGAAATCCAGCAGGCAAACGCGCTCTTGCTGGCGTTTGCCCTGCGCATCATCGAATTCCACTTCAATGCCGTCGCGCAGCAGGCCGTAGATTTCCCGATTCGCTGCAATCAGCGTCATCGCCTGCCGCCGATCGAGCAGCTTTTCCAACGCGCTCTCGATGGCAGCCTCAGGAACATCTGGATTCAGACGCTTAGCTGCCTCACGCACCCGATCCGTCAAGATTACATCGCGCTTATGGGCGCGGTTCGAGCCGTCGTTCAGGTCTTCCGCAACTGCCGTATAGCAGTCGAGCACATCGAAGCCGTGCAAATGCTGGAGCTTCTGCACCAAGGCCTGTTCGATCTGGTCTTCGGAAATGAAATTCGCCATGCGCTTCAAAATCCCCGTTTTGTCCTATTTTCTGAACTTTAACTTAACTTCAGCCTTAGTTAAAGAAAGACCGTTTTCTTTAACTAACAAAAAGTCTTAGGTAACGATCAAATGCATATGCCCGCCCCCGTTGCTGGCCGGTAATCTCTTTCAGCAAGCCCACCCCCTCGAACTCCCGGATCAAGGTGTTGGCTGTCGGCGTACTAATTTCCAGCACCCGCGCTATATCGGCTGCCGTTACCACCGGCTTGCGATAGAGCAAGTTCAATACCTTGCGCCCGCTCACCGCCCGGCGCCCCAACTCCAGCACGGCCTGTTCCGCATCGGTGCGCAATGCCAGCACCTGCCGGAACACATCGCGCCCCTTGGTAGCGGTTTCCGCCACCCCTTGCAGGAAGAAGCGCACCCAATGGATCAGGTCGTTCGACTCTCGCACCCGCATCAGAGCATCGTAATAACTGGCCCGGTTGCGCTCGAAAAAATCCGAAAGATACAGCGAAGGCTTCGCCAGCAAGCCGTGGCCGACCAGATACAGCGGAACCATCAAGCGCCCGATACGGCCATTGCCGTCGAGGAAAGGGTGAATGGTCTCGAACTGATAATGACTGATCGCCAGCCGGATCAGGTGCGGCACCACGATCTCCTCGTTATGCCAGAACATTTCCAGGTCGCCCATCAGCGCAGGCACGCCATCCGGATGGGGCGGAATGAACACCGCATCGGTCAGGCTGGAGCCGCCGATCCAGTTCTGGCTGGTACGGAACTCGCCCGGCTGCTTGTGCTCGCCGCGCACCCCGCGCATCAGGATTTCGTGGGTCTGTTTCAGCAGACGGTTCGACAGCGGCAGATTTTTCAATTCGGCAATCGCCGTATTCACCGCCTCGATGTAATTGCGCACCTCGCGCCAGTCGTCGCGCTTTTCCGGTTGAATCTGTTCCTCAGACATCAGCGCCTCGTCGATGCCGGTCTGCGTACCCTCGATGCGGCTGGAAGTCTGCGCCTCTTTCACCACATGCATCTCGATGAACAGGTCAATGTCGGGCACGATCAGCGAAAAGGCATTCAGCTCACCCAGCGCGCGGTTGGCCGCCTCCAGCAGCGTGTTGATCGTGGCATCTTCCCATATCCACGCATGATCCACCGTCACCGGCTCGAAGCTCTTGTACTGGTAGCGTGGTTTCCACGCACCTGCTTTGAAGGTTTCAAATTTCATGAGGCGAATTCCTCCATGCTGGGTGGGAACTGGATGTCGAGATGCTCGACGGAAAGTTTGCCGGAGATGAGGCGGGGGAGAAGCATGTCTCGCGTTTCGGTCAGTTTTTTGTTTGCTCGAAGATGATTTTCGATGGCTTGGAACAAAGGCGACACAATCTGCACAAACTCAGTAACGATCAGTTCGGGCGGCGTCAAAATCTCGATGCGCTTAAAGGTCCCCTTCGTCAGCTCGGCGAAAGTTGCGCCGACAGCAAGCAGTTCAAAATGCGGCTTCGCCAGCTTTATCCAGTGATACAGGTATGGCAGCGGATACTGCTCGTTCGGGATACAGGTAATAAAACCTTGGTTGGTACAAGCAGGTGTCAAATTGATGCCGATTGCTCCGATGGTGGCTCGACTCGTTAGCATTACCGAATACGCCGGAAACATCTTTGCCGAACTACTGTTAAAGCCTTCCTCAGTGCATTGCTCGCCGGACCGTTCCAAATAGATTCCATCGGCACCCGTAATGTCTGAAGGTGTGAACCAATTTACCTCTCCACCTTCCCAGTATCGGTTTACTTCCTTAGAAGGTGTGCCGCCACCAGTGTATTGGAAAGCTTTATCAAGCTTCTCCATCCTCCATCCCTCTGGCACGCCTTTAACTATCTTCACCTTCTTGTGGCCGGGAAAGCGCATGCGCACAAACCACTCGCGGTAGAGCTCCTCGGCCATCTTTTCCAGCAGCTCGATGCGCCGCCGGTTGTTCTCGATCAGGTCGTCGTAGCTGCTGAGGATGGCGGCGATTTTCTTCTGATACGACAACGCTGGAAGATTGAACTTAAGGTTTCCTAATTGCGTTAGATTTAGATTTGGTTGTGCTGACTGTGGGCACAACATATTTAAGTACGAAGTCGTACTTGGGGTGAGAAGAAAATATTTGATGAATTCAGGGCTCGCTTTAGCTTTATCAAGCCTCACAATTGCCACAGCCTGATTCGTATTTGCCGGTAAATGTTGTTTACGAACAAGCCCTATTTTTCCAAGGTATATGCCTGCGATGGTGACCAGAACATCACTATCTGCAATTTGAGATCGCTTTAGAGCTTCATGCGTTTTTTCGCCAATTTTTGAGAATGTCGATTCAACAATGTTTCCATCTCTGGTTATTGATTCAGCCTTGATAAAGTTAACTCCATCTTGAGTGAAATCAAATCCAAGCGTTGTCGGAGTTGTGCCCTTGGTAATTTTCAAGGAGACATCACTACTGTCCGGTAGATTTTAAGTTCATTTCGCTGTAGCCCTTTATTGACGTGGCTTTCAGCACGTTTTTGCATTCCGACGATTTCAAATCCTATCTGGAATCGCCTTTGGTTAAAAAACCGTA
>JAQTZW010000007.1 GCA_028687575.1 Gallionella sp. | reverse complement strand
CCACACTGAACCGCGCAACATAATCAGATGCCTGATTATTAAGTGGTTTTCTATCAAACCACCCCGTCACACCGCCCCGCCAGCAGCGAAGAGCCGCGCATTATAGACACCTGAAACAAAACGTCAAGGACTTTGCTGCAATATTTTCGCAATCTTTCAAATCAATAATACTTACCCCTCGACCGAAGCCCATACAAGCTACTGGTTATAAAAATACTTTATCATTTCGCCAACAAAAAACCGCAGGCTCTCGCCTGCGGTTTTTTGTTTACTGCTCATCCTGACGCTTAGTGATACTTGCGGCTCAGCTCATGTACTGCTGCAACTAGCGCTGCGACATGCTCGGGATTGGTATGCTGGGAAATACCATGCCCCAAGTTGAACACGTGTCCGCTTCCGTAACCATAGCTACCAAGGACTTTCTCGACTTCGTTGCGAATCGCTCCCGGGTTGGCAAACAGCACCGCTGGATCGAGGTTGCCCTGCAATGCCACCTTGTGGCCGACCTTCTGCCTTGCGATACCGATATCCATGGTCCAGTCCAGACCGATCGCATCGCAGCCGGTGTTGGCGATGCTCTCGATCCACAAACCACCACCCTTGGTGAACACGACGTTAGGAATACGCACGCCGTCTTTTTCCTTGATCAGACCGTCAACGATGCGCTGCGTGTAGGCGAGCGAAAATTCGTGGAATGCCGAATGCGACAGCACGCCACCCCAGGAATCAAAAATCATCACAGCTTGCGCGCCCGCTTCGATCTGCGCATTCAGATAAGCGATCACCGCCTGAGTGGTCACCTCCAGAATGTGGTGCATCAGCTTGGGCTCGTTGTACATCAGGGTCTTGACCTTCGCGTAATCGTCGCTGCCGCCGCCTTCGACCATGTAGCATGACAAGGTGAACGGGCTACCGGAGAAGCCGATCAGTGGCACGCGGCCATCCAGTGTCTTGCGTATCTGCGAAACCGCATCGGTCACATAGCGCAAGGTCTTGTCGATATCCGGTACTTGCAACGCTTTGATTGCTGCTTCGTCGCGCAACGGACGCTCGAATTTCGGGCCTTCCCCTTCTGCGAAATACAAGCCCAGCCCCATCGCATCTGGCACGGTCAGAATGTCGGAGAACAGGATGGCCGCATCCAGCGGATAGCGGTCAAGTGGCTGCATGGTCACTTCGGTTGCGAAGTCAGGGTTTTTACACAAGCCCAGAAAACTGCCTGCACGCGCACGGGTCGCGCGGTATTCCGGCAGGAATCGCCCGGCCTGACGCATCATCCACATCGGCGTGTAATCGGTAGGCTGACGCAGCAAGGCGCGCAGGAAATTGTCGTTTTTGAGTTTGAAGTTCATGTGTACCCTTGATTTTGTTAACCGGGCGCACGATGCGCCCGGCTTTGTTGAGCTGAGAAGTTAGCGTGGCAACACCGAAGACCCCATCAGGAACTCGTCCACCGCACGGGCGGCCTGGCGCCCTTCACGGATCGCCCACACCACCAACGACTGACCGCGACGCATATCGCCTGCGGCGAACACCTTAGCGACATTGGTCTGATAGCAACCGGCGCCGTCGGTAGCAGCCTTGGCGTTGCCGCGCGGATCTTTCTCCACACCGAACGCTTCCAGCATCTTGGCGATTGGATTGGTAAAGCCCATCGCCAGGAACACCAAATCGGCCTTGACGGTGAATTCGCTACCGGGAATCTCGGTCAGCTTGCCATCTTTCCATTCGACGCGGGCGGCTGCGAGGCCGGTCAGCTTGCCGTTCTCGCCAACGAATGCTTTGGTGGTTACCGACCAGTCTCTTGAGCAGCCTTCGTCGTGCGAGCTGGAGGTGCGCATCTTGAGCGGCCAGTAAGGCCAGGTCATCGGGCCGTTTTCCTGCTCGGGCGGACGCGGCATCACCTCGAACTGCGTGATAGCTGCCGCGCCGTGGCGGTTGGACGTGCCCACGCAGTCAGAGCCGGTGTCGCCGCCACCGATGACCACGACATGCTTGCCGTCGGCGTGAATCGGATTGCGACCGTCGCCAGCCACTTCCTTGTTCTGCGGGATCAGGAATTCCAGCGCGAAATGCACGCCATCAAGTTCACGGCCCGGCACCGGCAGGTCACGCGGCGTCTCGGAACCGCCGGTCAGCACCACAGCGTCGAACTCGACCAGCAGCGCTTCCGGACTAACGGCGGTCGTGGCGTCGTTGGCCGTGCCCTTGCCCGGCATTTCCTTGCCGACCCACACTTGAGTGCGGAATTCCACGCCCTCGGCGCGCATCTGTTCCATGCGGCGGTCAATGTTCGATTTCTCGAACTTGAAGTCGGGGATGCCGTAGCGCAGCAGACCGCCGACGCGGGAATTCTTTTCGAACACTGTCACGGCGTGACCGGCGCGCGCCAGTTGCTGCGCGGCAGCCAGACCGGCAGGACCGCCGCCGACGATGGCGACCTTCTTGCCGCTCTTGACGGGTGCCGGTTGCGGGGTGACCCAGCCATTTTCCCAACCCTTGTCTATGATGGCGTGCTCGATGGACTTGATACCCACGGCAGACTGCTCGATGTTTAGCGTGCAGGCGGCCTCACACGGGGCGGGGCAGATACGGCCGGTGAACTCGGGGAAGTTGTTGGTGGAATGCAGCACATCCAGCGCCTCCTTCCAGTCACCGCGATACACTAGGTCGTTCCAGTCCGGGATGATGTTGTTGACCGGGCAGCCGTTGTTGCAGAACGGCACGCCGCAATCCATGCAGCGCGCAGCCTGGGTATTGGCTTGGTCATCGGTGAGGGTCTGAACGAATTCCTTGTAGTGGTGCAGACGTACAGCGACCGGCTGGTAGGCCTCGCTCAAACGTTGGAATTCCATGAATCCGGTTGGCTTACCCATTATGCAGCCTCCTCTTGCTTGGTTTGTTGCGCGGCCATCTCTTGCAGCGCGCGACGATATTCGGTCGGCATCACCTTAGTGAACTTGGGCAGGTAGGCCGACCAGTTTTCCAGAATCAATCTTGCACGTTCGCTGCCTGTGTACAACAGGTGCTTTTCAACGTGCTCGCGCAGCACATGTTCATCGGCCTTATTGAGGTGATTGAAATGAACGCGACCATGGCTCTCTGGCTCACTTTCCGCCGCCTCCAGTTCCTCGGGGATAGGCTCCAGCGCGACTTGCGCCAGATTGCAGCGCTGTTTGAAGTCGCCCGACTCATCCAGCACAAAAGCCACGCCTCCGGACATGCCGGCAGCAAAGTTGCGGCCTGTCTCGCCCAGCACGATCACCAGACCGCCAGTCATGTATTCGCAGCCGTGGTCACCCACGCCTTCGACCACCGCGATGGCACCGGAATTGCGTACCGCGAAGCGTTCACCGGCCACACCGTTGAAATAGCATTCACCAGCGGTCGCACCATACAGCACGGTATTGCCGACGATGATGTTCTCGGATGCCTGGATCGGGCAATCGGCGGCAGGCTTGATGGCGATGCGGCCACCGCACAGCCCCTTGCCGACATAGTCGTTACCCTCGCCGGTGAGGTTGAAAGTCACACCCTGCGCCAGGAAGGCGCCGAAACTCTGGCCGGCAGTGCCGGTCAGGTTGACGGTAATGGTGTCGGCGGGCAATCCGGCATTGCCGTAGCGCTTGGCGACTTCATGCGACAGCATGGTGCCCACGGTGCGGTTCACGCTACCGATGGCGCTTTCGATCACCACCGGCTGCTTGCCGTTCAGCGCGGGCTGTGCGGCAGCGATCAGGGTGTTGTCCAGCGCCTTGACCAGTTCGTGGTCCTGCGATTCCGCGTGCAGACGCGCCACGCTGGCAGCCACGTCCGGCTGATGGAAAATCTTGCCGAAGTCCAGCCCTTTGGATTTCCAGTGGGCGATGCCTTCATTCATCTCCAACAGGTCGGAACGGCCGATCAGGTCGTCGAACTTGCGGATGCCTATTTCGGCCATCAGCGCGCGCACTTCTTCGGCGACGAAGAAGAAATAGTTGACCACGTGCTCGGGCTGGCCGGTGAATTTCTTGCGCAGTGCCGGGTCTTGCGTAGCCACACCGACCGGGCAGGTATTGAGGTGGCACTTGCGCATCATGATGCAGCCGCCCACCACCAGCGGGGCAGTGGCAAAGCCGAATTCGTCCGCACCCAGCAACGCACCGATCAGCACGTCGCGGCCAGTCTTCATCTGGCCGTCCACTTGCAGGCGCACACGACCGCGCAACTGGTTCAACACCAGCGTTTGTTGCGCTTCGGCCAGACCCAGTTCCCAAGGTGTGCCAGCGTGCTTGATGGAGGACAGCGGGGAAGCACCCGTGCCGCCGTCGAAGCCGGATACCACGATATGGTCGGCCTTGGCCTTGGACACGCCTGCGGCCACGGTGCCGACGCCGATCTCGGACACCAGCTTCACCGAGATGGAAGCGCTCGGATTGGCGTTCTTCAGGTCATGGATCAGCTGGGCCAGGTCTTCGATCGAATAGATGTCGTGGTGCGGAGGCGGCGAGATCAGACCGACGCCAGGCACCGAGTGGCGCAGCTTGCCGATGTACTCGGACACCTTGCCGCCGGGCAACTGGCCGCCTTCGCCGGGCTTTGCGCCCTGCGCCATCTTGATCTGAATCTGGTCAGCATTGGCCAGATATTCGATGGTCACGCCGAAACGGCCAGACGCGACCTGCTTGATCGCGGAGCGCAGCGAATCGCCTTCCAGCATCACGCGGTCGGACTCGATGCGGTTCTTGCCGATGATGTCGGACAGCATTTCGCCGGCCTTCAGTTTGCGGAAGCGGTTGGGATCCTCGCCACCTTCGCCGGTGTTGGACTTGCCGCCGATACGGTTCATCGCCTGCGCCAGGGTGGTGTGCGCCTCGGTGGAGATCGAGCCCAGCGACATCGCGCCGGTGGCAAAGCGTTTGACAATATCCTTGGCCGACTCGACTTCTTCCAGCGGCACGGCAGCGCCCGCCGACTTGATGCGGAACAGACCGCGCAGCGTCTTCAGCTTGCTGGCCTGATCATTGATCAGCTTGGCATATTCCTTGTAGGTTGCGGGATTGTTGGCACGGGTCGCATGTTGCAGCTTGGCGATGGAGTCCGGCGTCCACATGTGTTCTTCGCCACGGATGCGGAAGGCGTAGTCGCCGCCGGCATCCAGTGCGTTGGCCAGCACCGGATCGCTGCCGAAGGCCGCGCGATGGATACGCACGGCTTCCTCTGCGACTTCATTGATACCGATGCCTTCGATCTGGGTTGCAGTGCCGGTGAAATACTTCGCCACAAAGGCGGAGTTAAGGCCGATGGCCTCGAAAATCTGCGCGCCGCAGTAGGACTGGTAGGTGGAGATGCCCATCTTCGACATCACTTTGTGCAAGCCCTTGCTGACCGCCTTGATGAGGCGCTTGCCCACTTCCTTGGCAGATGGCGCACCTGGCAATTTAGGCGCGAGATTCTCTATGGTGGCTAGCGCCAGCCACGGGCAGACCGCTTCAGCACCGTAACCTGCCAGCAATGCGAAGTGGTGAGTCTCGCGGGCGGAGCCGGTGTCCACCACCAGACCCGCGCTGGTGCGCAGGCCTTCGCGCACCAGATGGTGATGCACGCCTGCGGTAGCCAGCAGCGCCGGGATGGCGACACGAGCAGCCGAGACGCTGCGGTCGGACAGAATCAGCACGTTGTAGCCGTCAGCCACGGCGCGGTCAGCGGCAGCGCACAGTGCGGCCACTGCGGCCTCACAACCTGCGGCACCCTCGGCTGCCGGGTAAGTGATGTCCAGCACCTGCGACTTGTAGCGACCATCGGTCAGACGGGCGATGTCGCGCAAACGGGCCAAGTCGTCGTTGGTCAGCACCGGCTGGTGCACTTCCAGACGCAGCGGCGGATTGGTTTCGTCCACACCCAGCAGGTTGGGCTTGGGGCCGATGAACGAAGTCAGCGACATCACGATCTCTTCGCGGATCGGGTCGATCGGCGGATTGGTCACCTGCGCGAACAGCTGCTTGAAGTAGTTGTAGAACACCTTGTCCTTGTTGGACAGCACCGGCAGGGCGCTGTCGGTACCCATGGAACCGGTGGCTTCTTCGCCTGCGGAGGCCATCGGGGCCAGGATGAACTTCAAGTCTTCCTGTGTGTAGCCGAAGGCCTGCTGGGTGTCCAGCAGCGAGGCTGTCAGGCCGGGTGCATCACCCGCTTCAGGCAGGTCGCCCAGGAAATAGCGCGACTGTTCGATCCACTGGCGGTAGGGCTTGGCGGTGGCCAGCTGGTTCTTCAACTCGACATCGCTGACGATGCGACCCGCCTGCATGTCAATCAGGAACATCTTGCCGGGTTGCAGACGCCATTTCTTGACGATCTTGTGCTGCGGGATGGGCAGTACGCCCATTTCGGAGGCCATCAGCACCACATCGTCATCGGTGATCAGGTAACGAGCCGGACGCAGGCCGTTACGGTCCAGCGTCGCGCCTATCATCTGGCCGTCGGTGAAGGCCACGGCGGCCGGGCCGTCCCACGGCTCCATCAGCGCGGCATGGTATTCGTAGAATGCGCGTCGCTCTTCGTCCATCAGCGGGTTGCCGGCCCAAGCTTCCGGAATCAGCATCATCATCGCGTGCGGCAGTGAGTAGCCGCCCGCAACCAGCAGTTCCAGCGCGTTGTCGAAACAGGCGGAGTCGGACTGACCTTCAGCGATCAGCGGCCACAGCTTCTCCAGGTCTTCACCCAGGAACTTGGAAGACATCGCGGCATGGCGCGCGGTCATCCAGTTGACGTTGCCGCGCACGGTGTTGATTTCGCCGTTGTGGGCGATCATGCGGAACGGGTGCGCCAGATCCCAGGTCGGGAAGGTGTTGGTGGAGAAACGCTGGTGCACCAGCGCCAGCGCCGAGACCACCGTGCTGTCTTGCAGATCGGGGTAATACTTGCCGACCTGGTCGGCCAGCAACATGCCCTTGTATACGATGGTGCGGGAAGACAGCGAAGGAATGTAGAAACCCTGCGACTGATTGCCGGACAATGCGCGCACGGCATGTTCGGTGGTCTTGCGAATGACGAACAGCTTGCGCTCGAAGGCATCCTGGTCGGCGCAGTTCGCACCACAGCCGATGAACACCTGGCGCACGACAGGCTCGACCAGCTTGACGCTCTCACCCAGAATGGCGCTGTTCACCGGTACGTCGCGCCAGCCCAGCAAGTTTTGCCCTTCGGCGGCGATCTTCTCGGCAACGATCTGTTCACAGGCGGCGCGCGCCTGCGCATCCGATGGCAGGAACATCATGCCCACGCCATAACGACCCGCTTCGGGCAACTGCACCCCGCGTGCCGCGCACTGGGTACGGAAGAATGCATCCGGCACCTGCAACAAAATGCCCGCACCGTCGCCGGCCAGCGGGTCTGCACCGACCGCGCCGCGATGCGTCAGATTTTCAAGGATCAGCAAACCTTGGCTGACCATGTCATGGCTTTTCTTTCCCTTGATATGGGCGACAAAACCCACACCACAGGCATCGCGCTCTTGGCGCGGATCATACAAACCTTGCTGCTTTGGCAAATAAGAGTTAACCACGGTGTACCTCTATCAAATCAAACTGGATGTTCCAACACTACGCTTTAGGTACTGAAACGGTGGCTACAGCCTTATCGCCCACCATCCCCGTTCAGCCTTGGTCGCGCCCGGCTCGGCGGCCCATATTTCTGCGCCCCGTTAAAGCAAAAAAAGACGACACATGTCGCCATACACATACTCATACCCAATTACAAAAGCGAAAGGGCTGGAATCTTACCTTTATTCATGACTGTCAGCAACCTGCGACGCATGAGACCCGCCGAGCCACCGGCCAGCCAACAGCGCTATGACTCCTCGATGGCGAATAGCCGCCTGTGTTCGCGTATCGCATAGCGATCAGTCATCCCTGCGATGTAATCAGCTACCACTCTGGCACGCTCCGCATCCGACTCACCCCGGCCAGTCTGGTACTGAGTCGGCAGCAAGCGATGCTCTGCCATAAATGCGCCAAACAATTCCCGAATGATGCGTTGCGCCTTGGCACTCATCCGCATCACCCGGTAATGCCGGTACAAATGCACATGCAGAAACCGCTTCAGCTCCTTTTGCTTGTTGTTGAGTTCGGCGCTGAATGCGATCAATGCCGGTGCATTGCGCACATCTTCCAGTGTTTGCAGATTGTGCTCGGCGATATTCCGTGCGCTCTGGCGGATCAGATCCGTCACAAGGGTATTGATCATGCGCCGCACTGTCTCGTGAACCACACGACGACCACTCAATTCTGGATACTGATCCTGTACAGCCCGGAGATGCTCGGCAACCAAAGGTACCGTCGCCAATTGTTCCAATGTGATCAGGCCGGAGCGCAAGCCGTCATCCACATCGTGATTGTTGTAGGCGATCTCGTCGGCCAGATTCGCGATCTGCCCCTCCAGCGAGGGACGCCTGTCAGTCAAAAATCGTTCGCCCAATTCGCCGAGTTGCGCCGCTTTTTCCGGCGAACAATGCTTCAGCATCCCTTCACGCGTCTCGAAACACAGATTCAGCCCGTCAAATGTCGCATAGCGATCTTCCAGCACATCCACCACGCGCACAGATTGCAGGTTGTGCTCGAAGCCGCCATATTCCTTCATACATTGATTCAGCGCATCCTGACCAGCGTGTCCGAACGGTGTGTGACCGAGGTCGTGCGCCAACGAGATGGCCTCGACGAGGTCTTCGTTCAAATGCAACTGGCGGGCAATGGAACGTGCGATTTGCGCCACCTCGATACTGTGCGTGAGGCGCGTCCTGAACAGATCGCCCTCATGGTTAACAAACACCTGCGTCTTGTATTCGAGGCGTCGAAAAGCGCCGGAATGGATGATACGATCTCGGTCGCG
The DNA here is from genome assembly GCA_028687575.1 of Gallionella sp. Lineage (GTDB taxonomy): Bacteria > Pseudomonadota > Gammaproteobacteria > Burkholderiales > Gallionellaceae > Gallionella. Next base: position 148,293 of record JAQTZW010000007.1, on the reverse strand, counting down.
CTGGAACTCGCTGCGACCTTGCGGAGCGGTCTCGGCATGCAGCCTGCCCCGCGAATTCTCCTCACTGACCGCATAGCTGGCGAGACCGGACATGGGTTTCATTTGCTCGCAGCGCGGGTGCAAGCGGCAATGGTATCTCCCAGCAACTCGACCGGGATATTACCCTCGACAACCGCCTGACCGACTTGCTTGAGCAGCACGAAACGCATTTTGCCGCCTTCGACCTTTTTGTCCAGCCCCATGTATTCAAGATATTTCTCAGCCCCCAGATCGGGCGCCTCCACCGGCAGATTCGCGCGGATGAACAATGCGCGGATACGCTGCACATCCTGCCCGCTGATCCAGCCCAGCCGCGAGGAAAGATCGGCCGCCATCACCGTTCCAGCCGCCACAGCCTCGCCATGCAGCCAGTTACCATAGCCCATACCCGACTCGATCGCATGACCAAAGGTATGTCCGAGATTCAGCAATGCGCGCTCGCCGCTTTCCCGCTCGTCTGCTGCCACCACCTCGGCCTTGTTCTGGCAACTGCGCCGCACAGCATATTGCAGTGCAACCAAATCTCGTGCCAACAATTTGGCCATGTTTTGCTCCAACCAGTCGAGAAAGGGCAAGTCGCGTATCAGCCCGTATTTAATGACTTCGGCCAGTCCGGCAGATAGCTCTTTGTCGGGCAAAGTGTCCAGCGTCGTGATGTCTGCCAGCACCAGTCGAGGCTGATAGAACGCGCCTATCATGTTCTTGCCCAAGGGGTGATTGATGCCGGTCTTGCCGCCCACCGACGAATCCACCTGCGACAACAGCGTCGTGGGAATCTGGATAAACGGCACACCGCGCAGATAACTTGCTGCCGCATAGCCTGTCATATCACCTATCACCCCGCCGCCCAGCGCGATCAGCGGCGTGCTGCGTTCGCAGCGATGCGTCAGCAGTGCATCATAAATCCGATTAAGCGTTTCTGATGTCTTGTATACCTCTCCATCCGGCAGGATCACGGGCACACTGCTCACACCTATGTTTTGCAAGGTTTGCTGAAGTTTTTCCAGGTAGAGCGGGGCGACCGTGGTATTGGTCACGATGGCGGCACGCTTTTTGGGGATGTGTTGACTCAGCAATTCACCATTCGCGAGCAATCCAGAACCTATGTGTATCGGATAACTCCGCTCGCCCAGGCCAACCTCTAAACTTACCATCCTATCCACTCCTACCATCCCCTTCACATGACTTCCGCTTATGCCGTTTGCCGCTTGCCGCTTGCTGCAGTAGTGCCTCCTATAAGCGTCTATCGCCGCAACCAACTTCAACATCAATGCCTGTACATTCTGCCTACCCGTGGGCATCACGATGTCCGCCACATCGCGATAATACTCTTCGCGCTGTTTTAGCAAACTTGCCAATTTGTCATAGGCATTACCCGTTTGCAGTAGCGGACGATTGCGGTCATTACGCGTTCGCAGCCAGAGATCATGCACACTTGCCCTGAGATAAATCACAATGCCGTTCTGCTTCAACAACTGGCGATTGTGTTCTGCAATGACCGCCCCGCCACCCGTCGCCAGCACCAAACCCTCCTGTTGCAACAGACTCTCCAGCGCAGACGTCTCGCGCTGCCGGAATCCAGCCTCGCCTTCAACATCGAAAATGTGCGGGATGGTCACGCCGGTGCGCGCCTGTATTTCTTCGTCGGTATCAATGAATTGCTTGCCGAGCTGCTTCGCCAGCACCCGCCCCATGGTGGTCTTTCCCGATCCCATCATGCCGACCAGAATCAGATTTCCCGACTTTAGCTTGCGCTCTGCATTGTTTGTATTGTTCTGCATGGGCGATATTGTAAACGATAAAATGAAAAGCCCGGCTGAGCCGGGCTTTAACTTGCTTGCTGCGTGATTAATCAGCGCAGATTCAGCGCATCCTGCATGATCTTGGGCGACAGGAACACCAGCAACTCGCTCTTGGCAGTCGAAGTCCCCTTGCTCTTGAACAAGTTGCCCAAAATGGGGATGTCTCCCAGCAATGGCACCTTGTTGACCACGGTCGAGTCCGCCTGTTTATAGACGCCACCAATCACCACCGTCCCACCATTCTCCACCAGCACCTTGGTTTCCACTTTGTTGGTATTGATGGCAGGTACACCGGCGATAGCGGTTCCTCGGGAATCCTTCCGAACTTCAACCGTCATATCGATGTTGTTGTCAGGCGTGATGTTAGTCTTGACACCCAACTTCAGTACGGCCTTCTTAAACGCTGTCGTAGTCGTAACCACACCGTTGGAGACATTGTTGATCGTATAAGGAATCTCTTCGCCCTGTTCGATGATGGCCCACTGGGTATCCTTGTCTATGCTGACCACGCGCGGACTGGAAATGATCTTGCCCTGCTCGTCCGACTCCATCGCATTCAATTCAACATTCAGAATCTTGGACGCCGCAGCATTGAACAATGAGAACTGGAACAGACCTGCCAAGGGTTGGCCTGCCGTCACCGGCAGATTCACGTTGCCGGTATTCACCGCCTGTGTCATACCCAGCCCAGCACCCGCCGTAACCAAGCCCCCGCGTACACCCGTAACACCATTCGCACCACCTGCCGCTACTGTCGCCGGATTCAGCGGATTGGATAACGGATTGGTATAACTCAATCGCACACCCAGATTTTGCGCAAAGCCATCATTCGCCTCGACAACACGCGCCTCGATCAATACTTGTCGGGCGGGTACGTCAATTTGCTTGAGGATTCTACGCACGTCATCCAGACGACTGGGCGTATCCTTGACAAACAGCGTATTGGTTCTGGCATCGGCCATCGCACTGCCCCGACTGGACAGAATGCGGGAAGTTTCTGCGGGTGTAGGAGCAGCCTCACCTTTAGCGGCATCGCCAGCTGGCGCACCAATTGCCCCAGTCGGCTCACCACCGCCTGCCTGATCTGTGGAAGTGCTCTTACCCATCAAAATGTTGGCCGCATCCGATGCCCTGGCATAACCCAGCCTGAAGCTTTCGGTCTGCAACTCTTCCAATTGTGAAATCTCCTGACGTGCGGTCAGATCGGTCTTTTCTTTGGCAGCCAGTTCTTCGCGAGGCGCAACCTGAATCACGTTGCCGCTTCTACGCATATCCAGGCCACGGCTTTGCAAGATGATGTCCAGCGCCTGATCCCACGGCACGTCTTTCAGGCGCAACGTCAAGTTGCCTTGTACCGTATCGCTGATGACCATGTTCAATTCGGTAAAGTCTGCGATCACATTCAGGGCTTCACGAACCGTAATGTCCTGGAAATTCAATGTCAGCTTCTCACCTGAATAACCAGAATGCTTTGCCAATCCCAGCTGATTTGCATCTTCCATGACCGGCTTGATTTCGATGATAAATTTATTATCAGTCTGGTAAGCAGCATGTTCCCAGTTGCCCTTGGGTTCGATCACCATACGCGTATCCGAACCTTGCGCAAATGTGTCTACCACTTGCACGGGTGTTGCGAAATCGTTTACGTCCAGCTTGCGCTGCAGATTACGCGGCAGACTGGTTTTCAGGAAGTCAACGATCAACCTAGTACCTTGGCGACGAATATCAATACCCAAGCCCGGATCGGAAAGATCAACCTGAATACGGCCCTCACCATTGCTACCACGACGGAAGTCAACATCCGTTAAGGCATGCTTCTGCGCGGCCTTGCTGGCATCCGCAAAGCGAGAAGCATTCCCAGCAACAGCAGCGTCTCCTGCCTTGCCATGCAAGGTAATCAGTACCGCGTTACCATCCAGCTTTGCGTCATAGGCAACCATCTGATTTAGATTTAATACCAGACGAGTCCGTGTTCCGGCCTGAATAATGTTGGCACTGCGCAAATCACCGGCAGCGAACTGCTGCACCGTGCGTCCCAAACCATTTTCAGTGGCCGGAAAATCCAACGCAATCCGCGCTGGGGCATTGATGGAGAAACCAGCCGGTAGTGTAGTCAGTGGTTCAGCCAGCTGCACCTTGAGCACGCTTTGACCTTGACCCGAACTGGCTATACTCAATTCGGTAATTTTGTTCTGTCCGGACGCTTGAGCTGCCGCCGCACCTAACAACAGCAAAGTAGCCAGTAATCGCAAATAGTTCTTAATCATGCTTTTCATCCCGGAATGATTTGAGCAAGCCCCCCGCATCGAGGAAACCCGCGAAAATATTTTTGTAGTGAGGCCAATAAACTGTTTCATCGAGTGCTCCCTAATCATTCAATCAATTGCAGACTGCTCTCGCGATCGGACCAATCACCGGTGCTGTCCTGCACCACCTCTTTAATCAAGATCTCGGTCGAGGTGATTTTGGTAATCAAACCGAAATTCATGCCCAGATGATTACCCGCCTGAACTTGGTGCAATTTGCCATCAGGTGCACGCACTACCGCATGCCCGACCTTGCCCTTCATTAGATAGCCAACCATTTTGAGGTTTTCCAACGGGAATTCCTCAAGTGCCTCTTTCGGACGATACAGATCCGGCTCATTCTCCCCGCGCTTGCCGCTGCTGCCAGATTCAGGCTTACGCGGCTTAAAAGGGTCAGCGATATTTGTATCGTTGTCGTAGACAAAAGTCTCATAGGCCTTGACCGTTGGCGGAGCGGGTATCTTGCCGCGCATATTGGCACCGGAATTCTTGACGAACTCTTGTAAATCCTCAAACTCCGCGCCACCGCAAGCCGCCAACAGCATCGTCGCAAGCACAAGATAGATCAGTTTCATTTCTTGGCTCCTTCTGCCTTGGCTGCCTTTTTCTGCGCAGCAAGTTCTTCCTCATCCAGGTAACGGAATGTCTTGGCAATTGCCTCCATAGTCAAGGTTCCATTGGCTGGCTTGACGGAAATCTCATTCAAAGTAACGATGCGTGGCAGCATGGAAATATCGCTGGCAAATTTACCCAAATCATCATAATTGCCAGTAACTTTAATGGTGATTGGCTGCTCAGCAAACGAACCATTTATTGCCTCAGGCGCAGGCCGGAACAACTCAAACTGAAGGCCGCGCCCCAATCCGGCTTGGTTAATATCGGTCAACAACGCATCCATTTCAGACTTGTTTGGCAGTTGCTTAAGCAATGCGCCGAATGACTCCTGAGTCTCCAATAACTGCTTTTTAATCAAATCGAGGTTAACTGCCTGACTCTTTTTCAGGAGGAAAGTGTCTTTAAGCGCGGTTTCCTTTGCCTTGGCATCACTCAGGCTTTGCCACTGATCCTGCCAATCCAGCAAGGCCGCAACAAACAGCACCGCAACAAACATCAAGGCAAACGCTACGAATTTGACCTTCCACGGCCACTCACCAGGCTTGTTGGGATTGAGGTTTTTAAATTCATCGAAATTCATCATTGCGCCTCTTTCTTCCCGCCGACCGACTTGGCAGCTGCATCATCTACATCCTGCAACTTGGTCAAACTGAAGGTGAGCGTAAACTCGCTGAGCTTCGAACCACCGACAGTGGCCGAATGAATTTCGACCAGCTCAGGGGATTCCAGCCAAGCCGAATCCTCGATCGCTCTCATCAATGTCGAAACCCGTGCATTCGATTGCGCATAGCCACCGAGATCCACTCGGTCACCGTTTTGCTTGATGGACTTCAAGTACACGCCCTCGGGCAATATACGCAACATCTGATCAAGCAGATGCACCACTCGCGCACGGTCACTCTGCAATTTCTCGACTGCATCCTTACGCTCCATCAGCGACTTGGTCTGCTCACGCAGCTTCTTGATTTCCGAAATCTGCTTGTCCAACAAGTCGGTTTCTCGTTGCAAATAACTATTGCGACTCTCTTGATAATAGATTTGAGCGCTGATTGCGGCATGCACCAAGCCCCACACCAATACGCCCAATAAGACACTTGCCACGCTCAGCATGGCAAATTGTTTATGCCGGGCGCGGCGCTTCTCCTCGCGATGAGGCAATAAGTTGATACGTATCATGATGGATCAAACCTCCGCATGGCCAAACCGCATGCAACGATAAGTGCAGGCGCATCTGCCTGTAACTGACGAGGCTTGATCCGACTGGACAAAGTCATCAACGCGAATGGGTTCGCCACCATGGTGCTGACTTGCGTCCTTGAGGCGACCGCATCATCCAGTCCCGGCAATACAGAACTTCCTCCCGCCAGAACGATGTAATCAACTTCGTTGTAATGCGAGGATGTAAAGAAGAATTGCAGGGCTCGCGCAATTTCCATAACCAAGCTGTCACGGAAAGGTGAGAGCACATCGCTCTCATAGTTATCTGGCAAACCACCGTTGCGCTTGGCCATCTCTGCCTGCTCGGCAGTCAGGCCGAACACCGACTGGATTTGTTGGGTCAACAACTCGCCGCCTATCTGCTGATCTCTGGTATAGACAGACTGCCCATTCCTCAGCACATTCACACTCATTGTCGTTGCGCCAACATCAATCAATGCAACGCATTTATCTTCTGCATTGTCAGGCAGCTGAGCACAAATCTGGGAAAAGGCCGTTTCAGCAGCGAACAACTCCACATCCACCACCACAACATTCAGTCCGGCAGCCTCGGCCGCAGCGACACGATCTTCGACGTTAGCCTTCCGCGAAGCGGCCAACAACACCTCGACTTCTTCCTCATTTGTTGGCGACGTGCCCAACACCTGAAAGTCCAGATTCACCTCATCCAACGCAAACGGAATATATTGATTGGCCTCGGATTCGACCTGAAACTCCAAGTCTTCCTCGCTCATGCCGGCAGGCAGCAGAATCTTCTTGGTAATGACCGCTGCCGCAGGAAGTGCGACGGCAACATTCTTGATTTTCGTCCCCAAACGCCGGTATGCCTTTTGCAGAGTATCGGCAAGTGCGTCGAGGTTGTTGATATTGCCATCGCTGACCGCATCCTTGGGAAGCGCCTCGATAGCATAATGCTCAACGACAAAACCGCCTTTCTCGGGCGACTGACTCAGTTCAACCAATTTCACAGAGGATGAACTGATATCCAAACCGATTAGAGGGGGGGTTTTGGCTTGGAGAAAACCCAGCAAATCATCAAAATTCACTTTGGACATAGGCCGTTCGGAACACTTCCGTATAAATTGGATTAAATCCTAGCAACAACTTACAGCTGTGTAAAGACGTTTTTGGGGCGCGCAATTATCTCGTATAATCTTCAGCCTTGGTTGAACAATACCATTGTTAATAATTCTTGAACAACTATTCCATGCTTACACGCCGCTGGCAGTTACCTCTCATCATCGCACTTGCGCTCGTCTCCCTGCCAGCCTTACTGTTGGGCATTGCCGCGATGCTGACCTATCCGACGCTGCCTTCGCTCGAAGCTCTTACCGATTACCATCCCATCGTACCGCTGCGCATCTACAGTGCTGAAGGCGCCCTTCTCGGGGAATTTGGACAGGAACGACGCGCACTGGTGAAAATTGCCGATGTCCCCGACTCGATGAAGCATGCCATTCTGGCTGCTGAAGACGATAATTTTTACCAGCACGGAGGCGTAGATTACTCGGGCGTGCTGCGTGCCGCGCTCTCAAACTTGTCAGGCGGTGCCAAACAGGGTGCCAGCACGATCACCATGCAGGTCGCACGCAATTTTTTCCTGACCAAGGAAAAGACCTTTACTCGTAAATTCAATGAGGTATTGCTGTCGTTCAAGATTGAGCACTACCTCAGTAAGGACGAAATTCTTCAACTCTATATCAACCAGATATATCTCGGCCAGCGCTCGTACGGCTTTGCATCTGCCGCACAAATTTACTTCGGCAAGCCGCTCGACAAGCTCTCCATTGCCGAGGCGGCGATGCTTGCCGGCCTGCCCAAGGCGCCATCCAGCTACAACCCCGTCGTCAATCCCAAACGTGCAAAATTGCGCCAGCTTTATGTGCTTAGACGCATGCAGCAATTGAATTACATCACCCCAGAGGAGTATGAATCAGCCATAAGACAACCCATCATCACCAAACGCTCCAGCCAGGAATTTGCCGCCAAAGCTGACTACTTGGCCGAGATGGTGCGTCAGACAGTCTACGAAAAGTATCAAGATGCCATCTACACTAATGGCTACAAGGTTTACACCACCATACGCCTGCAAGATCAGATTGCCGCCTATCAGGCAGTGCGCAAGGGCGTACTGGACTATGACCGGCGACATGGCTATCGTGGGCCGGAAGGATTCGTGGACATCAGTCACGATAACAGCGACGAACTAATGGACGATGCGCTGCAGGAAGCCACTGACGGTGATGATCTGCTTCCCGCAGTGGTATTGGCCGTTACCCCCACCCAACTCACCGCCTATCTGCGCGGCGGCGAGCACATCACCATAAGCGGGGAACCGTTGCGATTCGCCCAGCGCTCACTTAGCAACAAAGCCCCGCTGAATCAGCGCCTCGTCCCCGGCTCCATCATTCGTGCACAAAAAATAGACGACAAGGGTACCTGGCAGATTAGCCAACTACCCCAAGTCGAGGCAGCTTTCGTTTCCGGCAACCCGGCCAACGGAGCGATCTACTCTGTGATTGGCGGGTTTGATTTTGGTCATAACAAGTTCAACCATATTACCCAAGCATGGCGACAACCCGGCTCCAGCTTCAAGCCGTTCATCTACTCTGCCTCCCTTGAAAAGGGCTACACGCCAGCCACCATCATTAACGATGCGCCACTTTCCTTTGATGCCAGCCAAACTGGTAGCGACCCATGGGAACCGAAAAACTATGACGGCAAATATGACGGCCCGATGCGCATGCGCGAAGCGCTGATTCACTCAAAAAATCTGGTTTCCATCCGCATCATGCAGTCCATTACGCCGCAGTATGCGCAAGACTACATCACCAAGTTCGGCTTCCCCGCCGACAAGCACCCCCCCTATCTGACTACCGCGCTCGGTGCAGGCTCAGTTACCCCATTACAGATGCTTGCTGGCTATTCGATTTTTGCCAACGGCGGTTTCCGCGTCACACCTTACTTCATTGACCACATTGAGGATGCACAGGGCAATGTACTCAGTACGACCACGCCTACCGTGGCTAACGAAAATGCCGAACAGGTCATTGATGTGCGCAACGCCTACACCATGGTCAGCATGATGCAGGATGTGGTCAAACACGGCACTGGCATCCGCGCGATGCAACTGGGTCGTCAGGATCTGGCTGGCAAGACCGGCACCACCAGCGATTCGATTGATGCCTGGTTCTGCGGCTTCCAGCCCACCGTCGTGGGCATCGCGTGGATGGGTTTTGACCAGCCGCGCAGTCTGGGTGACAAGGAAACCGGCGGAGGCGCTGCATTGCCGATCTGGATAGACTACATGGGCAAGGTCCTGAAAAACGTGCCCGAAGCCGAATACACCATGCCCGAGAACATGGTCGCCGCGCGCATCAACGACAACGGCCTGCGTGACGAAAACGGTACGCGCGTAGAGATCTTCTATCAGGAGAACGTCCCGCCGGAACACGCTTTGCCCGCTCCCGGAGAAATCGTCCAGCCAACTGAAACCATCAAGGATCAGTTGCTTTAGTATCTCACCCCGGTACTGACTCCATGACCCGCAAAGCACACCTGCCCGCCAATTCCCACAAGCGCGACCTGATGCGTGAGCAGTTGGCGCATCAGGCCGCGCGACTGATGGCCGAGGACGGCATCACCGACTATGCCTACGCCAAGCGCAAGGCCGCTCGACAATTGGGCGCATCTGATACAAAACATTTGCCTAACAATCAGGAAGTTGATGAAGCTCTACACAGCTACCGCATGCTGTACCAGCACGACAGCCATCCGGTTATCCTGAACCAGTTGCGCCGCGATGCATTGGGAGTGATGAAACAACTGGCGGCATTTAATCCTTATTTGACCGGCTCTGTATTAAGCGGTTCGGCTGGCGAAAACTCTGACATCAATTTGATGCTATTCAGCGATGATGCCAAGGCTGTGCTGCTACTCCTGCTCAAGAACAAGATTGAATTCGAAGATGGGGAATGGCGCGTGAGACTAAACGGACGTGATGAAAACGTACCCAGCTATACGATGACCGGTGAATCCGGCGTGCCGATACACCTCATCGTCATGCCCGAAAATGCCCGTTACAGCGGCAGTAGGCACCCCGATACCCATGCCGACATTTCGGCAGTGGAAGCGTTGCTGGCTGGCTGACCAGGCGGACTTTAGCCCGCCGCAGCTATGCTCAGCCCTGCTTTAGCCAGTTCGCCGCATCCAGCGCAAAGTAAGTCAGGATGCCGTCCGCACCCGCGCGTTTGAACGCCAGCAGCGACTCCAGCACCACGGCCTGCTCGTTCAGCCAACCGTTCTGGGCGGCCGCTTTCAACATCGCGTATTCGCCGCTGACCTGATAGACGAAGGTCGGCGCTTTGAACTCATCCTTGACGCGACGCACGATGTCCAAGTACGGCATGCCGGGCTTAACCATCACCATGTCCGCGCCTTCCTGCAAGTCCAGGCCGACCTCCCACAGGGCTTCGTCCGAATTGGCCGGGTCCATCTGGTAGGTGTACTTGTTGCCGGAACCCAAGTTGCCGCTGGAACCGACCGCGTCGCGGAACGGGCCGTAGAAACTGGAAGCGTATTTGGCGGAATACGCCATGATACGGGTGTGGATGTGGCCGTGGGCGTCGAGCGCGGCGCGCACCGCGCCGATGCGGCCATCCATCATGTCGGAGGGTGCGACGATGTCGGCACCCGCAGCCGCGTGGCACTGCGCCTGGCGGGTCAGCACCGCGATGGTCTCATCGTTCAGCACATAACCGCTGTCGTCTATCAGGCCGTCCTGGCCGTGGCTGGTGTAGGGATCGAGCGCGATGTCGGTCATCACGCCGAGATCAGGGAAGTTCTTCTTCAGCGCGGCCACCACGCGAGGAACCAAGCCGTTGGGATTGTAAGCCTCGGCAGCATCCAGACTCTTCAACGGCGCATCAATCACCGGGAAGATCGCCATCACCGGAATGCCCAGCTTGACGCACTGCTCGGCATCCTTCAGCAACAAATCCAGCGTCTTGCGCTGTACGCCCGGCATGGACCTGACGTCCTCGACCCGATTCTCGCCTTCCAGCACGAACACCGGATAGATGAAATCTGCGGCTGTAAGCAGGTTTTCGCGCATCAGGTTGCGTGAAAACGCATCGTGGCGCATGCGGCGCATGCGTTTATGGGGATATTGTCCGAGTGTCTGCATGATTTTTCCTAAAAAATGATTTTTTTCTGGAACTAATTAAGAAAACGCTTATCTGAGTGAGCGAATGATGATGAATCATTCCACGTTTCTCCTCCCTGAGCGTGTATCTTAACCCTGTTAAGATTTTGCCCCCACTCGTTGGGGGCATTTTTTTGCCCGCATTCAGACAGGCGTGACATCACCGTCAGCGGCATCCTCCGCACCTGCCGCATCCCCGCTACCGGCGTTCAGCCAGCCGGCGATTACCGCCTCGGCTTCTTCCACACCGGTTTTTTTCAGACTGGAAAACAGCTGCACAGAACACTGCGGGAAATGTTCCGCCAGATAGGCCCTGACCTTGAACAGGGTCGCCATAGCCTGCTGACGGCTGAGCTTGTCGGCTTTGGTCAGCAGCACATGCAGCGGCTTGCCGGTGGGCGCAAACCAGTCGAGCATGGCTTCGTCGAGTTCGGTCAACGGGTGACGCACGTCCATGATGACCACCAGCCCGCTCAGCTCCTCGCGCTTTTGCAAATAGGTGCTCAGCAGCGCTTCCCAGTGGCGCTTGGCCTCGGGCGGCACCTTGGCATAGCCGTAACCCGGCAAATCCACGATGTAATTGTTTTCGCCCAGTGCGAAATAATTCAGATGTTGGGTGCGCCCCGGCGTTTTGCTGGTGTAAGCCAGACGCACATGGTTGGCAAGCGTGTTGATTGCACTGGATTTCCCTGCATTGGATCGACCGACGAAAGCCACTTCCCTGCCGCCATGCAATGGCAAGTCCTTGATATGGTTGACGGTAGTGTAAAACTCCGCTCTGGAGAAAAGACCCATTATTTCCAGGCCGCAAAAACTTTGTCTGCAGCGGCGATGGTGGCCGCGATGTCTGCATCGCTATGCGCGGCAGACACAAAACCCGCCTCGAATGCCGAGGGAGCCAAATACACGCCCTCATCCAGCATGGCATGGAAAAAGCGATTGAACGCCTCTTTGTCACTGGCCATCACTTCGGCGTACGAAGTCGGCGCGGTCGCGCTGAAATAGACGCCGAACATGCTGCCGATGGATTGGGCGCTGAACGGGATGCCGTGTTTTTTGGCCACGGCGCACAGGCCTTCGGTCATGTCCTTCGCGAGTTGCGTCAAGCGCTCGTAGAAGCCCGGCGCTTGCACCAACTTCAGCGTGGTCAGCCCTGCCGCCACTGCCACCGGATTGCCGGACAGGGTGCCCGCCTGATACACCGCACCCAGTGGGGCGAGGCATTGCATGATGTCGCGGCGGCCGCCGAAGGCTGCCGCAGGCAAACCTCCGCCCATCACCTTGCCCAGCGTAATCAGGTCGGGCTTGATGCCGAAATGGCCGTGCGCGCCTTGCAGGCCGACGCGGAAGCCGGACATCACTTCGTCCAGGATCAGCACCGCGCCGTACTCGGTGCACAGGTTGCGCATCGCATCCAGAAACTCGCGCTTCGGCAGAATCAGATTCATGTTGCCAGCGACCGGCTCGACGATCACGCAGGCGACCTCATTGCCAAACTCGGCGAAGGCTTTCTCCAGACCGGCGGCATCGTTGTAATCCAGCACCGTGGTGAGACCTGCGATCTCAGCCGGCACGCCGGAGGAGCTCGGCTGACCGAAGGTCAGCGCGCCGGAACCGGCTTTCACCAGCAGGCCGTCGGAATGACCGTGGTAGCAGCCCTCGAACTTGATGATGCGGGAGCGGCCTGTGAAGCCGCGCGCCAGACGGATCGCGGTCATGGTCGCTTCGGTGCCGGAGCTGACCAGGCGCACCATTTCCAGCGAAGGCAAAATCTTGCACAGCTCTTCCGCGATCTCAAGTTCGGCGGCGGTCGGCGCGCCGAAACCCAGCCCTTCGGCGGCTGCGGCCTGCACTGCCTTGACCACTTCCGGGTGGCAATGGCCGACGATCATCGGCCCCCAGGAATTGACGTAGTCTATGTATTGCTTGTCATCGGCATCCCACACGTATGCGCCCAAGCCGCGCTTGAAGAACAGCGGCGTGCCACCTACCGATTTGAACGCGCGCACCGGCGAATTCACACCACCGGGGATAATCTGTTGTGAGGCTTCGAAGAGTTCCTGATTATGTGATGTCATTGCTTTGCCTTGCTGAATAAGATTGAAAATCGTTTTGCCGCGCCTGCCACATCGTCTGTGGCGAACACCGCCGAGATCACTGCCAGCGCATCGGCGCCGGCTTGCAATAATTCGTCGCCGTTGTCCGGCGTGATGCCACCTATTGCCACGATAGGCACCGCGATTTCGCTGCGTGCCTGCCGCAACATCTGCACCGTGGCGACGCGCGCTTCGGGCTTGACCGTGGACGCGAAAAACGCGCCGAATGCGACATAATCCGCGCCCTCCAGCACCGCCTGATGGGCGAGTTCCGCGCGATTATAGCAAGACACGCCGATGATTTTGCCGCTACCCAACAGCGCGCGGGCGGCTGCGATACTGCCATCCTCGCCACCCAGATGTACGCCATCGGCATCAACCGCGTGCGCCAGAGCGGCATTGTCGTTGATGATCAGCGCAACAGCAAACTCACGCGTCAGCGCCCTCAGCGCCTCAGCCTGCGCCAGCCGCAGCGCGGCGTCGCCGTGCTTGTTGCGGTATTGCAGCACGTTCGCACCACCTTGCAGCGCCAAACAGACTTCGCGCAACAACTCCGCCGTGTCGTGCTCCTCCGGCGTAATGGCGTACAAGCCGCTAATTGGCCTGTTGGACATCGTCCTCTTCACCTCGCGCCCAGAACAACCTGTCCGGAATGTGCTGTCCCATACCCGGCCTGAACCCGGCGCTCAGCGACTGCCAAGTGTATTCCTGCGCTTCTCTGACGGCATCCGGCACGTCCTCGCCCTGCGCCAGCAGGGCGGCAATCGCCGAAGCCAGCGTACAACCGGAGCCGTGATAGATGTCTGGCAGGCGCTCCCAACTATCGCTGCGCACCACGCCATCGCTGTTGTACAGGGTGTTTACCACGGTAGGCGAATGTTCGTGCGTGCCGGTGATCAGCACATATTCGCAGCCCATCGCCAAAATGCGGCGGGCGCACTCCTCCAGGCTGGGATTGTCTTCTTCGTTGTCATCGTCCGTCGCCAAACGGCGCGCCTCCATGCTGTTCGGCGTGATGATGGTAGCCTGCGGAATCAGCAATTCGCGCATCGCATCGAGCATGTCCTCGTTGGCCAGCTCGTCGCCGCGCCCGGATGCCAGCACGGTGTCCATCACGAACGGCACATCGGGATAATCCGCCAGCACCTCGGCGATCGCCACGATATTCTCGACACTGCCCAGCAGACCGACCTTGAAAGCCGCGACCGGCACATCCTCCAGCATCGCGCGCGCCTGATCCGTCACCCACTCCGACTCCATCGGCAGCACGTCGTCCACGCCGCTGGTGTCCTGCACCGTGATCGCGGTCACCACCGACAGCGGATGACAACCCATGCTGGCGATGGTCAGCATGTCGGCTTGCAGGCCGGCGCCGCCGGAAGGGTCGGTCGCGGCAAAACTCATTACCAGGGGAAAGGATTCAGACATGATGTAAACGATGGAGTATGCGCAGAAAGTTGGGCATTTTACCCTAAATGCCTTCGATAACCGACCCCTTCGTTATCAGCTAGCGGGCACTGACCACTGAACGGACCGACCGCTGTTCAAACCTTGCCGCCGTACACCGCCACATGAGCAGCGATGCGGGCAAATTCTGCCACGGAAAGATTCTCTGCGCGCGCCTGCGAACTGATGCCCAACTGCGCAAACCCAGCCTCGTCCAGATAGTCACGCAGAGTGTTGCGCAGGGTTTTGCGACGCTGACCAAACGCGGCACTGACGATCGCAGCGTACAGTTTTTCATTGCCGACGATGTTCTGTTCCGCCGGCAGCGGAATCATGCGCACGATGGCAGAATCCACCTTGGGTGCTGGCCGAAACGACTGCGGCGGCACATCGAGCAGCTTTTCCATATAAAAACGATATTGCAACATCACCGAGAGTCGCCCGTACGCAGGAGTGGAAGGCTCCGCCACCATGCGCTCGACGACTTCGTTCTGCAGCATGAAATGCATGTCGGTGATGCGCTCCGCGTAGGCTGCAAAATGGAACAGCAGCGGCGAGGAAATGTTGTAAGGCAGGTTGCCGACGATGCGCAAGGGCGCGCCCAGCGTGGCGAAGTCCAATTTCAGCGCATCGCCCTCATGGATGACGAGCTTGTCTTGGGGATAGTCGGTTTTCAGCCGCGCAATGATGTCGCGGTCTATCTCCACCACATGCAGTTGCTTGAGGCGCTTGAGCAATGGTCGCGTCAGCGCGCCCAGTCCTGGGCCGATCTCGACCATGTTGTCGTCCGGCGCAGGTGCAATCGCGCTGATGATGTCCGCGATGATGCTCTCGTCTACCAGAAAATTTTGGCCAAACTTCTTCTTGGCCTTATGCATCTGCCACACCCTCGGCGACAGCGCCCGACTGCCGGTGCCACACCATCTGTGCCGCCGTCCTGATAGCCTGAAGCAAACTACCGGCCTCAGCCTTTCCAGAACCAGCCAGATCAAGCGCTGTGCCGTGATCTACCGAAGTGCGGATGATGGGCAGGCCAAGGGTGACATTCACTCCCTGCCCGAAACTGGCGTGTTTCAGAACCGGCAACCCCTGATCGTGATACATGGACAACACGCAATCGCACTGCGCCAGTTTGTGCGGCGTAAACAGGGTATCCGCCGGCAGGGGAATGCTGACATCCATGCCCTCGGCGCGCAGCCTGTCGAGCACAGGCGCCATCACCTCGATCTCTTCGCGCCCCATGTGACCGCCCTCGCCAGCATGGGGATTGAGCCCCGCCACCAAGATTCTCGGACGGGCGATGCCACAACAGTGCTGCAGATCCCGCTGGATGATGCGCAACACACTTTCCAACAGCGGCGCAGTGATCGCATCGGGCACTTCACGCAACGCCAGATGGGTGGTTGCCAGCGCCACGCGCATCCCGCCACCAACCAGCATCATCACCACCTGCGGCGTGCCTGTCATCTCGGCCAGAAACTCGGTATGTCCGGTGAAAGCGATTCCGGCTTCGTTGATAACGCCCTTGTGTACCGGCGCGGTCACCATCCCTGAAAATTCGCCGGACAAACAGCCCTGCACGGCGCGGCGCAACGTCTCCAGCACATAGTTGCCGTTTGCAGCATCCAGCACACCTGGTATGGACGGAGCTGCCAGCGGGACATGGATGACGGAAAGTGCAGCAGTCCCTGCGTCTGATGCACCTTGCCAGTCAGCAATCTCCATCGGCAGACCCAATTGCTCGGCGCGTTGCTGCAACAAATACCGGTCAGCAATGACCACCAACGGCACGCCCGTCGCGGCAAGCTGCACACACAACTCGGGGCCTATGCCGGCAGGCTCGCCAGCCGTGATGACCAGTGGCGCTTGGACGCTATTCACTTCCACCGCCTACTGCTCTTCGTCTTCGAGGTGGTATTCGATGAACGCGCGGTCGCGCAACTGGCGCAACCAGTCCTGATACAACTCTTCAGACTTGAACGAACCGATTGCAATACGCGCCTGCTGGCGCTGTTGCTGCACACTCACATCGGTATTGCGGCGCTCGATCACCTTTACCAGATGCCAGCCGAACTGCGTCTGCACCATACCGACTTCGCCGACCCTGAGTTTGTTCATTGCATCTTCGAATTCTGGCACAGTTTGTCCGGGTGACAGCCAGTCCAGATCGCCGCCGTTCTGTGCGCTGCTGTCCTGCGAATAGCGCTTGGCCTGCTCGGCGAAATCCGCACCGGCATTGATGCGCTGCAGGATTTCCAGGATGCGCTTTTTGGCTTCTGCCTCGGAAACAATCTCGCTGGTCTTGATCAGGATGTGTCGCGCATGGGTCTGAGTGATGACCACAGGCGCACCGCCAGTGCGCTTTTCGATCAGCTTGAGAATATGGAAACCGCTCGGGCTGCGCAGCACGCCGGTATTCTGACCGGGCTGAAGATTCAACAGTTCGTTCAAGAACAACGGCGGGATACGGTCGCCGGGACGCCACCCGAGGTCGCCGCCATTCAATGCATCTTTGGCATCCGAGAAGCCGGCTGCTATCTGCGCAAAATCGGCGCCGCCTTGCAATCTGGTCAGCGCCTGATTGGCGCGCTCGTTGGCCGCGCCGATCTTTTCCGAACTGGCTTGCTCTGGCACTACCACCAGGATGTGTGCGAGATGATATTCGACCTCGCCTAAACCCATTTTCACCTTATTGGTCAGATAATTATCAACTTCATTATCGCTAATGACCATTTTGCTTTCGACTTCGCGCTGACGCAGCCGGTTGGAAAGCAACTCACTGCGCATCTCTTCGCGGAATTTGCTGACATCTACCCCATCCGCTCTGAGCTTGTCGAGAAAAGCTGCCAGTGTCGGAAAATTGTTCTGTTGGGCGATACGCGTCATGGCAAGATCCAGTTGCGCATCATCCACACGAACGCCGCTCTCCTTGGCATATTGCTCCAGCAGCAAGTCATTGATCATGCGTTCCAGCACCTGCTTCTCAAGCTCAGCCTGCTCGGGCAGCGGCGTGCCTTGTTTGCGCAGCATGGCCACAACGGAACGTATTTTTTCATCCAGCTGATGCCGAGTAATTACATCCTCATTGACCACCGCCACCACGGTGTCTATCACCGCGACCTGCTTTTGCGGATCAATCGGCTTGCTATCAAAGGCAAAGGCCGACACGCTACAAGCAACCATCACGGCGGCACTCAATAAGTGGGGAAATTTTATTTTAGTCATGACTGTTCATTCAGCTCGTTAGCGCAAGACAGAGCGGTTATCGCTTGCGGGTTTATCATTCACTTTGGTATAGCCAGGCACACTTTGCTTGAGCAAGGTCAGCGGATCCGAACCCACCTTCAGCAACTCGTTCAACTCAATCTGCAAGAACACGCCAGTGCTGGATTGCTGGCTGCCGACGGTAAAGCTATGTGCCACCATCCTCAGTGTCCAGCAATCCTGACTGTATTCAACGCCAGCAATACCGCTCAACAGTCGCTTGTCCAGATAGGAATAACTCCACTGCCCGACAGCGCTCCAGCGACTGGACAGCGGCCATTGTCCGGAAATATTGATCTGGCGCAAGCCGGGCGACGTTACCGTGTAACTGTTACCGCCTATCGTGGCATAGGGTACGCCGCCGAAAGTTGGGTAGGTGATGCCATTGACAACTGCGCTGCCGGTTGGCGTGATGACGCCGGGCAATTGGGTACCCAATGAATCGCTGATATAGCGGAAGCCGAGATTGAGCACTTTGCCAGTCTCCGGACGGTAACGCGCCATCAGGTTAAAGTGCTGGGTGCGCGCCAGACTCGGGCTGTATTGCCATTCGCTCTGCAACGACCATGCCGCGCTGACCCGCCCGGAAGCGCCCAGCAGAATATCCGACTTATTGGTCGTGGTAGTTGGCGCGACCAGATTGACGCGCGGCGTACTCAGACTGAAACGCTCTGCCACCATCAGTTTCAGCCGCTCAGTTCCATCGTCCATGCCAAGGAAGCGGGAAATGATTGCCAGCGTGACCTGATTTGCATCGCCGACCCGGTCATTACCGTAGAAGCGATTTTCGGTAAACATCTGCGCATAGCTGAACGGTGCCTGAGCAGTATCGAACACCGGCAACAAACTCTGATCCTTGTATGGCACATAGACATAATAGGCACGAGGTTCAAGCGTATTCAGATATTTGCTGCCGAACAGGCTGACATCGCGCTCAAACACCGCGCCGGCATCTACGCTCAACATCGGCAGCGTGCGAGATGCATTCGGCAAACCGGCGGCATTGTTCGAACCCAGCGTATAGCTGGTGCTATGTAATGACAGCTTAGGCGTCAGGTAATAACCCGGGGCATTCACCAGCGGGTAGCTGACTGCAGGATTAATCACCAAGCGCTGACCATTGAGCGCCGTCGCATGACTGAAACTGACATATTCGCCTGAAAAGGTGACGTTCGCACCGCCCATATTGCGACCCGCATTCAGCGTAAGCTGCGGCAATCGCGCATAAGGGCTGGCGATTGGGGCAAGCGGGTCCTGCAAAGTCTGGAAGCGCTGCAAACGTGCCGAGCCACTCCACCAGTTTCCGCTGTAGTTCAGCGCCGCGTCCTGTAACAGATTGACCTGCGAGGTATTGGTCATCGAATCGGACAGGTCACGGTAATAGGCACTGTCAGAAACGCGATTGAAATTCACCTGCGCGCTAAAGCCGGCACCCAACGCCTGACTGTGCTTCAGGGAAAAATGCCCGCGATTACTTCTGGAGATGGCATCCCCCGGCAACACATCCGCATGCAACTCACCTGCATAATCTGCTTCGAGATAGCGGAATTCGTTGTTCAGCATCAGTCCGCGCTTGGCGATCAGGCGAGGCGACACAGTGGCATCGCGATTGGGCGCGAGATTGAAGTAATAAGGCAAGGTCAGCTCCGAGCCGCCCTTGTTCGTGCCGCCGATGATGGGCGACAAAAAACCGGACTTGCGCTGACCGCTCAATGGGAAGTCCATCCACGGCGTATACAGAATGGGCACGTCCATGAATTCGACGCGCGCATTCTGCGCCACACCCACCTGTTCTTCGCGGTCTATTTTCAGGCTGGACATCTTCATCAGCCAGTCCTGATTACCTGCGGGACAGGCGGTGTAGGTGGCATTCTCCAGCGTGTAATGCTGCTTGTCCTGAATGTGCAAGATGTCACCCGTGCCCCGACTATCATTCTCTTTCAGGTAAAAATTGGGTTGCTCCATGAAGCCCGCACTGGTATCCATATTCAACTTGAGGTGCGGCCCACTCATGGTACTGCCGTCTTGCTCAACGATTACCGACCCCATGCCCTCAACATCGCCCGTCTGCTGATCGTAGATTAGCCGGTCAGCGCGCACGGTCTGATTGCTATTAAGCATGATGGCGTTGCCGGTAGCCTCGACCTGATTCTCCTGATCGCCGGTCAACTTGTCTGCCTCGACCGACACCGGTTCCTGTTGCGACGTTGGCGCGGCCGATCCTGCCGTTAATGGGCGCAACGCCTCTGCCGCAACCGACTGGCTCAGGGCGCATAACAAAGTGAACAACACAGGCTTGATACGGAAACGCATAATGTCGGCAAGGTGGTAAACTCCCGCAAGTTTACCATTAAGAACCGAGCAAGAGCCCACAACTATGCAACGTCTGCAACAACTCGATACCTGGCTGCAACAACTTTTCCCAAACGAACCCTTTAGTCTCGCGCCTGCGTCAGCCGATGCCAGCTTTCGGCGCTACTTCCGCGTCAGCTTCAGCGACCACACCCTGATTGCCATGGATGCCCCGCCGCAACATGAGGATTGCCGCCCATTCATCCACGTCGCGCACCTGCTCGAAGATGCCGGCACACATGTACCACATATCCACGCGCAAGATCTGGAGCAGGGATTCCTGCTGCTCTCCGACCTCGGCAACACCACTTACCTGCAGGCACTGACACCCGACAATGCCGCCGCACTCTACGGGGCAGCGACCGACGCGCTCATCAAGATGCAACTCGCTTCGCGGGAAAACGAATTACCGCCCTATGACGAGGCGCTGCTACGCCGCGAGTTGAACCTGTTCCCGGAGTGGTACATCAACAAGCATCTGGGCATCACGCTGAGTGAAGCACAGCAAGCCAAGCTGGAAGAAGTGTTCACGCGCATCCTCGCCAACAACCTCGTGCAACCGCGCGTCTATGTCCACCGCGACTACCACTCACGCAACCTGATGGTCACTGAACCCAACCCCGGCATCATTGATTTCCAGGATGCGGTGTACGGCCCGATCACCTACGACCTGGCCTCGCTGTTCAAGGATGCCTACGTCAAATGGGAGGAAGAGGACGTGATGGACTGGCTGATCCGTTACTGGCAAAAAGCGCGCCGCGCCGGACTGCCGGTGCGCGAAGACTTCGGCACGTTCTACCGCGATTACGAACTGATGGGCGCGCAGCGCCACATCAAGGTATTGGGCATCTTCGCTCGCCTGTACCACCGCGACGGCAAGGAGGGCTACCTGAAGGACATGCCGCTGGTGATGGAATACCTGCGCGCCACCGCCGAACGCTACATCGACCTGAAGCCGCTGCTCAACCTGCTAAACGAACTGGAGCCGCCGGCCCAAGCGCCGACCGGCTACGGTTTCTGAACGTGAACGGGAAGGCCACCATGAAGGCGATGATACTGGCGGCGGGACGCGGCGAACGGATGCGCCCGCTCACCGACCACACCCCCAAGCCCTTGCTGCAAGCCGGTGGCAAGGCGCTGATCGTCTGGCACATCGAACGACTGGTCGCTGCCGGCATCACCGAACTGGTCGTCAACCACGCCCATCTGGGCGCACAGATCGAACAGGCGCTGGGCGACGGCAGCCGCTTCGGCGCCCGCATCCGCTACTCGCCCGAGGCCAGCGCGCTGGAAACCGCCGGCGGCATCGCCAACGCGCTGCCGCTGCTGGGCGATAAGCCGTTCGCCGTGATCAACGGCGACATCTACTGCGATTACGATTTCACTCGCCTGCCGGCGCAAGCCGCCGTGATGCAGGCCAAAGGCGACAGGGCGCATCTGGTACTGGTGGACAATCCGGCACATCACCCGGAAGGAGATTTCCAGTTGAACGGCAATCGTATCGTTCCCACCGCCACTCAATCCTCAATCCTCAATCCTCAATCCTCTCTACTGACTTTCAGCGGCATCGGCCTCTACCACCCCGCACTTTTCGCCGACATCCCGCGCGGCAGCGTCGCCCCGCTGGCCCCGCTGCTGCGCGCACAGATCGCGCTGGGCCGTGTCGGCGGCGAGCATCATCGCGGGCTGTGGATAGACGTCGGCACGCCGCAACGCCTCCACGAACTTGACAGCCAACTGCGCGCCAACCGACATGACTGACACCCGAATCTACGCCGAGCGCCGCGACCGCCTGATGAGCCGCATGGGCGGCGGCATCGCCGTGATCCCCAACGCCGCCGAGAAATCCCGCAACGGCGACACCCATTACGCCTACCGCTCCGACAGCAGCTTCTTGTATCTCAGCGGCTTTAACGAACCTGAATCGGTGCTGGTGCTGATCGCCGCTCAAGGCGATACGGCAAGCCAGTCCATCCTGTTCTGCCGCGAAAAGAATCTGGAGCGCGAGATCTGGGACGGTTTCCGTTACGGCCCGGATGCCGCGAAAGAGACTTTCGCCCTGGACGCGGCCTACCCCATCGCTCAACTGGACGAAAAGTTGACCGAACTGCTGGGCAACCAGCCCGCGCTGTTCTATCCGCTGGGCGCTGACAGCGCATGGGACGAACGCCTGCTGCGTCTGCGTGCCACGGTGCAGAGCAAGGCGCGCAGCGGCATCCGCGCGCCCGACGAACTGCGCGACATCCGTGCGCTGATCAACGAGATGCGGCTATTCAAGGATGCGCACGAGCTGGACATCATGCGCCGCGCCGCCGCCATCTCCTGCGCCGCCCACCGCCGCGCGATGCGCAACACGCGCCCCGGCCTGTTTGAATATCAGGTGGAAGCCGAGCTGCTACACGAATTCTGCCGCAGCGGCGCGCGTGATCCCGCTTACACCTCCATCGTCGCGGCAGGTGCAAATGCCTGCGTGCTGCACTACGTCGCCAACGACGCCAAGCTGCACGATGGCGACCTGCTACTGATAGACGCCGGCTGCGAGTTGCAGGGCTACGCGTCCGACATCACCCGCACCTATCCGGTCAATGGCCGCTTCCTAGGCGCGCAGAAAGCGGTTTACCAGATCGTGCTGGAAGCACAAGCCGCCGCGATCGCCGCCGCACAGCCAGGCTACTCTTGGGAAGCCCCGCATCAGGCCGCACTGCGCATATTGGCGCAAGGTTTCATAGACCTGAAGCTGTGCCACGGCACGGTGGACGGCGTGCTGGAAAGCGAAAGCTACAAGCGTTTCTACATGCACCGCACCGGACACTGGCTGGGCATGGATGTGCACGATGTCGGCGAATACAAATGCAGCGAGCAGTGGCGCCCCTTGCAGGACGGCATGGTGCTAACCGTCGAGCCCGGCTGCTACATCCGCCCCGCCGACGACGTGCCCGTCGAGTTGTGGAACATCGGTGTGCGCATCGAGGACGATGTGGTCATCACCGCGACCGGCAATGAAGTGATTACCCTGCAAGCCCCCAAATCTGTCAACGAGATCGAAGAGGTCATGAGACATGAATGAGACGAATTACGACATCGCCATCATCGGCGGCGGGCCGGTCGGTAGTGCGCTGGCGCTGGCCCTCAAGGACAGCCCGCTGAAGATATGCGTGCTGGAAGCGCGTCCCGCCGACACCCCGAGCACGGATGCGCGCGCGCTCGCGCTGTCCTACGGCAGCCGGCTGTTGCTCGATCGGCTGGGCGTATGGCACGCCATCCGTGAGGTGTCGCCCATCCGCACCATCCATATCTCGCAGAAGCAGAGCTTCGGACGCGCACTGTTGCGTGCCAAAGAGATGAAGGTCCCCGAACTCGGCTACGTACTGCCCTACCCGGCGTTGCAGGACGCGCTGACCGATGCGCTACGCGGCGAAGCGATCGAAACCCTCTACAGCGCGAGCGTCACCGCGCTGGAAAGCTCGGACGACCAAGCCGTCATCCGCTACCGGCAGGGTGATGCCGAGTACGCGCTACGCGCCCGCCTCGCGGTGGTCGCCGATGGTGGCCGGCTGCTAGCCGAAAAACACCCGCCCGCCTTCCGCGACTACGGCCAGAGCGCCGTCATCGCCCATGTCACCTGCACCGCACCGCGCGCCGACACCGCGTT
This sequence comes from Gallionella sp., assembly GCA_028687575.1. Lineage (GTDB taxonomy): Bacteria > Pseudomonadota > Gammaproteobacteria > Burkholderiales > Gallionellaceae > Gallionella. The sequence goes on along the minus strand of JAQTZW010000007.1, from coordinate 124,300 downwards.
CGAGCGTTTCACCGCGCAAGGCCCGGTCGCACTGCTACCCTACATGGATGGCTACGAGATCGTCTGGACCGCGCCACACGACCGCGCACAGGAAATGTTGGAATGGGACGACGCAACCTTCCTAACCGAGTTGCACGCCCACTTCGGCGACCGGGTCGGCGATTTCGTCAGCGCCAGCAAACGCAGTTGCTTCCCGCTGGGACTGAAGAAAGCGCCACAACAGACCCCGTTGCCGCACGTCGTACTGCTCGGCAACGCTGCGCAGACCATGCACCCGGTGGCGGGTCAGGGCTTCAATCTGGGATTGCGCGACGCCTGGGACTTGGCGCAGGTGATACTGGACGCGACACCGGCAACACTGGGTTCCGATGATATGCTCGCCGCCTATCGAGCCGACCGCCGCCTCGACCGTGAAGCCGGCATCCGCTTCACCGACAGTTTGGTGCGGCTGTTTTCCAACGACCTGCCGCTGCTGGGCACCACCCGCGCCGCCGCGCTCAGCGCGCTGGACTGCCTGCCGCTGGCCAAGAAGTTCGTCGCAAAAAGGATGATGTTCGGCGCGAACGGCTGAGGTTGGCTGGATAAGATGAGCATAACCGCCCATCAATCAATGTCAGAGTGTCTGGGATGCCCTCCGCCTCTCATCCCCCTGTGTGCCGCCGAGTAGCGGAGGCTGGTCAGGGGGTGTCGGCGAGGACTGTCTGAGCGCGCAGCGCGAGTTCCGCAGACGCCTGACCTGCCGAGCAACGCAGGGAACCCGCGCAGCGGGCGGCAAACCGGGGTCGCCTTTCCTTTGGTTGCTTTCCTTTGGCGACGCAAAGGAAAGTAACTTGCTGCCGGGCAACCCCCGGCGAAGTTACTGTTGAAATTAATGCGCAAGCCTGTTCAAGATTGGCAGGTGATGCAACAAACTCCGCACTAGAGGTCATCAGATTACAGCTCCACCACCACCGGCGTGTGATCGGATGGTCGCTCCAGTTTGCGCGGGGTCTTGTCTATCACACAGCCTTTGCACTGCGCGACCAGCGCGTCGCTGACGAGGATGTGGTCTATGCGCATGCCCATGTTGCGGCGGAACGCCATCATGCGGTAATCCCACCAGCTGAAGGATTTGTCCGGCTGCTCGAAGAGGCGGAAGCTGTCGCGTAAGCCCAGCGCCAACAACGACTGGAAAGCGGCGCGTTCCGGGTCACTCACCAGCACATTGCCCTCCCACGCTTTCGGGTCATGCACGTCGCGGTCTTCCGGCGCGATGTTGTAATCGCCCAACAAGACCAGCTTCGGATGGCGCGACAGCTCCTGCGCCAGCCAGTCGCGCAACGCGGCCAGCCAGCCCAGCTTGTACGGGTATTTGTCGGAATCCACGCTCTGCCCGTTGGGGATGTAGACATCCACCACCCGCACCTCGCCGAAGGTCGCGGCGATCACGCGCTTCTGCTCGTCGGCAAAACCGGGGATGCCGACCTGCACATCGGCAGCTGGCGCACGGCTCAGGATTGCCACGCCGTTGTAGGTCTTCTGCCCGGCGAATACGCTGTGATAGCCCGCCGTCATCAGCTCGGCCTGCGGGAAATCGGCATCCTGCTGCTTGGTCTCCTGCAGGCACAGCACGTCCACCGGATTGGCGGCCAGCCAATCCAGCACCTGCGGCAGCCGCACTTTCAGGGAATTGACGTTCCAGGTCGCCAGCTTCATCGGGCGTCACCGGCTAGGCCGTTGTGGCGCAGCAGTGCGTCTATCTCGGGCGCGCGGCCCCGGAACGCCGCGAATGATTCCATAGCCGGGCGGCTGCCGCCCATCGCCAGCACTTCGGCCCTGAAGCGCGCCCCGACATCCGGATTGAGCACGCCGTGCTCCTCAAACAGGCTGTAAGCATCGGCGGACAACACTTCCGCCCACTTGTAGCTGTAATATCCGGCCGCGTAACCGCCGGCGAAGATGTGCGAAAAGCTGTTCGGAAAACGATTGAATTCTGGCGGAACCAATACCGCGACTTCGGCGCGTACTTCGTCCAGCAATTGCAAGATGCTCTTGCCGCCACCGGGCATAAAGTCGCTGTGCATCAGCATGTCGAACAGCGCGAATTCGATCTGACGCAGGGTTTGCAGGCCGCTTTGAAAATTCTTCGCCGCCAGCATCTTGTCGAACAACGCGCGCGGCAGCGGCTCGCCGGTCTCAGTGTGGCGCGTCATGTCCAGCAACACGTCCCATTCCCAGCAGTAGTTCTCCATGAACTGGCTGGGCAATTCGACCGCGTCCCATTCCACGCCGCTGATGCCGGACACCGCCAGGTCTTCCACCTCGGTGAGCAGGTGATGCAGGCCGTGACCAAATTCGTGGAACAGCGTGATGACTTCGTCGTGGGTGAACAGCGCGGGCTTGCCGCCCACCGGTGCCGAGAAGTTGCAGTTCATGTAGGCGACGGGGGTCTGGATGATTGTGGTTTTATCAGTACCAACCCCTCCCAACCACCCCTTATCAGGGGAGGAGCTGACTCGGCTCTCCCCCTGAAGTGGGGTAAGCAGGCATTCCGCATAGCGGAAGCTCGCACAAGGGGGAGTTGGAGGGGGATTTGGGGTTAGCCGGCGGCGACTGATCGCGTCGTCCATCCACGCACCGCCGCGCTTGCTGGCGCGCGCGTACAGATCGAAATAGAACTGGCCGACCAGCGCGTCCTGTTCGTCGCGGATGTCGAAGAAACGCACCGATTCGTGCCAAAGCGGCGCTGCGGCGGGCGTGATGAACAGCCCGTAGAGCGTCTCGACCAGCTTGAACAGACCCGCCAGAACCGCATCTTCGGGGAAATATTGCTTCACTTCCTGTTCGGAGAAGGCATAGCGTTGCTCGCGCAACTTTTCGCTGGCGTAGCTGACATCCCAGGAGTGCAACTCGACCAGACCCAGTTCGCAGGCGGCGAATGCGCGCAGTTCGGCCAGGTCTTTTTCCGCGAAGGGCCGCGCCCGGCTGGCCAGTTCGCGCATGAAGGTCACCACCTGCTGCGGAGTCTCGGCCATCTTGGCGGCCAGCGACAATTCGCCAAAATTGGCGAAACCCAGCAGCCGCGCCTCTTCACCGCGCAACGCCACGATCTCGTCCATCAGCGGCGAATTATCCCAGTCCGGCTTGCCGAATTCCGAGGCGCGTGTCGAATACGCGCGGTACATCCGCTCGCGCAGCTCACGGTTGTCGGCAAACTGCATCACCGGCAGATAGGAGGGTGCCTTCAGCGTGAACAGCCAGCCGGCCTTGTTGGCGGCCTGCGCCGCCTGCTCTGCGGCCTGCAACACATCCTCCGGCAGGCCGGCAAGCTCGTCGCGGCTCTGAATGACCAGCGTAAAGTCATTGGTCGCATCCAGCAGATTGTCGGAAAAGCGCGAAGCCAGTTCGGACTGCCGCTCCTGGATTGCCAGATAGCGCGCCTTTTTGTCGTCGGGCAATTCCGCACCGCCGAGACGGAAATCACGCAACTCGTTCTCGATGATTTTTTTGCGCGCTGCACTCAGACCGTCGAATTCGGCGCTTGCGCGCAATGCCTTGTACTTCTCGAACAGCGCGAGGTTTTGTCCCAGCTCGGCGTAATACTGGGTGATTACCGGCAAGGTCGCGTTGTACGCCTCGCGCAACTCCGGCGAATTCATCACCATGTTGAGGTGGCCCGCCGGCCCCCAGGCGCGTGACACGCGCTCGTGCGCATCTTCCATCGGCACGATGAAATCCTGCCAGGTCGGCGGCGCATCGTCGGCCAGCAGCCGCTCGATCAGCGCGCGGTTCTCGGCCAGCAATTGCTCGATGGCCGGCGCGATATGTTCGGGTTTGATCTGCTCAAAGCGCGGCAGACCGGAAAAATCGAGTAATGGATTCATATTCAGATCAGATGTGTGAAGCCGAGCATTCTACTATGATTAGAAGCCAGCTCAGCCGCTGGCCTGTTGCGATGATACTGAAACACAGGTTACGTCAACCCGCCGGACAATATCAGAAGTCATACTGACGATACGAGCGTCAAGCTTTCTTTTCTGCAAAAATCACCACCAGATTTCGCCCTGAATTTTTTGCCTTGTACATGGCCGCATCGCCACACAGCATCAGGTCATGCTCGTTATCCGCGTGATCAGGATAAACTGCCATACCGATGCTGGAAGAAATGTCTAGCACCATCCCTCCCTCCATGACAAACGGTTGATCGAGTGCAGCCCTGATCTTCTCGGCCACTCTGACTCCCTCCTCACCCACTTCCGGCAATAGCACCACAAATTCGTCACCACCGATGCGCGCCGCCGTATCAGAAGCCCGAATACATCCCTGAATACGTTCTGCTGCCTGTTTCAGCAACCAGTCTCCAACCTTGTGTCCCTGTTCATCATTGATCTGCTTGAACTTATCCAGATCAATGAACAGCAGCGATAACTTATGGTTATCTCGCTTGGCATGAAAAATGGCTTGATCCAGCCGATCTTCCAGCAACCGACGATTGGGCAGTGTCGTCATCTGATCATAGAACGCCAAACTGTCGAGTTCGTGCTGGATTTGTTTTTGTTCGGTCAGATCATAATTCACGCCCACCATGCGAACAGGCTTGCCCTGCTCGTCAAGTGTGGTACGTGATACAGATTTGAGGTAGTGAACAGAACCGTCCGGCCAGATGACCCGAAACTCGGCAGCGTATTCACGCTCTCCATGCAGTGCATCCTGTATTTCTCGCTGGATGCGTAGCCGGTCTTCTGGATGTAGCGCCTTTAGCCATGCCTCGTAAGCGTTACCGCCTTGCTGGCTCTCCAGCCCGTAAAGCTGATACATCACCTTATCCCAGAGCAGCATACTCTTGGCTATATCCCACTCCCAAATGCCGACAATACCTGCAGAAGCAGCGGCCTCCAGTCGATTAATCAGCAGCTCCTTTTCCTTTGCATATTTGACCGCGCGCCTGTAGTTGTAGGTATGAGACCATATGATGGCAAAAATCAGTGCATCTACTACCAAGCCAGCAATGCCTACCAACAACGGCTGGATGCTCTTCGCTTCTTCCTCGAAGGCGTGGCTACTATCGAAGCGCACCGTCCAGATATGCCCTGGCAGTTTGATCTGCTGGGTGCTTGAGAACTGCGGCCTGACAGCTGCGCTGTCCATCTCGTCGGCTGATGAATAAAGCAGTGAGTCGGCACTGCTTGTCGTTCCGTCATAGATCCGAAAGTTAACCAACGCGGAAGCTTCGCTGCCGAATATCCCCTGCATCAGATCCTTTGCCCGGAATGGGCTATAGACATAGCCCAGTAGTGCCGCCCTGCGCTGTTCCTCCGTCTGAACTGATGCCCCGTTACGGTAGCGAGGCAGATACATCAGAAAACCGGCCTGCACGTCTTCTCCGTTCTCCTGCACCAGCTTCACTTTCCCGGATACCGCCGGCTTGCCACTATCTCGCGCCTGGATCATTGCTGCACGGCGTATCGGGTCGGCAAACATGTCGTAGCCGAAAGCGCGCCGATTGCGCGCGTTGAAAGGCTCCAGATAGGTGATACTGCTGTACTGCTGCCTCGCCCCTTGTGGCCTTATCGTGAAATCCGGAAAGCCTTCACGACGCACCGAAGTGATATACGCATCCCGATCCACGGCTGCCACCATGTCGGCATAACCTATCCCCTGAATACCCGGCCAATCTGCCTCGATCTGCAAGTTGCTTACATAAGCCTGCCAATCTTTCCGCGTCACCTCATCGCTCGCGAGGAACAGCCCGACCCCTCCCCGCAGTACCTGTTCATAGCCCTGCATGCGTTTGAGTATGGCCCGACTATCCTGCTGTACCTCAAACTCAAAACGATCCGAGGCATGCTTGTGAACATGATCATTTGTCAGCCAACAACTCAACAGCGTCACAACGAGCAAAACCGCCAATACCAGCCATGCGGTAATACCGTTATGACAACGGGATGCCATTTTAGACAGTGGTATATCGGAATTCATGTTATCCCTAGCCTCGTGATGTTCACTCCGCAAAGCTGAATTAATAGCCCAAATCCAAGTACTACTCGCCCTCCCGATTATGCATGACGGACACCTGACCGCTTCTTCACCGCACTGTTGCGCGGCGGCGTTACGCCCGATATACCAGCTGCCCGTCCAGCAGGGTATAGCATACTCTGCCTTGCATCTCGTAGCCGTTGAACGGCGTGTTTTTACCCTGACTCTTCAGCGCGGCGGGCTCGACCTTCCATGCCGCTTCCGGATCGAAGATGCAGATGTCGGCATGTGCGCCGACCGACAGATGGCCCATCTTCTGTCCCAGCAACTGCGCGGGATTGATAGTGATGTGCGACAGCGCATCGAGTAGCGGCACGCGCTCCTGTGCCGCCCATTTCAGCACCAGCGGCAGCAGCAACTCCAAACCTGTAGCACCCGCTTCGGCTTCCGCGAAAGGCAAAAGCTTGGCATCGTCGTCCACCGGTGAATGGTTGGAGCAGATCGCATCTATCGTGCCGTCCAGCAACCCGGCCAGCAACCCGGCGCGGTCACGATGGCTACGCAGCGGCGGTGTCAGATGGCAGTTGGAATCGAAATAGCCGATGTCCATCTCGGTCAGGTGGACATGATTGATGGATACGTCACAGGTCACCGCCAAACCTTCCTGCTTGGCGGCGCGCACCATCTCCACCCCCGCCGCACTCGATAGCCGGCAAACGTGCAGTGTTACGCCAGTCTCACGCGCCAGTTGCAGCATAGTGGAAAGTGCGATGGTCTCTGCAACCACTGGGATGGCGGGCAATCCCAGCCGGGTCGCCACTTCGCCGTCGTGTGCGACACCGTTCTTGGCGAGGTAGCTGTCCTGCGGGCGCAGCCACACCCGATAGCCGAAGGTCGCGGCATATTGCATGGCTCGCAGCAACACGCGGGTATCGGTGAGTGGCACATCGGCTTGGCTGAACGCCTTGCAACCAGCATCGGTCAGCTCGATCATTTCGGTGAGTTCCGTCCCTTTCAGGCCGGTGGTCAGCGCACCCACCGGGAATACGCGACATTGGTTCAACACGCGGGCACGACGCTTCAACATTTCGACCAAACCCGGCTCATCCAGCGGCGGATCGGTGTCTGGCGGACACGACAACGAAGTCACCCCGCCCGCAACGGCGGCGCTCATTTCTGATTCCAGCGTGGCGCGGTATTCATAGCCCGGTTCGCGCAGGCGTGCTGCCACGTCTACCAGACCCGGCATCACAATCAATCCGGCAGCGTCTATCAGTTGGTCGGCAATGAAGCCTTCAGGTGCCGCACCGATTCCAACGATGCGCCGTGTGGAGATGAACACGTCTTGTTGCGCGTCCAGCCTGTTTTTTGGGTCTATCAGGCGACCATTCTTGATATGGATGTTCATTTTCCGCTCCCTGCCAATGTACTCATCACCGCCATCCTGACTGCGACCCCGAAGGTGACCTGCGGCAGAATGACCGCTTGAGGACCGTCGGCCACGCTGGAATCTATCTCCACGCCGCGATTCATCGGGCCGGGGTGCATCACGATGGCATCGGGTCTGGCCAACGACAGCCGCTCCTGGGTCAGGCCGTAATACTTGAAGAATTCCTGCGCCGAAGGCAGTAAGGCACCCTGCATGCGTTCGTTCTGCAAGCGCAGGGTCATTACCACATCCACATCCTTCAGCCCTTCGGCCATGTCGTGATAGACCTGCACACCCAGTTTTTCGACATGTGATGGCAGCAGCGTCTTGGGCGCGATGACGCGCACTTCCGGCACGCCCAGCGTGGTCAGCGCGTGGATCTGCGAACGCGCCACGCGTGAATGCAGGATGTCGCCGATGATCGCAACGCGCAGATTGTGAAACTCCTTCTTGTAATGACGAATGGTGTACATGTCCAGCAGCGCTTGAGTGGGATGCGCATGGCGTCCGTCACCGGCGTTGATGACGTGTATCTCGGGCGCTACATGACGGGCGATAAGATGCGCCGCGCCACTGGACGAATGCCGCACAACGAACATGTCGGCATGCATCGCGCACAGGTTATCTACCGTATCCAGCAGCGTCTCGCCCTTGCTGGTGGAAGAAGAGCCTATGTTGAGATTGACCACGTCAGCGGAGAGCTTCTTGGCGGCAATTTCGAAGGTGGTGCGGGTGCGGGTGCTGTTCTCGAAGAACACGTTGAACACCGATTTGCCGTGCAGTAGCGGCACCTTCTTGAATTCATGCCCCTCGGTGTCCTCAAGAAAAGTTGCAGCGCGATCGAGTATCTCGCGCATGATGCGAGCCGGCAGCCCTTCGGTGGAGAGCAGGTGCTGCAGTTCGCCGTGTTTATTCAGTTGCGGATTGCTCATGTTTTCCTCTGTCGGCATTGACGATTTCACAGGCCGCAGGCTCGTCGAAATAAGCCTGCATGATTTGTTGCGCGGCATACTGGTCTAACAGACGCTGCTGCGCCCGCCCCCTGATGCCTTGCTTGCTCAATTGTTCGCTGGCGGACAGCGAGGTGAAACGCTCGTCCACCCACAGGGTTGGTAGCCCGAATCGCCCGTGCAGGCGCTTGGCGAAACGGCGGCACAGCGCGGTCAACTCATGGTCCGTGCCATCTTCGTTGCGCGGCAGCCCGACCAGCAGCAGAGTCGGCTGCCACTCGGTGATCAGCGCAGCGATGGCTGCAAAACGTAGCTCGTTCTTCTCTTCGTCTATGGTGGTCAACGGTTGAGGATTGGTGGAGATCGTGTTGCCCACCGCCACACCGATGCGCTGTGTGCCGAAGTCGAAGGCCAGCAAAGTGCCAGTGGGAATTGAGGATTGGGGATGCAGGATTGAGGATGCAGGGGCGTGGCTCAAGGATTGAGGGAGGCAATTTTTCTTGTCACTCAATCCTGTTTCCTCATTCCTGTCGTTTGCCTTTTCAGGCATGTCCGGCATCCTCGACCAGCGAGGCGTAGTCCACGCCCAGCAAGGCCATGGCAGCAGGCAGACGCGCTTCGGCAGGGAGGTCGAACAGAATACGCGTGTTCGCAGGGACTGTCAGCCAGATATTCTCGTTGATTTCATGCTCGATCTGGCCTTGCTCCCAGCCAGCGTAACCCAATGTAATCAACAGATTGTCTGGCCCACTGCCTGAGCCGACCGCTTCGAGAATATCCTTGGAGGTAGTCAATGCGAGCTTATCGTTGATGCGCAGGGTGGATTGCCAGTCGCGGCCCATATCATGCAGCACGAAGCCGCGCTCGGTCTGCACCGGCCCACCGACATGCACCTGCATATTCTCCAACCTGGAGTCATGTAGCGGGATGCTGATCTGGCTGAACATCTCGCCCAGCGTCAGACTGATCGGGCGGTTCACCACGATACCCAACGCGCCGTTCTCGTTATGTTCGCAAATGTAGGTTAGCGTGCCGGCGAAAAAACCCTCCTGCATGGCAGGCATGGCGATCAGGAAGTGATTGGTGAGATTGAATTTGGACATGGCGGCATTGTATCCGGCAACCACTGTCACCACAATTCGACACAACAAAAAACCCTGTTCAGCCCACGTACTATCTGTGAGTGAACAGGGAATTGGGGCTGCAATCCGCTGCCCGTTGTTTACTGGCCTTACGCGGCGATCAATGCTGCAATTTGCGCCAGCAATTCTTCTTCCTGATAGGGCTTGCCCATATAGCCGTTCACACCAAGTTCCATCGCATGATCGCGGTGCTTGTCTGCAGTACGCGAGGTAATCATGATAATGGGCAGCGCTCTGGTCTTCTCGTCACGCCGCATAAGCTTGGTCAGTTCGAAACCGTCCATGCGTGGCATTTCAATATCCAGCAACATGATATTGGGGGATACCTCACCCAACTGTTCCAGCGCATCCACACCATCCTTGGCGGTCACAACCTGGTAGCCTGCTCGCGTCAGCATGCGCGTGGTGATTTTGCGCACTGTCAATGAATCGTCCACCACCATGACCAAGGGGCGAACATTGATTACAACAGGTTCTGCTTGCACCACAGCTGCTGCTACATCCGTACTTTCAGTTGACTTGCGTGCAGCGACGATACGCTGAGCCATTTGCACCGGATTTAGAATCAGGACGATGGAACCATCGCCCATTACCGTTGCACCCGCCATGTCTGGCAAGCGCGTCAGTTGCGGCCCGATATTTTTGACCACCGCTTCGCGGTTGCCCAACAAGCCGTCCACGTGCAAAGCAATGCGCTGCTCGCCACTACGCAGCAGGATCATCGGGTTGTGCGGCAGGCTCTCAGGTGCCCGCCCCGCATCCCCCAACAATGTCGGCAGGTAGTGGAATGGGTAATCCTTACCCTGCCATGTCACCTTACGCGCTGCATAAACTTCCTTGAGTTCAGCTGGCTTTACCTGGCGAACTTGTTCCACCATGGTGGACGGGAAGGCATATACCGACTCACCGGCACGCACCATCAGCACATGGGTGACAGCCAACGTGAGCGGCAGATGGATGGTGAAAGTTGTACCCAATCCAGCCCTGGAACTGACATCTATGCGGCCACCCAAGGCTGCGATCTCGCTGCGCACCACATCCATGCCGATGCCGCGCCCGGCGACCTCTGTCACTTCGTTCGCTGTCGATACGCCGGAAGTAAAGATCAGTTGCGCAAGTTGCTCGTGCGTGACAGCTTCGTCAGCCTCAGACAGCAAGCCCTTTTCAATCGCCTTGGCGCGCAAGGCTTCAAAATCCAGCCCCTTGCCGTCATCGCTGAATTCAAAGACGACTTCGTTACTTTCCTGACGCAAATCCAGCCGCACCTCACCGATGGCATCCTTGCCGTTGGCGATGCGCAACGCCTCGTCCTCCAGTCCGTGCGCAATCGCATTACGCAACAGATGTTCGAAAGGTGCGGTCATCCTCTCCAGCACGCTACGATCCAGTTCAACACCGGTTCCCGTCAACTCCAGATTGGCGCGCTTGCCCAATTCCTTGCCGGTCTGCCGCACGATACGGTACAGACGCTCGGTCATACTGCCGAATGGCACCATGCGCACGTTCATCAGACTTTGCTGCAAATCGCGATTCAGTCGCCCCTGCGCGGTGATCGCCGAAGCCGTTTCATCCAGATTTCTCAGCAGGGAGTGTTGCACGGTCTGCACGTCATGCACACTCTCATTCATGAAACGTGTCAGTTCCTGCAAGCGGGTGAAACGGTCAAATTCCAGCGGATCGAACTGTTCGTTACTTTCATTGGCCAACGAGATGCGTGCCTGAATCTGGCTTTCCGCCTGGATCTCCACTTCGCGTAATTGCTTCCTCAGTCGCGCCACGCTGCCAGAGAGTTCGAGCAGGCCATCTTTAAATGCCTGCAATTCGGTTTCCATGCGCGAACGCGCCACGCTGATCTCGCCGGCCTGGTTGACCAGACGGTCAACCACTTCGGAGCGCACACGCAATACACTGCCGGGTTGAACGCGTTCCGCCGCAACATGCGTGGCACGCTGCTCACTGCGCCTGTCACCGTGCTTGTCATCTCCAGCAGCCTTGCCGTCCATCCCGATATGCTGCGCGTCTTGATGCAACGCCTCAGGCTGCACCTCTCCGGTACGCAGCTCTTCCAGCAGGATATTGATGTGATCGTAATCCGCTTCCAGTTTGTCCAGTAACGCCTCACCACCCGCCTTCACACCCGCTTGCAGATTGCCTTCCATGGCATGGGCCAGTTCGCCGATGCGCATGGCACCCGTCATGCGCGCACTTCCCTTCAGGGTGTGCAACAGTCGGTTCAACAACTGCAGCGCATGATCGTCTTCTGCGTTCTCACGCAGCGAACGCAGGCAATCGCCGATCTTGGGGCACAACTCATCCGCTTCTTCGATGAATACCGGCAACAGTTGCGGGTCCACATCGTCCCGCAGCAGTGTTTTTTGCACAGGTTCTTCTGCCGAAAGCGGCTTGAGTGGCATTTCAGTCGGAAGCTCCTGAGACACGACTGCCTGCGCCTGTTCGTCGTGACTTATCTCCTCAACCAGAGGACGCAGTTGTTCCGCTTCATGCTGGACTCTCTCTTTTTCGTTCAATACACACTGAACGAGATCAACCCGAGAATCCGGCATGATCTTGCCACATACTTTGTCCACCATTTCGCCTAATACAGCGACGACTTCATCAACCATCTGCAATTGTTCAACCGTCAAATTGAGCGGCTTATCAAGGCAGGCTTGCAGGAATCCTTCCAGCGCTGCCGCCAATTGCACCACAGCTGTGAATCCGGTATTACGGCACACGCCCGCCAAGGTATGAGCGGCACGCATGAAGTTGTAGTCCACAACGGGAGGATGCTGTTGGTGCATTACCTCCAGATGTTGCCGCATGGACTGGATATGCTGAGTAGCTTCTTCACTGGCAATCTTGAACAAGGTTGGCGAAAGCGCCAATGTGCCGATGATGATCGAATCAGGCTCCTGGAAATCACCCGCCGGCTCTGACTCAGCCGACAATTCTGGGGCTGCCGGCAATTCGGCAGGCGGCAACTCAACAGGCATTTCTTCTGCCGCGTTCACTTCCGTAGATGTTGTCGATTCAGTCATCATCCCGGCTTCAATCTGCCGCGCCATTTCGAGCAATTCGTCCGCTTGGATACGGACGCAGCCCTTGCGCTCCAGTTCGACTATCCATCCGGAAAAGTCTTTGATAGCCTGCTCGATAAAATTCAGCAAGGCAGCACTGGCGTGTTTCTTCGTTTGCAACCATTTATTCAATGCGCGCTCAGCTACCCAAGCCACCTCGCCCAGATCGGTCAATCCGACCATGCGGCCGCTGCCTTTGAGGGTGTGGAAGCCGCGACGTATAGTAACCAATGGCTCCTCTGATTCCACTTGTATCTGACAGAATTCAAGATTGATCTGCATGATGCCGAGCACTTCGTTAGCCTCTTCGAGGAAAACGCCAAGCAGCTCCATATCTTCGTCCAACGGATGCTGAACGTCGGGCATAGGACGCTGATTCGCAACAGTGCTTTGTGGAAATTTTGCATAACTGCCAGAAGCGACGCCCGAGCCAGTTCCGGAAAGATCTGCCAGCGCCTGCGTCAGAGATTCCGTTTGTTCACTTTCGCCATATGACATGTCTCGCAGATACCCATCCAGCGTCGCCATTGCGCCTGCCACTGCGTGAATCTCATCTAATTTAGGTATTTTTTGGGTTCCGACATAGTCAAGCACATGTAACCAAACTGTTTGCAACAGCTTTTCGGCTTGATCCAGTTCAAGGATACGCAATCCCCCGTGGATCTGGGACAACAGATTGGGCAGTTTAGTCAGTTGATTTCGTTGCTCGGCATCTTCGAAAAAGGTATTCAGCGCCTGCTCCACCTGCTCAAGATTCACCAGCATTTCTTGCGCCAGCGTGCTGGTGACTTGACTATGCTCTGCCTGATTGTATAGCCCTATCAGGGTTGCCATGCGCTGCACATCCGCCTCGTCCGGATGAACCGTTGATGCGATCTGTTCGGACAGCAGACGCGCATGCTCTTGGAAGCGCGTATCGAGCGTGGCAGGATTTTCCACACCGCTGCGCCATTGCAGCATCGTCATCGCCATATCCTCACCTATCAGGCGAGCATATTCGGGATCACGTAGGTATTCCGACAACGCATTTACCTGCCTGACCAGATGCTGCGGCTGCCGGGATTTCAGCCCGTCGCTCTTCTTTGCGACCTTTTCCAGATAAGCCACGAACCTGCCGCAGGCGTTACTGTCGCCAGCGACGCAATGCTCCCAGTTTTCTTCGACCTCATGCAGTTGTTCACGCAATTCGTCCAGCGATTTCTTGTCTGCCAGCGTCGGTGTCACCTCGAAGTCGGGCAAATATCGATCCAACACATAGCTTTCCCTGACTTGCCCAGCCAGATCGCCCGCTACCGTACTGCGTCCGACCAGATACAGCATTTCGTTCATCACCGGGCCAGCATCAAGCAGTTTATTTTTCGTGGTCGCGCGCATCCGCTGATCTATCTTGACCAGCAATTTCCGCGTACCCAGATCTATAGGCACGCCACCAAGATGCACACATTCCAACAAGGCATTAGCAACCCACCAAAATGCACGACTCTGATCCTGGGGTACACAATCCGAAATCACATCCAGCGCCCCCTGCATCACCAGCAGCTCGGACCTGGCACCCGGATCACGCCAAAGTTTCATCAATCCCCGCTGATATTTGCTTTGCGCTTCCTTCAATTTTGCCTGCCAATTGGCGGGCGGCAGGTTATCCAGGACGGATTCCGGTAGTTGAATCGCCAAGCTGGGAAAAAACAAGTCCTGCTCAAAGGACATTTCCATACCACGTAGACTCTGCAGCGCGGCATACTTCGGAAACAGGCTGAGCACTGTGTTGTCGGCACCACTCATCAAGGCATCGAGATAGCGCTGCAAACCCGACAGTGCACGTTTTAATTCACTCTGAAAGAGTGCGGAGGCCAATGCCGGATTGGTGCCCAGTTCGTCAAGAACCTTCTCGATTTCGGCACAGTAAACCGCAGCGCCATCAAGAGAAATCACCCTGAAAGCACCCACCACCCTGTGCAATTCGTCGCGCGCAGCCCGCAGCGCTGCGGCATTCGGTTCGGGATTGTCGAAATACTCGGTGAGGCGCGCACCCACCACGCCCAGCGCATCATCCATACCAGGCTTGACTGCGGAAAGTGCGACAGGATCAAATTGTGTGTGCTTAGGCATGTAAGTTAGCGTCCCTACAATCAGAGTTTAAAGCCCGCCACCGAACCCATCAGGCCTGCCGCCATGCCGTTCACCTTGGCGGCAGACGCAGAAGTCTGACGCGTACCTTCGGCGGTCTGCTCGGTAATCTGCATGATTTCCTTCATCACTTCAGCCACCTCACCGGCCATCTCAGTCTGAACCTGAGTTGAGACCGAAATACTATTGATCAGCGTGGCCAATTCGTTGGAGACGCGCTCAATTTCCAGCAGCGACTGACCTGAAACCTCGGACAACTTGGCACCTTCCACCACCCCAACCGTACTTTTCTCCATCGCAGCAACCGCATCATAGGTATCGCCTTGAATGGTCTTGACCAACGCACCAATCTGTTTGGTCGCCTCGGCGGAACGCTCCGCCAGGCGCTGAACCTCTTCCGCAACCACCGAGAAGCCCCGGCCTGCTTCACCGGCCGCTGCCGCCTGGATCGCCGCATTCAGCGCCAGCACGTTGGTCTGTTCGGTAATGTCGGAAATCAGATCCACGATCTCGCCAATCTCCTGCGAGCTTTCACCCAATCGTTTAATACGCTTTGAGGTTTCCTGAATGTGCTCACGAATGGCATCCATACCGGTAATCGTATTACGCACCGCAAGCGCACCCTGGTTAGTCGCATCCAACGTATGACGACCCACTTCCGCAGCCTTGGCCGCCGCCATATCCACTTCAGCGATGGACTGTGTAATCAGTTTCACCGACATCTCGGCTTCCTTGATCTCCTCAACCTGCTTCAAAGTAGCGTCCTGCAAGGTTCGCGACAAGCGTTCGGCATCTTTGGTTGCAACGCTCATCTCTCCGGAAGCGTCAGTAATCCGCGAAACTAGTTTGTGCAACTCTTCGGCGGTGTAGTTCACCGAGTCGGCAATCGCGCCAGTGATGTCCTCGGAAATGGTCGCACGAACAGTCAAGTCACCGTCAGCCAGATCGCTCAATTCGTTCATCAGACGCAAAATGGCACGTTGATTCTGCTTGTTGCTGGCTTCCGCCAGTGCCGCACGATGCCGTGCATCAGTCAGCAAGGCCTTGGCCAGCAAAGCCGCGCTGAGCAACAACAGTGCGCCCGAGATCAGCATCGCATAAGTCGTCCAGCGATTCTGCAAGGAAGCCGCATAGGCAGCCTTCAATTCTTCAGCGGTAATGATGAACGGTCCCTTATGAGTCACCGAGACACTGTCAAAGTAATCATTGGCACCCCGTTTCGCAGCAAAAAGCCCTTGCACCTGACTGATCACCGCATAAATCGAGTTGCGATACCCTTCGTACAAATCAGCGACACGCACGACTGCCGGATTGGACTGATCGTACCCCGCCAGCAGCTCCGACGCCTCGTTAGTGTCGGAACCCAGCGCCGCCACCATCTCGGAAGTCACTTCACGACCCAACATCGCGTTGGCATCCTTACCCAACCGCTCAATTAGCAGCGCGAAACGGCTAGTGCGCTCTCCAGCAGGCAACTGCCCGATGGCCTCACGCATGTCCGGTCCAACCTCTTCCACCGCCTGCACCGCACGAGATACCGTTAACAGACCGGGACGGCCTTCTTCGATATCCTTGATGTAATCGAATGACTGCTTGGCAATCGGCAATAATCGGTCCAACACCTCACGCGCTGTGCCGCCGGTTGCAGGCGCTATGCCATCGCCCTGATCCAGCGCTGCGAGAATGCGCTCGGCGTCCCCCCTGCCCTGCGGCAATCCTTCAATGGCGGTTTGCTTACCCTGCATCGCAGAACCCGCATCCTTAGCGATACGCTGCGTCAACATCACCAGATCACCTGATAAATCAAGGTAATGCTGCCCCTGAGTGGTGCTGCGGTAATCCAGGCCCGCTGAGATCACGCTTAATGCCAACGCCAACGCTGCGCCACCGCCCAAAATCTGCAATTGACGCGCAAAAGGCAGATGCCCGATTAATGGCAAAGGCTTGTCCGCTGCCTCACTGGCAGAATTCATGCTCGACATGAAATCTGGTAACTTAAATTCGAATGCCATGTTCTGTTCTCCCCGGTATCGCTAAATGCCTATTTGCAGGAATTCGGGCTGCTCGACTAGCTCAACCACCGCCAGACTGCGCCACGACACCCCCTGCTTATCAACAAATTGAGCCCCATCTTCCACGCTGCGCCGCCATTCGCTGGTATCGCGCAAACCCAGCACACCATCAACCAACAAAGCCGTGTTGAAACCATATCGTTCGGCCAACAGCAAAATGCGATTGGTCGCCTCACCAGAGGCCGCCCCATTCTGCAAATAAGCGGCAATGTCCACGACACCGTATAAATTTCCCCGCACGTTGGCGACCCCTCGAAACCAGTCTTGACTCAAGGGTACCGATGTCAATCGGGGCAACGACAACACTTCGCTGATATCCGACATATCCACCAGCCAGTTCTGCCCGGCAATCTGCACACCTAGCAGCGACTGCTGCCCACCCTGACGACTCCTATCCTGCATCCGGTCGTTCAGGTCTTGCTGAAATGCGCGTAGGTCTAGTCGTTTAGCCATGATTATTTAATGCAGATTATGAGAGTGCCGCGATTTTGCTGAGCAACTCCGATGCGCTTACCGGCTTGACAACATAGTCCTTGGCACCTTGGCGCATACCCCAAATTTTGTCTGTTTCCTGATCTTTCGTAGTGCAAATGATGATGGGGATATGCTGAGTCTCGGCATCCCTGCTGATCGCCCGCGTTGCCTGAAAACCGTTCAGACCAGGCATCACCACATCCATCACAATCAGGTCCGGCTTGTCCTGCTTGGCTTTAGCCACACCGATCTCGCCACTTTCCGCAAAGGAAACCTCAAACCCCTGCTTGGTAAGTATCTCCCCTATGATATGACGCTCCGTTGCAGAGTCATCTACCACCAATATCCTCTTATTTGCCATGCACTTTCTCCTGTTGTTGCTGTGTGTGCCTGATGACAGCATCCACCAGACTCTTCTTATTGAAAGGTTTGATAAGGTACTGGTCGGAACCGACCAGCCTACCGCGCGCACGATCGAAAACCGTATCCTTACTGGTCAACATCACGACGGGAATTTTTTTGTACTGCTGATGACTCTTGATTAATGAGCAGGTCTGATACCCATCAAGGCGCGGCATCATCACATCTACAAAGATGATGTCCGGCTGCGTATCGACGACTTTGGACAGTCCGTCGAAACCATCTTCTGCAAGCACGACTTGACAGCCGGCTTGCGACAGGAATATCTCCCCACTACGACGAATAGTGTTGCTGTCATCTATCAGCAACACCTTCACACCTGACAATGGCAAACTCGCGTCCAAAGAACTCCCCCCGTTGGCACTGATCGTGCCGAAATATCTTCCTGCGATGAAGTGGAGAATAGTACCCTATCCCGAACAAGCTGTGTTGCAATTTTGCTTCACGCGATGCCATCACAGCCTGCAAAGCAAGCAAGAAAATCTCAATGACAGCGGTTTTGCCCCCATTACAATCAGAAGAAGCCCACACTCACCTGGAACAGCCGCTCTACTTTGGAGACGATCTTCTTGTTAACGACAAATACGATGGCATGGTCTTCCGCCTCAATCATCACATCATGATGACCCATGATTACTTTGTCCCCGCGCACCACCGCCCCTATGGTTGCCCCGACAGGCAGATCAATCTCTTCTATGCGGCGCCCCACCACCTTGGAGGACTTGCGATCTCCATGCGCCACCAGTTCCAGCGCTTCGGCTGCCCCGCGCCGCAGGGAGTGCACCGCCGCCACATCGCCCAGTCGCACATAAGCTAGCAGCGAACCTATTGTGACGTGCTCCGGTGACAGTGCGATGTCTATGGAGCTGCCATGCAGCAGGTCCACATAGGCACTGCGCTTGATCAGTGCGATGACTTTGCGCGCACCGCCTTGCTTGGCCAACAGCGACGACATGATGTTGTTCTCGTCATCATTGGTCAGCGCACAAAATACATCCACCTCGCCGATGTTCTCCTGCTGCATCAGCTTTTCGTCGGTACCGTCGCCATTCAAAACCAGCGTGTGGGTCAGTTCTCCGGCCAACTTTTCGCAGGCTTTCTTGTTGTATTCGATCAGTTTGACGTGATAATCGCGCTCCAGTGTCTTGGCTAGTCGGCTGCCGATATTGCCGCCGCCGACTATCATCACCCGTTTGCTCGGCTTGTCCATACTGCGCAACTCGTGCATCACGCTGCGAATGTTTTCGGTCGCAGCGATGAAGAACACCTCGTCGCCCTCCTCAATGACCGTGCTGCCTTCGGGGATAATTGAGCGATCCTGCCGGAAGATGGCTGCCACTCGCGCATCCACATTCGGCATATGGTCATGCAAATGACTTAACGGTTGGCCTACCAGCGGACCACCACGGAATGCCCGCACCGCCACCAGCTTGGCGCGTCCTTGAGAGAATTGCAGCACCTGCAATGCCTCGGGGAACTCTATCAACTTGGCGATGTAATCCGTCAGCGTCTGCTCCGGACAGATGGAGAAGTCCACGCAGAAATTATCCTTGTTGAACAACGCCGGCCTGTCCAGAAAGTCGGTCGCTCGAATCCGTGCAATGCGGGTTGGGGTATTGAACAGACTAGCGGCCATCTTGCACGCCAGCATATTGACCTCATCGCTCTGCGTGACCGCCAGCAGCATATCTGTATCCGCAATACCGGCTCGCTCCAGCACCGAAGGATGGGAGGCGCTGCCGGTTACAGTGCGCAAATCGAGTCGCTCTTGCAGCAAGGCGAGTTTTTCGCCATCGGTGTCTACCACGGTGATATCGTTCGCCTCGCTGACCAGACTTTCAGCGACTGAAGAACCCACCTGTCCAGCACCCAGAATCAAAATCTTCAAGATAATGCCCTAATTCAAATGCGTGGCCTACGGCTTGCAACCATCCGGGAATCACGCACCCCGATGCGCCCTGATCCACTTCTTCCATTGTCCGAATAACACCTCGTTACGTGCCGCGATTACAGAACGCTGCCAGACATCTCCGGCAGCAAAATCGTCATGCTCGATACAGCAGGCATAACCGCAAGTCTCCGACAGGATTAGCGAACCAGCCGCATAATCCCACAACTTCTGACCACCATGCAGATACAGGTCGTACCGGCCTGCGGCGGTATAACACCAGTCCAGCGCGCTGGCGCCGAAGTTGCGCTGCGAGGCATAGGGCGGGTGTATCGCCAACTGTTCGACCAACCGCGTATCCAGCCGCTTCAAGTCCACATTGGCCAGCGCGCGGTTCATGGTGGTCACCACCTCGCGGCTGAACATTTTCTCACCGTTCAGGTAGGCGCCTTTGCCTGCCTCTGCGGCAAACATTTCATCCGACACCGGGTCGTAGACCACGCCCAACACGCTCTTGCCGTCGCGCATCAGTGCCACCGAAACGGCAAAGTAGGGCAGGCCGTGTACAAAATTGGACGTGCCATCTATCGGATCTATGCACCACAACCCTTCAGCGGCGGATTTCCATATCTGCCGCTGCTCGTCGTCGGTCATCTCCTCGCCCAGCACCGGCACGTTGCACAACGCCTGCAGCTTGCGGGTCAAGGCATTCTGCGTGGCCAGATCAGCCTCGGTACACAAACTTCCGTCACTCTTTTGCTGATGCGCGACCTTCAAGTAGCGCGGCATAATCTCTTCGGCTGCCACCAGCTTGACCGCTGCGACCGTCGCCTTGAGCAAGGCGCTCATGCCAAACGCGCCAGTTTTCGACAGGATTTGTTTTTCCATTACTCGTTTTTCCACTTGATTGAACAGCCCATGCTGGCAATTTGCTCGCTCGGCCCCTGCCCGGTCTTGGCCACCTGCAACATCGCGTTGAACAGGTCGCGCTCGGCATCCGGCACCGCTTCCTTGCGCGAAGCATCCAGACGGCCACGGTATTGCAACTCCATGTTGGCATTGAAGCCGAAGAAATCCGGCGTGCAGACTGCGCCATAATTTTTCGCCACCTGCTGTGTCTCGTCCCACACATAAGGGAATGGGAAGCCGAACTGCTCAGAGACCAACTTCATGTTGTCGAACGAATCCTCCTCGTACTCGGAGGGATCGTTGGACATGATGGCGATGCAGTTGATACCGTGCTGCTTCAATTCGAGCGTGTCGCGCACCAGACGGTCGCGGATGGATTTCACGTAAGGACAATGATTGCAGATGAACATCACCAGCAGACCGTTTTCACCGCGCGCCTTGGCGAGGTTGTAGCGCTGGCCGTCCACTCCGGGCAAATCGAAATCAGGCGCCTTCCAGCCGAAGTCGCACAGGGGTGGTTGCAAACTGACCATTTGATACTCCTGACAAGTTAAATTGAGGCGGTATATTATCACGGCCTCCAACCGACCAATGCCCTTCATCATGCCGCGTTTCTACTGCCCCCCACCGCTGCCCAACCACGACTCGTTCAACCTCCCTCCCGACGCCGCGCACCATGCCAGTCGCGTGCTGCGGTTGCGCGAGGGAACTGCCGTGCAGCTGTTCGACGGGCTTGGCAACGAGCGCCACGGCGTAATCACAGAACTGGGCGGCAAACGGGTCGTCGTCGGCGATCTGCAAATCGTGGATGCAAACCGCGAATCGCCGCTGGCCACCTTGCTCGCGCAAGCCTTGTCGAGTAGCGAAAAAATGGATTGGGTAATCCAGAAAGCCACGGAACTGGGCGTGACTGAAATCCAGCCGCTGGACACCGAGCGCAGCGTGGCCAGACTCACCGCCGAGCGCGCCGAAAAACGTCTGGCGCACTGGCAACAGGTCGCCATCTCAGCCTGCGAACAATGTGGGCGCAACGTCCTGCCGGTGATCCAGCCGCCACAAGACATTCATACCTGGCTGCAACAGATGCACCACCAACCAGCGAGCCGCTTCATCCTGCTGCCAGACGGTGCCACCTCACTGCGAGACCAGCCTCCGCCGCAGGGCAAGGCTGTGCTGCTGATCGGCGCCGAAGGCGGCTTCTCGCCAGCCGAGAGCGAAGCCGCGCTGCAATGCGGCTTCGCCCCGATCCGGCTGGGCGCACGCGTGCTGCGCACCGAGACCGCCGCCGTGGTAGGCCTGACCGCATTGCAGATGCAGTGGGGAGACTTTTTGTAGGGAATGGATGAAAGGTGAAAGGTGAAAGGTGAAAGGTGAAAGGTGAAAGGTGAAAGGTGAAAAACTGTACTGTCACTGCTTGCGCTTCTCGAAAAAATTGCGTGAACACTTTTAGCGCGGCATCATGCGCACATTGATTTGAAGGAGTCGCATAAAGATGTCCATCACCACCAAGCCCGCCGATTTCGTCACCTGGTTCCGTTCCGTCGCCCCCTACATCAACGCCTTTCGCGGCAAGACCTTCGTCATCGCCTTCGGCGGCGAAGTGGTCGCCGATGGCAAGTTCGTCGAACTGACGCACGATTTCAACCTGCTGGCTGCGCTCGGCATCCGGCTGGTGCTGGTACATGGCGCACGCCCGCAGATCGAGCAGCATCTGGCGAAAAACAGTCTGGACGGCTCTTATCATCAAGGCATCCGCATGACCGACGCCGAAACCATGCAATGCGTCAAGGAAGCCACCGGGCGGGTGCGGCTGGAAATCGAGGCGCTGCTTTCGATGGGGTTGGCCAATTCGCCGATGGCCAACGCCGACATCCGCGTGGCGGGCGGCAACTTCATTACCGCACAGCCGATAGGTGTCATCAACGGCGTGGACTTGCAGCACACCGGCAGCGTGCGCAAAGTGGATGTTGCCGCGCTTAACGACCGCATGGAATTCGGCGAAGTGGTGCTGCTCTCGCCGCTCGGCTACTCGCCCACCGGCGAGGTGTTCAACCTGACGCTGGAAGACGTCGCCACCGCCACCGCCATCGCATTGGATGCCGACAAGCTGGTGTTCCTGATGGACACCGACGGCGTGCATTGCAAGGGCGAATTGTGCCGCGAGCTGACCATCGCCCAGGCGCTGGCCGCGCTGGCCGGCCAGCACCCGCTGACCGACGACGTGAACCTGTACCTGCCGTGCGCGATACGCGCCTGCGAGGCCGGTGTGGCGCGCACCCACCTGATCAGTCGCCATACCGACGGCGCGGTGCTGCAGGAACTGTTCAGCGACGACGGCATCGGCACGATGGTGGTGGAATCCACCCTGAACACCCTGCGCGATGCCGACATCGAAGACATCGGCGGCATCCTAGAGCTGCTGCGCCCGCTGGAAGAAAGCGGCATCCTAGTGCGGCGCTCGCGCGAACTGCTGGAGCGCGAGATCGAACGCTTCGTGGTGCTGGAGCACGACCACCGCATCGTCGGCTGCGCCGCGCTGTATAACTTCCCCGATGAAGCAGCCGCCGAACTTGCCTGCCTGGCGGTGGACGCACAATGCCGCCGTTATGGCTACGGCGAAGCCATCTTGAACCACATGATAGAAGTCGCCAAATCGCAGAAGCTGAAAAAACTGTTCGTACTCACCACCCGCACCGCACACTGGTTCTTGGAACGCGGCTTCGTAGAAGCCGACGTCACCACCTTGCCCGCACAGAAAAAGTCGTTGTACAACTTCCAGCGCAGATCGAAAGTATTCGTCAGGAAGATTTAACTAAGGGGAAGCGCAGATTCAAGGTAAAGTAGCCAGCGCAAACTGCGCGCCGGAACCAACCTAAAAATATTTTGGCGCTGTCTGAGCAAGTGACCGATTACTGACCTTGTTCTTCTTTAATAGCGACGGCACTTTTCTTATTCGCATCCAGCGTGGCTTTGACGGCATAGATGAGTAGGGAACCCAGCACCAAGGCCGCAAACCATAAATAGAGTGCCGTCTTGAGCGAAATCAGATGGTAGTTGTACAGCGCCCACAAAATGGCGATCGTTGCGATGCCTTTGGCGATGACGACTAGTTTGAATGGACTTATTTTCATGTCACTCCCCTTACGATAAAGATTGCTGATCTTCTGACAACTCATGCCACGGCGCGACTTTCAGCAGCAGCACCATCCCCGGCACAGCCAGCGCCGCGCACAGCAGGAAGAATCCGCTCCACCCCATAGCCTCGACCAGCCAGCCGGTGGCGGCATTGGCGAAGGTGCGCGGCATCGCGGCCAGGCTGGTGAACAGCGCAAACTGCGTGGCGGTGTAGGCGGGGTGGGTGGCGCGCGCGATGTAGGCGACGAAGGCGGCGGTACCCAGCCCGACACCCAGCGCTTCGAGGCCAATCACGACGGCGAGCTGGGTAAGTTCCGCGCTGGTAATTTCGGCATGATGACCGACCGAGGCCAGCCAGGCGAAGCCGAAGATGGACACCACCTGCACCACGCCGAACAGCCACAGTGCGCGGTTGATGCCCAGCTTTACCATCCACAGCCCGCCCAATAATCCGCCGATCACCGCTGGCCACAGCCCGGCGTTCTTGGCGATCAAGCCGATCTGGGTTTTGCTGAAGCCCATGTCCAGATAAAACGGTGTTGCCAGCGCGGTACACATGCTGTCGCCCAGCTTGTAAAACAACAAAAAGGCCAATATCCACAAGGCGCTGCGCCAACCCTGCCGATTGATGAATTCGCGGAACGGCTCGACCACCGCCTCGCGCAAACTCTTGGGCGGCGCGGCACGATGCGGCTCGCTGACCATTAGCGTCATCACAATGCCCGGCAGCATGAATAACGCGGTGATGATGAACACCATATTCCACGGCAGGAAGTCAGCCAGTATCAGCGACAGTGAGCCGGGCACCAGACCGGCGATGCGGTAGGCGTTGACGTGTACCGCATTGCCCAGTCCCAGTTCGATGTCCGGCAGTAATTCGCGCCGATAGGCATCCAGCACGATGTCCTGCGTGGCCGACAGCACCGCCAGCAGCGTCGCTATCCAGGCGATGGCGACGAGATCATCGGTCGGCGAAAACCCGCCCATTCCCGCGATCACTGCCAGTAGCCCCAGCTGGGTCAGCGCCATCCAGCCGCGCCGCCGCCCGAGCATGGGTACGGCGTAGCGGTCCAGCAGTGGCGACCAAAGGAATTTCCAGGTGTAGGGAAACTGAATCAGCGCGAACAGGCCGATGGTCTTGAGGTCCACATGCTCAGTTCGCAACCATGCCGGGAGCAAGCTGAATAGCAGATACAGCGGCAACCCGGAGGCGAAGCCGGTGAACACGCAGATCAGCATGCGGCGATTCAAGAGTTGCTGCCAGTCGGTCATGTCTAAGCGTACAGAAAATTCATGCTATACCCCGCGCTGGAAGCGGTAGACGGCGGTGCTGCCCAGCAAGTTGGGCAGCAAGCCGACTTCCTGCCCGCCGGTGATCACGCTGCGACCGGTGATGCTGACGCAGAAGGAGCGGCAGAAGCTCTCGAAATCGTCCAGCGTACACAGGTGAACATTGGGCGTGTCGTACCACTGGTAGGGCAGTTCGCGCGATACCGGCATATTGCCCCGCATCACGTTCAGCCGGCTCTTCCAGTAGCCGAAGTTGGGGAAGCTGACGATACCCTCGCGCCCGACGCGCAGCATCTCCTGAATCAATGCCTCGGTGTAGCGGGTGGCTTGCAGGGTCTGCGACAGGATGACGAAATCGAAGGCGCCGGTCTCGAAATCGGCCAGACCGGAATCGAGGTCGTTCTGGATCACGTTCACGCCGTTGGCGATGCACGACACGATGTCCAGGTCGCTGATCTCCACGCCGTAGCCGCGCACCTGGCGCGTCTCCTTCAGGTAGCACAGCAGGCTGCCGTCGCCGCAACCGAGGTCGAGCACCGATGCGCCCTGCGGTATCCAGGAAGCGATTGCCGCGAAATCCGGACGTTCGGCGGCGAGTTGGAACATTGCTTTGCTCATGCGGTGAACTCCTTGCTGACGTTGCCCATATAGGCGCGCACGATGTCGAAATAATGTGCATGGTCCATCAGGAACGAGTCGTGGCCATGCGCCGAAGTGATCTCGGCATAGCTGACCCGGCGGCGGTTATGCAGCAACGGGCGGACGATCTCACGCGAGCGCTGCGGCGAGAAGCGCCAGTCGGTGGTGAACGAAATCACCAGGAAATCTGCCGTGGCACGGGCGAAAGCGCGATTGAGGTCGCCGCCGAAATCGTGCGAAGGATCGAAATAATCCAGCGCCTTGGTCATCAGCAGATAGGTGTTGGCGTCGAAGCGGGCAGCGAATTTGTCGCCCTGGTAGCGCAGGTAGGACTCGATCTGGAACTCGACCTCGTAGCCGTAGTTGAATTTTTCGGTGCGCAACTCGCGGCCAAATTTGTCGGCCATCACATCGTCCGACAGATAGGTGATGTGGCCCAGCATGCGCGCCAGCCGCAGGCCGCGCGTGGGCACCACGCCGAACTGGTAGAAGTCGCCGCCGTGGAAATCTGGGTCGGTCAGGATGGCGTTGCGCGCCACGTCGTTGAATGCGATGTTCTGCGCAGTGAGGCGCGGCGCGCTGGCGATGGCCAGCACATGCCGCACCCGATCAGGGTAAGCCAGCGACCATTGCAACGCCTGCATGCCGCCAAGACTGCCGCCGATCACCGCCGCGAACTGCTGGATGCCCAAGCGGTCGGCCAGCCGCGCCTGCGACTCTACCCAGTCTTCTACGGTGATTACCGGAAAGCATGCGCCATACGGCAGGCCGGTGTCGGGGTTAGTGGAGGAGGGACCGGTCGAGCCGTGGCAGCCGCCCAGATTGTTCAACCCGACCACGAAGAACTTGTTGGTATCAATCGGTTTGCCGGGACCGATCATGTTGTCCCACCAGCCCATATTCTTGGTGTCGCCCTCGTAGTAGCCGGCCACGTGGTGATGACCGGACAGCGCGTGGCAGATCAGGATGGCGTTGGACTTGTCGGCATTCAGTGTGCCGTATGTCTCATACACCAGCTCGTAACGCGGCAGTACCGCACCGCTGCGAAACGTCAGCGGAGTATCGAATTGGGCGCACTGCGCCTGCACGATGCCTACAGAATTGTCCAAAGCAAGCTCCAAAAGAAAAACCCGTTCAGCTTGTGCCAAAACGGGTCTCCACGCTTTAGCTGGAATGTTTAACGTGCCCCGCAAGCTGATGTCAAATCGGCACAGCGCGCAGTTTCCCTGTTTTCGCCCATCGTGTCAATTTACCGGCGCACTCTGGCCTGACTGGCAGGGAGGCTATGCCTGCTTTGGATTCAATGCCTTGCCCTGAAAGACCATGCCCGCCCAGCCGGTCTGCATGAAGTTGCGAATGTTCTGATGGTCGCTGCCCTGCGGATGTTTGAGCACGTCATCACGGTAGTAGGCGCCGAAGCAGTGCAGTGTCTGCTGTTCATTCAGACCGTGGATCTGCGCGAATGAGAAGATCTTGCACGATCCCGAATTCTGTCCGGCCTCGCTGGTCAGCTCGCCGTTGCTGAAACGGGTCGGCGTGAAGTCATACAGCGATTCGATCAGCGCGATGGTGTCGGTAAAGGCGATGCTGTCGGGCGCATCATTCAGGCGCTGCAGAAATGAGTTGAGTGGCATGTGGGTTCCTAAAGGTTGGTTTGGTTCAGGTCGTCAGCTTGTTTGAACAGCGCCAGCGTCTTGATGCGCGCAGCCGCGTGGTCAACGACGGGCGAGGGATACGTGTTTCCGATGGCGATATTACTCCGCAACTGTTCCGCCTTCGGCATCAACCACGGCGCATGTATCCACTTGTCTGGGCAGGCAGACAATTCCGGCAGATAACGGCGTATGAATTTGCCCTGCCCGTCAAATTTTTCGGATTGGGTGATGGGGTTGAAGATGCGGAACCACGGCTGCGCGTCGCATCCGGTGGATGCAGCCCATTGCCAGCCGCCGTTATTGGCCGCCAGATCGAAATCCAGCAGATGTTGCGCGAAATAGCGTTCGCCCCAACGCCAGTCAACATGCAAATCCTTGACCAGAAATGATGCCGCCACCATGCGCAAACGATTGTGCATATAGCCTGTCTGGTTCAACTGGCGCATCGCCGCATCAATCAACGGAAAACCTGTGCGCGCCTCACACCAGGCCGCAAACTTTTCAGCATCGTTAGTAAACGCGATGGCGTTGAACTGCGCCTTGAAAGCCACACCCTGCGCCAGTTGCGGATAGTGGTGCAACTGCATCTGATAAAACTCGCGCCAAATCAGTTCGGACAGCCAGGTTTGCGCGCCTATGCCGCCTGCCTGGTACGCCTTGGCGGCCAGACTGCGTATCGAGATTGTGCCAAAACGCAAATGCGTGGACAGATAGGACACCCCTTTCAGCGCAGGATAATCCCGCGCCTCCTTGTACTGCCCGATGCGCTGGATGAAATCCTCGAATAGCTTCTCCGCGCCCGACTCACCCGCCGGCATGGCCTGCCTATTGAGTTTGCCCGGCGCAAAGCCCAGTGTCTCTAGAGTCGGCATCGCCAGCGGCGCACACTGCGCCAATGCCGGCAAGTAACGATGAACGGGATAGGCCGAAAGATAAAATGCGTCGAGCTTTTTCAGCCAGGCATTTTTATAGGGCGTGAACACGCTGTAGGATGTGCCTGCGCCAGTCATGATTTCCGCTTGCTCGAAAATCACCTGATCCTTGTAGCTGTGAAATTCGATCTCACCCAACGCAGCCGCGACCGTCGCATCGCGCAACACCGCATCCGGTTCGTAATCGCGATTGCAAAACACCGCCTGCACCCCAAGCTCGCTCGCCAAGCGTGGAATGACCACTTCCGGCTTGCCGTACAACACCTGCAAAGTGCTGCCTTGTTGTTGCAAACGTTGATTCAATTCAACCAGACAGTGCCAGATGAATTCCACCCGCCGGTCCTGTTTGTCGGTCAGCTTGCCCAAAATATCCGAGTCGAACACGAACACGCAATGCACCGCGCGACTGGATTTGAGCGCGTGATACAACGCAGCGTGATCGTGCAGACGCAAATCGCGGCGAAACCAGCAGAGGGAACATTGATAGTGCGGCATCTAGTTATTTCTTCACAAACACCCACCGACTAAAGCCGGCGGGTCTGAATTACGAACGGACAGTCCGGGTACGAGTCGCTTAAACAATGCTTGCAAGCCGATGCACATCCCCACTGCTCGCACTTCAAACGGGGGATTCAAATCATTGCTCGCATCGTATCCAAGCCGTTCATCCGCGCTGTTTGCATTTTAAGGTCACAAGGCACGACTCTGACAGTATTGCTTTGAATGTCGGGACGGCCAATGCGGGCGGTGGGGATAAGCTCACATCGGACGGCTTTGTGAGAGTAATAAGCAGTCATTCAGCCAGTGCAGTCCAAAATCGTCCTATATCCCAAAAACCTTCAAGAAGGAATCTGTAATACCCTCAAGTCCTCGGCCGGTAATTCCCGCTCTCTTCCCATAGCTCGGCATCTCTTCATAAACATAGCTGCCGGTATTCCCTTCAAAGCAATCAATAAACAACTCATGCTTTCCCTGTAGGTAAGGCATAAATGTTTCCGTTCTAATCGTTGAATAATCGAGATTGGCACTAAAACCCATTGTTAAAGCCTGACTTATTCTTCGCCCCGCCCCAGCCTTTTCTACTCGCACGCCTCTACATCCGGTGACAATAAGGGTTACTGGCCCATGAAACACCAAATAGCGAAGCTGCAAAGTAAGCCATGCGTGACTGCTCCATAACCGCCAATGCCTAGTGATGCGTACAGGCCGTCCTTTGGGAAAGAGAACACCAACCAGATTTCTTGGCTGAAACACCATCGACTCATTTTCTGTCAGCGGAATCAAAGCGATCTCACTCAATGGATCTTTAGCGGAAGACACAACGATTGTTTCATTATGCTCAGATTGAATTCGAGTGAGCCCAATTAGGCCCGCAGCCAGGCTGCTCAGCGGACAAGACCAATCAAGTAAGAATTTCGTATCCGTTTGTCCGTGAACTGATGAGCTTTGAATATACTCAGGGTGCAAAAGCAACTCATGGTCTGCATCAACAATGACCTCTTGCGAAACCGCCGAGCTTCGAGTATCAGCAATACGGCTGTTATTAGCGATCGGTTCTTCCGATGGAGAGCTGTTTGGGAATATACAGATTGGAGGTCTTTTAGCCGCGAGGGGCGCCAGTACGAAATAAAATAGAGCTTTAATCACAAGTGGGGTAAGAATCGCCCCAAGCACTATCAGCAACGCCAACTGAAATGGTTTGCCGGATCGATTCTGTATCTTGGTTATCCAATGACCCGATATTTGGCTCTCCCGGTCGCGTACCTGACTAACAATCGCATCGATCTTAGATTCATTGAATTGAAAAGGTTCTTCGAGTTTGGCAGTTGTCTTTGATTTATCATAATCCGTGCGTGCACTGCGGCTTTGCTCTGACAAACCCTGTAGATCTTTATTCAAGTCCTTAAATTTGTCGGTCGCGGTAATGGAGAGCCTGCCAAAGATTATAAAGTTGCGCGGGGAGTTTTTTTCTTCAGCATCCCGCTCAACCTTTTTTGAGTTGTATTGCTTGATAATATCCGAAAGGTTATTCCTGCTTTGAGCGAGAGAGCTAAGTTTCTTCAGATAGTCGAGCTCCTGCTCGAGCAGGTCAAGTTTAATAGCCAATTTATAATTATCGACGAAGCCTTTGCCAATTGGACTCGCAAGTAAATCGACCTTTTGTTGGCTAGATTTCTGGCGTTTGATTTCAGCATCGAGCTTATTTTTTCGACTATCAATACTCTCTAGAACTGTGAGATTTACCGCCTTCAAATCGTTAATAGCATCTTTCTTTTTTTCAATTACATAATTTTGAATTTCGGGAATGCCGTTCTTCAGAGTGGCGCGGTCGGCATTGATGGAGTGATATTCATCGCGAACATAATTACCGACAAGCAAGATGCAAGAGATGATTACAAATGAAATAAAGTGTTTAACAATCCATTGGACAATCGCACCGGCAATATTCGACATGACACCCCTTCAATCCAATCAGCTTGGAAATTTTGCCTGCGTTTTCATTTGATAATTTCCGCATGATCGCCGGAGAAGGGTAGGTAGTACACGCCCTGTCCAGTCATGACGAACCGAACGGCAACAGTGTTGCCTATACCCGACCCTTGAGTCTGCAAATACAACCTGCGACTCGTGCATCCCTTTGCCATGCAGATCGAGAAAGTCACTCTCTGCCCCAACCCCTTCTCATTCTCTATTCTGGGTTTTAAATCACGCGTTCAGTTTGTCCAGCAGTTCGCGGATTTTCATCGGGTCGTCGCTGCGCAGTATTTTCTGCGTCAGGCTGGTGATCTCGGGCAGGCTGGTGGAAAGCACGCGCTGTTTGATGGTCGGCACCTGCGCCGAGAACATCGAGAACTGACGCAGCCCCATACCGAGGAACAACCGGGTGTGGGCGAGTTCGCCGGCCATCTCGCCGCACACCGACACGGGTACGTCGAGCTTGTTGCAGGTGCCGATCACATGCGCCAGTAGTTGCAGCACGGCAGGGTGCAGCGGGTCGTATAGGTGCGCCACGTCTTCGTCGGTGCGGTCGATCGCCAGTGTGTACTGAATCAGGTCGTTGGTGCCGATGGACAGGAAATCGAGTTTTCTGGCGAACACGTTCAGCGCCAGCGCGGCAGCCGGGATTTCTATCATGCCGCCGATCATGACGTTCCGGTCGTAGGGAATGCCCTCGTCGTCCAGCCCCTGCTTGGTGGCGGCGATGAACTGCAGGGTCTGGTTGAGCTCGGACACGCAGGACAGCATCGGGATCAATATCTTGACGTTGCCGTAGTGCGTGGCGCGCAAAAGGGCGCGCAACTGGGTGCGGAACAACTGCGGCTCGGCCAGACACAGACGGATCGCGCGCAGCCCCAGCGCGGGATTGTTGCTCACCCGCTCAGCGCCCTTGATCTGCTTGTCCGCACCCAGGTCGAAGGTGCGGATAGTGACGGGCTGATCCTTCATGCCTTCGGCCACCGTGCGATAGGCCTCGAACTGCTCCTCCTCGCCCGGCAATTCGTCACGCCCCAGGAACAGGAATTCGCTGCGGAACAGACCGATACCGGTCGCGCCATTCTCCTTCACCTCGGCGATGTCTTCCGGCTTTTCGATATTGGCATGCAATTCGATGGCGGTGCCGTCCAGCGTGTTGGCGCGGGCGGAGCGCAACCGCTTGAGCTTTTTGCGATCCAGTTCCCATTCGCTTTGCAGCAGCTTGTACTCGGCCAGCACGGCCTTGCCGGGGTTGACCAGAATTACGCCCTGTTCGCCGTCCAGAATCAGCAGGTCATCTTCGCGTATCAGTTCGCGGGCATGGTGCAAACCGACCACGCAGGGGGTGTTGAGGCTGCGCGCGACAATCGCGGTATGCGAGGTGGCGCTACCGACGTCGGTCAGGAAGGCGGCATACTGCTGTGGCTTGAACTGGATCAGGTCGGCGGGACTCAGGTCGTGGGCGACCAGTATCGTCTCGATGTCGTGTCGCGCCGAAGTCGGCTGATGACCGGGCTGACCGGAAAGCTGTTTGAGCAGGCGCTCAGCGACCTGCTTCACGTCAGCCTGACGCTCACGCAGGTAGGCGTCCTCGAATTCGTCGAACTGCGCGACCAGCGCATCGGTCTGCACTTTGATCGCCCACTCTGCGTTGCAGTGTTCGCGCTCCACCATCTCGCGCGGGCCTATGCTCAGCATCGGGTCGTCCAGAATCATCTGGTGCAATTCGAGAAAGGCATCGAATTCGGCGGCGGCATAGCTGGGGCGATTGCTGCGCAGGCTGGCGAATTCCTGCCGGGTCGCCATCAGGGCATGGTCGAAACGCTCGATCTCCTCGGCCAGGAACTGTTTGGGCAGGACGTAATGGGCAACCTCCAGCGAGGTGTGAGAAATAAGGTGCGCGTAGCCGATCGCTATCCCGCTGGAAACGGCGATACCGTGTAGCGTGAAACTCATGGCTTACTCCCGAAAGTCGTCAGACTCATGGTTCGTTGCGGCGGCAGCATCGTTCATTCGCCTTCGCCGAAATAATCGTTGATCAAGTCCAGCAACGCCTGCATCGCCTCGGCCTCATCGTCGCCGATAGTCTCGATGCTGATGGTCGTGCCCTTGGCCGCCGCCAGCATCATCACGCCCATGATGCTCTTGGCATTCACCCGGCGGTTGTTGCGCGACAACATAACCTCGCATTTGAATTTCGAGGCGAGCTGGGTCAGCTTGGCCGAAGCCCGTGCGTGCAGGCCGAGTTTATTGATGATAAGCACGTCTTGTTGCATTTAGTGTCCCATGTGAATGATGCAATCCCGGCCACCTTCGACCGCCAGATCGGCCAGTTCCTTCAAATTCTTGCTCGACGAAAAAATCACGCGCAGCAACATCGGCAAATTCACACCGGCCACGCCTTCCACACGCTCCGCATGACAAAGTTGCCGCCCAATGTTGCTCGGTGTCGCACCGAACACGTCGGCCAGGATCAGCACGCCGCTGCCGCTGTCCAACTCCTTGATGAGCTCCTCACCCTCGGTCAACTTGTGCTGCGGGTCGTCTGCCGCGTGTACCGACAGCACCCGGAGATTCTTCGGCCTTTCGCCCAACACATGTCTGGCGCAATCGGCCAGACTTTCGCCCAGATCATTGTGGGCGACCAACAGGATTCCAACCACTTCAACCTCCCCCTGGGCATAAAGGCTGCCCGTCCCTGCATAGCCTCCCTCACGGATGTACGAGGGAGCAACCGAAATGCTGCGCGGTTGATTATTGTGTCGCAGCTATTCCACCTGTTTGATGATTTTCTTGTCGGTGAATTCTAGCCTGTTCTGCAAGCTGCCGGTGAGGTGAATGCGCCCAGCGCCGTCCACCAGCATCGCCTCCGCCACCCCCATCCGGTCAGCCTCGGCGCGCCAGCCTTGTACGCCCGCGATGAACAGCGGCTTGGAAACCACGTCCGACCGCACCCCGGCCTGTGCGCCGTGCGTCAGCACCGTCACCGCCTGCACGCCCTGCACCGGATAGCCAGTGCGCGGGTCTATCAGGTGGCAATAACGTTTGCCTTGCAGCATGAAATAGCGCTGGTAATCGCCGGAGGTGCCGATCGCCTCGCCGTCACGCAGTTCCAGCGTGGCCAGCGCGCCGGAATTGCGCGGATGCTGGATGCCGACTCGCCAAGCACGGTCGCCGTGTCGGCCCAGCGCGATGATGTTGCCGCCGATGTTGACCAGCGCATTGCGGATGCCCTGCCGATGCAGCAGGGCGGCGGCCCGGTCCAGCGCGTAGCCCTTGGCGTAGCCACCCAGATCGAGTTGCACAGCGCGGTTGCGGCTGAATACCGCAACCCCTCCCGGCCTCACCTTGTCAGGGGAGGAGAAAGCGGCTCCCCTGACAAGGGATGGTTGGGGTGGATTGGGGGTTGAAAATACCAAGTCGCTCATCTGCGGGTTGGCGGCCAGCCACTGTGCGATCTGCTGCTGCGCGGGTTCTACCGGCTTGAATTCGTCGGCGTGGAATCCCCACAGTTGCACCAGCCCGCCGATGGACGGATTGAACAGCCCCTGCGAACGGGCGGAGAGTTGTGCCGCATCTGCCATCATCGCGGCAAGTTCCGGCGACACCGCCAGGCTTTGGCCTTGCGCGAAAGCCGCATTCAAGCGGCTCAGTTCGGAAGGCTTCCAGGCATGCAGCATCTCGTGCAGCCGCTGGAATTCGTGCAACACCTCCGCCACCGCCGCCCTTGCGCGGGCATCATCCTCACCGTAGACGGAGACTTCCACCAGCGTGCCGAATACATAACCCTGTTCCTGATAGAGCGGCTCCTTCCCCGCGCAGCCGGCCAGCAGCAGCGCCACGCACAGGGCGAGCAGATGCCTCACGCTGCCATCGCCTCAAGTTCCAGCGAGGCCGCCAGCAGTGCCAGCCGCGCCACCACGCCGTAGGCGTAGAAGCGGTTGGGCGTGTCGTCCGGCGCGCAATCGGGGTTGGGCAGGGTGCAACAGGACTCGAAGGCCAGCGGCACGAAGTGCATACCGGGTGCGTTGAGGTTCTCGTCCACGCCACGCCCGGTATGCACGCGGTAGAAGCCGCCCACCACAAAGTGATCCACCATGTAGACCACCGGCTCGGCGACCGCCTGATTGATGTTCTCGAAGGTGTACACGCCCTCCTGCACCAGCACGTCGGAGACTTCCAGACCCTCCTTGACCACCGCCATCTTGTTGCGCTGGCGGCGGTTCAGGCCGGCGACCTCGCTGGCATCCTTGACCGTCATGATGCCCATGCCGTAGGTCCCCGCGTCCGCCTTGACGATCACGAAAGGCTCGTCCTTGACGCCGTACTCGGCATATTTCAGGCGCATCTTGCCCAAGATGGTATCCACCTGGTGGGCGAGACACTCCTCGCCGACGCGCTCGATGAAATTCATCTTGCCGCAGCTGGCGAAATACGGATTGATGAGCCACGGGTCTATGCCGATCAGCTCGGCGAACTCGTTCGCCACTCGGTCGTAGGCGGCGAAATGCTGCGATTTGCGGCGCGTCCCCCAGCCGGCGGCTAGCGGTGGCAGCACTGACTGCTCCAGATTCTTGAGGATGTCGGGCACACCCGCCGACAGGTCGTTGTTGAGCAGCACCACACAGGGGTCGAAATCGGCCAGCCCGAGACGGTTGCCGCGCCGCACCAGCGGCTCCAGCGTCAGCGTGCCACCGTTGGGCAACGCGATATCGGTAGGCCCGGTGATCTCCGCCAGCAGGCTGCCCACCCGTACCCGCATCCCGGCCTGCTTGAGGGTGGTGACGATCTGCATGACGTTTTGCAGGTAAAACAGATTGCGCGTGTGATTCTCAGGTATCAGCAACACCCCGCGCGCATCTGGACAGATCTTCTCCACCGCACTTTGCATCGCCTGCACGCACAGCGGCAGGAAATCGGGATTGAGGTTGTTGAAACCGCCCGGAAACAGGTTGGTGTCCACCGGTGCCAGCTTGAAGCCGCAATTGCGCAAGTCCACCGAGGCATAGAAAGGCACGGCATGCTCCTGCCACTGGCTGCGGAACCAGTGTTCTATTGTCGGCATGGCAGCCAGAAAACGCCGCTCCAGATCGAGCAGCGGGCCGTTAAGTGCAGTGGTGAGGTGAGGAACCATGGGTTTATACCTGTAACGAACTGTTGCCATTCTAGCTTATGCGCCCACCCAAAATGAAACCGCCCGCACAAGGCGGGCGTACAAGCTCTGGCAAGGGCGGCGGATTGCAGCCCGCTTGTTGTTACGGCACGGGTGGCGAGACTGCTGCTGTCACCCCAGCCGACTCGGCAACCTTGGCGAGCAACAAATGCATGGCAGTTGAAATCTCATGGGTAGCCGCTGCCTGATACAACCCAGGATCGGCTTCTACCGTGTATTCGTGGTGATCGTGGTTGCCGGTCACTTCGGCGACCTGAGCGACCTGGGCGGCGGGCGCCAGCATCCCGCCAAATGGCACAAACCCGCCAAACGCACCCATCAGCCCGCCGACTTTCTCGACCTTGTTGACGGTGGTCGCGGCATTCATCACCTGTGCCGCTGCCCCGGTAGTCTCTTCCATCTTTTTGGTGGAAACCTGGTCGGCGATCAGCAAAGGCTTCTTCAGGTAAATCGCGGTATCGCCCTCTTGGGTAAAGTCGCGCACCTTGGCACCAAAGAAAGTCTTGCCGCCGAACATTTTGGAGTCACTTTCGGAATGATTGGCGCTGCGAAACACGATGCGTGACTCCTCCAGCATGGTCAGTGCCGGCAGTACTTGAGCCGTCCCGTTCACCAGTGTCACGGCATCGCCCAGAATACCGATGCCATTCCAGCCGGAGACTTCCGCCTGCCCGGGCGCGATGGTCAGCAACACTTTCATGCAGGGCGCGCCATATTTTTTCAACAGCGCCAGTTCTGCCTTCGGCAATTCCCTCGCCATA
This sequence comes from Gallionella sp., assembly GCA_028687575.1. Classification (GTDB taxonomy): domain Bacteria; phylum Pseudomonadota; class Gammaproteobacteria; order Burkholderiales; family Gallionellaceae; genus Gallionella. The sequence goes on along the minus strand of JAQTZW010000007.1, from coordinate 87,797 downwards.
TCTTCAAAACCGCTGGCAAGTCCGCTGCCCAAGCCCTGACGATCCTGATCGCTGCGGCGCAACAAGGTATAGACCTTGCCGCCATTGGGCGCGAAGAAATGCGAAATGCCATCGCGGGTTTCCAGCACCGCAGGCGATGCCTTGCCCAATTTCTCCACAGCGGCGAACTCGGGTTCGGCGGCAAGTTTGTCCGGGCCGATCACCTCAATGCCCAGTGCTGACATTTCCTTTAGGAAATTCTGGTAGGCCAGATCGGTGATCTTCTGCAATGCCGCATCATCCATGCCCTTGAGCACCAGATAAACCGACACGTTGCGCTGCGCCGTGAAGCCGGTAGCCGCATTGCGCTCGCTGACATTTTTGCTCACCTCGGTGCGCAACTGGAACTCCACCCGGAACTGCGGCACCAGCACGCGTTTCACACCTTTCAGTTTGTCGGTGCCGGCGGCATCCACATAGCTTTTGATCTGCTGCTCGGTCGTGGCTTTCGCATCGAAATACGGATTGTCGTCTATCGCCCAGACCGGCGAGGAAAACACGGCAAATACCGCGAAAATCGCAAAAATACGCATCTGTAGTTCCTTTATCGAAAATTGAGGGGGTATTATTCAGACGAAAGCTCCCCCGAGTTTATCAGGGATAAGCTTTCAGGCTTTGCCATCACCCCGTTCAATCAGCGTTTGAACACCGTCTGAGCCATGATCGCCGGATTGATATTGGTCGTTACAATCGCTCCCGCTCCACCGGCCCCGTTGAAGCCGGTAAAGGAGGTGGCGGTACAGGCAGGTGTGCAGGTGACACCAACCCCCATCGAGCCGTTAGCCATAATATTGGACGCAGGCGTATTCACGACATAGGTCGTGCCGCCTATCGTGGCATTGAGCGAATTTTGCACCGTGCCCGCCGTGAAATTGGCGGTCAGAGTCGCGCTGTTAACCGTCCCGGAAGTGCCAGCCGCCACATCGGTAATCACCCCCCCCAGATAGAGGTAATTGAACGTCCCGGTTGCCGGCAACGCCCCGCTGAAAACCGGTGCCACCGCATAGGAATAAACCGAATCAATGTTGTTCGCCTGGAAATTGATGATGGGCTGCCCCGGCGTCTGTTTCAGATACATGGCAAACGTCGCGTTGGGCGCCCCCTTCCAGATACCCCACGCCTGTTGTGTGGCGGCATCACTGCCGTTGTTGACGAATGTCGCGGCGGGATTTTTGACCGAACAGAAGAACGGGTCGGGACAGATCATGGTGAGTTGCCCGGCAGCAATCTCTGCCGCCGAAGCACCGGCGAATGCGGGCCAGATCATGTCATTGGGCAAAGTGATGGTGGCGGGCAGCGCACCGCCGCCGGCACCACCTCCACCGCCCGCGCCACCTCCTATCGGGCCGGTCGGCAAGCCGGTGGCCGGATTGAGCATCTGCCCGCTGGTCGCGCTCAGCAGTGTGCCGCCATTACCGAGCTGGACATTGGTGGCCGGCAGGCCCGTTCCGTTACCCGCAGGCGGCGTGCCGTTCTGCCCGCCCAGCGCGGCATTCAACAACTGGTTGTTGGTCTGCGCAGCCAGATTTTGCAACGCCTGCTGAAACTGGGGGGGACGCAGGTTGCTGTTGCCTCCCCAAGCCCCCCAGTTGGCGACAGCCTGGGCATCGGCGGTCCAGACTGCCAGCAGCATGGCTGCGGACAGCAGTTTGAAATTTGGCAAAGTGTTCATGTTGATCTCCCGAAAATTTGTATGGTTCATGCGTTGCGCGCTAAAACTCGCGGCGCACCACGACCGACAGGTCGTTGCGGCTGGTATTATTCAATGCGATGTTGGAACGGTTGCTCAAGTAGCTGTATTGGCCACGTATCGTCCAGTCCTGATCGAGCCGGTAGTTCACACCGGCGTTAAGATCGAATTGCTGGTCGGCGCGATTCACCAGAAACAGCACATTCCTTTTCTTGTAGCGACCATCCTGATAGCCAACACCACCTGTCAGCGATAGCTGTTCATTGAGCTTGTGTTCGCCGGAAAGACGAGCTGCCCAAATATCCTTGTTACCATCGAGACGGTTGGGCGCACGTTCGCTACCGCCATACAGCGCCACGGAGAGCTGACTGCCAGGCGCGAAAGTGTGCGACCAGCTGCCGCCCAGCAAGGACTGGTTGAAGTTCTCGTTGGCAATGGCCGAAGCAAAACGGTATTCGCCGTACTGGCCGAACACCCCGATACGATTATGATCGTCCATGACGTAATACCAGTCGCCATTCAATCCGACCACGTCACGGTTATGCTGGCCTTTCAGGTAATACTGGTTGGCAAATAGGCCGCCGCGCACGAAATGATTGTCCTTGCCGTACATCACGCCGCCGCGCACGTCGGGCGCTATGCCATCAAAGGTGCTGTTGCTGAAATTGCTGCGCAAGCCTAAGGTTGCCGCACCGTATAGCGCGGTATTTTCATCGAGTGGCTTGACACCATTGACCGCCCCCGAGACCGTGGCATAGCCAGAGCGCGTCTTGACGCTGGTCGGATTGAGTGTCATCAGTGCATTGCCGAACAGCGGCACGGCGATCTGCGAACTGGCGGTGGCATTGTTGACGTTGTCGTCGTAACCCAGCCCGCCCTCAAGAAATGCGTGGTATTGACCGGAAAGATTCTTTTCCTGCTCATCCAGCGCTGACAGATAGCGATCTATCACCAAACCTGCGCTAGTGGGCGGATTCTGACTCTGAGCAACCTGAAGTTCGCGGCGGGCAGCATCGCGTTTGCCAAGCTGGGAATAGGCGCGTCCCAGATCGAGATGCGCGCCCGCATTGTCCGGGTCGAGTTTGATAACCTGCTCGAATAGTGGCACTGCGGCGCTAGCATTGCCGGAGTCCAGTGCTGCCACAGCAGCGGTGTACAGGTAGTCTGCATCCTGTTGATGCAGACCCACATTTAGCGACAATTGTTGGTAAGCCTGAGCCGGTTTGCCCGCCTGCATCAGTTGCTTGGCATCTTCCAGCTCATTGGCCAGAGCGTGTCCGTTCATGGCAAGCAGCAGGATGCTGACAAGACTGCACTGCTTAAATTTCTTCATTACTCCCCCGAGTCGTTGGTAGGTGGCGATTCCCATCGGCATCCAGTCACCCGCTTGATGGGAACTGCCCGATTCCCACGCATCGTAATGAGTCGACAGGCGGCTAACAATCCCGCGTTCAGGGGGTGAAATGGGAGAACAGAAGGGAAGTGAACACGGCTTGCTGAGCGGAACGGCCCACAGCCCAAGGGTCAAACCAAACCCATATTCCGTGCGCTCAACGCCGCTTCTGCGCGAGAAGAGACATTGAGCTTGCGATAGATGTCCTTCACATAGCCCGACACGGTGTGCGGACTCAACGTCAGCAACTTTGCCGCTTCTGCCATCGTCAATCCCTTGGCGATACAGCGCAAAACTTCCGTTTCGCGGGCAGTTAGTTGCGGGTGGGCAGGCTCCGCGACGGGCTGGAAATAGCCCAACATCTTGCGCGCAATCGCTGGTGATAAAGGCGGATTCCCTTCGGAGATGCCTTTGAGCAATTCGATGATCTGTGACTGCGTCTGGTCTTTCAGTACATAGCCACGCGCCCCCGCTCGCAATGCCGGGAACAAGTGCTGGTTGTCATCAAATATGCTGGCCACTACACACAAAGTATTGGGGGCGGTCGTATTCAATTCGGCAATCAGATCGACCCCGCTGCCGTCCGGCAATCCGAGGTCTATCAACGCAAGATCGGGCGCCGGATGCGTACCAAGCCAAGCGCGCGCCTCGGCGAGACTCCCGGTGCAATGCCATTCGATTCCCGGAAATACCGCCGCCAATGCCTGGCCCAGCCATATTTGGGCGTCAGTGATGTCATCAACGATCAGGGCTGTTTTCATGTTGCCGATAATAGCCTAATCGGGGCATCTTTCATCCCCCGAGTTTCGGGGGCAAGGTGACCGTTTAGGCTGCTCAGAATCGCCGTGTCAGCCCGGCAGACACCACGACCAGCGGTGTGCTGCTGGCCCTGAAATGGTCCCAGTCCGCCCTGAACTCCCAGTTATCGGTCATTTGATACTGCAAGCCAAATCCGAAAGTTACTGCGGTGCGGGCAAGATTGTCCGAAGCGCCCGCCATGCTGACCACAGCCGGCAACACTACGACCTGGCTGGTATTCTTGCTGCGTGCGACGCCCAGTTTGCCGACCAGCTTCAACTCATCCGTCAGCGGATAGCGGCCAACCGCCGTCATACTCCAGGCGGTCGTGCCGGCCACCTCGCTGCCGTACAGTCCGCCCAGCAGAGTGCTGACCAGTGCCTTGTATTGAACGTGACCAAAATCGGTATAACCGCCTTCCAGCGCCCAGTATTGGTCGAATTGATAGCCGAGGTACAAGCGATAAGCCAACGGGTTGCGCGTATAACTCGAATTCACGCCTGTTACCACCGGAACGCCAGCCACTTTCAACTGACGGACGGCAAGATCGGTGGTTACGCCTGGATAGGCAATAAACGTTTGTCCAGCCGCACCCGAAACATAAAAACCGCTTTCGTCCGCCTGTGCACTGGAGACGAACAACAAGCAAACGCCCGCAACAACATACCGCCCCATACCCCCCCCCTGTTGAGTATTTCTGTCAATTGTTATTCATGGAATATCACGGCGGACACGCTCGCCAGCCGCATCTTCCCGATGGGCATCAAGGCTCCGGCCTCATCTCGGCCTTTCCGTCATAAGCCCTGAGATCGGCATATCCAACGTCACCCTGCAACCTTGCGGCTCGATGAATTCCCAGTTTAACGTGCCATTCAGGGCAGCCGCGCGCGCCTGCATGCCGGTCATACCCCGGTGTGGCCTGACATCGGATGATGGGCACCCTCTGCCATTGTCACTCACCGCAAGGATAAATTTCTGTGGCGTTAGTTGCGTAGCAATTTCGACCCTGTCGGCTTCGGCATGCCGCAGTATGTTAGTCACCGCCTCACGCACGATGCGGCTCATATTCAGCGCGGCATCGGCACTGACCGGAAGCACGGTCTCGTTTTCGGGGAATTTCCACTCTAGCTCAAGACCGGCCGCCTTCACGCGCTGCTCGGTCTCCGCACGCAGATCGGCCAGCAAGTCGCCCAGAGGCGTGCTTGAGTGCGCCGAACGGGAAACCACATCGCGCAAATCCTGCAACGCAGAACGCGCAAGGTCAGCCTCGCGTGGCAGGCTGGCCCGCTGCGCCGAGATGACCAATCCCAGCAATTTTGCGCCGACATCGTCGTGTAAATCCCGATAGATGCGTTCTCTTTCCAGTGCAGCAGCCTGTGCCCGTTCCAGTTGCTGGCGAGCCTCGAAGCTGGCCGCCAGTTGCTGCTGTGCCGCCGCGACGCGTGCTTCCAGTTCCCGGTTCAGTTGTTCCTTCTCGTTCAATGCCGCGACAAAGCGCTGGGTGAGATGCCAGGTGATGAACAGGATCAGCACCGGAACCATGAAGAACAGAAAGTGAAACTGGTTACGCCACATACTGACCAACATCTCCCATGGCAGCCAGCCCGGCAACGGGTTTTCCATCAGCCAATCATGCAGCCCAGCAAATACCAGCAGCACGAATACCAGCGCCATGGTCAACGACTCCACGGTCGGGCGTTTTTGCCAATTTCGCCATGACATTAAAGCCAGATAAACGGCCAGCAACAATGTCAGCGCATGGGAAACATGTGTGATGTTGTATCCCCGCGTCATCGGCAACGCGATGAACGCCAGCCCGAATAGCGTCTGTGCGCCAAACAGCGCGCGCTCCAGCCCTACCTTTACCAACCCCAGGTAGCGGTGCATGAAACCCACCAGAAACAACATCCAGAAATCCAGCGCAACATGGGTAAATTTTTGGTATAGCTCGGGTGAAAAGAAGGCGTAGCGCACGAATAACGAGCTGTTAAAAAATGCCCAACAGAAGCAGGAAACCGCAAACCACAGGTAGGCATATTCCTTTCTGCGCCCCAGCCAGAAGCTCAGTATGTACAGGCCGACGGTGGAGAGCATCAGCGTGAAGGCAAAGCTCAGTTCGTTTTGCAGGAGTTGCCGCCACAGGTAGCGCGGCTTCAACACGCTATCGGCTGCGATCTGTGGCGCGGCCATCATACCGAAACCCGGGTACGTCCTCAGGTTGATCAACAACTCATTGTTGCCTACCCGCCACAGCGATTTCGGCACATTGAAATACAGTGGCCGATTCCAGTTGCGTGCCAGCGGCTCGGCCATGCTGCCGCCGTCCCCCAGCAATTGCCCGTTGAGGTAGACCGCTGCATTCATGTGGATGCGGAATAAATAGATGCCCTGCAACTGATCCGGGATGTGATCAACCGGCACTTGCAGCCGATACCAGCCGCTGTCGGCAATCAGTTTTCTGTGCCACCACAGGTCGGGCAGCAACAGCGGTTGCCAGCGACCGTCTGTAGCCGAAGGGATGAGGCCGGCTGGCCCCAGCATGAAGTCGGCCCGGTCATATTCGCGCACTCCGACAGTGTCGGTGCGGGCCAATGTGAGTGAGACAAATAATAGTGCAAGCCCCGCCATTACCGCCACCAGCGACAGTAACAACCTCCCGCGTTCGTGATTGGGAGAAAAATGGGAAATCAAGCGGGCAAGCATGGCGCAAGCATAGCTTACTTGTTGCCGCTTCGCCCCCCCTGAATAGGGGGGGGTGGAGCGATGCACAAAGCCCGGTGCGATTCATGTCGGGACGTGAATGATGCTAAAATCGCGGCCCGAATAAATCCGCTCGAATCTTTCATGCTCTCCACCGCCAACATCACCATGCAATTCGGGGCCAAGCCCCTGTTCGAGAATGTCTCCGTCAAATTCGGCGACGGCAACCGCTACGGCCTGATCGGCGCGAACGGGTGCGGCAAATCCACGTTCATGAAAATCCTCGGGCGCGATCTGGTTCAGACGGCCGGCGAAGTGATGCTGGATTCCGGCGAACGACTGGGTAAATTGCGCCAGGACCAGTTCGCCTACGAGGATATGCGCGTGCTGGACGTGGTGATGATGGGACACGCCGAGATGTGGGAGGCGATGAGCGAACGCGATGCGATCTATGCCAACCCGGATGCCACCGAAGAAGACTACATGCGCGCCGCCGATCTGGAGGCGACGTTCGCCGAGTACGACGGCTATACCGCCGAAGCACGCAGCGGTGAATTGCTGCTGGGTCTGGGCATCGCCATTGACTTGCACCACGGGCCGATGCGCGAGGTCGCACCGGGCTTCAAGCTACGCGTGCTGCTGGCACAGGCGCTGTTTTCCAACCCGGACATCCTGCTGCTGGACGAACCAACCAACAATCTGGACATCAATACCATCCGCTGGCTGGAAAATATCCTCAACGCGCGCACCTGCACCATGGTCATCATCTCGCATGACCGCCACTTCCTGAACAGCGTGTGCACCCATATGGCTGATCTGGACTATGGCAAGATCACTACCTATCCGGGTAACTATGACGACTACATGCTGGCTTCTTCACAGGCGCGCGAGCAACAGGCCGCCGACAATGCCAAAGCCAAGGAGAAGGTCGCTGAACTGAAGGCCTTCGTCGCCCGTTTCTCCGCGAACGCCTCCAAAGCCAAACAGGCCACTTCGCGCGCCCGCCAGATTGACAAGATCAAGATCGAGGACATCAAACCGTCCAGCCGCCAGTACCCATTCATCCGCTTCGAATTCGACGAGCGCGACAAACTGCACCGCACGGCCGTCGAGGTGCAGCAGATGTCCAAGGGTTACGACAAAGTCTTGTTCTCGAATGTCAATTTCCGTATTGATGCGGGTGAAAAAGTCGCCATCATCGGCCCGAATGGCATCGGCAAAACCACCATGTTGCGTTGCCTGGCGAACGATCTGGCTGCGGACACCGGCACGATCAAATGGGCAGAGAAGGCGCGCATCGGCTACTACGCGCAGGATCACAGCCACGATTTCGCCGAGGACAAGCAAATGGTCGAATGGATGACGGATTGCCGTGGCCCGCACGATGATGACCAGGTGGTGCGCGCCACGTTGGGCAGACTGCTGTTCTCCGGCGATGATGCGCTGAAGAATGTTCAGGTGCTGTCCGGCGGCGAGAAGGGGCGCATGATGTTCGGCAAGCTGATGCTGCTGCGTCCCAATGTGTTGTTGATGGACGAGCCTACCAACCACATGGACATGGAATCCATCGAGTCACTCAATGATGCCCTCGACCAATACAAGGGGACGGTGGTCTTCGTCAGTCACGACCGCGAATTCGTTTCTTCGCTGGCGACCCGCATCATCGAGATTTCCGATAAAGGCGTGACCGACTACCACGGCAGCTACGAAGAATATCTGCGCGACCAGGGCATGCTGGTTTAACAGATCGCTCATTTGGACGTGGCGACTGCATCGGTAACGATAGGCGTTTTTGATTCCGGAGTAGGCGGCCTGTCGGTGCTGCGCCACATCCGCAACACACTGCCTACCGCCCGTCTCCTTTATGTCGCCGACTCTGCTCATGTCCCCTATGGCGACAAGTCGCCGCACTATATCGAACAGCGTTCGGTAAAGCTCACGCGCTTCATGGTCGAACAGGGTGCGGATGCCATCGTCATCGCCTGTAACACGGCGACTGCCGCTGCCGCCGCCACCTTACGCCAACAATTCACCTTACCCATTATCGGTATGGAACCCGCCGTCAAACCTGCCGTCGCCGCCACCCGCAGCGGCGTGGTTGGCGTGCTGGCCACCATAGGGACGCTGGAAAGTGCTCGCTTCGCAGCGCTGCTGGAACGTTATGCCGGTAATGTGAAGATTGTCACGCAGGGCTGCCCGGGGCTGGTCGAACAGGTGGAGGCCGGGGATCTGCACGGCATTTACACCCGCGAACTGATCGAGCGTTATAGCGCGCCGCTGTTGGAAAAAGGGGCCGACACGCTGATACTGGGCTGTACACACTATCCTTTCCTTGCCCGGCTGATCCGTGAAGTTGCCGGTGACAATGTCACGCTGGTGGATACCGGTGCTGCGGTAGCGCGCCATTTGCAGCACAGGCTGCTGACCGAACTACCTGCAAACTCATCCGGCGGCGATTCTTCGGCCAGCTTCTTTACCAGCGGCGAGCCCGAACAGGCTAGCCATATCATGTCGCTACTGTGGGGGCATCCGGTCGAGGCAATCAAGCTTCCGTCAGCGTACGCATGATGCAGCCCGGGGATGCTGGCGCACCCCGTTCATCGCATCACCATTTTGCCTGCGCCTGATTAACCTCGTACTGCGCCTCGGCATCGTCCGGGTTGAACGCCAGCACCCCCCGATAGGCCTCCACCGCCTCGTCACGTTTGCCGGCAGCGGTCAGGATGTGAGCTTTCAGTGCATACGCCTTCTCGGATGGCTCCTTGTCCAGTTTCTGCTGGATATATTCCAGTGCTTCCGTAATCTTGCCCTGCTTCAGGCTGATTCTTGCGAGTCTGAACGGCACATCCATATCCTTGGGGTTTTGTTTTCCTGACAATTGGTAGTTCTGGAATGCCTCATCCAGCAAGCCCTGATATTCCTGGCTGGCGGCCAGATTGAACAAGGTGTCGCGGTGTTGCGGATCCAGTTGCAGTGCCTTGCGGTATTCTTCAACCGCCTCAGAATATCGTTCTCTCAAGCGGTATTGGTCGCCCAGCAAATGATGTGATTCGGCATCATTCAGCTTTTCGGCCATGATCTGGTACACCACCAGCGTGGCATCGTCCACCCGGCTGTCCACATCGCGCACATACAATCGTCCCAATTGCGTGAAGCGGTCAGCGATGGTAGATCCCTTCAACGCCATCTGGATGTGTGCAAGATGCTCTACCGGATCGTATTTCATCGCCGGCTCGACGGATGCCTCCACATCCTCCAGACTAACCGTGTCATATATCTTCATCTGGAATTCCTTGAACTCCTTCTTCTTGAGACTGGCCATCGCGAATTCCAGCACCGGTTGGTCTATGGTGTTGACGGGTGCGTCGAATTTCAATTTATCAGTGAACACTTCGGAACTCAGCACGTTATAACCCAGTGAGCGCGGTACGATCTTGTGTTCCAGCAGGAAGGTCTCCAGCTGCGGGGCTTTTGCCACCAGATCGGGATGGCGCAACTTGACGGGCTCGTCAGAAGCCAGCAGCAGGTAATAGCCCGATTTTATAAACACGATGGAGCAATGCTTGAATTTCTGCCTCAACGTGTTGAGGATGATACGCGCCCCATCGCTGCCGATACGCGAATCCATCCAGGTCAGGTAAACACCTTCAGGATTCAGGCGGCGCTTGATCTTGTCAAAAAAATCTACGGTGTAGAGTTTCGACGAACTGAAGTACAGCGGCGAGGTCACGGTGTTCAAAATCATGTCGTAGCGCTTGTCCACCGACTGGATGTAGTGGATGCCGTCGTCCACCACGATGTTAACCCTTGGGTTGTGCTCGATGTCGAAGTTCCACTGCTTCATGCGGAACTGGTTGTCACGCACCACCGGATTGATCTCTACCACGTCGGTATGGTCGTACAACAATCCGACCGCAGATGCCGTCGCACCACTGCCCAGCCCCAACACCAGCGCCTCTTTTGTGACCGGGGAGAACATCGGCCCTATGGTCCCGACGATCTTTTCTGACGGGTTGTTCATCGGAATGCTGATATAGCCATTGATGAAGAAATAGGGGTTGCCATTCGTCCAGTTGATTGAGAACACGTCCTGGTAGCCCTTGAACTTTTCCGGGAAGTTGAATGCCTTGCGGTCACTCTCCATGTCTGCTGCGCTGTGGAACGAGGTGTAGCTCAGGTAGAGCAGGTCCTCATCCCATTTCCAGTGATGCCAACCTGCCGTGGCGAGCAATACCAGCAGTGCTGCGGCTGACATGCGGTAGTCGCGCCAACTCTTGCCGGATTTCCATTTGTAGGCGATCAGTGCTGCGGTGGTTAGTGCGCTGATCACCAGCAACTGTACGCCATAATCCAGATATTGATGCAGTACCAGCGCCATCAACAGGAAGCCGCCTACATTCGCCAGCGAACTCAGGTACAGCAGATAGCCTGATTCCTTTGCCACTTCGCTTTTGGTATCCAGCAATGCCGGAATGGTCGCCCCGAATGTCACCGCTGGGATGCCCATCAGCAGGACCAAAATGCCGCCTTTCAAAATCCATATCGCTTCGCCGTGTGAAATTGCCTTTTCGTACAAGTCGGCATAGACGTATAAGAGATCGCGAAACAGCACGATAAACAGCAGCAGGCCGATCACATTGGCCATCATCAACTTTGCGAAATTGACATTCAGGCGTTTGACCAGGAATGCACCGAACGAGATGCCGAACAGGATGATGGCCAGCACAAATGCGAACGATTCGCGGAACGGCCCGTACATCAATTCGGCCATCTTCACCATAAACAACTGGAACACGGCAGATGCCACGCTTACCAGTAGTAAAGCCACGATATGGTTGCGGGGCAGTTTGCTATCGCTGGCCTCCTCGATGACCGGCGCTACGGCGGCGATGTCCTTTGCCGACAGATACAGCAGGCCTGCGGCCAGTAAATTCACCGAGCCGAACACGATAACCGTGCCAGTGATGCCGAATTGTCGTATCAGCCAGAATTCGATCAGCAGTGCCGTAGCAGCTGCGCCGAAGTTATAGATCGAATAGACGCGCGAGAACATCGGACTATTGTTCATGCGCTCAATATATCCTGCGAACAGTGGAACACTGCAACCCAGCATTAGCGCAGGCAATAGCAACAGTACCGTTCCGAGTAGTATCGGCCCAGCCAGGCTAGGCAAAAAGCTCATCCCGTTGTACAGCAGGTGCTCTATCGCATCGCGCGACAAGGCAAAACTGATACCGTAAACGCCTATCATGCCCTCTATCAGCCAGAGCTTGCTCCACAATCTGTGGGCATAACGCGCCCCTACGCCTATGCCTAACAGGAAGGTAATCAGTACAGCCGAGGACACTGCGAATTGGTCGCCAAGAATCCCACCCAGTATCCTGCCATAAAGAATTTCATACGAAATGCCACTCAAACCCGATAGCAGCAACACCAGTGTCAATAATATTTTCTGGTTCATATTTTTCAGCGCCAATTGTTATGCAGAATTGCATTCGCATTGGCTGGCTTCCTTTCTGTTTGTGATCTTGATAGTGCGGATTGATTCTACCTGTCAGCAATATTTAATTGGTAAGTTGCCTTTCCACTTGTCGGTTTTTTGGTTGCCGTTTATCAGACTTCTCCGTGCAAACAAAAAGGCGACCCGAAGGTCGCCTTTTTGTTATTGCTTACTTACGCTTACTTGATGACAGCGTTCAGTTCGCCCTTGATATAGCGCATCGCCATCGCATCCAGTGAGATAGGCTTGATTTTGCCAGCCTGACCAGCGCAACCAAATGCTTCATAACGGGCTTTGCAGATTGCCTTCATCGCCTTGGTTGTTTCAGCCAAGAACTTGCGTGGATCGAAGTCCTTTGGATTCTCAGACAGATAGCGACGAGTCGAACCTGTAGATGCCATGCGCAGGTCGGTGTCAATATTCACCTTGCGTACGCCATGCTTGATGCCTTCAACGATTTCCTCAACAGGAACGCCGTAAGTTTGGGGCATTGCACCGCCGAACTTGTTGATCACTTCCAGCCACTCTTGTGGCACGGAAGAAGAACCGTGCATCACCAGGTGGGTGTTAGGGATACGTGCGTGAATTTCCTTGATGCGGCTGATCGCCAAAGTATCGCCTGTGGGCGGCTTGGTGAACTTGTAAGCACCGTGGGATGTACCGATGGCGATTGCCAGCGCGTCAACCTGAGTCAGCTTGACGAATTCAGCAGCTTCATTAGGGTCAGTCAGCAACTGGTCGTGGGACAGAACGCCTTCCGCACCGTGGCCGTCTTCCTTTTCACCGTGACCGGATTCCAGAGAACCCAGGCAACCCAGTTCGCCTTCAACGGAAACGCCGACAGCGTGGGACATCTCTACTACCTGACGGGATACGTTAACGTTGTACTCGAAGGAAGAAGGTGTCTTGCCGTCTGCCATCAAGGAACCGTCCATCATCACGCTGGAGAAACCAGACTTGATGGCCTGAATACAGATGGCTGGGGACGCGCCGTGATCCTGATGCATTACCACAGGAATGTGTGGGTACATTTCAACTGCAGCTTCGATCAGGTGACGCAGGAATGCTTCGCCAGCGTACTTACGCGCACCTGCGGAACCCTGCATGATGACCGGGCTGTTACATTCGTCAGCGGCTTCCATGATCGCCTTGACCTGTTCCAGGTTGTTGACGTTGAAAGCTGGCAAACCGTAGCTATTCTCAGCTGCATGGTCGAGAAGTTGACGCAAAGATACTAATGCCATAATTTCCTCCTGATTAAATTAAAATACAAATCGTGTTTCTAAACTGCCTCAGATACTGTTTTTGTGGTGAGCACCAATACGAACGATCTTCATGGTATTGGTATGACCAGACTGTCCTGCCGCTTCACCAACAGTGATTACCACCAGATCGCCTTCCTTGACGTAACCCTTAGCCAGCAAATGGCGCTCAACTTCTACCAACTCCTGTTCGGTACGTCTTGGCTCTCCATTGTCGGGGAACAATACTGGATGCACACCGCTAAACAAGGTTACTTTTGTCAGCGTTTGCAAAACCGGGGTCAACGCGAAAATAGGCACACCCGCGTTGACGCGGGACATCCACAGCGCGGTTGATCCGGATTGCGTCATCGCCACAATCGCAGTGACCTTGAAATGCGATGCCGCATACAAAGCCGACATCGCGATGGACTGGTCGATGCGCGTGAACACCTGACTTATTCCGCGACGGTCAATGGCGTGATCTTCTATCTCGCGCTCCGCCTTCAAGCAGATACGCGCCATCGCTTCGATGGTTTCGATGGGATAGTCACCTACTGCCGTCTCGGCAGAAAGCATTACCGCATCAGTGCCATCCAGCACCGCATTCGCTACGTCAGAAACTTCGGCACGAGTCGGAATCGGATTGATAATCATGGATTCCATCATCTGTGTGGCCGTAATGACCAGACGATTCTTGGCTCGCGCCATCTTGATCATGCGCTTTTGCAATCCCGGAACGGCTGCATCACCAACCTCAACGGATAAGTCTCCGCGCGCCACCATAATGGCGTCGGATGCCTCGATGATTTCTTCCAATGCAGGAATTGCTTCGGCACGTTCGATCTTGGCCAGCAGCATGCTTTTGCCACCTGCCGCATGCATCAATTCACGTGCCAGTTTCATGTCTGCAGCAGAACGGGGGAATGACACCGCAAGATAATCAGCGCCGATCATCGCCACGGTCTTGATGTCTTCCTTGTCCTTGTCAGTCAGAGCTGGTGCAGTCAAGCCACCGCCCTTGCGGTTGATGCCCTTGTTGTTGGACAAAATACCGCCGCGTACCACTTCACAGATAACCTCTTCTCCGCGTACTTCCTTGACTACAAATTCCAGCATGCCATCGTTCAGCAGCAGGATAGAACCTGCACTGACATCCTTAGGCAGATCTTTGTAGTCCAGTCCGACGCGCTCCTGATTACCCAGCCCGTCTAGCGTCGCGTCGAGAATGAAGGTTGCCCCTCTTTTCAGGACAATCTTGTCATTCTCGAACTTGCGAACACGGATTTTTGGACCCTGCAAATCCGCGAGGATACCGACAGTACGGCCTACTGCTGCTGCGGCCGCACGTACAGTCTCTGCGCGTTTGATATGGTCTTCGGCAGAACCATGAGAAAAATTCATGCGCACCAGATCTACTCCGGCGGCAATCATCTTCTCAAGGGCTTCCTGACTGCTGGAGGCGGGCCCCAGCGTTGCAACTATTTTCGTTCTACGCAGCATGTGATTCCTAGTTAATTATGACTTGGCGCGCTCTTCGAGAATTGCCACGGCAGGCAATGTCTTGCCTTCCAGGAACTCAAGGAATGCACCACCAGCGGTCGAAATATAGGACACCTTGTCGAAGATGTCATATTTCTGGATCGCAGCAATGGTGTCGCCACCACCGGCCAGTGTAAAGGCTTTGGTATTGGCAATTGCCATTGCGATTGTTTTGGTGCCTTCACCGAACTGATCGTATTCAAACACACCTACCGGACCATTCCAGACCACTGTGCCAGCACTCATGATGATGTCAGCCAGTACCTTCGCCGAATCAGGACCGATGTCGAAAATCATTTCGTCATCAGCAACATCCTTGGCATTCTTGATGATGGCAGGGGTATTTTCATTGCCTGGCAAGAAAGGTGCAGCAGTCCCCACCACAACATCCGTTGCGATTGGAATAATCGCGCCGCGTGCCGTCATCTTTTCGATCAAGGCCTGCGCAGTCGGAACCAGATCGTTCTCGCACAGTGACTTACCGACTGGGTGACCAGTTGCTTTCAGGAAAGTGTTGGCAATACCGCCACCAACCACCAGTTGCTCGCATTTCTCGGACAGGGATTCCAGCACGGTCAACTTGGTCGAAACCTTGGAGCCGCCGACAATCGCCACCATCGGACGCGCCGGGTTCAGCAGTGCCTTGGTCAAGGCTTCCAACTCTTCCGTCAGCAGGATACCCGCTGCAGCTACTGGCGCATATTTGGCCACGCCATGAGTCGAACCTTCAGCGCGGTGTGCTGTACCGAATGCATCCATCACGAACACGTCGCACAGTGCCGCATATTTTTTGGACAACTCTTCAGTGCTCTTCTTTTCGCCCTTGTTGAAACGGCAATTTTCCAGCAGCACCAGCTCACCTTCGGCCACGTCAAAGCCACCATCCACCCAGTCTTTGATCAGACGGACTGGCTTGCCCAATTTGTTGGCCAGATCATCAGCCACCGGCTTCAGAGAATTCTCTTCAGAATATTCACCTTCGGTCGGACGACCCAGGTGTGAAGTTACCATCACACGTGCGCCTGCATTCAGCGCAGCCTTGATAGTGGACATGGATGCCGTGATACGGGCATCGGAAGTAACCTTACCGTCTTTGACGGGCACGTTGAGATCGGAACGGATCAGGACGCGCTTGCCCTTGAGATCCAGATCAGTCATTTTAATTACGGACATTTTTTTCCCTTTGCTTATAACTATAAAGGCAAAAGGGCTGGCACTTGGCCAGCCCCTTGTCAAACGTATTACGAGATGTGACGTACCAGACGCATCAGGTTGCAGGTATAACCATATTCATTGTCATACCAAGCAACGATTTTGACGAAAGTTGGATCCAGTGCAATACCCGCTTCGGCATCGAACACGGAAGGCTGTGGGCAGCCACGGAAGTCAGTGGAAACCACTTTTTCCGCTGTGAAACCCAACACGCCCTTCAATGGACCATTCTCAGAAGCCGCCTTCATCGCCGCAACGATTTCAGCGTAAGTTGCTTCCTTGTTCAACTCTACTGTCAAATCAACTACGGACACGTCAGATGTCGGTACACGGAACGCCATACCTGTCAGCTTGCCTTTCAGGGCAGGCAACACCACGCCAACAGCCTTGGCGGCGCCAGTCGAGGAAGGAATGATGTTTTCCAGGATACCGCGACCACCACGCCAATCCTTGTTGGAAGGACCGTCAACAGTCTTCTGAGTGGCTGTTGCAGCGTGAACGGTAGTCATCAGACCGCGTTTGATGCCGAAGTTGTCGTTCAGTACTTTTGCAACTGGTGCCAGACCGTTGGTCGTGCAGGATGCTGCCGAAACAATCGCCTCGCCATTGTAAGACTCATGGTTCACACCATAAACAAACATTGGAGATGTGTCTTTGCAAGGTGCAGACATCACTACCTTCTTGGCACCTGCGTCGAGGTGCTTCTGGCAGGTTGCCTGATCGAGGAAGAAACCAGTGCATTCGATAACGATATCGACACCCGCTTCGTTCCACTTCAGGTTTGCAGGATCACGTTCTGCTGTCAGGCGGATAGTCTTGCCGTTAACAACCAGATTGTTACCGTCAACAGCTACATCACCATTGAAGCGACCATGCACAGAGTCATATCTCAACATGTAGGCCAGGTAGTCTGGCTCGAGCAGGTCATTGATCGCAACAACTTCGATTTCAGGAAAATCCTTGGCTGCAGCACGGAATACCATACGACCAATACGTCCAAAACCATTGATGCCAACTTTAATTGCCATATTTACTCTCCCTTTTTGAAATTAATAAACCTGTTGTTGCAACAACCTTACAGCACACCCTTCACAGCTTTCACCACGTTGTCTACGGTGAAGCCGAAGTGTTTGAACAATTCCGGTGCCGGAGCGGATTCGCCGAAGCAATCCATACCGATTACTGCGCCTTGCAGACCAACATACTTGTACCAACCGCCAGTCACACCAGCCTCAACCGAGACGCGATTGATGCCAGCTGGCAACACGCTGTCCTTGTAGGCCTGATCCTGCTTGTCGAACACATTGGTTGATGGCATGGACACCACGCGGACATTGATGCCTTCTGCTGCCAGCGCCTTTTGCGCATCCATAGCCAGAGTGATCTCGGAGCCAGTTGCAATGATGACTGCCTGTGGCTTGCCGCCCGCAGCTTCGGACAACACGTAACCACCCTTGCGGATATCGGCGATCTGCGCGTCAGTGCGTTTCTGGAACGCCAGATTCTGACGACTGAAAATCAAACTGGATGGGCCATCCTTGCGCTCAACTGCCGCAACCCAAGACACCATGGATTCAACGGTGTCACATGGACGCCACACTTCCATGTTAGGAATATGACGCAGTGTTGCGGTTTGCTCTACCGGCTGGTGAGTCGGACCGTCTTCGCCCAGACCGATGGAGTCGTGAGTGAACACATAGATCACGCGCTGCTTCATCAGTGCAGACATACGCAGCGCATTGCGTGCATATTCCGAGAACATCAGGAAGGTACCGCCGAATGGCAGCAGACCACCGTGCAACGCCATGCCGTTCATGATGTGCGCCATACCGAATTCACGCACGCCGTAGCTGATGTAGTTACCGGTCGTTTTGCCGTGTACATGCTTGCAACCCACCCAGTTGGTCAGATTGGAGCCTGTCAGATCAGCCGAACCGCCCAAGAACTCAGGCAATGCGGATGCCAGTGCATTGATTGCGTTTTGCGATGCCTTGCGTGTTGCGACAGTTTCACCTTTAGCATTGGTGGCGGCAATCGCAGCAGCTGCGTGCTCTGCCCAACCGGCTGGCAGGTCGCCCTTGGTGCGGCGCTCAAACTCTGCGGCTTCCGCAGGGTAGGCTGCACGATATTCTGCAAAATTGTTGTTCCACAGCTTTTCCAAGCCTTCGCCACGCGCGCGGGCATCCCATGCTTCGTAAACGTGTGTAGGAATTTCAAACGGAGGATAGTTCCAACCGATGTGCGCACGCGTTGCCGCCACTTCAGCATCGCCCAAAGCTGCACCGTGTACATCGTGAGTACCTTCCTTGTTAGGAGAGCCTGCACCGATGACGGTTTTGCAGCAGATCAAGGTAGGCTTGTCTGTTACCAGCTTGGCAGCTTCAATTGCCGCGTTAATCGCTTCAGAATCATGACCTTGCACATCGGCGATGACGTGCCAGCCGTAGGCTTCAAAACGCTTGGCGGTATCATCGGTATACCAACCGCTGATATGGCCGTCAATGGAGATGTCATTGTCATCCCAGAATGCAGTCAGCTTGCCCAGACCCCAAGTACCGGCCAGCGCGCAAGCCTCATGCGAGATACCTTCCATCATGCAACCGTCACCCATGAACACGTAAGTGCGATGGTTAACAATTTCGTGGCCTGGCTTGTTGAATTCTGCAGCCAGCAGTTTTTCGGCCATCGCCATACCTACGGCATTGGTGATGCCTTGACCCAACGGGCCGCCTGTCGTTTCCACGCCTGCGGTATAACCGTACTCGGGATGACCCGGTGTCTTGGAGTGCATTTGACGGAAGCGTTTCAACTCTTCGATAGGCAAATCGTAGCCGGACAAGTGCAGCAATGCATAAACCAACATGGAACCATGACCGTTGGACATCATGAAACGATCTCGACCAGGCCACTTTGGATTAGCCGGATTGTGGCGCAAATGACGGTTCCACAACACGTCTGCGATTTCAGCCATGCCCATAGGCGCCCCCGGGTGACCGGAGTTGGCCTTTTGCACGGCATCTACTGCCAGCATACGGATCGCGCCGGTAATGTCATTATATTTTGGTGGGGTAACGCTACGATTTGTTGTCATTCTTCCGACTCCTCCGAAACATCCCGTTGGGATGGGTTTATGTTTAACGCCTAAATTTAATGCGGGGGATTATGCCGCACAGCCCCAAATACATCAACAATCTTGCCCAGATTTATGTAGCCAAAAGGATATGAGCCTCCCCGTCATGCCGTCACTTTGAAACTTTTATCCCCAATTGCTTCAACTTTCTATACAGATGCGTACGCTCCAAGCCAATTTTTTCGGCCACACGCGAGACATTGCCAGCCTCTTTTTGCAAATGGTAATCGAAATAGATTGCGTCAAAATGTTCGCGCGCTTCACGCAAAGGCAAGTCCAGCGGCAAGGTGAAATTACTGACAGCTCCACCAATCTGCACCACAACGCTAGACAAACTCTCGACATCAGCTGCCACACGCGGCTTGGCAGCCCCTTCCTTGATGGCCTTGGCCACGGTATTCAGCAACTTTTGCATCGAAATCGGCTTTTCAAGAAAATCCACTGCGCCGATGCGCGTCGCCTCGACGGCAGTCTCTATCGTGCCGTGCCCGGACATCATCACCACTGGCATGGTTAGCAGGTCCTGCTCGACCCACTCCTTCAGCAACGCCACGCCATCCGTATCCGGCATCCAGATATCCAGCAACACCAGATCCGGTTCTCGCTCATGCCTGTAACTGCGTGCTTGCTCGGCATTCTCGGCCAGTTGCACCTGATAGCCCTCATCGAACAGGATCTCGGCCAACAATTCGCGTATGCCCACCTCATCATCTACTACCAATATCTGCTTACTCACGCCTGCCCCTCCTCAATCAGCGGCAGACTGACCGTTACGCACGCCCCGCCGCCCGTATGATTCTCAATCATAATTCGCCCGCCATGCTCTTCGATAATCTTCTTGACGATGGCTAATCCCAGGCCAGTGCCCTTGGTCTTGGTCGTCATATAGGGCTCGAATGCCTTCGACAGTACGCTGTCAGCAAAACCCGAGCCGTTGTCCTGTACCCGCAAATGAATATGCCCGGACTCAATCGTGGTACTCAACGCAATCTCCGGTTGCACCACGCCGTGCAGCGCATCTTGTGCATTCTGTAAAAGATTGTGCAGAACCTGACGCATACGTGTCGGATCGGCATTTATCACTGCGCCTTGCGCGCCAAGGTTCAGCTTGATTGGCACGGCGTTGGCCTCATACAGACCCAACACCTCCTTGATCAGGCGATGCAGATCAAGCTGACCCAATTGCAATGCGGGGCCGCGCGCGTAATCGGCAAAGTCGTTCACCATATTCTTCATCGCCGCGACCTGACTGACGATGGTCTGCGTGGCGCGCTGCAGCAACTTCACGTCACCCTCTTCCAATTTGGGGCTCAGCTTGTATTGCAAACGCTCCGCAGATAACTGTATCGGCGTCAGCGGATTCTTGATTTCATGCGCGAGGCGGCGCGCCACCTCGCCCCATGCCGCCTGACGCTCGGCCTGCAACAGGTGACTGATGTCATCGAACACCACGACATAGCCGGCTTCCGCACCCTGCGTCAGTCTGGTACCGCGAATCAACAGAATCTGGTTGCCATTCTTGCTTATGCGCTCAATCTGACGCTGCCATTCGCCCGTGCCACTTTCCGCGAAAGCCGCAATAATGGTTTCGCAGAACGAATGCAGCAGCCCGACTCTTTCCGAGATTTGCATCAACGAAAGCCGCTGCATTTCCTGCAGCGGTGCGCCCAATATCTGCGATGCACTGGTATTCACCGAGCGCAATCTGAATTCGTCATCCAGCGCCAGCACACCTGACGAAAGGTGGGTCAAAACGCTTTCCAGATAAGCCTTAGCACTTTCGACCTCGCGCCGCTGCTGTTCGCTGGCGCGCCGCGCATCACCAAGCTGAAAAGTCATCTGATTGAACAAGCCCGTCAACGCACCGAGTTCGTCACTGGTGCGGATAGGATGCAACCCGGTGAAGTCACCCTGTGCGACGGCGCGTGTTCCTTCGGCCAGCGCTTCCAGCGACGATCCCAGCTTCTCGCTGATGAAAAAAGCTGCCGAGATGGCTGTCAGCAGCACCACCAGCAAGGAAAGTGTCAGGGTGATGCCATACAGGCGCTTCAGCCCTACCCGCGACAAGGCCAATTCCTGATAGTCGCGATAAACCGATTGCACGGCTTCTGCATCCGTCTGAATCTGCCTGGGTACGACTTCGCTGAATTGCAAAAGATACTTACCGCCCGAATAACTGTTCTCCCCAACCAAAGCCAGGACGCGCAGGCTCAATCCCTTGCTGGGCAAGGCCTCGACACCCGCATACAAACCCTTCTCCCAGGCTTCCTGCATCATCTTGTCAGTCGGAATATCCGGCAGCAGCGCCTCACCGCCGCCCGCAAAGGCAAGCAACTTGCCGCCCTGACCGAACAAAGCCGCCTCTTCCGCTGCACCGTCGTCTATCAATTGCGTCAGCGAGCGCTGGAATTGCCCGGGATTCTTCTCGCCGAACAGCAGCGCGACAAACTGCGTCTTCTTGGTCAACTCCTTCAGACTATTGTCCAGACCACTACGCCCCAGATTGAGCCCCCCCTCCAGGGCTTTCTCCACGCGCACATCGAACCATGACTCAATGCTTTTGCTCAGAAAATTCACCGATACTGCGTAGAGCAGCACACCAGGCAACACAGCGACCAAGGTAAAAAACACCACCAGACGCAGGGTCAGCTTGGAGCCGAACACCCGGCTCTTCAACTTGATGCGCAAGCGCCATACCTGATAAGCCACTAGACCCAGCAAGCCGAATGCCAGCAGCCCAGTTAACCCCAACAAACCGTAGTAGCTGACGGAAAACACCTCCGTGTTCACACTGTTGCTGGACAACAGATAAAGCAAGGTAGTGCCAACAATGACGCTAATGGCGATCAGATATTTCATGCTGCCTAATCCGTTCTGCCGGATGCACGGGGCACCAAGTCTTCCGGTCGTATCACCCAACGATACCAGCCGGAATCCAGATCCCAATCCTTACTGGTCAAGACGTTCACCTGCATCATCTTGGGCAGTTGTTTGGTATCCAGCCGCAACCTGGCCGAGGCAATGTAATTTCCATCTTTTTTCACGGCAGTCGCTGAGATGATCGCCGAACTCTGTCGCGCCATAGTGCGCAACATCTCGTCGATACTGGAGAAAGTCTGGAACAATGCGCCACGAGAAATGCGGTATTGACGAGTCAGTACGTTGTAGGAGAGTTTTACCGTGTGCTCGCTCTGAAAAATCTGCTCGTCCAGCCAATACCAGCGTGAACGCGTTAGCATGAACTCGCTAGTGAAATAAAGCGGTATACCCAGCGACAGTGCATGCTGAACCTCATACCCGGGATTAACATTAAAATCTGCGGAAAGCTGATAACCGTCGTCACTGTTACGAATTTCTGCCCGATTCACATCTATGCCGACCGCCCAAGCTGATGCCGACAGCAACCACGCCGGCAGCACGAAGTACAGCAATACTTCAAGCAGTTTTCTGCAACAGCGCATAGAAGAACCCATCATGTTGGTCATTCGGAATCAGTCGCCCACTCGGTATTTCCACAGGCACTTGGCAGGCCTCCGAATGTTGCTTCAGGAATGAGTCTATTACATTTTGGTTTTCCTGATCGAAAATGGAGCATGTCGCATAGAGCAGCTTGCCGCCCGGTGCCAGCGTAGCCCACAGCGACCGCAGGATTTCGCTTTGCTGGGTAGAAAACTTGGCAATATCGTCCTTGCGCCGCAACCATTTGATGTCGGGATGGCGACGCACCACGCCCGTCGCCGAACAGGGTACATCTGCCAGAATGCGATCAAAAGGCTGACCATCCCACCAGTCTTGCGTGCGCGCCGCGTCCGCACATTTCAAGGTAGCCGCCAATCCCAGTCGCTGCAAATTCTCTGCCACCCGTTGCAGGCGCTGCTCGTCCTTGTCCAGCGCGAGCAATTCCACTTCGGCCAGCTCCAGTATGTGCGCAGTCTTGCCGCCCGGTGCTGCACAGGCATCCAGCACTCGCATCCCATCACACACATCGAGCAAGCGCGCCGCATACTGGGCACCTGCATCCTGAACCGAAACCTGCGCCTCAAAAAAGCCCGGCAATTTATCTACCGAAACAGGTTTTTCCAGTAACACCGCCTCCGGTTCGATGCAACTTGCAGCCATGTCACGAGCAGCCAATTGTTGCAGATACGCCAGCACCGAGCCGCTCCGCCGGTTGACCCGCAGCGTCATCGGCGGATGACAGTTGCCCGCATCGAGGATCGCACCGGCCTGCTCGCCATACTGCGCGAAGATCTCATCAATCCACCATTGCGGATAACTGTAGCGGCCTTGCTGAGTCTGCGCCGCGCGACTCAACAGGTCTTGCTGGTTACGCAAGAAGTTGCGCAGGATTGCATTCACCAGCCCCCTGATCTTCGGATTGAGCATTTCTGCCGAGCGCACCGCATGATCAACCACCGCATGTTGTGCCGCCTTGCTGTATTGCAATTGATAGAGCGCTACCAGCAACAGCAAGTTGATGCGGGCATCCGTCATGTGCCGGTGCAACAGTAGATCACGCAAGGCCTTGAGTTGCCCGTAATGACGCAAAGTACCGTAGCTCAAGTCTTGCAAGGCCGCACGTTGCGCCGGCGTCCACACGGATTTACGGCGCAACGACTCATCAAGCACCTGGTTGAGATTACGCCCATCCTCCAACACCTGCCGGACGATCTGGGTAGCTGCTAATTGAATATTGTGCATTTAATCTACCGAGAAATAATCGCCGACATTGACTGGTATTGCCTGCAGAAATTGAGAAACTGGTTGCGCCTTGCCGCCCGGTCGTTGCAATACCTCAAGTCGCAATGCACCCGCGCCACACGCGACCGTAATGCCGAGCTTATCTACTGCCAGCACCTCGCCGGGCTCACCTTGGCGGTCTGCACAAAAGCTTGCCTGCCATACCTTTACGGAGATTTCCCGCAAGCCGGCCTGAGAGACAGGAAAGGGATTAAATGCACGCACCGCATGGGCGATTTGCCGGGCATCCTGATGCCAGTCTATCCGCGCTTCGCTTTTCAGTAATTTGGCGGCGTAACAAGCCTCGGCATCATCCTGCTTCACTGCAGCAAGCATCCCCTGCTCCAACAATCCCAACGCCTCGACGATACTTCTAGCCCCCAGCTCGGCCAGCCTGTCGTGCAGAGTCTGCGCATTGTCGGTCTCAGCTATCGGACAGGCATGGCGCAGCAGCATATCGCCGGTATCCAGCCCCACATCCATTTGCATGATTGTGATGCCCGTTTCGGCGTCGCCGGCCAGGATCGCACGCTGGATGGGGGCTGCCCCTCGCCAGCGCGGCAACAATGAAGCATGGATGTTCAGGCATCCCAAGCGGGGTGTTTCCAGCACCGCCTTGGGCAATATCAGTCCGTAGGCAGCCACCACCATCACATCGGCATCCAACTCGGCGATTACTTGTTGCGCTTCAGGTGTCTTCAGGGTTTCCGGCTGCAAAACTGTCAGTCCATGTTGCAGCGCGAGTTGCTTGACCGGACTGGCGGTGAGCTGCATGCCGCGACCGGCAGGGCGATCGGGCTGGGTTAGCACCGCAACGACTTGATGTTCAACCAGCAGCGCGGCAAGCGCGCTGGCGGCAAATTGCGGCGTACCGGCAAATATGATTTTCACTGAGGAATCCTACAAGGCTTCACGGCGGCGCTTCTTCAACTTGGCGCGCAAGCGTGACTGTTTGAGTGGGGACAAGTATTCGACAAACACTTTGCCATGCAGATGATCAATTTCGTGCTGGATACAGACCGCCAGAAAATCCTCAGCTTCCAAGGTAAAAGATTCGCCTTGCTCGTTGAGGGCGCGCACCTTCACTCGATCAGCCCGCTGCACTGTCTCGTAAATGCCCGGCACGGAAAGGCAGCCTTCTTCACTCTTGATCTCACCACTACAAGTCATAATCTCCGGGTTTATGAACACCTGTAGTTGGTCGTGCGTATCTGAGATATCCAGCACGATAATCTGCTCATGCACGTTCACTTGAGTCGCTGCCAAACCAACGCCCGGGGCTTTGTACATGGTTTCCGCCATGTCTGCGATCAACTTGCGCGTGTCGTCGTTGACCTGTGTGACCTTTTTTGCGATTTTATGCAGCCGCTCATCCGGATACTGCAAAATTTGTAAGATTGCCATAAATGCTTGCTAATTTAATTGACTAGATGCAGAATTTAAAGCGCTACGGTAACACCGTAAGCCTTTATCTTTGACTCTTTTGGGGTTTTACATGCGCAAGATTATATCGCTGATTTGCTTTTTGTTGCCCGCTATGGCTTTTGGCGCACAAACTGAGACCCAACCAGAAGTTCGCAGCGACGCTCCCGATCAACATATAGTTGTCAAAGGAGATACCCTTTGGGACATCTCCGGCAAGTTCTTCAAAGACCCTTGGCGGTGGCCATATATCTGGGGCATGAATAAGGACTCCATCAAAGATCCACACTGGATTTATCCTGGCGATGTCATTGTGCTTGACCGCGCCACCGGTACCCTGAGTAAAGGCGGCAATGCAACCTCAGGCGGCACAGTAAAACTCTCTCCCACGGTTAGATATGAGGGCAGCAGTCAGGATGCCATTACCAGCATCCCATCGGATGCTATCAAACCGTTCTTGAGCCAGCCTCTGGTAGTAGGCGACAAAGAGTTGGCAGCCGGACCTGCCGTTATCGCTTTACGAGAAGAGCGTGTCATCGCAGGCGTCGGTGACACCGCCTATGTCAAAGGGTTGAGCGAAAGCCAAGGCGACAAATGGCAGGTGTATCGCCCAGGCAAGACCTTGATTGATCCGGATACGCACGAAGTCCTGGGGCATGAGGCCATTTATCTGGGAGATGCCTCCGTGAAGGAATTTGCCGATGTCAGCACCACGGTCATTACAGCAGCCAAGCTGGAAATTGCCCCCGGCGACCGTCTGGTTGCTGCCGCTCCGGCAGTGGCTCAGAATTACCTGCCACGCGCCCCTGAAAGTGACATCTCCGCCAAGATCATCTCGATTTATGGCGGCGTCTCGCTTGCCGGGCAGAATACCGTTGTCACCCTGAACAAGGGTGAGCGCGACGGTCTGCAAAACGGTCATGTGCTCGCCCTGTTCCGCAAAAACCACAGCGTCAAACACGAAGGCAAGAGCATCATGTTGCCCGAAGAGCGTTACGGACTGGTATTTGTATTCCGGGTTTTTGACAAGGTTTCCTACGCACTTGTCATGCAAGCCAATCTGCCCGCCCAGGTACTGGACCGCGCGCAGACTCCCTGAACTTCCCGAACATGCCCGCAGACCCCTCGCTCAGGGCTTGGCTGACACTTAGCCTGACGCGCGGGCTGGGTGGCGAGGGTGCGCGGCAGCTGCTTTCAAAATTTGGCTCGCCGGAAGCCGTATTGGCCGCCCCCTCCAGCGCTCTCAAAACCCTGGTCAAACCCGAAGTCGCAGCCGAAATAGCCAAGGGTGTTGCCGAAGACCTTCTTTCCGCCACGCTGCGCTGGCTAGAAAACGATAACAATCATATTGTTACACTTGGCGACAGTGATTATCCGCAGGCATTGCTAAACATCTCTTGTCCGCCGCTGCTGTTGTATGCCAAAGGCAGACTCGAATTACTCAATCGGCCAGCACTGGCAATCGTCGGCAGCCGCCACGCCACCCCGCAAGGCATCAACAATGCCGAGGAATTCGCAACATCCTTGAGTGGGGCAGGCCTGTGCATCATCAGCGGCATGGCGCACGGCATTGATGCCGCCGCCCATCGCGGTGCCTTGCGCGGGCCGGGCAGCACGATTGCGGTAGTCGGCACCGGACTGGACCGCGTCTACCCTGCCGCCAACCGCGACCTGGCCCACGCGATAGCCGAGCAAGGCGTACTGATCTCGGAGTTCCCGCTAGACACGCCCCCGATTGCATCGAATTTTCCGCGCCGCAATCGCCTGATCAGCGGCATGAGTATCGGCTGTCTGGTGGTGGAAGCTTCGCTGCAGAGCGGCTCATTGATTACGGCAAGGCTGGCGCTGGAACAGGGCAGGGACGTGTTCGCCGTCCCCGGCTCCATCCATACGCCCCAGAGCAAGGGCTGCCATGCCCTAATCAAGCAGGGTGCGAAACTGACCGAATCTGCCGGCGACATCCTGGATGAAATTGACGGCCTGATGGTTGCTCCCGTTCAAGCTCCAGCACCACTCTCCCCACAGGAAGCAGATTCCGAACTGATGGAACTCATCGGCTTCGAACCTGTCAGTATGGACGCGCTATGCCAGCGCACCGGCTTGACGGTTAGCCAGCTATCCGCCATGCTATTGACGCTCGAACTGGAAGGCCGCATCGCCACGCTTTCAGGCGGATTGTTCCAACGCACACACTGAACGACACCCAAACATGTTTGAAATCCTGATGTATCTGTTTGAAAGCTATTTCGATATAGGCAACTATCCCGAGCCGGATAAACTGTCGCGCAAGCTCTATGCAGCAGGCTTTGAGGGCGAAGATATAGACGAAGCGCTGAACTGGCTGTCCGCCTTGCAGGTCCAGTCACCGGAAAGCTATCCAGCCACGCTGGCACACCAGGGTGTGCGCTGCTTTGCGGAGATCGAACTCCAGCATCTCAGTACGGAGGCGTTGGAATTCATTATGTTCACCGCACGCCAGAACATGATTACCTGCGTAGAGCGCGAGATCATCATTGACCGCGCCGTCGCACTGCAACAAAAGGATCTGGGCCTGGACAAAATCAAGCTCATCATGTTGATGGTGCTGTGGAACCGCCATCAGGATCTCGACCCGCTACTGATCGAGGAGCTACTCAGCCCCTTGTATTCCTCCCAATTACATTGACACCCCGCATGGCATCCAATCTTCTGATCGTCGAATCACCGGCCAAGGCCAAAACTCTCAAAAAGTATCTGGGTGAGGATTACGAAGTGCTCGCCTCTTATGGGCATGTGCGCGACCTCGTCCCCAAAACTGGCGCGGTTGATACTGAAAACGGCTTTGCGATGCAATACGAGACCATCGCACGCAACAGCAAGCACATGGATGCCATCGCACGAGCCGCCGCCAGTGCTGACACCATCCTGCTGGCGCCCGATCCGGACCGCGAAGGGGAGGCCATTGCCTGGCATATCGCAGAGTTGCTCAAGGCCAAGCGTGGCATGAAGAACAAGCAACTGCGCCGCGTCGTGTTCTATGAGATCACCCAGTCTGCGGTGCGCGAAGCAGTGGCCCATCCACGCGAGATCGCCTTGCCGCTGGTGAACGCGCAACAGGCCAGAAGAGCATTGGACTATCTGGTCGGCTTCAACCTGTCGCCGCTACTGTGGCGCAAGATACGCCCCGGCCTGTCGGCGGGACGGGTGCAAAGCCCGGCACTACGCCTGATCGTCGAACGCGAACTGGCTATCGAAGCCTTCAAGAGTGACGAATATTGGACCGTCCATCTGGACACGCAGAAGAACTCCCAGCCCTTTACCGCCAAGCTGTTCCAGTATCAGGGCAAGAAACTGGAACAACTCGGCATCGCCAATCAGGCGCAATACGATGCCATCCATGCCCGACTCGCCGACGCAAAACTTCCCCCCAAAGTGGTGCGAGTCGAAAAGAAGGCCAAGCAGCGTTATTCCGCTGCGCCGTTCACCACCTCCACGCTGCAACAGGAAGCCGTCCGCAAGCTGGGCATGTCCGCCGACCGCACCATGCGCACTGCGCAATCGCTGTATGAAGGGGTGGATATTGGCGGTCAGACCGTCGGTCTGATCTCCTACATGCGTACCGACTCGGTATCGCTGGCCAAGGAAGCGGTGCAGGAAATACGCGACTACGTCAAAGACAACTTCCCCGCCGACTATTTGCCCGGCACGCCTCCCAGCTACAAGAGCAAAACCAAGAACGCGCAGGAATCCCACGAGGCCATCCGCCCGACCTCCATCGCCCGCACCCCGGACAGCCTGCGTGACCGCCTGACCGCCGATCAGGCCAGACTTTACGAAATGATCTGGAAGCGCACGCTTGCCTGCCAGATGGCGCCCGCGCGCTACGACACCGTCAGCGCCGACATTCGCTTGGGCGGCGACGACACGCTGTTCCGCGCCTCCGGCCAAGTGCTGGTATTCCCCGGCTTCATCAGCGTTTACATGGAAGATGTGGACGATGCCGAAGAAGAGCAGAGCAGCAAACTGCCGCCGCTGGCCGAGGGCGATGTCCTGCCGGTTGACAAGCTCTACGGTGAACAGCATTTCACCCAGCCTCCGCCGCGCTTCACCGAGGCCAGTCTGGTCAAGGCGCTGGAAGAATATGGCATCGGCCGCCCTTCGACCTATGCCACCATCATCTCCACGTTGCAGACCCGCGAATACGCCATCCTCGACAAGAAGCGCTTCGAACCCACCGATGTTGGACGCGTCGTCAACAAGTTTCTGACCGACCATTTCCAGCGGTATGTGGATTACAACTTCACCGCAATGCTGGAAGACGAGCTGGACGAAGTCTCGGAAGGCAAGCGCGACTGGATCGGCGTGATGGAAGAATTCTGGAAAGGATTCGCCAGCCTGATCAAGGAAAAATCTGATGTAGAACGCCCTCAGGAAGTCCTGGATGAAGTCTGCCCCGACTGCGGCAAGCCGCTCGCCAAAAAACTGAGCCGTTACGGCAGCTTTATCAGCTGCACCAACTACCCGGAATGCAAATACAAACGCAGTTTGAATGGTGAGTCGCAAGACGATGCCGCCGTGCGTGTCGAACTGGGTGTCCACCCCGAAACGCAACAGCAGGTGCTGCTGTTACGCGGACCTTACGGCCACTATGTGCAACTCGGCGAAGTGGTCGAAGGAGAAAAGGCCAAGCCCAAGCGGGTTTCCTGGCCCAAGGAAATGCCGCTGGAACAGGCCGATCTGCCAAGCGCGCTCAAGCTGCTATCGTTGCCGCGCGAACTGGGCCTGCATCCCGAAACCGCCAAGAAGGTCATCGTCAACATCGGGCGCTTCGGGCCTTACATCGGTCACGATGGCAAATTCAAATCCATTCCGCGCACCGACAGCATCTTCGATGTCACGCTGGAACGGGCGGTCGAGTTGCTGGCACAAGCCAAGGACAACAATACTGTGTTGCGCGTGCTGGGCAACCACCCGGAAGACAATGCCAGCGTCGAGATATGCAGTGGCCGCTACGGACCCTATGCACGCCACGGCAAAATCAACGCAACCTTGCCCAAGGGTGTGTCACCCGAAGCCTTTACGCTGGAGGAAGCACTGGAACTGATTGCCGCCAAGGCGGCGAAGGGGCCGGCAAGCAAGGGTAAGGCCACGAGGAAACCCGCTGCCGCCAAGGTTGAGAATAAAGCTGCGCCCGCCAAAAAGGTCAGCAAAGCAACCACCAAACCGAGCAAAGCAGTGACAAAAAAGACTGCTTCCGCAACGACCACGACCAAGAAAACCGCAACCCGCAAATCAAGCAAGACGGAGGCATAACGCCTCCTGCGCCGCAGCTTTCCGGCGCGATCACCAAAAAAGGCACGGGGCGGATTTCTCCGCCCCGTGCCTCTACTACCTGTTCAGCGATTCAGCCGGTTAGTGCAGAGTTCTTGCACCACCACGGCTTGGGCCCTGACCAGCAGCCTGAATGCTGATGGTCGAATTGCTGGTGTTGTACTTGTTCAGACAGGCGACCTGGGTGGTTGTCAGTCCGATGCTGTAACCGACATCGGAAGCAGACACCTTGTGATCCTTGTCCTTGTCTTCCTTGCTGTCATCATCCTTCTTGGCTGCATCGAAGTCTTCGCAACGACCAACGGTATCCAGCGCATGTTTGGAGTGGCCACTCAACCAGCCATCGTTGGCAACAACCAGCGATACCGCTGCACCGCCCATGCGATGGCAGACTGCGATCTTGCCTTCTTTTGCATCACCGGAACGGTCAGCGTGGTCGCGGTGGCTCTCGTCATAACGGTCGCGGTCATTCTTACCGTCACTGTCCTTGGCTTTGGATTCGTGGTTCTTGTCGTCGCCTTCATCCTTGCCATCCTTGTCCTTGCTGGAAGACGCAACAGTGCTGCCGGTGCAGGTGGTCAGTACGAACTTCACACCGCAGTCAGAAATCACCTGACCGGTGCACTTGGGGGCAGTGGAAGTACTCTTACCATCGCCAGAATCTTTGGAATCCTTGGAGTCCTTTGAGTCTTCGGCATAAGCCGTAGTCGCAACGAAGGCCACGCTGCCCATGCCAAGTAACAGTGCCATCAACAGTTTTGCAGGTTTTGTTTTCATGATCGTATTCCTTATAAAATTAATAGAGCTGATAGAGCAACTTAATTCATCAAATCGCGATGAAACATGCAATTAGATTTCATCAATTGAAGCAAGGGTGAGTCAACTAACGTTCAATTATCATCGGTGAACCTCCTGGTTAGTCCCGGTCGGGTCAAATTCATCATCAACACATCTAATTCACTGCATCCTGTACGCCGAAGAAGTATTGCGAAACGCCGCGTGTATTTCTGGGGCCTGTTACTTCGACGGTGACGCGGTAGAAAAGTTTGCCTTGGCCGACCAGCGGAAGGCCTACGGTACTGGGCGGTGTCGGAGTATCGTAAATCGGCACGACCTTGCATTTGGCAAAGGTCGGTGCCACCTGCAAATTGGCTGTTTCATCGCTGGCTACGCCGGTAACCTGTTTGCCGCACATCCTCTCGATCACATAATGTACCGAGTAACTGGCGGTCGCATCGCCGGGTAAGGTCTGCAACATGGGATCACTCCAATTCAGGCCAGCTGTTGGCGTAGGCAGTCGGCTAGTAACATCCAGTGCAGAGACATTCGGATAGAAATAGGACTTGCCGGCGGTGTTGACTGGACAATTCCCCGGCACGAACAGGCAAGCATTCGGATTGGCAGCCAAGTTGCCCATAATCTCCGTGTAGGCCTGCTCCGCACCGATGTCCGCCATTTGGATGGCCGCCTCGTTGAAAGCAATATTGCCGGAAACGACGTTGCTGGTATCTACCGAGCGCATCATCGCGATACCTGCGAGAGACACTGCCACCAGCGCGATCAGCGCGATCACCAGCACCACACCCTGCTGTTTATTGCGGAAGTTGTTCATCACAGATTCCCCCAGATCACGTTACGCACGGGAATGACGGTCTGATAGACCTTGTAACGGTAGTTCTGCCAATTGGCGATATTGCTGACATCTATCGCGCCACCGTACCAGGTGGGTGAGGCGGTGGTGACCAGATTGGGTGCGCGTTGTGCGCTGCGCGCCACGATGGCAATCCGAATAGCCTTGATGCGGTTGATGTCTGCGGCGGGCGGGTTCGCCCAATCGCTACCGCCACAGGCACTGCCTGAAGCATTGGTCCAGCAGCTGACCGACTGGCTACCGCCATTGGCGATGCCGTACTGGGCCTGCATGTTGACGATGTTTGCAGCTACCGGCGACCAGGTTTTTCCACCATCATCAGAGTGGTTCAGGTTGAAATTGGCATCCAGGCTGTACATCATCGCCGGGAAAGACGGCACACTCTGTCCTAGGTTGATGATGGTTGAAACCGGCACAACCGGTACACCCGGCACGGCGGGCTGAGCGGGCTGTGCAGGAATGGCAGGTGTTGTTCTTGTTGCCGGGACTGCCGGGGTGGCCGGGGTGCCTGGGGTGCCCGGCGTTTGGGCATACACAGCCGGCATGCTGGTCGCTTTCACCTGCGTGCAATTCATGTTGGCATCCGGAATCAGCAGGTAGTCGTTCAGATGGATGGCCTGAGCGGTATCCACCGTCATGCTGGTGATAGAGTTGATGGTGGATAGTGCCGAAGTCAGCTTTCCCGCACCCCCGCCCGTGACGATGCCACCGGTATCGGAATCCAGCCTGTGGGTGGTCAGAATATCCGAGGCACTGCCGCCCCCTTCGGTGATGCTGACTGGTGCGACACTGACGCTGTTCACCTTGACGCAGGGCAGGCGGCCCGGAACAGTGCTGCCATCTATCAGGCCAAAGCCTGCCATGCGCAGATCCTGCTCCAGGAAATACAGCGCCAGCAGTCCGTTCTGCTGCATGTCAGCACCGCCGGCGGTGATGCGGCGCTGCGTCTCGAACGACGAGACAGCGGTGAAGATCGCCAACGAGGCGAGTAGGCCGAGTGCCAAGCCGACCATCATCTCGACCATCGTAAAACCCTTATGCCGACGGATGTATAAGGCTTCCATTTTCAATGTCCCGTTCATGGCTAGTTAAACTGAATCTCGGTTTTGGTGATGTAGTTGTGAGTCTGCTTGTCACCCTGCGGTGACTGCCAATTCATGGTAACGGTCACCTGATTGCCGTTGATAGCGATCACTGGCTGATTAGTCGTATCGCTCACGCCCGGCAAAAAACCGGACTGAATTTGAGAGACCCATGCCTGAGTGTTGGCGTTGCCGTTGGCTTTGGTGCAGGGATTGCAGGCATAGCTCGGCTTGATGGTGTAAGTAGTGGGTACGGTCGCTGTGTTAGCTTGCGAGTCAGCCCACATCTGCGCAATGACCTGGTTGGCGAGGAACGCCGCATCACTGCGGTAACGCGCATCCAGCGTGTTGTTGATCGCAGTTGCCTGCAAACCGATCACGCCGAGCAGACCCATCGAAAAGATCAGGAAGGCGATCAACGCTTCCAGCAGCACTGCGCCCTGCTGCGCTGACTTATTTTGCATGTTGAAATTGGTAATCACAAATCCTCCTCAGCAACCTTGCGAGTTTTTGGCTGCAGGATCGCACATCGTTGCGGAACCACCGGCGGGAATGCGCACAACCATCCGGCGCGCTCTGGTTTCCCGGGCATCTGTAATATCAATGCGGGTGATGCGTGTCGCAATCGCATTGGCCGCCCCGTCATTCAATACCTGACCAAAGGCGTTGAATACCACGCCCGGGCGTGGGCTTACGCCCATCCCTGTGCCTGCCGCAATGGCAGTGGTGTAAGAATAGCCGGCACCACTTATGTCATCGGCATTCACGCCGATCCGCGCAGTATTGCCACCCTCGCTGGACTGGCTGGACTCAATCGGACAGGGAAAAGCATTGGCAACGGTTTGACAGGGCTGGCTGCTGTATGACCAAACCGTCCAGGTTGGTACGCCAGTCGCGCCGCTATCGGTCAACTGGAACAACACGCGTGAATTCTGCCGCACAGCTTCGCCCCGAGCGAGTTGCAAGCCGGTCAAAATGTTCTGTGAAGAAGATTTGATCTGATTGCTTTTCATCCAGACCGCCAAACTTGGCAGACCCACACCGAGCATGATGCCGATCACTGCGACCGTCACCATGGTTTCTATCAGCGACACGCCGCGCTGCAGATTGGGTTTCGAGGTAATCATTTTGTCAGCCATGAGTTGGTGCTGCTCTTGCCACCGGGGAAGGCAGGCGTCGCCCGGACATTGCTTTCATTGATCGTATAGCCGTAACTTCCTGCCGCGCCCAGCCCCTTGGCGGCGACATTGTTGGCCCTGACGGTGTAGGTACTGGCCGCCTGGGTGCAGGTATAACTGAAATAGGTGGTTGCTGCAGGACATGCCGCCCCGACGTAGGTTCTGTTGTCCTGATAAAACTGCTCAAATTGCACCCGCGTCGTTGTCAGCGTGGAATGCGCCTCTGCTATTTTTCCCCGAATCAGGTAATTACTGTACATAGGCCACGCAATGCGCATGAGGATGCCGACGATGCCGACTACAATCATCAGTTCAATCAGGGTAAATCCTCGTTGCGTTTTCATGGCTTGTCTCCTTGGGGTGTTCGCATAATAAGGGGGGGATAATCATGCCGCTATCACCAACCGACTGGAGGCGGCACAAGTCGGATAAACGGATAGGCGTCCCGTGATGAGCGGCAACTACTTGGTAGATAGACTGAATTTTTCCTGATCTATGCTTCGCGCCTCTGTCAGCAAAAAACTCTTGAACGCCGAGGCAGCCATAGTCAGGCGTTTGTTGTTGCGGTGTGCGATGAACCATTGGCGCAATAACGGAAAGTTTTCCACATCCAGCACCACCAACCGCCCGGTCTCCAGCTCCAGCTCTATGCTGTGCAGTGACAGGATGCCCAGCCCCATTCCCGCCTGTACGGCTTGCTTGATGGCC
This sequence comes from Gallionella sp., assembly GCA_028687575.1. Lineage (GTDB taxonomy): Bacteria > Pseudomonadota > Gammaproteobacteria > Burkholderiales > Gallionellaceae > Gallionella. The sequence goes on along the minus strand of JAQTZW010000007.1, from coordinate 52,461 downwards.
TCATTGGTCTCCATCTCCATGCTGATGCTCGGCTGGATATGATGCCTCGCAAATACACGCTCCATTGCACTGCGCGTACCGGACCCCTTTTCCCGCGACAAAAAAGTCTGCTCGGCCAATTGCGCAAATTTAATGCGCTTGATACCGGACAGCGCATGGCCGGGCTGTGCAATCACCACCAAGGGGTTGTCCATGAACGATTCGGCGTTGATGTCGAGATCTTCAGGCGGCTTTCCCATGATGGCCAGATCGGTCGTGTTGTCAGCCAACTGCTTGAGTACGGCATCGCGGTTCGCTACCTGCAGGATCACATTGATGCCGGGATGCCGCTGGCAAAATTTTGCCAAAAGTTGCGGGGTGAAGTAATTGGCGGTATTCACCACGGACAGCGTCAGCCGGCCTTGCCCCACACCTTTCATTTCATCAAAAATAGCCTCCATCTCCGCCATTTGCAGAGAAATGCTGCGGGCATAATGGAACAATTCGGAACCCGCTTGGGTGAGGAATATTTTTTTGCCCATTTGCTCAAACAGGGCAAGGCCGATATGCCCTTCAAGTTGCTTGATTTGCATAGACACGGCTGGTTGCGAGAGGTATAGTTCTTCGGCCGCCCGCGAGTAGTTCAAGTGACTGGCCACTTTCTCGAATACCTGCAGTTGTCTTAGCGTGAAGTGGAGCATGCGCGGATGGTAAAGATGGCGTTTTCAGGATTGCGCGATTATACATAACCATAAGCAAAGCTTATGGTACCAATAAAAATAATTGACTATCGCTTATGGGAGAGTGTCCCTATAGTGGCGACCTGTAACACGTTGTTGGTAGTTAGTGAATAAATCGTTAACACACAGGAGAGGTAAATTATGGATCAATCGAATCGTTATGCAAATCTGAGCCTCAAAGAAGCGGATTTGATCGCTGGCGGCAGGCATCTGCTTGTTGCATACAAACTTATTCCAGCAAAAGGCTACGGCTTCCTGGAAGTGGCTGCTCACGTTGCCGCAGAGTCTTCTACTGGCACCAACGTTGAAGTTTCCACAACCGACGACTTCACGCGCGGCGTAGACGCGCTGGTGTATGAAATCGACGAAACCGCCTTCGGCGATGATCCTGTCAAGGGTGGCGGCCTGATGAAGGTAGCCTATCCGGTTGAGTTGTTTGACCCGAACATTACCGACGGCCAATTCAATGTCTCCCATATGTGGTCCCTGATTCTGGGTAACAACCAGGGTATGGGCGATCATGCTGGTCTGCGCATGCTGGACTTCATGGTGCCAGAAGTCATGGTCAGGAAGTTTGACGGCCCGAGTGCCGGCATTGCCGATCTGTGGGAAGTTCTGGGTCGTCCAAGGGAAAACGGTGGCTACATCGCCGGTACCATCATCAAGCCTAAGCTGGGTCTGCGTCCTGAGCCGTTTGCCAAGGCATGTTATGAGTTCTGGCTCGGTGGCACATTCATCAAGAACGATGAGCCACAGGCTAACCAGCCCTTCTGCCCGATGAAGACCGTGATTCCATTGGTCGCCCAGACTATGGATCGTGCGCAGCAGGAAACTGGTGAAGCCAAGCTGTTCTCGGCCAATGCAACTGCCGACTTCCATGGCGAGTGCATTGCACGTGGCGATTACATCCTGAACGAGTTCGCCAAGTATGGTAATGAAAAGCATGTTGCCTTCCTGATTGACGGCTTCGTGACAGGTCCAGCGGGTGTTACGACTGCTCGTCGTGCATTCCCAGACACCTTCTTGCACTTCCACCGTGCAGGCCACGGCGCTGTGACTTCCTACAAGTCACCAATGGGTATGGATCCGCTGTGCTACATGAAGATCGCTCGTCTGAGCGGCGCTTCCGGTATTCACACGGGCACCATGGGTTACGGCAAGATGGAAGGTCATGCCAATGAGACCGTTCTGGCCTACATGATTGAGCGCGATGAGTGCCAAGGACCTTACTTCTATCAGAAGTGGTACGGTATGAAGCCAACTGCTCCAATCATTTCCGGCGGCATGAACGCACTTCGTCTGCCAGGTTTCTTCAAAAATCTGGGCCACGCCAACCTGATCAACACCTGCGGTGGCGGTGCTTTCGGTCACATTGACAGCGCAGCTTCCGGCGGCAAGTCTTTGGATCAGGCCTACGACTGCTGGAACTCAGGTGCAGATCCGATCGAATACGCGAAGACCCACAAGGAATTTGCGCGTGCGTTCGAATCTTTCCCGAAAGATGCAGACAAGTACTTCCCGAACTGGCGCGAGAAGCTGGGCGTACACAAGTAAGCTCAAGCAGTATCGAAGTAACAAAAACGCGCCCCCACTTGCTGGGGGCGTATTTTTCAAAGAAACAAAAACCGTTCGGCCTATGCGGATTCAAGCCGAATCATGGAGTGAGCGATGATCAACACAGATCAATACAAGGTACACAACGAACCCTTCTATCAAGCACAAGCGGATGAAGTCGCCCTGTACGAAGCAGCCTATGCCGCGCGATTGCCGGTCATGGTAAAAGGCCCGACAGGTTGCGGTAAATCCCGCTTCATCGAATACATGGCCTGGAAATTGAACAAGCCGCTGATCACAGTGGCCTGCAATGAAGATATGACCGCCAGTGACTTGGTTGGACGCTATCTGCTGGATGCCAACGGCACCCGCTGGCTGGATGGCCCCCTGACCACAGCAGCCCGCATCGGCGCCATCTGTTATCTGGATGAGGTAGTCGAAGCGCGCCAGGACACCACCGTGGTGATCCACCCACTGACCGACCACCGTCGCACCCTGCCATTGGACAAAAAGGGTGAACTGATTGAGGCGCACAAGGATTTCCAGTTGGTGATTTCCTACAACCCCGGTTATCAGAGTCTGATGAAGGATCTGAAGCAGTCCACCAAGCAACGTTTTACCGGTTTTGAATTTGACTATCCGGAAGCCAGCCTGGAATCCGAGATTCTCTCCAAGGAAACCGGCCTCGACAAGGAAGTGACCAGCAAGCTGGTGCAGATCGGCCAAACCGCTCGCAACCTGAAGGGGCATGGCTTGGATGAAGGCATTTCAACGCGCCTGCTCGTTTACGCCGCCACGCTGATCAAGAACGGCGTGGATGCCAAAGCTGCCTGCCGTATGGCACTGGTGCGCCCGATTACTGACGATGCCGACATTCGCGACACGCTTGATCACGCTATTGACGCCGCTTTCGGTTAAGGCCCGGATCAAGCAGGTCTTTGCCAACTGATTGAAATAGACATTAAATGGTGGTGATTAACGATGCCTGAAGTTCTCGCAAGAAGTGCTGAATTCGAGGTGTATTGGCAGAAGCTGGAGTGCAAGTTTGCTCTGGTTGACAACGTTTTCGATGAATGCTTGAAGGAAGCCAGGGCACTACTCTCGCCTGTAGGCCTTGACTCCTATCTCGACAATGCCCGGTTTTTAGGCAAGATGGGGCGGGGACCGGAGCCGCTACTGGTTTATCTGGAAGAAGCACCGGGCGCTGCCAGTGTGCTGGGAGAGGAAGTATTGGTGGAGCTGCGTGAATTTGCGCATTACATGTCCACCCATACCAATTTCAAATCCATCGTGCCCTTCCTGCAAACCAGCGGCGCTGTCGCTCGCTTGTTACCCAGCCATGAATTGTTCAAACGGTACATCGAAATCGTACGCGATATGATGAACAGGACATCTGGTTCGGTGCACGGTCATCACACGACCTTCCCCAGCCCCGGTTTGTCCGACATGCTCAAACAGGCACCGCGCATACTTGCCATGGTGCCTCTGGTCGGGCTGAAAAACTGGATCGAATACGGCATACGCTATTACAACAATCATCCAGAGCGTCAGATTGAATACTTCACGCTGCAATCGGCCGACTCCAAGGCGGTGTTACAGCGCGAGCGTCACGGCACTTTGTTTATCAATAACGAGCGCAAGTTGGGCCTGTATATGCAAGGCCTGTGGCAGGATAAGGATCGCCTTGCTCCTTACTCGCTGGCTTTCGAAGATTTGGTCAAACCGGTACCCTATTTCGACGAGCAGGGGATACGCCTGCCCGATGTCTATGATGATCTGAATGACATTTCCGGGATGGATCGCTACCGCGCAACACTGGCGCATATCGCAGCGCACCGACGCTGGAGCACCAAAATGATCGTTGACAACTGGAGTCCAATCCAGCGCGTGGGCGTGGAAGCCTTCGAGGACTGTCGCGTGGATTGGCTGGCCATGCAGCGTTATCCTGGCCTCCGCCGGTTATTCATCGCATTACACCCGATTCCGGACGAAAGTCTGCTGGACATAGACAGCAAGCAGGCTTCGACCATACGCGTGCGTCTGGCGCTGTTGTCGCGCGCCATTCTCGATCCAGACTTCGAATACAAAAATGAAGCAATCAGGGATTTCGCGGGCCGCTTTCACCAAATCATGCGCAACGGTGAGAGCAGTAGCCCGGAGATGGCCAGTCTCGCCCTGTCGTTCATTGCCCGCACACCCAAAGACTATTCGCCCAACATATTATTCGAGAACACCGAGGTGGGTTATCGTGACGATAATCGTCATCTGTGGATATACATCGAGAATGGCGACGAAGACGAGATGTTCGAACATCTCGAAAGAAAACCCCAGTATGAAGAAGAGCTTAAGGGCCTGCCTCCCCGCCACTACGACGAGTGGGACTACGCCAACAAAAGTTACCGCCCTGACTGGGTTAGCGTCTATGAGGTATTGCACCCCAAGGGCAATGCTGGCGACATAGACCGGTTGCTGGAAAAGCACAGCGCCCTGGCCAAACGCCTGAAAGCCATGCTGGAGATGCTCAAGCCGCAGAACAAGGTGCGCATTCGCTATCAGGAAGAAGGCTCGGAACTCGACCTAGACGTGGCAATTCGTTCGCTCATTGATTTCAAGAGCGGCTCGTCCCCTGACCCGCGCATCAATATGTCGCATCGCACCGACGGGCGCAACATCGCCGTCACATTGTTACTGGACTTGTCGCAATCGCTTAGCGAGAAGGCCGAAGGATGCGATCAGACTATTCTGGAGCTGAGCCAGGAAGCGGTGTCTTTGCTGGCCTGGTCCATCCAGCAGGTTGGCGACTCGTTTGCCATCGGCGGCTTCCATTCCAACACCCGGCACGATGTGCGTTACTACCACATCAAGGGCTTCGGGGAGAGTTGGGGGGACGAAGTAAAGTCGCGGTTGTCGGCGATGGAAGCGGGCTATTCAACCCGCATGGGCGGGGCAATGCGTCATGCCGGGCACTACCTGAAATCACAGCAAGCAGACAAAAAATTGCTGCTTATCCTGACCGATGGGGAGCCGGCGGATATTGATGTCCATGACTCGCAACTGCTGATTCAGGACGCACGTCAGGCAGTCAATGAACTTGATCAGGACGGCATCTATAGCTATTGCATCAACCTGGACCCAAAGGCAGACGAGTATGTCAGAGATATCTTCGGCAAGCAGTACACCATTGTGGACAGGGTTGCACAATTGCCGGAAAAGTTGCCGCAATTATTCATTTCATTGACAAAATGAGTCAGCCAAATACAGGAAAGCCCCGATAAACCTGCAGGGCATGCCAGAAAAGCGGTAGAATCACGCGTCAATAAATTTATAACAGATACACTTTAATCACCGAGGAGAAAACATGAGCAAGAGCCTGATTCAATTCATCATTGAGGAACAACGCAATATTCCCGGCGCCAGTGGGGAGTTCACTGGTTTGTTGAGCGACATCGTTTCCGCCTGCAAACAGATCGCTCATGACGTTAACAAGGGTGCGCTGATCGGCGTGCTGGGCAGTGCCGGCAGCGAAAACGTACAAGGTGAGACCCAGAAAAAACTGGACATCATCACCAACGAAGTATTCATCAAAGCCAATGAATGGAGCGGCCATCTGGCGGCGATGGCTTCCGAAGAGATGGATGACATCTACGAGATTCCCAAGCAATACCCACGCGGCAAATACCTGATCACTTTCGACCCACTGGATGGTTCCTCCAACATTGACGTGAACATCTCTGTCGGCACGATCTTCTCCATCCTGCGTTGCCCTGAAGGCGTGACCAATCCGACTGCTGCCGACTTCATGCAGCCGGGTACCAAGCAGGTGTGCGCTGGCTATGCACTGTATGGCCCGAACACCATGATGGTGATCACTACGGGTCATGGCGTGAACGGCTTCACACTGGATCGCGATGTCGGCGACTTCTTCCTGACACACCCGAACATGCAAATCCCGGCGGACACACAAGAGTTCGCCATCAACATGTCCAACCAGCGTTACTGGGAAAAGCCCGTACAGAAGTACATTGACGAGTGCATGAAGGGTAAAGACGGTGGTCGTGAGAAGAACTTCAACATGCGTTGGGTTGCATCCATGGTGGCAGAAGTGCACCGTATCCTGACTCGTGGCGGTATCTTCATGTATCCGTTCGACACCAAGGAAGCCGGCAAGGCGGGCAAACTGCGCCTGATGTATGAGGCAAACCCGATGTCCTTCATCGTGGAGCAGGCTGGCGGCGTAAGCTCAACTGGCCGTGAGCGTATTATGGAACTGACACCAACTGGTCTGCACCAGCGCGTGCCAGTCATCCTGGGTTCCAAAAATGAAGTTGATCGCGTAGTGGGTTATCACAAAGGCGCTTAACGTTTAACGACGCCCCCGGCAACGGGGGCGTTATTACGTCTACCATTATCAGGCAAGAAAATGAACAAACCTTTGGTTTCCATCATCATGGGCAGCGCAAATGACTGGGATATCATGAGCCAGGCCGCACAGCAATTGAAAGATTTCGGTGTGGCGTATGACGCGCGTGTGATTTCCGCGCACCGCTCCCCGGATCTGCTGTTCGAATATATTAAAGAAGTAAGTGAAGCGGGCGTGCAATGCTTCATCGCGGGGGCAGGCGGTGCCGCGCATCTGGCAGGCGTGATCGCCGGCAAGACCACACTGCCAGTACTGGGCGTGCCTATCCCATCCAAATATCTCAAAGGCATGGATTCTTTACTATCCATCGTGCAGATGCCCAAGGGCATCCCGGTCGCCACCTTCGCCATCGGTGAAGCAGGCGCCGCCAATGCCGGGCTGTTCGCTATCTCCATGTTGGCCCTGAACGACACAAATCTGGCAGAGCAACTGACCGAATATCGCAAGCAACAGGCTGTGAAGATTGCCGAAACCACTTTGCCCGCGTTGGCGTAGTCACCCTCTTACCGTTTGCAAGGAAACATGATGTCCGCACTGCACCATTCCAATCTGACCAGCCTGCCCTTCCTGCATCGCGGCAAGGTGCGCGATCTTTATGAAGTGGACGCGCAACATCTGATGATCGTCCAGACCGACCGCCTGTCGGCGTTCGACGTGATCCTGCCCGACCCGATTCCGGGCAAAGGCGAGGTGCTCACTACCCTGTCGAATTTCTGGTTTAAAAAGTTGGCACACATCCTGCCCAATCACTTGAGCGGCATCGACCCGGAGTCAGTAGTAAAAGGCGAGGGCGAGCAGTCTCAGGTACGCGGTCGCGCCTTTGTAACCCTGAAGCTCACGCCTTTGCCGATTGAGGCGATTGTGCGCGGTTATCTGGTCGGTTCCGGCTGGAAGGATTACCAGAAGACCGGTGCCGTATGTGGCATCGCCTTGCCCGCCGGATTGCGCGAGGCAGAGAAACTGCCACAGCCACTGTTCACCCCTTCCACCAAAGCCGCAGTGGGCGATCACGACGAAAATATCTCGTTCGCTCAGGTCGTGGAACTGCTGGGCGAGGAACGCGCCTGTGAAGTGCGCGACGCAGCGATCAAGCTTTATGAGGAAGCGGCAAATTATGCGGCGACCAAGGGCATCATCATCGCGGACACAAAATTCGAGTTCGGTGTCGATGAGACAGGCACGCTGTACCTGATTGATGAGGCGCTGACACCCGATTCATCGCGCTTCTGGCCTGCCGAGGAATATCGCGTGGGCAGTAATCCACCCAGCTTCGACAAGCAGTTTGTACGTGACTGGCTGGAAGCCTCCGGTTGGGATAAAAAGTCGGCAGCTCCGAACATTCCCGCCGACGTGCTGCAGCATACTGCAGACAAATACCGCGAAGCCCTGCAGCGCCTGACTGCCGAATAGACCCTTTGCAGCGGAGCCTGCCGGACGGCGCAAAGACTCCGCGAACCAACCTGGTTGAGCCGATTTATGCCACATTTTCGTGAGGATTGAGATGAGTTTGCCGCAGCAATTGCTCGCGGGTTTCTCGCGTTTCCGCGAAAACCACAACCCGCGTACCGAGGCCATGTTTTCCCGACTGTTCGTGGAAGGGCAAAAGCCAAAATTCCTGATTGTCGGGTGCTGCGACTCCCGAGTAGACCCCGCCATCATTTTCGACTGCTCACCCGGCGAGTTGTTTGTTATACGCAATGTCGCCAATCTGGTACCGCCAAATGAGGAGCGCGTCGGACATCACGGCACAACGGCTGCGCTTGAATATGGTGTCCGCAATCTGGGTGTGGAACACATCGTAGTGTTGGGTCATGAACATTGTGGCGGCATTCAGACGCTAATGCAGGGCGGCGTGAACAATCCCGATTCTTTCATTGATGACTGGATGCGGCTGGTTGATTCAGCACGCCTGAGTGTGGAAAACGATTATGCCGATGCCACTGCTGAAGAGCAGCTGAGGGCGTGCGAACAGCGTGCAATCCTGGTTTCATTAGCCAATCTGCTAACCTTCCCCTGGATTGCGCAACGTGCAGCAGAAGGCACGTTACAGTTGCACGGCTGGTATCTGGATATCAAGCACAGCCAATTGCTCGGTCACAATCCAGACACAGACAGCTTCGAACCACTGTAATCACTTGCCCGTTAGTTCCCTGTAGCGCACCTTGTCCGCTTCGAAACGCGCATCTACTTGCTGTTTTTCGGCGTTGTACTTGTCCAGATCGAGCTTTAGCCGATTCAGTTGATTCTGAGTTTCGCTCAAGTCATCGTAAAGAGAGCCGGGTATCTTTTGGCCCGCCTTCTTGCGGGACTCGAAATCAGCTGCCAAACCGGCCAGTTTGGCACTAGTAATTTTTAATTTTGCCTGGATACCGGCGATGCGCGTTTCCAATTGCTGGATATTGCGCTGGCGTGACAGTTCGATTTCGTCAATGCTGCTGTAAGTGCTGATCAGGGACTTATCGTGTCGTTTCTGATCCCTTACAGCATCCGACTCGGCCTTGCTTTTGGCCGCCTCGGACTCCTTGGCACGCCGCTCTTCTGCGGTCAGCACATCCTCGGAGCGCACTACTGTCCCGGATTTGTTCAAAGTCTTCCTGTCCTTGTTGGCATACTCGGGCGGAATAGTTTGTTCAATGTGCGTCACTCCGTGGTCATCCACCCATTTGTAGGTCTTGGCGGAGGCCGAGGGGCAAATCGCTGCAATACTGAGCAGCGCGATTAGTAAGTTAAACTTCATCACTCGCGACACCAAAAAGGTCACGGTAAGCACGCACCGCCCCCAAGTTTTCGGTCAATTCCGATTCGCCCTGCAAATAGCCCAACAAGTCGTCCAGCGTAGCAATAGCAATTACCGGAATACCATAATCGCGGCGCACCTCCTGTGCGGCAGAGAGCTTGCCAAGCCCTCGCTCTTTGCGATCCAGTGCGATGACAACTGCACACGGTTCGGCACCTGCTGCGCGGATCAGCTCAATGGACTCGCGCACCGAGGTGCCGGCAGAAATGACGTCATCAATGATCAGCACCTTGCCCTGCAAAGGCGCGCCGACCGTCGTACCCCCTTCACCATGATCCTTGACCTCTTTGCGGTTGTAACAGTAAGGCACGTTACGCCCTTGCTCGGCCAGTGCGATGGCCGTCCCTGCCGCCAGCGGTATGCCTTTGTAGGCGGGGCCGAACAGCATGTCGAACTCCGTCTCGGAAGCGAGGATTGCCTGTGCATAAAAATGCGACAGGCTGCGCATGGAGGCGCCATCGTTGAACAGGCCCGCATTGAAAAAGTAGGGGGAGAGACGTCCGGCCTTGGTCTGGAACTGTCCGAAGCGTAATACTTTTTGCTCGATGGCAAAGCGGATGAAATCCTGGCGGAAATTGAACATGACGATGAGCCGGTAATGAAGTGGCGTCCATTATAATGTCCCGTTCTTCAACATTGAAAGTATTCATGCGCATCATCACCATCAACCTGAACGGCATCCGTTCCGCCTCCAGCAAGGGCTTCTATCAATGGCTGGAAAAACAGGATGCAGACATCATCTGCCTGCAGGAACTCAAGGCCCAGCAGGCGGACATGACGGCGGAAATGTTGCGTCCGGTTGGCTATCACGGCTATTTCCATTACGCGGAAAAAAAGGGCTACAGCGGGGTCGGCATCTATTGCCGCCAGCAGCCGGAGCAAGTCACCGCAGGGCTGGGCATCGCCGAATTCGATGTGGAAGGGCGCTACCTGTGTGCTGACTTTGCCGATTGCAGTGTGGTATCGCTGTACCTGCCCTCAGGCTCCAGCGGCGAAGAGCGCCAGGCGGTGAAATTCAAGTTCATGGCGGCGTTCCTGCCGCATTTGCAGGAACTGCGCGCCAGCGGGCGTGAAGTAGTGGTGTGCGGTGACTGGAATATCGCACATAAGGAAATAGACCTGAAGAACTGGCGGGGCAACCGCAAGAATTCCGGCTTCCTACCGGAGGAGCGCGCATGGCTCACACAACTTTTCGACGAAGTCGGCTTCGTTGATGTGTTCCGCAAGGTGCACCCGGAGCTTGAAGCCTATACCTGGTGGTCGAATCGAGGTCAGGCTTGGGCGAAAGACGTGGGCTGGCGCATTGATTACCAGATCGCCACGCCGGGTATCGCGCAGCGTGCGGGGGCGGCCAGCGTGTACAAGGCGGAGCGCTTCTCCGATCACGCCCCTCTCACGGTCGATTACCCTGATTGACTAACTTTGCACCCAAGGCAAACCGGCGGCACGCCAACCGTTTTTGGTGTTGCGATGTTGCGCGGCATCCGGGTCGCCCTCGAATCCCTCAAGAATATTGTAACAATCGGGGTAGCCCGCCTGCGTTGCAGCGATGGTTGCGGCCTGTGAACGTGCGCCACTGCGACAGATAAACAACACCAGCGCCTCCTTGTCCACCTGTTGCTCCAGCGCGGCAATAAAATGCGGGTTGGGCTTCATGCCGGGGTAGGTCGCCCATTCGATCTCGACTGCACCGGGTATGCGTCCCACCCAATCACATTCAGCTCGGCAACGCACGTCCACCAGCTTGGCACCGGGTGCAGATTGCAAGATTTCCTGTGCTTCAGCCGGATAAAGCGCTCCCTCGTAAGGCGAGTTCATATCCTTTGCACGTTGTTGTGCCGCTTGGAGGATGCTGGTGATTTTTCCCATGATGTTTTCCTTAATAACTGTCGTGTCGAACTATAGCTTGATGCGTGTACGGCTTAACTTTTCCGAATCTCGCGCCGATGTTATCCTGCGCAGCACGGTCACATACTAGCGCAATGTTAATGAAAAATCACAGCCACTCACACAACACGTCCTTAGGCCAGGAGGCATTCGAACCTGCACACCCGGAACGTTTTGCTGCCGCACAGAAAAGTACCATGGTCAGCATCATCATCAATCTGGTGCTAACTTTCTTGCAGGTCATCGGGGGCTTTTTCTCCCATTCTCAGGCACTGATGGCCGACGGCCTGCATTCGTTGTCCGACCTGCTTTCAGACATATTGGTGTTGTATGCCAACCGCCACGGCAACCGCCATGCGGATGCCAACCACCCTTACGGCCACGCCCGTGTGGAAACCGCTGCCACGATGATCCTGGGGATATTTTTGGCTGTGCTCGGTATAGGCCTGCTGGTGGCCGCCGCGTTGCGATTGCAGAATCCCGGCGAAGTACATGCTGTCAACCCGTTGGCGCTGGCCATTGCCGTCGTCGCGCTGATCGCCAAAGAGGGCATGTTCCGCTACATGCTGGCCGTCGCCAAGCGCGTGCGCTCACAAATGTTGGTGGCTAACGCCTGGCATGCCCGTTCCGATGCGGCCTCCTCGCTGATCGTCATCGTCGGCGTAGCTGGCAACCTGCTGGGCTACACCTTCCTCGACCTCGTCGCGGCAGCGGTGGTCGGGGTGATGATCGCGCACATGGGGGGCAAGCTGGCTTTCGAGGCACTGGAAGAATTGATTGATACCGGCCTGGACGCGGAAGAGGTTGCCGCCATCCGGCAAACCCTGCTCGACACCCACGGCGTGCTCGGTTTGCACGATTTGCGTACGCGCAAAATGGCAGACAACGCGCTGGTGGATGCGCACATTCTGGTTGATCCGCGCATCAGCGTATCCGAAGGGCACTACATCGCGGAATCCGCCCGCAATGCCGTGTTGAGCAAGCACCACGTGCTGGATGTGATGGTGCACATAGACCCCGAAGACGACCGGCAAAGCAAACGCAACATCCACCTGCCCAACCGCCCCCGCCTGCTGGCGGGACTTGTGGAACGCCTGAGCGATCTGAATATCGCAGAACATCGGGTGGTACTGCACTACCTTGATGGCAAAATAGATGCAGAGCTTTATCTACCAGGTGAAATTACCAGTCAGCAACAAGCTGCCAAATTGCAGCAGCAATGTGACGAAATGGTACGAGACGATCCGATTTTCCGCGCTATTCGCATCCACACGCACCACGCACAAAAATAGTGCATTGCGGACTCGGCACGCTCGCATATGGTGCGATTTATTTTTGTGCTACTTCACAGGGTTATGGCACAATGCCGCCTTGACACGCATCTGTCTTCATGGCGCTTGTTGCAAAGGCAATTACGTATTTTATTGGGTAGTTAAATTCGCTGTTTCGTTTGATTCATTGGGAGAGAGTTATGTCGTTGACGGTAAGTGATGTTTTGCAGATGATTAAAGACCACGACATCAAGTTCGTGGATTTTCGTTTTACCGATACACGTGGTAAAGAGCAGCACGTCAGCGTGCCAGCCAAGTACGTGAATGAAGAAAAATTTGAAGAAGGCCACGCATTCGATGGTTCCTCCATCGCTGGCTGGAAAGGCATTCAGGCTTCTGACATGCTGCTGATGCCGGATGCGGCAACTGCCTTCCTCGACCCGTTCATGGACGAGAACACACTGGTCATCACTTGTGACGTGGTTGATCCTACCGACGGCAAGGGTTACGACCGTGACCCACGCTCCATCGCCAAGCGCGCTGAAGCCTACCTGAAGTCCACCGGTCTGGGCGATACCGCTTTCTTCGGTCCTGAGCCAGAATTCTTCATTTTCGACTCCGTGCAATGGACTGTGGACATGTCCGGGTGCATGCTGAAAATCAATTCCGAAGAAGCTGCTTGGGCTACCGGCGAGAAATTCGATGGCGGCAACACCGGCCACCGTCCGACCGTCAAGGGCGGCTACTTCCCGGTTCCTCCCGTTGACAGCCTGAACGACATCCGCGCTGCGATGTGCTTGGCACTGGAAGACATCGGTATCGAAGTCGAAGTCCATCACCACGAAGTAGCGACTGCCGGCCAATGTGAGATCGGTACCAAGTTCAACACGCTGGTACGCCGCGCCGACCAGACTCAGGCGTTGAAATACATCGTTCACAACGTCGCCCACCAGTACGGCAAGACAGCGACTTTCATGCCTAAACCCATCGTTGGCGACAACGGTTCCGGCATGCACGTGCACCAGTCCATCTGGAAAGACGGCAAAAACACCTTCGCGGGTAACGGCTACGCAGGCCTGTCCGAGACAGCGCTGTACTACATCGGCGGCATCATCAAGCATGCCAAGGCACTGAACGCGATCTGCAACCCGGGCACCAACAGCTACAAGCGCTTGGTTCCTCACTACGAAGCACCGGTGAAGATGGCTTACTCCGCCAAGAACCGTTCCGCTTCCATCCGCATCCCGCACGTAGCCAGCGACAAGGCACGTCGTATCGAGACTCGCTTCCCTGATCCGACAGCCAACCCGTACCTGTGCTTCGCAGCGTTGATGATGGCTGGTCTGGACGGTATCCAGAACAAGATCCATCCTGGCGATCCAGCAGACAAGAATCTGTACGATCTGCCACCTGAAGAAGATGCAAAGATCCCAACGGTCTGCGCATCTCTGGACGAGGCACTGGATGCACTGGCCAAGGATCACGAGTTCCTGACTCGCGGCGGCGTATTCTCCAAGGACTTCCTTGACGCCTTCATCACCTTGAAGATGGACGAAGTCAACCGCATCCGCATGACAACTCATCCAGTCGAGTTCGACATGTACTACAGCATCTAATCCTCAACAGGCTTGGATACAACAAAACGGGGCGCAAGCCCCGTTTTGCATTTTATGCAGCAGGTAAAAGGTTTGTCATGCACCTAGGCATGGCCTATACTCAGCCGGCATTTTTGCAGGAGAACGCGCATGAAATCAGGCTATTTGCTCGCACTGTTGTGCCTGCTCCCAACTTTGGCATCAGCCGACATCTACAAGTCCGTCAACGCCGATGGTCATATCACCTATTCCAATACCCCATCACGAGGCAGCAAGCGCATCAGTGAATCGCCCCCCAGGCCGCCAGTCTCCCATACCCGTTCTGCCGGATCGCCGGCAGACTTTCCGAAGGTGAATCAGGAAACGCAGAAGGGACGCGACCAGACGCGCCGCAAGATATTGGAAGACGAATTGAACAATGAGCAGGGGCTGCTGACCGAAGCGAAGCAGAATCTTAAGGTCGCGCAGGCCGACCCGAAACTTGCCAAGGATGCCCGAAAAATGAACCAGCTTTCCGCCCAGGTTGAGTTGCACCAGCGCAATATTGATGCACTCAACACTGAGATATCCAGGGTGAAATAACCCAAACCCCAACATGAACAGCGATGAATGTAGCGTAGCTATCGCAGCAGGGCAGCAAGGTCCCGCGTATGGCATGATTATTGCTTTCTAACTTGCATGACTGAACTTGCCCACTCCATGCTCGACCATCTCGACACCGCCGTCATGCTGTTGGACGCGTCGTTATGCGTCAGCTATCTCAACCCTGCGGCGGAAACCCTGTTCGAAGTGAGCGGCAAAAACCTGCTGAGCCAGCCAGTACAGCAGGCTTTTGCCGACAGCGGCCAGTTGGCGGTAACCATAGAACGTGCGGTACATGGCCGCGAAAGCCACATAGAGCACGATCTGAGCTTGCTCACGCACAGCCATAACAAGCTGCACCTGCGCTGCGCGGTGACGCCCATGCGTTTGCCTTTTCCCGGTCTGCTGCTGGAATTCCACACGCTGGATCGCTCGCTGAAGCTGGCGCGTGAAGAACAGATGCTGGACCAGACACAGGCTAACCGACTGCTGCTGCGCAACCTGGCACACGAGATCAAGAATCCGCTGGGCGGCATACGTGGTGCCGCTCAACTGCTCGAACAGGAGCTGGAGAAGCCAGGGCTGCACGAATACACTCAGGTCATCATTCAGGAGGCCGACCGGCTGCGCTCCCTGATGGAGAACCTGCTGACGCCGCAGGGCAACGTCCAGCACAGTGCACTTAACATCCACGAGGTATTGGAGCGTGTGCGCTCGGTGATACTGGCCGAACTGCCGGAAGGATTGGTGATTCGGCGCGATTATGACACCAGCCTGCCGCCGCTGATTGGCGACAAGGAACGGCTGATTCAGGTAATGCTGAACATCGTCCGCAATGCCACCCAGGCGATGCAGGGTAGGGGAGAGATCATTCTGCGCACGCGCATCGCCCGTCAAATCACGCTGGTCAAGCAGCGCCACCGACTGGCCGTAAAGGTACAAATCATAGACAACGGGCCGGGTGTCCCTCCAGAATTGCGCGACAAAATCTTCTATCCGCTGGTATCGGGACGAGCTGACGGACACGGGCTGGGGCTGACGCTGGCGCAGGATTTTATCAGTCAGCATCAGGGCACTATAGAATTCGACAGTGAACCAGGGCGCACCTGTTTCACCGTGTTGCTGCCGCTGCCGTGAGTAGATTATTCAAATAATTAATATAATCGATAGGATAAATCGTGAAAGCAGTCTGGATAATTGATGATGATCGCTCGATACGCTGGGTGCTGGAAAAGTCCCTGACACGCGCCGAGATAGAGTTCAGGAGCTTTCCCACCGCAGACGATGCCTTGCGCGCGTTAGCCCACGACCAGCCGCAGGTAGTGGTCAGCGACATCAGGATGCCGGGCAGTTCCGGGCTGGATTTCCTGCAAACCCTGCAACAGCGCCATCCGCTGATCCCGGTCATCATCATGACCGCCTATTCTGATCTGGAGAGCGCCGTTTCAGCCTTTCAGGGCGGCGCGTTCGAATACCTGCCCAAGCCCTTCGACATCAACCACGCAGTGGAACTGATCCAGCGCGCGCTTGAACAGAGCCGCCGCAAATCTGCCGAAGTCGGGCAGATCGCCGAAGTCGCCGATATTCTCGGTCATGCGCCCGCTATGCAGGAAGTGTTCCGCGCCATAGGCAGGCTGTCGCATTCATTGGCCACTGTACTAATCAATGGTGAATCGGGCACCGGCAAAGAGCTGGTCGCGCGCGCACTGCACCGTCACAGCCCACGTGGCGAGCAACCTTTCATCGCCATCAACACCGCCGCTATCCCCA
Organism: Gallionella sp.; assembly: GCA_028687575.1. Classification (GTDB taxonomy): domain Bacteria; phylum Pseudomonadota; class Gammaproteobacteria; order Burkholderiales; family Gallionellaceae; genus Gallionella. The sequence goes on along the minus strand of JAQTZW010000007.1, from coordinate 35,866 downwards.
AGGACTTGCTTGAATCCGAACTATTCGGCCATGAACGCGGCGCATTCACCGGCGCGGCGGCCACCCGGCAGGGTCGGTTCGAACAAGCCGAAGGCGGCACGCTGTTCCTCGACGAGATAGGCGACATGCCATCGGAACTGCAAACCCGATTGTTGCGAGTCTTGTCCGACGGCCACTATTACCGGGTGGGCGGCCACAAACCCATCAAGGCCAACGTGCGCATCATCACTGCCACCCACCAGAATCTGGAGCAGCGCGTCAAGGACGGCCTGTTCCGCGAAGACCTGTTCCACCGCCTGCACGTCATCCGCCTGCGCCTGCCGCCGCTGCGCGAACGCCGCGAAGACATCCCGCTGCTGGCGACCTACTTCCTGCAAAAAAGTGCACTGGAACTGGCCGTTGAACAGAAGCAATTCAGCGAAGCAACCCTGCAGCACCTCTCGACCCAAGAATTCCCCGGCAACGTCCGGCAACTCGAAAACCTCTGCCACTGGCTGACGGTGATGACCCCCTCGCAACTCATCGAAATCGCCGACCTGCCGCCCGAATGGCGCGAGACCAGCCCGGTGGCGCTGCCGCCCGGCGACTGGAGCGAAGTGCTGGCAGGCCAGGTGGCGCTAGCCTTGCAGCGCGGTGACGAGAACCTGATGGAGAGTTACGCGCCGCTATTCGAACGCACCATGATCCTGCAAGCCCTGCACCACACCAATGGCCGCCGCATCGAAGCCGCCATGCTGCTCGGCATAGGCCGCAACACCCTCACCCGCAAGATTCAGGAACTGGGGCTGGACGAACACGGGGAATAAGGCGGGCCGCCCGCCACAATCAAGCGACGCAATCGGGAGTTAAGCAGGAAACACGGGCCGGACAATCTACTCGTTCGCCACACCATGCGGCACATGGCCGGTGGCGACATGCTGGCGAGCAGACTCGCAGTGCTTGGTCTGATCGTCGAAGAAGATGTCCGCGCCGAACGCCTTGAGGAACGCGCCCTTGTCCATGCCGCCCAAAAGCAACGCCTCGTCTATGCGGATGTTCCAGGCGCGCAGCGTACGGATGACGCGCTCGTGCGCCGGTGCACCACGTGCAGTGATGAGTGCGGTGCGAATGGGCGACTGCTCAGGTGGGTAATCGAGCTGGATCTGGTGCAGCATGGAGAGGAATTCCTTGAACGGCCCGCCCGGCAGCGGCTGCTTGGCGGCGCTGATTTCGTTGTGCTCGAACGCAACCAACCCTTCCTGTTTGTAGATGCGCTCTGACTCGTCAGAAAACAGCACCGCATCACCGTCGAAAGCGATGCGCAACTGCGAAGAATGGCCCGTCGTGACGCCGCCCTCGGAGGGCAAAATGGTCGCCGCCGCGAATCCCGCCTCCAGCGCTCGACGCACGTCCCCCGGCTCCGCCGACAGGAACAGGTGCGCCCCGAACGCCGAAATATAAGGGTGCGTGCTCTCCCCCCGCGTGAACGCCGCACGACTGATTGAAAGATTGTGATGCTTGATCGAGTTGAAGATACGCAGCCCGGTGTCCGCACTGTTACGCGACAGCAAAATCACCTCCACACGAGGCTGCGCTGGGGTGTGCGCATTCAACGCCAGCAACTTCTTCACCAGCCCGAACGCCACCCCCGGCGCCAGCGGAATGTCCTCATGCTGCACCTGATAGCGGCAGTAGGCATCTACGCCATCATCCTCGAACACGGCATGACTCTCGTTCAGGTCGAACAGGGCGCGGGAGGAGATGGCGATGGTGAGTTTTTCGCAGGGATTCATCGAACTGATAGTGCAGGCGGTGGTGCCTGACGTTCAAGAGTCCTGTTCAACATCAGTACGGTAAATTCCGCTTCTTGCGCAGCGTTATAATTTTTTCCGCCCTGTCGAAAACACTCTTGCAGCACTTGGGTCAGCGCATCCAGACCGACCGCCTGAATGACATCCATTTTCTGCCCTGCGCTAAGAGAGGAACGCCGAAACTCCGCACTCGGCATGTCCAACAACTCGCGGATATAGATTTCCCGCACCGGGGCACTTTCAGAATCAAGAATCATTAGCCCTGAAATGGTATATCGCTGATTTTTCATATTCCCCCTCAAAAAGATTGGTCACTGACTGCTAACATCCACAAATAGGACATTTAGTCTCATTCGCGTGGATTTGCTCAAGGCAAACTGTGCACACTTTCATTAACGGAGATTTGCTGTATTGCATGACTCCCCTTTGGTAGATAGCAGCTCATCTCCCACCTGAAGCACTTCCACCAAGAGACCTGTGTCATCCTCGTATTGACTATCCATTATCTTTCTCCGCAATGTCTGAGAAAGATAATACGGAGCATTGCGACATGATGCGTCGCAGGAATGCAGGAGGCAGAAAAGCGCTATCGCTCATTACCAGATTGCAATGGTCTTAAGAGCGAGATCAGCGACTCATCGGAAAGGCCATACATTTCCTGAATGGCCAGTGCCAGCGACAACCATAGGGTCGTACCTTCCGAATTGATCTCGAAATGAAACAAAGGGTTTAACAAGGGAAAGAGCTGTTTCACATCACTTTGGCGAAACCGGTAGTTATATCGCTGCGAGGCATAGAGTATGTTGCACAGCGCATGAATTCGATCATCCGAATCCTTTGCATCGCCTTTCCCGTCATATACGCCACTGAAAATATTCTTTGTGATTTCCACGTTCATATCTGGTAGATGCTGATTTCTCACACCTTCAACGCCGCCAAAGGACTGCATAACTTCTTCGGCTATCAACTTGTCCGCAAGCGAGAACAGAATCATTTCGATTCGAGTAACCCCGTGTACACCGTCCTTTGTACAGACGTTTGACAACGCCTGAAGCAGCAATGCATATTGCCAGTACGCATCCTTTTTGTTTATGAAAACCCCTTTCTCTAGTTCGCTTTTCAGACGTGACTTCTTTCCTGGGTTTTCCATCCTGGATTTAACGTCGTTTCCTAATTCCTCCTGAAATTTCTTTTTGCCATGGAGCTTCAGATATAACTTGGCTCTATAGTCCAGCAAACTTAGTACCGAGTTCTGGCCATCCAGAAAAGGGAAAAAAACTGTTGAACCCGCCTTGAGCAAGAGCCAATTCAATGAATAGACCACGCGCGCATCGTAAATCCCATATTTCTGAGGATATTTGAACGCAAGATATTTTGACCAACTGGCTATCCGTTCAAAATTAAATTCCTTAGCCGTCTCCTTCAAATTCTCCTCATTTTCAATTTCATCCAGAAGATCAGATAATTTTTCATCTGTCTGCGTCGTGCCTGTATCAGGCAAATTACCAACTCTGGCTCCAGATTGAATACCACCCCAATCACGAATAATCCAAAGAGCAAGCTTGTTTCTTGAGTCTTTATCTTGAGGGTCGAGAGATACAAGAATCGTTTTCATTTCGTCCCGCATCGCCAATGTGTTTTTCACTATTTGTTCAGCTGGTTCTTTCTCATCGGAGTTTTTTATTAATTTCGAAAGCCAGCTATTCTCATCCTTACTAGCTGGCAAGCAGTCCTCCTGAAGCTTTTTCAACTGTTTCCGAATGGGCCAGTTGTACAAGGCATCTGGAGTGTCTAAAGACTCGTCCCACTTCTGGAATTTTGCAATGGCCTCCCCATTTTCCAGCAGCTTTTGAAATTCAAGATTCAACCCTTTTTTCATTTTTCTTTCCCTGTCAAAATTTGGCTCCCGCATCACACGACTACGGCACATTTTGAAATCACTTTGACCGAATCCCCAAACCCTCTCAGCCACCAGTCCAGCATCGCCGTGTCCACCACGGTCGCGGTGATCTCGTAGGCGTCGTCCAGCTCCACCACCTGCTGATCTTCAGAAAGAGGCGACTCCAGCAAGTGAAGTCCCGTAGCTTTTTCGATGCGGAAAGTCAGGCGGATTTTCTTGCCTTCGCCGAAACCGAAGCGACCATCATTGTCGTATTGTTCCAGATCGAAGTTCTCGGGGCGCTCGAAGGTAAGTGTGGAGGCTTGCGCGGCATGAAGGCGGTGCAGTGCCAGGCTACGTTCGTTGTCAAAATCTCTAAATCGGCAAACGAGGTACAAACGCGGCCCTTGCTGGGCCAAGCCCAGCGGCATTACATCGGCTTCCGTGCGTTTACCTGCGGCATTTTCATAATCCACCGCGAGCCACTGGTTGGCATACAGTGCATTGCTGACTTGCTCGAACACGCCGGGTTTGATTTTCGGCGGCAGCAGGGGCTGGCTGGTGCTGACGACCCGCACTTTCTTCAGCCATTCGCGCTCCCGTTTGGCGTTGGAATACGGGGCGAGATTGGCACGTGCCTGGGTGAAGAAGCTGTCCATGGTTTTCATCAAACCCACTGGCAGCAAGGCTTTCAGATGCTGTTCTGCCAGCGTCAGCAGTAAAGACTCCTGCTCGGTGAGCATGGGCAGTGCCATGCCTTGCGCGCGTTCCTTCCAACGATAGCCGTAGGGCTTGCTGCGGTCGTCGCGCTCGATCTCGAAGTGTTCGCTGAGCATTTCCAATTGCCGCTGGATGGTACGCAGGTCGCGCCCATGATCGGAGTCGGCCAGTTGTTCATGCAGCTCCTTGGCCGTGACTTTGCGCGTGCGGGGAATACGGCGCATCAGCTCCAGCGCAAGTAACAGGGTAGCTTGGGTATCAGGGCGTTTGGGCATGGTGGTTACATATCCGAATAGAACCACGGATCGCCGATGTATACGACGTCGCACCAACGCCCCGTTTGCTCATTAAGATGAGACGTCACGAAAGTTTTTTTATTTGGATTGTGCAGAGGAGCCTCGCAAGGCTCGCCCCCTGATGGTCGATCCCAACTCACCGCTAACTGATATCCGGCGTGAAAACAAAGCTCTTGCAAGATATGCACGTCTGGCGGGGTATCCAAATCCAGAGTCAAACCGTCTGCATGGTTTGTCAATTCAGATGCCACCTCGATAGTTAGCCGTTCAACCCTCAGGGAAAGATACCCCTCCAGCTTGCCTAATTCTCTAGCCACTTCGGAATTGATCTCGCCGAGGCTTTCGTAGGCAAAGACCAGTGCATTCTGACTATCGGCCAAAATCCCCGCAACCTCAGCATCCAAGCTGCGAATGTTTTCGAAATTCAGCCACGCCTCCCAACCCGAAAATGCACGGGCAATATCTTGATCTAACTCGGCCAGTCCGATGACAACCCAGTCGTACCCTTGCTTTCCGAGAAAATCGAATGCCTCCGGCGTACCTTGTGTATATGCAGACAAATCCGCGTCTGTATTCGTAATGGGTGGATTGTGTACAAGAAATCGTTTTGCCTCGGCCAAATCCAGAAACTTGCTTCCGCCCTCGACAGACTCACAGGTATTGTCATGCCCCACCTCGCAAAAGGAATGCCAGTCTGCGGCCATTGCCCGATAGACATCTGCTATCGCTTTTACATCCAGCAGAAGCCCCTTCGCTGCTGTGCAACTCTGGTTGATATGATGTCGCTCGATGAGTGCATCCAGATGATTCTTCTGTCCGGGGTAAAGTGCTCTGGCCATTACCAGTGTATCGATCACAGGATTGGTCAGCTCAGGCTTCATAGACTGCGCCAATTCGGCATTCAGGAATTCAAGATCGAATCGTGCGTATTGCATGATGAGTTCTGCGCCCACAACAAAATCCATGAACTCTTCGGCAATCTCGGAGAATTTCGGCTCGCTTTTCAACGTATCCAACGTCATTCCGTTAATCGAGGAAACTTCCGGATCGATCTCTCGTTCAGGATTGAGGCGATGATGAAAAGAACGACCGGTCGCTTCGCCATCAATCAATTCAATGGCAGCGATTTCGACAATCCTGTGTCCCCCGCTTACACTCAGCCCGGTGGTTTCTATATCTAATGCAACTTGTCGTTTAGCTTGCCACATTTCATTTACTGCCCTAGCGACCATATACGTTTACGCGATTTATAAGCGCCCAACAATCTCGATCAGCATCTTCAATGCATGCGACACCCATCCTGAGAACTATATCAACCTCGTTTCCATTGAATAGGGTAGGCCGCGAAGTCAAACCAAGCCTAATATCATCGGCTATTTTTTGTTCCTGTCCGTCTGTAATCAATGCCACATAACTAAAGAGGCCGCTGCGTAAAATCACCCCTGACTCTGCAACAGTTTTTCTGGCGACGTTTAGCATCATGGAATTAATCAAACCTACCAAGGCATCATAATCTTCATCATTCACGACATGGTCATAGAGCATGGGCTTGTGATCGATTTCAAAGATGACTGCGGCAAGGCTCCCGTTCTGACGGCGTGCCGTTTCAAACAACGAGGCTATAGTGTCTTTTTCAATATTAAGATACAGAACGTTATCTGACTCGATAGTCGAGCTATTCTGCTTGTCGTTATTCATCATCATTCTCACTTTCGGCATATCGCAATGACCGGAAAAATGCCTGAGCCAGCTTGGAAATTTGCCTGACTACCTGAACATTGTCATCCTCTAAATAGCTCAGAATAGCGATTCTTGACCAAACGGATTTTCACCGCATCGTAGCGTGCAAAAGGATTAGAGCGATCTGTCTCATCCCACTCTTTGGGCATACTCATGCGTAGACCTGCCGCTTTAAGCTCATCGTCCTCTTCCCTGGTAATCACCGCTCGTATCACATACCTCCTCAATATCTCGGCTATTTCGCGCACACTTTGATTAGGCAATTCAACAATGAGCTGATTGAGCACGCTAACTGGAACAACGTGTTCAGCAATGAGATCCTCATAATGGCCGACTATCATGGATTCTTCTGCCTTACTACTCATCCATTGAGCTGAGTGCTTAGGTGCGCCAGAATTGAGCCCCACATGATTTGATGCCTCTCGTATGGCAGCCCGGATGTGATGCTTAACTGCCGGATGCTCCCGATCAGAGCGCTTCAGCAACCACTCGACAATTTCGCAATGTTTCTCGAAGTTCTCTTTTAACGTCTCTTCTGATAATTTTTTCATACGTGTTTCAATCATCCGGTCCACTCAAAACTCTGTTCGTACAACTGGAAAAACCGCATCACCGAACCCTCGCAGCCACCACTCCAGCATCGTGGTGTACACCACAGTCGCGCGCTGATCTCATAGGCATCGGGGTGTTTTGGCATGGTGGTCTCAGAAAGTCAGGTCAGTGCGTCCAGCCAAGAACTGCCACAGCCGCACCATCGCAAAGGTGTCCAGCCCGCAGTAGGCCAGCAGTTGCTTTCCGATCTCGGCTTTGCGCTCGGGCGAGGTGTCGGGGTGGATGGCTTCGAGATAGGCATCCATCGCCATGCCGCCGTCCTGCACACCTTCCAGCGCTGCGTAGCTCAGATCGGGCGCGACGGCGGGCAGCACGGCCTTGATGCTCCAGCTGCCGTGCTGGCTGGGGTGGTAGTAGTGGGCACGGGTGATGGGTAACAGGTCTACCAGTCGCTGCTTGATGGCGAGCAAACTGGCCGAGAATTCAGGGAAACGTTCGGCCAGCTCTCCGATGCGCGCGCCCTCGAAGCCGGCGTTGTACACATAGATCGGGCCGTTGTCGCCACAGGCGGCGATCAAGGCTACGGTGAAGGCGCGGGAGGGATCGTCGCCGGAAAGATCGAGGAAGGCTTGCGAATCCAATTTGCCGCTATCGTCCAGGATGTGCAGGCTGAACTGGAAGCAAATCTGCTGATAGGGGCGCGTGCCGACCCACTGTGGCACGGCGAACTGGATGCTCTCGAAATCCAGAAAATACGCGGGCAAGGCATACCCGGCCAGCGCGGCGGCAGCGCGTTCGGAGTCGAAATACACGGAATCGGTGAGGGTGCAGTGTTTGACGCGCCGTTGGATGTCGTTGAGCAATTCGTCGGGGGTGTCACGCAATTCCAGCGCGGGATGCACCGCGATGTATTCGCGCAAGGTAGATGTCTGGATGCGAGGCAGCCAGTACACCGGCTGCTCGGCCTGCGGTTCCTGTGCGACGCAATGGTCAAAGAAACCGCAAGCGAACGGCGAACCGCACTGGTCGCCGGTTGCGATGTCAGGTGCGGCGGGCAACTCGGCCACCACTTGGGCGGCGGCGATCCACTCGCGCACCTCGGCTTCGCGGGCGAAGGCTTCTTCGGTCAGGTCTTGCTCCTTGAGCAACCCGCGATAGTCGCCGCATCCCGGGTAGACGAAAGTGTTGTCTATGTGCGCCAGTGCGATGGAAGCCAGCGGCACGCCGGCCTGCCGGGCGATGTAGGCCTGAATGGCAGTGTCGTCGCGGTGGTAGTCCTTCACGCCGGTGGAGGATTTGACCTCGACCATGTGCCAGACACGCTTGCCCGATACTTCGCCCGGCATCATCACGTCGGCGAAAGCCAATGCGCCCTCGATGGCATAGCCCGCTTCGAAAATCGGCTGGTCTGAGGCCAGCAACGCCTGGCTGCGCTGGAAGGTCGCATCGAAGCCGTCGCGCTGCGCATCCAGCAACACCCCCTTGTCCAGCGGATCATAGAGCTGGCGGGCGATGTCGCCCACCGTATTGCCGACCGCGAAACTCGCCTGCGTCGCGGCAGAATCCTCGCGCAGTTCGGGACGGTGGAGTTCCAGCCATAGCCGCTTGGGGCACTGGCGGTAGGCGATGAGTTTGGATTTGGAGAGATTGCGCATGATGATGGACCGGATGAAGGAATGGATTAACGACATCATCTACCAGTTTGCGACAAATTATGTCACATGCGAGCAGCGGCACTGGTTCGTCATCTTCGCGCAGGATGTGCGGCAGGATCTCTGCCAGCACATGCCAACTGGGAACACCCGATCAAGAGCCCAGTTGCGCCAGCAGTTTGCCGTGTATGCCGCCGAAGCCGCCGTTGCTCATCATCAGGGTTATGGAAAACGTCTGCACGGGCATATGTCCGTTACTCTGTAACCTTGCTTTTCGCTTGGGCCAATCCGGCATTGCCGGCTTTTACCAGCCGCAGGAAAGCCGCTAGTTCTTCCACCCACTTCAGCCGCTGTTCCGGTGTGAGCTGTCTGAATGCCCTCAGGCGATCGTCGTTGACATGGTAGGTGCGATCGCCGGGTGTAAATGGACGATTCATAACGCAATGATCCTCTTCAGGTGTTCGATGTCGGACAGGTCTATCGGCCTGCCGACGGCTTGCTTGAGCGCAATCAAATCGTTGATGGACGTTACCCTGACAGAGGTTTCCAAGACATTGAAAATGACAGCGCGTTGCGACATTTCGGAAAACTCAACGGGCGGGAATAGCAGCACATCCACCGTGACACCGGCAATTTCTGGTGTGCGCAGGGCAAAAGCTTGCAGATTTCGTTCCTCATGCCATTTCCGCAGCAACTCAGGGTTATTGAGCGATTCCAGCGGAACCGGCAGCACCGGGGAGAGTTCAAGTTCGCGGGCTGTGTCAATCAGCGCGGAAACATTGTCGGGATTCATTGCGATGGTGATATCCACGTCCATGGTGGCGCGTTCTACGCCGTGCATTGACACCGCCAATCCGCCTATCAGCAGATAGTCCACGTTATGACGTTCAAGCGCAGAGAAGAGATCAATGTAGAACATGTCGGCAGTCTATCCAAAGTTGGTTTAGATGGAAATGAGCAGCACGGCGGGGTCAAGGTTGCAGTTTATTGAGCAGCTTGCCGTGTATGCCACCGAAGCCGCCGTTGCTCATCACCAGCACGTGGTCGCCGGGTCTCGCTTCGGCGGTGATCGCGGCGATGAGTGCGTCGAGGTTGTCGCTGACGACGGCCTGGTCGCCCAGCGGGGCGAGGGCTGCTGCCGCGTCCCAGCCGAGGTTGCCGGCGTAGCAGAACACCCGGTCGGCGTCCTTCAGGCTGCCGGGCAGGGCGGCTTTCATCACACCCAGTTTCATGGTGTTGGAGCGCGGCTCCAGCACGGCGAGGATGCGCGCGCTGCCGACCTTGTGACGCAGGCCGGCGAGGGTGGTGTCTATCGCGGTCGGGTGGTGGGCGAAGTCGTCGTAGACGGTGATGCCGCCCGCCACGCCCTTCACCTCCATGCGGCGCTTGACGTTCTTGAATTGCCCGAGCGCCTCCAGTCCCAGCGCCACCGGCACGCCGGCGTGCCGGGCGGCGGCCAGAGCCGCCAGCGCGTTCATGCGGTTGTGTTCGCCCAGCAATTCCCAGTGCAACGTGCCTTGCGCCACGCCGTCCAGCGTGACCAGGTTGTCGTCGTTGATGTGCCAGCCAGACGCTGCCGGGGAGCCGAAGGTTTCCACCGGCGTCCAGCAGCCGCGTTGCAGCACGCGGGCCAGCGATTCCTCGCGGCCATTGGCGACAATCAGGCCGTTGCCCGGCACGGTGCGCACCAAATGGTGGAACTGCGTCTCGATGGCGGCCAGGTCGGCAAAGATGTCGGCATGGTCGAATTCGAGGTTGTTGAGGATGGCGGTGCGTGGCCGGTAATGCACGAATTTGGAGCGTTTGTCGAAGAACGCGGTGTCGTATTCGTCGGCTTCGATGACGAAGAACGGCAGGTCGGTAATGCGCGCCGAGATGCCGAAATTCTCCGGCACGCCGCCGATCAGAAAGCCGGGATTGAGGCCGGCATGTTCGAGTATCCAGGCCAGCATCGAGCTGGTGGTGGTCTTGCCGTGCGTGCCCGCCACCGCCAGCACCCACTTGTCGCGCAGCAGCGTCTCGGCCAGCCATTGCGGGCCGGAAACGTAGGGCAGGTTGCGGTCTAGGATGGCTTCCATCAGCGGGTTGCCGCGCGTCACCACGTTGCCGATCACGTAGATGTCGGGATTCAGTTCCAGCTGCTCCACGCCGAAGCCTGCGATCAGGTCTATGCCCTGCGCCTCCAGCTGGGTGCTCATCGGCGGATAGACGTTGGCGTCGCAGCCGGTGACGCGGTAGCCCGCCTGCTTGGCGATGGCGGCGATGCCGCCCATGAAAGTGCCGCAAATGCCGAGGATGTGGATGTGTTTTATCTGGTTCATGGTTTAAGCGCGAAAAATGAAATACACCGCGCCCATCATGCACAGCGCGGCGTAAAGGTAATCCCACTTCAGGGGTTGGTTCATGTACAGCACCGCGAACGGCACGAACACCGACAGGGTGATGACTTCCTGCAATATCTTCAGCTGGCCGAGATTCAGCGCGGTGTAGCCGATGCGGTTGGCGGGGACTTGCAACAGGTACTCGAACAGCGCGATGCCCCAGCTTACCAGCGCCGCCACATACCAGGGCGAAGCCGCCAGATTCTTGAGGTGGCCGTACCACGCGAAGGTCATGAAAAGATTGGACACGACCAGCATCAGCGCCGTGACCAGCAGCGGTTGCGACACCAGCCCCATCAGGTCTCTTCGGGGATCATCTTGATCGAGCCGCACGGGCATTCCGCCACGCACACGCCGCAACCCTTGCAGTAATCGTAGTTGAACTCGAAGCCCTTGCCGGGGCCGAGCTTGATGACCGCGTTGTCCGGGCATACGCCGTAGCAGTTGTCGCACTCGAAACAGTTGCCGCACGACAGGCAGCGGCGCGCCTCGAACAGCGCGTTGGTCTCGTCCAGACCGCCCTGCACCTCGTCGAAACTGGTCTGGCGGCGGATGATGTCCAGCACCGGGCGCACCGTCTTGTCGGCATCCGAGTAGTACCAGGGGTTGAGTTTGGTGAATTCAGCCAGCTCGTGCTTGGGCGCTGGCTCAAACACCGTGCCGCGCAGCCAGGCATCAATGTGACGCGCCGCCTTCTTGCCGTGTCCCACCGCCACCGTGACGGTGCGCTCGGATGGCACCATGTCGCCGCCGGCGAAGATGCCGGGATGTCCGGTCATCATGTTGCCGCCCACCTGCACCGTGCCGTTGACGATCTCCAGCCCCTGCACGCCTTCCAGCAGCGACAAATCCACATCCTGACCCAGCGCCAGCACCACCGAATCGGCCTCCAGCTTCTCGAATTCGCCGGTCGGCTGCGGGAAACCCTTGTCGTCCAGTTCCATCTTCTCGACGGTGATCTCGCCCGCGCCCGCCTGCTTGATGGTGGACAGCCACTTGATCATCACGCCTTCCTGCAACGCTTCTTCGATCTCGAAATCGTGCGCCGGTGCCTTGTCGCGGGTGCGGCGGTAAACGATGATCGGTTCGCCGCCCATGCGCTTGACGGTGCGCGCCACGTCCACCGCCGTGTTGCCGCCGCCGTACACCACCACGCGGCGGCCCAGCATCGGCTTGTCTTCGCCCTCCATCGAGCGCAGCACCGACACGGCATCCACGATGTGCGAGGCGTCGCCCGCCGGGATCATCGCGCGCTTGCCGATGTGCGCGCCGACCGCGAGGAAGGCCGCATCGAAGCCGCCGTCCTTCATGCTCTGCTCGATGTTCGCCACCTTGGCGTTATATTTCAGCGTCACGCCCAGTTCGAGGATGCGCTGCACTTCTGCGTCCAGCACTTCGCGGGGCAGGCGATATTTGGGGATGCCGAAACGCATCATGCCGCCCGCCAGCGGGCCGGCTTCGTGGATCTCGACCTGATGGCCGAGCCGCGCCAGATGATAGGCGGCGGAAAGCCCGGACGGGCCTGCGCCCACCACCAGCACCTTTTTGCCAGTCGCCGGGGCAGGCGCGTCGAATTTCCAGCCGCGCTTGATCGCCTCGTCGCCCAGGAAACGCTCCACCGAATTGATGCCGACCGAGCTGTCCAGCTGGCCCCGGTTGCAAGCACTTTCGCAGGGGTGGTAGCAGACGCGTCCCATCACCGCAGGCATAGGATTGTTCTCCACCAGCACGCGCCAGGCCTGCTCGTAATCGCCCGATTCGGCATGGAACAGCCAGCCCTGGATGTTCTCGCCGGCAGGGCAAGCATTGTTGCAGGGCGGCAGGCGGTCGAGATAGACGGGTCGCGCCGTGCGCCAGGTGCCGGTCAGGTTGGCCAGCGAAGTGCCGGGTGTCAGGGTGATCGCATAGGGTTTGGTATTCATCTTCAGTTTCCTTCCTCGTCCAGCAGGCGGTACTTGCGCACGTTGCGGTCGGCGATGGCCTGCAGGCGCGCCACCGTTTCGGGGTGCGCATTCTTGCCGAACAGGTGGGCGAAACGCTTCTGCGGCTTGAGATATTCTTCGACCGGCACCTTGTGGCGTATCTTCAGCACGCCGGTGACTTCGCCGTGCTCGGCTTCGAACACCGGGAACATGCCCGATTCCTTGGCCAGACGCGCCAGACGGATGGTGTCGTGCGAGGCCGCACCCCAACCCAGCGGGCAGGGCACGAAGATCTGGATATAGCGCGCGCCGCGTATGCTCATGGCGCGGCGCACCTTGTATTCGAGGTCGCGCAGGTCGGCCACGGTAGCGGTGGCGACATAGGGGATGCCGTGCGCCATAGCGATCTCGGGCACGTTCTTGCCCTGACCGAACGGGTTGCCAGGCTCCGGCCCGACCGGCATGGTGGTGGCGGTGCGCGCCGCCGGCGGCGTGGCGCTGGAACGCTGCACGCCGGTGTTCATGTAGCCTTCGTTGTCGTAGCAGATATACAGCACGTCGTCGTTGCGCTCGAACATGCCGGACAAACAGCCGAAGCCGATGTCGGTGGTGCCGCCGTCGCCACCCTGGGCGACCACGCGCACGTCGGTCTTGCCCTTGACCTTCATCGCCGCCGCGATGCCGGTGGCGACCGCCGCCGCATTGCCGAACAGCGAGTGTATCCACGGCACTTGCCAGGATGATTCGGGGTAAGGGGTGGAAAACACCTCAAGGCAGCCGGTGGCATTGGCCGCGATCAGCTGGCCGTTGCTCTCGGCCATCGCCGCATCTATCGCATAGCGTGCGCCCAGCGCCTCGCCGCAGCCCTGACAGGCGCGATGACCGGAATTGATCGAGTTGCTGCGCGACAGATCGGCCTGCACGCTGCGTTCGTCGGCTGCCAGCAGTCGGTTGCCGACGGTGAACGTGCCGGTCTGGTAAAACTTGACGGGTTGAAATCCCATGATGATCTCCTAACCGAACTTGGCCGACACGATGCCCATGTCGTGCATGATGTTCTCGGCAGCGGGGCCGGAACGCCGCGTGGTTTTCTCGCGCGCCAGCTGTTTGTTGACGGCATCCCATTCCAGGTCAACGAAACTGACCGGCGGCAACGCCTCTTTTTCGGCTTCGAGGAACAGCTTGTGCAGCGATGCCTTGGGGATGGGCCTGCCGCCCAAGCCCGCGATGGCGGTAAAGCCCTTCAGGCCGGTGCCGGTCACCGCCATGCGCACGTCGGTGGCAAGGATGCCGCCCATGCCGACCGCCAAACTCTTTTCCAGCACCACGAAACGCTTGCAGCCGACCAGCGCCTCCTTCACCTGTTGCAGCGGGAAGGGGCGGTAGCTGATGATGCCCAGCACGCCGATCTTGTGGCCGGCGTCGCGCATCTCGTCCACGGTGTCCTTGATGGTGCCCAGCACCGAGCCCATCGCGATGATGATGGTGTCGGCACCCTCGGTGCGGTAAGTACGCACCAGTCCGCCCGAATCGCGGCCAAATTGCTGTTTGAATTCGCTGGCCAGCTTCGGGATCAGCTCCAGCGCCTGCATCTGCTTGGCGTGGGCCAGATATTTGACTTCCATGAAGGCTTCCGGGCCCACCATCGCGCCGATAGAGACCGGCTCGGCGGGGTCCAGCACCTGACGCGGCACGAACGGCGGCAGGTAGGCATCCACCTGTTCCTGACTCGGCATGTCCACGCGCTCGAAGGCGTGCGTCAGGATGAAGCCGTCCATGCACACCATCACCGGCAGCGATAATTCTTCGGCCAGACGGAACGCCTGGATGTGCAGGTCGAGCGCCTCCTGATTGGTCTCGGCAAACAACTGCATCCAGCCGGAATCGCGCTGCGACAGCGAGTCGGAATGGTCGTTCCAGATGTTGATCGGTGCGCCGATGGCACGGTTGGCCACCGTCATCACGATGGGCAAGCCGAGGCCGGAGGCGTTGTAAACCGCTTCGGCCATGAACAGCAGGCCCTGCGACGCAGTCGCGGTGTAGGAACGCGCGCCCGCTGCCGACGAGCCTATCGCCACCGACATCGCGGCGAATTCGCTCTCCACGTTGATGAATTCGCACGGCGTCAGTTCGCCCGCCTTGACCATCTCGCCCAGCGCCTCGACGATATGCGTCTGCGGCGAGATCGGGTAGGCGCAGATCACTTCCGGGCGGCACAGCGCCACGGCCTCGGCGACGGCCTTGGAACCTTCGGTCTGTTTAAGCATTTGCAAGCTCCTTCATGCTGGCTTTCACCAGCTGGTAAGCCTCGGTCGCGGCGGCGATGTTGCCTTCCGCCACCTTGCCGGAGAATTTCTCGTTGATCGCCAGAATCACGGATTCGAGTTTGATGGTGCCGGAAAGCGCGGCGAAGCCGGCCAGCAGCGGCACGTTGGGTATGGGGCGACCGACGTGCTTGAGCCCCAGTTCGGTGGCGGGCAGGGTGCAGAAGCGCTCGGCCTGCCCCGCCTTGACCAGCTCAGCCAACCCCAGCTTTTCAAAGCTGTGGCGAGAATTGAGCAGCACGTAGCCGCCCGGTTTCAGGCCGGCGAATACGTTTATCTGGTGCAGCAGGGTAGGGTCCTGAATGATGACGGCGTCCGGCTGCATGATGGGTTCGCGCAGCCGTATCTCCTTGTCGGCGATGCGGCAGAACGCCACCACCGGCGCGCCGGTGCGCTCCGAACCGAAACTGGGAAAGGCCTGCGCGTGGCGGCCTTCCTCGAATGCCGCGACAGACAACATCTCGGCGGCAGTCACCACCCCTTGTCCGCCCCGACCATGAACTCGCACTTCAAACATCGCCGACTCCCTATTCCACATTGTCGGCGCAAGATTCTACGCCTGTTCGGGCGGTAGGGTTTAATTTACGCTCAATAACTCCACATCGAACACCAATGTCGCGTTCGGCGGGATCACGCCGCCCGCACCGCGCGCGCCGTAACCCATCTCGGGCGGAATCACCAGCGTGCGGCTGCCACCCACCTTCATGCCCGCCACGCCGGCATCCCAGCCCTTGATGACGCGGGCAGCGCCCAGCGGAAACTCGAACGGCTCGGAGCGGTCACGCGAACTGTCGAACTTTGCCCCCTTGTGGTCGGGTGCCGCAGCATCAAACAGCCAGCCGGTGTAATGCACCGTCACACCGTGACCGGCAGTGGCGACCGCACCGTTGCCCACCTTGACGTCGGTCACGACCATCTCGGTGATGTTGGTGGCCGGCATCGGCGGCAGGTCAGCCTTGGAGCAGGCCGTGGTAAACAGGGCGATACCGCACAACAGCGCGGCCAGTGGCAGAGCGTAACGTTTCATTTTGTATCCCGGAAAAGTTTGAAAACACAGGCGGCACAGATGGACTTATGCTCGGCAGGAGATCTGGCTCGCCAGGGCCGCGCGAGCTGTCTAACTCCAAGCCTGCAGGAAGCGATCGGATTGTAAACGAAAGCCCGACGCTTACTGCAGCCAGTGAAACATTATTTGCACTCTGACATATAATGCCGCCATGTTTTCTCCTGCCCTGCGCCGCCTCGTTGCCATCCTGCTGCTGTTCACGCTCGGACTGGCTTGCCTCCAGAATATCGCTTCCGCGTCGTCTTCCGACGCGTCCAGCGCCATTTTCTCTGTGGATGCCGATGCGAGCGACGATGCCACGCCTGACCGCACCGCACTCCTGTCTGATTCCTGCACCTCGGCCTGGGCGCCGCAACGCTCCAGCTTTCCGCGCAGCCCGGACGTGATCTTCCGGGCCGATCCCGGTCTGGCACCGCCTTCGCCCCCTCCCGAATCCGCCTGATCTCCAACGACGCCCCTGCGGTGTCCCGTGCCGCCCGTTGATCGGGCGGCGGATTGAGATCGAACGGATTCGATGATGCGACACATTTTTACCCCCTTGTTTTGCGCCCTGTTGCTGGGCGCGACTGGCAGCCTGCAGGCCGCCCCCCTGACCCTCGAAGAGGCGCAGCGACTGGCCGAATCGCATAACCCCATGCTGCGCGCCGCCGCCAGTCAGGCCGCAGGCGCCCGTGCCGCACTGGACACCGCCAGCGCCTTCCCCAACCCGGAAGTCGAATATGGTTCGGGCAACTCCCACCTGCTGCCGCCTGGGACGCCGCCGGGACGCAACCAACTGTTCGGCGTCTCGCAACCGCTCGAATGGCCCGGCGTGCGCGCCGCCCGCCGCCACGCAGCGGAAGCCGGCATCGAGGCCGGAGACGCCCTGCTGACGGATGCCCGGCTCTCCCTGCGAGCCCTGGTCAGACAAAATTTTCTGGAGGTGCAGCGCCGCGAAGAGGAGTCGCAACTGGCCGAACAGGGCCGCGCCCTGCTGGAGCAGATCCGCAACCGCGTCAAGCTGCGTGTGGAGGTAGGCGAGGCCGCACGCTATGAACTGGTGAAATCCGAGGCCGAAGTGCTGGCAGCGGAGAATTTCGCCCTCGGCGCGGAAGTCCGCACCCGCCAGGCGCGTGACCGCCTGCGCGCCACGCTGGGAGCGGAACTGCCCGCAGAGTTCGAGATCACCCCGACCACGCCCATGCCCGGCGTGCTGCCGCCGCTGGACGCATTGCAGCAGGAACTGCTGGCGCGCCAGCCCCAGTTACAGGTCGCCCATGCCGAGACCCGACGCGCCGAGGCCAGGCTGGAGCACGAACGCAACCTGCGACTACCGCAACCCACGCTGAAATGGAGCGCCGAGCGCCATCCCGACGTCAATCTCTGGCGTATCGGCTTGACCTTTCCGCTGCCGCTGTGGGATCGCCGCAGCGGCCCGGTGGGAGAAGCTCAGGCCGGGCTGGAGCGCGCCCGCGCCGAGGAAGACCGCCTGCGGCTGACCCTGCTGAGCGATCTCGATCAGGCCCATGGCCGCTTCCTGATCGCCCAGCGGCAACTGCACACCTTCGAGAACGGCCTGATGCGCGACGCCGAAGCCGCGTTGAAGGTCGCCCAGGCAGCTTACCGCCATGGTGAACGCGGCATCCTCGATTACCTCGACGCCCAGCGGGTATTTCGCACCACCCGCATGGATTACCTGAACGCCCGATTTGAACTGCAAGCCGCGCTGATCGAGATAGACCGCCTGCGCGCCGCCCCCCTGTATGGAGACGCCCCATGAAATTTTTCCTGCCCCCCATTCCCGCCGTCCTGATGCTGCTCCCGCTGCTGGCGCTCGATGGCTGCAATAAATCTGCTCCGCCCCCGGCCACGCCGGCCACCGATCCGACCATCGTCACGGTGACGCCGACTTTGCAGAAGCTGCTCATCATCGCGCCGGCAAGCGAGGGCTCGATGGCCGACACCCTGCGCGTCCCGGCGCGCGTCGAGGTGGACGAGCAGCGCGTGGCTCGCATCGGCGCCGCCGTCACCGGCCGTCTGGCCGGCATCCGCGCCGAACTGGGTCAGCGGGTGCGGCGCGGCGACATTCTGGCAACGCTGAACAGCACGGAACTCTCCGCCGCCCAGCTCACCTATCTGAAGGCGCTGTCGCAGGAAGGGCTGCAACAGCGTGCGGTGAGCCGTGCCAAACTGCTGTTCGAAGCTGACGTTATCAGCGCTGCCGAACTTCAGAAGCGCGAGAGCGAGTTGCTCCAAGCCCAGGCCGAGCGCCTCGCCTCGAATGACCAGTTGCGCGTGCTGGGCATGACGGAGGGCGATATCCGCCACCTGTCCGACAGTCGTTCGGTGCATTCCATCTCGTCCGTCATCTCCACCCAGGAAGGCGTGGTGATCGAGCGCAAGGTCACGCAGGGCGAGGTGGTGCAGCCAGCCGATGCGCTGTTCACCGTGGCCGATCTGTCGCACGTCTGGTTGGTGGCCGAGATTCCCGAGCAGCAGGCGGCGCTGGTCAAAGTGGGCGACACCACTGAGGCCGAAGTCTCCGCGCTGGCCGAACAATTCACTCTCGGCAAGCTGATCTTCGTTTCCGACACGGTCAAGCCGGAGACCCGCACCGTCACCGTGCGCATGGACGTGGAGAACCCGGAACGCCATCTCAAGCCGGGCATGCTGGCTTCCATGCTGATCCGGGGCGCAGCCCAACAACGCGTGGTGATCCCGGTGGTGGCCGTGGTGCGCGAGGACAACCGCGACTACGTGTTCGTCCAGCTCGACGCCCAGCGCTTCCAGCTGCGTCAGGTCCGGCTGGGTCAGGAACACGCTGGGGTCGTCCCGGTGCTGGAAGGTTTGAGCGAGGGGGAGCGGATCGTCGTCGAGGGCGCGTTCCATCTGAACAACGAGCGCCGCCGCAAAGAACTGGAGGGTTGAGATGCTGACCGCAATCATACGCGCGGCGCTCAAGCAGCGGCTGGTGCTGGTCGTGGTGTCCGTCTGCCTGCTGGTGTTCGGGCTGGACGCCTCGCGCAAGCTGTCGGTGGACGCCTTCCCGGACGTAACCAACGTGCAGGTGCAGATCGCCACCGTGGCGCAGGGCCGCTCGCCCGAGGAGGTGGAGCGCTTCGTCACCGTGCCGCTGGAAATGGCCATGACCGGCTTGCCGGGGCTGGAAGAGATGCGCTCGCTGAACAAGCCGGGTCTGTCGCTGATCACGCTGGTGTTCACCGACGCCACCGATGTGTATTTCGCCCGGCAACTGGTGATGGAGCGGCTAATCGAGGTCGGCGGACGGATGCCGGAAGGCGTCACGCCCACGCTGGGGCCGCTCTCCACCGGCTTGGGCGAGGTCTATCAATACACGCTGGAACGCGCCGATGACGGCAAGCGGGCGCTCACCCAGGCCGAGCTGACCGAGCGCCGCATCGTGCAGGACTGGAGGGTTCGTCCGCTGCTGCGCGGCATTCCCGGCGTGGCCGAGATCAACTCCCAGGGCGGCTACATCAAGCAGTACCAGGCGCTGGTCAACCCCGACCGGATGCGCCATTACCACCTCACCCTGTCCGAGATCTATCAGGCGCTGGCGCGCAACAACGCCAACTCCGGCGGCGGGGTGCTGCCGCATTACGCCGAGCAATATCTGATCCGTGGCGTCGGCCTGGTCAAGTCGTTGGACGACATCCGCGCCATCGTCCTGAAGGAGCAGGACGGCGTGCCGGTGCTGATGCGCGATGTGGCCGAGGTGACCATAGGCGCGGAAGAGAGATACGGCGCGGTGATCAAGAACGGCGACAGCGAGGCGGTCGGCGGCGTGGTGATGATGGTGCGCGCCGGCAATGCCAAGGAGGTGGTGGGCCGGATCAAGCAGCGGGTGCAGGAGATCAACGCCAAGGGCATGTTGCCCAACGGCCTGAAGATCACGCCCTATTACGACCGCAGCGAGCTGGTGGACGCCGCCCTGCATACCGTGGTGAAGACGCTGATCGAAGGCGTGGTGCTGGTGGTCGTGGTGTTGTTCCTATTTCTGGGCGACGTGCGTTCCTCGCTGATCGTGGTGGCCACGCTGGTGCTGACACCGCTGGTCACCTTCATGGTGATGAACCGCTACGGCCTTTCCGCCAACCTGATGTCGCTGGGCGGCTTGGCCATCGCTATCGGCCTGATGGTGGACGGTTCGGTGGTGGTGGTGGAGAACGCCTTCCAGCGGCTGGCGGAACGGCGCGACACCGGGGTGAACCGGGTGCGGGTAGTGATGGAGGCTGCCGCCGAGGTGGCGACGCCCACCGTGTTCGGCGTGTCCATCATCATCCTGGTGTTCCTGCCGCTGATGACGCTGCAAGGCATGGAAGGCAAGATGTTCGCGCCGCTGGCGTTCACCATCGCCATCGCGCTGGCCGTGTCTCTGCTGCTGTCGCTCACCCTGACGCCGGTGCTGAGTTCCTACCTGCTGGTCGGCAAGGACGAACACGACACCCGCTTGGTGGCGCTGATCAAGCGCCCCTACCTGGCGCTGCTGGAGAAAGCCTTGTTGCACAGCAAGAAGACCGTGGCGTATGCGGTGGGGATTTTCCTGCTGGCGCTGGCGCTGCTGCCCTTTTTGGGGACGGCGTTCATTCCCGAGATGAAGGAAGGCTCCATCGTGCCCGGCATCAACCGCGTGCCCAATATCTCGCTGGCCGAATCCATCAAGATGGAAATGGAGGCGATGCGGCTGGTGATGACGGTGCCCGGCGTGAAGTCGGCCTACTCCGGCGTGGGGCGCGGCGAGAGTCCGGCCGATTCCCAGGGGCAGAACGAATCCACCCCCATCGTCAGCCTGAAGCCGCGCGACGAATGGCCGGACGGCTGGACGCAGGACGACATCGCGGAAGCCATCCGCAGCAAACTGAACGCCCTGCCCGGCGTGCAGGTGGTGATGGCGCAGCCGATCTCCGACCGGGTAGACGAGATGGTGACCGGGGTGCGCTCGGACGTGGCGATCAAGCTGTTCGGCGACGATCTGGATCAACTCAAGCAGAAAGGGGACGCCATCGCCCGCATTGCCGCCGGGGTGAAGGGGGCGCAGGACATCCGCGTCGAGCGGGTGACCGGCCAGCAGTATCTATCCATCGAAGTGGATCGCCAGGCCATCGCCCGCTACGGGCTGAACGTGGCCGATGTGCATGACGTGATCGAAACGGCCATCGGCGGCAGGCAGGCCACCGAGATCTACGAGGGTGAGCGCCGCTTCGCCGGAGTGGTGCGCCTGCCGCTGGAATTCCGCAACGACGTGGCCACCATCCGCAACCTGCTGGTGACGGCCCGCAACGGCGCACAGGTGGCGCTGGAGAACCTCGCCCGCATCGAAGTACTGGACGGGCCGGCGCAGATCAGCCGTGAGAGCGCCAAGCGCCGCATCGTGATCGGCGTGAACGTCAAGGATCGCGACCTGGGCGGCTTCGTCGCCGAGTTGCAGCAGGCGGTGGAGCGCAAGGTGAAGCTGCCGGATGGCTATTATCTGGAGTGGGGCGGTCAGTTCCAGAACATGGAACGGGCGATGGGCCACCTGATGATCATTGTGCCGGCGACCATCGCGGCGATTTTCTTCCTGCTGTTCCTGCTGTTCGGCTCGCTGCGTTTCGCCACGCTGATCATCACCGTGCTGCCGTTCGCCTCCATCGGCGGAGTGATCGGCCTGTTCCTCGCCGGCGAATACCTGTCGGTGCCCGCTTCGGTGGGGTTCATCGCGCTGTGGGGCATTGCGGTGCTGAACGGGGTGGTGCTGGTGTCGTTCATCCGCACCCTGCGCGAGGAAGGCATGGCGCTGGACGAAGCGGTGCGGCAGGGCTGCCGCCAGCGCTTCCGCCCGGTGCTGATGACGGCGACGGTGGCGATGCTGGGCCTGATCCCGATGCTGTTCGCCAACGGACCGGGCTCGGAAGTACAGCGCCCGCTGGCCATCGTGGTGATCGGCGGACTGGTCAGCTCCACCTTGCTGACGCTGGTGGTGCTGCCGACGCTGTATCGCTGGTTCGAAGAAAAACCGATAGAAGCCTGAGGAGGGTATCCATGAAAGAAATCAAGGCCATCATCCAACCCAAGCGGCTGGAACGCATCCGCGACGCATTCCGGCTTCTGCCCGGTTTTCCCGGCATGAGCGTAAGCCGTATTCAGGGATGCAGCGCCCACAGCGGCCCCGAGTCACACGCCAGCTTGCGGGCAGAGCTCACCGATTTTTCGGACAAGGTGAAGCTGGAGATCGTCGCCGACGATGACATGGTCGAGCCCATCGTCAGCCTGATACACCAGCATGCCTACAGCGGCCAGACTGGGGATGGGATATTGTGGGTGATGCCGGTGGAAACGTTCCACCGGCTTTGCCGGAAGCCTGACTAGCCCGACTGGGGGCGAAGGTCGGGCGGCAGTCGGTGCACGGAAGCGGTCACCGACTCGCCTGTGACCGCTTTCTGCAATGGCGGCTATCTACAGATCACTGCACGCCTAGCAGTTCCACGTCGAACACCAGCGTGGCGTTGGGCGGGATCACGCCACCCGCGCCGCGTGGGCCATAGCCCATCTCCGGCGGGATGACCAGGGTGCGGCTTCCGCCCACTTTCATGCCCTGCACGCCGATGTCCCAGCCGGAGATTACATGTCCCATGCCGAGCGGAAACTCGAACGGCTCACCCCGGTCGCGCGAACTGTCGAACTTCACACCCTTGTTGTCCGACGCTTTCTTGTCGAACAACCAACCGGTGTAATGCACCGTCACATGCTGGCCTTCGTGCGCCTCGGCACCGTCGCCGACCTTGGTGTCGGTGATGTCGGTCTTGATGACCTTCAGCAGCTTCACCTCGAACACCAGCGTGGCATTCGGCGGAATCACGCCGCCCGCGCCGCGTGGGCCGTAGCCCATCTCCGGCGGGATGACCAGGGTGCGTTTGCCGCCCTCGCGCATCCCCGCCACGCCCTCGTCCCAGCCGCGAATCACGCGCCCGCCACCCAGCGGAAAATCGAACGGCTCGTTGCGGTCGAGTGAACTGTCGAACTTCGCGCCCTTGTTCTCCGGTGCAGCCGCGTCATGCAGCCAGCCGGTGTAATGCACGATGACGGTCTGCCCAGCTTGGGCTTCCGCGCCTTCGCCCACATTGATTTCGGTGATGATGAGTTCGGTCATACTGTTTTCCTTTGGTTGATTTTCGTAGGGTGGGCAGAGCTGATTTGTTCCGCGTGGCACGCGACCCACCCTAACATTGCTGGCCGTTGGTTATTGCGCCTTCCCTTGCTGTCTTGGCGGGCCCTGCCACTCGCCTTTCACTTCCTTGAGACTCCATTCCAATGTAGCTCCTTCAGCATCAACAACCTGCACTTGAAAATTTCCCGTTGTTAACGGTTTGATAAATACGTCATCAGCAAATTGACGTACCCATCTGGTTTTTCCATTTTTTTCTTTAGCAGTAATACTGATGACTATATGTCGAAGGTAGTAGTTTGTACCGTTATATAGATTGCCTTCAAACAACGTCCCAAATGACAACCCAGCTGTTCCAGTGATATTCTCCTCATCCTAGGGAGCCAATAGCTCCATTGCTTGCGCAGATGGCGACTTTTGCTCTCCATTTTTAACCTCATGATTCACAATTAAGGCGATTAAACCAATGAGAATAAGCATAGGTATGCTCATCCATTTGAAAAATTGCTTCTTGTCAAATTGAAGACTACTTTTTTGAGTAAAGATCACCAAACCGCCGAAGAGTATCGCTGTTAGAGCTAATCTTGCAGAGTCATTCTGCCGAAGCTCTTCGATCCCCAAGCCGTCGATTGCGAGTAACCATAAAACTACAAAAGCCACATACCAAAGAACAATTAGCTGTTTTGTGTTCACAGAACCTCCATTTTTTAAAGTAGTTTTTTTCCAAAAGTAGCTAGGGTGGCAAGCGTGGCGCAAAATATACCGATACCGAAGGTTCCGAGTTGCCACCAAAACAACACCCAAGTTGTGTTCCCAAGCTTCCTACTTTTTGTCCGGTTAGGAAGAAGCTCAAAATTGATTTCTTCTTCACTCTTCTTTTCCTCAATCAAGGACTCTCTTTTTCGCGCCACTCTCATAGTCAGCCGAAAATCTCTTAGTCGATTGATGACGACCGAGATACCAAATGCAGTTGAGGAAAATAGACTGATCAGAGAAATTGAGAAAACACATTTCCCCCAAGACGAGGGAACAAAATTGCTGCTCTGTAAGAGCGAAAGCTGAAACCCTAAGGCCGCAACAGAGAAGCCTAGAATTAGATTGATGGCATATGAAAGCTGTCCGATTGTGATTCCCTGCCAACGAACAAAACTGCCTTTAGGTTCACCTTGTGACATGACGACCTCCGTTAATAACTCAAAACCGGCGCCAGCCACTTCTCCGCCTCTTCCACCGTCCAGTCCTTGCGCTGGGCGTAGTCGGCTACCTGTTCCTTGTCCACTTTGCCGGTGGCGAAATACTTCGCCTCGGGGTGCGAGAAGTAGAAGCCGCTGACAGCGGCGGTGGGCAGCATCGCGAAACTTTCGGTCAGCGTGATACCGGCGTTCTGCGGCGCTTGTAGCAGGTCGAACAGCGGGCCTTTTTCGCTGTGCTCGGGGCAGGCGGGGTAGCCGGGGGCGGGGCGGATGCCGCGATAGGTTTCGGCGATCAGCGCCTCGTTATCCAGCGCCTCGTCGGCGGCGTAGCCCCAGAACTCGCGGCGTACGCGGGCGTGCAGGTGTTCGGCGAATGCCTCGGCCAGACGGTCGGCCAGCGCTTGCAGCATGATGGCGCTGTAATCGTCGTTGGCCTGCTCGAATTCCTTCATCTTGCGCTCGATGCCGATGCCCGCTGTCACTGCAAAGCCGCCGAGGTAGTCCGGCACGCCGCTGTCCTTCGGTGCGACGTAGTCGGCGAGACAGTAGTTGGGGATGTCCACCGGTTTCTTGGTCTGCTGGCGCAGGTTGTGCCAGGTCATGGCGACTTGGCTGCGCGATTCGTCGGTGTAGACCTCGATGTCGTCGCCCGCGCTGTTGGCCGGGAACAGGCCAAACACGGCGTTGGCGCTGATCCACTTCTCGTCAATGAGCTGCTTTAACATGGCCTGTGCTTCGGCATAGAGCTTGGTCGCCTCGACACCCACCACTTCGTCCTGCAAAATCTTGGGGAAACGCCCCGCCAGCTCCCATGCCTGGAAGAACGGCGACCAGTCTATGAACGGCACCAGTTCGGCCAGCGGGTAGTCGCGCAGGGATTGCACGCCGAGGGCGGCGGGCTTGGGCGGGACGTAAAACCCCTCCCCAGCCCTCCCCTTGTCAGGGGAGGGAGCTTCCGTCACCTCCCCTGACAAGGGGAGGCCGGGAGGGGTTGGTTTTGCCCAGTTCGTCTTGAACCCATGCGCCCGCGCTTCGGCCAAGGATACGTAGCTCGCCTTGCTTTGACGGCCTTCGTGCTGCTCGCGGGCGGCCTGATAGTCGGCCTTGAGTTCGGCGATGTAACCATCGCTCAGGGTGTCGGACAGCAGGTTGCTGCACACGCCGACGGCGCGCGAAGCGTCTGTCACATACACCACCGCACCGCTTGGATAATTCGGTTCGATCTTCACCGCGGTGTGGACGCGCGAGGTAGTCGCGCCACCGATCAGCAGCGGAATGTTGAAACCCTGACGCTCCATTTCCTTGGCGACGTGGGCCATTTCTTCCAGCGAAGGGGTGATCAGGCCGGACAGGCCGATGATGTCCACCTTGTGTTCGCGCGCCGTGTCGAGGATCTGCTGGCAGGGCACCATCACGCCCATGTTCACCACCTCGAAGTTGTTGCATTGCAACACCACGGTGACGATGTTCTTGCCGATGTCATGCACATCGCCCTTCACCGTCGCCATCAGTATCTTGCCCTTGGTGCTGGTGTCGCCGGAGCGCAGTTTCTCTTCTTCGATGTAGGGGATCAAATGCGCCACGGCCTGCTTCATCACGCGGGCGGACTTCACCACCTGCGGTAAAAACATCTTGCCCGCGCCGAACAGGTCGCCGACCACGTTCATACCGGTCATCAGCGGGCCTTCGATGACTTCCACCGGCATCCTCGCTTGCTGCCGTGCTTCTTCGGTATCTTCGACGATGAAGGTGGTGATGCCGCGAACCAGCGCGTGGGTGAGGCGCTCCTGCACTGTACCCTTGCGCCATTCCAGGTCTTCAACCTGCGCCTTGCCGCCGCCCTTGAAGTTTTCGGCAAGCTGAACCAATTTCTCGCCCGCATCGGGATGGCGGTTCAACACCACATCCTCGACCGCCTCGCGCAGGGCTTTGGGCAGTTCTTCATACACGCCGAGCTGGCCAGCGTTGACGATGCCCATGTTCATGCCGGCCTTGATGGCGTGATAAAGGAATACCGTGTGAATCGCCTCGCGCACCGGTTCGTTGCCCCGGAAGGAGAACGACACGTTGGACACGCCACCGGAAATCTTGGCGTAAGGCAGATTTTTACGTATCCACGCGCAGGCTTCGATGAAGTCCACGGCGTAGTTGTTGTGCTCCTCGATACCGGTCGCCACGGCAAAAATGTTCGGGTCGAAGATGATGTCTTCCGGCGGGAAACCGACCTGATTCACCAGGATGTCATAACTGCGCTGGCAAATCTCGATCTTGCGCTGGAAGGTGTCGGCCTGTCCGGCTTCGTCGAATGCCATCACCACCGCCGCCGCGCCGTACTGGCGCACCAGTTTGGCATACTTGATGAAGTTGGCCTCGCCCTCTTTCAGCGAAATGGAGTTGACGATGGACTTGCCCTGCACGCACTTCAGGCCTGCCTCGATGATGCTCCACTTGGAGGAATCTATCATCAGCGGCACTTTCGAGATGTCCGGCTCGGAGGCGATGAGATTCAGAAACTTCACCATCGCGGCTTCGCCGTCCAGCATGGCTTCGTCCATGTTGACGTCTATCACCTGCGCCCCGGTTTCTACCTGCTGCTTGCAGACCTCTAGTGCCTCTTCGTAATTCCCCTCAAGAATCAACCGCTTGAATTTGGCCGAGCCGGTGACGTTGGCGCGTTCGCCGACGTTGACGAACAGCGAGCTCTCGCCGATGTTGAA
The DNA here is from genome assembly GCA_028687575.1 of Gallionella sp. Classification (GTDB taxonomy): domain Bacteria; phylum Pseudomonadota; class Gammaproteobacteria; order Burkholderiales; family Gallionellaceae; genus Gallionella. The sequence goes on along the minus strand of JAQTZW010000007.1, from coordinate 8,490 downwards.
CGGCTCAAGACCGGACAAACGGCATTCGACCGGATTGGCCGGAATCTGGCGCGGCGCGATGTCTTTTACGGTTTCCGCGATGGCCTTGATGAAGGCCGGCGAAGTACCGCAACAGCCGCCGATGATGTTGAGGAAGCCGCTCTCAGCCCATTCCTTGATGTGACCGGCCATGTTTTCCGGCGTGTCGTCGTAGCCGGTCGGGGCGAGCGGGTTGGGCAGGCCGGCGTTGGGGTGGGCGCTGACATAGCAGTTGGCGACACGCGACAGTTCGGCCACGTACTGGCGCAGTTCTTCCGCGCCCAGCGCACAGTTGAGTCCGATGGAGATTGGCTTGGCGTGTGCCAGCGAGTTGTAAAACGCCTCCGTGACCTGCCCAGTCAGGGTGCGCCCGGAAGCATCGGTGATCGTGCCGGAAATCATGATCGGCAAGGTTGTACCGCGTTCCTCAAACACTTGCTGCACGGCGAAAATGGCGGCCTTGGCGTTGAGCGTGTCAAAGATGGTTTCAATCAGGATGGTGTCAGCGCCACCGTCCATCAGTCCACGCGCGGCTTCACTGTAGTCGGCCACCAATTTGTCAAAAGTGATGTTGCGCGCCGCTGGGTCGTTCACGTCGGGCGAAATGGTGGCTGTCTTGTCGGTAGGTCCCAAAACGCCGGCGACGAAACGCGGCTTGTCGGCGGTGGCGTACTTGTCACAGGCCTCACGTGCCACGCGCGCACCGGCCACGTTCAGTTCGTAGTTGAGTGATGCCATGCCATAGGCATTCAGCGTGGTCGCATTTGCACCGAAAGTGTTGGTCTCGATGATGTCCGCACCCGCATCCAGATATTCCTCATGAATGGCACGAATGATTTCTGGTCTGGTAATCACCAGCAGGTCGTTATTGCCCTTCAGGTCGCGCTGCCAATCCTTGAAACGTTCGCCGCGATAGTCGGCCTCGGTCAACTTGTAACGCTGGATCATCGTCCCCATTGCGCCATCCAGAATCAGGATGCGTTGCTGGAGGATGCTTACTAACGGAGATGTGTTGTTGGTCATGGTATCAGTCTGTAAATTTGAAACTCGCGTTGTTTCGTTTTCCCATTTCTAAAGACACCATTTTGCAATGAGCTTGCCACCTTTATGCGGGGAGGCAATCTCAATTGTTCAACACTGGATGTAGAAGGGCGCAACGATTCGTTATGCTACTAAATATTATTGTGATTTTAACATGTGCTTATTTGCCCTGGAGCCTGAAATACCCATAATTCCTTGAGTTACATCAATAACGCATGGCAAGATGCGTATATCATCGCACGACTTACAAAACTGCTTGCAACAGCAATTAATTTACCGTTAGGAGAGTGTCATGGCAAAGCTAATCTGGAGCAAGGATCTCAATACCGGTATAGATGTGATAGACAAACAGCACCAGCGCATCGTTGAGTACATCAACGAATTGCATGAGGCGCGTACCAGTGGCCACAAGATGGAAGACATCGGCAAGGTCATAGACGAACTGGTTGACTACACGCTGTCGCATTTTGCATTTGAAGAAAGCATGCAGGAAGATGCGCATTACCCCTTCCTTAAAGCACACAAAAGGGTCCACGAAGTATTCGTCAACAAAGTGGCAAACCTTCAACACCGCTTTAGTTTAGGCGAGGACGTGTCAGAGGAATTGCATAAAATGCTGTTCAATTGGCTCTACAATCACATTAAACGTGACGATGCCGACTATGTTGAATCTGTCAAAAGAAACATTTCTCAGGGTGATTTTGTCGAGAAGAAAAAGGGGTTCTTTGGCAGACTGTTCGGTTAAAACGGTTACTTGAAGTCCAGCTTTGCTCAAAAACTCATGCGCCGGTATTGCACTGCCTCGGCAATATGGGCGCAAGTCACATCCAGACTTCCATCAATATCTGCAAGGGTACGCGCCACTTTAAGCACACGGTGATAACCGCGCGCCGAAAGATTCAGCCGGCTGATAGCCTGTTGCAGTAATGCCAAGCCTTTTGCATCTGGCGTACAGAACTCCTCTATTTCCGTCACAGAAAGTTGCGCGTTGGTTTTGTTTTGACGCACGAGTTGCCGCTGACGGGCCGTTTCAGCTCGCGCCTGTATCAAAGCGCTGCTTTCTCCCGATGCCTTACCGAGCAATTCCTGCTGCGATACCGCAGGCACCTCAATCTGAATATCTATTCGATCCAACAGTGGGCCAGATATTTTTCCTCGGTATCGGTTTACCTGATCTGGTGTGCAATGACACTTGCCGTTGTAATGACCCAAATATCCACAAGGGCAGGGATTCATAGCTGCGACCAACTGGAACTGTGCCGGAAATTCTGCACGTCTGGCTGCCCGCGAGATGGTGATATGCCCAGATTCAAGCGGCTCTCGCAATACTTCCAGCACACTGCGCTCGAATTCTGGAAGTTCGTCCAAAAAAAGTACGCCATGCATCGCCATGGAGATCTCGCCGGGACGCGGATTGCTCCCTCCGCCGACCAGTGCCACACCTGATGCGGTATGGTGGGGCGACCTGTATGGGCGGCTCTTCCAGTTCTTTACATCAAAGCTGCCGCCCAGTGATTGCAATGCCGCACTTTCCAACGCTTCGGCTTCCGTCATGCGCGGCAAAATACCGGGGAATCTTGCCGCCAGCATGGACTTCCCCGTGCCAGGAGGCCCCATCATCAGGATGCTGTGACCACCCGCAGCCGCTACTTCCAATGCACGCTTAGCCTGTTCCTGCCCCTTGACTTCGCTCATGTCGGGATATTGGTGGCCAAGCGTATCCGGCTGACTGACATATGGCTGAATAAGCTCGCGTCCCGCCAGATGCGCCGCCACCTGCAACAATGACTTTCCGGGATATACAGTCGCAGCCTCTACCAACGCGGCTTCCGGCGCATTCTCTTCCGGCAAAATAAAAGCTCGTCCATTGCTCGCGGCATTGTAAGTCATCGCAAGTGCGCCACGTATCGGTCGCAATTCCCCGGTCAGCGCAAGCTCTCCTGCATATTCATATTTTGAAAGTTGATCCGCCGGAATCTGTCCTGTTGCCGCCAAAATACCAAGCGCTATCGGCAAGTCGTAACGCCCACTTTCCTTTGGAAGGTCAGCTGGCGCCAGATTGACAGTGATGCGTCGTGCAGGAAAATCAAATTGGCAATTTTGCAACGCGGCACGCACCCGCTCACGACTTTCCTTGACCTCGGTTTCCGGTAAACCGACGATGGTGAAACTTGGCAGGCCATTGGCCAAGTGAACCTCAACGGTCACCAATTCAGCCTGCATGCCAGACAGCGCACGGCTGTATAGTACAGCCAAGCTCATTTTATTTAACTTTAGTGTGTTGCTGCGCTTCCAGTTCCTTTATGCGCGCCTCCAGCTCGATTAACTGTTCCCTAGCACGCGCTAACACTTGTGACTGAATATCGAATTCCTCGCGCGTCACCAGATCAAGTTTGGATAAGCCTTGCACCAGCAAAGCCCTCATATTTTTTTCAATATCCTTTGCCGGACTGTTTTCTACAGCCGCACTGATTTTTGCTGACAAGTCTTCGAAAGTCTTAGCGTTCAACATGTTGTACTCCTTAAATTTGGTATGAAACTCCCGAAATGAAGACCGCTACAGCGTTTTGTGGTCGTTATCTCTCTTAGAACACAGTTTATCAAACTTCAGCTTCGACGACGGCACACATCTGGTGCAGATGCATTAATTGGTGCCTCCTTGTGGTGCGACCCTATTTTCATAAAATCACTATCATTACTTAATATGTTGTTTTTTATAACGAAATAAATGTGGCACGCTATTTGCTTTATATTTTTCGCGGGAATTCAATATCGCGTTTTTAACTTAATGAAAGGATTTACCATGTCACGCAATAAATTATTGACCTCTTTGATCCTGGCTGCTTTGGCTGCCCCGTCTGTCGCGCTGGCCGAGGAAGCTTCGCCATTCACTGCTAACGTCGGCTTTACAACTGATTACATCTTCCGGGGTATCGCACAAACCTCACATAACGCTGCGATACAAGGTGGTGTGGATTATGCTCATAGCAGCGGCTTCTATGCCGGTGTTTGGGGTTCTAACGTGAGCTGGATTGCGGACAGTGGTGCAATTGCCGCCGGCACTGGCAACTCCACCATGGAACTTGATACCTATCTGGGTTTCAGGAATGGTTTTGCCGAAGACTTCAGTTATGACGTCGGCATCATCCGTTACAACTATCTTGGCAAATACACTGCTGCACCTGGCTTCGCCAAGGCCGACACCGATGAAATCTACGGTGCACTCGGCTACAAATGGTTTACTGCCAAGTATTCATATGGCCTGGGACAATTCCTGACCGTGCCAGCCGCCAAGGGTACGAACTATCTGGAACTGAATGCGAGTGTTCCTGTTGGTGAAAGTGGCTTCACTGTTGCCGCGCACGTGGGCAAACAAACTTTCAAGCCAGCGGCAGCTTCACTGCTGACTTACACAGATTACAAGTTGGGTGTAAGTAAGGACATCAGTGGCTACGTATTGACTCTGTCGTACTCCAGCACCAATGCCGGCCCTGCCTGGACCTATCCAATCGGCGGAAACTGGGGCAAAGGTACTGCAGCCCTTTCCTTGACTCATTCGTTCTAATTTGACATGGGGCGGGGGATACCCCGCCCAGGAGGATAAACATGAAAATGGTCACTGCTATCATCAAGCCATTCAAACTCGACGAAGTACGTGAAGCCCTTTCCGCTATTGGCGTTCAAGGCATCACGGTTACCGAGGTCAAGGGATTTGGCCGGCAAAAGGGGCACACTGAGCTGTATCGTGGTGCCGAATACGTTGTGGACTTCTTGCCCAAGATTAAAGTTGAGGCAGCCATTCAAGAGGATCAGCTTGATCGTGTTCTTGAAGCGATCGAGAAGTCAGCCCAGACCGGCAAGATTGGCGATGGCAAGATATTCGTGCAGAGCCTGGAGCAGGTTATCCGCATCCGCACAGGCGAGTCTGGTATCGAAGCACTCTAATCATACTTCAGGAGAAAATCATGAATAAGTTTTTGGCGCTAATGGCGCTATGCCTTGGGCTTTGCCTGTTATCTGTCCCGACATTTGCGGAAGAAGTTGCTTCGATGACGCCGGCCGCATCTGCTGTTGCTGAATCTGCCGCAGTAGTTGCTACTCCAATTGAGCAAGCTGTTGCTGTTGCTGCTGCTCCCGTGCCTGATAAGGGTGATACTTCTTGGATGATGTTATGTACCTTGCTGGTGATTATGATGTCTATCCCTGGCCTGGCGCTGTTCTATGGTGGTCTGGTGCGCAGTAAGAACATGCTATCCATACTGATGCAGGTTTTCAGTATCTTCGCCATGATTACCGTTCTTTGGGCTATTTATGGCTACTCACTAGCATTCACAGAGGGTAATGCCTTCATCGGCGGCTTGGATCGCATGTTCCTCAAAGGGATTTTTGATCCATTGACCGGCAGTGTTGCCAATGCGGCCACTTTCAGTAAGGGTGTGGTCATCCCTGAGTTCACCTTTGTTGCCTTTCAAGCTACCTTCGCTGCCATCACTGTAGCCTTGATAGTCGGTGCTTTCGCTGAACGGATGAAGTTTTCTGCAGTGATGCTGTTCTCTGCACTGTGGTTTACCTTTGCCTATCTCCCGATTGCGCACATGGTGTGGTTCTGGGCGGGTCCTGATGCGTATACCTCCCAAGCTGCAGCTGACGCTGCCAATGCAACAGCTGGCTGGTTGTTCCAAAAGGGTGCGCTGGACTTTGCTGGCGGTACCGTAGTACACATCAATGCTGCGATTGCCGGTTTGGTCGGTGCTTTCATGGTGGGAAAACGTGTTGGTTACGGCAAAGAATCTATGGCGCCTCACAACCTGGTTATGACCATGATCGGCGCTTCGTTGCTATGGGTAGGCTGGTTCGGCTTCAACGCTGGCTCTGCTTTGGAAGCGGGTGGCACTGCAACTCTGGCTTTTGCCAACACATTGATGGCCACCGCTGCTGCCGTTGTAACCTGGTTGGGTGCTGAATGGCTGCTTAAAGGCAAGCCAAGCCTGTTGGGTGCCGCATCCGGTGCTGTTGCAGGCCTGGTTGCCATCACACCGGCTTGCGGTTGGGTTGGTGTAGGCGGGGGACTGGTGATCGGTGCGCTGGCTGGTGTGGTGTGCTTCTGGGGTGTAACAGGACTCAAGAAGCTGCTCGGAGCTGATGATGCTCTCGATGTCTTCGGTATCCATGGTATCGGCGGTATTTTGGGTGCTTTGTTGACAGGTGTGTTCAACAACTTCAGCTTGGGTGGTACAGGTATCGTTGATTACGTCAACAATGCCATAGTCAATACCGACATGATGGGGCAGTTGTGGATACAAGCTCAAGCCGTTCTGACTACCGTAGTCTGGTCTGGTTTAGTGGCCTTTATCTGCTACAAATTGATTGATATGACCATCGGTCTGCGTGTTACTACCGAAGAAGAGCGTGAAGGTTTGGATACCATTTCACACGGTGAACGTGCATACAATATTTAATCTCTTCTCCCGGAGCTTCCCAAGCTCCGCTTCAAGGGCACTGTAACAGGTGCCTTTTTTTTACAATTACAATTAAGGAGTTATCAAATGGCTGGGGAAATGGAACGTCTATTCGCATTGGCAGGACGAGTATATGTTTTGCTTAGACGTGAAAAGGACCGCATGATTGATGTCGAATGGTTATCCCTAGATGTCGTTTATGCTCTTGAAGTGATCAATATCGCTCGCGGCACGAATCACCCAGAACTTCTCGAATTGGCAGAACGTATTGAGGAGATTCACCCCTTACTGGCAAATACAACAAAAGCCATAGCGGTATCAGAAATCGCCCCTCCATCCGAGAAAAAGTACGTCAAAACATTGCGTTGAATATTGAAGGTTAGCACACTGTTAATAACCTTTATTATTCGCGTGGCATTACACTCCGCGATAGAACGCTACGGGAAAATTGCCGTGATGCTGACAGGTGTTCATAAATTGCCGTCTGGGTTGAAGCGCTGAATCCGCGATATATATCCATTTCATGTTCTGAATTTTTGATTTTCTCTGCAGCCCTGACAAATTCTGTAATAAATTCTTTCCAGTCTGAATATCTGTCATTGGCATTTTTTTCCAATGCGCGGTGGATAATTTCAACCAGTTCGATTGGAAGTTCTTTTCGATGTGTATGAATCGGAATCGCCGGATAATTTAACACTGCTGTGCGCGCTTCATATTCATCTTCCGCATCGAATATATTTCTACCAGTGAGCAATCTGTACATTAGCGCGCCAACTGAATAGATGTCAGCTCGTTCATCCAGCGGTAATCCCTCTAACTGTTCTGGAGACATGTATGCGAGACTGCCCGCTACCATATTTCCCCCCGATCCAGTGCTTACTGCACAACCAAAATCTGTCAGTTTGGTCATGCCGTTGTACATCAAAATTATATTTTCTGGTTTTACGTCCCTATGCACTATGCTTTGTGACGCGCAGTACTCCAGTGCGCGTGCTATTTGCTCGATGATGGACAGTACCTTGTTAATAGGCAGTAAGGAATCTGCGTACTGATGCTGATTTAGTGACACACCCCTGATGAATTCCATGACCAGGTAGTGTCCTGTAACTTCTGTGAAGTCTGCACCAAGAGGCCTAACTATATTCTTGTGGCGGAGCTTGCTCGAGAATTCGAATTCGTTGGCTAATAATTTACGATAAGTTTCAGATTGTGTCGTTTTTCGTAACTGTTTGATGGCAACCGACGCATAGCTTCCACTTTCAATAGCGAGATAAACATTGGAACTTGCCCCAATACCTATTTGCTCGACGATAGAATAGTTTCCTAGGTGTGTTGGAATCGTATTTTCGACCATCTATGTGCTGTTGCCGTATCCCAAACTTCTCAGACAAGTTTTGTGAGTGGTAATTCAATATTATTGTAATTATCTGAAAACAATTGTTTTATTACCGCATATTAAAACTCTATCTTCTACGTGATAGCGCAACCCCCGCGCCAGAACATTTTTTTCGATATCTCGTCCATAACGCACCAGATCTTCGATTGTGTCTCCGTGATCTATTCTCATGGTGTCTTGCTCGATAATAGGCCCTGCATCCAATTCGTCGGTTACGAAATGACATGTTGCACCGATTAGTTTCACGCCTCGTTGATATGCTTGGTGATAGGGCTTTGCACCTACAAATGAGGGTAAGAAACTGTGGTGGATATTGATAATTTGACCATTTAAACGACGGCATAGGAATGGTGGAATAATCTGCATAAATCGCGCAAGTACCATGATGTCGCCTTTATTCTCGTCAAATAGTTGGACAATCCTCTCAAACGCATCCTTTTTACTTTCTGTATCACTACTGTCCGGTAGATTTTAAGTTCATTTCGCTGTAGCCCTTTATTGACGTGGCTTTCAGCACGTTTTTGCATTCCGACGATTTCAAATCCTATCTGGAATCGCCTTTGGTTAAAAAACCGT
>JAQTZW010000026.1 GCA_028687575.1 Gallionella sp. | reverse complement strand
CCACACTGAACCGCGCAACATAATCAGATGCCTGATTATTAAGTGGTTTTCTATCAAACCACCCCGTCACACCGCCCCGCCAGCAGCGAAGAGCCGCGCATTATAGACACCTGAAACAAAACGTCAATACTTTTTTGGAAATATCTTCCAAACAGGTTTCCGGCTGAACATTAGGCTTGTTTGTACTTACAATGACGGCTTCTCAGAAAGGCTTGCAATGTCATTGATTACTCTCGGAATTGAATCCTCCTGCGACGAAACCGGCATCGCGCTGTATCAAATGGGGCGCGGCTTGCTGGCTCATGCGCTACATACGCAGATCCCCTTGCACTCGGAATACGGCGGCGTCGTGCCCGAACTCGCCTCGCGCGAGCACGTGCATCGCGTCATCCCGCTGGTGCATCAGGTCTTGAAGCAGGCCGACATCACGCTCAAGCAGATTGCCGCAATCGCCTATACGCAAGGGCCGGGGCTGGGCGGCGCACTGCTGGTTGGGGCCAGCGTAGCCAATGCGCTGGCTTATGCGCTCGACATCCCGACCATCGGCATCCACCATCTGGAAGGCCATTTACTCTCGCCACTGCTATCCGATCCGGCGCCAGAATTTCCTTTTATTGCATTACTGGTATCAGGCGGCCATACCCAACTGATGCGCGTTGATGGCGTGGGGCAATACACTTTGCTCGGCGAAACTCTGGATGACGCGGCGGGCGAAGCATTTGACAAGAGCGCCAAACTGCTGGGACTGGGCTATCCGGGCGGTCCCGCTTTGGCTCGCCTTGCCGCACAAGGCCGTAGCGGAACTTATAAACTGCCGCGCCCGATGCTGCACAGTGGCGACCTGGACTTCAGCTTTAGCGGCCTCAAGACGGCGGTATTGACGCTGGTGAAGCAAAGTCCCGACGACAATCAGACCCGCGCCGACATCGCCTGCGCAGCTCAGGAAGCCATCGTGGACATTTTGGCGCACAAGGCTCTCGCCGCTTTGGCACAAAGTGGACTGAGTCAGTTGGTAGTGGCAGGAGGTGTAGGCGCGAACCAGATGTTGCGCAAAAGATTGAACGAGGTGATAGGCAGGCGCGGCGGTACGGTGTTCTACCCCGATCTGGAATTTTGTACCGACAACGGCGCGATGATTGCCTTCGCCGGCGCGTTACGCCTCGCGCAACAGCAGGGCGGCAAGGATTACCGCTTCGATGTCAGGCCGCGCTGGGATCTGCAGCAGATCGACTGAAGCCCGGACTCACTGCTCCGCAGGCTTATCCTTTTTGCTGCCGATCTTGCTTTCCCTGCCCGTCATCAACTTCTTGATGTTGGTCTTGTGCCGCCAGATCAGCAGCGCGGACATGAGCATGGTGGCAATCACCATTTCCGGGCGCATGTGCGACAACATCACATAAACCGGCGCGGCTGACGCTGCCACCACGGCCGACAACGAGGAATAACGAAACACCAGCGCCACCAGCAGCCAGGTCCCCAGCACCGCCAGACCTATCCAACCATTCAACGCCAGCAGCACCCCAAGCGCGGTAGCCACGCCCTTGCCGCCCTGAAATTTCAAAAATATCGGGAATACATGACCGAGGAACACCGCCAGCATCACCAGCGCCACCAGCAACAAACCCTGAGCATCATGCGGCGCATATTTGATTGCCAGGAACACTGCCAGCCAGCCCTTGGCCGCATCGCCCAACAGCGTCAAGGCGGCAGCCAATTTTTTACCGCTACGCAACACATTGGTGGCGCCGGGATTGCCGGAACCGTAAGTGCGCGGATCAGCCATGCCGAACGCCTTGCTGGTGACCACCGCAAACGAAACCGAGCCGAGCAGGTAGGCCGCCACAACAAAAATTAGGGTCAACATCGGGAATACCTTAGAATTCGATAGCCGCGAATTCTACGCGAATCGCCATCCAACCACCAAAAAACGAAAACAATGGATTACATCTTTCTACGCGAACTCAAGGTCACCACCCTGATCGGCATCTACGAACGGGAAAAACGCGTACCGCAAACCCTGCAACTCGATCTCGACATCGCCCTGCCCAACAGCCGCGCCTGCTTCAGCGACGACATCAACGATGCGTTGGACTATGCCGATGTCGCCCGACACATCCAGAGCGTATTGAGCGAAGGGCATTTTTCACTGCTGGAAACGCTGGCCGAGCACATCGCCCAGATCATCCTCAAAGACTTCAACGCGCCCTGGGTCAAGGTCAGCGTCGCCAAACTGCAGGCCATCCGCAACTGCAAGATGGTCGGAATAAGCATAGAACGCGGGCAGATCAAATAAGCACGATGGCCGTTCACGTTACCGGGCCATTGTGATTTATTAGTGCTACCGCCAACAGCTTGCTCGGTCGCTGACACTGGCTTATTGCCTGCCCCAGCAATCTGTCCTCACCATTTCAGAACCGTCTTGCCCAACCAGCCGCCGACCAGAATCACTCCCATTATTGGCAGATAATGCCATTCAATCAGGTGAACGACTGAATCGGTGGCCTCATACAGTCGCAGCCACAGCGCCCCCGTACTAAACGCAAACAGCAATGCAGCAATGCCGGAATAGCTCAGATGTGTGCTGGCATAGCGCCGCAGAACATTGAAGATTGCCAGTGCGGGCAACAGCGAGAACATCAGAATGCTCAAGGTGCACTCGAAGCTGTGCATGGGTAACGGAGCGGGTGGCTGGTCGGCGTGCCAGGCGAACCCCATCACCCCGACGAACAGCGCAAACATCAGCAGCGGCGCAAATGCCAACGCCCGCTTCTGGTGCAAATCGGGAAAGGACAGCACAGCTGCGCTCAATGCACTGGCGATGAATATGCCGCACAGCGCCATGATTTCGGCACTAAATACCGGCTTGATAAATTGCTGCATCAGGTCCGGTCGCACGCCGAAAATCGACAGCGTAACGGCAAGGTAGGCCGTGGCGATCGCCAACCATTTCAAACCCAGCCGCAGCGGATGGGGTGCAGGCTTGAGCGGTGTCACCTCTTTGCTCAACGATGCAATCAGATCGTCCATGTTGTCCATTAGCGTTCCAGCCTTTCACGCAAAATCTTGTAGGCGCGATGCGCCGACACCTTGACTGCCGATTCATTCATGCCCAGCTTCGCGGCAACTTCCTTGGCGGTGTAACCCTCCTGATGCATCAACCGCAGGATGCTGGCCTGCTTCTCGGGAAGTGCTTCCACCTCGCCACTGATGGATTCGTAGCTGAACGCCGCTTCGGTTAGCTCGTCGGGCAGTGTCTCTTCCAGTTCGGCGATATCTTCAGCCCCGTGCAACTCGTCGGCATAGTGCGAACGCAGATGATCCTGCAACCTGAACCTGGCGATGGCATACACCCAGGGCAGGTACGGGCGCTCACCATCGTAGGTGTGACGGGCCTTGTGGATCGAGATCAATATCTCCTGCAGCACATCATCCACCTCATTGCCGTGGTACAGGCGCTTGGCCAGAAACGGGCGCAATAGTCGCGCAGTCTCTTTCAGCAGCGCGGCATAGGCTTGCGCATCCCCGTTCAGGGAGCACTGCATCAAGCTTGCAAATGGGTCACTAATGTCTGTCACCGGCGTGTTGTGATTAAATCAAACGGGCGCATAGTAACCCGACCGTGCGGCAATAAATATGACCAGCCTATTTGCAACGCAGCTCCAGCCACTCATCCAGAGACCACTTGCCCAGTCCGTGCAGCAGCAACACCGCCAGCAACGCCCCCCAATAAAAATGCTGCTGTAAACCCGCTGCGCTCAACTGCTCATAATACGAATAGGCTGCCACCGCATTGAGGATGAACAATCCCAATGCAGCAAAACGCCCGAACAGCCCAAACACCAGCAACACCGGCAGCGCCAGTTCCGCACCCGTGGCGAGGTAAGCCGCGAAATCTGGCGGCAATAGCGGCACTTTGTATTCCTCGCGGAACAGATACAGCGTGCTATCCCAGGTCTGCAACTTGGTCAGACCGGATTTGAAGAACACGTTAGCGAGGAACAGCCGCAGCGCCACGTCCAGTACGGGGACAGCGTGCAACAAGTAGCGACTGCTACGGTAATAATGATGCAAGCCCTTGTGCAGCACGCCCCTCATCCTTCCTCTCCTGCAATATCAAAGCCCACCAACACTCCCTGCGCCAAGTAATGACGCAACGCAGTCGCCAAATCAAAATCCGGGTAATCGGAAATCGTCGCCTCGGTCGCCACACCCATCGGCAAGCCTCGCTGCAATCGCAGTAACCAATGGCACGATGCTGGCGCAATGTGGATAAGCTCCACGCCCTCTTCGTTTCGGTGCACCAGCACGTGTTCGCCCCCTTCATTCATGTTGATGTCGAACGCGTCGGGCACGCCTGCCTGATGCGCCAGCCAGAGTTGCGAGAGCGGATAGTCGGAAGTGAGCAACGTGCAGCCCGGGTGCAACTTCCAAAGCAAATCGCCATACGAATCCGGCGCGACGCTTGCCAAGCGCGAGAGATCGAATGGCGGCAGGTCGTCGGCAAAATACGCATGGTGGTACGCCCACTCCAGCCGTGCCATGTCTGGCAGATAAGGCAGATGCCGAGTGCGCTCGAAGTGCGTCAGGAAAGCCGCCATCTCGCCGCCATAGCGATGCAGATTGCCGCTGCGCGATGGGTGTTGCTCGATGAAACATTTTGCCAGCACACGGAAAAAATCTTCCCCCACCAACAGCCGCATCACCGGATACGCGCCTGCCAGCGTGTCGTGCAGATTGCCGCGATAGTTGTTGCGGTATACCTCGACGCCGCGCGCGACGGAATAATTCGGGCAGATGATCTCGCCGGGCGCAAAGTCGGCACCGTTGCGGATGACGCTGGAGAATTGCGCGAGGGTGTGAGTCCAGTGGGTCATAAGAAACCTTTGGGGAGTACCGTTCGCCCTGAGCCTGTCGAAGGGCCGTTCATGGTTCGACAAGCTCACCACGAACGGAGTAGTTGGCATTCGTAAAGCCAACAGCATCCATCCGCTGTTGCGCTTTGCACGCCTCGCCTTGCAGCACCTCCAGCGCCGGAATATCCACATCCCACTCGATCAAGGTCGGGCGCTTGCCGATATGGCGCAGGGCTTTTTCATACAAATCCCACGCCTCGTCGAACACCGGCGCGCTGTGCGTATCCACCAGGCAGCCGTCCATCAAGCTCGGCCCCGCCAGGTGATATTCGCCCACTGCCTCGGCAGGAATGCCGTGAATGAACGCATCCGCGTCCACGCCCAGATTCACCGCATTGACGAACAAATTATTCACGTCGAACAGAATGCCGCAGCCGGTGCGCGCCACCAACTCGGTGAGGAATTCTTCCTCGCGCATCTCGCTGCTGCGGAATGCCACGTAATAAGACAGGTTCTCGATCAAAATCCTGCGCCCCAGCGCATCCTGCACTTGTCGGATGCGATCGGCCACATGTGTCAGCGCGTCGCGCGTGTAAGGGAAGGGCAACAGATCGTTGATGGCGATGCCGCCCACCGTGTTCCAGCACAGATGTTCGGAAACGCTGGCGGGATTCACCGCATCGCACAAGCGGCGCAACTCGCGCAGATGCCCCGCATCCAGCGGATCGGGCGAGGCCAGCCCCATGCCCACGCCATGCAGACTGACGGGATACTGCTCCGCCACCTGTCGCAGCGTGCGCAAGGGCGCACCGCCGCCGAAAAAATTCTCGCTGTGAACCTCCACCCAGCCCAAGGCCGGGCGCTGTTCCAGCACCTGTTGATAATGCGATGCCCGCAAGCCGATGCCTGCCATGCAAGGCAGTTGGCACATCGAAGAACGCTCCGCCGTTCGTGCTGAGCCAGTCGAAGCACAGGACAGATCTCGCATTTCGACATGCTCAATGCGAACGGCCTTATGGCTTGCGGGCGCACGCATCATTATTTCTTCATCATCATTGCGCCAGCCGGTTCGGTCGAGCCATTCGCCAGCTTGTCGCAGGTGCCGGCAGGCACGGCTACGAAATCGTTCGCGTCGCTATTCTTGCTGGCTTGCCCCGCGCAAGCATGTCCCGCCGCCTTGCTGCCGCAATCGTTCTTGCCCGCCTTCGCCACGCCGTAACATTTTTCCATCTTCATGTCGGCTGCCGCTGCATTGCCAACCAAGCCCATGACCAACAGACCACCGATTGCTGCCGAGAGAATGCCTTGAGTTGCGTTCATGATGTATCCCTTTATAAAGTTGAGTGATGGAGAGTGCCTCCGCCCCTTGATTCGGCGGGCGCAGGGAAAAGGTTACAACGCGATTCAAAAAGATAGGCGGCGGGGCGGCAGAGGAATGTATAGGCCGCTTGGCATGTTGTTCTGGCGGGGGGATTTGTTATGGTGCGGCTTGGTGAGGGCGGCTGTGTCCCAATTGCGGCTGGCGGCGTCATTTTGATAACGGACTACAATTCGGCCATAACGGACTGTGGCGATTCTATGAAAATGGTGTTGGCGCAGCATGCTGGTTGAACCAATCACATCACAAAGGCTGCTGTCACGTAGTTGTTGTCCGGCCAGTTCATTGAACTTCTCCCGCCTTAGAAAGCTATCGAACGATTCATGGTGGCACATCAGGTTCGGAACAAAATGGTACGTTAAGTCCGTGGACTTATCGTATACATATATTGATTATCCCCGAATGAAAAAAACCAACAACCATGACTTCATATCCGAATTTGGGCTTCGCTTGCGAACTCTTCGGAAAGCTCGCGGACTTTCACAAGAAGCCTTTGCTGATGCTGCGGGTCTGGATCGAAGTTATGTTGGTGGAGTGGAGCGTGGTGAGAGAAACGTAAGCTTGTTGAATATCAAGAAGTTTGCTGACGCGCTAGAGATTGCTGTGGAAGAATTATTTCAGGGGATTTGATGAGTGGGCTTTCGGATGTTTTTAAGTATATTTCCCATTTTCGCCACGCAGGGCATCAAGTAGGGCGAAAAATTGGAGATATGCTAGAAGTCTTAACTTACGCCGCAATCGTCAGGAATACAGACCTGAGGTCAAGATTGCATGTTGAGCCAAAGCTTTTTGGTTTCTCCGATGCAGGGCACAAGGTGGAGTTTACGTTATTAAACACACCATCTCTGGATCGAAATAACCAACCGCTAGTTAAAAATGGCGGGGAGATTACGGACCCCACTACGATATTTGCTTTTATTGAGTGCAAAAAAGTTGGGGTCGAGCAAACCGTCAATAGTGGCTTTAAAAGCACATTTGATCGGCATGACAACAAGAGCTACAGAGTTCCTTTTGATACAACCTTCTCGGTTTCCTTCGCGCCTAGAGGGGCAGACGTGCGTTATACATATGAGGTCTCATTTAATAGGAATCATCAGATCCAAATCCGCCTAGTGGAAGACGAGGGCTTTTTATTTAGCGAGGAAATCTTTGCGGGTAGCAGAATAGTATTCACCCTTTCAGATGAGAATTTTTCTGAAGTTATTGGTAATAATCAGAGTTTGCGTGATGTTGAATATTCGCTCAAAAATTGTCGAATACTTGAAATCATCTCGATTGAAAATGAATTCGTAGTTGCCTTGCTAAATGATTGCCTCTCCGGCCCTCAAACTCCAGAAAAAGCTAAGCAATCATCATTTGTTGCACTCGACGTAAGGAAGAGAAGGTTTAATAGCTTTGATAAGCGACCCAATGAAAGCGAAATGATAAGCGTCTTAGTGTTGACCGAGTTCGCACATTGGGAACAAAAAAGTCAAAACATGATAACGTCATGCATCGACAAAAACTTTGTCGTAAGTGACAGTGTGATCATTGAGGCATTCGAGGCTTTTGAAGAAGAGTTCGGCGAAAACTTTTATGACATGATTACAAAAGAAAACTTCGAGAACAATCCTGAAGTTAGGCGGATCGCCCTGAGTATTGTTAATGCACACGAAGGCAAGTTATTCCAAGATCTTGACGACCAGAGATTAAAACGTTTTGCCTTCGCAAATGGGCAGTTGTTATTCGAGGAGTGACCTTAGCGCTTAAATAGTAAGCGCGTCATAAACCACAGACTTGTTGGCTGATTTCAAATTTTGCATGATTCATGCCTTCAATACGGAGGTTGTGAATGATGAAAATGGGAACGGAATTTTGGGCTGCACATGTGGCAGCGAGC
>JAQTZW010000021.1 GCA_028687575.1 Gallionella sp. | reverse complement strand
GATAATGCTCATGACTTCCCCCTCTCGTAGGTTTAGATGAAATCCAGAAATTCCATCTTGGCACTTTTGTTGCCGGTCGCGGTAACTTCTCCGCTCCTTCAGGACGGGGAAGTCCCTTTTATTCGTTATGAGTAAGCGGTTTCCCCTCTCCTTAGCAGCTCTGCTGCTGGCCTCATGTTCAAATCCGCCCTCGACAAATGAATTGACTGCGAAATATTCAGCGGCCCCTGATGCTTTTGAGAATCTCAAAAAAATGATTGTTGAAGATACGGTGCAAAAGGAATGTTTTGTCGTTGGTCTCGACAATATTGGAGAATACTGGTTGGGCGGTGGCGAATGGACACACCGCAATGATTACGAAACCAAGCTGTCTCTTTCGGAGGTTCTTAAATCCGTAGGATTAACTAGGGAGCGATACGGCGAGTACAAAGTTTTGTTCGCCAAAACAGGCTCTGAGCGGGTTAGATTTTGCCATGCTTCGAAGTTTGCACCCCAGCGAGTAATGGTGCTGGTTTATCGTGCAGGATTGGCGGTTTCGGGTTGTAGCGGTGAAATAAATTGGCAGCAGGAAGCTCCGCCTGCTCCATCGGGGAGGCATGACGAAGGGGATTTCAGTGAAATCACCCCACTGAGTAACGGTTGGTATTTGAAATACGAATGCACCTGACGAAACCCCGAAACGGGCCAAAGGCAGTTTAGCGCCGCCCGTTACCGCTCCAGCCGACTGCTGTCAGGGTTTCCGATTTTGGGCTGATAGATCCGGTAGTTGTTCTTGCCGGCCTGTTTGGCGCTGTACATCGCCTCGTCGGCGTAGATCAGCAGCTTCTCCATGCCCTGCGCGTGGTCGGGATAGAGGCTGATGCCTATGCTGGCGGTGACGCTGGCCCGCGACTCGAACACTTCGTAAGGTTGGGCGATGCTCTCGATGAGCTTGTCCGCGACCCGCTGTAAGCCCTCGATATCCGAAGAGTCACGCAGCAATACGGTGAACTCGTCGCCCGAAAGTCGCGCCACCGTGTCCGCCTCACGCACGCAGGCGCGCAGGCGCTCGGCGACGATCTGCAGCAACCGGTCGCCGGCCAGGTGACCCAGCGTATCGTTGACCTGCTTGAAGCCGTCCAGATCAATGAAAAACAGCGCAAACCCGGCCTTGTCGCGCCTTGCCTGATTGATCGCCGACTGCAACCTATCCTGGAACAGCACGCGATTCGGCAAACCGGTCAACACATCGTGATAGGCAAGATATTCGATCTCGCGCTCCAGCTCTTTCTGCTCGGAAATATCCTGATGTACAGCGAGAAAATGACTCAAATGATTTTGATCGTCATAAAGCGGAGTGATGTTTTGCACCACGGTATAAGTGCTGCCGTCGCGACGGCGGTTCACCAAATCGCCACGCCACGCCTTGCCGCTCAAAATGGTCTGCCAGAATTCTGACCAGTGAAGGTCATCATATTCATCCGCACTCAGGATGCGAGGATTGCTATGCATCAATTCATCAGCAGAGTATCCGCTGAACGTCAGCATCGCATCGTTGAACCAGACGATCTCACCCTCACGGGTGGTGATGAACATGGCGTTAATTGCGCTGTTCATCGCAGAGCTGAGTAGGCGCAATTGCTGCTGTTCCTTTGCCACCATGATGCCGACGGCGACATGATTGGCGAAAATGGAGAAACGTTCGACCGCCGCTGCATCGAATACATCGCGCCGCGACGAATAAAACATGATTGCGCCAGTCACCTCACCCGACGCGATCATCGGCATGGATAGTACACTTTGCATTCCATAACGCTGCGCCTGCTCATACCAGGGCGTGAACTCCGAGGCATCGGTATGCAACACGACAGGCCTGACTTCCTTGATAGCCGTGCCGGTCGTACCACACCCTTGTGAGGTGTCATCCCAGCGCACTTCTACACTATCCAGATAAGTCACTGCACCGGCTGCGGCCAGCACAGACACAGTCCCGTCCATTTGCTTGCTGGCTATCCAGACCAGACTAAAGCCAAACAACTCGACCGCACGCTGACAGACTCTGGATGCCAGCGGCACGACATCCCATCCGCGCAGGATCATGCCGCTCACCTCGCGCAACAAGTGATCTGTGACAACACGCTCACGCTGCTCGGCTCGCAGTTTCACATTGCCCAATTCGCGTTCTACGGCGATAAGTATGCGAGCTGGATTGTTGGTGCTGATAAAGTCATGCGCGCCGGCATGCATCACTTCGACAATCTGGTCGTGCGAAACCGGTTGGGAATAGGCCAGCAATACGATATCCAGCCGAGTATCGTTCAACAGTTGGTTGATTTGCGAGATCAGCTGCGGATGTTTATCCAGTGAGTCTGCAACCAACACCTGAAAATCTTCGGACAGCACATCGTCCCAACCAGTCACTTCTTCGAGCACAGTCGCACACGGCGCATAACCACCCCGGCGCAATTCATCCAGCAGAATCGCAACATGCTGCTGTGTGATTCCGACGAACAAGATATTCAATGATATTGTTGCCATCTGCGATTCCAGCATCCTGTCCAGCCTGCATCAAGCTGGACAATAGTAATTTCAAGCGCCGCCGCTTTTCTACAATTTGCCTTGCACCCATGCTCCGACTGAGGCTAATGCCGCTGCCAGATTTTCGGGATTGGTACCGCCCGCCTGTGCCATGTCCGGTCTGCCGCCGCCTTTGCCACCGACCTGCTGGGCGACGAAATTGACCAGCTCGCCGGCTTTGACCTTGCCGGTGGTGTCTGCCGTCACGCCCGCGATCAGGCTGACCTTGCCGTCGCTTACCGAGGCCAGCACAATGGCGGCAGTCTTGAGTTTGTCGCGCAGCTTGTCCATGGTCTCGCGCAGCGTAGCGACATCCGCACCATCCAGCTTGGCCGCCAGCACTTTCACGCCGTTGATGTCCTGCGCCTGATTCACCAGCTCGTCGCCCTGCGCCGAGGCCAGTTTCGATTTCAGCGCGGCCAGTTCCTTTTCCAGCGCCTTGACGTTTTCCATGACCTGCGCGATGCGCGCGGCGGCTTCATGGGGCTGCGCCTTGACCGCATGGGCGACGTTGCGCAACTGGTTTTCCTGCTGCTGGATCAGCGCCAGCGCGCCTTCGCCGGTGACTGCCTCGACGCGGCGCACCCCGGCCGCCACGCCGGATTCCGCGACGATCTTGAACAGACCGATGTCGCCGGTGCGCACCACATGCGTGCCGCCGCACAATTCCTTGGAAGAACCGATGGTCAGCACACGCACCTCGTCGCCGTATTTCTCGCCGAACAGCATCTTCGCACCCGTCTGCTGCGCGTCGGCAATTGCCATCACGCGGGCGGAGGTTGCCGCGTTGGCAAGCACCTCGGCGTTGACGATGGCCTCGACACGCAGGATTTCCGCATCGCTCATCGGCTGGCTGTGGACGAAGTCGAAGCGCGTCTTGTCAGGGTCAACCTGCGAACCCTTCTGCTGCACGTGCGCGCCCAGCACCTCGTTCAGCGCCTTGTGCATCAGGTGGGTGACCGAGTGGTTGCGCTCGGTGGCGCGCCGCGCCGCCAGATTGACCCGCGCGGCGAGGCTGTCGCCCACCTTGAGCTTGCCGGTGGTCAGTGTGCCGTGATGGCCGAACACGCTGGCCTGTATCTTCAGCGTGTCTTCCACCGCGAAGATGCCCTGCGCGCCCTTCAACTCGCCCCGGTCGCCGACCTGGCCACCCGATTCGGCGTAGAACGGCGTGTCGTCCAACACCACCACGCCGCTGTCGCCCTCGACCAGTTCCGCCACCTGTGCGCCATCCTTGTACAGCGCCAGCACGTTGCCCTTGTGTTCCAGCGTGTCGTAACCGTGGAAAGTGGTCGGCGCACCGCTGTACTCCAGATTCGCCGCCATCTTGAACTTGCCAGCGGCGCGCGCCTGTTCCTTCTGGCGCGCCATCGCGGCGTTGAAGGCCGCATCGTCCACCGTCACGCCGCGCTCGCGGCAGATGTCGGCGGTCAGGTCCAACGGGAAGCCGAAGGTGTCGTGCAGCTTGAATGCGGTCTCGCCATTGAATACGGAAATGCCCTGCTCTGCCATCGTTGCCAGATCGGCTTCCAAGATCGCCATGCCATTTTCGATGGTGGCGAAGAAACGCTCCTCTTCCAGTTTCAGCACGCCCTTGACGTTCGCCTCGGCGGCGGCTAGTTCCGGGTAGGCGGTGCCCATCTGGCCCACCAGATCAGCCACCAGCTTGTGGAAGAACGCCTCGCGCGCGCCCAGCTTGTAGCCGTGGCGGATGGCGCGGCGGATGATGCGGCGCAGCACGTAGCCGCGACCTTCGTTGCCGGGGATCACGCCATCGGCGATCAGGAATGAGCAGGCGCGAATATGGTCGGCCAGCACTTTCAGCGAGGGCGAATCCAGATCGGCGCAGTTGGTCTCGCGCGCCGCCGCTTTGATCAGCGCCTGGAACAGGTCTATCTCGTAGTTGGCATGCACGTGCTGCAACACCGCCGAGATACGCTCCAGCCCCATGCCGGTGTCCACCGAAGGCTTGGGCAGCGGATGCATCACGCCGGCCTCGTCGCGGTTGAACTGCATGAACACGTTGTTCCAGATCTCGATGTAGCGGTCGCCGTCTTCCTCCGGTGTGCCGGGCAGGCCGCCAGGGATGTGCGCGCCGTGATCGTAGAATATCTCGGTGCAGGGGCCGCACGGGCCGGTGTCGCCCATCATCCAGAAGTTATCCGAGGCGTAGCGCGCGCCCTTGTTGTCGCCGATGCGGATGACCCGTGCGGCCTCCACGCCGACTTCCTTGGTCCAGATGTCGTAAGCCTCGTCGTCCTCGGCATATACGGTGACATACAACCTGTCCTTGGGCAGTTTGAACACTTCGGTCAGCAGCTCCCAAGCGTACTTGATGGCGTCCTGCTTGAAATAGTCGCCGAAGCTGAAGTTGCCCAGCATCTCGAAAAAGGTGTGGTGGCGCGCGGTGTAACCGACGTTCTCCAGGTCGTTGTGCTTGCCGCCGGCGCGCACGCATTTCTGCGAGGAAGCGGCGCGGGTGTAGGGGCGTTTGTCGAAACCGAGGAACACGTCCTTGAACTGATTCATGCCGGCGTTGGTGAACAGCAGCGTCGGGTCCTCATGGGGAACCAGCGAACTGGAGGCGACTACCGTGTGGCCCTTGGAGGCAAAAAAATCGAGGAACTGCTGGCGAATCTCACTGCTTTTCATTACTGCACCCTGCAAAAAAAATTGACCCGCAATCATACCATTGCTGCCACATCCGCGCTTTGACGGGAAACGCCGATACAGCAGCCCCGCCACGTCGTTGCCATGGCGGGCCATCACTCAAAGTAGCGCAGCTTCGCGCTCGCCCCGCTCGTACACCACATGGGCACGACCTACCAGCAACGGGTCGAGCGGCCCGATGGCCTCCAGATTCTTGTTGCTGTAAGGCAGCTTGTGCAGCACGTAGCGCATCGCGTTGAGGCGGGCGCGCTTTTTGCAGTTGGATTTGATCACCGTCCACGGCGCATCCGCCGTGTCGGTATAGAAGAACATCGCTTCCTTGGCCTTGGTGTATTCGTCCCACTTGTCCAGCGAAGCCATATCCACCGGGGACAGTTTCCATTGCTTGAGCGGATGGATCTTGCGCTCTCTGAAGCGCCGGTGCTGTTCCTCTTGGCTGACCGAGAACCAGAACTTGATCAGGTGTACGCCGCTGCGCGCCAGATTGCGCTCGAATTCGGGCGTCTGACGGATGAACTCGGCATATTCATCCTGAGTGCAGAAGCCCATCACCTTCTCGACGCCGGCGCGGTTGTACCAGGAGCGATCGAACAGCACGATCTCACCGGCGGTAGGCAGATGTTGGATATAGCGCTGGAAATACCACTGGCCGCGCTCTACCTCGGAAGGTTTCTCCAGCGCGACCACATGCGCGCCGCGCGGGTTGAGATGTTCCATCATGCGCTTGATGGTGCCGCCCTTGCCCGCCGCATCGCGGCCTTCGAACAGGATCACCACCTTCTGCCCGGTCTCCTTGACCCAGGCCTGCAACTTCAGCAACTCGACCTGCAACTGATACTTCTGTTTTTCGTAATTCTTGCGCGACATCAGGTTGCGGTACGGGTAGCCTCCGTCGCGCCAGTCGCTGGACAACTGTTCATCCTTGGAGGCGTGCAGTTTAGCCACGGTCGTATTGGTGTCCGTCCCCAAAATCGCCTTGCGCAACATCGCTGCCTCGTCAGGAGAGGCGCCGGCCATCACTGCGCTGACCGATTCGATCAACTGGGAAGCCCCGCCTTTCTGCGCGGCAATCAGGATATCTTTCAAGGCTTCGGATTTGGCGGTGTTCGCGGCCTCGACCGCTTCGCCGACCGCAAACGACTGGACGCCTGCCGGAGTCAGCACGGGCGGCGTATCACCGGCACTGACCGGACGATTTCGCTTACGCTTGGCGGCAGCAGTAGGGGATGGGACATTGTCAGATTTCTTTGCTGCGGTGCGCTTTTCCATGATCTTCACTCTCTCTTGAAGTTTGATGATGCCAGTACGAAAGCGAAAAATTCTACTCCTGTGCCAAGGGCAATGCCACGGCATTAAACGTTCCAAACCGTTAGGGAGACGCTGATTTATTCCGTTCGTGGTGAGCCTGTCGAACCATGAGCGGAATAAATCATGTTAAATCGTACAGTTAAAATGCCCTTCGACAAGCTCAGGGCGAACGGAGTAAATAAATCATCGCCTCCTTAGCCCTTCAGCAACAGGATTTGCACGTCCATCACGCTGGTATCGGACGGCCCGGTCTTGAGGTGACAGGCGCTGCCGGTCAGGGCATCGAGTGACTCGAAGAAGCCGTATGAATCGTTGCGCTGCAAGAAGTCGCGCGGATCGAGTCCGGCCTGCCGCGCCAGCGCTGCCGTGCAGTCATCCACCCGCGCGCCTGCGGCGTCGGTCGGCCCATCACCGCCATCCGTTCCGCCCGACAGCAGCGACACACCGCGCAGCCCGTCCACCGCCAGCGCGAACGCCAGCGCCAGTTCCTGGTTGCGACCGCCCCGCCCATCTCCCCGCACCGTCACCGTGGTTTCGCCGCCGAACAACAGGCAACGGCGCTCGCCGGGTGTCATCTGCATCAGTTCGTCGCGCGCGAGCCGCGCCAGCGAAACGGCGACTTCTCGCGCCTCGCCGCAAAGTTCCGCTGTTACGATACGCGCCTGATAACCCGCTTGCAGCACATGCCGGCAGGCCGCCTCCAGCGCCATCCGGTTGCTGCCGACGATCAGGTTTGTGGTGTGCACCAGACAAGGGTCGCCGGCCTTGACGGTTTCAGCCACATCGCCGGCCAGCCCAAGCTTCAAATGATCCACCACGCTGGCAGGCAACCTTTCCTGCAATCCGTAGCGCGCAACCACCGCCCAGGCATCGGCGAAGCGGCTGGCGTCCGGCGCGGTCGGGCCGGAGGCGATCACATCCATCGGGTCGCCGATCACATCGGACAGCATCAGCGTGAGCACAGAGGCCGGATGGGCCGCCCGCGCCAGCCCGCCGCCCTTGATGGTGGAAAGATGCTTGCGCACCGCATTGAGTTCTTCGATGGACGCGCCGGCTTTCAGCAACAGTGCGGTGGTCTGCTGCTTGTCTTGCAGCGTCACGCCGTCTACGGGGGCGGGCAGCAGCGCGGAGGCACCGCCGGACAGCAGGCAGATCACCAGCGTGCGCACATCGGCTTCGCTCACCATTGCCAACATGCGTTGTGCACCCATCCACCCCGCCTGGTCTGGCACGGGGTGCGCCGCCTCGACCTGTTCAATAAACGACAAAGGGCGCGTGTGCCCCTGTTTGACAACGATCAGTCCATCCGAGATGCGCGCCCCCAGCCGGGATTCGACCGCCTGCGCCATCGCCGCCGCAGCCTTGCCCGCGCCGATCACGACGATGCGCTCGAACGCGGCAAGATCGTATTCCTCGGAGCCCGCCAGCAAGCGTCCAGCTTTGATGCGCAGCGCGCCCAGTACCGCCGTGCGCGCATCAGCCGCATGCAGCGCGGCGGCAAACGCGGAGACTAGCGTCGCCGCATCTGCCACGCCAGCGCGCGCCAGCTCATTCGTCCGAGGCATCGTGACGCAGCACCTTGAGGATGATGTCCAGCCCGAAGCCGCGCGATTGCAGAAAGCGCATCTGCCGCGCCTTCTCTTTGACATCCTGCGGCAATACGCCGAACTTGCGCTGCCAGACTTCGCGCGCGGTAGCCAGTTCGCTGCCGCGCAACTCGGGCAGCGCCTGGGCGATCAGCTCGTCGCTGATGCCCTTCTGCCTCAGTTCGTGGGTGATGCGCTGCACACCGAAGCGGGCGCGCCTGGCATGTAGCAGTTGTGCTGCGGCACGCTGGTCGGACAGCCAGCCCCGGCTGGAAAGATCATCCAGCAACGCGTCCAGTTCGGCCAGCGCGGCTTCGGGGTCGCACAATTCGTCACAGTCGTGTAGGGAGCGGGGGGGGGCCAGTTGTTCGAAGCTCCCGTCATCGGGAGGCTCGCACTGTTCCGGCTGGCAGGCTGCGCGCGCATGCGGCAACAATTTGCCGCGCAGTTCGGCGCGGCTGTATTCGCGGCGCGCCAGATACTGCAACGCGCGCGTCCTGAGACTTACTTCAGGCTTCTTCCTCACCGCCGGCCAGCGCCACGACGCCGACAGCGGCGCGTACCTTGTTTTCGATCTCGCGCGCGATCTCGGGATGCTCGCGCAGGTATTCGCGGGAATTATCCTTGCCCTGGCCGATTTTCTCGCCGTTGTAGGAATACCAGGAACCGGATTTCTCGACCAGTTTGTGCTGCACGCCAAGGTCTATGATTTCGCCCTCACGGGAGATGCCTTCGCCGTACAGAATATCGAAGAACGCCTCGCGGAACGGCGGTGAAACCTTGTTCTTGACCACCTTGACGCGGGTCTCGTTACCAACCACTTCGTCGCCCTTCTTGATCGCGCCTACACGACGGATGTCCAGACGCACCGAGGCGTAGAACTTCAGCGCATTGCCGCCAGTGGTAGTCTCGGGATTGCCGAACATCACGCCGATCTTCATGCGAATCTGATTGATGAAAATGACCAGCGTATTGGAACGCTTGATGTTGGCGGTCAGCTTGCGCAGCGCCTGCGACATCAGACGAGCGTGCAAGCCCATCTGCGCGTCGCCCATCTCGCCCTCGATCTCGGCCTTGGGTGTCAGCGCCGCCACCGAGTCGATCACCACCACATCCACCGACGCGGAACGCACCAGCATGTCGGCGATTTCCAGCGCCTGTTCGCCGTTGTCCGGCTGCGAAATCAGCAGGTCTTCGACCTTGACGCCGAGCTTCTGCGCGTACTGCGGGTCGAGTGCGTGTTCCGCGTCTATGAAGGCCGCCGTGCCGCCCAGCTTCTGCATCTCGGCGATCACCTGCAAAGTTAACGTGGTCTTGCCGGATGACTCCGGGCCGTAGATCTCCACCACACGACCGCGCGGCAGACCGCCCACACCCAGCGCGATGTCCAGACCCAGCGAGCCGGTGGAAACCACTTCGATATCCTTGGCCACATCCCCTGCGCCCATGCGCATGATGGAACCCTTGCCGAACTGTTTCTCGATCTGGCTCAGTGCTGCAGCGAGCGCCTTGCTTTTGTTCTCATCCATTTTTTGCCCCTTGAAAAATCGTGCGCGGATTATGTCACAGCCTCGCGCAGTTGAACAGAACGAACGTTCTTTTATTTAACTAAGCCATTTCGGAGTATTGCCTGAGCAGGTCCATCACACCCTGCAGCGCGATGCGCACCGACTGGGCGCGCACTTCGGCACGATCGCCGCCCAGTTGATGACGCTGTGAGTAGATTGTGCCGTGCTTAATGCCCCAGCCAAACCACACTGTCCCGACCGGCTTGTCGGGCGTGCCGCCATCGGGTCCGGCGATACCGCTGACCGCCAGTGCGAACTGCGCATTGCTGTGCTGCAACGCTCCAGCCACCATTTCCCGCACTGTCGCTTCGGAGACTGCGCCATGCTGCCACAGCGTCGCCTCGGAAACACCCAGCATCTGCTGCTTGGCAAGATTGGAATAGGTCACGAATCCCCGGTCATACCAGGCCGAACTGCCGGCGATGTCGGTGACGGCCTCTGCCACGCCGCCGCCGGTGCAGGATTCCGCCGTAGCCAGCATCATGCCGTGCGCCTTCAACAAGCCGCCCACCTGTGCCGCGAGTATGTCCATGTCGCCCCCAACTGCCTGCCGCATTGCGCCCGGCAGGATTATTGATTGAGACCGCGTGCCAGATCGGCCTTGATATCCTCTATCGCCTCCAGGCCGACCCCGATGCGGATCAAGCCATCGCTGATGCCGGCCGCCGCTCTGGCTTCGGGCGTGATGCGCGCGTGAGTGGTGCTGGCAGAGTGACAGATGGTGGTGCGAGTATCGCCCAGATTGGCGGTGATGGACAGCATACTGGTGCTGTCTATCACCCGCCAGGCCGCCTCCTTGCCGCCCTTCACCTCGAAGGCGACGATGCCACCGCCAGTCTTTTGCTGGCGCATCGCCAGCGCGTGTTGCGGATGCGAGGGCAAGCCGGGATAGAAAACGCGCGCCACATTCGGGTGCGCTTCCAGCCAGCGCGCCAGTTCCAGCGCATTGGCGCTGTGTGCATCCATGCGCAACTTCAGCGTCTCCATGCCCTTCAAGAACACCCATGCGTTGAACGCGCTCATGGTCGGCCCGGCGGTGCGCAGAAAGCCATACACACCTTCCAGATTTTTCTTGCTGCCCAAAACCGCGCCGCCCAGCACGCGCCCTTGGCCGTCGAGGTATTTGGTGGCGGAATGGATCACGATATCCGCGCCCAATTTGAGTGGCTGTTGCAGGATGGGCGTGCAGAAACAGTTGTCCACCGCCAGCAGCGCGCCACAACCTTTTGCCACAGCCGCGATGGCGGCGATGTCGGAGATCTCGGTCAGCGGGTTAGAGGGCGTTTCCAGAAAAAATAATTTCGTATTGGGACGCACCGCCGCCTGCCATTCGGCCACGTCGGTGGCGGAAACATAGCTTGTTTCCACGCCGAATTTCTTGATGATGTTGTTGAACAGATTGACCGTCGCACCGAACAGGCTGACCGAGGCGACAATGTGATCGCCCGCTTTCAGCACGCCCATCACACAAGCCAGAATCGCCGACATGCCCGATGCGGTGGCGATGCATTGCTCCGCACCTTCCAGCGCCGCCAGACGCTCCTCGAACATCGTCACGGTAGGATTGGTAAAACGCGCGTAGATGTTGCCCGGCTCCTCGCCGATAAAACGCTTCGCCGCCTGCGCCGCGCTCTCGAACACAAAGCTGGAAGTCAGAAACATCGCCTCGCTGTGTTCGCCGAACTGGCTGCGCACCGTGCCGGCGCGCACGCCTAAAGTTTCGGGTTGATAATCTTGTTCTGACATTTTATTTCCTTTCCAATGCTTTACTCATCCAGTGCGCGACTTCTTTGCCATGGCTATGTTTCAATAACTTTTCAACGATATTGCACTGATCTTGTTGTGAGCGATTTTGGCTCATTTTGAATTTTCCTTCGACACGATTCAGTGTGATTTCAAAACCCACAATCGCGCCCAACATTCGCTCGCGCATCTCTTGCGTCAATTCCAACTTCCACGGTTCAACAGACGACTTTTCATTTTCATCCGTGAGTTGATACAAGGCTTGTACCAATTCATTTTCAGACAAAATCCTTGCCACGCCATACGCATGAACCGCCATGAAATTCCACGTCGGCACATTCATCGCGTTTTTCTCATACCACGCAGGCGAAATATACGCATGTGCCCCCTGAAAAATCGCCAACACTGGCGCACCTGTTGCCAATGTTTGCCACTGCGGATTATTGCGCGCCATGTGCCCAACCAGTACGCCGTGAGTGCCTTTGCTCACATCCAACATCATCGGTAAATGATTCGCAGAAGGCACACCATCCTGAGAAGTGACCAGCGTCGCAAAAGCATTTTGGCGCATAAAGTCATGCAAGATCACCAAATCCGTTTCAGCAAAATGCGCAGGAATATACATGTGTCTCCAAAATACGCTTAATACGGACACCCCAAACTATGAATCATTTTTTACGTTTGCCCTTCAAAAATATCGCGGCGGGTGTTTTGAATGTGCTGCAAAGACGCAAGCAACTTGGGGATTTCAGCGGAAACCACATGCCAGAGGATAGTGTTATTGATGCCGAAGTAACCATGTGCAAGTCGGTTACGCATGCCGATTAGTTCGCGCCAGGGAACTTCCTGCATTTGCTTGCGTATCGGCTCCGGAATGTTCTTTGCGGCTTCTCCACACAGTTGTACATTCCAGAGTGTCGCATCGTAATTCAAGCCGCTGGCTTCAAATTTTTCCCGGCTTAACCCGTCTGTGTAGCTGACAATCTTTTCGCAAAAACCGAGCATGTCGTCGAAGTATAGTTTCCACTCCCGTTCATGCGACATAGAGTGCCTCACGCTCGATATGCGGTCTAAGTTGCGGACGCAACGCATCGGCACACACCAGGTCTATCGGGACATGCAAGTTGTCCTCTAGGAAAAACAGCAAGTCGAAATAATTACGGTAAGTCTCGCCATGCTCGAATTCAACCAGCACATCCACATCGCTGCCATCCATTGCCTCGTTGCGAACCGTCGAACCAAACAGTGCCAAATGCTTCACGTCAAAGCGTGTCATCATTTCTTGCTTGTGCGCCTCAAGAAATTTCACAACATCTTGTTTATGCATGGCTTTTCTCCTCTGCTCGGTTATCGCTTTCGAAACTTGGGGGTGTGAGCACGCCTGCTTCTCGCTCCTACATGGACGACACGCTCATCGCCAGTTCCAACTCCATCTGGTCATCCTCGGGCGCAGTCTGTTTCTCGCCGCTGCGGCGCGCCTCGATGGCGTTCAGGTACTGCGGCGTGATGTCGCCGGTGATGTACTTGCCGTCAAAACACGATGCATCGAAATCCACGATGGCCGGATTGGCCTTGCGCACTGCCGACTTGAGGTCTTCCAGATCCTGATAGATCAGTGCATCCGCGCCGATCTCGGCACAGATCTGATCGTCGTTACGCCCGGTGGCGATCAGTTCCGCGCGGCTGGGCATGTCTATGCCATAGACGTTGGGGAAGCGCACCGGTGGGGCTGCGGAAGCAAAGTAAACCTTGAGCGCACCGGCGTCGCGCGCCATTTGCACGATCTCGCGGCTGGTGGTGCCGCGCACGATGGAATCGTCCACCAGCAACACGTTCTTGCCCTTGAATTCGATGCCGATGGCGTTGAGCTTCTGGCGCACCGATTTCTTGCGCATCGCCTGCCCCGGCATGATGAAGGTGCGGCCGATGTAGCGGTTCTTGACGAAACCTTCGCGGAACGGGATGTTGAGGCGATTGGCCAGTTGCAGCGCGCTGGGGCGACTGGAATCGGGAATCGGGATGACCACGTCTATTTTCACATCCGGCCAGACGCGCGCCAGCTTGTCGGCCAGGAATTCGCCCATCAGCAGGCGCGATTCATACACCGAAACGCCATCTATCACCGAATCCGGTCGGGCAAAGTAGACGTACTCGAAGATGCAGGAGTTGAGTTTCGGATTGTCGCTGCATTGCTTGCTGTGTAACTGCCCTTGCAAGTCCACAAACACCGCCTCACCGGGCTGGACATCGCGCAGGAAGCGGAAGCCCAGCGTATCCAGCGCGACGCTCTCCGAAGCGATCAGGTACTCGGGGCCGTCCTGGGTGTCGCACACGCCGATCACCAGCGGGCGGATGCCATAAATATCGCGGAAGCCCAACAGACCGTAACCGGCGATCACCGCCACCACCGCGTAAGCGCCCCGGCAACGCTGATGCACTGCCGAAACAGCGGCGAAGATGGTGTCGGTATCCAGACGCAAGCCCTTGGACTTCGCCTGCAACTCGTGCGCCATCACGTTCAACAGCACTTCGGAATCGGAATTGGTGTTGACGTGGCGCAGGTCCTCGACGAACAGTTGCTTCTTCAGCTCCTCGGCATTGGTCAGGTTGCCGTTGTGCCCCAGCACGATACCGAACGGTGAATTCACATAAAAAGGCTGGGCCTCGTTGTGATCTACCGCCGAACCTGCGGTCGGGTAGCGCACATGGGCGATGCCGACGTTGCCGCGCAGCGCACGCATGTTGCGGGTGCGGAACACGTCGCGCACCAGGCCGTTGCCTTTGTGAAAATGCAGCGTGTTGCCGTCCATCGTCGCGATGCCGGCCGCATCCTGCCCACGATGCTGCAATACCTGCAAACCGTCATACAACAGCTGATTGGCCGGCGTATGCGAGACCACTCCGAGAATGCCACACATATCAATAATTCCTAAAAGTTAACTACGATCCCTGTAATGCATGCGCTGCGCGATATTGTCGGGCAGCCACACCTTGGTCAGCAGGGCGACATCTTCCGCAGCCCGACTGAACTTCGCTTCGCGCCAGGAGGTCTGCTCCGGTAGGCTGGACAGCCCTGCCAGCCACACCATCAGCAACACCACCAACGCCCCGCGCAATATTCCGAACAGCCCGCCCAGCAGGCTGTCCAACACACCCAAACCCGCCGCCTTGACCAACCGCGACACCAGCCAGGTGAGCAACCCCCAGACGATCAGCGCGGCAATGAACACCAGCGCATACGCCGCCAGACTGCGCGCTTCATCCTGCGCCACAGGCAACATCGGCGCGATCTCTGCGGCATACAACTTGCTCAACACGAACGCCAGCGGCCAACCCGCCAGCGACAATACCTCATAGACAAAGCCACGCCAGACACCCAATAGCAGCGAAATCAGCATGATGCTGATCGTGACATAGTCGAATGCGGTCATTTAATCGCCGTGACGACGGGATGCAGCCCGTGACCTTCCAGCGCGCGGCGCACTTCGTCCGCCTTGCTGCGATCAGGATAGGGCCCAAGGCGCACACGCGTAGCGCTGCCGACCTGCTCAGTGTAAGCCTTGAAGCCCCACACCTTAAGTTTGTCAACTTCGCCATTAGCCGTCACCGTATTGGAAAACGCGCCTATTTGCACGACGAAACCGCCGGACGAGGGTACGACCTTGGCGGTTTTCGCGGAGGGAGTGACTGCAGGCTTATCGGATTTCGCATCGTTCAATTTGACAGGCTGCGAAGAAGTAGCATTGGCAGCTTTGGCGCCGCCACTTTGCTTGTCACCCAATGGGACAGCAACTTCAGGCGCGGAGGGCTCTACTGCGGATACAGCAGATACTGCCGCATCCGGTCGGACTGGTTCGCCGGCGGGTTCATCCAGCGAGGTCATCTCATTCACCGCTGAAGGTGCGACACCGGGCACGAATTCGCCGGATTTCTCGGGATCGGGAATATTCAGATCAATGTCCTGACCATCAGGCTTGGGTTCGCTATCCAGCACCATGGGCAGTAGTACCACTACTGCCAGCGCCAGCGCAACCGCACCGATCAGGCGACGCCGCGCGGTGCGCCGGAGGTTGAGTTCTTCTTCAGTAAGTTGCTTTGCCATGGATAAACCTGTCGTGACCAGAGTCGCCCTGCGCCGGATTCCCGCTTCCAGCATCCTTGCTGATAATCGAAAAACCTTTTATGTTCAATAAATTACATAGATACGCCACGTGCAGCCATTGCCTGCGCCACGGTGTAGAACGATCCGAAGGCGAGGATTCTATCATTTTCGCCAGCCACATCACAGGCATGTAACAGTGCGTGGGCAGTATCAGAAAAACAGACAATTTCACCACGCACCCCGGCCTGTCGTAACACGTCGGCCAATTCTTCCGCCGACGCGCCGCGTGGCGCATCTATACCTGCCACCAGCCAAGTATCCACATGCGGAGCCAGCAGTTGCACCACCCCTGCCATGTCCTTGTCCTTGAGCATCGCGAACACCGCGTAAGTATGCGGACAGGGCGGCAGATTTGCCAGATTCTGCGCCAGCGAACGCGCCGCGTGGGGGTTGTGCGCCACGTCCAGAATCAGCTGCGGCCTGCCCGGCACGAACTGGAAACGCCCGGCCAGCTGCACCCCGGCCAGCCCTTGCCGCACCGCCGCCATACTCACCGGCAGCCGGTCATGCAACGCATCCAGCGCGGCCAGCACGGCGCTGGCATTGTTGAGCTGAAACGCACCGCGCAGGGCCGGCAGCGGCAGCGCATGCCGCTCGCCGCGCGGGCCGAAGAAATCCCACTGCGCGGAAACCCACCCTAGCCCTCCCTTGTCAGGGAGGGAAAACCCGAATTCGTGGCCGATGCGCCACAGCTGTGCACCAATCGTCGCTGCATGGTCGCGCAGCGTCTCTGGCACATCGCCATCCGCACAGATTGCCACGCGCCCAGCGCGGTAGATGCCCGCTTTCTCGAAAGCGATTACTTCGCGGGTGTCGCCCAGATAATCGGTGTGGTCTATATCCACGCTGGTGACCAGCGCGACATCGGCGTCGAACACGTTCACCGCGTCCAGCCTGCCGCCCAGCCCCACTTCGAGGATCGCCACATCCACCCGATGCGCGATGAAGCACTGCATCGCCGCCAGCGTGCCGAACTCGAAATAGGTCAGCGCGGTCTCGCCGCGCGCCTGCTCGATGGCCTCGAACGACGCGCACAGCTCGGCATCCGTCGCCTGTTCTTTTGCGATGCGCACCCGTTCGTTGTAATGCAGCAGATGCGGCGAGGTGTAGCAGCCGACCTTATAGCCCGCCGCAGCCAGGATGGCTTCCAGCATCGCGCACACCGAACCCTTGCCGTTGGTGCCGCCGACGATGATGACCGGAAAGCCGGGTTCGAGACCCAGCCGCTGTTTGACAGCCGCAACCCGAGCCAGCCCTAGCTCTATGGTCTTGGGATGCAGGGATTCGAGATAGGAGAGCCAGTCGGAAAGCGTATTCGGCATATTTCATTGATACACGGTGGGTAGGCAAAAGCGCAGCGTTGCCCACGCGGTGCGGAAATCAGCGTGGGCACAAAATCGTGCCCACCCTACCCGACTTGCCGCGCCCCCCGCAGGGGCGCAGGCAATGGTCAGGCCGCCACAGCCTGCGCCACCGCCGGCTTTCTGGTCAGCAGGGTGATCAGCGTGGCCAGTTGGTCGCGCATTTCGCGGCGGTCTACGATCATGTCTATCGCGCCCTTTTCGAGCAGGAACTCGGCGCGCTGGAAGCCTTCAGGCAGCGTCTCGCGCACGGTCTGCTGGATCACGCGAGCTCCGGCGAAGCCGATCAGTGCGCCGGGTTCGGCGATCACCACGTCGCCCATGAAGGCGAAGCTGGCGGACACGCCGCCCATGGTGGGGTCGGTCAGCACCGAGAAGAACGGCAGCTTCTCTTCGGAAAGCTGGGTCAGCGCGGCGCAGGTCTTGGCCATCTGCATCAGCGACAGCAGGCCTTCCTGCATGCGCGCGCCGCCGCTGGCGGCAAAGCAGATGAAGGGGCATTGCTGGCCGAGAGCGACCTGCACACCGCGCACGAAACGCTCACCCACCACCGAGCCCATCGAACCGCCCATGAAGCTGAACTCAAACACCGCGACCACCACCGGCACACCGTGGATGTTGCCCTGCATCACCACCAGCGCGTCGTCCTCGTCGGTGCTGTGTTTGGCCGCCACCAGCCGCTCGGAATATTTCCGGCTGTCCTTGAATTTGAGCGTATCCACCGGCAAGACTTCCGCGCCGATCTCGAAGCGACCTTCCTCGTCCAGCAACCAGTCCAGACGGGTGCGCGCCGGCACGCGATGGTGGTGACTGCATTTCAGACAGACACCGCGATTCTTCTCCAGGTCGGAGTGATAGATCACCGTCTGGCAGCTCGGACACTTGCTCCACAGGCCTTCCGGCACGGTTTTTTTGGTTTCACCCAAACGGCGTTTGATCTTGGGGGGCAATAATTTCTGGAACCAGCTCATGGTATTTCCCTTCTTCTATGACTCGACAGCGGCGGGAGCAGACCTTAACGGTCCAGCGCCTCGCGCAACCCACTCACCAGCTTGCCGACATTCGCGAGCAAATCCTGCTCGCTGGAATTCTCTATCTCTTGCACGATGCGGCTACCCACCACTACGCCATCGCACAACTGCGCCACCGCACGGGCAGTCTCGGCATCGCGGATGCCGAAGCCCACGCCTATCGGCAGTTTGATGTGTTTGCGCAACTGCGGCAGTTTCTGTTCAATGGCTGACAGGTCGAGATTTCCCGCCCCGGTCACGCCCTTGAGCGACACATAATAGACGTAACCCCGTGCCAGCTTTGCGACCTGTTCGACGCGCGCCTCCAGCGTGGTCGGTGCCAGCAGGAAGATGGGATCCACGCCGTGGCGTTGCAGATGTTCGAAGGCTTCGTGACTCTCTTCCGGCGGGAAATCCACCGTCAGTGCGCCATCCACGCCGACCTCTGCACAACGCTGCGCGAACAACTCCCAGCCCATCGCCTCGACCGGATTGCCATAGCCCATCAGCACCACCGGTGTCACCACGTCCTGCTTGCGGAACTCGGCAACGATTTCCAGCACGCCGCGCAGGCTCATGCCGTTTTTGAGCGCGCGTTCGGAAGCGCGCTGGATAGTCGGGCCGTCGGCCATCGGATCGGAGAACGGCACGCCCAGCTCGATTACGTCAGCGCCCGCCGCCACCAGCTCATGCATCAGCGGCACGGTCAGCGAGGGATGTGGATCACCCGCCGTAATGAATGGAATCAAGGCCTTGCGGTTGTTCTGCTTGAGTTTGTCAAAAGCGGACTGGATGCGGCTCATAGTGTGATCCCCTTGATGCGCGCCACGGTATTCATATCCTTGTCACCCCGACCGGAAAGATTGACCAGCAGCACCTTGTCGGCGCTCATCGCAGGCGCGATCTTGATCGCATGGGCCAGCGCGTGACTGGATTCCAGCGCGGGGATGATGCCCTCGAAGCGGCACAGCGCATCGAATGCGGCCAGCGCCTCGTCGTCGTTGATCGCCACGTATTGCGCGCGACCGATTTCTTTCAGCAAACAATGCTCGGGGCCGACGCCGGGATAATCCAGCCCGGCGGAAATGGAATGCGTCTCGATGATCTGGCCGTTGTCGTCCTGAATCAGGTTGACACGGTTGCCGTGCAACACGCCCACCTTGCTGTTGGCAGTCAGCGGCGCGGCATGGTGGCCGCTGGCAATGCCGTAGCCGCCCGCCTCCACGCCGATGATCGCAACGTCCGGCACTTCGATGTAGGGATGGAACAGGCCAATGGCATTCGAGCCGCCGCCGACGCAGGCGATCACCGCATCCGGCTGGCGACCGATCATTGCCGGCATCTGCACCTTCGCCTCATCGCCGATCACACACTGAAAATCGCGCACCATCATCGGATAGGGATGCGGGCCGGCTGCCGTGCCGAAGATGTAAAAAGTTGATTCGACGTTGGTTACCCAGTCGCGTATTGCTTCGTTGCAGGCATCCTTCAGGGTACGGGAGCCGCTCTCCACCGGAACCACGGTCGCGCCCAGCAGCTTCATGCGGAACACGTTGGGGGCCTGGCGCTGGATGTCTTCCGCGCCCATGTACACGATGCATTCCATGCCGAAACGCGCCGCCACGGTGGCGGTCGCCACGCCGTGCATGCCCGCACCGGTCTCGGCGATCACGCGCTTCTTGCCCATCCGTTTGGCAAGCAAGGCCTGACCGATGGCATTGTTGATCTTGTGCGCGCCGGTGTGATTCAGGTCTTCGCGCTTGAGATAGATCTGCGCGCCGCCCAGGCTGTCGGACAACCGTTTGGCATGGTAAATCGGGCTGGGACGCCCGACGTAGTGTTTCAGCTCATAAGCGAATTCGGCCTTGAAATCGGCATCGTCACGGAAGCGCAGGTACTGGTCGCGCAATTCCTCTACGGCGGGGATCAGTGTCTCCGCCATGTAGATGCCGCCGAACTGGCCGAAATGGCCTGTGCTGTCTGGATAGTTATACATTGGTGCTGTTTACCTCTTGCATGAAACGGTCGATCTTCGCCTTATCTTTTATGCCCTTTAGCGGCTTGATTCCGTCGGCCGCCTCGACCCCGCTGGACACATCCACCGCGTAGGGTCGCACTTGCCTGATACCTGCCGCAACATTCCCGACATCCAACCCGCCCGACAGGATCAGCGGCAGCGGCAGATCGGCCGGAATCAACGACCAATCGAAACTTGCCCCTGTGCCGCCGGGGATGCCCTCCACGTGCGCATCCAGCAACAATGCCTGTGCGCCACGAAAATCAGCTGCGCATTGTAACAAATCCACCCCGGCTTTGACGCGTATCGCCTTGAGATAAGGCTTGTTGAACTGTCCGCAGAATTCGGGCGTCTCGTCGCCGTGGAATTGCAGCACATCCAGCGACACGCTGGCCATCACTTCGCGCACCACCGAGGCGGTGGTATTGACGAACAGCCCGACCACAGTCACGAACGGCGGCAACGCTGCCGCGATCTTCGCCGCCTGCGCGACACTGACGTGGCGCGGGCTTTTCTCATAAAACACCAGCCCGACCGCATCGGCCCCGCTGTGCGCCACGCTCAACGCATCGTCGATTCTGGTGATGCCGCAAATCTTCACTCTTGCCCGCATAAATCCCCCTTGTAGCGGGGCGCGCCTGGTCGCCCCGAAGCGCCTTATCGCGCCATCAATCCTGTTCCTGCGGCAGCCCCCATTTGGCCTCGTACAAAATCCGCCGCAAGTATAATCCATCGGGCGCGAAGGTCGGCGCTGCCAGCCTGCGCTCACGACTCGCCAGCACCCCGGCCAGCCATTCCGGCGGGTACTTGCCTTTGCCGACATACACCAGACAGCCGACGATGTTGCGCACCATGTGGTGTAAAAAAGCATCCGCAGCAAGGTCGAACACCAGCATCTCGCCCTCGCGGCGGATATCCAGTTGCGAGAGGCGTTTGACCGGCGATTTCGCCTGACACTGCGAGGCGCGGAACGCACTGAAATCATGCTCGCCCAGCAGAAACTGCGCCGCCGCCCGCATTGCCTCAAGGTCAAGCGGCGCATGAAACCAGCCCGCCTTGCCCGACTGCGTGGCCAGACGCACCGGGCGATTGACCAGCAGATAGCGGTAACTGCGTCCATGTGCCGAGAAGCGCGCATGAAATTCGTCCGGCACGTGATGCGCCCAGCGCACCGCGATGCTGTCCGGCAACAGCGCGTTCGCACCGCGCACCCAGGCGCTCAGCGGGCGAGACGCATCCGAGTCGAAATGCACCACCTGCTCCAGCGCATGCACACCGGTATCCGTGCGTCCCGCCGCGATCACCGAAATTGGCCCGCCTGCGATCTGAGTCAGCGCGGCCTGTAGCGTATCCTGCACGGTGCACATATCGGCCTGGCTTTGCCAACCGGAATAGGGTCTGCCGTCGTATTCAACTCCCAGCGCAATCCTCATCGCATCACCATCCATATCGTCAACAACGACAGCAGCATCAACAATACGTCAATCAGGGCAAAGCGGTAGAGCGGCAACTCTATCGTCTTGCCGACTTCGCCACCCGCTTCAAACAGGCTGCGCAACACCACCTGCCAGCTACGCGACTCGCGCAGCATCGCAACTTCCGCATAATGCAAGGTCAGTGCTAGACGCACGGTCAGACGCTCGCGCGATACCCCCAACCACTGCAACGGCGCGAACAGTGTGTACAACCCCGCCATCAGTTGCTGACGGTGCAGCCTGTCCAGCAACATCGCCAGCGCGGCCAACGCAGCCAACAGGCGCATTAGTTGCAATCCGCCATCCAGTAGCCCTTCGCGACTGGGACTGAATATGCCGAAACCGTCATACAAGTCCTGACCGGGCGTGCTGTAGGCGTAGATCACCCACAGCGACAGCATGATCCAGCGTGTTCGGCGCACTAACTGGAGAAATTTTCGAGGGGAAAGCGCGAAGGCGAGCAGCAGCACGAGCGCACCCAACGCCAACAGGCGCGAAGCAGTCAGGAACTGCATGGCAGCTACCAGCACGCACCAGATCAATATCTGCGTGGCAGGATGCAGCTTCACCGGAATGCCCTCATTGCCTCATCCAAAAAAAACGGCAGCTCGCAAGGAGCTGCCGCGAATCATCATCACGCCATCAATTCAACTGACTCAGCATCTGTTGCGCTTCCTGTTTCTGCGCCACATCACCATCCATCATGACTTCTTCGAGTATCTCGCGCGCCCCAACCTCGTCACCCATCTCTTGATAAGCGCGCGCCAAATCAATCTTGGTCGCGACTTCCTGCCACAACTCCGCCGCATCAACCGGGGTCACATCGGCCGGAATATCCAGCAGCGGAGTCTCATCTACTGGCGTTTCGCCTGCATCAGATGCTTCGCCGGGAATCGCTACGGGCGCTTGATCCAGTGTGAATTCCGGAATGGCTATTTCCGGCAAACCAACTTGCTGTGGAGCGGCTTCCGGCGCAACCGCCTCGCCTGCACCTGCTATATCTTCCATATCCAAACTGATGTCAGCAAGGTTAATCTCAGGAAGTTGGGCTGGCGCTTCATTTTCTTCCTCTATCGGGAAATCCAGCAAGAAATCCATACCGGCATCATCAGCCGCTTCTTCAATAACTGGCGCAGCTGTCGGCTCAACGCCTGCCTCAGTTTGGTAGGCTGGCATAGATGCTGAAGTCACATCAAAAATCAGGTCGTCCAGATTGGGCAAACCCTCTTCCTTGGCAGCCTCCTCAACTTGAGCTGGTGGCTCAATCTCAAAGTCCATCATGTCAGGCACGGACATCGACGGATTGGTGGCAGTCACATCAAAATCCACCTCTTTGGATTGCTCGACGACAGGGAATGCCCCAGTCAGATCAAAATCCAGAACCGGCTCACTGATTTGCGCAGCTGCAACTTCTTCCGCAGCCTTGTCAGCCGGGGCAGTTTCCGTGTCCGCCAACAATGGGTCAGCGCCGAAATCAGGTCTAGGCATGAAAGCTGTAGCGCTATCAGCATCTTCCACATGATCGCCCGCACCCAATTTCTGACCCAGGATCGCAGCCTGCCGAATTGCTTCGTCATCGCCGGATAGCTGCAACTGGTTCTCAATCTTCAGGAACGACTCGATATCCTGACGCTTGGCGTAGATACCCAGCAGTTTCAGATGAATCTGATGATTATCCGGAGTACGCAGCAAGGCATCCTTGAGCACTTGTTCGGCCTGCTCATCACGTCCAAAATTCAGGAACAGATCGGCTTCTCCGAGCGGATCAACTTCCTCATGGTTCGCGGCAGGCACCTCGGCGGTGTTATCGCCGACTGTGAAATCGCCTGTGTCTGGGGACGGCGCAATCGGCTCAGTGAGATGTCCGGTTGAAGCGCCGATTGTGGTCTCGCCTACATCCTCAGCTGCGACGGAGGTTGTAGCGGCACGACGGCGGCGAACCTGCGCAATAGCCAGTCCACCCAGCGCGAGCAGCGCAGCTGCACCGCCGCCCAGCACCGCAGGCGAATCCAGCAATCCATCCAGCAACGAAGGTTCTTCGTAAGAAGTGGGCACAGGCGCAGCAGTCGGCTTCACGGCACTGGCAGCGGCAACGCTGCTTACCGCCCCGACATCACTGGCCGCAGCGACTGCACTGACCGCCTCCGGCGCTGAAGCCGCAGCAGCCAGCGCGGCGGCATCGGTCTTGAGTTCAGCCAGGTGCTTCATGTCCTTGAGGTTGTTTTCCAGCAAAGCGACCCGCTTTTTGTCTTCCTCCTGCGCCTTGGCTTTGGCAATCGCCTCCTCAGCTGCCGCATCACGTTTGGCGGCAGCATCTGGTGCGCGGCCCGCCGCACCCGAAGCTACCTTGTCGCCAGGTTTCTCGCCTTTTGACAGGCGCAGCACTTCCTTGGCGGACTCGCTGGCAACTGGTGTCTTGTCAGTTGCAGCGGCAGTGATCTTGCCGGTCGCTACTTGACGCGGCGCTTCTGAAGCAGTGGCAGTGCTGGCCGCACCAGCCAGTTTCTGGCGATAGGCATTCCAGTCTGCCGACTGGGCACGAATCTCCTGAACCGCTTCCGACTGACTCAGGCTATCCAGTTCGCTTTGATCCGGCTGACGCAAGATGCGACCAGTACGGATGCGATTCATATTGTCGCCATCAAACTGGTCTGCATTGGCTTTGTACAAGGCAACCAGCATACGCTCCAGACTGATTTCTTCAGGCTTGACGCTCGCTGCAATCTTGCTCAGCGTATCGCCAGATTTCACGGTGATTGTGCCGCTAGCGACATGCGATGCACGAGCAGGTTCAGCCTTGACTGGTGCCACGGCTGCCGGCTTGGAATGCTCGACCGGCTTGGCAGCCGGTTTGGCGACAGGTTCTGCCGCAACTGGTTGTGGTGCAGGCGCGACAGCCGGTGCAGGTGCCGGCGACTGCGCCACTGCCGCTGGTGCGACAGCCTGTACGGCAGTCGCCTTCGGCTGTATGGCGGTATAGCCCGGCGGGTCGAGCAGGAAAGTGTACTCGCGCATCAATCTGCCGGACGACCAGGACAGCTCGACCAGCAGGCTGACGAACGGATCGTTGATCTCCTGATTGCTGCTTAACTTGAGGTAGGGCGTACCATTCGCGCGACTCTCCACCTTGAACTGATACCTGACACCCAAGGGGTACTCCAGACCCGCGCCCTTGTATGCCTCCGGAGATGCCAGACGTGCCACCAGCCCGGGCTTGTCTTCGTTGCCGACCGCCACCAGTTCAATCTCGGCCTTCAGCGGCTGCCCTAGCGCGGAAACGACGTTGATGCCGCCCAACCCCACCGCATGCGCCAGTGTGCCCAGCGTCAAACCGACAGCCACGCCGAGTATTTTCAGCATGAATTTTGGGGCGCTTGATGTTGTTTCTCCGCCCATCTCAACAACCGGTTGTTTTACAGGTGATTTTTGCACGCTAGTAGCCTCACAAAATGTATTGCCGCCAAAAGTATC
This sequence comes from Gallionella sp., assembly GCA_028687575.1. Lineage (GTDB taxonomy): Bacteria > Pseudomonadota > Gammaproteobacteria > Burkholderiales > Gallionellaceae > Gallionella. The sequence goes on along the minus strand of JAQTZW010000021.1, from coordinate 13,009 downwards.
ACTACAAGGCTATCCCGACAAGCCGAAAATGCCGAAATGCAAATTATTTCAGATAGTCGGCGATCAAAATCTCGGCGATCTGTACGCTATTCAGGGCTGCGCCCTTGCGGACGTTGTCGCTGACCACCCACATATCCAGTCCCAGCGGATGGGAGACATCTTCACGGATACGACCCACATAGGTCGCATCGTTGCCCGCCGCATCCACCGCAGTCGGCCAGCCGCCAGCCACGCGCTCGTCCACCACTTGCACGCCGGGCGCATTTTCCAGCAGCGCACGTGCTTCTGCCGCAGTGATTTTTTTCTTGGTTTCGATGTGCACGGCTTCGGAATGGCCGTAGAACACCGGCACGCGCACCGCAGTCGGATTCACCAGAATGCTGTCATCTTCCATGATCTTCTGGGTTTCCCAGACCATCTTCATCTCTTCCTTGGTGTAGCCGTTTTCCATGAAAACGTCTATCTGCGGCAGCACGTTGAAGGCGATGCGCTTCGGATACACCTCGGCGACGGCTTCCTGGGAATTGAACAGCGCGCGGGTCTGGTTCGCCAGTTCGTCGATTGCCTCCTTGCCGGTGCCGGACACCGCCTGGTAGGTCGCCACGTTGATGCGCGAGATGCCGACCGCGTCGCGGATGGGCTTCAGGGCCACCAGCATCTGGATGGTCGAGCAGTTCGGGTTGGCGATGATGCCGCGATTCTTGTACTGGGCGATGGCGTGCGGATTGACTTCCGGCACCACCAGCGGAATGTCGCGGTCGTAACGGAAGTGCGCGGTGTTGTCTATCACCACACAACCCGCAGCCGCCGCGATCGGCGCGTATTTTTCGGAGACGCTGCCACCTGCCGAAAATAGGCCGATCTGCGCTTTGGAAAAATCAAAATCGTCCACGTTCAACACGGTGATCTCCTTACCGTGGAATGTGACCTTGCTACCCGCCGAACGGCTGGAAGCCAGCGGATAGAGATTGCGCACCGGGAAGTTGCGCTGTTCCAGAATCGCCAGCATCGCCTCGCCTACCGCGCCGGTCGCACCCAAAATACACACGTCGTACTGCTTGCTCATTATTTTCTTCCTGACTGAATTCGTTAAAACCCGAAAATTCCGGGGAAGAGTTAAGGGAGAAGGGAAAAACCCGCTCCGCCGCCTCCCTTCCCTCTTCTCCCTTTACCCTTCCCGTTACAGCGCCGCGACCACCGCGTCGCCCATCGCGGCGCAGCCAACCTTCTGCATGCCCGGCTGGAAAATGTCGCCGGTGCGCAGGCCCTGCTGCAACACGCGACGCACCGCGCCTTCGATGCGTTGGGCGAGTTCTTCGTTGCCGAAGGTGTAGCGCATCATCATCGCCACCGACAGGATGGTGGCCAGCGGGTTGGCGATGTCCTGACCGGCGATGTCCGGCGCGGAACCGTGGCACGGCTCGTACAGGCCCTTGTTGTTCTCGTCCAGCGATGCCGACGGCAGCATGCCGATGGAGCCGGTCAGCATGGAAGCCTCGTCGGACAGGATGTCGCCGAAGATGTTGCCGGTCAGCAGCACGTCGAACTGCTTGGGTGCGCGCACCAGTTGCATCGCGGCGTTGTCCACGTACATGTGGCTCAACTCAACTTCCGGGTATTCCTTGCCCACTTCGGTGACGATCTCGCGCCAGAACATGCTGGTGTCCAGCACGTTGGCCTTGTCCACCGAACACAGGCGCTTGCTGCGTTTCATGGCGCTCTTGAAGCCGACATGGGCGACACGGCGCACTTCGGATTCGCTGTAGTGCATGGTGTCGAAACCCTGGCGCTCGCCGCTCTCCAGCGTGCGGATGCCGCGCGGCTGGCCGAAATAGATGTCGCCGGTCAATTCGCGCAGGATCAGAATGTCCAAGCCGGACACCAGTTCCGGCTTCAGCGAGGAAGAGTCCACCAATTCCGGATAGACCAGCGCCGGACGAAGGTTGGCGAACAGATTCAATGATTTGCGAATACGCAGCAGACCCTGCTCGGGACGCATCGGACGCGGCAGCGTGTCGTACTGGTAACCACCCACCGCGCCTAGCAGCACGGCATCGGATTCCTGCGCCAGCTTCTCTGTCGCCGCCGGGAACGGATCGCCTGCCGCGTCATACCCTGCGCCACCGATGTAACCGTATTCCAACTCCAGCTTGACGCCTTCGCCGCGCAAGACTTCCATGACCTTCACCGCCTGGGCGACGATCTCCGTTCCGATGCCGTCACCCGGCAAGACTGCAATTTTCATATTTCCTCTCACATTCCGTGAAAGGTGAAACGTAAAAGGTGATGCCCACCCGGCGCTGCGCGCCACCCTCCCTGCCGGGAGGGTCACATTTCACATTTCACATTTCACATTTCACATTTCACAATTATTAAAGCCAGGGTTGCGCCGCGCGATGCTTGGCCTCGAAGGCGCTGATCTCGGCGGTGTGCTGCAAGGTCAGGCCGATGTCGTCCAGCCCGTTCAGCAGACAGTGCTTGCGGAACGGGTCCACCTCGAAAGAGATGACCTCGCCGTCAGGCTGAGTGATGGTCTGCTTTTCCAGATCAACCACCAGCCGGAAGCCGACTGCCGCTTCTACGCGTTTGAACAGCGCATCCACCTGTTCGGCGGACAAACGGATCGGCAGCATGCCGTTCTTGAAGCTGTTGTTGAAAAAGATGTCGGCAAAACTCGGCGCGATGATGACGCGGAAGCCGTAGTCGGCCAGCGCCCAGGGCGCGTGTTCGCGCGACGAGCCGCAACCGAAATTCTCACGCGCCAGCAGCACCTGCGCGCCCTGATAACGCGGCTGGTTCAGCACGAAATCGGGGTTGATCGGACGCGAGCTGCAATCCTGCCCGGGCTCGCCGTGATCCAGATAGCGCCATTCGTCGAAGGCATTCGGGCCAAAGCCGGAACGCTTGATGGATTTCAGGAACTGCTTGGGGATGATGGCATCGGTATCCACATTGGCGCGATCCAGCGGCACCACCAGTCCATCGAGTAAGGTGAATTTTTCCATTACTTGTCTGCTGCCCTTTCCAGCTTCTCACCGCCGCGCTTGATATCCTTGCCCAACCCCTGCATGGTGTTGCAGCCTACCAAAACGATACCTGCCAAAATCAGTGCAAATAGTTTCACAAGACTCTCCTTAGATTTTGCTTACATCAACAAAATGACCGGCGATGGCTGCTGCCGCCGCCATTTCCGGACTGACCAGATGCGTGCGACCGCCCATTCCCTGCCTGCCTTCAAAATTGCGATTGGAAGTCGAAGCGCAACGTTCGCCCGCCGCCAATTTGTCGTCGTTCATCGCCAGACACATCGAACAGCCCGGATCGCGCCACTCAAAACCGGCCTCGACCAGTATCTTGTCCAGCCCTTCGGCCTCGGCCTGCGCCTTGACCAGACCGGAACCGGGCACCACCATCGCCAGCTTGACGTTGGCCGCGACCTTCTTGCCCTTGGCGACCGCTGCCGCCGCGCGCATATCCTCGATGCGACCATTGGTGCAGGAGCCGATGAACACCTTGTCTATCATGATCTGGCTGATCGGCGTGTTCGCGGTCAGACCCATGTATTGCAGCGCGCGCTCGGTATCGCCGCGCTTCACCGGATCGGCGATGTCGGCAGGGTTGGGCACGCGGCCATCAATGGAAGTCACCATCTCGGGCGAAGTCCCCCAAGTCACTTGCGGACGAATGGTGGAGGCATTGATCTCCAGCGTCGCATCGAATACCGCGCCTTCATCGCTGTGCAGCTTGCGCCACTCGGCCACCGCCAGCTCCCACTGTTCGCCCTGCGGCGCATAGGGACGGCCCTTCAGATAAGCGAATGTGGTCTCGTCGGCGGCAATCATGCCGGCGCGCGCGCCCGCTTCGATCGCCATGTTGCACAGGGTCATGCGGCCTTCCATGGACAGCGCGCGCACCGCGCTGCCGGCGAACTCAATCGCGTAGCCGGTGCCGCCCGCCGTGCCGACCTGTCCGATCACCGCCAGCGCGATGTCCTTGGCAGTCACGCCGCCGCCCAGCACGCCTTCAACCTTAACCAGCATGGATTTGGACTTCTTCGCCACCAGGCATTGAGTGGCCATTACATGTTCGACCTCGGAAGTGCCGATGCCGTGCGCCAGCGCTGCAAACGCACCGTGCGTGCTGGTGTGCGAATCGCCGCACACCACCGTCATGCCGGGCAGCGTCGCGCCCTGTTCCGGGCCGATCACATGCACCACGCCCTGACGGATGTCACCCATCTTGAATTCGGTGATGCCAAACTCGGCGCAGTTCGCGTCCAGCGTCTCGACTTGCAGCCGGGACACCGGATCGGTGATGCCTGCCGCACGGTTGGCGGTCGGCACGTTGTGGTCAGGCACGGCCAGCATCGAAGCGATGCGCCAGGGTTTGCGCTGCGCGATGCGCAGCCCCTCGAAAGCCTGCGGGCTGGTCACTTCATGCACCAACTGGCGATCAATGTAGATCAGCGCGGTGCCGTCGGCATCCTGCCGCACCAGATGGGAATTCCAGAGTTTGTCGTAAAGGGTTTGTGCGCTCATATTGGGTTTTGCTTGGAAATGACACGTTTTCAGAGCGCGCGATTATGACACAACAGTGACGGATTGACAGCCTGACCGCGTTCCGGGCGGCTCTCCCGCCTCAAAACAGCAGGATCAGCGCCCAGATCACCGCCGCGTTGACGATGGACAGGAACACCGCCGCGCTGGCGACATCCTTGGCGCGCTTGGCCAGCGGATGCCGCTCCAGCGAAGTGTGATCCACCGCCGCCTCCAGCGCCGAATTGACCAGCTCGATAATCAGCACCAGGAAAATGCTGCCCACCAGCAACGCCTTGCCGGTGATACCGACGGGCATCAGCAGCGCCACCGGGATGGCGATGGCCGCCACCCCCACCTCCTGGCGGAAGGCGTCCTCATGCCTGAACGCTGCACGCAGCCCCTGCATCGCGATCTTGGTCGCCTGCCAGACATGCATCAGGCCGGGACGGTGTTTGTGCGGATTTTCCATGACAGCCTCAGAACGAAAGACGCGGCGATTGTACCCTGCCGCCGCTCACGCATTATTGATACGGCCAAGTGAAGTTTGAAGTCAGTTCGTCCTGCTCCCCAACCAAACCAGCCAAAACCAAATGCGGTTTCACGCGGAGGCGCGGAGAACGCGGAGCAGACCGCCCCGCACCCGCCTTGTTTTCTCCGCGTGCTTCGCGTCTCCGCGTGAGGAAATCTTTTCATGCTTCGACATCATTGCGGTCGTAGCTGGCTAACGAATGTTCAGACTTCACCCTGCCGAATCATTAGCCTCCGGTTGCGCCAGACTGATCTTGTGTCGCATCAGCAGCCAGCCCAGCAGCGCCAGCGCGGCACTGCCCGAATACAGCGCGCTGGCCCCCAGATGCTGCCAAACCGGGCCGCTGACCAGCCCGCCCAGCACGCCGCCCGCGCCATAGGTCAGGCTGCCGAACAGCGCCTGCCCGCGCGACTGATGCCGCCCCCGGAACATCTCGTGCACCAGTCCGATGGAGGCGGCGTGATAGGCGCCGAATGTCGCCGCATGCAGCACCTGGGCCACCAGCAGCAGCGCCAGCCAGTCCACGCACCAGCCGATCAGCAAAAAGCGCAGCACCGCCAGCGCGAAGCTGACCAGCAGGATGCGGTTGAAACCGAAGCGCCGGGCGAGTGCCGGCATCAGGAAGAATACGCCGATCTCGCAGATCACCCCCAGCGCCCACAGCCCGCCGACCGCGCTCTTGCTGTAGCCGTGTTCGACCAGATAGATGGAAAAGAAGGTGTAATACGGCCCGTGTGCCGCCGCCATCAGGAAACACGCGCCGAACAGCATCAGCACGCGCGGCTGCAACAGGATGTGGGCTATCGGCTGGTGGTCGGTGTGATGCGCCGCGACCTCGGTCTCCGGCAGTTGCCGCGAAAACAACAGGATGCCCAGTTCGCACACCAGCCCCGCCCACAGCAGCCAGGCAATGGCGATATGGTCGAAGGCATAGCCCAGCCCCACCACCGAGGCGATGAAACCGATAGAGCCCCAGGAGCGCAGCCGCCCGTAGCGTTCGGTCTGCGCGCCCAGATAACTCAGCGTGGTGGCCTCGACCAGCGGCATGGTGGCGCTCCAGAAAAAGCTCATCAGCGCCAGCACCAGCATCATCCCCCAGAAACTGGTGGTCACGAACACCCCCAGATAAAAGGTCGCGCTGAGCAGCGCGGCGAGTTGCACCACCAGCAACCGCCTGCCGGTGTGGTCGGCCAGCCAGCCCCACACCCCGGGAGCCAGCACGCGCATCACCGGCTGCACCGACATCAAAATGGCAATCTCGATTGCGTTGAAATGGATGGATTGCAGATACAGACTCCAATAGGGCGCGAACATCCCGATGAAGGCGTAATAGAAAAAATAGAATCCGGCGATGCGCCAGTAGTAGTTCCGGGTAGCAGTCATGGCAATAGGCGGTTAAACGGCGCGCATTCTACACCGCGCCCGTCACACGGTCGCCACCCCGTGCGGCACATGGCGGCACACCTGGCGAAGCTCATTCGTACGATTACGCTGCGCTGATCGTACCTACATGCGCTTGTTAATGTCAGGACGTGTATCGCGATAAGAGGCCCCAGCCATCAATGCATATTCAATTGTCGTTGCCATGATGTATCTCCTTGATAATTTTGTTTGAAATTAGCAATCTTTACTTTGCCTTCCTGTCAACCATGCCACGAGCCACCGGATCATTCGGCATAATCCAATAGCCTTTGTACTTAATGAGTTCTTCACAACCTCCCCCCGCCCCCAGATAAGATTCCCGCAGGATGGTCTTATATGGCCCTTCGTCTATATCGTGATTCTCTGCATTGACTTGTTCCACGGTATAGAAGGGCTTGAGCAATGATGTCGCGGGTCTTCCGACAACGACATTGGCATGAGCGTTGATCAGCTCTGCCGGCAATTCCGCCAAGGTGATGCGCTTCCACTGCTCGCTCTCGTACTTGAACAAGACCTGCGGCGGATTGGGCCTGCCCCATTTGTTGTAGGCAATGCAGCCTGCCGGGTAAGTTGCAATGTAGGGCACGCCCTTCACCACATCGAAACGAATCAGGTTCAGGCTGTTCGGTTCGGGCTGTGAATCCCGGAAGTCGTTTTTCCAAATGATCTTTTTGTCCGTACCGGGCAAGCTGAACGTCACCGTCTCATCCAGCGCGGCACGTTCCCGACTTTCCCAGGTTGGTTTAGCGCCAAGATTGTAGAAACGATCCGCGACAATGATCTGCCCGTCGTGTAACAGCACCTCTTCTTTCCATTCCATCGTTTCAGAACACGCGCTCATGCCAGCCCCCATCATCAAGATCAATCCCAGTCTCGCGATTCGTTGCAACAGTGTCGGCGTGTTCATGCGGTTCTCCCTTCCGCCCGCACATAGCGCGCGTTTGCCAAGGTTGTCTGCGGCCAGCCGATTGGCGGGTGGGGTGGCCGGGTTGATTCTGCCGGATGATTCGATTCCATCTGCCTGTAGATATTTCATTCTCCGCCTCTCCAGTCCCTATTGTTGATGTCTTTCGCTTCGTTTAATCCCTGCCAGATTCATCGCTCCCGCACCGCTTCCTGAAATGCCCCCATCACGGGCGATAGCAGGTATTCGGGAACAGGCGCATTATCCGCCACCCCGCATCAATCTGTGTCGCGACGCGCAACCAGAAAAAACCCCGCCGCGCAGGGCAGGCGATCTTGCCTGACTTGTGGAGAAAATTTCCGCAGCCCCCCTTGAAATCGGCAAAAGCATCCCAAATTAGCCGCCTGTCACAAACAGGAGAACCCAATGGAACAGCAGGAAAACAAGCCTCAACAAGACGAAGCCACCGTGGATACCGGCGCTGAAGCCGCTGTCGGCGAGGTGATGCCCAGCCTGGAAGAGTCGTTGCAGGCCGCCGAGCGCAAGGCTCAGGAGCACTATGACGCGTGGATGTACGCCAAGGCCGAGAGCGAGAACATCCGCCGCCGCGCCTCCGAAGATGTCAGCAAGGCGCAGAAATTCGCCGTGGAACGTTTCTCCAATGAGATGCTGGCAGTGAAGGACAGCCTGGAAGCGGGTCTGGCGGTGCAGACCGAGAACATCGAAAGCTTCAAGAGCGGCATGGAACTGACCCTGAAGCAACTGTCCAGCGTGTTCGACAAATTCAACATCAAGGAAATCAACCCGGTCGGCGAGAAACTCGACCCGCACAAGCACCAGGCGATCAGCATGGTGGACAGCGACCAACCGGCCAACACCGTGGTCAGCGTGATGCAAAAAGGCTACAGCCTGAACGACCGCGTGCTGCGTCCGGCGATGGTGATGGTGGCGAAGGGCTAAAGCGGGAAGCGGGAAGGGGGAAGGGGGAAGGGGGAAGGGTAAAACCGCCTCTCTGAAAAAAGGGCGCAGGGGTTTCCCTTCTCCCTTGAGCACCGAAGGTGCGATCCCTTCTCCCTTCCCTCTTGAAATACAGATTACCCGCCCCATTTAGGGCGACATCGGATTCAACCAATTCAACTGAAAGGAATACAAATGGGCAAAATTATCGGTATTGATCTGGGCACGACCAACTCTTGCGTGGCCATCATGGAAAACGGCAAGACCAAGGTGATCGAGAACGCGGAAGGCACGCGCACTACGCCTTCGATCATCGCTTACATGGAAGACGGCGAAGTGCTGGTGGGCGCGCCGGCCAAGCGCCAGGCGGTGACCAACCCGAAGAACACCCTGTACGGCGTGAAGCGCCTGATCGGCCGCCGCTTTGAAGAGCCGATGGTACAGAAGGACATCGGCATGGTTCCCTACTCCATCGTCAAGGCCAAGAACGGCGACGCATGGGTGAAGGTGCGCGACAAGGAAATCTCCGCACCGGAAATCTCCGCGCAAGTGCTGATGAAGATGAAGAAGACCGCCGAAGACTACCTGGGCGAAGCCGTCACCGAAGCGGTCATCACTGTGCCGGCCTACTTCAACGACAGCCAGCGTCAGGCCACCAAGGACGCGGGCCGCATCGCCGGTCTGGAAGTCAAGCGCATCATCAACGAGCCAACCGCAGCCGCGCTGGCGTTCGGCATGGACAAGCAGGAAGGCGACCGCAAGATCGCGGTGTATGACCTGGGCGGCGGCACGTTCGACATCTCCATCATCGAAATCGCTGAAATGGACGGCGAGCACCAGTTCGAAGTGTTGTCCACCAACGGCGACACCTTCCTGGGCGGCGAAGACTTCGACATGCGCGTGATCGAGTTCCTGATCGAAGAATTCAAGAAAGAAAGCGGCATAGACCTGAAGAAGGACATGCTGGCCTTGCAGCGCCTGAAGGACGCGGCGGAAAAAGCCAAGATCGAACTGTCGTCCGCACAGCAGACCGAAGTGAACCTGCCTTACATCACCGCTGACGCGACCGGCCCGAAACATCTGGCCGTGAAGATCACCCGCGCCAAACTGGAAAGTCTGGTGGAAGACCTGATCGCCCGCACCATCGAGCCATGCAAGATCGCCATGAAGGATGCCGGCGTATCCGCAGCGGACATCACCGACGTGATTCTGGTCGGCGGCCAGACCCGCATGCCCAAGGTGCAGGACAAGGTCAAGGAGTTCTTCGGCAAGGAGCCGCGCAAGGATGTGAACCCGGACGAAGCCGTGGCCGTGGGTGCTGCCATCCAGGGCGGCGTGTTGCAGGGAGAAGTCAAGGACGTGCTGTTGCTGGACGTGACTCCGCTGTCTCTGGGCATCGAGACCATGGGCGGCGTGATGACCAAGCTCATCAAGAAAAACACCACGATCCCTACCAAGGCATCGCAGGTGTTCTCCACTGCCGACGACAACCAGTCCGCCGTGACCATCCACGTGCTGCAGGGCGAGCGCGAGATCGTGTCCGGCAACAAGAGCCTGGGCCAGTTCAACCTGTCCGACATTCCGCCTGCACCGCGCGGCATGCCGCAGATCGAAGTGACCTTCAACATTGACGCCAACGGCATCCTGCACGTTTCCGCCAAGGACAAGGCCACCAACAAGGAAGCCAACATCACTATCAAGGCCAGCTCCGGTCTGTCCGAAGCCGAGATCGAGCGCATGGTGGCTGACGCCGAAGCACACGCCGAAGAGGACAAAAAGGCGATGGAACTGGTGACTGCGCGCAACCAGCTGGATGCGTTGATCCACTCCACCAACAAGTCCATGAAGGAATACGGCGACCAGCTGACAGCGGAAGAAAAAGCCGCCATCGAAGCCGCCGTGAAGGAAGCCGAAGCCGTGGTCAAGGGCGACGACAAGGATGCCATCGAAGCCAAAGCCGAAGCGCTGGCCACCGCCGCGCAGAAACTGGGCGAGAAGATGTACGCCGCCGAACAGGCTAATGCAGCAGGTGCCGATGCCGGCGCCTCCCACGCGGAAGCCAAAAAAGACGACGGCGACGTGGTGGATGCGGAGTTCACTGAGGTGAAGGACAAAAAGTGAAACGGGAAAAGTGAAAGGTGAAACGTGAAGCGCGGTCATAAGGATTTGCGCGCATGGCAAACCGCCATGCTATTGGTCGAAGATGTGTACCGCCTCACGTCCACCTTTCCGAAAGACGAGTTGTTCGGTTTAACTTCGCAAATGCGCCGCGCTGCCGTTTCGGCTCCTTCCAACATAGCCGAAGGCTCCGCACGCAGTGGCACCAAAGAGCTGCTGTACTTTCTTGGTGTGGCGACCGGCTCATTAGCGGAACTCGACACCCAACTCGATCTGGTTCACCGTTTGAAATACTGTGCGGATACCTCACCCATTCAATCAAGACTGGATGAGGTTTCTGCGCTCACACTAGCCTTAATGAAGTCACTCAAGGACAAAGAATGACGTTACACAAAACACGTCGTGTAAATACAGAAACGACACACCGCTCCGGGGCGTGTCGTCACATTTCACGTTTCACATTTCACGTTTCACGGCCATGAGCAAAAAAGACTACTACGAAGTTCTCGGCGTCAACCGGGATGCCTCTGACGAGGAGCTGAAAAAGGCGTATCGCAAGCTGGCGATGAAGTACCACCCCGACCGCAATCCGGACAATCCGAATGCGGAGGAGCACTTCAAGGAAGCCAAGGAAGCCTACGAGACGCTGTCCGACAGCCAGAAGCGCGCGGCCTATGACCAGTATGGTCACGCCGCGTTCGAGGCGGGCGGCATGGGCGGCGGCAATCCGTTTGGCGGCGCCGGCGCGCAAGGGTTCGACTTCTCCGACATCTTCGGCGACATCTTCGGCGGCGGGCGCGGCGGGCGCAACAGCGCGCAACGCGGCTCCGACCTGCGTTACAACCTGGAGATCACGCTGGAGCAGGCGGCGCGCGGCACGGAGACCGAGATCCGCATCCCCACCATGGCGGAATGCGAGACCTGCCACGGTTCGGGCGCGAAACCCGGCACCAGCCCCACCACCTGCACCACCTGTGCGGGTCATGGTCAGGTGCGCATGCAGCAGGGCTTCTTCTCGGTGCAACAAGCCTGTCCGCGCTGTCACGGCTCGGGCAAGTCCATTTCCTCACCGTGCAAACCCTGCAATGGTGCTGGCCGCATCAAGAAGCACAAGACCCTGTCGGTGAAGATACCCGCCGGCGTGGACAACGACGACCGCATCCGCCTGTCCGGCGAAGGCGAGCACGGCATCAACGGCGGGCCGACCGGCGACCTGTACGTGGTGATCCACTTGAAGCAGCACGCGGTGTTCCAGCGCGACCACAACGACCTGCACTGCGAAATGCCGATCAGCTTCACCACGGCGGCATTGGGCGGCGAGATCGAGATCCCCACGCTGGACGGCAAGGCGCACATCAAGATTCCCGCCGAGAGTCAAAGCGGCAAGGTGTTCCGCCTGCGCGGCAAGGGCATCAAGGGCGTGCGCAGCTCATCACACGGCGACCTGCATTGCCATGTGATTGTGGAAACACCGGTCAACCTGACCGAGCGTCAAAAGGAACTGCTGCGCGAGTTCGAATCCATCAACGCCAAGGACAGCGACCGCCACAATCCGCGCGCCAAGTCTTGGATGGACAAGGTGAAGAGCTTCTTCGCCGAGTGATACGCCACTCCACACCAATAAAAAACGCCCGGAAACGGGCGTTTTTTATTGGCTCTGCACGTGCTGCCGCATGGCATCCGGTTCAGGCATCTGCGGCACTACCCTGGCTGGCAAGATAGAAATCGCGGTATTTCATATCCTCCAGCATGATGTGTTCGATCAGCACTTGCTTGACTTTCAGCGCCGTTTCTATCCATTCATAACCGGTCTTCTCCTGCGAGAATCCTGCCATCACCTCCGCCAGAAAGCGCAGCGCCTGCTCATGCTTCTGCGCGTGCGCTTCCGCATCGGGGTAATGCCACTGTCTGAACAGCGCCTCTTCATGCGCGAAGTGCGCCTCGGCATCCTCCTGCAACAGCCGCATGCGCGCCTTGACCTCCTCGACTCCCGCACGCGCCACGATGACTTCGTTCAACTCGTTGACCAGCCTGACGAAACGTTGATGCTCGGCATCAATTTCCGGCAGATGGACGCTCAACTCATCGCTCCATTCGAGCCTCCAGGGCAACGACTCATTGGGAGATGACATAGTTCTGCTCCTTGAATAATTTCACACAGGCATCCACCACCTCGGGGTCGTATTGTTTGCCGCGCCATTTGACGATCTCGTCCAGGGCCGCATCTATGCCTAGGCCGGGGCGATACGGACGATGCGAGGACATCGCCTCGACCACATCCGCCACGCTCAGGATGCGCGCTTCCAGCATTATCTGGTCGCCGCTGATGCCATGCGGATAGCCTGAGCCATCCAGCCGCTCATGGTGCTGCAACACCATCTGCGCGATCTGCCAGGGAAAATCTATGGTTTTGAGTCACTACTGTCCGGTTAAAAATCGAATAGATTCAATTGTTTACTGATGTCCGGTTCGTCAAGATTCTGTATCGCATTTGCAACCATTTGATTTATTGGGGTTTTATCGAACATATTGACCTCAAAA
>JAQTZW010000029.1 GCA_028687575.1 Gallionella sp. | reverse complement strand
GTAAGCGCGTCATAAACCACAGACTTGTTGGCTGATTTCAAATTTTGCATGATTCATGCCTTCAATACGGAGGTTGTGAATGATGAAAATGGGAACGGAATTTTGGGCTGCACATGTGGCAGCGAGCCAGCTGGAATCGATTCCAGCGAGTGAATATGCAAGGCGGCACGACCTTGCCGTGAAATCGCTGTATTACTGGCGGCGCAAGCTGAAACAATCTGGCGCGGCAGACTCACTGCAACCTGCCGGTAAATTTGTTGCCCTGCGCATTGCGCCGGGCATCTCCCGTCCAATCAGCTGCACACTGGCTTTGCCGTCCGGCCTGCATCTGGACATGTCGGCACTGCCACCGCCAGAATGGTTTGCGGCGCTGGTGCGCGCCGTGCCGGAGCTGCGCTGATGCATCCGGGCTGTGATATTGAACAGGTCTATCTTTGCCGCGAGGCAATCGACTTTCGCAAATCCATCAACGGACTGAGCGTGCTGGTCGAGCAGGAGCTGGGGCTAAATCCGTTCGGTGCAGCGTTGTATGTGTTTACCAACCGGCAGCGCAACAAGCTCAAGGTGCTGTACTGGAATAAAAATGGTTTTTGCCTGTGGCTCAAGCGCCTGGAAGCGGAAAGATTTGCCTGGCCGAAAGATGATCACGCCGGTACCCAGCTGATCGGCATCAAGGAATTCGAGTGGTTGCTGGAAGGCTTTGATTTATGGACAAATAAACCGCATAAAACATTGAATTACCATTCTGTTTCTTAAGGTTTTTTGGTAAAATGCGACATGCATTTAACCGCACCTGACATCATCATTAAGCGACCGGATCTGAGTCTTCCCGGTATTGAGTTGCCGCCTCTCCCCGTAGAATTACCAAACGATGTCGACTCCTTAACCGCCTTGTTGCATGCACAGCGGGCTGCGTTTTTTACAGCCTGCCAGTCCATAGAGCAGGCTGCAGCAGACGTGCAAAATAAAGCGATTGATTCGATCGAAAGCCAGGTGCGCGAGCAAGTGAGCAGCTACATCAATCACCTTATCGAGCAATTCATCCTGGCGCGTCACCGCCAGTTCGGCGTCAGCTCTGAACAAGGCCAGGGTCGTTTGTTCGATGAGGCCGAGATTCTGGCAACAGAGACTACTGAAGCACCCGATACAGCGCCGATCCCGCCTGAATCATCTGCCTCTTCGAGTGAGGGCAAGCCGGAAGTTAAGGCGCGCGGCAAGCGCGCACCTTTACCGCCTGAATTGCCTCGCGTCGACATCGTGCATGATGTTCCTGAGTCTGAACGCACCTGTCCGTGCGGTACGCCAATGGTGGTGATCGGCCAGCAAATCAGCGAACAGCTCGATATCGTGCCGATGCAAATCCGCGTGCTGCGTCATGTTCGCAATACCTATGGCTGCCCCGGCAGCATTCATGCGCCGGTTACGGCGGCATTGCCCGCGCAACCGCTGCCTAAAAGCAACGCCAGTCCCGACTTTCTGACCATGCTGCTGATCGTCAAGTATATCGATGGTCTGCCGCTGGCGCGCTTTGAATACGTACTCGATCGGCACGGTGTCAAAGTGCCGCGCCAGACCCTGGCACGCTGGGTGATTGGCGCTGCGAACCTGTTGCAACCATTGCATAATCTGATGCGAGACACCTTGTTCGATGGGCCGTTTATACACATGGATGAAACCGTGGTACAGGTTCTCAAGGAAAATGGCAAAAGTCCGACCTCCAACAGTTATATGTGGGTGCAGGCCGGCGGTCCGCCGGATAAGCCGGTGGTGATTTACGATTACGATCCGAGTCGCAGCGGTACTGTGCCGACACGTCTGTTGCAAGGTTATCAGGGCTACCTGATGACTGACGGGTATGACGGCTATAACGCGCTGGCCAGAACCGAGGGCATTGAGCATCTGGTGTGCTGGGCACACGTGCGCCGCAAGTTTATTGAGGCGACACGGGTGCAAGCCAAGGGTAAAAAGGGACGCGCCGATGAAGCCGTTGCGCTGATCGGCAAGTTGTACGGCATTGAGAAGGAGTACAAGGATGCCAGCGATCCGGAACGGTTTCTGGCCCGCCAGAAATTCAGTGTGCCGGTGCTGATCCAGTTGCGTGAATGGCTGGATAAAACCCGACCTGCGGTGGTCCCCGGCAGCGCGCTCGGCAAGGCGTTGTCCTATCTGAGCGATTATTGGGGTAAGTTGATTCGTTACGTTGAGCGCGGCGATCTGCCGATCGACAATAATCGCTGCGAAAATGCGATTCGCCCGTTCGTGATTGGCCGCAAAGCCTGGCTGTTCAGCGATACCCCGGCAGGCGCTAATGCCAGCGCGGTGATTTACTCGCTGCTGCAAACGGCCAAAGCCAACGGACACGAACCCTACGCGTGGCTGCGCCGCGTCATGCGTGACCTGCCCGCCGCTCGAACGGTTGAAGAAATTGAAGCGCTGTTGCCGTGGAATTTGCATGCCATGGATTTAACCAGCGAAATGATGTGCTGAACAGACTGTAGTTCTTGGCTCGCTTAC
>JAQTZW010000020.1 GCA_028687575.1 Gallionella sp. | reverse complement strand
CCCCGCGATCAAGGATCGGAGATTTCTACGTGAGTTGCAGCAAGGTAATTTGGATATCGGAAGAAAACGAGAAGGAATCAGCGCGCCACCGCGTTAGCGGTTTAGTTCAACGTGAAATATACAGAACCACTTCTGTATAAGAAAATCGGTGTTCTGTATAAGATGACATGTTACACTTCAACCATTTGATTTTACAGTACACAAAAAACAAAACATGTCACTCGATCCTGCAAACTCAGCGCCTCATGCTCCGCTGCTGCTGGAAGTGGTTCGTGAACGCATCCGGGCGAAGCATTATAGTCGGCGAACGGAGGAATCCTACACGAGCTGGATAAGAAAGTTCGTGTTCTTTCACCATAAACAACACCCCCGCGATATGGGCGCGCCGGAAGTTGAAGCTTTTTTGACCAATCTTGCGGTCAATGGCAAGGTTTCTGCGTCAACACAGACGCAGGCATTATCGGCATTGCTATTCCTTTACCGGGAAGTCTTGGGTATAAAACTTCCGTGGCTGGATGGTCTGGTGCGCGCTAAGCCTTCCCAGAGAGTTCCGACTGTGTTGTCGGTGGGCGAAATTCATCGCTTGATGCCCTGTCTGGATGGGGTGTATTCACTGATGGCCAGATTGATTTATGGAACTGGGATGCGCTTGATGGAATGCGTAAGATTGCGCGTCAAGGATGTGGATTTTGATCGTCATGAGGTGACGGTGCGCGATGGGAAAGGGGGCAAAGACCGTCTGACAATGCTACCGCAGTCTATCGTCACGGATTTGCAGGCGCATTTGCACAAGGTCCGAGCCCTCCATGAACTGGATCGGAAAAACAATGTGCCGGGGGTGGAAATGCCGGATGCGCTGGCGAAAAAATATCCACATGACAGCGTATCCTGGGGCTGGTTTTGGGTTTTTCCTGCTCAGGGATTGTCGGATGATCCGGCAACCGGCATACACCGTCGTCATCATATTTATGAGCAAAATCTTCAGCGGGCTATCCGGGTGGGCGCAAAAAAGGCGGATATTGCAAAACCTGTGACCACGCATACTTTGCGGCATTCCTTCGCCACCCATTTGTTGGAGGGCGGTTATGACATCCGCACGGTGCAGGAGCTGCTCGGGCATTCGGATGTTTCCACCACGATGATTTACACACATGTCCTGAACAAGGGTGGGCGCGGCGTAGTGAGTCCGCTGGATCGGTGATGCTTTTACTTGAGGAATGAATATGGGTTTGGGGCCGGTGATGCTGGATGTGGTGGGGACGCGGTTGACGGCGGAGGACGAGGCGCGCCTGAAGCATCCGCTGGTGGGCGGGGTGATCTTGTTCAAGCGCAACTACGAGTCGCCCGCGCAGCTGGCCGAGTTGACGGCGGTCATCCATGCGTTGCGCCCTACGCCGCTGCTGATCTCGGTAGATCACGAGGGTGGGCGGGTGCAGCGCTTCCGCGAGGGTTTCACGCGCATCCCGCCGATGCGCGAACTGGGCAGGATATGGGATCATCACCCGCAGCGCGCCCGGCATCTGGCGCAGCAAACGGGTTATGTGCTGGCGGTTGAGTTGCGCGGTTGCGGGGTGGATTTCAGTTTCACGCCGGTGCTGGACATGGATTACGGCCAGAGCAGTGTGATCGGCGACCGCGCCTTTCACAGCGATCCGCAGGCGATTGCCGAGCTGGCGCACAACCTGTTGCTGGGACTTCAGCAGGGCGGCATGCATAGTGTCGGCAAGCATTTCCCGGGGCATGGCTTTGTCGCTGCCGATTCGCATCTGGCGATACCGGTGGACGAGCGCGCGTTCGTGGACATCGAGATGGCCGACCTGGTGCCTTTCCGGCAGATGGTGGATTTCGGCCTGACGGCGGTGATGCCGGCGCATGTCATTTATCCCGCCGTGGACAATCGTCCGGCGGGCTTCTCGCCGGTCTGGCTGAAAGAGGTGCTGCGCGGTCAGCTGGGCTTCGAGGGCTGCATCTTCAGCGACGATCTTTCCATGGAAGGGGCGACGGTCGCGGGCGGCATCGTCGAGCGGGCCGCCGCCGCGCTCAATGCCGGATGCGATATGGTGTTGGTGTGCAACCGCCCCGATCTGGCCGACGAGTTGTTGGCCGGCCTGCATTGGCAGATGCCGCTGTTGAGCCGCGCGCGCATCACGCATATGCGCGGCCAACCGCATGCCATGACGCTCGACCGGCTGCACGAACAGCCGGGTTTCCTCAAGGCCTTGCAGGAAGTGGCAAGCATAGGCGTCAGTTCCCCGGAATTGCCGCTGGCATAGCGGTTTTTCCATTTCGAGGCAGGATGATCAGGCAATTTGTCGGCTTGGTCGCTTTGCCATTTGCCATCCGGCTTGAGATAATCCGCGACGTTTTTTTGTGTAGCACTATTGGGTGTTCAAGATATGAGTGAGTTACAACTGGCCTTGCTGGCCATCGGTCTGGGTGTGGTGGTCGCGGTCTATCTGTATGGGTGGTGGAAGCAGCGCCAGTACAGCCGCAAATTCGGCGCGGCCTTCCATCACAATCATGACGATGCGCTGTATCGCGGTCAGGATGCCCGAACCGCAAACCCGGAAGCGCCAGCAGAGGAAGTGGCCGCCGAATGGGTGCCGCTGGTGACCGATGAGTTGACCGTAGTCAATCAGGATGCAGAGCCTTTGGCCGCCGTTGCTGATGAATCTGTTTCGGCCGATTTGCCTGATGCGACCGTGCAAGCGGCAGAGGCCGAAGCCGAAGCGACTGAGGCGATAGCAGTCAAGCCGGTCGCGACGCCTGCTGTCTCTCTGAACGACAGTTGCAGTTTGCTCGATGCGCGTAGCGATTTCATCATCGAGCTGCAGCCCGAGTTGGCGAATTCTCCCGCCGCGCTGGACGGCTTGTGGCAGCGCAAGTTCGATTTCCGCAAGCCGGTGCAGGTGTGTGGCTTGCGGCTGGCCGACGGGCAGTGGGAAAGAGTCATCGCCGACAGTCAGACCCTGTATTCGCGTTTTCGTATCGCGCTGCAACTGGTGGACCGGGGTGGGGTCATCAGCATGGCCAAGCTGGCTGATTTCCGCGATCTGCTGCTGGGCATCGCCAAGACCATCAATGCCGATGCCGCCGTTCCCGACATTCAGGCCACCCATCTGGTGGCGCAGGCGCTGGATGCTTTCTGTGCCGATGTGGACCGCATGGTCGGCATCAATCTGTTGCCGGGCGCAAATCGCCAGCTAAACGGCAGGAGAATCTCCGCTGCCGCCGCATTGCAAGGGATGCGGCTGGAGTCTGACGGTGCATTCCATCTGCTCAATGCGCAGGGTAACAGTCTGGTCACACTGATCAACAAGGATTCCAAACCGTTCCAGCACCTCACGCTGGATCATTTCACCACGCCCGCTCTGACTTTGCTGCTGGACGCGCCGCGTGTTGAACGTCCCGCCGAGGTGTTCGACCTGATGCTGAGCATCGCCCGTGCACTCGGGCAGGAATTACAGCTCAATCTGGTGGATGACCATAATGTGTTGCTGACCGATGCCGGTCTTGCCAACATCCGCACCCAGATTGCGGAAGTCGAGGTGAAAATGCGCGAAAACACGCTTATGCCGGGCGGTGCGCAAGCGCTGAGACTGTTCTCCTGATGCCGCTGTTTGCCGCACAGACGCAGTTTGCCGAGCGCATTGCCGCGCTGCGCGCCGAGATCGAGCGTCACAACCATGCCTATTACGTGCTGGATGCGCCTGTTATCCCCGATGCGGAATACGACAAACTGTTCCGCGAACTGCAAACCCTGGAAACCGAACATCCCGAACTGCTGACAGCCGATTCGCCCACCCAGCGCGTGGCGGGGCGCGTGCTGGAAGGCTTTGAGCCTGTGAAACATGCCGTGCCCATGCTTTCCATCCGCACCGAGACCGATACCGAAGCCAGCGGCGCGTTCGCTTTCGACACCCGGGTGAAGAACGCGCTGGGCGCGACTGACGAGATCGAGTACGCCTGCGAACTCAAGTTCGACGGCCTCGCCATCAATCTGCGCTACGAGCGCGGCGTGCTGGTGCAGGCGGCCACGCGCGGCGACGGCGAGACCGGCGAGGATGTGACGCAGAATGTGCGCACCATCCACTGCATCCCATTGAGCCTCGAAGGCTGCGACGCCGAGGTGCTGGAAGTGCGCGGCGAGGTCTACATGAGTCGCCCGGATTTCAACCGCTACAACGACGGTCAGCGCGAACTGGGCCTGCCCACGCTGGTCAATCCGCGCAACGGCGCGGCCGGCAGCATCCGCCAGCTCGACCCGGCGCTGGCGGCGAGGCGGCCACTATCCTTTTTTGCCTACGGGCTGGGCGAAGTAAATGGGTGGTCATTGCCGGCTACACACAGTGACATCCTCGACGCGCTGGAGAGTTTTGGCCTGCCGGTGTGCGATCAGCGCGCGGTGGTGCGAGGCGCCGCCGCGCTGGCCGATTTTCACAGTCGCATCGCCGCCCGCCGCGACAGCCTGCCGTTTGACATAGACGGCGTGGTCTACAAGGTCAACAGTCTGGCGTTGCAGCGCGAGTTGGGCTTCGTTTCGCGCGAGCCGCGCTGGGCCTGCGCGCACAAATATCCCGCCGAGGAACAACTGACCGTGCTGCGCGACATCGAGATACAGGTCGGGCGCACCGGCAAGCTGACGCCGGTGGCCAAGCTGGAGCCGGTGTTCGTCGGCGGCACCACGGTGTCCAATGCCACGCTGCACAACGAGGGCGAGATACGCCGCAAGGACGTGCGCGTGGGCGACACGGTGATCGTGCGGCGCGCCGGCGACGTGATCCCGGAGGTGGTTGGCGTGCTATTGGAGCGCCGACCGGCGGACGCCCGCGCCTTTGTGATGCCGACCGCGTGCCCGGTGTGCGGCAGCCATGTGGTGCGCGAGGAAGGCGAGGCGGATGCGCGCTGCACCGGCGGGCTGTTCTGCGCCGCGCAGCGCAAGCAGGCCATCCTGCATTTCGCCAGCCGCCGCATGATGGACATCGAGGGGCTGGGCGACAAGCTGGTCGAGCAACTGGTGGACGAGGATCTCATCCGTTCGCTGCCCGAACTGTACCGGCTGGATGTGCCAACGCTGGCCAGGTTGCCGCGCATGGCCGACAAGAGCGCGCAGAACATCGTGGACGCGCTGCAACAGAGCCGCCACACCACGCTCAACCGATTCCTGTATGCGCTCGGTATCCGTCATGTGGGGGAAAGTACCGCCAAGGCGCTGGTGCGTCATTTCGGCAAGCTGGAAGCCATCATGCAGGCCGACATTGAACAGCTGTCGCAAGTGCCGGACGTGGGGCCGGTGGTGGCGCAGAGCTTGGTGGACTTCTTCGCCGAGGCCCACAACCGCGAGGTGGTGGCGCAGTTGCTCGAACTGGGGGTGCACTGGGACGAGCAGGACGGGCAGGGCGCGCAGCCGCTGCCGCTGGCCGGCAAGACCTTCGTGCTGACCGGCGCGCTGCCGACCCTGAGCCGCGATGATGCCCGCGCGAAGCTGGAGGCGCTGGGCGCGAAGGTGGCCGGCAGCGTGTCGAAAAAGACCACGGTGGTGGTGGCGGGGGCGGATGCCGGCAGCAAGCTGGAGCGCGCGCGCGAACTGGATATTCCGGTGTGGGACGAGGCCGCGTTGCAGGTTTTGCTGGCAAATAACGGCGCGGGGTTTGCGCCATGATGACCGTTCAGCGCGCCAGAGAGATATTTGCGCAGGCCGAGGTCATCCATTCCGCCGACGCTGTGCAGGCTGCGCTGCACAGCGTTGCCAGTCAGATTACGGATGTACTCGGCGAGTCTCATCCGCTGCTGTTGTCGGTGATGGGCGGGGCGGTGGTGTTCAGCGGGCAATTGCTGCCCTTGCTGGATTTCCCGCTGGATTTCGATTACGTGCACGTGTCGCGCTATGGCGATGCGCGTCAGGGTGGGCAGATGCACTGGAAGGTCGAGCCGCACGAGTCGGTGCGCGGGCGGGTGGTGCTGTTGCTGGACGACATCCTCGACGAAGGGCACACGCTGGATGCATTGCATAAGCGCGTGATGGAATTGGGTGCACTGCACTGTTACAGTGCAGTGTTTGCCGATAAGTTGCATGGCAGGGAAAAGCCCATCAAGGCGGATTTTGTCGGTTTGGAACTGCCGGATCGTTTCGTATTCGGCTACGGTATGGACATCGAAGGGGCGTGGCGTAACCTGCCCGCCATTTACGCGGTTAAGGAGTAATCATTATGTTGGCTATCATCGGCGGTCGCGGCCTGACACAACTGGCGAATCTCAAGATCACCCACCGGCAGGTGATGCGCACGCCCTATGGCGAGCCGTCCTGTGCCTTTCTGTTTGGCATTCTGAACGGCCACGAGGTGATCTTTCTGGCGCGGCATGGCTACGGCTACACCATCCCGCCGCATCTGGTGAATTACCGCGCCAATCTTTGGGCGTTGCGCGAGCAGGGGGTGATGGATGTGGTGTCAGTGGCCACGGTGGGCGGCATACGTGGCGATATGGTTCCCGGTACGCTGGTACTGCCAGATCAGGTCATTGATTACACCCATGGCCGGGATTCCACGTACTTTGACAGTCGCAATATGAGCTACTCAAATATAGATTTCAGCAGCCCGTATTCCCAAGCCATGCGCCGTCGCATCCTGCACAGTGCAGCGTTGGTCGACCAGCCCTGTCTGGATGGCGGTACCTATGCCGCAACGCAGGGGCCGCGTCTGGACAGCATGGCCGAGATAGATCGTTATGAGCGCGATGGCGCGCACATGGTCGGCATGACCGGCATGCCGGAGGTGGCGCTGGCGATGGAGCTGGATATGAACTATGCGACCATCGCGGTGGTCGCGAACTACGCGGCCGGGCGGGGCGATAGTCGGCAGGGCATTAACATGGAAACGCTCAATACGACGGCGGAGCGAGCAATGGAGCGGGTAAGGGCCATACTCGAATGCGTGGTTAACTGCCATGACGATTAGGGCGGTATTGCGCATGGGGGATGCGCGCCTGATGCAGCCAGCCGAGCCGGTCCGAAAATTCCAGACTGCCGAATTGCGTGAGCTGCTGGCCGACATGCGCGACACCATGCGGGCGATGGACGGCGTGGGGCTGGCCGCGCCGCAGATCGGCGTAGGCCTGCGGGTGGTGATCTTCGGCGTGCCAGCACCTGCCGGTGGCGAAGAGGGGGCTAACGCCCGCTACCCCGATGCGGGGGGAGTGCCGGAAACGGTGCTCATCAACCCTGTCATCACCCCGCTGGGCGGCGACACGGATGAAGGCTGGGAAGGCTGTCTGAGCTTGCCGGGGCTGCGCGGGCTGGTGTCACGCCCTGCGCATATCCGCTATCAGGGATACGACGAGTATGGCGCTTTGATAGACCGTACCGTCAGCGGCTTCCACGCCAGAGTGGTGCAGCACGAGTGCGACCATCTGGACGGCGTGCTGTACCCGATGCGCATGCCTGACATGAGCCGTTTCGGATTTGCGCGCGAACTGTTTCCGGGGCGCGAGGTGGCCGAAGAATGAAGCCGGTTTTTTCAACTACCAAGCGGCATCTGCTGGCATCGGTACTCGCGGCAGTGGCCGTCTGGACGATAGGCACGGTCGGCTACCGCGTGTTGGGCGATTACCAGTATTCCTGGTTGGATTGTCTGTACATGACATTCATCACCGTCACCACTATCGGTTATACCGAGGCGGTGGATGTCACCAGTTACGAATATGAGTAAAGCGGCTTTGATTTTCGGACAGATTGAGTTTGATTCTCGGACAGTGAATATATACTAAAAGCGACTGATTTCAGGATGGTGAATGAACATCATAAAAATGAAGTTTAAACACGATTCAAACAACAAAAAGCCGACCTCAATGGGTCGGCTTTTTCATTGGGTAGTGACGGGTCAGGCCATCTCGTATCCGGCACGTACCAGCCGCTGCGCGTCAGCGGGCGTTACCACCCAATATTCCTCGTTGTCTCCGTCGTTGTCGCCTAGCACCACCCAGTGAGGCTTCACGCAGTGGGCGGTGTAGCTGTTAGCCCGCTCAAGATTATGAAATACAGCGATGCGGCCTTTGACGAGGGCTTGGATTTTAGGGTTGATCATGTTGGCTCCAGAGCGTTATTGTGACACCCGTAGTAACGCTCTGTTGACCGCGAACATCAACTCCTTTGTGGCTCACACGGGATTGTGGCCAGACGCTCGCGCAGTGCGTATCCCTCCAGCGCCCAGATCTTCTGCTTGGCGTTGTCGCGGGCGATCTTGCGACCCAGTTCGACGTCGAAGTTCTCCGGGCTGGCGCAGGCGCTCTCGCCGGTGACGGTGAAGCCGTTGGCCAGTGTGAGGCAGCACACGGTCAGCGTGGTTCCGGGAAAGACGTGGTAGTCCTCCGCAACGATCACCTCCTCGATGCGCTGCGGTGTCACGCGCGGCGCGGTCAGATCCTTGGTCTGAATTTCCTGTTCTACCTGTTGGTCGTTCATGGTTGCTCCTTTCATCCCCGCTGGATGGCGGCGGGGTGACGCCTGATGCGAAATAAAACGAGGTGGATTTCCAGTTATGCGAAACCCGCCTCACCAGTTGCGAATAATCAGCTCAGCTGTCTTGGCTCGATTCCGGCCAGCGCCGCCCACTGTGTAGGTGATCGGGACGCTCTCCATCGTCAGGCCTGCGAACGCCTGGCGCATCTCGGGGATGTCGTTCACGCTGATGATCATCTTGCCCTTGATGCTCCGGGCCAGTTCGGCTATGCGGGTGTATTGCTCCAGACCGAAACCCACGCCGTAGCCTTCGGTGCCCCAGTACGGCGGGTCGCAGTAGAACAGGGTGTGCTCCCGGTCGTACTTGATGATGCAGGTCGCCCAGTCCAGATGCTCGATGAAGGTTTGGGACAAGCGTAGATGCGCTTGGCTCAAGTCTTCCTCCAGCCGCAGCAGGTTGAGGCGCGGCGCGCTGGTGGTGGCCGTGCCGAAGGTCTGGCCACTCACCTTGCCACCGAAGCCCAGCTTTTGCAGGTAGTAGAAGCGTGCCGCCCGCTGGATGTCCGTCAGCGTCTCCTCGGGCGTGGCCTGCATCCACTTGTAGATCTGGCGACTGGTCAGCGCCCATTTGAACTGGCGGGTGAACTCTTCCAGATGGTGCTTCACCACCCGATAGAGATTCACCAGCTCGCCGTTCACGTCGTTGAGAACCTCTACCTTCACCGGGTGCTTCAGGAAGTACAGCGCCGCCGCGCCGCAGAACGGTTCGACATAGCAGGTGTGCGCCGGGAACAGCGGGATGATGGTCTTGGCCAGTCGCCGCTTGCCGCCGATCCACGGAATGATTGGCGAGTGTGCATTGTTAAAGATCGGGGCTGGTGCGTCCTGCATGGTGCGTCTCCTCTTGGGTGGACGCTCCGTGGCGTTCTGGTGTGAGGCTCTTGGCCTTCAGGTTTAAGGTGCCGCAACGGGGGCACTTGATCTCAATCCGTATAAAATCTGCCTTAGCCAACATTTTGGTGCATTTCCCACATCTAACCGTTTCCACTTTTTTACTCCGCGTGATAGCCTCGACGCGCTGTGTGCACAGCACGGTGCCTTGGCCAAACGCAGGTTACTTCTGCGGGCGGTGGTCGTTGCGGGTGTTGCTGCACCTGCAACGGTCGCACCGTTTTTCGAGCGGTCTAGCTCATAGCGCGTGAAGATCTGCGCGCAGTGCAGCGGCGCGGGCATTGAGCTCGCTCAAGTAGGCGACATCGCCTTCGGCGAGCGGCCTGATCCGCTGGATGTCGAGGGCGGCCAGATCGGCTTTGATTTGCGCACCGCGCGCCGCCGTAGCCTCTGCATCAACTACTACCGCCGGCTTGGCTAATGCATAGCCTGCTGGGATATCGCCCACAGCATCAACCACAAGCGCATCACCTGTGGTTTGTGCGTAGATCGTTTTGCCTCGGTGATCAGGCAGAACAACCCAGATTCCACCCATGAAAACAGCCGCCTCATCTGCCAACAGGGCCGGCGGCTCAATGGTAGTGGCGCGCTCCGGAATTAAAAATTCCCCCTCTTCCTCGGGAGAGGGGTGCACATCTATTTTGCTCAGCAAAATGCCGCGCTCGTCAAACAGCCAGGCAGTCTTGGTCATCTTCATACTCCTATTGATTTATTGATATTGGACACATATCAAAAAGTGCACACCTGCAGCCAGGTTGGCA
This sequence comes from Gallionella sp., assembly GCA_028687575.1. Taxonomy (GTDB): domain Bacteria; phylum Pseudomonadota; class Gammaproteobacteria; order Burkholderiales; family Gallionellaceae; genus Gallionella. The sequence continues at coordinate 35,982 of JAQTZW010000020.1, read as the reverse complement.
GAACCGCCGGTGGTCGAAGTCGTGGTCAAGCCACCAGAGGTAACCGAGCCACTGCCGCCGCCGTTCAAACTATTCATCTGAAACGGCACAGTATGGGTATGTGCTATTACCTGACCTATTGTCTGCGCGCCGACATTGCCGCTGGCCTGCAATATGGCATAACCGGGCGGTAGCCAAGGCAACCCGAATGTCGTAGCGCCGTCGCCAGCTCCCCATGTCGTGCCGATGGCGTTGAAAAGAGCGGCGTAGGTCGTCCTGGACACGTTGGTTTGAGCGACCGGGCAGACCAACGCGCCAGCAGGGGCGGTCGTGCCGGCATGGACGAATATCTCACCCGGCTTGCGCCCAACGGCAGCGGGCGGCATCGCAGCAGTAATCATCGCCGCGATACGGGTATAGAGCTGGGTATTGTCAGCCGGATCAAGCGTCACGCCGCCCGCCTCGATCACATGCGCGATCTCTTCCTGGATCGTGTTCAGCCATTCCGCCGTCACCTCAGTCGGCGGGCGGTTCGTGGCGATATCCTCGGTCACGAACATCCTGTTCACATGACCTGCTCCGTTAATTCTGTCCATACAGCCCTCCAACTCCGGTTATATCTTCAAACCATAAAAAAACGTGCGCCTGCTTGAATGCCATCAGTGCATCCCATACCGGCTTGGGATCAACCACCGAACGGTAATATCGCACGCGCAGCATGTAGCGCTTGGGGCCTTGCCATAAAGCATCTCCGGCATGGCTACCCACCCTGAACGGCTGTAACAGATGATCTACCCGCAGTAATTCGACCGGGAAAACCAGTCCTGGCGCCGCCTTGCTCCAAAGCCGGTGGCCAACCTTGCTGCCCGCCGCAAAGGTGCGGCGCGGCATCGTCTCGGCAACCCCGGCAATCGCCTCACGGGCGATGCGGCGATATTCGCTGATGTGCCAGCTGGTGTATTTTGGCCGATGCGTCTCGATTGCTTTATCCAGTACCGCCTGTGCATCGCTGCCTACGCGCGCCAACTCTCCCGCCATGCCTTGCAACAAACTGTCGCCGAAACCGCCCTGCGGCCAGTCGAATGCGGCACCGGGTGGTAGCAAGGCGCGTTGCGCCTCGGCATAGTCATTAGGGGTATGGATGGTGAGCTGCATGGCTAGATCCAGTTGATGGGTTGCAGCACAGGCACTTCGTGTGCAAGCCATACGATACTGGCCGCCTCGTTGGCGATGTACTGCAGTGTGATCACAGCGATGGTGGTATCAACCTCCGCCCACATCAGTTGCAACACATCGCTACCGCCTTTACTTGCCACCAGCGCATTGAGTGCCGTAAAAATCGCCGCCCGATTGAGCGCCGTATCAACTGCGGGTTGCAGATGGATAGATAGCGTGATCGGGCGCACTACCGGAGCCGTGACCCGCCAGTCCGCCGTGGCGGGCGCGATAGCGGCGTAATAGGCCGATACCGCATCGAGCACGGCTTGAGTGGGCAGCCGGTCAGTCAGCCCATTGCAGATCGGGCGCACCACAACCGTCCCCATACCGAGCGCTTGAGGCTGCACGATGGCACCGGTTACAGACGGATGGGCGCTGCGCGCCCAGAACCTGTAATCGTCCGGCTTGCCGGAACGTGCGCCACCCGCTACCACGGCCTGCCATTCCTCGGTGACGCGCAACCGCCAAGCCTCGACCGGCTCATCACTTGCGCCGCCAGTCAATCCGGCGACATCCACGGTCAATGAATTATTCACGCCCGCCACCGGGTCTACCAGCGTCAAAACCTGGCCGGCAATCAAATTTCCATCCGCACCAGCATTGGCACAACGCACGGCAACCGGCGTATTGCCAGCGCCCAGGGTGACTGCGGCCACGACCATATAATCCAGCCCGTTCGGGCCGCGCAGCAACGCCCCTGACAGCAGTTTTGCCGCGACATTGCCCGTCGCCAGCAGGGTTCCGGTAGACGCAGTCGCCAGCAGCCTTTCGACACGGTACAGCACCCCCCAGTCGCTCAGGCGCTCGAGTTCGCAGGTCAGTGGGGAACATTGCGCATCCAGCCAGTCCAGGTGACCATGCAGGCCATTGCATGCGTTCGCCCAGGCTGCCGAGAGCGGCGCGCGCAACACCGCAGGCATCGCGGCAAGATCGGCCTCGATGCGAGTCAGTAGTTCTGTATAGGATGGACGGCTGTACGGGATCACAATGGCACGCTCACAACGAATTGACGGCCATTGTGCAATCCCGTGATGTTCAACAAAACGCTGGAAACACTTCCCGCCACCGGGCTTGTCTCGGTGATTTGCACTTGACTCAAGCCATGCCGAGTCAGTGCATCGCGGATGATGGTCAAGGTCTCGCGCCGTGCGGCGCTACCCAGCGGCTGACGTCGCACATGCCACAATCCGCTGCCGGCCTGCGGGGCCGCCCACCAGCCGCGCCGATCATAGCGATCAGCCACCCGAGCCACCGGCGCTTCAGCATCTGAAAACAACACCGCATAAACCAGTGTTTCCACGGCAGCAGCGTCATCGTTCAAGGCTGGGTCATCGAATGCCAGGTCGAATACGCCATTATCCATTTGTACCAGTTTCAACATATCAATTCACCGCCGAAGTCGGCGCGCCTGTAGTAGTAGTGGTATGGGTATGGCTGTCGCTGATGTCCTTGCCGTTGGCAGTGGCCGTGCCGATGATCGAGATACCCGACAGTACAGTCAGATGGCCGCCGACTTTGGCATCACCGCTGGTCTCAAACAGCGGCGTTTGCGCGATCACTCGTGTGGCGGCTTTCACTTCGACAACCCCGCCGCGCTTGAGGTGGACGTGATTGCCTTCGTCGTCGTGCAGTGCAACCTCACCTTCTTTCAGATCCATCTGGTAACGCTTATCGCCGACAACCAGCGCAACGCCATAGGAACGATCTCCTGCCGGGAAGAACAAATGCGCGCGACAGCCCGGCTTCGGGCGATAGCTAAAACCATACGGCTCGACGCGATCAATATTATTCAGCGTTTCTCCGTCCAATACCTTCACCTGGACCTTGTCCGCGCCGATCAGCGTGCCCACGCCCTGAGCGCAGAGCAGCTGCAAGCGGTTCCACACCTGGCGCATCATTTACGCGCTCCTGCACTGCGGCGGGTTTTCCTGGTCGGTTGCTCACCGGCGAAAGCGTTACGATGCATCACCGTCAGATGCGTCACTGAGCCGGACTTATCATCCAGGCTGAAAGAGCGTTCGCCGATCAGGAACACGCCATCTATGTTTTCCGGCGGGATCACTACGCGCACCTGAGTATTGATTGCCCAGAGTCCATCAGCATGCTGCCAGCCCGGCACAGTCAACCTGATCGAATGCGCCCTTGCCAGCCGTCGGTTGCGCTCCAGCTCGGCGCGCCGCTGGCAACTGCCGGTCGCATGGCCATGACGGTCTGCCACGATGTGCATCGGCCTGAAAAAGCCGATACCGTCATCTTTCACCGCGCCCTTGAGGGCATTGCCGCCCTCATAATCAAAGCTCTTCACCACGTAATCCGAGAAGCGCAGGTCATAATCGTCTGTCAGCTCGTAGTGGGTGATGTGTTCGCCATAGATCAACGTGGCCACGGCAGCGGCATCGGTCGGCGCCGCCAGGATCAGCCCACCTCCCGGCGTGGGGTAGAGCAGCAGATTCGCCACCCGCGCCGCATTGACCAGCGCGTTGGACGGGGTCTCGCATTGCATCGAGAAATCCGGGACGACAGCCGTGTCGGCGGCGATCTTCACAGGCACTTTGAACGTCTCACAAATGCGCTTTACCACCTCGCCCAATTTCAGTCCGGACAGCGTTTGGGAATACTGGCAATCCACCAGCTCGCGCGCCAGCGAGCGCGCCTCGATCTGGATAGTATGGGCGGCAGCATCCACCGCCCGGCGTATCTTGCCGGGGCGGATCGTGGTGGCCAGCACGCCATCTACCAGCACCTGGATCAGCGTATTGGCCGTCAGGCCGAGCGGCACGCCCGGCGTCTCAGACGGCAACGTGATACCGAGGCTGACTGAGGCGCACAGATCGTCCACCGACTCTCGGATGCTGACGCTTTGCCAGAAGCCGAATCGCTGGCCGTCGAATTTAATCTCAACCATAGACACGCCCCCTCACAAACAGCGGATGTCGCACCTTGTTGGCCGCCATAAACACATCCTCGGCGACCTCCATGCGGTGCGCCAGCACCGTGGCCGGCAGTGGCTGTACGATGTCGCGCACCACTGCCGGGGCAAGCTGCTGAGCGCGCAGCGCAGCGATCAGTGCGGCGCGCAGATCCAGCGCCGCCTGGAATACCGCGTCGGGCATAGCTGGCAGCATCGCATCTATCGCGCCGACCACACTGGCCAGCGCGGCATTACGATCAGCCGCCACCCGATAGTCGGTCAGCGCCAGTTGCGCTGCACTGGCCAGCAGCAACCGTCCGCGCAGCGCGGCATCCTGTTGCAGATTGATGCGCAACGCGGGCGAGTCGCCTGCGCCGGCAGGCGGCATGGCAGGCAACACAGCCGCCGCCACCAGGCTGGCCACTACCTGTGGCCGGGCAGTATCGGCCAGCACAGAGCCATCGCCCGCGCCCAGCGTATCGGACAGACCGCGCAGCGCGGCGGCATAGGTCGCCGGCAGGGCCAACAGGGCAGCCGCATCACCCTTGATTCCATCCATCACCCCGCGCACCTGATTCATCCAGGTAAGCGGCAAGGTCGCCAGCGCCAGCAGATTGCGCACCTGGTCAAGTTGTGCGGAGACCATCGCGATCATGCTGGTCATGCTCAAGGCAGACATAGGCTGCGGCTTAAAATCCTCCTCAACCACCGCCTGCCAATGCTTGATGCTGCCGACTGCGATATCCACAAGATCAGCGGAAGGAAGTGCCGTATCGGTACCGCCCGGTACGAAATCCACGCTGATGGTGCAATAGCCGCCCTGGTCGTTGCTCTCGTGTACCGACCAGTCGCGCGCGCGCACCCATAGCTTCCCGCGCCACGGATGATCGAGCCAGTCTGCCCCCGGCGTATTGAGCGCCAGCAGGAAGGCATCACGGAACAGATCGTAGTCAGGCCCGATGAAATAAGCCGCTAGCCGGAATTCGCCGGCCTTGCCGCCCAGGTCTTTCACCACCGATTGCTCACCACCGGGAAACTCGTGCGCCACTAACCGCCGCCCGCCCTTCATGTCGTGGCTCTCGGTGAGGAACTGATTGCCCCTGAACGAGGCAGTGACCATGCGCAGCGCCCAGCCGGGCTGATCGGCAATCGGGATCATGGAATACCCCACAGATTGCCGGTGTTCACCCAGGCTTTAACTGAGCCTGCAGATTGTACAGACTGGTGCTGTAGCACAAGGCCGGGCGCAAGACCAACCGTAAGGTCTGCTTTCATGGTTGCCGGTTTATCTGCCTTGGAGAGGTATTCGTACAACATGCCACCGATACCGCCTACAGCAGCCCCAACAGCCGTGCCAACGACAGGGATCAAACTGCCGACCGTCGCGCCCAAACCAGCACCGCTTAACGCCGCTCCACCATATCGTGCGGCCGTAGACTCCTCACCAGCTACGGATGATAAAACTGCCCCCCCCACGCTGGCCGCCAAGCCGAACATCCCCGCACCTTTTGGCACAACCGGGAGTTTGCTGGCGATATTGGCTGCGGCGGTTATACCCGGCAAAGCTGAGATCATCCGCATCCCGGTCTGTGTACCCATAACGGCTTGCAACGCCATCAGAGAGCTGGCCGTAGTCACGGCTCCCGCACCAAGCGCCGTGGCGGTAATAATGCCAGTGCCAATTCCGGGATGCTTATCAATACCAGGCTGAATAATGCTGAGCAGATCATTCACGGCATCCGCAAAGACCTTTGTCGCAGCGCCAAAACCACTTGCCGCACTCGCCTTGGTGTTTTCCCAAGTGCCGGACAGCGCCTCTTCAGAAGAACTGAGCGTACTGGTTTTCATACGGATACGTTCTTCCATATCAGCCTGCTGTGTTTGCTTCGCCAACGACTCTTGAAATCCCGCTACGCCTTTTTGTGCCATGATGGACGCCGGGCGCGCGGCTTCGGTACCGAACATCTTGGTCAGCACGCGGATACGGTCCTGCTCACTTAACGGCTTCAACTTTTCAAGTTGTGCAAACATATTTTCAATACCAGCAAACTTGCCCTGCTTGGTAAAGAAATTCATCTGGATACCAAACTCTCCAAGAATCTGGCGAACCTCCTCAGCCTCTTTTCCTTTACCGCCTACATGCGAATCTAACGTCGCAGTTCGTTGCAACATCATGGCAAAGTTGGTACCGAACGAGGTATTTTCCAAACCAACACCCGCCGCCATACCTTGAACAGCAAGCAATTCACCTGCATTCTTTACACCAGTTAATCCGAGCGTGTTATAGGTTGGCGCAGCGTATTGAGCCACCGCCTGAAAATCGCCCGGGAAGATTCCATAAGCATATCGGGACTTCTGCATCAGGTTGGCCATTGCTGGCAAGTCTTTATCCCCCAGCCCGTAGGCTTCGCGCATCTTGGCGATCGTGGTGGCAGACTGGTATTGATCCATATTGGCCAGCACGCCGAAGTAAGCCGATGCAGTCAACCCGCCCCCGGTAATCGCACTCTCCGTCATCCCTTGTTCTTTTAACGCGGAGGCTGCTGCAACAAAGTCTTTAGTTGCGCCGGGCAATTTATTACCCAGCTGCGTTGATTGCCGCATGATCTCTTCATATGATGCAGAGACTTTTCCGCCCTGTGTCATCAGCGCGATCTTCAAATCAGCCTGCGCCGCCTCCAGGTCGGCGTAAGACCTGACCGGATTGGCGATCACCGATTTCGCTACAACCGCCCCCGCCGTGACAGCGGCCCCGATCTGCGCAGCCTGTACCAACCGCTGCGCCTTGGTCAGCTCGCCCATTTCGTTTCGCAGTTCCTTGACCTTGGAAATGCTCGTGTCATATGCCCTTACCAGCTCACGCGAGCTAGCCGTACCACTTCTGGCAAGCAGCCTATAGGCCTCCTGTGTTTGCTTTATTTCTCGCTGAATTGTTTTTTCTGGACGAACACCCAGTGTTTCGCGGGCGGCGGCAATCGCTTGATAATCCTTGATGTGGGAATCGTGCTGCGCCTGCACGGCAGCGACAGATTGAGACGCGGCTTTTGCAGCAGCGGCCACCGACTTGTTCGCCGCGCTGACTGATGCGGACGCGGTCTTATTGGCCGAATTGACGGCAGCCTGCTCGACCGCCTTCAATCCGGCGCTCGCGCCATCCTTGAGGGTGATTTGCAGCTCGGCGCGGACGGCGGGTTCAGACATGAAAATACTCCAGTGGATTTACACCGGAGCTTACGCGCGCGCGGAAGGCATAGTCAGGCGGGAAATCTTTCCAGCCAGACGCAACAAGGGCGACCATTGGCCGCCCCCGTTTCATGCAAATTTAATCCCTTCCATACTGGCAGCCACCTGTGCCCAGACAAACAACTCAGCCAGCGGCAACGACTTCACATAGCGCAAGTCCTGATGCAGCCCCCGTGCTACCAGTGCGCAGGCGGTCAGGACTCGCTGGCGTTTTTTTCGTCGGCCTCCGACTTGATCAGGTCGGATGCGATCTTGTCGGCGGCACGGTAATCCGCCACATGCAGACGCCTGATGATGGCTTCATCGCTGCCGGTGAGATTGGCGATCAGCTTGATGGTCTGCTGATTCGCACCGCGCTCATCGAAGGCGAGCAGGTCTTCGGCGGTGGCATAGTCGCGGAACGTCAGTTCCTCGATCGTCGTTTTACCCACGGCCAGCGGGTGTTTTAATGCAAGTTTCATATAGTCGTTCCTTGTTGGGCATAAAATTGAGTCTGCTGGGCGACGGTCGCAGCTTCGTCCCAGTCATCGCCGGCGGCGTTGAGCACCTGGAATACATTGCCAGCGCCATCGGTGATGTGCGCGATAGCGGGATTATATAAAGGGGGGGTGAATGCCATGATCAAGCACCTTCCGTCAAAGTATTAAGCATGAATGCAGTCTGCGCCGTTGCGCCGTTCACAAAGCGCGCGCGGTAGTATTGAGCGGTGATCATCACATATAGCTCTGCGCTATCGCCGGCCAGCACGGCGATCTTCTTCGCCTGCCGCCACGTCGAGTTATTGTTGCTCATCTCGATGAAAAGTGTGCCAGGCTGATCGGCGTACACGTTGGCGTAGTACCCCTTCAATGTTGCTGGATTGCCATAACCGACCCAGCGCGACGTGCCGGTGAAGGTCGCGCCAGCCGCCAGCGGCGTGGCCGTGTCAGCATAGAATCTGCCCGCCAGATTGGCCGTGACCGAAACCTCGCCGCCAGATGCGAAAATCGGGATGGCCTGCGCTTGAGACGTGCCGCCCTGACCGCCCACAACTTCGACCGATAACTCGCTTATATCCTGTGCGCACACCGCACCCAGCGTCAGGGTGGTATTGGATGCCGGCGCGATCGCGCCGTTGACGGCGCGGATGCGCAAATAATATTCGGTGTTCGGGTCCGGAATATTTCGAGTGCGCACACCCAGCAGCCCTCGACTGGATGCGCTATCCACCGCCCGCGTACTGAACCAGCACTCGTCTGGGAACAACTGGATCTCGAGAATGCTGTCCGCACTTGTGACCGGCACCGCTGCAACGGTCGCGCCAGGTGACACCGCGCCGTTGATCGCATCGTATTTAGCGGTATAGGCATAAGTGCCATCAAGCAAGTACTGCGCGGCCATCGTGCCGCTGGCATCCACCACCTCAAGATAGAATTGCTGATTGGCGATACGCTGCGACAGGCGGTAGATGAACCACACGCGGAACGGCACGGTGAACGGTATCTTCCCCATCACCGTAGTCTGGCTATTGGGCACGACCCCTGCGTTGATGGACAGTTCGCTGCCCGCCACCACGATGTCTTGCCCGCTGCCCGTCGTGGCAGCCCAGTTGCCTGCATTCATCGTGTTCCCAGGGAAGTCGTCCCGGAACGCGGTCACCAGCGAGGTGATCTGCTGTGCCCCGCTGGCGTCATAGCGGTCATGGCCGCCGGTCTGATTTCTATAGGGCGTGATCATGTCAGGCGATCTGCTCGGATGTATTGGCCATGATGGTGAGCTTGCTCTCCCCATCGCCCACCTGTATCGGCTCGGTGACAAATGCCCGGCTCATCAGGTGCACCCGGCCATCTGCCAGCCGCACGGTGACATCTTCATCCCTGATGGCATTGAATGCCGTCACATCCACGCCGCCTGCCAGATTGATGGACAGCTCCAGTTTGGCCGGCACGCCGGTCTCGGTATAGCCGCCATCCTCGGCCAGCCGGCCCGCCTTGTGCTCGCGCTTGATGCCGCTGGGGGTAAAACTGCCGGGTTTTTCTGCCAGAGGCAGCTTACCGATCGAGGGCACCGAGACGGTGCGAATGTTATTCAACTGCGCCATTTTAATCCCTTTCAAATCTAGTTTAATTACCCTTTCCTATCCCCCTCCAGAAAGGGAGGGGGCGGAAAGGCGCAATCATGTATTCGGACATGCCCTAGACGCTGTTTCCGTGTGGCTCAAGCGGTTTCCATCATGTCCGCGCAGGCAGACCAGCGCCAATCGCACCTTGCAGATCATGATTTCCACCGCTCTCATCGCTCTCTCAGCATTGCTTAAACCGCTTTTCGGAACTGCCCTACACCCGCTAGGATGTAGTACGGCGACAACAGCACCGGCTGGTCGGCGAAGTTGAACCGGCTCGGGTTGAGTGGGTCTTGCTCGACGATCAGATTGACCTTGTAGTAGTCGTAGTTCTGCACCCAGCCGAATTCCTGCATCAGGCGGTGTTTATAGGTACTGAGCAAGTAGGCGCGCACATCGTCCACCGTGGTGATACGAAGGCCGGGGCGATACCCCTCGTTGCTCTTGGCCGCCGCCGTGCCGGTGAAGCGCTGGATCGCGCCGATCCGCTGCTCGTAGCGAATGCGCTCCATGACTTCTGCCACATTGATATCCAGGAAGGCATCGTCAGCAGAGCCATCAGGGCGGAACTGATACATCGAGATCAGCCGCTTGATGCTGCACGAACCATCCTTGGCCACTTGCAGCAGGCTCATCCCCTTGAACAGCAGGCTGTTCGAGTTGGTCCAGTCGTGGTAGCTCACGCCGATCATGCCGGGCAGCGGGGTTCCCTCCAGCGATTCCACCGGGCTATTCGCCAGGCGCGGCGCAGCAGCGGCACAAACGATGGCAGCGGCTTCCCAGGTGGAGGTCGGGTTCAGCTCCAGACTGAGGTCGGAGATGTGTTCGTAGTTCTTGGTAAGGCCGAATGCCGAGGCCGCCGCAAAATCTCCGCGATGGGCGGTAAAGGCGCGGAACCCGGCCTGGATCGGCGGCAGGTAACGCCGCTGGCTCTCGGTATGCCAGGCAGCCAGCGTGGCCGCGTCGTTGATGCCCAGTGCCACGTAGCGATACCAGCGCTGGCCGAGGATGGCTGCCAGATCGCCCGGCAACGGGTCACCCGCACCACCGGCCATTGCCGCCAGCGTCACACCCAGTCCGGCAGGGGTTGTCTCGCCGTACAGGTTCAGGCGCACATCAATGGCATTTCCGCAGGTGCCTTTGTGTCGGGCGGTGAGCGTGACCACCCCAGCTGCCGCCACTGCCGTCACAGGAATATCTGCGCCGGCGGCGGTGATCGCGGCAGCGATCGCCGTAGCCACAGCCGCAACGGCCTGTCCGGCAGCGACACCCACATTGACCAAGCGACCGGCGACATACAGCGCCAGCACACCGTTGGCAGTAGGCGCTGCCGTGACAGTCAGCGCAGCGCTGGCCGCGACACCCGCTACCAGATCGGCATAGGGCAGCATGTACAGATCGAGCGCCGGATCCACGGCACGATAGCGCGCGGCCATCTGTGCCAGCATCGAACCTGCACCTGCCTTGGTGACGGCATCCTGTACGCCTGCCAGCCGAGTGATCTCACCCGCCGCCGCCGTGCCGGCGGCCAGCTTCTGGCCGACCAGCAACACGGCAGGGATGTCGCCGCCCAGGCCGGCCTGCGAGCCGTCCACGACGATGTAGGCACCAGGGTATCGCAGCGCCTGGGGGAGTTGAGGGATCGAAATCATAGTAATGCGCCTCCGGTTCGGATTAATTGGTCAAAGGGTGTCTGGTCAGACAGGTAATTGTTGAAAAGGCCTTCAAAACTGTAACGGTCGGCCCAGTACAGGTCGCCGTCGGTGTACTCGATCACGTGGCCACCGCGCCACTCGATCGGGCGCGTGTCCGGCGCGCCCTGTTCGCCGCGCAGCAAGCGGTACACCGCTTGCCGGTACTTGAGCAACTGCTCGTCGGTATCTCCCGGCACATGACTGCGGGCATTCTCTATGGCGATCACCACATCGAACTCCGGCACATCCCTATCCAGGCGCTCACCGATCGGCTCACCCTTATCTGCGCTGCGCACCACCCAGGCGGCAGGCAGTGGCAAAGCTTCCGGGCGCACCTGGGCGTAGGCCGCCGCACCGTCTACCCGGCGGAACCACAACCCCTCGAACCAAACGGGCTTGTCGGAAAGCATCACGATGATGGGCTTTAGCGAGATCATCACCAGTCTCCCGCCGCGACCGTCGGGCCATACCGTCGCGGCGAACTGGAAAAGAGCACCTGGCCTTCCGGCAAGGCCGCTTCAGCCACCGTCACCGGCAACAGATTGAGATCGCCGCGTGCATGAGATTTGAGCGTGGCGATCGCGCCCTCATAAGCGACCTTGACCTCATCGGTCATACGCTCGGCACCTTGCAGGTAATACAGCGCGATGGTCGAGCATAGACGGGCGATCAGCGGGCTGGAGGCCGTCGCCGGGATGCGGTAGCTCACCAGCAGCTCCGCCGCATCCGCCAACACCCCATCAATGGCCGACAGCGCCAGCGTGACAGATGCCTGATCCTGATTGGACAGTGCCGACAGATCGCCGCTGGAGATCGCCACCCGCAAAGCCTCATCCGGCGGCATCTGCACATCGGCAGGAACCGCCAACTGCATCAGCCGACGCGCATTGCTGCGCGCCAACAGGTCGGAGCGGGTGGCGAAGGCCATTACTGAGCCGCCTTATTAAACTCGGCCCATGCCGCATCGCGCTCGATGGCCGACACCGGCCAGCCGGTGGCGGCCTCGATAACAGAGGTTTTCGGCGCCCCGCCAGCGGTGTACAGCGATGCGGCCCCGTCCAGATTGGCGATAACGCGCATGATCTCCGCCATCCGCTCCGCCGGATCGGTCGGTGCGATGGGCGCGCCAGGCACAGACGGCGCGGCTGCGCCGGTCACATCGGCATAGTCGGCTGGCATCCCCTCCGAGACTTCCAGCATCTGCTCTTCTTGCAGGCGTTGCGCAGTAGCCGCATCCACCTCGACCTTCTGCCACTCTCGATCGAACGCCAGGCCGGCACGGAAAAAACGCTCCGCTCCGGTCTTCAGATTGATGCGGACGTACAACACCGACAAATCAGCATTACCCATGATTTAAACTCCCTATTAATTCAGTTCAAAGAACCGGCCCCGCAAGCGGGCCGGAACCAGATCAGGCGCCCAGCCAAGGGGTCACCAGCAGCTTCACCTTGTTGTAGTTGATGTTGTCCGCCCCCGCCGCATTCTTCTGCGCCTTGAGCAGCGCCTCAGCCGCTGAGCGGTTGCCAGGGCCGCAAACCAACAGATCTGGTGTGATGCCCAGCTTGCGGTTTCCATTCCCCTTCTGGGTTTCCATCGTTTTGAACGCGGCCTCGAAATTGGCAGCGGTCAGATCGGCCTTGGAGCCAAAAGCCAGTTGCCAGAAGCCGAACACCGCCTCGCCGCGCCAGCGTCCGCCGAAGCTGACCATGTCATTCTCGAACACGCCGTCGCTGTTGACGGCACTGGTCTTGGGAATGAACTGAGCCTTGGTGCGTTCCTGTAAATAGAACGGCTGCGGGGCACGATCCGTACACAGCAGCACCCACGGCTCGCCGACACCGGCCTGCATGTTGCTGACCAGCGTGGCCACGCCGGAACCATCCTCGTTCGGGTAGACCGGGTGATCGGTGTCGAAGAAGAACTGACCGTCGTAGCACACCTCGGAGAAACCGAGCGGGATTTTGCCGAACACCAGATCGTTCATCAGGTCGTTCACCGATACGCCGTGACTCTCGGCGATGTCGGCATACATTCCCCAGTTATCGTCTTCGATGTCTGTTAACGGGATATCCAGCGTATTCTCGAACTTGCGGTTCAGCACCTGGAACGCGGTCTTGCTGGCGGTCTTGTGCAGACGCGCACCGACCCACTCGCGGAAGGCGGGGAACTGCGACAGGAATGCGTAGGTGTTGGAAGCGCCATTGCTGGAGATCAGCCTGGCGATCTGCTTCCAGTCTTCCTTCTGTACGGCCAGGCCCTTGTTGAAGCGGGCGACCATCGCGGTATTGATAGCGGCCAGCTGCGCCGCAGTGAGAACATTCAAAGCCATGTTGTGATCCTTTTAAAGTGAATATCGGATTCGCTAAGCGCGGCTGCGCTTAACGCTACGGTTTCTTGCTCTTGGCGAACTCTTCCGGCGTCAGACCGGCGCGGGCACATACCGCCAACTCATCGGCGTTCAGGCCGTGATTGCCAGCCGCATCCTTGTCGCCCGCCTGCTTGCCGAGCATCGCCAGCGGCTTGGTCGCGTCCAGGTATTCGGTCAGCGCAGCCAGGCTTTGCTTCTCTGCCCAGGGCTTTTGCGCCGGCGTCAGCCGACCGTCTGTCAGCGCGGCGGCGAGCAGCTCGCCATGCTTGGCCTTGTCGGCGGCGAGGGCGGCTTCTGCCTTTTCTTTCTCAAAGCTCGCGACCTTGGCGGACAGGTCGGCCACCTTGGTGTTCAGGCCGTCGCGTTCGGTGGTCAGGGCGGCCACCTTGGCGGTCAGCCCATCGCGCTCTGCGGTGAGCGCGACTACCTGCGTTTTTGCTGCGTTGTGTTCGGCGGTGAGCGCCGCGATCTCTTTTTCGGTCAAAGGCATTACGGAATCTCCTGCGGGGGTTGATAAATCGGTAAGGGCGGCACGGGCCAGTGCGGCCAGGGGGTCGAGGCCATCTATGGCAGGGGTATTGGTGAGGGCGACGGAGACGATTTCCAGCACCTCTCCGGTGTCGCAGCTGTAGTAAAAAACGGTGCTGATGTAGCGGTATCTTTTCTGTGCGATCAGCTCTTGCGTCTCACCCACCCACGTGATATTTGCGGCGAACAGCCCAATTCCATCGCGCCACTCGAGCGTGCGTGGAATCCATCCGGCAGCATCTGCGCGCTTGCCGTTATCGCGAGAGCGCAGGCTTTGGTGTTCGAAGTCAATCAGAATGTCGTTCTTCCGGGAGGCCGCCAGCGCGATCACTTTCGCCGCGATAGCCGCATCCAGTTGCCATGCCTTGCACTCAACCGGGCGACCATCAACAGCGCGGAACGGCCCGACCGGCAACAGGTGCGCCTCGGTGGTCACGCCGTCCACACCCGTCACCAGCTCGAACGAGAGGGCGGCGAAGTTGCTGGCAGATTGTTGTTTGACTTGCGGCATGGATACTCCCGAGTTGATGGGAGCATCATCGCGATTTCAGCGAGTTTGAAAAATGCGGGAAATGTTTCCCGATCGAGCGCCGGGAGGCAGACGCGTCAGGAAGCGTTTTAAGCGATTGATGCGCCGGAGTGAGGCCGACACTTGAGGCGATGAGGTTTAAGCCAATTCAAACGCTGAGGGCGGTTTTTAAATGGGGTATGGCGGCAAAGCGCAATCATCCAAACAGATCAAACTGTCTATCGTCGCCTTCGCGCCGTATATTTTGTATCTGGCGGCTCGACAGGCGGTGCTGGCGCGCCTGGCTGTTGATGCTGGTGTGGTACTTGTCGCGGCGAATCTGCTCGTTGCGCACGCGCTGAAACAGCTTGTCGGGTTTTGGCAGCCAGACGCGCCCGGCGGCATCCATGTGCGGAGCCAGCGTTTCACGCAAGAGTTGCAGCTCGCCTGCCTCTACCTGCAATGCAGTGCTGCGGCGCTTGGGGATGGTGACATTCACGCCGCCGTGTTCCATTAAAAATTCACCAGCCCGGCCAAACCCAAGCGCCCGCACCACTGCCGCCAGTACGGGCGGCAGACTGCGCAGCAGCTCAGGATTGACGGCTGGCCAGTCGGCATTCATCGCGCCATCCAGCCCTTCATCGCCTCGATGATCTTCTGCGACTCGACCACCGAGAGGCTGTCGAGATTCGGCACGTCACGCCCAGTCTGACGCG
Source organism: Gallionella sp. (assembly GCA_028687575.1). Taxonomy (GTDB): domain Bacteria; phylum Pseudomonadota; class Gammaproteobacteria; order Burkholderiales; family Gallionellaceae; genus Gallionella. Next base: position 20,716 of record JAQTZW010000020.1, on the reverse strand, counting down.
TGCAGAAGGCCAGCAGCGCTGGGCGGGTGGCTTTTTCCACCTTGCCCGCCTTGCCCAGCTTGCCCCACATGCGCACCATCATGGCAATGCGCTCAGGCACCTTCTTGGCATCCCCGCCGCCGCTGAAGACGCGCTTCTGCCGACTCCAGCCGCGTCGCTCGTAATCGCCCAGCACGGCATCGAGCTGCGGCACATTCATGCTGCTGGCGCTAATGCGCCCCTCGATTTCGACCGCACCGTGGCGCTGGAGCAGATCGCGGTGGCTGTCGTCGCTCCAGCCCGGCAGGTTCTTCATCGCCCAGCCCTTGGCGATGCCAACGAGCTGGAGGTAGTGTTTGATTAAGTCGCTCATTTTCTCTCCGTTAAACCACCTCCCGCAGCCCGCTGATTCAACGGGCTGGAGGCGAGGGTTTAATTGCTGTTGGCGGCGTCTTTCAATGCCTTGGCCGCCGTGAAGTGCGGCTTGTTGCGGGCAGGAATTTGCACCTCTGCGCCGGTGGATGGATTGCGACCAATCCGCGCCGGGCTTTGCTTGACGACGATCTTGCCAATGCCGGGAAGAGCCACTTCGGCACCTTCGCCCTTTTGCACCTCGGATTTCGCCACGTCAGCCAGCGTATCCAGCACCCACTTGATGGAGGTTTTGGATGTGCCGGTGTTGCTGTGGTGGCTGGAAATGGCTTCAATCAGTTGCGCTTGATTCATGGTGTTCTCCTTAGGATAAATGGTTAGGGTGAAACAGGGACTAGTGATGCGTACCACGGGTTACCACCTGTCCGTGGCGCTGCATCTGATGCCAGCGGTTGAACAACCGGCGCAGCGCGTAGCTGCGCACGATGCTCACCACGGTGAACATCGCCCCGATCAGCAGGTTGTCCTGGAGCGATACGTGGATGCCGAACATCGGGAAGATGGTGAGCTGCGCGGCCAGCGCGATGAAGTAACCCAGCGCCACGCTCACCAGCGATTCGAGCAGGCTGTGCTTGCGGGTTTGGCTCATTCTTCGTACTCCGGGTATTCGTTGTAGAACGCCTCTTCCGGCTTCTCGTTTTGCCAGTTGCTCGTCCACGCCTCACGGTCTCGTATCAAGTTTCTGACCATGTGTGCGCTGGCCAGAATTACCAACGCTTCGTACCAGTCGTCTGCTGTGTCAAAGCCTCCGTTTCTCGTACTCATGCTGCCACCTGCTGCTCAAACGGCGAGATCACAAAATCCTCAACGCCGGTGACGATGCTGATGCCTGCCACACCCCGCACGGCGTCTGGTTCGTCCAGGATGGCGTCCTTGTTTACCTCGGGTTTGTTGCGGATGAAGCGCGTCAGACCAAGGCGGGTGAGGGTTTCCAGGACCACTTCGGACTTGCTCACGCGCACGCTGGGTGGGCGCTGCCGCCACTGGATTTCGCCGGTGATGAGGTTGGCGGTCTTGACCTTTCCGCCGTTGGTTAGGTCGTCGCGGTTGGCTTCGCACCAGGACTGCACGCCTTGCTGCAGGGTGGTGATCTGCTCGTTCACCGCCTCCAGGCGTGGCTGGTACGTGGCGGTGATTTGGGCGATGGCATCGTTCATCTCGGCGGATACTCGCTGCATGTCGCGCTGCAAGTCGCCGATCTTGCGGATGTCGGCGGCGGCATCATCGCGGGATTGCGACGTGTACACCTGCGCCGGTGTTTTAAGTCTTGTTGGTTTTGCCATTTCGTTCTCCTTTTCGTCTTAAAAAATAAAAAATCAGCTCTCTTCTACGTCTGTTCTGGGTGCGCATTTTTTTCCAAAATTCTTCAGGTGTTCGCGCACCGACTCAGGCATCTCGCTGCGCGGCCTGTCGGGCGTCTTTCGATCTGCCGATGCGGTAGCGGCGGGCGGCGTCCCGACCGGCGTCCTGCCGGTGATCCGGTCTTCGTGTTGCTTTTCCTGCCGCTGCTCGGCCTTGAGGTTGTATCCCTCGATGACGGCCAGCAGGTAGCCATGGCTCTTGAGCGGCAGGGTCAGGCTGTCGCGCTTGGCCAGCATCTCTTCCAGCGCCATGCGCCAGTAGTCCTGCGGTGCTGACCAGATGCGTCCGTTACGCTCGATCTTGGCCTCCGCGATCATCGGCAGCAGTTCGTTGATCAGGTTGGCTACGCGGTCGAACGAGAGGTTGCGGGATGCGGGGCGAAACAGGCCGAGGTACTGCACCAGCAGCTTTCCAATGGGCGCAGGCATAGCCAGTGCCGCCAGCACTGCCTCGCGCGCACCCTCGTTGCCGAGCAGCACATCAAGGCTGGCCGTAGCTCCGCAGGCTGGGCAGGAGGTTTTCACGAGTGTGTTTCCTCTTCGTCCGCACCAAAAATCTCCTCGGCGCGGTCGCCCGCCAGCTCGCGGGCGCGGCGATACAGTGCCTCGACGATCTCCAGTGCATCGTCGCCTTCCGGATTGTGTAGCCATGATCGGCATTCATCCAGTTGCATTCCGAGCAGTGCAAGACGGCGCGCCATCGCCATGTCGTCTTCCTCGTAGGGGTTCACGGTTCCGCACATGGTCACTCCTCCCGGCTGGCCAGGTGTACAACGCTGTAGTATTTGAGATGCGCACCGCAGGTCTGCTCTGCGGCCTCCATGCGTCGGTCGTTGTTTCCGACCACTGAGTAAGCCAGCAGAACAGCCAGGACGAACGCGACGATGCGGTAGTTGCGGACTTTCACTTCATTCGTATCTCTTCTCACGAGGCTCTCCTTAGGCTAACGATTGCAGGCACAACGCCTGTTTTGCGACGTAATCAACCATGTCGCGGCTTAATGCACGGCCCTTGCGCATCTGCTGCATCGAGGCGATCAGCCCCTCCACCAGCATCCGCGCACTGCCCTTGCAGTATTGATACAGCCGCACCACCACCTCATCCGGCACCTCTTCCGTGCCGAATCCGGCCTGCACCAGCGCAGCGGCATCGTCTTGGGTGATCTGGCGCACCGTCTCTGGCCAGAATCCGGTGCGGCTGCGGATCTGATCGAATTGCCCATGTGCTGGCTTGATCAGGCCGGACAAATGCTCCGTGCCAACCAGTAAGATGCCCACGTTGGCGAGGTCGCGCAGGCGGCGCAGGGTGTGCAGCTGGTGCGGGGTCAGCGTCTCTGCCTCGTCCACGATCAGCAGGCTGTCGGTATTGCGCAGCGCATCCACTACGGCATCGAAGCGGCTGGCGATGCTGCCCTTTCCGCTGTACCCGGCGATGCGCACCGACAGATCACGGATCAGGCTCTGCGGGGTCATCGTCGGCGTGGCCTCGATCAAATGCGTGTTGCTGTGCGTAGCGGCGTAGTGCTTGATAGCGAAGGTCTTGCCTGTGCCTACATACCCGCTGAACACGGCGAAATTACGATTGCGCCGTGCCATCGCGCAGCAGGTCTGCCCCAGCTTGAACACGCTGGTCTCGACCGGTACTACGGCATCCGAGGTGGTCTCCTCCGCGTGGCGCATGGCTGACTCCACCGCCGCCAGCTGCTTGCTGGGGCTGGTGATATACGCGCCCTTGAGGATCTGATTGAGCGTGCTGGCTGCCACACGAGACAGCCTGGCCAGCGCCGCTTGTGTATAGCTGTGCTCGGCCATCCAGACGTGGATACGCTCCACCAGCGCGATGTCGTCTGAGGTGTAGTGCGGTGGATAAGTCTTCTGCGTCATGTTGTTCTCCCTTAGTTAAAATCGTCCAAACTGAAATCGCTGTGCTCAATACGCCGCGCTTCACCCTCCAGCGCAGGCAGCGCCCCCTCGGCCAGTGCCTCGGCATCGAACACCCGACCGGCGCGGGCTATATCTTCATCGAGGTGTTTTTGCTTGCGCTTGATCTGGTTCTCTAGGCGCTTCTGCCGCAGGTCTTCTAGGCGGTTGTCCGAGAATTGGGATTGTTTGGCGATCAGGTTTGCATCGCAGATGAATTCGCCCTTGAGTGTGCGTACCACGGCCACCTTGTCATCCATCAAGTCGTATTCCAGCACCACGGTTTGTCCGTTCCACTGGTGCAAGTCGGCGTGAACGTACTCGCGTCCATCTTGTGTCACGGTGGCACGGCGTACCTTGCGCGGTTCCGAACGGCGTTTCATCACTGTCAAGCTTGCCGTAGGGGCGATGGGCTGCAACTGCGCCCACAGCGCGGCCTTGCTGATGCCATCGTCACGCCCCGGAATCGGTCGGCTGTGATACCGCTCCAGCCATGCGTTCATGCTGGCCATGAATTCTTGCAGGCTGGGCAGTTTCAGGCGCCCGGCCTTGATCTCGCGCGTCACGCGGTTCAGCACTTCATCTGCCTGCTCGTCGGCGCAGCAAAAATCCGCCCATTGAACGCGCAAGAAATCGTCTTTGAACGTCCTGAAAAATCGCTCAATCCAACCCTTCCCGTGCGGGTTTCCGGGGTGAGCAAAAATCACATGCTGTATGCCTGCGCGGTTATAAAAGCCGGTCAGCTCGTCGCACATCAGGTGGTTTTCGTGACCGGAGCCGTGGTCTACATAAAGCTGCAACGGCACATGGTTCCATTTGGCGAATGCCTCGGCCCACATGTTCTGCACGGCGTAGGTGCCCTCGTGTTCGTCCGCGCGCACATGCACGATATGGCGACTGGCTACGTCGATGGCGACAGTCAACTCCGGCCTGAATATCTTCCCAGTGATGGGGTGCGCCAGGTAGATGTCTGCCTTGTAGCCATCTGCGGCATAGATGTCGCCCGGCAGCGCGTTGTCGATGCAGCGGCGGAAAAACGCCTTCTGCGTCAGCTTGTACAGGCGCGCGCCGATCCGCGCCGGGCTCATGCGCCCGAGGTTGGCGGGCAAACTGTTGATGTAGTGGAGCACCTGCTCATAGCCCACGCTGAATTGATGTATTTCCATCAGCTCGCGGTGGATGGACGAGATATTCGGCTGCGTGCTCTGGCTGAAACGCTCCAGGGCAAACCCCTCCCAGCCGCCTTCAACCCGAACACGCCCCTTGTGTTTCTTCACCAGCCCATCGATGCCGTGGTCACGGTAGGCTTCCAGCTTCTGGAAGATGGTGGAGCGGGATGGAATGGTTTTCTTGCCGACGGCTACCGCCTCAGCGGCATCCAGTACGCGCGGCGTTAAGTCACCTGCCTTTGCACGATTCAAAAATAGATCAACGGCGGGGCTGTATGAGCCAAAACCACGGATACGCTCTATTTCTGTAATCACCGTTTCCCAGTGGTGCACGATCACCCGCTTGTCGTCGCTGGCAAGCTGGTATTCCCCCTTCCGGTGCGCGTCCATGCGGATGATTTCGCCGCGCGTGGCGGGGCGCGGCACACCATCCTTGCCGGGCACTATCACCGCTATCCCGAGGCCGTTGATGCGCTTGGTTGGCGTCTGTTCGGTGGCTTGGAGGTCGCTCATGACTCGCCCCCATTCTTGTTCTTGCTGCCCTTGCGGCGGCCCGGACCGGTGCGGTGCTTATTGGCCTCATCATCCACCACCATCTTGCGCGCCTCGCGCCCACGCTCAAAATTGGCGTTGAGCAGCATCACACCGGCTTGGAGCATGGCTTTTTCATCGCTGCTGAGCATCAGGTCGCCGTGCGGTTTAACCGGCATTTCGCCGCCCAACCCTTCCTTGACCCGCTCGTACAGATCGAGGGCGCGGGCCAGCATCGCCCCGGCTGCCAGCCCCACCGCCTTGATGCGCAGCGATTCGGTTTCCGCATCCACGCCCACATCCTCCAGCACATCGACAAACAGGGTATCCAGCGCGTCCATATGGATGCGCGCCCCATACTCCAGCGCCGCCGCTTCGTGCCGCACCTCGAAGGTGCGGGCATTGAATTCCGCCGCGCCGGGTGTCAGCGTGCGCGGCCGCAGGCGCGCCACTTCGTCTTCCAGCGCCAGTTTCTTGTTGTTGACCGTGTCGAAGTTACGCTTGAGGTTTTTGACCATTACAGCCAAATCGCGCACACTTAATGATTCAATTTTTTCTTCGCCGTCATCCCCATCCATCAGCTCTTCTACAACCTCGGGGTCGGCCTGCGCGAGCAAAGCCACCTTGGTCACCGGCATTTCCAGCAAGCGCATTTGCTGCGGCTTCGGCTGCGAAAAGACATAGCGAGCGTAGGACATTGCACGATATGCCTGCCGCTGATCAAATCCCCGGCGCTCAAGTTCGGGCAAGAACTCACCATGCGCCAAATCCCTATTGAGACTGAGCAGCAACAGTCCCATTGCGGCAAAATGCGCCTTGCCGCGCTCCTCTTGTTCGCGCGCATAATCCCAGCGCGCCTCGATGCTGGCCGACAGGTCTATGGTTATTTTTCTGGCGAAATCTTTTGAAATATCCAAGAGTGACGACGCATCGAAATCTACAACTTTCAAATTTGACAACGTTGTCAAATTTGATTTCGCATCATTTTTCTTTGTCATTACAGCCACCTTAATGAACGATGTGACTTTGGCTTGAGGCGCGCAAGGTCAGCGCGTTAATCAGCCCCAGCAATACAGCGGCGCTTTTCATGCTGATGTTCAACTGCTCCGCCTCCACCAACTCCAGCAACACATCCGCCAGTTCGAAATCGTCCAGCACCCCCGGAAAAGGGGGCATCTTTTGGGATATTTCGATCAATTGCTGGCGGGTGTAGCCATTGGGTGTTTTCGGTTTCATTTGCATCTCCCTTGGTTATTGTTGGGTGGGGGCGTTTGGCGCTCAGGCGTTCGGGCTGTCTGGCGTTCAGGCGGTCAAGCCGCTCGGACACTCTGCGGCTCTGACGCTCGGGCGCTCTACCCCCGTTGATCGTTAAGCCGCTTTCTTGATGCCGAGGGCGACGGCGGCGCGATGCGCTTCGCCGTAGCGGCCTTTGTTCGTGCCGTTCAGCACGGCCAGCAGCGTTTTGTAGTTCAGCTTGTTTTCCTTGGCGAAATCAATCGCGGTAATGCCTTGCTGTGCCAATTTCTCTTTGGCGAGTTGCGGTGTCATAATCGGCCTCCTATGGTTGAAAATGGTTGACGGCTGCATTGTCCTGAATACAGGACAGCATGTCAATGGTTAGGACAAATAATTTTTAAGGGGACGGAATGAGCGACGAAACAACTGTCGGGGAACGCTTGAGAGGCGAGAGAGCCAGGCTCGGATACAACATCCGGGATTTCGCCGAGATCGGCGGGATTACTAAAAGTACGCAAAGCAGTTACGAAAACGATAAGACACTTCCAAATTCTGAATACCTGAACCGCATTTCCGCGAAAGGCGCGGAAATCTTCTGGATCATGAGCGGCAGCAGGGAAGATGATGAGGTCAGGGAAAAACGGGCAGCGATGTATCCGCCCGAGATCACGGATTTCATTGAGAACTACAAGCTGTGCCCGGAAGCCGTAAAGGCCTCGCTACGTGCTATTGCCGCCGATTCCGCCGACAAAGCAAGGCTTGAAATAAAGGAGTGGAATAAAAAACAAAGGGAGAAAAAGAAATGAATCCGTTTAGAACGGAAGGTACGATTCTCGATAAGAGATTCCGATCCGCACATCCGCAATGGCCATGGCTATTGCTGATATTTATTGCTGCGATAACGGTAACCATCATTCTGAAAGATACGGGGCACTGGTTCTTGGCAATCATGGTCATTATTGCCTTCGTTTATTGGGCAAACACAAGTGAGTGGTTCAAGTCATTTAAGACGCAACCGGAAATGGAGCCAGATGAGGAAAAAGCCGCCAGAAAGAAACGCGAGGCAGAAGACTTCCATGCACGCAATAAGCAGATCATCCAGCAGCGTGATCAGCAACGGAAAACCGAGCCGATGCCGGTGAGCCATGCCAATACTTCCAACAATGATCCGTGGCTTGCCTTCTGCATTGAAATTGAAGGGGCTTGGGCTCGTGGCGATTACGACTGGGCGCGGCAGCAATTGCAGAAAATTGCTTATGGTATGGTCGGCGAATCTGTCACAGATGAACAGCGAAAGAATTTCACACAGTTAATGACCGAGTTTGCCAAGGAAGATCCGCTCTACAAAGAGATCATGGAAAGGGTTATCCCATTAGTGCAAGCCAACCCCGGCATGTTGCAAAGCCAGATTTATAAAGGCCAGCCAGACCATATCAAGGAACAGATGCGCTACGTGCTCTACTTCGCCAATGAACTCGGCCATATCAAGCGCATCAAGAAGGGCAACAGCTACAAATTACTGCTGCCCGAGGGTTAAAAAAACGAAAGGAAGCCGAAATGAAAGAATCTACCCAGCAACTTCTATGGCCTACATTGAAGTGAGAGCGCTGCTTATCTTCGTGTTGCTCATGTCATCCGCAGCTGGGGCGAAAACGCTAACTGGCCGCGTAGTTGGTGTAACCGATGGCGATACGCTGACCATGCTGGATTCCGGGAGCAACACGGTAAAGATTCGCTTGGCCGAGATCGACGCGCCGGAGAAGAAGCAACCTTTCGGCGCGCGCTCAAAGGAATCTCTATCCGATTTGTGCTACGACAAAGCCGCAACGGCTGACGTCCAGGCAAAAGACCGCTACGGAAGAACCGTTGCACGCATCAAGTGCGACGGCGTTGATGCCAACGCAGCCCAGATCAGCCGTGGCATGGCATGGGTATACGACAAATACGTGAAAGACAAAAGCCTATATCAACTACAAGATGAGGCACGCGCCGCGCGTCTTGGCTTGTGGTCTGATCCTGAACCAATGCAGCCTTGGGAATGGCGGCACAGATAACCTAATCACTTCCATCCAGCGGGAAACGTTTCCAGCCTAATCGCCCCTCACGCGCCCGCGTAACCTCCGGTTGTCACTTTGATCAACCACTGGAGGTTACAACATGGGCTTAATCGGCAGTTTCTTCTCTTCTCTTTGGGCTGCGCCGCTTTATCTGGCGGCCCTGTTCCTGACTGTTGCGCTGGCGCTGTCGGTCGGCTCGTTCGTGCTGCGCCGGCGCGGTAAGCCTCTGCCGCGCCTGACCGGCACTATCCTCATCACGCTGCTGTTGCTGCTCGCGGTCGGCTTGCTCGCGCCGCAGCAGCTGGCGGTGTCGCTCTACAAGTTGTCGCTGCTGAGCATGGCCGGTGTCGCCGGTTACTGGCTGGACATTGCGCTGTTCCCCTACGCGCGCCCCGATACCTATCTCGTTAATCCAGATTACCGCAACGCACGACCCGTCATCGGCGATGCCAATTGTCCGGTGGTGATGGGCTATCGGTTGACCTTTGCGGCGGCGATGTTGCGGCGCTCGATCATCGTCGGTGCGGCCATGCTGACCAGCGCGCTGGGGGCCTAGCCATGCGCATCGTCGCGTTGTGTGGCCACATCATCATGTCCGGCCTGAAGTGCATCGCCTGTCTGCTCGGTTTTCTGTTGGCGCTCGCCGCGCTGGCCAGTGCGGCGCTGGCCTCAGAAGGTGTGCCGCGCGAGGCCGTCCGTCATCAGCGCGACCTGGTGCGCATCGCGCATGCCACATGGGGGCTGAATGCGCCCATCGCGTCCTTCGCGGCGCAGGTGCATCAAGAGTCTGGCTGGAACCCGCAAGCGGTCTCGCGGGTGGGCGCACAGGGCATGGCGCAGTTCATGCCCACAACGGCGCAGTGGTGGTGCGATCTCAACAAGCTCTCCGCGCTCGACTGCCAGCCGACCAACCCGGTGTGGGCGATGCGCGCACTGGTGGGCTACGACCGCTGGCTGTTCGAGCGGGTGCGCGGGCCGAGCGAGCTGGACCGGCTGTGGGCGGCGCTGCGGGCCTATAACGGCGGGCTGGGACATTGGCAGAAGGAAGCGAAGATCGCCGGCTCGTTTGATCGGGCGGCGGTGGATCGCGCCTGCGGCCATGCGCGCCGCGCCGCCGTCTTTTGCCCGGAAAATCTCGGCTACCCCCACCGCATCCTGATGGTGTTGCAGCCGCGCTATATGGGCTGGGGCCGGGGGGTGTACGCATGAATCCCTGGGCGATGTTGGGCATCCTTATTGTCGCGCTGGCGCTGTTCGGTGGCGGCTATAAGGCGGGCAGCCACAACGCCGACAATGCCTGTGTCGCCGGGCAGGCCAAAGGGGTGCAGGCCGCGCAAGCGACGGCCAATACAGAGACAAGTCGCCGTGAGGTCATTGCTGCCAAACGCGAGACCTCGCGCGAGGAGATTCGCGTTGTCTATAAAACCATCAAGGATAAGGCCGATGAAAATGTTAAACAAAACCCTGCTTATTCCACTTGCGGCCTTGATGCTGACGGCTTGCGCCAGTGGAATGCAGCCAACAGCGGTAGCGCCCAGGGCGTGTCCGGCGAGCCTTACCTCTCCATGCACCGCGCCGCCACCGGCCAAGTCTGGGCAGCTTCCGGATCTGCTGAACAACCACATCGAAGCGATGGAGATGTACAAGGATTGCCGGGACAAGCAGGCGAAGCTGGCGGAGTGCGCAAGTAAATGACCGATCAACTAGACCAGGCGCAGCAATTTGAAGAGCAGCGGCGCAGCGATGCGCTGCGCGATCAGGCTTTAAAACCCGCAATGCCCTTCACTGGCAATTGCTACAACTGCACCGATGCGATTGAAAAAGGCTGCTTCTGCGATGCGGATTGCCGCGATGACTACCAGACACGTATTAAATTAAAGGGGATCAACGGGTATGTCTGATGAAGATAAACAAGGCGTGAGCAACGCGCAGATCATGCACAGCATCGGCCAGCTGACCGGCTCGGTGCAGGCGCTGCATCAGGGATTGACCGCGCGCATCGAGGACATGCGCGCCGACATTCGGCGCCTGGACCAGGCTTCGAACGATCGCATGAATCGCATCGAGGACAACCTGGCTCAGCAGATCGCCGTCCAGGGCGATGCGCTGAACAAGCGCATTGATGGTCTGGAAACCAACGTAGGAGACAAGATCAGCGGCCTGGGTACTCGTGTGGCCGCGCTGGAGGATGAGGACAAGAAGATCATCGAGAAGGTGGCCAAGCTCAGCGCACTGGGCGGTGGCGTGGGCGGCGCGCTGGCAGCTGCAGCGGTTGAACTGATCAAGCATATCCCACACTGATGGCTCACTCTCAAGACACCCGCGACCGCGTGCGCCAGCTCTACGTTGAGGGGCTGCCTCTCAATGGTGCCGCTGTATCGTGCGGCGTGAGCTACGACACCGCGCGCGATTGGAAGTCTGCCGCCAAGAAGAAAGGCGATGACTGGGACACTGCGCGCACGGCCTATAAGATCAGTGGTGCCGGGATTGATGATCTCAACCAGCAGCTGGTGGAAGACTTCGCCCGCCAGGTCATCACCACTACGCGCGAGCTGGAAGAGTCGAAAATTCCAGCGGCGCAGAAGGCGCAGCTGCTCGCCCAGCTGGCCGATGCCTATGCCAAGTTCAGCAAGGCGTTTGCGCGCGTCAATCCGCAGTTTTCTGGACTATCAGTGGCTTTGGACACGCTCAAGACCATCGCCGACCACCTGCGTCTAAAAGACCCCGCCGCTTTGAAAGCACTGCAACCGCACTTTGAAGAGGTCGGGGCAATCCTTGGAAAACGCTATGCCTAAAAAGAGAAGAGAAGCGTTGCGCAAACACATGCTTGAGTGTCCGTTCAAGAACTCATTTGGTCGCGCGCTATGGCGGGCTCTATTCTGATGGACGGGAACGACATCAAGGAAGTTCGCAACTGGCGCGAGTTCGAGATCGAGCTGGCCAAGCTGGGCGAGGACATCCGCAGCCAGATTGAGCTGGAATGCGAGGCGTTCCTCACTGATCCAGAGGCTAGTCGCGCACGGCGTGAGCGCGCCTGGAATGATTACGGGTTCTTCTGCCAAACCTACTTTCCGCACTACGTCCCTACACCACACTTTTCGCTGTTCCAACAGTTCATCTTCAAGCGTCTGCCGGAAGTGATCGACGGCGCCGCCGATGGCCGTGAGGTGCATGAGGCACCGCGCGGCGAGGCAAAATCTACCTACGAAACCCAGCTCGGCAGCCTGTGGTGCATCGTGACCGGTCGCAAGCACATGATCGGCATCATTATGAACACCGAGGAGCAGGCTGCCGAGATGCTGGAATCCATCAAGGCCGAGCTGGATACCAATCCACGCTTGGCGATGGACTTCCCCGAGGCGTGTGGCCAAGGCCGGGTATGGCAGGCCACCACGGCGGTGACCGCCAATAACGTCAAGGTACGCATCGGCGGTACCGGCAAGAAGATTCGCGGCATGAAGCATGGGCCGCATCGCCCTGACCTGATTTTTCTTGATGATCTCGAAAACGATGAGAACGTCAAAGACAAGAAGCAGCGCGACAAGATCGAGAAATACGTCTTGTCCGCCGTGATCGGCCTCGCTGGCCCCGGTGGCGGCATGGATGTGTTCTGGGTCGGCACCAGCCTGCATTACGATGCGGCGATCAACCGCGTGGCGCGCGCACCGGGATGGCGGCGGCGCATCTTCCGCTCCATCATGCAGTGGCCAGACAACATGGCACTGTGGGAGCGCTGGGAGGCGATCTACACCCGCTCCGGCGAGGATGATGAAAAGGATGCCGCCGAGGCAGAGGCGCTGGCGTTCTACCAGCAAAACAAAGCCGCGATGGATGCCGGGGCGGTAGTGTCGTGGCCACAAGTGCGCCCGCTCTATCGCTTGATGTGTATGCGCGCGACCGATCACGATGCCTTCAATCAGGAACAGCAGAACGAGGCTGGGAACGATGAGACGGCTCCGTTCAAGAACATCCAGTTCTGGATAGACCGCGACAATGACTGGACGTTTTTCGGCGCGCTCGATCCGTCTCTGGGCAAGCAAGGCGCGGCACGCGATCCCTCGGCGCTGCTGGTGGGTGGGCTGAATCGCAAGACGATGAAGCTGTCGGTGGTCGAGGCAGACATCTGCCGTCGCGTGCCCGATCTCATCATCAGCCGCGCCATTGAGTTACAAGTTGAATATGGCTGCATCGCGTGGGCAGTTGAAACCGTCCAGTTCCAAGCCTTTCTGTACAGCGAGCTGATCAAGCGCGCTGCGCTAGCCGGTATCTCCTTCCCAGCAATTCCGGTGACACCTAGCACTGACAAAGGGCTGCGCATTATCAGCCTGCAACCGCATGTGTCCAATGGACAGATTCTGCTGCATCGCTCACAAAGCACGCTGATCGAGCAGCTCAAGTTCTGGCCGGAAGCTGACCATGACGATGGGCCGGATGCGCTGGAGATGCTGCACACGCTGGCCACGCAGTTCGGTGGTGAGTGGCAGTACACCTCAGCAGCGCGCTCCCGTAACCAGATGCGCAGCTCCAGCCGACGTAGTAGCAACCATGATGATTGGGACGATGATGATTAAACAGATGAAGGCCGCGCTGGCCAGAGTAACCAAGGCCGGGCTGGATAAGCTGCAAACCGGCCCTCGCTCCATGCAGGGAAACACCGTCAACTACATGAGCGTGAATACGCTGGATCCTTCACGCTTGGCCAGCGCGTTTGCGCAGGCCGATCAGGGCTACATCACCGAGCAGGCGACGTTGTTCGAACTGGTCGAAGAGCAGGATCCGCATATCTTCTCCGAGTTGGCCAAGCGCCGCCGTGCCGTGACCGGGTTGGGCTGGAAGCTGGAGCCACCCAAGGATGCGACTCAGGCTGAGATTGATCGCACTGCCGAGCTGCAAGACATGCTCACCGGCATTCCCCGGTTTGAGGATGCGCAATACGATCTCACCGATGCCATCGGCAAGGGATTCGCGGCGATGGAGATCAATTGGAAGACGGGCAGCGAGTGGCTGCCCCAGGCGCTGAACTTCATCCCACAGCGCAACTTCCAGACCGACCGCGATACGGCAGAGATTCAGCTGCTCAAGATGGGGATGCCGGAACCGCTGCGAGAGTGGGGCTGGGTAGTGCATGAGCATCGCGCCAAATCAGGCTACATCGAGCAGTCTGCGCTGTTCCGAGTGCTGGCATGGACGTATGCGTACAAGGCCTACAACATCCGCGATATGCAGCGCTTTCTTGAGGTGTACGGCCTACCGTTGCGGCTGGGTAAATATCCCGCTGGCATCGGCAAAGAGCAGCGCGACGAGCTGCTGCGTGCGGTGCGTAATATCGGCTCGGATGGTGCCGGCGTTGTCCCGCAAAACATGACCATTGATTTCATTCAGGCCGCCGCCAAGGGCAATGTAGATGACTTCCTTAATGCCACAGCATACTGGGAGAGCAAGCAATCCAAGGCTATTCTCGGCGGCGAACTGGATGGCAAGACCACCTCCGAAGCGCGCATCATGATTTACGATAAGGTGCGTCGTGAGATTCTGCTGCACGACGTGCGCCAGATCCAGCCGACGATCAACAATCAACTGGTGCGCCCGATTGTGCTCATCAACGGCCTGTTCCCAGAAAACAGGATGCCGAAGTTCGTCTATGACACCGAGGAAACCGTTGATCAGGGCAAGATGGTCAAGGTGCTGAATGACGGTGCGGCGATGGGCATGGAGATCGATGTCGAGTACGCGCATCAGGTGACCCAGATTCCGCGCGCAAAGGCAGGTGCGAAGCTACTGGTGACGGGGAGCGCAAAACCTGCCGAAACACCGCCCACCACCCAGCCTGCCGACGCGGCACTGGTACGCTTGGCCATGCTGGCCAGCGAAGCCAAACAGACCGACGTGACCGGTATCTACGCCGCGCGAATAGCCGCATTGTCTGCACCGCATGAAGAGGCACTGACCCAACAGATCGCCGCCATCGTGGCCGAGTCCGGCAGCTTTGATGAGGCACTGGATAAGATCGCCGCGCTGACTGCATCGCCATCGAAAGAATGGACGCATAGCATCGCGGAAGGTATGGCGGCAGCAAATCTGGCCGGGCGGGCGGACGTAGGGGATGGGAAGTGAAAATCATTCTTGCGCTATGTGTCGGCTTCCTAATCGGAAGGTGGGTTGGTTGGATTTCAGCCCATCAGATGGTCGCCAATGAGTGCCATAAACTTGGTGGTTTTTTTGTCGGCGATTCGATTTTTAAGTGTGTAGAGGTGATCAAGCCACAATCCGGCTATCCAAGTGCTCCACCTAATCCACATCGAAAGGAAGGTGAGTAATGGCGCTGAAATTTCAAAAGGAGGCATATGTAACGGTCTCTGCAACAGAGTGGGTTGAAAAACTACGCCCCCATGAGGTCGCTGAGTTCGCATCAGCCGTGGCTAATAAATTCGATCAGGACTTTGTGAAAAGAGCAGAGATTGCCGCTGAGTTTGCAGATGGTCTATCCGAAGATGGCGTGCGTTGGCTTGCCGAGGTCGTTACCAATTTCTATGGCCGAAAAAGACAATGAGCGGCTTTCAATTCGACCAGGCGATTGAGTTTTATCGCAACAAGATCAGGCTGCCCACCTCGGGCTGGACAGACATCTGGCAGGAACAGCACAGCCACGCCTTTGTGGTGGCCGGTGCTGCGCACGATGCCTTGGTCGAAGACTTCTTCAACGCGATCCAGAAGGCCAAGTGGGAAGGCGGCGGCTACGACGAATTCCGCACTCGGTTTGATGAGATCGTCGCCAAGCATGGCTGGGCGCATAACGGTGCACCGGGCTGGCGCAGCAAGATCATCTACGACACCAACATCACGCAGGCTTACAACGCCGGGCGCTATCAACAGATGGTGTCGCTCAAGGAGTTCCGACCATATTGGCGCTACCGGCACACCAGCATCGAGCACCCGCGACTGGAGCACAAGGCTTGGGATGGATTGACCCTTCCAGCCGATGATCCGTGGTTCCATGTTCACATGCCGCAAAATGGCTGGGGCTGCAAATGCCGCGTAGACTCTTTGACCATCACAGAAGCCAAGCAGATATGGGAGCAGGCCGGGAAATCCGGGCCAGATACTGCACCTCCCATCGAGTGGGAAGAGCGCGTTGTCGGCAAGAACGGCAGTAACCCGCGCACGGTGCGCGTGCCGAAAGGCATTGATCCAGGCTTCGCCTACAACCCTGGCAAGGCTTGGCTGGAACCGCACACCGTGCCGCCGTTGCAAGGCTATGACGCGGTGCTGAGAGAGCGCGGCACGCCGTGGCCGACTGACTTCAAGGCTCCCGCACTGCCGAAGCCGACCAAGGTTCCTGCGGACGTGATTCTTCCGGCAGACACAGCACCGGAAGTGGCGGTTGCTGACTTTCTGGACATCTTCGGCGCAGATATGGAGACGGGCGCAGTCTTCACCGACGCTGTCGGTGTTTCTGTCTCGATCACCAAGTCGCTTTTTCACGATGGCACGGGTGAGTTCAAATGGCTGGCAAAGCCTGAAAAGATTGAGCGCCTGCGCTACGTGAACATGCTTGCGATGACGCTGATTGAGCCGGATGAGATTTGGTGGGCGTGGGAAGAAGATCGTTCTTGGTCGAACGACAACCCGGACAAACCGAAGCGCTGGCGATTGAAACGACGTTACTTGCGGGCTTTTGAGGTAGAAGGAACGGGGGAGTATGGAATTACGGTTTTTGAATGGGGACGTACCGGATGGACTGGATCAACAACGTTCATGGCCGAGCCGAGTAGTGATAAGGCGCGCCTGAAGTATTTCGACAAACAGCGCATAGGACGTTTGGTATTCAACAAATAAAAACGCGACCCCCTGCAAGGCCGCGTCTGTGGTTTTGATTGGGTCTGGTGTGTCAGGCACCCGTTCTTCTATCGCCACACGGGAATAATACTATGCAATTCGAGTTGAAGTTTCAAGTTGATCACTTAAATCGCTCACTGTCAGCCGTGCGCAAGGCGATGGCTCATCCGGCTGAATTACTCGGCAGCGTAGGTGAAACTCTATTGCGTGTGAACCGCGACCGCCATGATGCCGGGCTGGCTCCAGATGGCTCGAAGTGGAAAGAGTTGTCGCTCATGACGCTCACAGAGAAACGTAAGGGCGGTCCGCTGAATAAGACTGGTCGAATGCTTGAGAGCTTCAATTATCAAGCGTCTGGCGATGCGCTGGTTCTTGGTTTTGACGGTGCAACTGAGTCATTACGCGCTACCTTGCATAACTCAGGCACGAGTCCTTACGTCATCTCGGCCAAAAAGGCCAAGGCACTGAAATTCGGTGGGATATATCGGAAGCGGGTTAATCATCCCGGATTGCCAAAACGGCAGTTGGTAGGGCTGCCCGATTCTGATCGTAGGCTGGTTGCTGATGTGACATTTGATTATTTGAGCGTGATATTAAATCGCGTTCGATGACGGATTAAATTGCATTTGAAGTGTGATTATTTCTGCATTAGTTCGGGTATTTCTCCATAATATCACCCGAATATCTCCCACTTTTATCCCATAACTGTCCGGAAATCAGATTTTTCCTATTTTCCATTACCTCTAGTATTCACGCGGCTTTCGGGGGTTTTTTGGCCTTTCTATCCATCCAGTTTCCACCCCCTCCCTACTATATGGCAAACTGTTCACCATCTTCATCGGATTTTCCGGCATAGGGGTGATGGGCTATGTGTTCACCTCAGTTACCGCCTTCATATTGGAAGGCCAATTCAATGAAGTCAGGCGGAGAAGTAAAATGGAAAAAAAGATCGCACAGTTACGGAATCACTTCATCGTGTGCGGCATGGGGCTGGTCGGTAGCAACGTGGTGCGTGGGCTGGAGCTATCCGGCCAGTCTTTCGTGATCGTGGATGTGGAACACAAGCATCTCGAGGAATATGTAGCGGCGCACCCGAACAGTCTGTACGTGATGGGCGATGCCACCGATGACGAGATTCTGCTGGCAGCGGGTATCAAGCATGCCAAAGGCGTGTTCGCGGTGGCGCACGAGGATAACCAGAATCTGGTCATCAGCCTCAGTGCGAAACAGCTCAACCCTGCCGTGCGCGTCGTAGCGCGCTGCCATCAGTTGAAGAATTTCGCCAAGATACGCAGTGCCGGCGCAGACGAGATAGTCTCGCCCGATTATTCCGGCGGGCGGCGTCTGCTGTCGGCCATGGTGCGCCCGCATGCGGCGGGTTTTGTGGACGACGTGATGCGCGGCGAAGGCGATCTGCGGCTGGAGGAAATACTGGTTCCACCCACATTGCACGGTCAGCCGCTGAAAGTGCTGTATCGCGACAACCGCGACAGCATGGTGGTGGCCTTGAAACACGCTGGCGGCATGCTGTTCAATCCGCCCCCCGAGCATGTGCTGCAAAAGGGCGACGTGCTGATCGCGATGGCGACCCAGGAAGGCAGATCGCAGCTGGCCGGGCTGATCGAGTAGCCGGGTTCCCGTCCGGGCGCACGAAACAAAAAAGTCCGCCTGAGCGGACTTTTTTGTTGGCAGGCCGATCAAGCGCATGTGGATGCCGATCAGCGCAGCGTAATCGCACAGATGTCATACCTCCGATTCCGCTACGCTAATCGGAGCTACGTGGGCTGGATCGCTTCACGTTGCGCGGGCGGAAGAAGGTGGACGGACAGTGGAAGCTATATTGCCTGGTACACAACATCGAGAAACTGGCGCATCACGGCTATGCGCAGTAGGGAGTGAGAAAGGCAGCAATGCGGCTGCATTGAAGCGCAAGCATCGGAATATCGTCTGACAAAAGAGAAGCGAAAAGTAAAAAAGCGCGGGAGTGGCCGCGCTTTTTTGGGACTGACGTTTCGTGAAAAAAGGGTTTTCTACAGCGTCAACGTGGAATTAACCGGCTCCGCGCTTTTGCGGAGTCCGGGGTTGAATATCGGGCAGCGCACTTATCGCCTACCGCCAGCGTAGCCGGGCTTCCTGTGCTGATGCCGCACGATCAGAATCCGAATGTTGCTTTCGAGATTTCGGTATACGACCGAGTACGGAAAAACCTTCAGCGGGAATGTCCGTCGTCCTCTCGCCGTTGGCGTTCCAAGATCGGGATACTCAACCAGAAGCTTGGCGACGCGTTCGAATTCTTCGAGAAAACGTTCAGCAACCAAAGGGCCAGCTTGCTCTTTGTAAAAATCCAGAGCGCTGGCAATATCACGCTCCGCTCCAGGGTGGAGCGAGTAAGTCATCGCGCAAGTCTTGCGCGAAGCCGGGCGATGGCTTCCTGCCCTGAAACAGCCGAGATTGAACCGGATTCCAGTTCGGCCTCCCTGCGATCGGCTTCTCGCTCCCAAGCTTCCTCGACCTTGGGGTCTGAATCAAGGCTGGAGATTAGTCGCTCAAGCAGGTGTGATCGTTCAACATGGGGTAACTGCAAGACCTCGGCTTCCAGGACTTCTAGGTTTGTGCTCACGCTGACCTCCAATGCGGTTGATACTGACTAGTTCATAGTTTATCACGGCGAGTGGCGCTCACAGTGGTACGTCCGCTTGCGAAGCCTAACGGCTCATGCCGATTGCATGCTTTTACCGCTGGATCGCTTCACGTTGCGCGGGCGGAAGAAGGTGGACGGACAGTGGAAGTTATATTGCCTGGTACACAACATCGAGAAACTGGCACATCACGGCTATGCGCAGTAGGGAGTGAGAAAGGCAGCAATGCGGCTGTATTGAAGCGCAAGCATCGGAATATCGTCTGACAAAAGAGAAGCGAAAAGTAAAAAAGCGCGGGAGTGGCCGCGCTTTTTTGGGACTGACGTTTCGTGAAAAAAGGGTTTTTCTACAGCGTCAACGTTCAAAGTAACCGGCCTTGCGCGGCTTTATGCGCAAGGTCCGTGTTGACTGCCGGGTTGGGCATCACTCCGCACACGATAATGGACTTCGGCCAAGTCGCGGAGACTTCCCAAAGACAAAAATTTGAAGCCATCAGCGACCTCGCCGTTTTGAGGAAACCAAAGAAATCTGTATTCGCGCTGATAGGCA
The DNA here is from genome assembly GCA_028687575.1 of Gallionella sp. Taxonomy (GTDB): domain Bacteria; phylum Pseudomonadota; class Gammaproteobacteria; order Burkholderiales; family Gallionellaceae; genus Gallionella. The sequence goes on along the minus strand of JAQTZW010000020.1, from coordinate 1,008 downwards.
AATCGGAAGTCTTTGCACATTCCAGCATTCAGATATTCGTTCTTGATTCTTTCGTACGGATCGAAGTATTCGACCGGATTGTGATGAAAATACCAACTGGGCAACTGATCTGCGGTGGCGTGTTCGATACGTTGCGCAAATTCTTCAACGCCCTTAATCACGATGCAACTGTCTGCGCCATCGAATTCAGAAAAGAGACTTTCATCCCAATCGCAGGTCATGCAAAAGACGTAATAGTCGGGCATTGAAACGGTTTTCTCGACATCGCCCAGAACTGGAATATCGATTCCTTCTCTGGTTGATATTCGAGTGTGAGCGCCAGGAAGAAATGCCTTCTTTTTGCACTCATCATCCTGTCGAGCCCTATCGTTCTCCAGGCTATTGAAACCGGAAGCCGGACGAATCCTAATTAATCCATCGTCCGCAATACGTTCGATATGCGTTTTTCGGTCGTAGCGGAACAATACATCTCCAGCATTCGGGTGGGCTGGTCTTGCAGGTGCGCCGGATGCCAAGTTGTCGAATACAACATCTGTAGGCGGCCGGATGGGCAGATCGACATTGCGCAGAGAAAACTCAAGGCGGGTTTGATGCTCCTTGCGGAACCAATACCAAGAGCTCAAAAAACTCTGGATCGGAATGATGTCTCGATCGCGGCTGACCAGTGCTCTCATGTTGCGAAGAATGTCTTCATAGCGTACCGCCAGTAGCGCATCAGGCACTCTTTCAAGGTATCGATAGCACTGATATTGGAATTCCCAGAAATCAGGTTCGTAGCCATGCAGGTTGTCGCCGAACGAACGAATAGCCTCTTCATGGGGCAAACATTGTGGAAGGCGAAGGCTCGGAATCCGTTGCATAGTTAGGACAGATGCTGTGATGCCCAACGAATAAAAGGGACTTCCCCGTCCTGAAGGAGCGGAGAAGTTACCGCGACCGGCAACAAAAGTGCCAAGATGGAATTTCTGGATTTCATCTAAACCTACGAGAGGGGGAAGTCATGAGCAT
>JAQTZW010000019.1 GCA_028687575.1 Gallionella sp. | reverse complement strand
ATACGGTTTTTTAACCAAAGGCGATTCCAGATAGGATTTGAAATCGTCGGAATGCAAAAACGTGCTGAAAGCCACGTCAATAAAGGGCTACAGCGAAATGAACTTAAAATCTACCGGACAGTAGTGTCTTTGGGTCTATCCTTGTCCGTGCGGGAAGGCTTGCAACAATCTCCAGCGCCCGAACGTGATCTCTTCGCAAGGGGCGTTTTAGGTTTGCACTTTCTAACAGCTGGTTTGCATTGCTGACAACTTCACTCGCCACTTTAGGGGCTTGCAGCACGATGTTGTCGGCAATCCGTGCCGGGTCTATGTGGCTATCCGCCCCTAATTCTTTTTGTATCTCGCGCAGGTTATGCTTGGCGGCGGCAAGTAATATGCCATCGCCTTGCAGTTTCTTTATGCGCACAAATTGAACGTGCGCCATAAGCTACAATCCCGCTAAGCGCGTCAGGAAGCGATATAGCGCCCACAGTTCAATCACAGACAGCCCGGCAAGGTCGGGGTTTATGCCTAGCCCTGTAAACCGCGCTGCAAGCGTTTGCAGATCGTCCAGCCAGTCAAGGGTGTGCATGGTTCACCTCCGGCTTCAGGACATACAGGCCGACCCGATGAATCTTGCCGCAGTCGGTTGGGCGATTTACCCAGACGGTTTCAATCTGATAACCACGCCGCCGCAACTCCAGCACACGCGCAGCTGGCATCAAAATATCCAGGTCGCGCCGTGCGGTTAGCGTGTCTATCTGGAAAAATTGCCGCATGTAAGCCAGCAGCCTTTGCCGCTGGGCGTGTGCGCTGTTAAAATGAAAACGTGGTGTTTTTGAGGGCGTACCGTGAGATGGTGCGCCCTTGTCCTTTGTGGTGTTCATCGCCGCCTCCTTACTTGCTGTCGGCAATGCGTGATTGTTCCCACGCTTCGATTGAGGCTCTATCCCATGCCGTGCAGTTCTCGGAGAGCCTGATCGGCTTCGGGAAAGTTCCCTTTTTTACCCAGGCCCAAATTGAAGAGCCTGAAACGCCTAGGCGTTGCTTGAGGTGGGAAAGGCGGAAGAACTGTTGCGGTGCAGTTTGATGCGTTGCCATGTATAAAGCTCCTTTGGAGGTTTATGCACGCCAGCCCAGTGCTAGCGCGTCATGGCCCGTAAATCTAACCACAGAATCGAACGCCAACATGGTTCACGTTCGTTTTTTTATGTCTTCTTCAGAATTGCCCTAATTTGTTTGGGTGAGAGGGAGAAACGGGTTGCGAGTTTGCTTGCGATTTGATGTTCAAGAGTCCCTTTATTTATCTCAGCTTGAGCGGCTGCCCTGATTTTCTTATTTCTCTCTTCCAGTTCATTTTTTCGATTTTGGCCGCTCTCCTTACCAGCAGTACGTGAGATATTAGAGCGGACATTACGCAGTTTTAGATCGGCATGATTTGCAATTCCTCTTGCGGCAACTTCTCGGCCTCTTTGTAAATCCCCCCTGTTTTTTTCTACCAGTGGTCGCAACTCTTCTTTGATTTCATCAGTCCATCCGTGGGCAATGACCAGTTCACAAAGAGCGTTATTCTGCGCGAGCAGGTTGTAGCTTTCGGCCTCGTAAGACTTAAGCGCACCAGTGGTTACCTTGCATACCGCGTAGTAATCAAACGCAAGGCGGAACAAAGCATCGCGGGTTAAATCTTTATGCTGGCTCTTGAATCGCTCGAACTCTTCTTGGTCAGTCATGCTAAGCCTTTCTAAATTACGCCCGCAGCGGTATTACTTCCGCACCCGCTTTCAGCTTGTCCAGATAATCCGCCCATTGCTGCATCATCTTCCGGCGCTCTGCGAGGTGTGCGGTGCGGTTATAGGCGCGCCCGTTGGGGTCGCGCACGGCATGGGCTAGCTGGTGTTCGATGAAGTCGGGGCGCACGCCCAGCACCTCATCCAGGATGGTGCGCGCCATCGCACGGAAACCGTGACCACTCATTTCTTCTTTGGCAAACCCCATGCGGCGCATGGCGGACAGGATGGCGTTGTCACTCATTGGCTTTTGCGAGGAGCGAGGGGAGGGGAAGAGATAGCGCCCGCTGCCGGTCAGGGGGTGCAATTCTTTCAGAATGGCGACAGCTTGAGCGGATAGCGGGACTAGGTGCGGTTCGCGCATCTTCATCCGTTCGGCGGGGATGTTCCACTCGGCGCGCTCCAGATCAATTTCCGCCCACTCGGCCCGGCGCAATTCTCCGGGGCGCACAAACACTAGCGGGGCGAGGCGCAAGGCGCAGCGAGTCACAAAATGCCCCCGGTAGTCATCAAAAGCGCGTAGCAATGCCCCCACCTTGCCCGGGTCAGTGATGGCGGCAAGGTGGGTTTCTTTCACGGGCGGCAATGCGCCTTTCAGGTCGGGCGAGGGGTCACGCTCCGCCCGCCCGGTTGCTATGGCATAGCGGAAAACCTGCCCGCAATTCTGCAAGGCTCTGTGTGCTGTTTCTACCGCTCCTCGCGCTTCAATGCGACGGACTGCGGCCAATAACTCCGGGGCTGAAATGTCCGCGATAGGTTTGCCGCCTATCCACGGGAATAGATCGCGCTCCAGTCTGCGCAAGATTCGGTCTGCATGGCCTGCGCTCCAACTCGGTGAAAACTTCGCCAACCACTCGCGGGCGATCACCTCAAAACTGTTTGCCGCTCTGTCTGCCTTTGCCGCCTGCGCCGCTTTTTTGTGTTCGCCGGGATCTATACCCTGCGCCAGCAGCTTGCGGGCCTCGTCCCTGCGCTCGCGCGCTAGGTTTAGGGGGACGTCAGGATATACACCCAAGGCCAGCCGCTTTTCCTTGCCGTTATAGCGGTATTTGAGTCGCCAGTATTTAGAGCCGCTGGGCATCACCTCCAGATACATGCCCCCACCATCGGCTAGTTTGTAGGGTTTTTCCTCTGGCTTGGCTTTTCTTGCAGAAACATCGCTTAAGGGCATTTTTCCACCTCTTTGGGGGCATCAGAACTGCAATGGGGGCATCGGTGCGGAAATTATGCCCCCAATATGCCCCCGATTGCAATGCGCCGGATAAGACGGGGTAAAACAGAAAAGCCCGCCAACCTCTAGGATTTATGCGGGCTTTCTGGATTTCTTTGGATGGTTTGATACTAGTTATTGGTGGAGACGGCGGGAATTGAACCCGCGTCCGCAAGCCCTCTACAGGCAGTTCTACATACTTAGCCTGGCTGTTTGATTTGACTCCGGACACGCCAACCGGCGGGCTGGTACGGAGCGAGTCACCTTGGTTTTAGCTTCGTGCAAAGTGACCCTGCACGACACGATTCTGTGTTTATTACCTCACTCATCGCCACCTTGCCGGCTCTTGCGAACTAGCAGGGTTTTGAGCCACTCCACAGACAGCGCGGTGTGAGGTCTAGCTGATTAAGCAGCTAAAGCGTAAGTTTCGTCGTTTGCGACTAGTTTTTTCCAGCTGATTTACGAGGTGGCGGGTCCTCGGTATGCCCTACACTGCTTTGCAACCCACGTCGAAGCCAAGTCGTCCCCGGATGGTTTTACTGCTCTCACTGCAAAACGCCAGCGATTGTAGCAGAGTCAGAGCGTCATCAGTCCGAGAAGTTCAATCGGGTTGTCTATTGCGGCGTGCGCGTCCCAAGTGTCCAGTGCCGCATCCTTGCTGATGTAGCCGTAGCGGGCGATGACACCGCGCATGTTGGCGGCATTGGCGGCCTGCATGTCGCGCAGGTCGTCGCCCAGATACAGGCAATCTGCGGGGGCGACGCCCAGTATTTCGCAGGCCTTCAGCATGGGTTCGGGGTGCGGTTTGGCGTGGCCGCAGGTATCGCCGCTGATCAGGCAGGCGGCGCGCGCGTCCAGTCCCAGCGCCTGCATCAGCGGCAGGGTGTAGCGGTGCGGTTTGTTGGTCACGATGCCCCACGGCAGGCCGCGCCGTTCAAGTTCTTCCAGCAGGGCGGCGATGCCTTCGAACAATCGGGTGTGCACGCAGATGTGGTTTGCGTAATGGTCGAGCAGGATGTCGCGCAGGGTGTCGTAATCGGGGGCGCCGGCTTCGATGCCGAGGCCTACCTTGAGCAGGCCGGCGGAACCATGCGAGGCCTGTGGGCGCAGCACTTCCAGCGGCAGCGGTGGAAGCTGGCGGGCGGCGCGGGCCTGGTTGAGTGCGGCGGCCAGATCGGGGGCGGTGTCGGCAAACGTACCATCCAGGTCGAACAGCACGGCCCGGACGGCGGCAGGGGGTCTTAACATCGGTCTAGTCGGCTTCCCGGCGGCAGGCGACCAGATAGTTCACGTCGGTGTCGCGGCCCAGCGAGTAGATCTTGCTGATGGGGTTGTAGCTCATGCCGGTCAGGTCGGTCAGGTTCAGACCTGCGTTGCGGCAGGACTGGGCGAGTTCGGACGGCTTGATGAATTTGGCGTAGTCGTGCGTGCCACGCGCCAGCATGTTCATCACATATTCCGCGCCGATCACGGCCAGCAGATAGGCTTTGGGGTTGCGGTTGAGTGTGGAAAGGAATACCCAGCCGCCCGGCTTGACCAGTTTGGCGCAGGCGGCAATCACGCTGTCCGGGTTGGGGACATGTTCCAGCATTTCCATGCAGGTGACGATGTCGAACTGGCCGGGCTGTTCGGCAGCCATGTCTTCGACAGAAATCTTGCGGTAATTGACCTGGCGGCCCGATTCCAGCAGGTGCAGTTTGGCGACCTTGAGTGCCTTGTCAGACAGGTCTATGCCGGTCACGTCGGCCTGCAGGCCGGCCATGCTCTCGGACAGGATGCCGCCGCCGCAGCCGACGTCCAGTACGGACTTGCCGGCAAGGCTGGCTATCCGGTCTATATAGTTGAGACGCAGCGGGTTGATGTCGTGCAGCGGCTTGAATTCGCTTTGCGGATCCCACCATTTGTGGGCCAGTTGGGAGAATTTTTCGATTTCGACGGGATCGGCGTTGCTCATGGCGGGTATGTGTTTTGGTTGGTAGTGCGTGACTGTAGCAAAACTTGCCGGTAGCGCCAACTAGCCGGCGGCGCAAATCTACAAGGGGGTGTTGAGGTGGGGGCTTTAGTTGGTTCTGGATGGGTTGGCTGTGGTAAAATCGCCCGCTGTTTTTTTAGCACCAATAACTATACCCAAGACACATGGAACAATTCGCCAAAGAAACCCTGCCGGTCAGTCTCGAAGAAGAAATGCGCAAGTCCTATCTGGATTATGCGATGAGCGTGATCATTGGTCGTGCGCTGCCTGATGTGCGCGACGGCCTGAAGCCGGTACACCGTCGGGTGCTATATGCGATGCATGAGTTGTCGAATGACTGGAATCGCGCCTACAAGAAGTCTGCGCGTATCGTCGGCGATGTCATCGGTAAATATCACCCGCACGGCGACACTGCCGTATATGACACCATCGTCCGCATGGCGCAGCCGTTCTCGTTGCGCTACATGCTGGTGGACGGGCAGGGCAACTTCGGTTCGGTGGATGGCGACAACGCGGCGGCGATGCGTTATACCGAGATCCGTATGGCGCGCATCGCGCATGAACTGTTGGCCGACCTCGATAAAGAGACCGTGGATTTCGGGCCGAACTACGACGGCTCCGAGAATGAACCGCTGGTGCTGCCGGCGCGTTTCCCGAATCTGCTGGTGAACGGTTCTTCGGGTATCGCGGTGGGCATGGCGACCAATATCCCGCCGCACAATCTGGGCGAGGTGGTGGATGCGTGTCTCGCACTGTTGAGCAACCCGGAGCTGGATATAGACGATTTGATCGGCTATTTGCCGGCGCCGGATTTTCCTACTGCCGGTTTTATCTACGGTTTGGCGGGCGTGCGGGAAGGCTACCGTACCGGGCGTGGTCGCGTGGTGATGCGCGCACGCTGCCATTTCGAGGATGTAGGCCGTGGCGAGCGTCAGGCCATCATTATTGACGAACTGCCGTATCAGGTGAATAAAGCCAATCTGTTGATCAGAATCGGTGAGATGGTGCGCGAGAAGCGCATCGAGGGCATCTCCGAGATACGCGACGAGTCCGACAAGTCGGGCATGCGCGCGGTGATCGAGCTGAAGCGTGGCGAGAACGCCGAGGTGATGCTCAATCGCCTGTACAAGGAGACCCAGCTGCAGGACAGTTTCGGCATCAATATGGTTGCCATCATAGATGGTCAGCCCAAGTTGTTGAATCTAAAAGAGGTGATAGATGCCTTCCTGCGTCATCGCCGCGAGGTTATCACTCGTCGTACCATTTTTGAGCTGCGCAAGGCGCGCGAGCGCGGGCACGTGCTGGAAGGTCTGGCGGTGGCGCTGTCCAATGTGGACGAGATCATCGCGCTGATCAAGGCAGCACCGACACCCGCAGATGCCAAGGCATCGTTGATGGATCGCAACTGGCGTTCCCAGATGGTTGAAGAGATGCTGTCCCGCGTCAGCGAGGCATCGCGCCCTGAAGGGCTGGAGCCGGAGTTTGGTCTGGTGGGCGTGGGTGATGCGCGCAGCTACCGGCTTTCCGCAGTACAGGCGCAAGCGATTCTCGATCTGCGCCTGCAACGCCTGACGGGTCTTGAGCAGGACAAGATTTTGGGTGAGTACCGCGAGGTGATGGACAAGATCGCCGACCTGCTGGATATTCTGGCTAGGCCGGAACGCGTCACCGCCATCATCGGCGACGAACTGGTTGCCGTGAAGGCGCAGTTTGGCGACAAGCGCCGCAGCGAGATCATCACCAATGCCCAGGAAATGAGCATGGAAGACCTGATCCCGCCCGAAGATGTGGTGGTCACGTTGTCGCACAGCGGCTACATCAAGGCGCAGCAGCTGGATGAATACCGCGCGCAGAAGCGCGGCGGACGAGGCAAGCAGGCGGCGAGCAACAAGGAGGACGATTTCGTTGATAACCTGTTTATCGCCAATACGCACAATTACATCCTGTGTTTCTCGAATCGCGGTCAGGTTTACTGGCTGAAAGTCTACGAAGTGCCTCAGGGCAGTCGCGCCTCGCGTGGCAGGCCGATCATCAATCTGCTGCAACTGGAAGATGGCGAGAAGATCAACGCCATCCTGCCGATCAGCGAGTTTGTCGAGGGCAAGTACGTATTTTTCGCCACCGCTAACGGCACGGTGAAAAAGACCTCGCTGACCGATTTCTCCCGTCCGACGAAGCGCGGCATCATCGCCATCAATCTGGACGAGGGAGATTACCTGATCGGCGTGGCGATCACCGACGGCCAGCACGACGTGATGCTGTTCTCCGACGAGGGTCGCGCGGTACGTTTCGACGAGAACGACGTGCGCCCGACCGGTCGTGCTTCGCGCGGCGTGCGCGGCATGAATCTGGCCAAGGGCGGTCAGGTGATCTCGCTGCTGGTGGCCGAAGACGAGCAGCAGAGCGTGCTGACCGCGACCGAGAACGGTTATGGCAAACGCACTCCGATTACCGAATACACCCGCCACGGTCGAGGCACGCAGGGCATGATCGCCATCCAGACTTCCGGGCGTAACGGCAAGGTGGTGGCGGCTACGCTGGTCAACGCCGAAGACGAGATCATGCTGATCGGTACTAACGGCGTGTTGATTCGCACCCGCGTCAGCGAAATACGCGAGATGGGACGCACCACTCAGGGCGTGACGCTGATGAGCGTCGAAGCCGGTGAGAAGCTCGCCAGTCTTTCCCGCATCGCCGAGTCCGAGTCCGAGTCGGCGGATGGTGGTGAAGACGGCTCTGCCGAGTCGGACGAGGGTGTGCAGCAATAAGCAGGGATTGTGGCGGGTCGGCATGCCGGCCTGGTGAGGAATTGTTTAACTTATTAAGGTGGGATTGACGATGACGATTTACAACTTCAGTGCGGGTCCGGCAGTGTTGCCAAAGGAAGTGTTGCAGCAAGCTCAGGCGGAGATGCTCGACTGGCAGGGCAGCGGCATGTCGGTGATGGAGATGTCGCACCGTGGCAAGGAGTTCATGGGTATCGCCGCGCAGGCCGAAGCCGATCTGCGCGAGTTGATGGGCATTCCCTCCAATTACAAAGTGCTGTTCCTGCAAGGCGGTGCTAGCCAGCAGTTCGCGATGATTCCGATGAATCTGTTGCGCGGCAAGACTTCCGCCGATTATTTGAATACCGGTGAATGGTCCAAAAAAGCGATTTCCGAGGCGAAGAAATTCGGCAATGTGAACGTCGTAGCGACCAGCGCCGACAAGAATTTCTCCTATGTGCCGGAATTCTCCAGCTGGAAGTGCGACCCGGAGGCAGCCTATCTGCACATCACACCCAACGAGACCATCGGCGGCGTGGAGTTCAGCGATTTGCCCGAAACCGGCGACGTGCCGCTGGTGGCGGACATGTCTTCCTGCATTCTGTCGCGTCCGGTTGATGTGTCCAAATACGGTCTGATCTACGCCGGCGCGCAGAAGAACATCGGCCCGGCAGGTCTTACTATCGTCATCGTGCGCGAAGACCTGATCGGTAACGTGGTCGCCGGCACGCCGACCATGCTGGACTACAAGACCCACGCCGACAACGATTCTATGTACAACACGCCGCCGACCTATGGCATCTACATTGCCGGTCTGGTGTTCCAGATGCTAAAGAAAAACGGCGGCATCGCTGCGATGGAGCAGGTCAACATCGCCAAGGCACAACTGCTGTACGCCGCGATAGATGCCAGCAACGGTTTCTACAGCTGCCCAGTGGCACCTGATAATCGTTCGCGCATGAACGTGCCGTTCACGCTGAAGGATGCCGCGCTGGATGGCGCGTTCATCAAGCAGGCGGATGCGCGCGGGCTGTTGCAGCTTAAGGGCCACCGCTCGGTCGGCGGCATGCGTGCCTCGATCTACAACGCCATGCCGCTGGCAGGTGTGCAGGCGCTGGTGGATTTCATGAACGAATTCGCCAAGCAGAACGGTTGAGCCATGACAGCCCCATACCGCATCCTCACCCTGAACAAGATTTCCTCGCAAGGATTGAAACGCTTCCCTGCCGCCACTTATCAGGCTGGCACGGACATCGCTGAACCCGACGCGATTCTGGTGCGTTCGCAGGGCATGCATGACATGGACATCCCGGCATCGGTGCGGGCCATTGCCCGCGCGGGAGCCGGAACCAATAATGTGCCGGTCAAGCAGATGAGTGCGCGCGGTGTGCCGGTGTTCAATGCGGCGGGCGCTAATGCCAACGCGGTGAAGGAATTGGTCGTCTCCGGCATGTTGCTGGCGGCGCGCAACATCGTGCCGGCCTTGCAGTTCGTTTCCGGCTTGCAGGGCGACGATGCGACGCAACACAAACTGGTTGAAGACGGTAAGAAGCATTTTGCCGGCATCGAGTTGCGCGGCCGTACGCTGGGTATCATCGGGCTGGGCGCGATAGGTCGGCTGGTGGCGGATACCGCGCTGGGGCTGGGGATGAAGGTGTACGGCTATGATCCCGAGATCACCGTTGAAGGTGCGTGGAGTTTGTCCTCGCAGGTAAAGAAGGCTGCCAGCGTCGAAGACCTGCTCAAGCACAGCGATTTCGTCACGCTGCATGTGCCGCTGCTGGACGCGACGCGCGGCCTGATCAACGCGCAGCGCGTCAAGGGCATGAAGCAGGGCGCAGTGCTGCTGAACTTCTCGCGCGATGCCATCGTGGATGCCGACGCGGTGCTGGAGGCGCTGGAAGCCAAGCACCTGCGCGCCTATGTGTGCGACTTCCCCGCCGAAAAATTGCAGGGCAAGCCGCGCGTGGTCGCATTGCCGCATCTGGGCGCTTCCACTGAGGAAGCGGAAGAAAACTGCGCGGTGATGGTGGTGGATCAGGTGCGCGAGTATCTGGAACACGGCAACATCACCAATTCGGTGAATTTCCCGACGCTGGTGATGCCGCGCGAATCGGCCTATCGCCTCGCGGCCGTCAACGCCAACGTGCCCAACATGCTGGGGCAGATCTCCAGCACGCTGGCTGCCGCTGGCATCAACATCCACACCATGATGAACAAATCGCGCGGCGAGATGGCCTACACGCTGGTGGACACCGATTCTGCCGTGCCAGACGAACTGCTGGCGAAGATCGCCGCCATTCCCGGCGTGTTGATGGTGCGTAATCTGCCCGCCCCGGTCGCGCCATGAGTGAACAGCTCAACCAGCTCCGTTTGCAGATCAACCGGCTCGACGACGAGTTGCTGAAGCTATTGAATCAGCGCGCCGGACTGGCGCAGCAGATCGGCCATCTCAAGGAAGACGGCGTGGTGCTGCGCCCCGAGCGCGAGGCGCAGGTGTTGCGCCGTTTGCAACAGGCAAACACCGGCCCGCTGGGCGATGCGGCGATCGCCGCGCTGTTCACCGAAGTGATGTCGCAATGCCGCGCGCTGGAAGCGCCGCTGTCCGTGGCCTATCTCGGCCCGGAAGGCACGTTCACCGAGGCGGCGGCGCTGAAGCGTTTCGGCACGGCGGTGCAGGGCAAGTCCTGCGCGACCATAGACGATGTGTTTCGCGCGGTGGAGAGCGGTGCGACCCAGTACGGCGTGGCACCCGTGGAAAATTCCACCGAAGGCGCAGTGGGTCGCACGCTGGACCTACTGATGCAAAGCACCCTGCAGGTGTGCGGCGAAGTGATGCTGCCCATCCACCAGTGCCTGCTGGCCAAGAATTGCAACCTGCACGGCATCACCAAGGTCTATTCGCATCCGCAGTCGCTGGGACAGTGCCAGGGCTGGCTGAACGTCAACCTGCCGCACGCGATGCGTGTGCCGGTGTCCAGCAACGCCGAGGCAGCACGGCTGGCGGCGGAGCATCCGCATTGCGCGGCGATTGCCGGCAGTCAGGCGGCGCTGCATTTCGATTTGCAGGTGTGCGTGGAGAATATCGAGGACGACGCCCGCAACACCACGCGCTTTTTGGTGCTGGGCAAGCAGCAGGTCGCAGCTTCCGGCCGCGACAAGACCTCGCTGGTGCTGTCGGCGGCTAACCGCCCCGGCGCGGTGCATGACCTGCTGTCGCCGTTGTCCGGTCATGGCGTGAGCATGACCAAGTTCGAGTCGCGCCCGTCGCGCTCCGGGCTGTGGGAATACGTTTTCTATGTGGACATCGAAGGCCATCAGGCCGATGAAAAAGTAGCGGCGGCGTTGGCCGAACTGAAGCAGGCGGTCGCCTTCATGAAGATTTTGGGCTCCTATCCGGTCGCGGTGTAAGGGGCTTGCGCTGGGTGTGCCGGCAGGATGCGGATAGACGATTTTTGAGAATTGGGAAATAAAATGGCAATCAGGCAATTAAATTGGGATGTGGATTTTCTGAAGGAAAATCCGGCTTTCCAGAACGACAACTACGGCATTCCGGTCTACGCACGGCACATCAACTATCCGATCATGATGGCGCGCTACTGGTTCATCTATCACTTCCTGCGCGAAGAATCGGTGCGCCAGGGCGCGCTGGACGTGTGCGAGATCGGCGTGGATGTCGGGCAGATGCGCAGCTTTTTGAACGCCGCGATGGAACTGGGCGCGGACCGGGTCGAGCTGAAAAGCTGGGACGCGGTGGACGCGCTGATCCGCGAGAACATCCTGAAGCCGTTGGGCTATGACGCGTTCTATCAGGTGGATCTGGAAAGCCCGGAATTCGCATTGAGCGATGCCAAACAGTACGACGTGATGATTGCGCTGCATGTGCTGGAGCACCTGTTCAAGCCGGAAGAACTGGTCGCCAAGGTCGTGCCTCACCTCAAGCCGGGCGGCATCCTGATCGGCGGCTTCCCGTCCACGCCGGAATGTTTCAAGCAGTCGCGCGAAGACAAGCTGCGCCAGACCGCCGGCAAGTTCGGCCATGTCAGCGTGTTCTCGCCGCAGCGTGTGCGCGAGATGGCTGCGGCCAACGGGCTGGAAGTCGAGTTCCTGAGCGGCGCGTTCTTCATGCGCAAGCGCGGCTTCTTCCTGGAGAACACCAAGTGGTGGATGCGCTTCAACCTGTGGTTCGGCGCGATGTTCCCCAGCTGGCCGGGCGAGCTGTACTGGATTTTGCGCAAGCCGCTGAAATAATTTAAGAAACCAGATCATGGATTACACACAACTGGCACCGGACTATATCCGCGCGATTGCGCCGTATCAGCCCGGCAAACCCATCTCCGAACTGGAGCGCGAACTCGGCATCACCGATATCGTCAAGCTGGCATCCAACGAGAATCCGTTGGGCGCGAGTCCCAAGGCCATCGCCGCCGCGCGCGATGCGCTGGGCGAGATCGGCCTGTACCCCGACGGCAACGGCTTTGCGCTGAAGGACGCACTGGTCAAGCGTTACGGCGTGGCGATCAACCAGATCGTGCTGGGAAACGGCTCCAACGACCTGCTGGAACTGGCGGCGCGCGCCTTCTTGGCGGCGGGCGACACGGCGGTCTATTCCGACCACGCATTCGCTGTCTATCCGCTGGCCACGCAAGCAGTGGGGGCTACCGGCATCAGTGTGGCGGCGCAGGATTTTGGCCACGATCTCAATGCGATGCGCATCGCAGCCGTGGACAACGAGGCCAAGCTGATCTTCATCGCCAACCCCAATAATCCGACCGGCACTTTCCTGTCCGGCGATGCGTTGCATGGCTTCCTGACGAAGCTGCCGCAGCACATCCTGGTGGTGCTGGACGAGGCTTACAACGAATACCTGCCGGAAGCCTGCCGTTACGACAGCGTCAGCTGGCTGGCAGAGTTTCCCAACCTGCTGATTTCGCGCACCTTCTCCAAGGCCTACGGGCTGGCGAGTCTGCGCGTGGGTTACGCGCTGGGCCACCCGCAGGTGGTGGATATGCTGAACCGCGTGCGCCAGCCGTTCAACGTCAACAGTATGGCGCTGGCGGCGGCGACTGCCGCCCTGCAGGACGCGGATTTTGTGCAGCAAACTTTCGAGCTGAATCAACGCGGCATGCAGCAACTGACCGAAGGCCTTGCCGCGCTGGGCTTGAGCTTCATTCCGTCGTGCGGCAATTTCGTCAGCTTCCACATCAAGGATGCCGGCCACGTCTACCGCCGCCTGCTGGAACTGGGCGTGATCGTCCGCCCGATTAGCAATTACGCCATGCCCGATTACCTGCGCGTCAGCATCGGCCTGGAATCACAGAATCAGAAATTTTTGTCTGCATTGCAGCAGATACTTGGAGAAACAGCATGATCATAGTTATGGGCAGGGAAGTCACCGACGAACAAATCGGCACGGTGGTCAGAAAACTGGAAGCGGCGGGCCTCAAGGCCAATATCTCGCGTGGCATCGAACGCACCGTGATCGGCGCAATCGGCGACGAGCGCAAGCTGACCGAAGAGATGTTCACGCCGTTGCCTGGCGTGGAATCGGCGATGCACATCGCCAAGCAGTACAAGATCGTGTCGCGCGAATCGCACCGTGAAAACACCGTGATAGACATCGGCGGCATCCCCTTGGGTGGCAACCAGATTCAGGTCATCGCCGGCCCCTGTTCGGTGGAGACTCAGGAACAGATGGACCTGTCCGCGCAATTCGTTAACGCAGCCGGCTGCCGCCTGATGCGCGGTGGCGCGTTCAAGCCGCGCACCAGCCCGTATGCCTTCCAGGGCCACGGCGCGGAAGGTCTGGACATGTTCCGCAAGGCCGCCAGCAAGTACAAGCTGCCCATCGTCACCGAGTTGATGGATGCGCGCCAGTTGGACACCTTCATGGAATACGACGTGGACGTGATCCAGATCGGCACGCGCAACATGCAAAATTTCGACCTGCTGAAGGAAGTCGGTCGCATCAACAAGCCGGTGATCCTGAAGCGCGGCATGTCGGCCACCATCAGCGAATGGCTGATGGCCGCTGAATACATCGCGGCGGGCGGCAACCACAACATCATCTTCTGCGAACGCGGCATCCGCACCTTCGAGACCTACTACCGCAACGTGCTGGACGTGACCGCCATTCCGGTGCTGAAGAAAGAGACCCACCTGCCGGTGATCGTTGACCCGTCGCACGCCGGCGGCAAGGCATGGATGGTGGCGGCGCTGTCGCAGGCCGCCGTCGCGGCGGGCGCGGACGGCCTGCTGGTCGAGATGCACCCCAGCCCTTGCGACGCATGGTGCGACGCCGATCAGGCGCTGACCCCGGGCGAACTGAAGAAACTGATGGGCACGCTGGGCGCGATTGCCGGCGCGATCGGCCGCACGCTGTAAGGGCTATTCGCAAGATTAGTTTTGTAGGGCGGGTTAGCGCAGCGTAACCCGCCGTGTTGGATATTCATGCGGCGCATTACGCCTCTGGCTAATGCGCCCTACACGGGCCACACGGGCTAACGATGCCTCAATCACAATTTAACAAACTTGTCATTTTCGGCGCCGGGCTGATCGGCGGCTCGTTCGCGTTGGCGCTGAAAAAAGCCGGGGAGGTGGGCGAGGTGGTCGGTTTCGGGCGCAGCCGGGCGACGCTGGAAGAAGCGGTGCGGTTGGGCATCTTGAGCCGCATCGGTGAGGATTTGGCTGCGGAAATGTCCGATGCCGACCTGGTGCTGCTGGCGACACCCGTCGGCCAGATGGCCGAACTGATGGCGCGCATCGCGCCGCATCTGGGCGCGCACACGCTGGTCACCGACGGCGGCAGCACCAAGGGCGATGTGGTCGCGGCGGTTTATGCGAACTTCGGCGGCAAGGCCGCGCAGTTCGTGCCTGCCCACCCTATCGCCGGGGCCGAGAAGAGCGGCGCGTCGGCGGCACAGGCTGACCTGTACGTCGGCAAGAAAGTGGTGCTGACGCCGCTGCCGGAGAATTCTGCCGAATCCGTGTCGCGCGTGCGCGCGGCCTGGCAGGCGTGCGGCGCGAACGTTTCCGAACTGACCGCCAGCCAGCACGACGCGGTGTTCGCCGCCGTCAGCCATTTGCCGCACCTGTTGTCATTCGCGCTGGTGCATGACATCGCCGAGCGCAGCGAGCGCGACCTGCTGCTGTCGTTCGCTGCCAGCGGCTTTCGCGACTTCACCCGCATCGCGGCCAGCAGCCCAGAGATGTGGCGAGACATTTGCCTTGCCAACCGCGAGGCGCTGCTTGCCGAGCTGGCGCGCTACATGCAGGAACTGGAGACCATCAACGCCGCGCTGCAAGCGAGCGATGCGGAACGGTTGCAGGAAATCTTCAGCCTGGCCCGCGAAGTGCGCGGCAACTGGACCCAACAATAACCTTCACTCCATCCCGGCGCGCTGCGCCCCCTGAAAGTGCAACATGACTCACCCTGAATACATAGACCTTCCCCCCCTGATGTCGGCGCACGGTACGGTGCGCCTGCCCGGTTCCAAGAGTATTTCCAATCGCGTGCTGCTGCTGGCTGCACTGGCCGAAGGCGTGACCGAAGTGCGCGACCTGCTCAAATCGGACGATACCGACCGCATGCTGGAAGGGTTGGCGACGCTGGGAGTCGGGGTCGAGTCGCAGGGGGGCGACAGCTACCGGGTGCACGGTTGCGGCGGCAACTTCCCGGTCAAGGCGGCGCAGCTGTTTCTGGGTAACGCGGGCACGGCGTTCCGCCCGCTGACCGCAGCGCTGGCCTTGTCCGGCGGCGATTACGAGTTGTCCGGTGTGCCGCGCATGCACGAGCGTCCCATCGGCGACCTGGTGGATGCGCTGCGCGGGCTGGGCGCGAACATCGAATATCTGGGCAATCCCGGCTTCCCGCCGCTGAAGATCGCACCGCCGGCGCTGGATGATGCGGCCTCGGTCAGCGTGCGCGGTGATGTCTCCAGCCAGTTTTTGACTGCATTGCTGATGTCGCTGCCGCTGCTGGGGCGGACGATACGGGTCGAGGTGCAGGGCGAGCTGATCTCCAAGCCGTACATCGAGATCACGCTGGCGATGATGGCGCGCTTCGGCGTCAACGTCGCTCGTGACGGTTGGCAGAGTTTCACCGTGGCGGCGGGCAGCCGATATGTTTCGCCCGGCGTCATTTACGTCGAGGGCGATGCTTCGTCGGCCTCGTATTTTCTGGCGGCGGCGGCCATCGGCGGCGGGCCGCTGCGCATCGAGGGCGTGGGCAGCGAGAGCATCCAGGGAGACGTGCGTTTCGCCGACGCGCTGGCGCTGATGGGCGCTGTCATCGAGCAGGGGCCGAACTGGATGGTGGCGCGCGCACCGGCGGATGGCAAATTGCGGGCGATAGACCTCGACTGCAACCACATCCCCGACGCGGCGATGACGCTGGCGGTGGCGGCGCTGTTCGCCGACGGCGTGACCACCTTGCGCAACATCGCCAGCTGGCGCGTCAAGGAGACCGACCGCATCGCCGCGATGGCGACCGAGCTGCGCAAGGTTGGTGCGACGGTGGAAGAGGGCGCGGATTACATCCGCATCACGCCCCCGGTTTTCACGTTTCACGTTTCACGTTTCACCGTTCACGGCTCCATAGACACCTACGACGACCACCGCATGGCGATGTGTTTCTCGCTGGCAGCGTTTGGCGCGGCGGGCATGCGCATCAACGATCCCGGTTGCGTGGCCAAGACTTTCCCGGACTATTTCGCCGCTTTCGCCGGCGTGACGCAGGCGGTGCCGGTGATCGCCATAGACGGCCCTTCCGCTTCCGGCAAGGGCACGGTGGCGGGGCGGGTGGCGGCGGCGCTGGGTTTCCATTATCTGGATAGCGGCGCGTTGTACCGGCTGCTGGCGCTGGCGGCGCAACGCACCGGCGTGGCGCTGGACGACGAGGCCGCTTTGTCTGAGCTGGCGGCACGCATGGACATCCGCTTCGAGGCCGAGCATGTCTGGCTGGAGGGCGAAAAGGTGGGCGACGAATTGCGCGCCGAGACTACCGGCGGCTACGCCTCGCAAGTGGCGGCGTTGCATGCGGTGCGCGCCGCGCTGCTGGACAAGCAGCGCGCCTTCCGGCGTGCGCCGGGGCTGGTGACCGATGGTCGCGACATGGCGTCGGTGGTGTTTCCGGATGCGGCGCTGAAAGTCTTTCTCACTGCCAGTGCCGAAGCACGCGCGGAAAGACGATATAAGCAGTTGAAAGAAAAAGGGATGGATGCTAATATCGCCGGCCTTTTGCAGGACATCCGGGCGCGCGACGAACGAGACTCGCAGCGTAGTGCCGCTCCCCTGCAACAGGCGGCGGATGCAAGCTTGCTGGACACCACGGCTCTGAATATCGAGCAGGCGGTCGAATCCGTGCTGGCAGGCTACCGTAAAAAATGTTTGGCCCCTTGAGACTCCCCGTCTCCAGGGTTTTTTAACTAACCTCTGTGAAAACAGAAATCTTGGGTGTATTCGATGAACGCAACTGCTAATGAAGTACTGAATCCTGATAGTTTTGCCGCAATGTTTGAAGAAAGCCTGACGCGCAAGGAAATGCGCGCCGGCGAACTGATCACCGCACAAGTCGTGCGTGTAGATCACAACGTTGTGGTTGTTAATGCCGGCCTGAAGTCCGAGAGTCTGATTCCCGTTGAGGAATTCCTGAATGACAAGGGCGAGCTGGAAGTCGCCGCCGGTGATTTCGTCACCGTTGCGATTGAGTCGCTGGAAAACGGCTACGGCGAGACCAAGCTGTCCCGTGAAAAGGCCAAGCGTTTGGCTGCATGGCACGACCTGGAAGTCGCCATGGAAGAAGGCAAGATCGTTGAAGGCTTCGTCAGCGGCAAGGTCAAGGGCGGTCTGACAGCGATGGTTAACGGCATCCGTGCGTTCCTGCCGGGTTCGCTGGTTGACGTTCGTCCTGTCAAGGACACTACACCCTACGAAAACAAGACCATGGAATTCAAGGTCATCAAGCTGGATCGCCGCCGCAACAACGTGGTCGTGTCCCGCCGCGCTGTGCTGGAAGCCAGCATGGGTGCTGACCGTGAAGCCGTCATGGAAAACCTCAAGGAAGGCGCAATCGTCAAGGGTATCGTCAAGAACATCACCGACTACGGTGCGTTCGTTGATCTGGGCGGTATTGACGGTCTGTTGCACATCACCGATCTGGCATGGCGCCGCGTCAAGCATCCTTCCGAGGTGCTGGCAGTGGGCGACGAGATCGAAGCCAAGGTTCTCAAGTTCGACGAAGAGAAGAGCCGTGTTTCTCTGGGCGTGAAGCAGTTGGGCGATGATCCATGGAATGGTCTGGCACGTCGTTACCCACAAGGTACACGTCTGTTCGGCAAGGTCACTAACCTGACCGACTACGGTTCATTCGTTGAGATCGAGCAAGGCATCGAAGGTTTGGTACACGTTTCCGAAATGGACTGGACCAACAAGAACGTACATCCATCCAAGATCGTTCAAGTAGGCGACGAAGTGGAAGTGATGATTCTGGAAATCGACGAACAGCGCCGCCGTATCTCGCTGGGTATCAAGCAATGCCATTCCAATCCTTGGGATGATTTCGCGATCAACCACAAGCGTGGCGACAAAGTCAAAGGCCAAATCAAGTCCATCACTGACTTCGGCGTGTTCATCGGCCTGGAAGGCGATATCGACGGTCTGGTACATCTGTCCGACCTGTCCTGGACACAGCCTGGCGAAGAAATGGTTCGCAACTACAAGAAGGGCGACGAAATCGAAGCCGTGGTGTTGTCCATTGATGTTGAGCGTGAGCGCATTTCTCTGGGCATCAAACAAATGGAAGGTGATCCGTTCGGCGGCTTTGCTTCCAGCAACGAGAAGGGTGCCATCGTCAACGGTATCGTCAAGTCGCTGGACGCGCGCGGCGCAGTCGTTGCACTGGATGGCGATGTTGAAGCCTATCTGAAGGCTTCCGAGTTTTCGGCAGACCGTGTTGAAGATATCCGCACTCACCTGAAAGAAGGCGACAAGGTGACTGCGATGATCATCAACGTGGATCGCAAGAACCGTGGCATCAGCCTGTCAGTCAAGGCATTGAGCAAAGCTGAAGATACAGCTGCAATGCAGAAGTTGGCTTCCGATAATAGCGCTAATGCAGGTACGACCAACCTTGGCGCCCTGCTCAAGGCAAAAATGGCTGGCGGCAAAACCGACGCATAATTATTACTAGGGGGGTGTATGACACGTTCTGATCTAATTGCCAGGCTGGCTGAATTGCATCCTCAGCTCTTGGCCAAGGATGCAGAGCTGGCTGTCAAAGTGATTCTGGACGCGTTGTCTTCCACGCTTTCGCGTGGGGGGCGCGTCGAGATTCGCGGCTTTGGCAGTTTCGGCCTGAATTATCGGCCGCCGCGTTTGGGGAGAAACCCCAAGACTGGCGATAAGGTGAAAGTTCCGGCCAAGTATGTGCCGCATTTCAAGGCAGGTAAGGAACTTCGGGAACGCGTCTGTCAGGAAGAATCCTGATAATCTAGGCAGTAAATTGAATGGCGGTGATATTGACAAGGTATCACCTCCATTTTTTTTTACTTGTTTGCTGATAATGTTCTGAGAGGTGAGGTATGCGCTTCATCAGCTGGCTGTTTCAGATGTTTATTTTCATCGTGCTATTGGGTTTTGCGCTTAAGAACGCACAACCGGTCACGGTGTTTTATTTCTTCGGCTATGAATGGCAGTCCACACTGGTAATCGTAATGTTGTTGTTTTTTTCGGTCGGTGCCGGATTAGGCATTTTGGCTACATTGGGTATCTGGTTTCGCCAGCGTCGCGAGATAGTGCGGCTGAAACGCGAAATTGGAAATATCAAAAAGATTTCTGAGAAGACCGAACCCGCCGCCAAGCCGGTCGCTTGACGGGTGGTTCGGTCTGGTATGTGTGAGGGTGCGCAGTTTGCCGCCCGTGTATCAACAGGTCGGGCAGGAAGCGCCTCTGGCCTGCGTGGCGCAGAAGCTTGCAGCCGCGCGGATTGCGGCCTTGTGTCTGGCCTTATCGTGTGAGTGCTGAATGGAATTTGAACCCTGGATGCTGCTGGTCTTCCCGCTGTTCTTCGGAATGGGCTGGTGGGCGGCGCGTCTCGACATCAAGGAGTTGCTCTCCGAATCCACCGCGTTGCCGGAATCCTATTTCCAGGGGCTGAATTTCCTGCTCAACGAGCAGCAGGACAAGGCCATCGAAGCCTTCATCGAAGTGGTCAAGGTAGACCCGCAGACCGTGGAGTTGCACTTTGCGCTGGGCAGCCTGTTCCGGCGCCGTGGTGAGGTGGATAGGGCGTTGCGCATGCACCATAATCTGGTGGACCGCGCCGATCTGGATGATGAAAAGCGCCAACACGCCATCTTCGAGTTGGCGCAGGATTACCTCAAGGCAGGCATTCTTGATCGCGCCGAACACCTGTTGCGCGAGCTGGAAAATACCGTCCATGCCAAACCTGCCTGGGAATTCCTGCTGGAATTGTTTCAGAAGGAACGCGACTGGTTGAAAGCCATTGCAGCAGCGCAGAAGCTCTCAACTTTTTCCGGTCAATCCTATGCCAAACACGTCGCTTTTTTCTATTGTGAACTGGCCGCAGAAGAAATAGCGGCTGGAGACAAGGCGGCGGCCCGCGCTCATCTGCAACAAGCATTGCTTGATTGCCCTGTCAGCGTACGGGCTACCATCATGCTGGGTGACATGGCTGCCGAGGACGGCGATATTGATGGGGCGATTTTGCTGTGGCAGGGGATAGAACAGCAGGACGCGAACTATCTTTCGCTGGTGGCGGAACGCCTGCTCAAGGCCTATGCCGATTCGGGGCGTGAATCCGACGGCATCAGCCTGTTGCGCGACTATCTGGTGAAATATCATTCCATTGATCTGTTGAACGTCGTGTTTGACGGTATTTTGAAATATCAGGGGCCGACTTCTGCCTATCAGTTGGTGCGTGATGAACTGGAACGCAATCCCAGTCTGCTCGGCTTGGACAAGCTACTGGAGGCGCGTCTGCTGGACATTCCGCTGGACAAGCGTGCGGATGTGCAACTGGTAAAGGATCTGGTGCATAAACGCACCCGCAATCTGGCGATGTATCATTGCAGCCATTGTGGTTTCAAGGCGCGCAAGTTTTATTGGCATTGCCCGGCCTGTCAGGCATGGGATAGTTACGCGCCACGGCGCGATGAGGAAAGTGGTTTACCGTTATGAACGACCCGAAGATTATTGTTGCACTCGATTTTCCCGGCGCGGTTCCGGCGCTGGCGCTGGCGCATCGCCTGTCTCCTGAACTCTGTCGCCTCAAAGTTGGCAAGGAGTTGTACACCGCGACGGGGCCAGTGTTGCTCGAACAGCTGATGAAGAGCGGCTTCGAGATATTCCTCGACCTGAAATTCCATGACATCCCCAACACCACGGCGCAGGCCTGCAAGGCTGCTGCCAGCCTGGGCGTGTGGATGATCAACGTGCATGCGTTGGGTGGGCGCAAGATGCTTGAGGCGGCGCAGCTGGCAGTATCTAACAGTGCGCGTCCGCCCAAGCTGATTGCGGTAACCATGCTGACCAGCATGGCGCAGGAAGACATCACTGAACTCGGCATCAATGCGACTCCTCAGGAGATGGTGTTGCGATTGGCGCAGATGACCCAGGATGCAGGGCTTAGTGGCGTAGTGTGTTCTGCGCAGGAGACCGAGATGTTGCGCACGCAGTGCGGCAACAAGTTCTGCCTGGTCACGCCGGGCATCCGCCCGGAGAACGCCAGTCTGGATGATCAATCCCGCGTGATGACCCCCAAGGCCGCATTGCAAGCGGGCTCCAACTATCTGGTGATAGGCCGTCCGATCACCAAGGCCCCCGATCCGTTGCACGCGCTGATCGCGATCAACCAGGAAATCCGGGGTCTGGCATGAGCATGCTGCCGGCATTCTCGGGCGCGAAGGTGCTGGTGGTCGGCGACGTGATGCTGGACCGCTACTGGTTCGGCGAAGTGAACCGCATCTCGCCGGAAGCGCCGGTGCCAGTGCTCAAGGTCGAACGCGTGGACGAGCGCCCGGGCGGTGCGGCCAACGTGGCGCGCAACATCGCCGCGCTGGGCGCGCAGGCGACCCTGCTGTCGGTGGTCGGCGACGACGAGGCCGGCGCTTGTCTTGAGCGTTTGCTGGTGGAGCAGGGAGGGGTGCAGGCGCTGCTGCATCGCGATGCCGAAATTTCTACCACGGTGAAGCTGCGTGCGGTGGCGCGCCAGCAGCAGTTGCTGCGCATTGATTTCGAGACCGCGCCCAGCCACGAGGTGTTAAACGCCAAGCTGGCCGATTTCCGCGAGCGGGTGGCGGATGCCGACGTGGTGCTGTTGTCCGATTACGGCAAGGGCGGGTTGACGCACATCGCCGAGATGATCCGGCTGGCGCGTGCGGCGGGCAAACCGGTGCTGGTGGACCCCAAGGGCGACGATTACGCCCGTTATCGCGGCGCGACCCTGCTGACGCCGAACCGCAGCGAATTCCGCCAGGTGGCGGGCGGCTGGAAGGACGAGGCCGAACTGGTGACCAAGGCGCGCGCGCTGCGCGAGCAACTGGGGCTGGAAGCGCTGCTGGTGACGCGCAGCGAAGAAGGCATGACGCTGTTCCGTGGCGATGAGGTGTATCACGAAGCGGCGCTGGCGCGCGAAGTGTTCGACGTCAGCGGCGCGGGCGACACCGTCATCGCCACGCTGGCGGTGATGCTGGCCAGCGGCGCAGGCATGAACGAAGCGGTGCACGTCGCCAACCACGCAGGCGGCATCGTGGTCGGCAAACTGGGCACGGCGGTGGTGAGCAGGGAAGAGATCGTCCGGGATATGGCGTGAAACGTGAAAGGAAAACGTGAAACGTGAAACGTGAAACGTGACTCGCCGCGTTGCGGCTCAGGTGAAACGCAAATTCGCAGAGCAGTTGTTACCTTTCACCTTTCACCTTTCACCTTTCACCTTTCACGTTTCACCGAATTTAAGGGGAGCAAACATGTACTACATCGTTACCGGCGCAGCCGGATTCATTGGTTCCAATCTGGTCAAAGCACTCAACGAGCGCGGCGAGACCAATATCATCGCGGTGGACAATCTGGCTAACGCCGACAAGTTCAAGAATCTGGTGGATTGTGAGATCGCCGACTACCTGAACAAGGCGGATTTCCTGAAAAAACTTCAGGAAGGCTTCTTTGACGGGCTGGTGATTGCGATGCTGCATCAGGGTGCGTGCTCCAACACCATGGAGACCGATGGCCGCTACATGATGGACAACAACTACCAGTACACCTTGGAGTTGCTCAATTATTGCCAGAATGAAGACATCCCCTTCATCTATGCTTCCTCCGCTTCTGTGTATGGCGGCGGCAGTGAGTTCCGTGAAAGCCGCGAGTGCGAAGCACCGCTGAATATTTACGCATACTCGAAATTCCTGTTCGACCAGATCGTGCGCCGCCGCAAGTCCAAGCGCGGCGCGCAAGTCGTCGGTTTGCGCTATTTCAATGTCTACGGCCCGCGCGAACAGCACAAGGGGCGTATGGCTTCGGTCGCCTTCCACTTCTTCAACCAGTATCGCGCCGAAGGCAAAGTCAAGCTGTTCGAGGGCTGCGACGGCTACGGCAACGGCGGCCAGTTGCGCGACTTCGTCTCGATCGAGGACGTGGTCAAGGTGAATATGTTCTTCCTCGACCACCCGCACAAATCCGGCATCTTCAATCTCGGTACCGGCAACGCACAGAGCTTCAACGATGTCGCGGTGGCCACCATCAACACCCTGCGCGCCGCCGAAGGCAAGGACAGGCTGGCGCTGGCGGACCTGCTAGAGCAGGGCCTGATCGAATACGTGCCGTTCCCCGACGCGCTGCGCGGCAAATATCAGAGTTACACGCAAGCCGACATCAGTCTGCTGCGCAACAACGGCTACACCGAGCCCTTCCTGAGCGTTGAAGACGGCGTGGCCCGCTACGTCGGCCATCTGCTCAAGGTGGCAAGTTGATGCAGTTCTTCTTGCGATGGCCCAGGGGCGAATGATGGCGGCAATCGTAGAAGATTTCGTCGGCAACACCCCGTTAGTGCAGTTAAAGCGCATCCCGGGCAACACCTCCAACGTGCTGCTGGCCAAGCTGGAAGGTAACAATCCAGCCGGTTCGGTCAAGGATAGGCCTGCGCTGTCGATGATCATGCGGGCCGAAGCGCGCGGTGACATCAAGCCTGGCGATACGTTGATCGAGGCGACCAGTGGCAACACGGGTATCGCGCTGGCGATGGCGGCGGCGATGCGTGGCTATCAGATGATACTGGTGATGCCGGAGAATCAGAGCGTGGAACGCCGTCAGACCATGCGTGCATTCGGTGCAGAGCTGATACTCACACCGAAAGAGGGCAGCATGGAACTGGCACGTGACACCGCAGAGCAATTGCGTGATGCGGGTAAGGGCATCATCCTTGATCAGTTCGCTAATCCCGACAACCCGTTGGCACACTATGAAGGTACTGCGCCTGAAATTTGGCGCGATACCGGCGGAAAGCTCACACATTTTGTTAGTTGTATGGGTACCACAGGCACGATTATGGGCTGCTCGCGTTTCTTCAAGGAGCAGAATCCAGCCATTCAGGTGATAGGTGTGCAGCCTGAGGAAGGGGCGCAGATCCCCGGTATCCGTAAATGGCCTGAGGCGTATCTACCGAAAATTTACAGTTCGAAGAATGTGGACAGGCTGGAATACGTTAGCCAGGCTGCTGCTGAGGAAATGACGCGCCGCTTGGCGCGCGAAGAAGGTATCTTTAGTGGTATTTCGTCGGGCGGGGCGCTGAGTGTCGCCTTACGTATCTCCGCACAGCTCGAAAACGCGGTGATTGCGTTCATCGTCTGCGATCGAGGTGACCGCTATTTATCCAGCAAAGTTTTCCCGGCCTGATTAGGTATGTGGCTGGAATATGGTTACAATCTGCCCTCATTACCAATAGGGTTAGCATGCTGATGCAAACAGGGCTGAGGCACCATACAAAGCGGGCATTTCTATTATGGATTTTTTCCATGGCACTCGCCTCGGTGGCGAGCGCGCTGAGTCTGGGTGAGATTCAGGTGCGTAGTCCTATGGGACAGCCATTCGATGCGCAGGTCTCAGTCGCTGATATAGCTGAGGGAGGTCAACTCAAGGCCAGCTTGGCCAACGTAAATGACTACAAGCAACTCGGCCTGCAATACCCTTACGGACAGCGTTTTCATTTCCGGTTGCTAGAAGAGTCGGGTAAGTCGCCTACTATCCAAATTTCCACTACGCAACCTGTCAACGACCCCTTTATCTATTTGCTGGTAGAGGTTTCTTCGGACTCGGGGACGTTGCTCAAGACCTATGCAATCCTGCTTGATCCGCCCGCCAGCTTAATTGCTCACGATGTACCAGTAGTCTTGCCGGCTGAATTACCACAGCCTGAATCAGTGGCTGAACATCTGGCTGGCAAGGTGGCTCAACCTGCCGAGAAGCCCATGCAGCATTCTCGCCACGTTAAGAAACATCACGTTTCTCCAGCCACGCGCGCGCATTCCAATCCTAAACTGACTGCTCAGGAAGGCGTGAGTCGCGTGAAACCGGCCATGACGCTATCCATTTCAAAATACGATCCTGCGACATCGCCTGCCAGTAATAACGATGCGCTGCAGGAGGAGTTGATTGCTAATGTCAAGCAAATTGAAGAGTTGAAGCTTCAGATTAGTGAGCTAAAAGCGGTAATAAAGGATCTGCAAAGTAAGCCAGGCTCAACTTCTCAAGATATTGATAATAAATATTATTCAGGTAAAGCTGAGAGCGCTGCTGCTGGTGGTGAAATGGCAGGTCATATCCCCAGTCAAGAAGTACCTCGGCCAGACCTGTTGCCTGTTCGTGCGCCTGCGGTAGAGGCGGGCAAGAGCACTGCTGTGAACTGGTTCGGCCCACTATTGGCCATCACCGTGTTGATATTGTTAAGTATCTGGTATCTAAAATACCGGCCATTCCAGACAAGTAAAACGGGGGATGATGATGTTTTACCAGAAGCGCCGATGGAAACTACGATGAAAGTGCCAGCGTATGGTTCAAGAAACCATAGCTCCAGGGTATCTCAGCCTGATATTTCACCCATGGCTCGTCCGCTAGAAGTCAGTCCGTTGACCTTGATCGCCGCAGTTGAGGCGAGAAATACAGTGGATAACGAATGTGAGAAAGCGGAACTCTCATTTTGCGAGCCATCCATGGAAGCGTCAGCTTACAGCCCGGCTTGGATGCCGGTACCTGCTGAATATGCTTTATTGATGGCGGCCGATAGCTTTCTGCGCGCTGGAGATGAGAAATCGGCTGAGGGAGCTCTGCAGCAAGCAATACAAGAGAATCCGCAAAATATCTATGGCTATATTGCCTTGCTGAAGCTTTATGGCCAACGCAACGATATTGTGCGTTTTGCCGAGTGCGCCGAGAAATTCAAAGCACTGGCAGACGAAGCAAGCTTTGCCGATGTCGCAGAGCAAGGCCGAAAACTGGATCCGGGAAATCCGCTGTACGCTTAGCGTCACCGAACTACGCTGCAGTCCCGTGCGTCCGTGCCCAACACTTGTGAGGGCTATCTTATCTATTAAATTGTTTCAGACTTGAAATTGGCATCAGGATATTTCGTTTTCTAGCCGCGCAATATCCTGGCTGCTTCGTTCTGCTTGTTCTTGATTGCCAGTTGCAGGGCAGTGAGGTGGTCCTGATTTGTAAGATTTTTGTTGGCACCTTGCTCCAGCAGTAAGGCGAGGATGTCCGTATAACCTGCCGCTGCGGCTTTGTGCAACGCGGAGTTGCCATCAGCGGAACTATCGAGATTGACCCCGCAGGCGATGAGTTGTGCGACGACACCGATGTGGTTGCGCGCCGTGGCCTGTATCAGCGGCGTCCAACCGAAATTATTGCACACGTCAGCATGGGCGTGATGCTGGATGAGCTTGTCGGTGCAGGCAGAGTGACCCCCAAATGCGGCCCAGTGCAGGGGGCTGTTGCCGCTCGAATCCAATGCATTGACGTCGGCATTGTGCTGAATCAGCATTTCGGTGATTTCGTCATAACCATGGAAGGCGGCCATCATTAGCGGCGTCCAGCCGCGGCTGTCACGTATCTCAGTGCTGACTGGCACGCCAAGAAACAAGGCGACTGCCGTGCGATTGCCCTGTTCAACGGCATCGAAGAAACCGTCCGGGGAGCAGGCGATGTCGCACTTGCGCAATTCTTCCCTGATGTAGGCTCCGGGGTCTTTCCAGCCATTCTCTGCCATAGTGGGCGGCGTGAATTCGGAGAAAGATTTCGGCGATACATCCCAAATGTCATTGTGTTTGTCCGGCGAGTCCTGGGCGGCATGCACCAGGCTCAGGTGCATGATCTCGGCTGCAACATCGGGCGGGAAGCCTTGTCGCCCGCTCCGGTTGCTGACCATAAGCTCCATGAAACATTCGTCTATCTCGTCACTGTCCCACAACGACATGATGTGATCGAGAATGCGTGGGAATTTACTCTCCAACGCATAGGGATAATGTTGCGTGGTGCCGCCTAGTATCCTGATAAGCCGTTTATCCATGATGACCCCAGCTTTAATTGATTTGCGCGATATTGTGCCGTGAAAGCGCCGGATTCTGTGAGAAATAACGGTTAATGCCGTTCAGCACCGAAGTCGCCAGACGCGTTTGATAGTTCTCGTCGTTGAGGCGGCGCTCTTCGGCGGGATTGCTGATGAATGCGGTTTCGACCAGGATGGATGGAATATCTGGCGATTTCAGCACGGCGAAGCCGGCTTGTTCGACGTGACCACTATGTAGGTCATTGATTACATCGAGTTCTTGCAGTACATGCTTTGCCAGTCGCAGGCTGTCGTTGATGGTGGCGGTTTGCGACAGGTCCAGCAGGGTGCGGGCGAGGTAGGGGTCTTTCACCGCGATGTTGACCCCGCCTATCAGGTCGGCGTCATTCTCTTTTTTGGCCAGCCAGCGTGCGGCGGTGCTGGTCGCGCCGTGTTCGGACAGCGCAAACACCGAAGAACCATGCGCATCCGGCTTGATAAAGGCATCGGCATGGATGGACACGAACAGGTCGGCCTTGGCCTGGCGTGCCTTGACGGTGCGCGTGCCGAGTGGGATGAAATAATCGCCATCGCGGATCAGCACACCCCGCATGTTGGGCGTAGCGTTGACCAGTGCGCAGAGTTTACGGGCGACCGCCAGTGTGATGTCTTTTTCGTGAGACCCGTTGCGGCCGCGCGCCCCGGGATCTTCGCCGCCGTGACCGGCATCTATCGCGATGATTAGTGTGCGGGCGCGTACCTCGGGGATAGGCTTGATGGCTGCGGACGGCGGATTGCCGGCGATGCGTTCAGGTTTGTCGCCAGCAGGTTTGCCGGTGTCAGGGGTGGGCGGCGGGTTGTCAGCAGCACTCACCGCACTGGCTGTGTCGGCAGCCTGTTGGCCGGGCTTGTCCTGATCTAGCAGCGCCATCAGTGGGTCGGGGCCGTGGTCCGGGTAGACATCCAGCACCAGTCGGTTGCCATAGTCACCCACTGGCGCCAGGTCGAACAACTGCGGTTTGACCTGGGTCTTCAGGTCGAGCACCAGTCGTACTACGCCGGGCTTGTTGCGGGCGACACGCACGCTCTTGATGTAGGGGTCGCTTTCGCCGATCTTGCCGGTAATCTGGGTGAGCGCGTCGTTCAGTTCGACGTCCTCCAGATCTATCACCAGCCGGTCGGGATTGGCGAGGCTGAACATGTTGTGGCGGATGGGCTTTTTCGATTCCAGCGTCAGTCGGGTGTATTCCTGCGCGGGCCAGACGCGCGTGGCGACGATCTCGATGGCGGCAAGTGCGTTGCCCATCCAGCAGCACAGCAGCGCCAAGACCAGTCGGCGAATGGTGGTACACCAGAATGTCGGTATAGCAAATTTCAAAGCTGCTCCAAGCATGTCTTTCCTGTGGTTGTATTGCCTGTAAGTGTGGCCATGCGACCTTCAGGCAGTATCTGCAGGTCAATCACGATGTCCGCCGGCGGCAGGACGGTTTGCGCCTTTTCCGGCCATTCCACCAGCAGAATGTTGTTGCCGCCGGCTTCGTCTCGGAAGCCGGCAGATTCCCATTCATCCTCATTTTGCAGGCGGTACAGGTCGAAATGCCGCAAGTCTAACCCGCCGGCGTGGTATGTCTCAAGTAAAGTATAGGTCGGGCTCTTCACACGTCCGGTGTGCCCCAACGCATTGAGCACGCCGCGCACCAGGCAGGTTTTGCCGGCGCCCAGGTCGCCGTGCAGATGGATGACCAGTCCGGGTGTCAGGCAGCGCGCCAGACGGGCGGCCAGTGCGATGGTCGCATTTTCGTCGGCGAGCGGCAGGGCGATTCGGCTATCATCGGCTTTATGCAAAACACATCTCCACAGTCAGGGCAAAGTCCTGCGTCCTGTCAGGCGCTGGCAGACCAGATACACGCCTGGGCGCTGGAACTCGGTTTCCAGCAGGTCGGCATCGCCGACACCGATCTTTCTGACACCGAAAGCGGCTTGCTGGAATGGCTGGCGCAGGGGGCGCACGGCGAGATGGATTATATGGCAAAACATGGGCTTAAACGCAGCCGACCGGAGCAATTGCTGCCCGGCACACTGCGTGTCGTCAGCGTGCGCATGAACTATCTGCCGCAGGCCGCCGATGCTGTGCGGGTGCTGGCGCAGGGCGATCTTGCCTATATCTCGCGCTATGCGCTGGGGCGCGATTACCACAAGCTGTTGCGTAACCGGCTGGCAAAACTGGCCGACCGGATACGCGCCGAAGTCGCAGGGTTCGAGGGTCGGGTGTTCACTGACAGCGCGCCGGTGATGGAGGTCGCGCTGGCGCGCAAGGCAGGTCTGGGCTGGCGCGGCAAGCACACGCTGCTGCTGTCGCGCGAACACGGATCGTGGTTCTTCTTGGGCGAGATCTACGTCAACCTGCCGCTGCCGGTGTCGGTCAGCGCGCCGGGCATCTCGCCGGCGGGGGAGCATTGCGGCAGCTGCACGCGCTGCATCACGGCCTGCCCGACGCAGGCCATCACCGCACCTTACCGGCTGGACGCGCGCCGCTGTATTTCCTACCTGACGATAGAACTCAAAGGCAGCATCCCGACCGAATTCCGCCCGTTGATCGGCAACCGCATCTACGGCTGCGACGACTGCCAGCTGGCCTGCCCGTGGAATCGTTTCGCACAGCTTAGCGTCGAACCGGATTTCGCCGTGCGTCACCGTCTGGACGACATCGGCCTGGTCGAATTGTTCGGATGGGACGAGGCGGCATTCATGGAGAAGATGGCCGGCAGCGCCATCTATCGCATCGGCCACGAGCAATGGCTGCGCAACCTCGCCGTGGCATTGGGCAACGCGCCGCACAGTCCGGCCATCGTCGCCGCGCTGCGCGCCCGCAGCGATCATCCTTCGGAACTGGTGCAGGAGCACGTCAACTGGGCGCTGGCGCGGCACGGCGCATAGTTTCCCCGGACGCTTTTGCGCTCAGTCGCTTGCGGGCGGGCGGTAATCCGGCGCTGGCGGCCTGCCATGCTGCCTTTTCGTTTAGAATGCCGCCCCCATGGCAGCTCAAACTGCACACTCCACAGGATAGCTAACCGCCAGTTATGGCCGACATCTTACTTACCGCGCTCAACGCCCGTTACATCCATGCTTCGCTTGGCCTGCGCTATCTGTACGCCAATCTGGGCGATTTGCAGTCGCGCGCCCGCATCGAAGAATTCACCATCAACCAGCGCCCGCTCGATATCGCCGAGCAGTTGTTGCGGCATGAACCCGCCATCGTCGGTTTTGGCGTTTATATCTGGAATGTGGAAGAGGTCGGCCAGGTCGTCGCCCTGATAAAACAGATCTCCCCGCAAACGCACATCGTGCTGGGCGGGCCGGAAGTCAGTCACTCTCCCGACCACCCCGACGTGGTGGAGTGGGCCGACTATGTGATCGAAGGTGCGGGCGAGATCAGCTTCCGCAGGCTCTGTGCGCAGTTGCTGGCCGGTGAAGCTCCCGCCGCCAAAGTCATCAAGGGCGAGGTCGTCGCCCTCGATCAGCTGGAACTGCCGTACGCCTGGTACAGCGACGAGGACATCAAGAACCGCATGATCTATGTCGAGGCTTCGCGCGGTTGCCCGTTCAAGTGCGAATTCTGCCTGTCGGCGCTGGACAAGACTTCCACGCCTTTCGAGCTGGGCAAATTTCTTGATGCCATGGATGAGCTGTATCAACGCGGCGCGCGTAATTTCAAGTTCATAGACCGCACCTTCAATCTGAAGG
The DNA here is from genome assembly GCA_028687575.1 of Gallionella sp. Lineage (GTDB taxonomy): Bacteria > Pseudomonadota > Gammaproteobacteria > Burkholderiales > Gallionellaceae > Gallionella. Next base: position 15,203 of record JAQTZW010000019.1, on the reverse strand, counting down.
TCAGCACCAGCGTAGCCATCATGGAATTCTTTCTGGCGCGCATGAGCGACGACTTGTATCTGCATTTTGAAGTCGTGCCCGACAATCTGCCGGACGCCTTGAAGCAGGCGATACAGCGATTCCCCAGACATTCCCTGCAATTCGAGATCGGCATCCAGACTTTTGATCCTGCGATACAGACGCTCATCAGCCGCAGGCAGGATAACCGTAAATCCGGTGAGAACCTGCTGTGGCTGCGAGAGCAAACCGAGGCCTATATCCATGCCGACTTGATCTTTGGCCTGCCCGGCGACTCGCTGGAAAACTTCGCAAAAAGTTTCGACCAACTGGTCGCCTACAAGCCGCACGAGATCCAGCTCGGCATACTCAAGCGTTTGCGGGGCGCGCCGATCAACCGGCACACTGCAACCTACCAGCTGAATTACAACCCGAAAGCGCCGTACAACATACTGAGCACGCGCGACATTGACTTTTTCACCATGCAGGCCGTCAACCGCTTCGCCCGCTACTGGGACATGGTGGGCAACTCGGGACGATTTAGGCACACCCTGCCGCTGATTCTCGGCAGTTCTCCATTCGATAGCTTCATGCGCTTCAGTCGCGCGCTGTATCAACGCGAAGGTGCCACATGGAAGATCTCGCAAAGGCGACTGTTTGTCTTGTTGTTCGGCATCCTGACCGAAGAAATGCACCTTGCCGAAGCGGACGTTGCCGGCAGCCTGAGCTTGGACTACGAGAATTCAGGCGAGAACGGACGCTTTGAAACGCTGATCGCGGCACAGGAAAAATCAGAGAAAACCGGCACCGCCAATAAGCGTCAGGCCAAACAGCACGCGCAGCCCTGAGCGAACTCCCCATTCAAATTTTATTGAGCAATAAGGCGAGAGGTCATTCACCTGCGGTTGGAGCAGGGCGCTTCACCCTGAACCACAGCGCGTACAGCGCGGGCAGGTAGAACAGGGTCAGCAGCGTGGCGACCAGCAGGCCACCCATGATGACCACCGCCATCGGCCCCCAGAACACGCTGTGGGTCAGCGGGATCATCGCCAGGATCGCGGCGGCGGCGGTCAGCATGATGGGGCGGAAGCGGCGTACGGTGGATTCAACGATGGAGTCCCACTGGCTCATGCCGGCCTCGATGTCCTGGCTGATCTGGTCGAGCAGGATCACCGAATTGCGCATGATCATGCCTGACAGCGAGATCATGCCCAGCATCGCGACGAAGCCGAACGGCACGTTGAATGCCAGCAGTGCTGCGGTGACGCCGATGATGCCGAGCGGGGCGGTGAGCAGCGCCAGCGTCACCTGGCTGTAGCGTTTCAGTTGCAGCATCAGCAGCGTGACGATCAGGAAACCCATCAGCGGCAGGATGTCTATGATGGAATCCTGCGCCTTGTCGCTGTCCTCCATCGCACCGCCCGCCTCGATGCGATAGCCCTCGGGCAGCTTGGCGCGGATGGCGGCGAGATTTTTGTCGATTTCCATGCTGACATCCGGTGCGCGCACATCGTCCGGCACATCGGCGCGCACGGTGACTACCGGGAAGCGGTTCATGCGCCAGATGATGCTCTCCTCGGCGGATTCGCGCAGCGTGGCGATTTCGTGCAGTGGGACGAATTTCCCCTGCTCGGTATAGATGTTGAGGTGGCTAAGGTATTCCGGGTCGCTGCGCTCTTCGGCCTCTGCGCGCGCAACAACATCTATGCGGCGTTCGCCTTCGCGCAGCGAAGTTATCGGCAGACCGCTCAGCAGCGCTTGCAGGTTGCGCGAAACGGCCTGCGACGACAGCCCGTGCTGGCGGGCTTTTTCCTGATTCACATCAACGCTCAGTGTGCTGATCTTCTCGTTGGAATCGAGGCTTACGTTCTTGGTGTTCGGGGTCTTTTTTACGATGTCGGCGACTTCGGCAGCGATCCCATAGAGTTTTTCAGGGTCGGCCCCGACGATTCTGAATTGCACCGGATAGCCGACCGGCGGGCCATTTTCCAGACGCGCGATACGCAGCCCGGAATCAGGGTAGGTATCGGAAATGACCTTGCGCAAGCGTTTTAACACGACTTCCCTGGCTGCGAGATCGCGCGCCGTGATGACAATTTGAGCGTAATTGACGCTGGGCAGGTTCAGATCCAGTGGCAGGTAGAAGCGCGGCGTGCTGTCGCCGATGTAGCTGGTGTAATTGACGATGTCGCGATCATTGCTCAGTTTTTTCTCGACCTCCCTGACGATGCCCTCGGTGGTGGAGAAATTGCTGCCTTCTGGCAGCCAGATGTCCATCAGCAGTTCGGGGCGTTCGGAGGGCGGGAAGAATTCCTGTTCTACCTTGTCGAAACCGGCCAGTGCCAGCACGAAGGCCAGCACGGTCAGCATCACCACGCTCTTCTTGTAATCAAGGCAGAGCTCGACCAGTCGGCGGAATTTTGCGTAGAAGCCTTGCCGGTAATGGTCTTCGGAGGGCGCGTGCAAGCCGTTGTCGTGCAACAGATGGATGCCGATGAAAGGGGTGAAGATCACCGCGACGAACCACGAAACCAGCAGCGCAATGGTCACCACTGCACAGATCGAGAAGGTGTATTCGCCGGCGGAGGATTTGGCCAAGCCCACCGGCAGAAACGCGGCGGCAGTGATCAGTGTACCGGTCAGCATCGGGAAGGCGGTGCTGGTGTAGGCGAAGGTCGCCGCGTGCAGCTTGCTCCAGCCCTGTTCCAGCTTCACCGTCATCATCTCCACGGCGATCATCGCGTCATCAACCAGCAGGCCGAGTGCGATGATCAGCGCGCCCAGCGAGACGCGTTGCAAGTCTATGTCGAACACCTGCATCAGCAGAAAGGTGCCGGCCAGCACCAGCGGGATGGACAGGCCGACCACCAGCCCGGCGCGCAAGCCAAGGCTGGCGAAACTGACCGCAAGCACGATCACCAGCGCTTCCAGCAGCGCGCGCATGAAGTCGCTGATGGATTTTTTGACCACGGCAGGCTGGTTGGAGACCTGATGCACTTCGACGCCGGCCGGTAATTCCTTTTTGATGCGCGATAATTCCCGGTCGAGCTGCTGTCCCAGTTTGGTGATGTTGCCTTCGGGGGCCATCGAGATGGCCAGTCCGACCGCATCGTGTCCCATGGTGCGCAGCTTGAAGCTGGCCGGATCGGCATAGGAGCGATAGACCTTGCAGATGTCGCCCAGACGATAGACCTTGTCTGCGGCCTTGATGCCGATGTCGCGGATGCTTTCGACCGATTTGAAATCGCCACTGACGCGCAATGGGGTGGAGCCGTAATGGGTGGTGATTTGGCCTGCTGGCTCCATTGCGTTCTGCGCTTTCAAGGCAGCAGCGACCTGTAGCGGGTTGATGCCCAGTGCGGCCATTTTTCGGCTGGAGAATTCGATGTAGATCTTTTCGTGCTGGGCGCCCAGCAGTTTGACCTTGCTGACGTTCTCCACCCTGAGCAGTTCCTCGCGTACCTTGCTGGCGATCTGCACCAGTTCGGCATTGCCCATCTTGTCAGATGTTAATGCGTAGATCGAGCCGAAGGTCTCGCCGAAATTGTCGTTGATGATGGGTTCCTCGACCCCCTCGGGCATGCGCCGATGCAGGTCGGAAAGCTCTTTGCGCACCTCGCTCCAGGAATGCTCCAGCTCGGCAGGCGGCATGGCATCCTTGAGGGTGACGAAAATCACCGCCTCGCCCGCCTTGGAATAGCTGCTGACATTGTCCAACCAGGGGGTTTCCTGAAGTTTGCGTTCGATGCGGTCGGTGACTTGCTGCTCCATCTCGCGGGCGGTCGCACCCGGCCACAGTAGCTTGATGGTCATCACCCGGAAGGTGAAATCGGGGTCTTCTTTTTGAGACAGTTGAGTGTAGGAGAACGCGCCAGCCAGCATCAGCGCGAACAGGGTGTACAGCACCAGCGCCTGGTGTTTGAGCGCCCATCCTGAGAGGTTGAAATCCTTCATGGCCGTGACCCGAAATCGGTGTTACAGAGGGTTAACCCTCAAAGCGTCTGGCAATCAGTACCGCATTGGTGCCGCCGAACGCGAAGGAATTGGACATCACTGTTTCCAATTGCACACCGCTTCTACCCTGATTCGGCACATAGTCGAGATCGCATTGCGGATCGGGTTGGTGCAGGTTGATGGTGGGCGGGATGGCCTGCTGTTGCAGCGCCAGCACCGATGCCATGAATTCGACCGCGCCAGTTGCTCCCATCAGATGGCCATGCATGGATTTGGTGGAGCTGACAGGGATGGAACGGGCGTACTCGCCGAACACCTGCTTGATGGCGTTGGTCTCTTCGATGTCGCCAGCCAGTGTGGCGGTGCCATGGGCATTGATGTAGCCGATGTCCTGCGGCTGCAGTCCGGCATCGCGCAATGCGTTCCGGATGGTGCGGGTCTGGCCGTTCGCGTCCGGCTTGGTGATGTGGCTGGAATCCGACGAACAATCATAGCCGGCCAGTTCGCCGTAGATCTTTGCGCCGCGCTTGATGGCGCGCTCGGCATCTTCTAGGATCAGCACCGCCGCACCTTCGCCCAGCACCAGCCCGCTGCGGTCATTGGCGAACGGCTTGCACGATGCACCGGCATCATTCGGGTCTTCCTGCGCCAGCGTGCGCAGGGCTTCCCAGGCCTTCATCGCGCCCAGTGTCAGCATGGCTTCGACGCCGCCCGCCACCATCACGTCGGCGTAGCCGTGTTTGATCTGGCGATAGGCTTCGCCGATGGCGATAGCCGAAGACGAGCAGGCGGTGGAGTAGGTGATGTTGGCACCCCGCAGGTGATACTTGATGGAAATGTGCGAGGCGGGCGCGTTGTTCATGCTGAGCAGCACACTCAGCGGTTTGATGCGCGGATTCTCGCGCTTGAATACTTCAATGTAACCGTCTTCCAGCGTACTCGCTCCGCCTAGGCAGCAGCCCATGTAGACGCCGGCGCGGTCATATTCGGATTCATCCAGCACCAGTTGCGCATCCTGCATGGCTTGCTCGGCGGCGACCAGCGCGAACTGGCTGACGCGCTCAATGCCGGTCAGTTGTATCTTGCTGAAGTGCGCCGCCGGGTTGAAGTCCTCGACCGGCGCGCCGATGCGGATGGAAAGCTGGTCTATGAAGTCGGTCTGCAGGCGCTTGATGCCGGAGCGACCGGCCATCAGATTGGCAAAAAATTGTTCGGTGGTGTTGCCAACCGGAGAGACGATTCCCATGCCGGTGATGACGACGCGCCTCTTCATGTCGGGCTACTTCGCGGCGGAGGATTGTTCGGCGACGAGCTTGTCAGTCAGGTTGACCACATCCTGAAGCGTTTTAATCTCGACGCGTTCATCTGACATTTTGATTTTGAGTTCATCTTCCAGATTGAACATGAATTCGATTACGGACAGCGAATCAAGTCCGAGACTTTCCAGCGTCGCATCAGGGGTCAGGTCTTCAATTTTCAGATCGAACTGCTCGATCATCATGCGTTGGATTGTTGGTAGTGAGCTCATATCAATTGGGTTCGGTTTTTATCACGGCGGAATTATAACTTAAACCATGCTTTATTGAATGCCGATAACAGCCGCGCTCGCAGGAATTGGACGAAAAAACAGTGAGCTCAGGGTGAGCTCACTATCGGGATGGGACAGGATGGACTTGTGACGAACCGGTTTGACTGCAACGTCTGAGAATGGTTAACGGTTTACTTGTTATCGTGAGAGTTGATGCACATCGTTAAAGAAGCGAACGGTCTCTTTTGCCACCTGTTCGCGGTCGTTGTCCACGGTAATCATGTGGTAGCTATTGTGCAGCATCACATTTTCGATACGCTTGGAGCCCAGATGTGCTGCGATGTGGCGTGCGTTGCGAGGTGAGGCGACATCGTCCTCTTCGGCGTGGATGATGATGGCCGGTGCAATGACATCAGGCAATGTACGCTTCACAGCGCGTATCATGCGCTCGGCTTCCTGAATGGCGGGTAGATTCAGTTTGCTTGCGCCAACGATGGAGGAATCCTTGTGGCTCATTTCTCTGGCAATCCATTTACGCAGTTGTTCGTTCTTCAGTCCGAACGGTTCGCGTTCGCGATAACTGTAGATGTAGCGGAAGGGCGTGTAATACCCGGCATAGCGCAGGAAGCGGTACCAAGGGATGCTCCATCCGTCATACCACAGTGTGCTGGCCAGTAGCACCAGCGCGGACACTTCGTCGCCCAGTTCGGAGGCAATGCTCAGTGAAAGCGTGGCACCGATGCACAGTCCGCCCACCGCAACCGTGCTGTGTTGCTGTTGCAACGCGCGGAATTCGGCCATCGCCTTGGCGTGCCAATCCTGCCAGTGGGTCACTGACCGGGGGGGGTCGCCGTGCATAAAACCGTAGCCACGAATATGCGGTACATGCACGGTGTAGCCAGCTTGGTTCAGTCGTTTTGCCAGAGGTTGGAGTTCGGCCGGACTACTTTGCAGTCCATGCAGTAACAATACGGCGTGTTCTCCGCCTTTTAGTGTCGTTGCGTCCATTTGCTCAATTCAATAATGATTAGGAAAAGTGATTCTTGCGAACCGGTATTGAGGTGTGACTCAATAAATAAACCTTTCGTGCAGCTCTTCCAAATTCAGTTCTTTCAGTATGTATTCCAGTCTGGCTCTTGCGTCCTTACGGGGGGAGCCATGCTGTTTTGCAATAATCAGTTCGTTCTTCATCGAGTGTTCCCAGCCCACCAGTTCGGTCACGGTCACCTGATAGCCATGCGATTCCAGCAGTAGGCAGCGTAGCACGTTGGTCAGGTGGCTGCCAAATTCGCGGCTGTGTATCGGGTGTCGCCATATTTCCGAGAGCGGCGTCTTGCTGAATGACTTGTTTTTGTTGCGGTTCAGTATGCTGGCGACCTCGGCTTGACAGCAAGGCACCAGCACGATGAATTCGGCCTTTTTGTGGAGTGCGAAGCGGATCGCATCGTCGGTGGCTGTATTGCAGGCGTGCAGCGCGGTGACCACATCAACGCGGGCCGGCAGCAGCGGGGAATGGATGGAGTCTTCTACTGACAAATCCAGGAAGGACATGCGCCCGAAGCCTAGCCTGGCCGCCAGTTCTTGTGATTTGTTGACCAGCGCCTCGCGGGTTTCTATACCGTAGATGTGTCCCGTATCATGTGACTTCAGGAAAAGATCGTACAGGATGAAACCCAGATAGGACTTACCCGCACCGTGATCAACCAGTGTCAGTTCGGGTTTGTCTGCCAATACTTTGTTCAGCAGTGGCTCAATGAATTGGTATAGATGGTAAACCTGCTTGAGCTTGCGGCGGCTGTCCTGATTGAGTTTGCCGTCCCGCGTCAGGATGTGTAGCTCCTTGAGGAGTTCTATTGACTGGTTGGGCTTTATTTCGGAGAGGTTCAGCATGTATGGTTTGTCAGACTGCGAAGGGGCGCATTATAAATCTTGCACAGATGCCTGTACTGATAATTCCGATCCCGTCCGCCAGATTAGTGCGTGTCGGGCGGGCATGATCGGATTCGGTAATGTGATTTCAGGACTTTTCAAACGTAACGACTACTTTGTCTGCTCCGGTTCTGACTTTCAGCCATGCATTGATCTTGCGCTGGTCTTCTCTGGACAGAGCTTTCTTGACGAGAGCGTTGACCAACAAAACTGATGACTTGCTGTCTTGGTTCGGTTGGTATTCGGTTGTTTTGGCAAGCGAGATGCTGGTAATTTGCGGATATTGCACAAAGAATTCCTCGCTGATCTGCTTCTGCTCTTTCAGGGCTTCACTTTGCAAGTGTTGCGATGCACGTAACTGTGTTACTTCGTTCTTGAGGTCGTCCAACTCCTTGTTTTTGCTGTCAAACTTGTCCTTTGTTGTATTGACTATGTCTGCCAGCAGCGATTTTTTCAACGAGGCTTCGTCCAACTCCTTGATAAGGTTCTGGTTGACGACCAATTTGGCCTTATCCAGTCCGTAATGAGACAGATTTTTGGAGATTTGTTTCAGTTGCGAATCGCTGATTTTTTCTCCCACTAGGGTTATGTCTATCGACTTGGCTTCGGGCGAGATCACTTTCTTGGCGATAAAACTATTGTCGAAAGTCAGTTCCTTGTTGATGAATTCGTTGGCTCTGGAATTGAACACTTCGTGCGTGACCAATCCGTAAGCCAGATAAATACTTGGCAATACAGTCGTCAGAACGATGATATAGATGATGCGTTTGACCTTGCGTTTCTTTTCTTCATTTGCAAAGCGTATGTGTGGCGGATTGATATAACTGATCAGCAGCAGGGTCGAGAACGCGATGAATACGCAATTGATGAAGAATAGATAGAACGCTCCGAAAAACATGTGCAACGAACCGTTGGCAATGCCATAGCCGGCGGTGCACAGCGGGGGCATCAGCGCAGTCGCAATCGCTACGCCGGGTATCACATTGGATTTTTCCTTGCGGGTAATTGCGATGATGCCGGCCAGACCGCCGAACAGCGCAATCAGCACATCCCACAACGAGGGCGTAGTACGTGCCAGCAATTCAGATTGCGCGCTGGAAAAGGGGCTGATCAGGAAATACAGGGTTGAAGTGAGCAGCGCGATCAAAATCGAGATGAGCAGATTGCCCAGTGCCTTCTTGATAAGCTGGGTATCGTCAATGCCTATACCATAGCCTATGCCCATGATCGGGCCCATCAAGGGGGAGATCAGCATTGCGCCGATGATGACTGCGGTGGAGTTAACATCCAGACCGATAGAGGCGATGAAGATTGCCAGCATCAGCACCCACAGGTTGGTTCCTTTGATTTCGACACCGCCCCGTATATCTTCATCAATTTCGGTAAAGTCCGATTGATCTGGACGAAGATTGAAGCGGTAGGCTAACGCGAGTTTGAGCTTGGAGGCAGATTCCTGAATGATTGTTTTTTCAATGTCCATATATCTTTTCTGATTATCCTTCCTAAGTTTGGTTGGGGCAGCGAAATATATTTACTGTGGGCACAGTTGGGTCGACTTAGTTGATGTCGGTGCTGTGGCTAGGCAAGGGTTTTATTCGGGCATCTGGTTGCTGTCGTCCAGCGCCCACAATAGATGAGCATCCAACTGTAAACGATAACGTGCTTCGTTGGCATCCAATTGGGCAAGGTGCTCGGTCAGCGAGGATTCAAGGGCAATACGGCGTGCCGTCAGACTGTCAGACAGGCTGCTCTCGCCCAGACGGTAAGCTTTGGCAACCAGTTCGGCATTGCTGAGGATGGCCTGTGCGGCTTCGTGTGCCTGTTGCCAAGTCTCGAAACTTTTTACCGCTTGGGTGTGAGTGGCGACGACATCTTGCTCTAGTCGGTGTGCCACGAAAGCTGCCTGTTCTGCGGCGATGGCAGCTTGTTGCGCGATGCTGTCAGCTGTTGCGCTGCGATGGCCAAATGATAATGGCATGGTGAGATAAACCCCCGTCACTTTTTCGTTGCCGCCCATCTCATGGGAGTAGCGTAAGCCGACGGTCGGGTCGGGAATCTGGTCGGCGCGGCTGCGCTCGGCCAGCAACTGTTGCACATGGCTTTGCTCCTGAGCCAAGCCGAGTTCGTGGCTGTCATCCATGATGTGTGCCTTCCAGTAGGCGAAGTCATGACCGATAGCCTGCGGGGTGCCGGGCGTAATTTTTTCCGGCAGGCGAATGGACGGGAACTGGCGAGAGATGTCGGTCGCCGCCAGTTGGGTGCGTAATTGAGCTTGGTGCCAAGCAACGCTGGCCTGTGCGGCAGCGGCTTTGGCCTGGTTGAGTTCGAGCCTGGGGGCATCGCCTGCCTTGACGCGTAATTCGGTCATTTTCGCTTGTTGTTCGAGTATTTCAACCTGATGATGCCATAGCTCAGTCTGAGTTTGCTCGCGCTGCCAGGCGAACCACTGCCTCAGCAGTTGGCGGCTGGCTTCGTGGCGGGCATCACCGAGTGCGAACTCTGCCCGGGCGACAGAGGCGGCACCAATGTTTTCGTCTATGCCGACCTTGTTGAACAGGCGAAGTGGGCGCTCCAGAGCGACATCCCATTCCTTGAGTTTCTGGCCGGTGTTGACGATATTGCGCTGGGACGAGCCGGCGCGCAGGTTGAATTCGTAACTGCCACTGTTCCATTTGCGCTGGTTAGCCAGTTCCATCTTCAGACCGCTGTTGGCGTTCAGCACCAGCAGATTTTGGTTCAGTGCGCTGATTACCTGCGAGGTGGGCGGCAGGTCGGTGGGGTCGCTGGCTGCGGCGTGGGTGGTGCCGCTGACAATTGTTAATATAATCAATAGGCAAGGCCATGTGAGGCGATTTTCTGATTTGGTGCTTATCATGACAGTCTCCCGAACTCCGTGACCGGGGTCAGCCAGTAGGCGATTTCCGGGTTGCTTTCTACCTGTTTGAGATGCGCGATGAGTGCGTGCGCGTCGTCACAATTCATTACCGTGACGATCTCTACGCGCTGTGAGCGTCCGCGTACCTGTTCAAGCATGCTGGGCAACTTTTCCTTCTGGCTGCCGCCTTCGATGCGTGTCAGCGAAAAACCGCGTACCCAGTCCGGATGTCCCAGCAGGTGATCGACGATGCGCTCTTCAAGCGAACGGTGACAGACCAGAGTCAAACAACAATTCATTTCTTTCATTGGGACTTCCTCGCGCGTTCAAGGCCGAAGCGGCGGTACAGGATGGGTAGCATGATGAGGGTCAACAGGGTCGAACTGACCAGGCCGCCCGTCACCACGATGGCCAGCGGCTTCTGAATCTCGGAGCCTGGGCCGGTGGCGAACAGCACCGGCAACAGGCCGAACGCAGTGATGCTGGCCGTCATCAGCACTGGGCGCAGCCGGCGTTTTGCACCTTCGAACACGACTTGGGTGATGTCCATGCCTTCGGCGTGTAATTGATTGAAGTAGCTAACCATGACCACGCCGTTGAGTACCGCGATACCCAGCAGCGCGATGAAGCCCACGGAGGCGGGAACCGACATGTACTCGCCGCTGATCCACAGCGCGAAGATGCCGCCGATCAATGCAAACGGGATGTTGGTCAGCACCAGTGCGGCCTGTCTGACCGAACCGAAGGTGGCAAACAGCAACATGAATATCATGCCCAGTGCAACCGGTACCACTACCGCCAGTCGAGCGGCGGCGCGCTGCTGGTTCTCGAACTGGCCGCCCCAGGTGAGGCGGTATCCTTGGGGTAATTTGATGTTCTTTGCCACGGCGGCCTTCGCTTCATCCACGAAGCCGACCAGATCGCGGTCGCGGACGTTGCTCTGCACCACCACCATGCGTATCCCGTTCTCGCGGTCAACCTTCACCGGGCCGTCGGCACGCTCCAATCTGGCAACGGCTGACAGCGGGATGTTTTGCCCGTTGGGTAAGGGCAGGGTGAGCGCAGAAAACAGCGCGGGCGAATGCTGGATGTCGGTCTCGCCTCGTACGATCAGGGGGGTGCGGCGGTTGTTCTCGATGATGGTGCCCAGTTGCTGGCCTTCGATCTGGCTACGCAGGGCGTTGCCGATGTCATCCACGGTAAGACCCAGGCGGCCAGCTGCCAACCGGTCTATCTGCACACGGAAATACTGCACGCCGCTGTTTTTGACGGTGAACACGTCCTCGCTGCCCTTGATGCCTTCAAGCACCTTGACCATCTGTTCGGCGGCCTCATTGAGTTTGTTGAGGTCAGTTCCGAATATCTTGATGGCGATGTCGCCGCGCGCGCCGGTGAGCATCTCCGATACGCGCATCGCGATAGGCTGGGTGAAGCTGTATTCCACGCCCGGGAAGTTGCCCATGACTTTGCGGATCTCGTCCACGATGGCGTTCTTGTCCGGGTTTCGCCATTCCTTCTGCGGTTTGAGCACCAGAAAGTTGTCGGTCTCGTTCAATCCCATAGGGTCGAGGCCGAGTTCGTCCGCGCCGGCGCGCGAGACGATGCCCTTGACCTCAGGTACGTTGGCGATGATCGCCGCCTGGATGCGCCTGTCCATTTCGCCGGTCTGCGCAATGTTGATCGAGGGGAGTTTGGACACCTGCATGATCAGGTCGCCTTCATCCATCTCGGGCATGAAGGCTTTGCCAAGCAGGGTGTAGACACCGCCACTCAATACCAGCATGGCGAGCGCCACGGAGATTACCAAGCGTTCCTTTTTCAAGGCGCGTTCCAGTACCGGAGCATAGATGGCCATGGCTTTGCGTACCAACCAGGGGTCGTCGTGGCTGGCCTGCTTGACCAGAAACGAAGACAACATCGGTACGACGGTAAGCGATAACAGCAGGGAGCCGCCCAGCGCGAATACGATGGTCAGGGCGACCGGGATGAACAGCTTGCCTTCCAGCCCCTGCAAGGTCATCAGCGGCAAGAATACGATAATAATGATAGCGACACCGGCGGCGACCGGCGTGATCACCTCCTTCACCGCGCGGTAGATGATGTGCAGGTGCGGGATGTGGGGCCGTTTGCCGGCGAGATGGTTGATGATGTTCTCCATCACCACCACCGACCCGTCCACCAGCATACCGATAGCGATGGCCAGGCCGCCCAGACTCATCAAATTGGCCGACATGCCGAATTGCTGCATCAGTATGAAGGTGATCAGCACCGCCAGCGGCAACGTCAGTGCGACCACCACGGCGGCGCGCAGGTTGCCGAGGAACAGCACCAACAAAATGACCACCAATACGATAGCTTCGGTGAGTGCCTTGGAGACCGTGCCGATGGCGCGGTCAACCAGGCTGCCGCGATCATAGAAAACCTTGGTAGTCACGCCGGCTGGTAATGAAGGGGCAAGCTCTTTTAATTTTGCCTGTACGCCGGCGACCACCTTTTGTGCGTTCGCACCGCGCAAGCCCAGCACCAGACCTTCGACCGCTTCTCCCTTGCCATCCTTGCTGACCACGCCGTAGCGGGTCAGGCTGCCAATGCGCACCTGGGCGACATCGCTGACACGTATCGGGCTGCCGCCGGGGCTGGCGATGACGATGTTGCCGACATCTTGGAGGTTCTTGATGCTACCCTCGGCGCGCACCAGCAGTGCCTCGTCGCCATCGCTGATGCGGCCGGCACCGTCATTGCGGTTGTTGGCCTGCACTGCCTGTTGCAGCATGGCGAAGGACAGGCCATGTGCTGCCAGCGCATTGTGGTCAGGGACAATTTCGAAACTGCGCGCGAAGCCGCCCAACGAATTGACGTCCGCGACGCCCGGCAGGGTGCGCAGCGCCGGACGGATTGTCCAGTCCAGTATGGTGCGGCGTTCTTCCAGCGAGACATTCTCCCCCTCTACGGTGAACATGAACATCTCACCCAGTGGGGTGGTGATGGGGGCTAGGCCGCCAGTCGCGGACGGGGGAAGCTCACGCAGTGCATTGTTCAGTCGTTCGGCAACCTGCTGGCGCGCCCAGTAGATGTCGGTGCCCTCGTTGAAATCTATGGTGATGTCGGCAATCGCGTATTTCGAGATCGAGCGCATGATGCGCTGATTAGGGATGCCCAACATTTCTAGTTCAATGGGCGTGACGATGCGGGCTTCGACTTCTTCCGGGGTCATCCCCGGTGCTTTCATGATGAGTTTTACTTGCGTCGAGGAAACGTCAGGGAAGGCATCTATCGGCAGGTCGCGGAAGGAGACTATGCCGGCGCCGATCAGAAGCAGCGTCAGCGCGGCGACCAAGAGGCGTTGCGTCAGCGAAAATTCGAGCAATTTGGAAAACATTATTCTGCCCCGCCGATCCCCAGCACGCTGGCCTTGAGCGCCGAAACCCCGCTTACGGCGATTTTGGAATCGGATTTGAAAGTGCCGCTGACCAAGCTGCTCTTGTCACCTTGAGTAATTACTGTGATGGGTTGCGGGTGGAATCCGCTGGCAGTTTCAATGAAAACCACAGTTTTCCCATCTATGCGGGAGATAGCACTGTTGGGTATGTTCCATTGCTCAGTATTGTTAGATCCGGAGCTAATGCTGACTTCCACAAACTGGCCTGGCCGAAGGTTTTCCGCGCCTTGCAAGATGGTGCCGCGCAGTAAAATTGTTTGATTGGCGCCAGATAGGCTGCGTCCAATGGCGGTCAGCTTACCGCTGGCACCGTATGCTGGAATTGAAACCGTGGCACCTACGGAAAGGCTACTGGCGTGCGACAGTGGGGCTTGGATTTCAAGCGCTAGGGGAGAAAGTTTGCCTATCTTGAACATAGGTACGGCAGCATCGAGTCGCTGCCCGGCGCTGGCAGTCTTTTCCAGTACCACTCCATCGATCGGGGAGGTCATGGTAAGCAGGCTGCCAGGATTGTTGCCTGATTGTAGTTTGGATATGGCTGCATCCGACATCCCGGCAAGGCGTAGCATGTTCTTGCGTTCAGTCAGATTGGCAGCAGCTTCCAAAGCTGCAGCCTTGCTGGTTCGGTAGCGACTCTCGGAAATAATTCCTTCCTTATATAAAGCCTCATCGCGTGCCAGATTTTCTCTGGCAAGCTGATTCTGTACGGCAGTTTGCAGTAAGCCTCGCTGAGTTTCAGCTAATGCCGGGCTTTGCAGCTGGGCCAGCACTTGTCCCTTTTTCACGTTGTCACCAACGCCGACCAGTGTTTTTTCAATCATTCCCGGCAAGGGGGAGCTGATTATAAAAAGTTGATTGCCGGGAATGACGACCTGAGCAGGCAGTCCTGGGAGTTCACCGTTACGAACAGGAGATAACGTATTTGAGGTAATACCGAGAGATTGGATTTGTTTTGCACTGAGCGGTACATCTTGGCCTGCATAAGCAGTCTGAATGCCATAAAGTAATATAAAGCCTAAGAGAGATGTAATCTTATTCATGTGGTGCTCCGTGCTTAAGGTTAGGTTCATTATTACTGGTGCGAGAATGAAATTCCAGCAATTGAGTCAACGCGATTGCATATTGGTTCATTAATAAAAAATTATTTCTGTACTGTCGAGAAAGTTCTTGACGACATTTATGTGTGTTGCTATAGTCCACTTTCTGACGCGGGGTGGAGCAGCTCGGTAGCTCGTCGGGCTCATAACCCGAAGGTCATAGGTTCAAATCCTGTCCCCGCAACCAGTTTTCAGTTGCATTCATAATTGTGAATGTGGCGCTGTAATAAAAATGAGATGTCGCTTGACTTGTGGGATTTAGTCACTATAATGCGCACCTCTTCGCTGCACGGTGTTGTTGATGCAGCTGCTCTTTAACAAGATAAATCAAACAATTGACGAGTGTAGGTGCTTGGTTTTTGGTAGTTTCCGAGTAATTGGGAA
>JAQTZW010000006.1 GCA_028687575.1 Gallionella sp. | reverse complement strand
CCCCGCGATCAAGGATCGGAGATTTCTACGTGAGTTGCAGCAAGGTAATTTGGATATCGGAAGAAAACGAGAAGGAATCAGCGCGCCACCGCGTTAGCGGTTTAGTTCAACGTGAAATATACAGAACTGCTTCTGTATAAGAAAACCGGTGTTCTGCATAAGGTGTCATGCTTCACCTCAACCTATTGATTCCAAAATACACTTTAAACAAAACAAGTCACGCGCTCCTGCAAACTCAGCACCCCTGTTCGCTGTCGGAAATGATTCGTGAACGCGTCCGGGCGGGGCATTATAGACCGGGGGGTGGAGTTGGGCGCAAGCCCCGCAAATACCTGATTGTCCGCATTCTGCCGGCCCGCGCCATTCCGTTTCACCTTTCACCTTTCACCATAAGTCACATCTGCCGGAACAAATGCGCGTAGCTGCGGCTGACGGTGAGTTTTTCGGGGCGGTCGCGCAGGGTCAGGGTGACGCGGCCGGTCAGGCCGTGTTGGGCAGCGGCGATCCGGCGCACGTTGACGATGGTTCCCCGGTGCACCTGCCAGAATTCGTCGCCGTCGAGTTGGCCGGCCAGTTCCTTCAACGGCGTGCGCAGCAGCAGTTCGGCGTCCGGGGTGATGACGGTGGTGTACTTGTCGGCGGACTGGAAATAGCAGACTTCGCCGACTTCCACCAGGCGCACCGACTGGCCGACCTGCAACCTGAGCCAGCGCAGCGGCTCGGGCTTGCTGCTTGATGCCAGCAATTGTTGCAGCCGCGCCAGCAGGTCGTCCGGTGCGCTCGTCTCGCGCTGCTTCAGGCGTTCCACGCAGCGTGCCAGCCGCTGGTCGGACACGGGTTTGAGCAGGTAGTCGGCTGCCGCCTGCTCGAAAGCCTGCACCGCATGGTCATCAAAGGCGGTGACGAACACCACGCGGCAGCCGGGCGGGGCCGAGTTCGCCGCTGCCAGGCCGCTGATGCCGGGCATGCGGATGTCCAGGAAAGCGATATCGGGGCGGGTGTCGGCCAGCGCCGCTGCGGCGGCGACACCGTCGTGCAGCACGGCGGCGATCTGCAATTCCGGCCACAGCCTGACCAGCCGCCGTTGCAGGTCGGCGGCCAGGTGGGGTTCGTCGTCGGCGATCAGCGCGCGCATCACCTGGCTCCGTTGTCCAGCGGGATTTGCAGCGTGGCGGTAGCGCCGCCTTCCGCGTTGGCTTGCAGCGCCAGCCGACCCGATTCGCCGAACAACGCCGCCAGCCGCGCCCGCACGTTGCTCAATCCCGCGCCCGCGCCGGACTGGGTTTGCAGACCTGCGCCGCTGTCGCGGACGGAAACGCGCAGGGCGCCGTGCGCGCAGTCGGCGCGGATGACGATCTGGCCGCCGCCCAGTTTGGGCTCGATGCCGTGGCGCACTGCGTTCTCTACCAGCGGTTGCAGCAGCATCGGCGGAAAGGGCACGGCGCGCGCGGCGGCGTCCGCTTCGATGCGCCAGTCTAGCCGCCCGCCGAAGCGTATCTTGAGTATATTCAGGTAGTTGTCCAGCATCTCCAGCTCGCCGCCCAGCGTGACCTGCGTGCTGCGGGCGCGCGCCAGCGCAGTGCGCAGCCAGTCGTTGAGGCGTTCCAGCAGCTTGCGGGCCTGCGCCGGGTCGGTGTCTATCAGGCTGCCGACGTTGGCCAGCGTGTTGAACAAAAAATGCGGCTCGATCTGCGCCTGTAAGAGTTTGAGTTGCGCCTCCAGCTCGCGCTTCTCGCTCTCCATCTGGTCGAGCTGGCGCTGTTTGACTTCCATGTCCAGCCGTTCGATGCGTTCGAACAGCACAAAAGTGAAGCTGGCCAGCAGGCCGAAAAACACCCCGATATACACCACGATCAGCAGCGCCGAGAGGGATTTCGGGTGCAGCAGGCTGCCGCCGCAGCCGGACACCCAGTAAGACAGTTGCAGGCCGACCGCGATGCTGGCCGGCAGTGTCACGCACAGCGCCGCCCAGCGTTTCCAGCCCGGCTGCATCCTGGCCAGCGTCAGTGAATTGATGACGGCGATGGAAAAGCCGATGCATTGCGAGAAGATGAAGTTTTCTGCGAAGCTCCCGGCGGGCACCAGCAGCGTCAACAACGCCGCAATCGCGGTGTTGTAGATGAAGGTGGCGGCAAGCCCGGTCCAGAGTTTATTCATGCTGTCACCGGGGCCAGTTTGCGGCAGATGGCTGCGCCCACCAACGATTCCAGCAGACTCAGCGGAACGGCGAATGCCAGCAGACCGTCCGGCAGCACGTGCAGGTTGCCGACCACCAGCCACATCATCATGAAAGTCATCAGCCAGCACAGCAGCGCCGTCTGCACTACACCGAATCTGCGACTCACCAGAAACAGCGCCAGCGCGGAGAGGAAGCCCCAGATCAGCCAGGCCATGCCGTTGACCGGCGCGGACGGGAACGTCAGGCCCAGTGAGCGGTAATGATCCGTCCAGTACGATTTCAGCAGCCATTCGTTGCGCAGGAATTCGGATGCGTTCACCCAGATGCCGGTGAGCGCGATGGCGGCAATAGTTCGGGATGCGGGATTCATGGCGGCTCCTTGCGGTATGGTCGGTTATGGTAACGAAATTTTCAGGCCCGCGTTGAGGTTGGCGCGCATCAGGCTGGAGAATTCCTGACGCGCCGAACCTGTCGGCAGGGCGGCCAGCAGGAACGCGCTGATTTCCGGACTGAGCGTCGTTTCGGCGTAGCAGGCCAGTTCGCTGCCGCCGTCGGTGAAGCTCTTCGTCGCCATCAGCCGCCAGTAGCCGCCGCTTTCCATCAGGTTGCTCTGCCACACCAGATGCAGGTAGTCGCGTCCCAGCAGCGGCGGGGCGTAGCGCAGCGCCATGCCGGCGGCGGGCAGCGCATTTGCGGCGCGGGCGAAATAGGCGCGTTGCTCCTCGGCGTGGTAGCCGTGGCCGGAATGCAGCAGTTCGGCGTACAGCGACTGGCCGTTGTCCAGCGTGTAGGACGCACCGAGCAGCACGGTTGCACGGCGCGGCGAGCGGGCTGCCACGCCGAACGGCAGCGCCGGGTCAGCGGGCGATTGCAGCGCGTCGGCCTGCGTGGAGGTGGCGGCCTCGGCGTACAGCAGCAGCGCGTCGCTGGCGTTCTGCTGGCCGTGCAGCCCGGCAAACAGTCCTTGTCCCGGCGTCTGCGCCAGCGCCAGCCCGCTCGCCCAGTCCGTGCCGCGCAGGTCGGCCTTGAGCAGCCAGGAATCGCGCCAGGGATCGCGCGCCACATGGCCGGAGCCGCTGATGTGCGCCAGCATCAGGGTGTGTTGCAGGTCGGGATTCCATGACAGTTTCAAGGCGTCCAGCCCGGATAGTTCGCGCATCGGGTTGCTGCGCCCGTTGTCGAAATAGAACGGGCTGGACGGGGAGCGGAACTGCGCCGGCCCCCAGTTCAGCAGTTCGCGTCCGGCGGCGACGCTCCATGTGTCCGTCGCGCGCAGTCGCACCTGCCACAGGCTCAGGTAGGCCTCGTTCTGCCGGGCCTGGTCGCTTTGTTGCGCCAGCACGATGGGGCGCATCGTCAGGCGTAGCGCATCGTTCTCGGCCTTGAAGTTGAAACGCGCCTCCAGCGTGCCGCTGTCCCGCGCCAGACGCGCCACCCGGTTGCCAGGATTGAGCACGGCATCATTGCGCAAGCGGGCATGGCCCGCATAGCCGTACAGCGCGCCATCCCACGAGCCGCGCCAGTCGTCGGCGTGAGCGCAGCTCGCAGCAGTGAGCAGCAGTGCGACAAGCCTCATTGCAACTGTCCGAGATCGAATTCGGCGGCGGGTATCCGGCGCACCGTCACCGTGCCGAAGTCCATCGTGGTTTCTTCGTCCTGCACGGCGTCGCGTATCTTCATGCGGCTGATGAAGGGGATGCGCCTGCCCTGATATTCGATGGTGTTGCCGTATTCGAAGCGCGCCGTTTTCAGCAGTTTTCCGCTGACCGAATAGAACTCCGCCTTGACGCCGACGCCGCGCTTTTCCGATACCCAGTAGCGGATTTTGTCATAGGTGGTGCGGCGGTTCTTAGAGGTCAGGTCGAGCACATGGCAGGGTTCGTCGTCCAGCCTCTCCGCGCCTCCCAGAGTGGCGTCGTAATCCTTGGCGTAATTGGTGGCCGCGATGTCGCCGTTGGATGCCTGGCCGCTCATGCGCTGGCGCGACGAGATCGGGATCGGCTTGGACAAACCGGGCCGGGTCAGCCACATGTTGCGTTCCACCTGCAACAGCTTGGAGCCTTTGAAGCGCGCCGGTTCCAGCGTTTCGGCGACGCTGGCGTCGTCCGCTGCACGCACTTCGATGCGTTGCCGGTCGGATACCTTATCGCCTTCGCGCGACTCCAGCGTGATCTCCCAGACGATGCCGGGCAAACCGCCGCCGCGCGCGTGGTCGGAGTTTTTCAACAGGGTTTGTGCATCCGGCGCGGCAAAGGCCGGATGGCAGGCCAGCAAACACAGCAGCATTGCGTAAATTTTGTTCATGTCGTCCCCTAGTCCCGGTCGGCGCACCGCCGCCGTCCTCAGTCCTTCATTCAGAAACAGGCGCTTTAGCTCCGTTGTTTCGTGGGAGTGCCCTTGCGGCATCAATCCTCAATCCTCAATCTTGCTTCAAACATGCCCCAGCGCGTCTATGATCTTTTGCTTTGCCGCGCGGCGGGCGGGCAGCCAGGCGGCAATCGTACCGACCGTCAGCATCATCAGGCAGGTGAGGGCGATACGATGCGTGTCCAGATCAACCAGCAGCAGCACCGGACTGTCGCTGTTGGGCGGTACGTAGGAAAACTGGGCGGCGTTGACACCATAGCGCACGGCCAGTGCGAGGAGTAAACCGGCGGCGCAGCCTATCAGCGACAGCAGCAGGGATTCTACGGTGAACAGCCGGATGATGCCGCGCTGCTTCAGTCCGATGGCGCGCAGCGTACCGATCTCACGAGTGCGTTCCACCACGGTCATACCCATCGAGTTGGCCACGCTCATCACCACCACGGTCAGCACGATGGAGAAAATGAAGCCGAAGATCATGTCGAACAGGTTGTGTACCTGCGTGTAGAAGTCGGAAAGCTCCTGCCAGGTTTTGATTTCGACATCGAAGCCCGCCGCTTTGAGCTTGTCGGTCAGATGGGCGCGCATCGCATCGGTCTGCGACACATCACGCAGCAGCACCGTCAGGCGGTCTGCGCCGCCCGGCATGTCGTACAGCGATTGCGCCAGTTCCAGCGACATGAAGGCAAACTTGTCGTTGAGGTTGGCGTTGCCGGTGTTGATTAGCGCGCCAACCGTGGCATCCATCGCATTGGCCTGGCCGGTCAGGGTGTTGGTAAGCAACGCGGTGGTGTCGCCCTTCCCAAGGTGCAACATCGCGGCCAGGCCCTGGCTTACCAGCATGCTTTCCGGGTGGGCTGGATCGAGTTTTTTCTTCAGGACCTCGTACAGGCCGCTCTGTTCCTGCTCAGGCGTCAGCAGATTTTCCTGCAACACCTGCATCGCTTCGGGCGAGACACCCTCGGCGATGAAAATGGTGCTGGCGCGCCCGTTGCTGACCAGGCCGGACATTGCCAGTCGCGGCGCGACCAGCCTGATCTGCGGTTCGTCCTTCAGAAGTGCGCTGATTTTGGCGACATCCGGGGCAGTCAACATGTAGCGTTCCGGGTCGAGCTTGCCCTCGCGGCTCATGCCGCGCCGGCTGAGGGTCAGGTGGCCCAGCAGGCCACCGTGGATCGAGCCGCGTTCAAGGCCGCTGTATACGTTGTGGGTGTAGCCGGCGAACAGCGAGATGGCGGCGAAACCCAGTGCGATCGCCAGCAGCGTGACGGCGGAACGGCGGCGGTTGCGCGACAGGCCGCGCAGCGCGAGTTTGAAAGTGTTCATGGCAAGACTCCTTCTATCCTGTCATTCCCGCGCAGGCGGGAAAACAAGGCTGAAGGCTGTAGTTTCGAGGAACGGCCATCCAGCAGGAATAAACGTTCCGCGTAGCGGACGACATTCTGGTTTTGTCCCGCTACGCGGGGATTGGTTAAAACAACTGGATTCCCGCTTGCGCGGGAATGACGGCGAAAGGTATTCATTGCAGCACCTCGTCGGTTTCGATCTGGCCGTCGCGCAAATGTATCTTCCTGTCCACGTGTTCCAGCAGGCGCGGGTCGTGGGTGGTGAATACGAAGGTCACGCGGCGGGCGCGGTTCATTTTGCGCATCAGTTCGATCACCATCAGGCTGTTGGCGGAATCGAGGTTGGCGGTCGGTTCGTCGGCGATCACCAGTTTCGGGTTGGCTACCAGCGCGCGGGCGATGGCGACGCGCTGGCGCTGTCCGCCGGAAAGCTTGTCCGGCAGCGAGTCAAGAAATCGCTCAAGACCGACCTCCATCAGGATGGCGGCGGCGCGCTCGCGTGCTTTGGCTTCCGCTACGCCCCGTATCTGCAACGGCAGCATGACGTTCTCCAGCGCGCTCAGCACCGGAACCAGATTGAAGTTCTGGAACACGAACCCCAGTTTGCTGCCGCGAAAATCGGTCAGTTCGTCGTCTGCCAGGCGGTGGGTGTCCAGCCCGTCGAAGGTGATCTCCCCCTCGGTTGGGGCATCTATCAGGCCGATGATGTTCATCAACGTGGATTTGCCGCTGCCGGATGGCCCCCAGACCGCCAGGAATTCGCCGGCACGTATCGAGAGCGTGATGTTTTGTAACGCATCCAGGCTGGTCTCACCCAGCTGAAAGCGGCGGCGCACGTTGCGCAGTTGCAGGATGGGCGGGAGTCTTTCGGTCATGATGGCCTCGCGGTGCGGCGGTCGGGTTTTCAGATGGCTGCCATGTTCGGCGCTGCGGGTGCGACCAGCCAGCGATTTGCGACGAAACGGCAGAAACGCGGCGCGAATTGCGTCGCGGCAGGGTGGGGACGGGGCGGTGAAAACGGACGCGCTTTGAAGGGCAGTGAAATTTCGAAGGGTGGTCAACGCGCAGCGTTGCCCACGCTGACAAGGTTGGTTGGGCTCAACGGAAACCGCCGGGGGTAGGGCGCACTCGGTAGTGCGCCGGATGGATTCCAGGCAAAACCGCCGGGGGTAGCCCGGCAGCTAGTCACTTCTTCTTGCGTCGCCAAGAAGAAGTGACCAAGAAGAAGGCGACCCCGGTTTGCCGCCGCCTTTGGCGGTTCCCTGCGTTGCTCGGCTGGTCAGGCGTCTGCGGAACTCGCGCTGCGCGCTCAGACAGTCCTCGCCGAAAACCCCTGACCAACCTCCGCTACTCGGCGGCGCACAGGGGAAAGGTAAGTCAAAAGCTGTTTGGTGTGCGCTGCGCGCACGCTTGTTTTTTGGCGAGGCGGGCATAGCCCGCCTCGCGGGTTTGGGTTTCCAGTTTTGACTTTCATTCCCTTCTGTATCGCTGAGGGCGGGCGATAAAATCGGGGAGCAGGCGAGCACTGTTTGAGCACGTGGCCGCGTAGCGGATCGTGCGAGTTGCGCAGCCGCCCGATTTTATTGCCTGACCGAAGGAACCCGGAGGGCGATACGGCAGGGGCGATTTCTTTTGGTTTCTTTTCTTGGCAAGACAAGAAAAGAAACTTGCCGCCGGTCAATCACCGGCGGTTTTGGTCAAGCCATCCGGCGCAATAACGATTGCGCCCTACGCTTGCTACAGCGTCAACGTAGAAGTGAGCGGACTGCGCGGCTTTTCGCGCAGGTCCGCTCGACTGCCGGGTTGGGCATACGGGGAAACGTATTCCCGGAACATGCCCCATGGTTGAAAGACAGAATCATGGTTTGTCTGATTTGCTTTCTAGGTTCTCGGCGGGTTTCTTTTCAGAGAGTCGAAAGACGTTGCGGCCGGTCGAGAACCAAACCCATGTGCCCCACGCTCCGAATATGCCCCCGAACGGCAACACCAGATATTCCCACCACGAGAGGCTTGGATCGAACACTATGGCGAGGATGGAAATGAGGCACAGCGCGGGGCCGACGATGTACGGCGGCAGCCATTCCTCCCAAGGAAGCAGACCTAACATGCGGTTAGCTTTGCCCCTCTGCCTGAAGTGTGAAAGTGTGCATGAGCCGATACTTGCGATAGTGTGCCCAACGTGAAATATACAGAACCACTTCTGTATAAGAAAACCGGTGTTCTGCATAAGGTGTCATATTTCACCTCAACCTATTGATTCAAAAATAAACTGTAAAAAAACAAGTCACGCACACTATGCAAACACAGCGTCCCTGTACGACTGCTGCAAGGGCGCGCATACGGGCGGGGCATTATAGACCGGCGGGCGGAGTTGGGCGCAAGCCTCGAAAATTCCTGATCGTCCGCATTCTGCCGTCCCGCACCATTCCCTTTCACCTTTCACCTTTCACCTTTCACCTTTCACCTTTCACCTTTCACATTGCTGCTGGCCCGCGAACTGCGGCGGAGCGGCAAAAACTTGCGGCGTATCGCAGCAGGGAAATCGGGCGGGCGGCGCGGGCGATAGCGGGGACAGGGGAGGCAAAGCCTGATAGAATGCGCGGTCGTAATTTTTACCAACCTGTGGAGAATGTAGCATGGCAATCGAACGCACCCTTTCTATCATCAAACCTGACGCCGTGGCGAAGAACGTCATCGGTCAGATCTATTCCCGTTTCGAAGGCGCTGGCCTGAAGATCGCAGCTGCACGCATGGTGCAACTGTCCCGCGCTGAAGCGGAAGGTTTCTATGCGGTACACGCCGCACGTCCTTTCTTTAACGATCTGGTCAGCTTCATGATCTCCGGCCCAGTGATGATCCAGGTGCTGGAAGGCGAAGGCGCGATCCTGAAGAACCGCGAACTGATGGGCGCAACTGATCCGAAGAAGGCCGACAAGGGCACTATCCGCGCTGATTTCGCGGACAGCATTGATGCCAACGCCGTACACGGTTCCGATGCCGCCGAGACAGCCGCCGTTGAGATCGCTTACTTCTTCCCGGCATTGAACGTTTACTCGCGTTAATCGCCGAGCACGCGTATGCAACAAAACCTCCTCGACCTGGATGCGCATGCGCTGACCGCCTATTTCACGGAAATGGGCGAAAAGCCTTTTCGTGCGCGGCAGCTGATGCGCTGGATATACCGGGAAGGGGAGTCCGATTTCGCCGCGATGACCGACATCGCGGCAAGCCTGCGCGACAAGCTCGCGCAGTCCGCCTGTATCAGTGCGCCCAGCGTGATGCGCGAAGAGCTGTCCGACGACGGCACGCGCAAGTGGCTGCTGGACATGGGTACGGGCAACGCCGTGGAAGCGGTGTATATCCCGGAGGCGACGCGCGGCACGCTGTGCATCTCCTCGCAGGCCGGTTGCGCGCTGGACTGCTCGTTCTGTTCGACCGGCAAGCAGGGCTTCAACCGCAACCTTTCGGTGGCCGAGATCATCGGCCAGCTGTGGTGGGCGAACCGTCAGATCGGCCGCAACGCCGAGGGCAACTGGCCGATCAGCAATGTGGTGATGATGGGCATGGGCGAGCCGCTGCTCAATTTCGATAACACCGTGAGCGCGTTGCGCCTGATGCTGGACGACCTGGCCTACGGGCTGTCGCGCCGCCGCGTGACGGTGTCCACTTCCGGCATCGTGCCGGCGATGGACCGGCTGCGCGAAGAGTGTCCGGTGGCGCTGGCGGTGTCGCTGCATGCGCCCAACGACCGGTTGCGCGACCAGTTGGTGCCGATCAATCAAAAGTATCCCTTGCGCGAGCTGATGGCGGCCTGCCAGCGTTATCTGGAGCGCGCGCCGCGCGATTTCATCACCTTCGAATACGTGATGCTGGACGGCGTCAATGACACGGTGCAGCACGCGCACGAGCTGGTGCGGCTGGTGGCGGACACGCCCTGCAAGTTCAACCTGATCCCGTTCAATCCGTTCCCGCAATCGCCCTACAAACGTTCGCGTCCCGATGCCATCCAGCGCTTCAGGGATGTGCTGATGCAGGCGGACATCGTCACCACCACCCGCAAGACGCGTGGCGACGACATCGCGGCGGCCTGCGGGCAGCTGGCCGGGCAGGTGCAGGACAAGACCAAGCGCACCGCATCGCGTACCATTTCGTTCCATAAATAAAACAAAGGGTTGCAATGAAACGAATTTCGGGTTTGATTCTTGTATTCCTGCTGCTGGCGGGTTGTGTGTCCGGCGGTGCCTGGGCGTCCCAGTCGGCGGCCAATACCAATAGCGCCAGGCTGCACACCGAGCTGGCGGGCTTGTATTTCGAGCGCAACCAGATGGGTATCGCGCTGTCCGAGACCGACCTTGCGATCCGCGCCGACCGCAACTACGCGCCGGCCTATAGCATGCGCGGCCTGATCCACATGGCGCTGCACGAGGACAAGGAAGCGGATGAGGCGTTCCAGCACGGGCTGCATCTCGATGGTGCGGATTCCGAGGCGCACAATAACTACGGCTGGTTTCTGTGTCAGCGCGGCAAGCACAGCGAATCCATCACACATTTCATTGCGGCGGTGAAGAATCCGCTGTACACCACGCCGGAACGCGCCTACCTGAATGCCGGGCTGTGTTCGCAGAAGGCGGGAAACACTGCGGATGCGGAAGATTTCCTGGGGCGCGCGCTGAGTTTGCAACCCGCTTTGCCGCAGGCCCTGCTGGCGATGGCGGAGATCAGGTTCGCCAAAGGTGACTATCCGGCGGCCAAGAAATATTTCACAAATTTCGCGCAGCATACCGAGCTGTTGACTGCCGCGCAGTTGTGGCTCGCTATCCGCATCGAACGTAAGTTGGGTGACCGCAATGCCGAGGCCAGCTATGGACTGCAGTTGCGCAAGTATTATCCTGATGCAAGCGAGACACAATCGTTGATGAACGGGGAATGATGGAACAGTTTCAAGATAATAGTTCCGCAGCCGTACCGGTTGCGAATGATGGACAAACGGTTGCAGCCGAAATTCTCTCGGTCGGTCGACAGTTGAAGGAGGCGCGCCAGCGGTTGGGCTGGAGCGTGGATGACGTGGTCAACCAGATCAAACTGGCTCCCCGTCAGGTGCATGCGCTGGAAGCGGACGATTTTGAGTCGCTCCCCGAAATGGCTTTTGTGCGCGGTTTTGTGCGCAGTTATGCCAAGGCGCTGAAGCTGGATGCCCAACCCTTGCTGGATGCCTTGCCAGGCGCTAAGACGAGTGCGTCGCAAGCGGGCGGGGCGAAGGTGGATGTGCCATTCCCGGTCGAGCCATCCCAGCAAACTCAGAATATGCGAATGTTGCTAGGGGCTTTGTTGGTGGCGCTGCTGATAACCGCATTCGCCGCATGGCAGGCTTATGCGCCGCAACCTACTCCCGCAGAAGAGGCTAATGTCGCAACGCAAGACCCGCTGGTCGAGACGCCGGTGCTGCTACCTGAGCAGGTTGAGGTGGTGCCCAGCTCGGAGGTTCCCGCCGTTGAAGCGATGGCTGCATCCGCCGTGCAGCAGACCGCCTCGGCGGTCGTTGCGGCTCCCGTCGCAGGCCTACCGGCTGCGCCACTGCTTGCAAACAAGAGTGCTGCCGAAGCGAAGCCTGCCGCCGCAGTGGTTCCCGCCGCCGCAGTGACACCCGCAGTCAAACCGGGCAAAGTGCATCTGGTGTTTGACAAGGATTCCTGGGTAGAAGTGAAGGACAAGTCGGGCAAGACGGTGACCAAGGGACTTTACAAGGCGGGTCAGGAATTGAATCTGGACGGCGAAGCGCCGTTCTCCCTGCTGGTTGGCCACGCTGCTTCGGCGCATTTGTCGTACCGGGGCAAACCGGTAGATTTGGCTCCCTATATCAATGCCAGCAGTGATGTGGCGCGCCTGACGCTGGAGTAAACATGAGTGCTTCTTTCATCAAACGTCGTCCGTCGCAACGGGTGCTGGTCGGCAAGGTCATGCTGGGCGGTGGTGCGCCGGTGGTGATCCAGTCCATGACCAATACCGATACTGCCGATATAGCTGGCACGACCCGTCAGGTCGAAGAGCTGGCCAAGGCGGGTTCGGAACTGGTGAGGATCACCGTCAATACGCCTGAGGCCGCCGCCGCCGTGCCGCATATCCGTAGGCGTTTGGATGCGCTGGGCTGTCAGGTTGGCTTGATAGGCGATTTTCATTACAACGGCCACCGCCTGCTGACCGAGTACCCGGAATGCGCCCAGGCGCTGGCGAAGTACCGCATCAATCCCGGCAACGTCGGGCGCAGTCGCGCCGAGGACGATCCGTTCACCATCATGATTCAAACGGCCATCAAGTACGACAAGCCGGTGCGCATCGGCGTGAACTGGGGCAGTCTGGATCAGAATCTGGTGGTGCGCATGATGGACGAGAACGCCAGGCTGGCCGAGCCCAAAGACGTTAAGGAAGTCACCCGCGCCGCGCTGATCGCTTCGGCAATTGATAGCGCCAAGCGCGCCGAGCAACTGGGGCTGGCGCACAATCGCATCGTACTGTCCTGCAAGGTCAGCGAAGTGCAGGACCTGATCGCGGTGTACCGCGCGCTGACGCTGCAATGCGACTATGCGCTGCATCTCGGTCTGACCGAGGCGGGCATGGGTTCCAAAGGCATCGTCGCTTCGACCGCCGCGCTTGCGGTGCTGTTGCAGGAAGGCATAGGCGATACCATACGCATCTCGCTGACGCCTGAGCCGGGCGGTGATCGCACCCAGGAAGTGGTGGTTGGCCAGGAGATATTGCAGACCATGGGCTTGCGTGCGTTTGCGCCGATGGTGACGGCCTGCCCCGGTTGCGGTCGCACCACCAGCAGCTTTTTCCAGGAACTGGCGCAAAGTATCCAGCGCCATCTGCGCGATCAAATGCCGGTGTGGCGCGAGCAATATGACGGCGTGGAGTACATGACCGTCGCGGTGATGGGTTGCGTGGTGAACGGGCCGGGCGAGAGCAAGATGGCCAACATCGGCATCAGCCTGCCGGGAACCGGCGAATCGCCTGCCGCACCAGTCTATATAGACGGCGAGAAAGCGATGACGCTGCGCGGCGACAACATCGCCGCCGAGTTCACCCGCATCGTGGATGATTACGTGGAGAAGAAATATGTGAAACGTGAAACGTGAAATGTGAAACAAAGCATCCCTCACTTTTCACCTTTCACATTTCACCTTTCACGACTTTAAAGTTATGAGTAAAGAGACATTACAAGCCGTAAAAGGCATGAACGACATTCTGCCGGAAGAGGCGGAACTTTGGCTGTGGTTTGAGGAAGTGGTGCGCGAGTGGTTGCACAGTTACGGTTATCGCAATATCCGCATGCCGCTGGTCGAACCGACCGCGCTGTTCAAGCGCGCCATCGGCGAAGTCACCGACATCGTCGAGAAAGAGATGTACAGCTTTGAGGACAGTCTGAACGGCGACCATCTGACGTTGCGCCCGGAAGGCACGGCCTCCTGTGTGCGCGCGGTGTTGCAGCACAACCTGCTGTATAACGCGCCGCAACGCCTGTACTACAGCGGTCAGATGTTCCGTCACGAGCGCCCACAAAAGGGTCGCTACCGCCAGTTTCATCAGGTGGGCGTGGAGGCGCTGGGTTTCGCCGGGCCGGATATTGACGCCGAGCAGATTCTGATGTGTGCACGGTTGTGGCAGAAACTCGGCCTGACCGACGTGACGCTGCAACTGAATACGCTGGGCGACGCGGAAGCGCGCCAGCGCCACCGTGCCAAGCTGATTGCCTATTTCGAGCAGCACAGCGCGTTGCTGGATGCCGAGGCGCAGCGCCGTTTGCACAGCAATCCGCTGCGCATTCTGGACAGTAAAAACCCGGCGATGCAGGAGTTGATCGCGGCGGCACCGAAGTTGATGGACGAGCTGGACGAGCCGGCGCTGCAACATTTCGAGGCGCTACAGGCCACGCTCAGACAACACGATATCGCCTTCGAGATCAATCCCCGGCTGGTGCGCGGGCTGGATTACTACAACCGCACCGTGTTCGAGTGGGTGACGACAAGGCTGGGTGCGCAAGGTACGATCTGTGCCGGTGGCCGCTATGACGGGCTGCTCGAACAGATAGGCGGTAAGCCCGCTCCGGCGATGGGTTTCGCGATGGGCGTGGAACGCCTGCTGGCGCTGGTGCTGGAAGATGGTATGGCGATGCCGCGTGCGAAACTGGATGTGTATATAGTGCATCAGGGCGAACAGGCGAGCCAGTTGGCCAGTCTGGTTGCCGAACAGTTGCGCGACAGCAAGCTGCGTGTATTGCAGCATTGTGGCGGCGGCAGTTTCAAGTCGCAAATGAAAAAGGCCGATGGCAGCGGCGCGGTGGTGGCGGTGGTGATAGGCGACGACGAAGCGGCGGCTAATGAGGTCAGCATCAAACCGATGCAGGGCGGCGAACAGTTGCGCGTCAGCGTGCAGCATCTCAATGAAACGCTTAACAAATTTCTCAGCTAGGAGTTGAACATGGCAGCATTGGATTCACACGAAGAAGAACAGATCGAATCACTCAAGGCTTGGTGGAAGGAAAACTCCAACTGGGTGCTGGGGTTGGTGACGGTAGCAGTCATCGTCACGGGCGGCTGGCGCGGCTGGCAGTATTACCAGCACAAACAAAGCAGCGAGTCGGCTACCCTGTACCAGCAATTCGCCGAGCAGTTGGCCAGCAACGACCCCAAGCGTATCAATGACGCAGCCGCCATCCTGATGGATAAATACGCCGCTACGCCCTATGCGGCAGAGTCGGCACTGGTTGCCGCGCAGGTCAATGAGTTGACCGGCGAGCCGTTGCGCACCAAGACCCAATTGCAGTGGGTGATCGAGCATGCTTCCGACGAGGGGCTGAAGTCCGTCGCTGCGCTGCGCATGGCTGCGGTGCGGGTGGATGAGAAGGATTACGCCAGCGCGATGAAGGCTCTGGAGGGCAAACATCCAGCGGCTTTCGATGCGCTGTATGCCGACATGAAGGGCGATATTCTGAGCGTGCAAGGCAAGTCAGCCGAAGCGAAGACCGCTTATCAGCAGGCTTATGACAAGCTGGACGACAAGAGCCCGTACCGTAATCTGGTGCAAATGAAGCTCGATGCGTTGGGAGGCAGCAAATGAACCTGAAACGTCTGTGTCTGGTGGCAACGTTGTTCGCGCTGGGGGGCTGTTCCACGATTGATACCGTCAAGGAATGGACTGGGCTGGCAGTGCTGGGACCAGAGCCGATGAAGCTGGAAGAATTTCAACCGAGCGCCGGTTTTACCGAGCGCTGGCACGCCAGTGTGGGCGAGTCGGGTGCCAACCCCTTGCAGCCTGCCTTGACGCAGGACGCGGTTTACGGCGTTTCCGCCAAGGGTGAGTTGACGCGCCTGGATCGTGCCACTGGCAAGGTGATCTGGCGCGTGGCAAGCGATGTCAATACGACCGCAGGGGTGGGCAGCGGCGATGGTCTGCTGGTGTTCGGCGGCGAGAAGGGTGAAGTGCTGGCCTATGACGAGGACGGCAAGCAGCGTTGGAGCAGCAAGGTGTCCAGTGAGGTGCTGGGTGTGCCTCAGGTCGCCGACGGTATCGTGGTGGTGCGTAGCGGGGACGCGCACATCGCCGGGTTGAGCGCCTCCACCGGCAAGCGTCTGTGGGTGTACGAACGCAGCACCCCCGCGCTGGTAGTGCGCAGCCACGCCAGCGTGGTGATCTATCGCGGCATGGTGTTCGCCGGCTTCGCCGCCGGCAAGTTGGTAGCGCTCAAGCTCTCGGACGGTTCCGATATATGGGAAACCAATGTCTCGCAACCACGCGGCAGCACCGAGTTGGAGCGTATCAGCGACATCACCAGTAACCCGGTGGTCAATGACAATCAGATATGCGCCATCGCTTTCCAGGGCAACCTCGGTTGTTATGACGCGGGGCAGGGTAATCCGCTTTGGACTCGAAACATCTCCGGAGACAAGGGGCTATCCATTGCCGGCAAGAATCTGTATGCGGCAGATACGGACGGATCGGTGATTGCGCTGGACAAGGTCAGCGGCAGCACCATCTGGAAGAACGACCAGTTGCTGCGCCGCGATACCTCCCTGCCTTATGAACAAGGTAATTTGGTGGTGGTCGGCGATCTCGAAGGTTTTCTGCACGGTTTGAGCCAGCAGGACGGTCGCATGGCTGCACGTATCAAGCTGGATGGCAGCGCCATTCTGGCCGCGCCGCAGGGCATGGATGGCGGCCTGCTGGTACAGACCCGTGGCGGCGAAGTGTATTCGTTGACCATACGTTGAATGTGAAGCGTGAATAGTGAAAAGTGAATCGGGAGCCTGCCTCCACGTTTCACCTTTCACCTTTCACCTTTCACCTTTCACCTTTCACCTTTCACCTTTCACCATTCAAGACAAGGTTATCAAAATGTTACCCACGCTAGTATTAGTTGGCCGTCCCAATGTGGGTAAGTCCACCCTGTTCAATCGTCTGACGCGCAGCCGCGATGCGCTGGTGGCAGACTTGCCCGGACTGACCCGCGACCGCCATTACGGACGGGGTCGCGTCGGCGAGCGCCCGTATCTGGTGGTGGACACCGGTGGTCTGGAGCCGGTCGCCAAGGATGGTATTTTTTACGAGATGGCATTGCAGAGTCGTCAGGCGGTGGACGAGGCAGACATGGTGATGTTCCTGGTGGATGGCCGTGCCGGCTGTACGCCGCAGGATTTAATCATCGCCGAGCAATTGCGCAAGACCGGCAAGCCGCTGTTGCTGCTGGTCAACAAGGCCGAGGGCATGGCGCGCGCGCGGGTTACCGCTGAATTCTACGAACTGGGCTTGGGCGAGCCGTATCCGATCTCGTCGGCGCACGGTGACAACATCGAAGAAGTGATTGCCATCGCACTGGAGGATTTTCCGGCTGAGGCGGAAGAAGAAGTCCAGCAAGAGCGACCACCGAAACTGGCTATCGTCGGTCGTCCCAATGTCGGCAAATCCACGCTGGTGAACGCCATTTTGGGCGAACAGCGCGTCATCGCCTTCGACATGCCAGGCACTACCCGCGATTCCATCTATATTGATTTCGAGCGCGAGGGGAAACAGTACACCATCATAGATACCGCCGGTGTGCGGCGGCGCGGCAAGGTGGATGAGGCCATCGAGAAGTTTTCCGTCATCAAGACCATGCAGGCGATTGAAGATGCCAACGTGGTGGTGCTGGTGGTGGATGCCAAAGACCAGATCACCGAGCAGGATGCCCACGTCGCGGATTTCGTGCTGCAGGCCGGGCGCGCGCTGGTGCTGGCGGTGAACAAGTGGGACGGGCTGGACAATTACCAGCGCGAGATGGTCAAGAACGACATCGAGCGCAAGCTGCACTTTCTGGGCTTCGCCAAGCGCCATTACATCTCTGCACTGAACGGCAGCGGGGTGGCGGCGGTGTTGAAATCGGTGGACGAAGCCTATGCGGCAGCGATGGCAAAATTGTCCACGCCCAAGCTGACCCGCGCACTGATAGGTGCGCTGGAGAAGCAGGCGCCGCCCAAGAGCGGGCGCTTCCAGCCCAAGATGCGCTACGCCCATCAGGGCGGCAGCAACCCGCCGCTGATCGTGGTTCACGGCAGCGGGCTGGAAGATGTATCCGCCAGCTACACCCGCTATCTGGAGCGCACTTTCTGCGAAGTGTTCAGGCTGCAGGGCACGCCGCTGAAGATCCAGTACAACTCCAGCAAGAATCCGTTCGAAGGTAAGAAGCCCAGACCCCTGACCGAGGCAGAGCAACGCGCCGCCCACCGTGCGCGGATTCGCGGTCGCAAGCTGTACGGCAAGTAACGACTGGTATTCGGTCTCTCATAACCCTCATCATTTCGGCGCTGTTGCCGATAACTCGCGTGTGAAGGTCGGAGTTGGCAATATGGTCAACTTCAATCGCAAAGCGGGCTGGATGTCGCGCATATTGGAAAGCGGGGGATAAGTGGGCAGTGAAGAGATAATCACGGTTGATACCGACAGTTTGCAGCCAGGCATGTATGTTTTCATAGACTTGGGCTGGATGGCTCACCCGTTTCCGCTTAATCGCTTCAAGATCAAGTCCGAGGAGCAGATCCACACCATCCGCGCGCTCGGCATCAGGAATATCCGCTACAGTCCGGCAGACAGCGATGTTCATCCGCTGGTCCAGGCCCCCCATCAGTCGGTCGAACATCCTGCTGTCGCCGCGACTGACCCCGCAGTAGCGGCCATGCTGGCCGAGAAGCAGCAGAGCAAGGAGCGTTCCGAGCGGCATCGGGCAAAGGTGCACGAATGCCAGAAGATCGTCGCCGAGGCGGCCAAAACAATACGCGCCATCAATACCGACATCTTTGCCAGACCGGCTGCCTGCGTGGAATCCGCCCATCAGGTGATGGACGGCTTTATGAAGATACTGTTGCAGGAAGACAGCACGGTGTTGTTCGCGCTTTCCGACAAGCTGGCGGGTGAAGAGATCTACGTCCATGCCATCAATGTGTCGGTGCTGGCGACCATGATAGCCAAGGAGATGAAAGTGCCGCCCGCCGAGATCAAGCAGATCGGTATGGGCTGTTTGTTTCACGATATCGGCAAAGTCGAGATACCGACCAAGGTCACCTTGAAGACCGACCCGCTCACGGCAGCGGAGAAATCCTTTTTGCAGGAACACGTCAACTACGGCGAGAAGATCGGTCGCAATGCGAAGCTCGATCCGGCGGTGCTGGCCATTGTGGCGCAACACCATGAATTCGTGGACGGTACGGGCTACCCCAATCGCCTGACGCAGGACAAGATTTCGCTGCTGGCGCAACTGGTCTGCATCATCAATCTGTACGACAACCTGTGTAACCCGATCAATCCGGCGCAGGCGCTGACCCCGCATGAGGCGCTTTCCACACTCTATTCTCAGTACCGCACCAAGCTGAACGCGAAGATGTTGCAGGCCTTCATCCGCTTCATGGGGGTTTATCCACCCGGCAGCATCGTCAGCCTGTCCAACGGCACGCTGGGCATAGTGGTTTCGGTTGCCTCCGGCAAGTCGCTCCGGCCCACGCTGCTGATCTATGATCCCGACGTACCCAAGGAAGAAGCCATCTTGTTGGATCTGGAGGCCTTGCCCGATGTCAATATCAGCAAGGCGATCCGTCCGGCATTGTTGCCTGCCGATGTGTATTCCTATCTGAGTCCGAGGAAGCGTGCGACCTACTTCTTCGACGCGACCAAGAATTGACACAGCCATGAGTCAAACCGACCTGCTCAAATCCCTGCTGGCAAAGGCCTTGGTAGACCATTGCAACGAGATGTTGCTGGCGGTGGATGCCGCCACCCTGACGGTGGTCGCTGCCAATACGCAGGTCTGCCATCTGTTGGGCTACGATCATGCAGCCATGACAGGCATGTCCATCGAAGCCATCGAGACCGGCATCGCCGGCATGTTCTATTGGCAGGACGTCGCGGGCGGCAACATTGCGTTGCTGGAGAATGCCGAGAGCGAATTCCAGCGGGTGGACGGCACGCTGATGACGATAGAGAAGAACATCTCCCGTTGCGAGGCGGAAGGCCGCCAGTTCGTGCTGATCGCCGCCAGTGACATCACCCGCCGGCTGCATGACGAAGACGCGCTGGCAAACATGTCCGCACGGCTGAAATCCACGCTGGAGTCCACCGCCGATGGCATTCTGGCGATATCCGGTCTGGGCGCCATCGAAGGCATGAATCACCGTTTCTCGCAGATGTGGGGGATTCCGCCCGAGTTGCTGCTTTCGGCCAACGATCAGGCCGTGCTGGAGCATCTGTTTCTTTTTGCGCTGGACGGGGAGGCGTTGCGCGCGTTCTTTGCCGATACCAGCGAGGGGGAGCATGCCGTCACCATCACGTTGACCAGCGGCAAGATATTCGAGCTGAAATCCTGCCCGCAGCAGGCGACCCTGGGGCGCGTCTATTCCTGCAACGATGTCACCGCGCGCGTGACCGCCGAACGCGAGGCGATCGCCGCCAAGGCAGAGGCCGACCGCGCCAATCAGGCCAAGGGCATGTTCCTGGCCAACATGAGCCACGAGATACGCACGCCGATGAATGCCATCATCGGACTTTCGCAGCTGGCGCTGAACAAGGACGTACCGGACGAGGTGCGCGACTACCTGGACAAGATCCATGTCTCGTCCGAGAGCCTGCTGGGCATCCTCAACGACATTCTGGATTTCTCCAAGATCGAGGCCGGCATGCTCGGCATCGAGTGCGCAGAGTTCAACCTCGCCATGCTGCTGGACAATCTCTACAACATGTTTTCGGCACGCGCCGAGCAAAAAGGGCTGGAGCTTGAACTGGAAGTCCCGCCCGACATGCCGGTGCAGTTGAGCGGTGACGCGCTGCGCATCCAGCAGATACTCGCCAATCTGGTCGGCAATGCCATCAAATTCACCAGCCGGGGCGGTGTCCGGGTGCGTCTGGAGTTGCTGGGCGTCGAGGCCGGGCAGGCCGCCATACGCTTCAGCGTGCAGGACAACGGCATCGGCATGTCGCCCGAAGAACAGGCCAAACTGTTCCAGCCTTTCAGTCAGGCCGACGCCTCGATCACCCGGCGTTTCGGCGGAACCGGACTCGGCCTTGCCATCAGCCACAAACTGGCCAGCCTGATGGACAGCGAATTCGCGGTCGAGAGCGCCCCCGGCGTGGGTACGACCTTCAGTTTCATGCTGCGTCTGGGAGTGGTTTCGGCTGCGACCTATCGCGAGGCCGGTCACCTGCCAGGTCGTCGCAAGGCCGGCGCACTGGGCGACGATCTGCGTACTCTCGGCAAGGCGTTGCAGGGCGCGCGCATCCTGGTGGCCGAGGACAATCGCATCAACCAGCAGGTGGTCAGGGAGTTTTTGCAACTGTCCGGCATCGGGGTCACGCTGGCCGATAACGGCAAGGAAGCGTTGCGTTTGCTGGAGTCTGGTGATTTCGACGCGGTGCTGATGGACATCCACATGCCCGAGATGGGCGGCGTGGAAGCCACCCGCATCATCCGCAGCCAACCCCGCTACGATGCGCTGCCGGTGATCGCGCTGACCGCCGGCGTCACCCAGCAGGAACGCGACAGCTGCACGGCATGCGGCATGAACGATTTCGCTTCCAAACCGGTCAAGCCGCACGAACTGATAGACGTGCTGAACAGGTGGATAAAGATCGCGCCACGTGATGCGCCGGTCGCAGTCGAGACGGCGGGCAGCGCAGGCGGCAAGGCGGCCGGTTTGCTCGAATTGCCGGACTTTGATCTGGGCGAGATACGCTCCATGCTGGACGGCGATGAAGTGGTGCTGCTGGAACTGCTGCAAGGCTTCCGCGACAGTCTGGATGACACCGTCGCCGCACTGGACGAAGCGTTGCAGCGTGGCGATTTTACGGCGGCGCATCACCATTCCCACACCATCAAGGGCACGGCGGGCAGCGTCGGCGCCACCGCGCTCTACAAGGCCGCCGTGTCGCTGGACGACCTGTTGCGTCAGGGACAGAGCGACCCCGGCATCTATCAGGCCTTCCGCCAGACCCTCACCGCCACCCGTGACGTGCTGCAACAACTGGGCTGACGGCGTATCGAGGCTTCAGACTGAACTGGTCGGTGCAATGGAAACCGCCGGTGCGATTCCTGCCCCGGCAGCAATAAAGAAGCGCGTCATACCCGCGATTCGCTGCGTAGGTGCGATTAGCACAGCGTAATCGCACGAATGGCAACTGGACGAAGCGTTGCAGCGTGGCGACTTTACGGCGGCGCATCATCATTCCCACACCATCAAGGGCACGGCGGGCAGCGTCGGCGCCACCGCGCTCTACAAGGCCGCCGTGTCGCTGGACGACCTGTTGCGCAAGGGGCAAAGCGACCCTGACATCTATCAGGCCTTCCGCAAGACCATCACCGCCACCCGTGACGTGCTGCAACAACTGGGCTGATGCCGTATCGAGGCTTCAGACTGAAACGGTTGGTAAGCCTGCTCAGGCAACCCTCCGATTACGCTGTGCTAATCGGAGCTACTCGGGCTACATGGCTGATGTGATGGGTTGGCCTGCTTCTGTGGTAAACAACTCGCCATCAACTTGCTCCACAAAATCGCCTCGTCGAATTAGCTCCTTGATGTATTTAGCCACTTGTCCATTCGTGAGCCCCACTTTTTCTGCGACCTCTTTATGCACTCCAGATGGCCAAGGTTGAGGGGGTAATAGCTCCTTTACCGCAGCTAACAGTTCCGCATCTAATCCGGTCGGTGGCCGTTGGATACCTGATGCAGCCAATTCCTCGCTGATTTCTTTCCAACGAATCGCAATGTAGTCTTTCCAATCATCACTGCCCCATGTATTCATTTGCTCAAACTCATCAGATGTTGGGGTGGTTCGAAGTACTCGCGCCCATGAAGAGCCGTCACCACCAAGACTGACAAAGTGCGGGTACAGATCTCTTCGGAAAACCTTTCCTCGGATGAGTTTCTTGATCGTAGGTGCGCTCCCATGCGATTTGCGCGATCCTCTATACGTTGCGGATTGAACAACAGTCGTGCGCAGATCATGTATCTCCTGAACCAATGCACGAAGCAATGAATCTTCTCCAAGCGACTCTGACGCCGCCTGTATTGTCGCAAGGCGACCAACAGCATCCATTGGTCTGTAGTATTTTCCCTGTTGCGCTGCATGAATGAATGTGATCAGCTTTTTCTTATTCGATTCAAGATCAACTAAGTCACGGTCTTCAGTAATAACGCGCTGAT
Organism: Gallionella sp.; assembly: GCA_028687575.1. Lineage (GTDB taxonomy): Bacteria > Pseudomonadota > Gammaproteobacteria > Burkholderiales > Gallionellaceae > Gallionella. The sequence goes on along the minus strand of JAQTZW010000006.1, from coordinate 176,987 downwards.
TGCTTACATCAAAGGGCAGCCGTTGACCTTTCCAAGCCATTATTACCAACGGTAGCCCAAGGGCGTGGCGTATCCCCAACTCATACATGACGTTTGGGTTGGGCTCATCTTCAGGCTCAGCGCCTCCCAAGTCCACCACAACCATTGGGTCGAGTGCGAGGTGAGTGCGGATTTCGTCATTGATCGCTCCGGGCTGTTCCTCTGCAGCTGCCAGTTTTGGATCGTAGCCAGCTTCGATAACCGCCGGACGAATTACTACTTCATACCATCCGCGAAACCACTTTTGTTCGGAAGGGTCTCGACCAAATGGCATGACAATAAAGCAATGGCGGTCGTGGCCCGAAGTGTGAATGGGCGCACCTTCTGGTTTGCTGTTCGCGTCATTGCTATCTAACATCTATGACTCCTTGTGGTTGAGCAGGCTAACGTGAAAGTTACTGGCGCGGCTTTATCGCGCCGCGTCCGGTGGACTGCTGGGTTGGGCACCTGTTGGGACACCTTATGCACTAAAGCTTTCCTCAAAGGCGTCGCCCATCATCATTTTGTAGTGCGCCAAGTGTCCCGACTTTTCGAAGATTCCCCTGAAGACGTTCAGATACGTATTGACCGCTGACTCGTCAATCGACATGTATAGATCATCTTGCGCGTAGTGTGAGCCGTCATTGATCCACGATAGCAATGTATTGCATATGAGTTGTTCCTTCCCGGCGAACTTGCTGCAAATTTCTTTTGGATCCACTCCGCCAAAGAACTTGAAGTAGTTCTCAAGAATGCGGCGGAGAGTATTTTGAATCGTGAGATGTGAATGATCAGAGCGCCTGACCTCCGACCAAAGAAGGTCGTAGGAGGTATTGATCGGATTGCAGGGATGCTTGACTATGTTCGACGTCAAGCCAGGCTTCCGAACGATCCAAAATGTCTCTTCATTCATAGCTCCGTTGCTGCGCTTCGGATTGAACGTCACCTCTTTGTGGAAGTAGACATTGTGGGTCAAGACAAATACTTGTTTGATATGGCCCGTTTCAGCCCGTACTTCGTCGAGGAGCCTTTTGATCAGACTTCCGACAATGAACAGAATATCGCTATCGAGACTCGAAACCGGGTCATCGAAGACAACGATTCTGTCAGTACTTATTCCGCTCTCTGATTCGCTTCCCTTGAGCAGGTGATAAAAGTAGAGGAACGTGACGAATGTCCTCTCTCCTTCGCTTAGAGTTGTTTTGGCATCTAAGCCATCAGGCCGTACCAGTTTGTAAGATGTCCCACTCGCTGCTATAGCAAGAGAGAACCCCTGAAAGCCAAACGATGACAGTAGTGCGTTAATTGCATCGACCGTTGGCTGCACACTCGTCGTCTGTTTTTCGAGTTCACGAATCTCTGCCGCTTTCTTTAGCTTGTCTGCTGTCGTCGAAGCAATCTGCGCAGTCATAGCTTCGATTGCCTTGTTCAAGGCATCACGCTTTGCCTTATAAGACGTGAGGTCTGCCTTTAGCTCCTCGAGCACATATTTCCAAACCTGTGCCGTCAGCGTTTGGCGCTCCTTCGCGAGATTCGCGACCATGTTGTTGTGACTGGTCGCGAGCGCATTGGCCGAATCAACCAGTGCAGTGATTGCCTTCGCTATGTTCTGGATTGAATCAAGTTCAACAACCCGGCTTGCCTCCTTCTTCTTTGCGGCAAGGCGCTGGAGGTTTATCGTAATCTTTGAATCAAGAAGTTCTTTCTCAGTCTTTAGCTTTTCGGCATCGAGGAACTTTGATGCGGTTGTAATGGTCGTCGCAACTTGCTGTTGAACCCGAGCGGCATCAGTCGCATAGTTGGTTGCCAAATCGTCAATGGCTTTGCTATCAACCAGAAATGCTTCATCGAAATACTCATTCAGACTCTGAGCAAACGCTTCAGTCGTGCTTTGTTGGCAAAATGGGCAAACTTGTTCATTTGCGTCATAGTAAGAGCGCCCCTCACGAACCCAGTCGCTATTACTGAGCTTTTTGATCATTGCAGCAATATCGACGTCATCCTTCCCAATTACACATTTCGTCAGAATCGGGTTCGCCTCATGGGCGATTAGATTGGCTGTCTCGATGGAGTGGGTGAGTGGTGCTACGGTGGGCGTGGGGCCGAAGACCGTTTCTGCTCTCTTCTGCAAGTCCGAGAGTGCGACAAGGGTTGCGGAATTGCCTGTTAGCTCTTGAACGACTTTCGCCTTGAACTTTTCCGAGCTACCTCGATACCCCTCGAATGCGCCCTGAAGAGTTGCATCGTGTTTCTGCTTTTGCGCCCAGCAAATATCTTTTAATCCAGCCTCAAGAGCCGCCAACTCACTTCGCTTTCCGCCATCGCCGTCTGCACCCTGCAATCCCAAGGTAAGCGATTCAATCTTGGTCGTAAGAGCATCTAGGTCTGCTTTGGTAGTTGCAATTTTTGTTAGGGTGTCCGCTTGCTTCTCGCCGAGAGTAAAGATGCCTTTCAGGTCCACAGACGGGGAAAAGTTCTTTTCTAAGAAGTCGCGGTTGTAAACCAAGGGTTGCAATTTCGTACCGTCCTTCCACGCCACCTTGCAAGTGGGGAAGTTGGCCTCGTCCGCAATAACGCGACTAACGGTCGTCTTTCCAGTCCCGTTCGAGCCGAACAGATAATTGAACTGGGATAGGCCGTTCAAAACCTCCGGTGGGTCTCGAAATGTTGCGACGCTGCCTATCGTGATGGATTCGATCATTTCGTAATCACCGTGGAGTACTTAGCTTAAGGTGCCCAACGTGTAATGGACCGAACTTCTTCTGTATAAGAAAACCGATGATCTGTATAAGGTGTCATGTTTCACTTCAACCTATTGATTAAAAACACACTGCAAACAAAACGTGTCACGTACTCCTGAAAATTCAGCGCCCCTGTTTGCTGCTGGACTTGGTTCGTAAACGCAACCGGGCGGGGCATTATAGCCCGATAGATTCACCCCAGTAGGGCTTTGCTTGCGCCGGGTCATGCACCCGGACTAGCGGTCTGTGGGCTGGCGAGTCGCGCGGTATCGCAATGTTCCGGCCAGTTCGCGGTGTCGTTCAGCAACTTTCTGGCAAAATCCAGAGCGGCGGCGAGGTGGGATTGGGCTTCGGGGGACAGCGGCTCGCCCAGTTCGAAGCTCTGCCCCCGGATGCACAGCACGTAGCTTGCGGGTGGTTCTTCGCGGTAGAACTGGCGGTAGGCTTGCAGCACGGCGGTTGGCGCTAGGGCGTGGCTGTACAGCACGGGTTCGGCGCTGGACTCGATGCGATAGAAGGCGAACGGTGCTTCGGTGTCCATGCCGGCATCCACGAACAGCACGCGCTGGCGGCCTTGCAGGTCCAGCGCGTGTTCGATCTGTAACTGGAAGTCTTCCAGCAACTCGACCTGTGGGGCGAGGGGGGTGTCGTTCAGCCAGTCTTGCAGGCCGCGTAGCAGCAGCGGCCCTAGCGCATCGTCGCCACGCGATTCGTTGCCGATGGCGAACACCAGCGTCTGGCTGGGGAGTGGGTGAGCGGGCGTCGCTGCGGTCATCCGTCGCAGATCGTGCCGTCGCCGCCGCGCGACAGTGCCGACAGGCGCTGGCCGGTTTGATCGAGCACTTCCACTTCCAACGGCATCTTGCCCAGCGCGTGGGTGGCGCAGGACAGGCAGGGGTCGAAGGCGCGCACCGCCACTTCGATGTGGTTGAGCAGGCCCTCGGTGACTTCGTGACCGTGCAGGTATTGCACCGCCACGCGGCGCACCGCTTCGTTCATCGCCTGATTGTTGTGGGTGGTGGAGACGATCAGGTTGCACATGGACACCAGGTCGTTTTCGTCCACGCGATAGTGGTGGATCAGCGTGCCGCGCGGCGCTTCGATCACGCCCACGCCCTCGAAGCCGCGCTCGCCGCTGGTCATCAATTCGCTGCCGGTGATGTCGTCGTCGTGCAGCAGGTCTTTGATCATCTCGGCGGCGTGCAGCATCTCTATCATGCGCGCCCAGTGGTAGCCCAGCGGGGCGTGCATCGGCATCACGCCGCTGTAGGCCACGAACTCGCGGCGCTCGATCTCGGCCAGCGGGGTGGGGATGAAGTCGCAATTCTGCACACGCGACAACGGACCTACGCGATACCAGCCTTTTTCCCTGCCCAGTGATTTGAGGTAGGGGAACTTCATGTAGCTCCAGTTTTTCACCTCTTCCTCGATCAACTGGGTGTAGTTCTGGTAGTCCACGCCGTCGAACAGCACGTTGCCGTTCTCGTCGCGGCCCCTCAGCCTGCCGTGGTAGAGGTCCATGCCGCCGTCGAAGCCGACCATGGACATGAAGTTGGCGCGGAACGCGCCGAAGCTGTTGTACAGCTCGGGATTCTGGTGATGCAGTTCCTTGACCATGTGCACCGCGTCGCGGCTCCAGGCCACCATCTGGTAGATGTCCTTGAGCAGTTCGTCGCGTTCGGCGATGGACAGCGACTTGTTCACGCCGCCGGGCACCGAGCCTGTGCCGTGCACGCGCTTGCCGGCGGTGTGGCGGATCACTTCCTGGCCGAATTTGCGCAGCAGGATGCCGCGTTTGGCCGTCTCGGGATATTTTGCAGCGACCCCGACGATGTTGCGCTGGCTCACGTCGCTGTCGAAGCCGAACAACAGGTCGGGCGAACACAGGTGGAAGAAATGCAGCGCATGCGATTGCAGGATCTGCCCGTAGTGCATCAGCCGGCGGTTCTTCTCGGCGGTGGGCGTCAGGTGTTTCGCGCCGACGATGGCGTCCAGCGCCTTGCTGGCGGCCAGATGATGGCTGACCGGGCAGATGCCGCACAGCCGCTGCACCATCACCGGCACTTCCCAGTACGGGCGGCCCTGGATGAATTTTTCGAAGCCGCGAAACTCGACGATGTGCAGGCGCACCTGATGCACCTTGTTTTTGTCGTCCAGCAGGATGGTGACTTTGCCGTGACCCTCGACGCGCGACACCGGGTCAATGGCGACGCGGCGCAGGGTTTCGGGGTTGGCGGCGGTTTCCAGATTTGCACTCATGGTGGCAACCTTTTAATCGTAATGAATGAGGCCGTGGCCCAGTTCGGGCTGGCGGCCTGCCAGCAGGTCGGTCAGCACTTTCCAGATGGCGTCACCCGAAGGCGGGCAACCGGGGATGAAGTAATCCACCTTCACCACTTCGTGGATCGGATGCACCTTGTCCAGCGGCAACGGCAGCTCCGGGTCGTTGGGGATGAAGCCGTCCACCAGCCCGTGCTGGGCGTGGTAGACCTCTTCCAGTATCACCGGCAGCGACAGGTGGTTGCGCTGGGCGGGCAGGCCGCCGTTCACCGAGCAGGCGCCCATCGCGATCAGGATGGTGCAGTTGGCGCGGAACTCGCGCAGCACATGCACGTTCTCGGCGTTGCACAGGCCTCCTTCAATGATGCCGATGTCGCACGGGCCGCAGGTCTTGATGTCGGTCAGCGGCGAACGGTCGAATTCGACCAGTTGCACCAGATCCAGCAGGCGCTCGTCTATGTCCAGAAATGACATGTGGCAGCCGAAGCAACCGGCCAGCGAGGTGGTGGCGACTTTCAACTTTTTGATGGGAGCAGTCATTTCATGCGCCTTTCACAACGGGGTGCGGCGTGGCGCTGATCGGCTGCTCGTCGAAGCTGCGCTGGCCGATTGGCGTGGCGAAACCGACGCGCTTCTTCAGGATCACGCCGACCGGGCAGACATGCGCTGCCTTGTCGTCGCCCGAAAAATCGGTGTCGGCCAGATGACCAGATTTGGCGTTGACGATCAGATGGCTCTTGATGCCCCGGCCCGACAGCGCGAACACGTTCTTGCCGTCCACGTCGCGGCTGGCGCGCACGCACAGCGAGCACAGGATGCAGCGGTTGAAATCGAGCAGATAGTCCGGGTGGCTGGCATCCAGCGGGCGGTCGGGGAAGAAATGGTCGAAGTGCGGCGACATCATGTCCAGCTCGTAGGCGGTGGCCTGCAACTGGCAGTTGCCGCTCTTTTCGCAGGACGGGCAGAAGTGATTGCCCTCGACGAACAGCATCTGCAACAGCGCGCGGCGCTCGTCGTTGATCTCCTTGATGTCGCTTTCGACCACCATGCCGTCTTTGGCCTGCTGGGTGCAGGAGGCGGTCTGGCGGCCATCGGCTTTGACCGTGCACAGCTTGCAGGAGCCGTGCGGCTTGAATTCAGGGTTGAAGCACAGGTGCGGGATGTAAACACCCGCGTCCATCGCGGCCTGGATGATGGTCTGGCCTTCGCCAAACGGGATGGTCTTGCCATCCAGCGTGAAGCTGGGCGGATTAGCTTTGCTCATGGTTACGCTCCAAATGTGCGCCGGTGTCGTCGCGCCCGGTCATCTGGCGGGCTTGCGACAGGGCGCGGTCGAGGTCGAACGCGGGAATGAAGTCCTTCTGCGCCAGCCGTTTGTCGTAGGCCGGACGGAATTTGGCGATGGTGTCCAGCACCGGGTTGCAGGCCGAATGGCCCAGCCCGCAATGGCTGGTGGACTGCAACAGCACGTTGAGTTTTTCGATCTCGGCAAAGTCGTAGGGCGAGCCGTGGCCACCCGCCAGCTTGTCCATCATGTTGCACAGCAACGACGTGCCGACCCGGCAGGGGGTGCAGAAGCCGCAGCTCTCGTGCGCGAAGAAGTGGATGAAGTTGCGCGCCACCTCGAACATGTCGCGCGTCTTATCGAACACCATGAACGCGCCAGCAGTCGGGATGTCGTCGAAAGCGATGCGCCGCTGGAATTCGTTGGGTGCGAGGCACACGCCGGACGCGCCGCTGACCTGCACCGCCTGGGTGTTGTGCGCGCCGCAGTCGGCCAGCACTTGGGCGATAGTCACGCCGAACGGGTATTCGTACAGGCCGGGCCGCTCGCAGTCACCGGACACCGACAAAATCTTGGTGCCGCTGGAGGTTTCCGTGCCGATGCCGGCGTACCACGCGCCGCCGTTTTCCGCGATCAGGGTGGTGGCGGCGAAGGTCTCGACGTTGTTCACCACTGTCGGCTGGTTCAGGTAGCCGTGCGTCACCGGGAACGGCGGGCGGTTGCGCGGCGTGCCGCGCTTGCCTTCCAGCGATTCGATCAGCGCCGATTCTTCGCCGCAGACATAGGCCCCCGCGCCCAGATGGATCTCGATATCAAAGTCGAAATCGGCCTGGCCGAGAATGCCCTTGCCCAACAGGTTTTGCTGGCGGCGGTGTTGCAGCACGGCTTTGAGGTGTTCCAGCAGGTAGCGGTATTCGCCTCTGAGGTAGAGGAAGCCCTGTTTCGCGCCGATGATGCGGGCGCACAGCGTCATGCCCTCGAACACCCGGTCGGCGTAGCCGTTCAGCAGCACGCGGTCCTTGAAGGTGCCCGGCTCGCCCTCGTCGGCGTTGCACACCACGTAGTGCGCATCACCGGTCGCGTTGCGGCAGAACTCCCATTTCATGCCGGTGGAGAAGCCCGCACCGCCGCGTCCGCGCAGTTTCGAGGCCTTGATCTCGTTGAGCGTCGCATCACTGCCGCGTTGCAGCAGTGCGGCCAGCGCCGAGCCGCTTTGGAAATGACCGTCCAGCAGGATGTCGCGACGGCGGATGTTGTCCTCGATGGCGAAGAATTCGGCTGGCCACGCACTCACCGGCACGCGCTCCCGTATCAGTTCGGCGATGGCGTTGATGCGTTCCTGCGTCAAGCGGTTGATGGCGATGTTGTTGACCAGCAGCGCCGGCCCCTGGTCGCACATGCCGGTGCAGGAGGTGGTGTTGATGCTGACCAGCCCGTCCTCGGAGACCTTGCCCGCTTCCACCCACAACTGGCTGCACAGGCTGTTCATCAGCTCCATGTTGCCCAGCATGCGGTCGGTGATGTTGTCGGAGAACAGCACGCGGTATTGGCCTTGCGGTTTCAGGTGCAGGAAAGAATAGAAGCCGGCCACCCCTTCGATCTTGGCGCGCGGCAGATCGAGCGCCGCGCTCAGGTGGTCTATCGCGTCGGTGTGGATGTGGCCGTGTGCCTCCTGCGCCGCGATGAGGATTTGCAGCAGGTCGGCGGGATTGTGCCGGTGGCGAGCCAGTATCGGGTCGAGATAGGCGGCGTGCGGGTTGGTTTGGTTGACCATGAGGAGACTCTCCTTAGGTTGCAAATGGTGCAGATTGGTAAACTGGGCTGCAAATAATGTGCTTGTCTGTGGGGATTTTACCCTATCGAAACGGGTTTGACAGGCGGTGTTGATGACATACAATCGCAATACGAGTGTTTTACGCTCATCACTCAGGCAATTCTAAGGAGTTATTGTGATAGTTTCATTGCGCCGCAAATCGTTTTCTCAGTTGGTCTTTTCCCTTTCCTTGCTGATCGCCTTTCCCGCTTATGCCCACGTCGGCGCGGGTGCGGTGGACGGCTTTGCGCATGGCGTGCAGCACCCCTTGCTGGGCGCGGATCATCTCTGCGCGATGCTTGCGGTCGGGCTGTGGGCCAGCCAGTCGGGTGGCCGGTCGCTGTGGCTGGTGCCGCTGACATTCGTCGGGGTAATGGCGCTGGGCGGCCTGTCGGGCATGGCGGCGATGCCGTTGCCTTTCGTGGAGGGTGGCATCCTGATGTCGCTGCTGGTGCTGGGCGTGCTGGTTGCCGCCGCCGTCCGCCTGCCGCTGGCAGCCTCTGTTGCGCTGGTCGGTCTGTTCGCGCTGTTCCACGGCCACGCGCACGGTGCCGAGATGCCGCATGACGCGTCCGGTCTGCGTTACGCGCTGGGCTTCATGCTGAGCACCGCCGCGCTGCATCTGGCCGGTATCGCCATCGCCAGTGCGCTGGGGCATATCGGTCGCCCGCAATGGTTGCGCCTGATCGGCGCATCGGTCGCCGCGTTCGGCGGCGCACTTTTCTTCATCGGCTGACATGCACGAGATGTCGCTGGCCGAAAGCGTGCTGGAGATCATCGAGGATTCCGCGCGAGCGCAGGATTTTCGCCGTGTGCGCCGCGTGGTGCTGGAGATAGGCGAGCTTGCCGCCGTCGAACCGGACGCGATGCGCTTCTGTTTTGACGCGGTGATGCGCGGCACGCTGGCCGAGGGCGCGGAATTGCAGATCGTCGAGACGCCGGGGGCGGGACGGTGCGGCCAATGCGGGGCGACGGTGGCGATGCAGGAACGCTACGGGCTGTGCCCGGATTGCGGCAGCGCAGCGTTGCAGGTTACGGTGGGCGAGCGGATGCGGGTGCAAGACCTGTTGGTGGAATGAAGCGGGATACAACGGAGTAACGATATGTGTGGGACATGTGGATGTGGCGGACGTGATGTGCTGATCGGCGGCAAGCGCCCGGTGCGCGCCAAAGGTGGCGGCGCGTTGGCTTTCCGCGCGCCCGGGAGTGGGGAAGGCCAGGCCGGTCACGCTCACCAAGCGGCGGAATTGCGCGTCATTCAGGTCGAGCGCGACCTGCTGGCCAAAAACGACGCACAGGCCGATGCCAACCGCCAGATGCTCGCGGCACGCGGCATCTTCGCGCTCAATCTGGTGTCCAGCCCCGGTTCGGGCAAGACCACGCTGCTGGTCAAGACCATCACCGCGCTGAACGGCGCGCTGCCGCTGGCGGTGATCGAGGGCGACCAGCAGACCGAGAACGATGCCGCGCGCATCCGAGCCGCCGGCGCGCCTGCGATCCAGATCAACACCGGGCGCGGCTGCCATCTGGATGCGCAAATGACCGCGCAGGCGATGCGCCAGCTCGATCTGCCCGACGGCGGTTTGCTGCTGATTGAGAACGTCGGCAATCTGGTGTGCCCGGCCAGTTTTGATCTGGGCGAAGCGCACAAGGTGGTAATCCTGTCGGTGACCGAGGGCGAAGACAAGCCGCTGAAATATCCCGACATGTTCCGCGCCGCCAGCCTGATGGTGTTGAACAAGTGCGACCTGTTGCCGCACCTCGAATTCGACCCGGAGCTGGCGGTGGACTATGCTCGCCGCGTCAATCCGGCGTTGCAGGTGATACGTCTGTCGGTCAGCAGCGGGGAGGGCATGGACCAGTGGCTGGACTGGATACGCGCAGGCTGCCGCGAGGCTGGCCGCACACTTTCAGATACCCTTGAATCCGAATAATCCATTAGACCCCAACCCCTCCCACCCTCCCCTTGACAGGGGAGGAGCAGGCTCGGCTCTCCCCCTGTCAAGGGGGAGTTGGAGGGGGTTTAGAAGCACACTCTGCTCTAACGAACAATCTGGGTTGAATAATCAATACGCCCTGCCGTTCTCCGGCCCGCCGGTGCTGGCCTGCGGCGCGTGGCTGAAAAATACCGTGTGCGTCACGCAGGGCGATTGGGCACAAGTGTCGGCGCTGATCGGCGATCTGGGCACTGCCGCTGCCTGCCGTTTGCTTGAAGAGACCGTGGCGGAACTGTGCGGGCAGGTAGCCCCGGCGCTGGTCGCGCACGACCTGCATCCGGATTTTTTCAGTACGCGCTTCGCGCTCGATTTCGCGGCGCGTCACGGCATCCCCGCGCTGGCCGTGCAGCATCACCACGCGCATGTCGCCGCCGTTTGCGCCGAACACCGCTTGACCGGGCCGCTGCTGGGGCTGGCGCTGGACGGGGTGGGGCTGGGGACGGATGGAGCGGCCTGGGGCGGCGAGTTGCTGCGGGTGGACGGCGCGGACTGCCGGCGCATCGGGCATCTGGCCTACTTGGCGATGCCGGGCGGCGAGCGCGCTGCGGTCGAACCCTGGCGGATGGCGGCGGCAGCACTGTCCAGCATGGGGCGCGGCGACGAGATCGCGCCGCGCTTTCACGATCTGCCTGCGGCGACGACCGTGGCTGCGATGCTGGCGCGCGGACTCAACTGTCCGCCGACTTCCAGCATGGGCCGGCTGTTCGATGCCGCCGCCGGGTTGCTGGGCGTGAACTATGTCCAGCAGGCCGAGGCGCAGGCCGCGATAGCGCTGCAAGCGCTGGCCGAACGGCATGGCCCAGTCGTGCCGCTGGCGGGGGGCTGGCAGATCACCGATTCCGGCGTGCTGGATTTTGTGCCACTGCTGGCGGCATTGGCCGATTGCCCGGATGCGGCTTACGGCGCTGCGCTGTTCCACGCCACGCTGGCCGCCGGGCTGGCCGACTGGGTGGCGCGCGCCGCCACCGAACAACAATTGAACCGGGTCGCGCTGGGCGGTGGGTGTTTTTACAACGGGCTGCTGACCGACAGCCTCACCGAATTGCTGGCAGCACAAGGCTTGCAGGTGTACACCTCGCGGCAACCGGGTGACGCTGCAATCTCGCTGGGGCAGGCGTGGGTCGCGCTGCACCATCTCGAACGAAAAGGAAACTGATATGTGTCTAGCAATACCCGCCTGCGTTGAACAACTGATAGGCAGTGATGCCGCCCTCGTCAATCTGGGCGGCGTGAAGAAGGAGATCTCGCTGGCGCTGGTGGACGGCGTCGCGGTGGGCGACTATGTGATCGTGCATGCCGGCTTCGCGCTGCAAAAACTCGACCCCGCAGAAGCCGCGCGCACGCTGGCGCTGTTCGCCGAACTGGCCGAATTCCAGGCGGACGCGCGATGAAGTACGTGGACGAATTCCGCGACGGCGAACTGGCGCGGCACATCGCCGCCAACATCGCCCGCGAGGTGATGCCGGGCCGCAGTTACCGGCTGATGGAGTTCTGCGGCGGCCATACCCACGCCATTTCGCGCTACGGTCTGGCCGACCTGTTGCCCGCCTGCGTGCGGCTGATACACGGCCCCGGCTGTCCGGTGTGCGTGCTGCCGACGGGTCGGGTGGATCAGGCGATCCGGCTGGCGCTGGAGCAGCGCGTGATCCTGTGCACCTATGGCGACACGATGCGCGTGCCGGCTTCGGGCGGCATGACGCTGATGCGCGCCCGTGCTGCCGGTGCGGACGTGCGCATGGTCTATTCCACCGCAGATGCGCTGGCCATCGCGCGCGACAATCCGGCGCGGCAGGTGGTGTTTCTGGCCATCGGCTTCGAGACCACCACGCCGCCGACCGCCGTGGCGGTCAAACTGGCCGCAGCCGAAAAGCTGACGAATTTCAGCATCCTGTGCAACCACGTGCTGACCCCGGCGGCGATGCACGCCATTCTGAATGCCGAAGGCGGCGTGAATCTGGACGGTTTCATCGGTCCGGCGCACGTCTCCACGGTGATCGGCAGTCGGCCTTATGAGGTGTTTGCAGCTGAATACCGCAAGCCGGTGGTGATCGCCGGTTTTGAGCCGCTGGACGTGATGCAGGCCATCCTGATGCTGGTGCGCCAGATCAACGACGGTCGCGCCGAGGTCGAGAACGAATTCACTCGCGCGGTCACGCCCGAGGGCAACCTCAAGGCGCAGGCGCTGGTCGGGCAAGTGTTCGAGCTGCGCGACAGTTTCGAGTGGCGCGGGCTGGGCAGCTTGCCTTTCAGCGCGTTGAAGCTGCGCTCGGCATACGCCGCGTTCGATGCGGAAAGCCGCTTCGGCGTCAGTTATGTCGCCGTACCGGACCACAAGGCCTGCGAATGCGCGGCCATCCTGAGAGGCGAAAAGACACCGCAGCAATGCAAAATCTTCGGCACGGCCTGCACGCCGGAGACGCCGATCGGCTCCTGCATGGTGTCCAGCGAAGGCGCGTGCGCGGCGCATTACAGTTACGGCAGGTTCAGGGAGGCGACAGCATGAACATGAGCAAAAGACCCGGTCGGTCGCTGGACATGAAGAACGGGCGCGTCGAGCTGGCGCACGGTTCGGGCGGGCGGGCGATGGCGCAGCTCATCACCCAGCTGTTCGCGGCGGCCTTCGACAATCCGTATCTGGCGCAGGGCAACGACGGCGCGTTGCTGCCGCAACCCGCAGGGCGGCTGGTGATGTCCACCGACAGCCATGTGGTTTCGCCGCTGTTCTTCGAGGGCGGCGACATCGGCAGTCTGGCGGTGCACGGCACGGTCAACGACGTGGCGATGATGGGCGCGACCCCGCTCTATCTTGCTGCCGGTTTCATCCTCGAAGAAGGATTGCCGTTGTCCGACCTGCAACGCATCGTGGATTCGATGGCGCGGGCGGCGCGCGAGGCGGGGGTGGCCATCGTCACGGGTGACACCAAGGTGGTGGAACGCGGCAAGGGCGACGGGGTGTTCATCACCACCACCGGCGTGGGCGTGATGCCAGAAGGCTTGCACCTGTCGGGCGACCGGGCGCGGCCTGGCGACCGCATCCTGCTGTCCGGCACGATAGGCGATCACGGCATGGCGGTGTTGTCGCGGCGCGAGAATTTGAGTTTCGACGCGCCCATCGTGTCGGACACGGCGGCGCTGCACGGGCTGGTGGCGGCGATGCTGGACAGCGGCGTCGAGCTGCGCGTGCTGCGCGACCCGACGCGTGGCGGGCTGGCGACCACGCTGAACGAGATCGCCGCGCAGTCGGGCGTGGGCATGCTGCTGGACGAGGCGGCGATCCCGGTCAACCCGGCGGTGGCCGCCGCCTGCGAATTTTTGGGACTGGACCCGCTGTATGTCGCCAACGAGGGCAAGCTGGTCGCGCTGTGCGCGGCGGCGGATGCGCCACGACTGCTGGCGGCGATGCGCGCGCATCCGCTGGGGGCTAGGGCTGCCATCATCGGTGAGGTATGCCATGACGCGCACGGCTTCGTGCAGATGGACACGCGCTTTGGTGGCAGGCGCATCGTGGACTGGCTGGCCGGCGAACAACTGCCGCGCATCTGCTGACTCGGCGGGCGTCCCGCCGGTTGATTTTGCCGGTTGATTCTACTGGGTGGGAATGACGGAATCCGAATGGTTCAGCGTATCCCTAAGGAGACGCTGATTTATTTACTCCGTTCGCCCTGAGCTTGTCGAAGGGCATTTTAACTGTACGATTTAACATGATTTATTCCGCTCATGGTTCGACAGGCTCACCACGAACGGAATAAATCAGCGTCTCCCTAACTGACCGACGCCCGGCGCGCCTGCAACCAGGCTTCGAGCTGATCGGCAGGCAGCGCATGGCTATAGTAGTAGCCCTGCACATAATCGCAGTTGATCGTTTGCAGCAGGGCATTCTGTTCGGCCGTTTCCACGCCTTCGGCGATCACCTGCAAGCCCAACTTGTGCGCCATCACGATGATGGCTTCCACCAGCGCCATGTCGCTGGAATCGGCGACAAGATTACGGATGAAGGACTGGTCTATCTTCAGGTAGTCAATGTCCAGCTTGTTCAGATATGACAACGCCGAATAACCGGTGCCGAAGTCGTCTATCGCGACCTGAATACCCGCATCGCGGAATGCCAGCAGTTGTTCTGTGACGCTATCGGCAGTTTCGAGCAGCAGCCCCTCGGTGATCTCGATCACGATGCTATCGCCTTGCAGATTGTTGGCTTTCAGAATGTCCAGCCATTTTTGCTGTTTGATGGCGTCCTGGAACTGTACCGGCGACACGTTCACACTGAGTTGAAAGCCTTTGCCACAATATTCACGGCAGTGGTTCAGTTGCTTGGCCGCTTCCGAGAATACCCATACGCCGAGTTCGTGGATGATGCCGGAATCTTCGGTTAATGGAATAAACTCATCCGGATTGATCAGGCCGCGTTCCGGGTGCAACCAGCGTAACAGGCATTCGGCCTTGTGTACCCGCCCGGTGGCAAGCTCGACGATGGGTTGGTAATACAGTTGGAACTGTTCTTCCGCCAATGCGATGCGCAAATCATTGATGACCTGCTGGCGGTATTGAGCCTCTTGTTGCAGGTCGCTAGTGAAATAGCTGTAGCGGTTGCGGCCGGATTGCTTGGCGGCAAACATGGCCTGATCGGCATTTTTCAGCAGGGTTGCGGAATCTATGCCGTCATTCGGATAGAGCGTAATGCCGATGCTGGCCGAAATATAGAGGGTGTCGGTTTCCAGGTAAAACGGCTGGCTCAAAGACTGAATGATGTTGGCGGCGATGCGTTCGACTGCGCCATTGTCTTCCAGTTCGGCGAGGATGATGGTGAACTCGTCACCACCCAGACGCGCCACGGTGTCGGATTCGCGCACGCAGGCGCTGATGCGATAGGCGGCATCAATCAGCAGCGCATCGCCTGCGTCGTGCCCCAGCGTGTCGTTGACTTCCTTGAAATGATCGAGATCCAGGAACAGCAGTGCCAGTTTCAAGCCGGCCCGGTGCGCCTTTTTGATGTCTTGCCTGAGGCGGTCGCGGAACATGCGACGATTGGGAAGTTGGGTGAGTGAATCGAAATTGGCCTGATTCCAGATCAGTTCTTCGGATTGCTTTTTCTCGGTGATGTCGCGCGCGACGATGACCAGTGCCTTGCGGCCGCCCTGCTCATCAAATAGCGGGGCTTTGAGTACGTCGTAGTGATGTGACGTTCCGTCCGCATCGGGGACAGTTTCCTCGATACGGAATAGCTTGCCAGTTTGCCAAGCATCCTCGTCCCCTGCCCGGCAGGCTGCCATCGCCGTTGCGAGGTGCGGGTGGCGCTGGCCTATCTCGGTGTCGGTCAGGTTCTGCCATGCCAGTCCTTCCAGGCCAAACAGTCGCAGGCAGACGGTATTGGCGATCAGCCAGCGGCCAGCACCATCCTTGAACTGGACAGAATCGGGTACGGCCTGGACCAGCATACGTAACTGCGCTTCGCGTTCGGCAAGTTCAAGTTCGATCTGCTTCCGTGCAGTGATGTCGGTCGAGATGCCGCACAGCGCGTAGATTTTCCCGGCCTCGTTTCTGAGCGGCAACTTGGTGGAAAGAAACGTGGCGGTATTGCCGGTTTCCGGAACTGTATTGGTTTCTTCGGCCCGCAGGGTTTCGCCATCCTGTAATACCCGTTGGTCATTGATGCGGATATTCGAGGTGGTTGCCGCATCGAAGAATTTTTCGTCGCCAAAGCCTACGATGTCCTCCATCTCGGTCTGCCAAAGCTCGCGCACGGGCCGATTGGCGAACAGGTAATGTCCGTCAGTATCTTTGAGATAGATGTAGGCATCCACATTATTGAGGACGGTGCGCAACTTGAATTCACTGGCCTGCAAGGCTTGCTCGTTGTGCTTTTGCTCAGTGATGTCATCGTAAACGCCAACGATGCCGACCACTTCGTTTGCCTGGTTGTAGAGCGGTGTCTTCGAGGTGCGCAGCCAGATTTCATGTCCGTCCGGCGTGGTCTGCGGTTCGTCGAAGGTCAGTTTGGCCTGGCCGGAAGTCATAACTTGCCGGTCGTCGGCGCGATAGAGTTCAGCCTGATCTTTCCAGGTCATCTGGGTGTCATCCTTGCCGATCAGCTCTGCCGGATGGCTCAGCCCTGCATCGCGGGCAAAGGCCAGGTTACAACCTAGGAAGCGAGAGGCGTGGTCTTTCCAGAAAACCCGCACCGGCACAGTGTCTATCACGGTGCGCAGCAGGCTTTTCGAAGCTTGCAGTTCATTATCCTTTTGATGTTGCTCGGTGATGTCCTTGAAGCACCAGATGCGTCCGCGCTGACCGTCAATTATCAGTGCGCGCGTGAAACGCGAAAACACCCGACCATCCTTGAAATACAGCGTATCGCGTGCCTCATCGTCGCTGCCATACAGGCGATGAACCTGATCCAGAAAGACTTGCGGATCTATCAGTTGATCCAACACATGGTTCAGTAATAGTTCGTCTTTGCCGCTCTCGGAAATCTGTTGAGGAATTTTCCAGAGTTCCATGAAGCGTTGATTGCTGGCAAGCAAACTACCATTCCCGCCTATCATCAGAATGCCTTCATCGGTCGAATCCAGCGTGGTGCGCAGCAAGCTTTCATTGCGTTGCAACTTTAGTGCCGCTTGCTTGCGTTCCGTGATGTCATACAAGGAAACCAGATATAGATAGGCTTGCTCGCCCGCCAGCGGGCTACCGCCGATTATGAAGGTGCGGGTCTGTCCATTCTTGCATCGTACTTCGCCCTCTATGGAAGTGATGTCCGAGTTGCTGACCATCGCCTGCTCGGTTGCGTGCCCCCAATTCTGTAAGATATGTTGGCGGTATTGCGGGTCGGGATAGGCAAGTGGCCACCATGCGTCCAGCGTGGGAATGTCTGCCAGCGTGTAGCCCAGAGTGTCATGGAACGCGCGGTTCAGGTAGGTGATATTGCCCGCCGCATCGTTCAGCGCCAGCGGCACGGGAGTGGCCTCGATGATGGCGCGGAAACGCGTCTCGCTGCCTTTCAGCGCGTTTTCCATCTGTTTGCGTTCGGTGATGTCGTGGACCGTGCTGACCAGATGTGGGATGCCTTCCAGCCGGCTGACAACAGCCGAGAAGGAGCCGGTGCGCTTTTCGCCGTTTTTCAGGGTGAAGTCGAATTCCAGAGCGCGACACTGGCCGTCCCGGGCGATGGCCTCCGTCATTTTGTGGCGCTCAGCATCGCTCCAGAATCCCAGTCCGACGGTGGTGTTGCCAATGGCATCCTGTTTGCTGTATCCGGTATTGGCGACAAAGGCATCGTTGACGTTGCTGATGATGCCTTCCGGGAGCTTGCTGATGACCATCACGTCGGGGCTGCTGTTGAAGATCAACTCGAAACGTTTTTGAGCGTCGAGAGATTGCAGTTCAGCCACTTTGCGCGCGGTGATATTCATGGTCGTCCCGCCGGCCAGCAGCGGATTGCCGTTGGCGTCGCGCTGGTTCACCCTGCCACGGGTGTGCAGCCAACTCCACGAACCGGAGTGGCTCCAGGCATCGTCCTGATTCCAGCTGCCGGATTGCTGGGCACTATCGGGAATCGGAGAGAAACGGTATTCCAGATCGAAAAACGGTGATTCTGGTTGCAGGGCGGCCTGGAATTTTTCCATGAATATGGCCCGGTCATGCGGATGCACGAGTTCTATCCATTGCTGAATGTCGTGGGGTGGCTGGCCGAATTCAAGGCCGAGCAACGGGAGTTGATTATCGTCGTATTGAATCTTGCCACTGGGCAGGTCTAACTCCCAAATGAATATCTGCGCGGTTATCAGGGCGAGATTCAGATTTTGCTTGTCGTGCTCGGCGGCGATTTCTGTCTGAAGTTGGCGGTTATGTGTCAACACTTGCAATAAACGCTTCAACAAGACAAGACCCAATGGGGCGACGATGAGCGCTGCGACCAGACCCGTGATGAGGAAGTCTACGGTTATATCGCCTTGCAGCAACAGGTTCATCGCGGCAACGATAAATTCAGTGAACAGGACGATCAGTGCCGCAATACCAGCCAGTAAGCGCCAGTCGTTGAGTTTTTCCAGTCTGGCAATCAGGGTGGGTTTCAAGGCGGTTCCTGTTATGTCGTTCAATGCCGCTTGACGATGGTGTCGAAGCCGTAGCGATGCTTCAGCAGGGTCGCGGCGCGGCGTGCGGAAGCGGCATCGGGATACGGGCCGATATGCACGCGCACCCAGTTGTCGGTGCTGTAGATGCTGAGCGATTTGCCAAATTTTCCGAGTTTGTGCTTGGCTTCAGCGATGAATTTTTCGGCTTCCTGTTCGGACTTGAATGCGCCCAGTTGCAGGTAATGCTTGCCATCGTTGGCGGAATGGGCGATAGCCCGGGAATGACCGCGCGGCGCAGCTACCGCTGGGGTATTGTTTGAGGCAGCAGGCACGGTGGGCAGGGCAGATTCTTCGGGGGCTGTGCCGGGGGTGGGCTGCTCTGCCGGCGGTGGTTGCACAGGCTCGGCGGCAGGTGTCGCAGGCTCGGCGGTCGAGGCGGCGGCTTGTTGGCCTGTCGCTGCAGCCAGTTGTTCGGGGGACATGCGCGCTTTCAGGTCGGCCCGCAAAGCCTTGGCGGTGGTATGCCCTTGCGCTTCGGCCAGTCCTGCCAGCCGGTAGGATTCGACGAAATCCTGCGGGATGCCCTGACCATTGGCATACATCACCGCGAGGTTGAACTGGGCTTGGGCATCGCCCTGATTGGCTGCCAGTCGCAGCCATTTGACCGCCTCGGCTTCGCTGCGGGGAACGCCTTGCCCCATAAAGTAAGCCACGCCCAGATTGAGCTGCGCCACCGCCAGCCCTTGCTCGGCGGACAGGCGATACCATTTCACGGCTTCATCGTGGTTCTGTGTCACACCCTGGCCGGTGGCATACATCATGCCCAGGTTGAATTGCGCCTGCGGATGGTGCTGGTCGGCAGCCTTAAGGAACCACTTGGCGGCCTCGGGCAGGTCGCGCGCAACGCCCTCCCCCTTGAAATACAGGCCGCCCATGTTCAGTTGCGCGTCGGCGTCGCCGGCTTCGGCGCGCGCCTTGAGGTCGCGGAAAGGCTGCGAATTTTCTGTCTTGCCTGTGTCGGCCAGGTCATCTTCAAAGCCCGCCCACGCACAGGGCGCTAATGCCGAGGTCAGCATGATGAGTAGTGGGAGCAAGATCTTGTTCATGTGCTTGAAAGCGGTGCGGTGATTTATTTTTTGATGGCTGGCACTTTGACGAAGTTTAGCAATAAATTGGCGCGATGGGTGATGACTCAGTAATGACTTTCAGGTTTCGGCATATTCGTTACAATGCTTTCATGTCGTTTACGCGGTACCGTTGAACATGTCTCTCTCCAACCTGACACCTACCCAGTTGAGATGTACCGTCGAACCGGACTCGCTGGGTTTTGCCGATACTTCAGAACTGTTGCACGAGCCGCTGCCCTGGATAGGCCAGCAGCGCGCCGAACTGGCTGCGAAATTCGGGCTGGAGATGGCGCAGCCGGACTACCACCTGTTCGTGCTGGGTGAGGTCGGCAGCGGACGCAGCTCATTGCTGAAGCAGGCGATGACGGCGGTAGCGGCAGGCAGGGCGGTGCCGCCCGACTTGTGTTATCTGCATAATTTCGATGCGCCAGAACACCCGCGCGCGCTGCGTCTGCCCGCAGGACAAGGCCGCTTGCTGAGGTCGCTGATGGCAGAAGCTATCAAGCGGCTGCTTGTCGAGATTCCGCGTCGTCTGGATAGTCAGGATTTCAAGGCGGAGAGCGAGCGTATCAGCAAGACTTACAAGGCCGATGAAGCCAGCGCCTACGCCGCACTCGACGCGTTTGCCGAGGCCAGGCGCTTCGCTTTGCACCGCGAATCCGGCCATCTGGTGTTCACGCTGCTGGGCGAAAACAACCAGGCGCTCACCGAGACCGAGGTGCTGTCTTTGCCCAAGACGCGCCGCACCGAGATCGAGCAAGCCGAGCTGGAATTGCGCGTGGAGATCACCCGCTTCCTCGACCAGATGCGCCCGATGGAACGCGTGATGAACGACTCGCTGGCCGCACTCAAACGCAAGGTGGTGACGGCCTTGCTCGATCACGAGTTTCAGGAGATACGCACCCGCCTGAAGAAGCAGATCAAGGATTCCATCAAGCTGGGCCTGTTTCTGGAGCAGGTGATGCAGGACGTGCTGGAGAATCTGGCATTGTTCGAGCCTGGCGACGACGAGGATATCGGGCAGCCGGAGCGGGAGGCGCAGTTGGCACGCTATCGCGTCAATCTGGTGGTGGACAACGACGCGCTGCACGGCGCGCCAGTGATCGTCGAGGATAACCCGCTGTTCCGCTCGCTGTTCGGCAGCATTGAATATCAGTCCGAGAACGATGTGCTGGTGACGGATTTCAGTCGTATTCGCGCCGGTAGCCTGCTCAAGGCGCATGGCGGGTTTTTGATGCTGCACCTGCGCGACCTGTTGGTAGATGGGCTGGTGTGGGAGAAACTGCGGCGCTTGCTGCGCAGTGGCAAGCTGCAGATCGAGGAGCCGGGCACCGCTTTCGCGCCGATCGCGGCGGTGTCGCTGGAACCCGAGCCTGTGGATGTGGAGGTCAAGATCATTCTGATCGGCTCGCGCGAGCAGTATTACGAGTTGCAGGAGGAAGACCCGGAATTCGCTCGCCGTTTCCGGGTCAAGGTGGATTTCGCTGAGAGTTACCCCGCCAGCGATGAGACCCGCCGCGCTTTTGCCGTGTTCGTTTCTCATGCCTGCCGCAAGCTGGGCCTGCCGCATTTCTCGCCGGAAGCGGTGGCGCGCCTGCTGGAGGCTTCGCACCGCGAGGCGGAAGACCAGTCTCGCCAGAGTGCGATCTTCGCCCGCAGCGAGGCCAGAGTGATGGAAAGTGCGGCGCTCTGCTGTCAGCGTAATGCCAATGCCGACCAGACAAACAGCTTGGTTTCGGCGGCGGATGTCGAAGCGGCGCTGGCCGCGCAAGTCCACCGCCACGATTACCCCGACAGCCGGATGCGCGAGGCCATCACCGAGGGCGAGGTGCTGATCAGTCTGCAAGGCGAAAAGGTCGGGCAGATCAACGGCCTGACCGTGATGGAGTTGGGCGACTGTTGTTTCGGCCTGCCGGTCAGGATCACTGCGCGCACCTTTGCCGGTAGCGATGGCCTGCTCAACATCGAGCGCGAAGTCGAGATGTCAGGCCCGGTGCACGACAAGGGCGTGCTGATCCTGCAACATTATCTGTCCGCGTTGTTCGCGCATCTGGCTCCGCTGGCGCTCAGCGCCTCGCTGGTGTTCGAGCAGGAATACCATGGTGTGGAAGGCGACTCGGCATCCTGCGCCGAGCTCTTTGCGCTGCTGTCGTCGCTGTCCGGCCAGCCGGTGAAACAGGGCATCGCGGTCACCGGCGCACTTAACCAGCACGGCGAAGTGTTGCCGGTCGGCGGCATCAACGAAAAGATCGAGGGCTATTTCCGGGTCTGCGAGGCGGCGGGGCTCACCGGCAGTCAGGGCGTGCTGATTCCTTCCCGCAACTTGCGTCACCTGATGCTGGAGCGCCGCGTGGTCGAGGCAGTAGCGCACGGGAACTTCCATATCCATGCCTTCGAGCATGTGCTGGACGGCGCAAAGTTGCTGATGGGGCTACCCGCCGGCGAGCCGGATGATTCCGGCGAATATCCGCACGGCACGCTGCTGGCGAGGGTGCAAAAGGCCCTGCACGGCTATCGCCGCGCCTGCCAGGCGAACGAACACCCGAAATCGGGCCGCAAACTCGTGCGTTGAACGGTCGCCGGCGGCGGGGTCAGATGAAGCGCATCGAGAGGTCTAGCGCCTCGACATCTTTGGTCAGCGCGCCGATCGAGATGCGGTCCACGCCGGTCTCGGCAACTTCGCGCAGGCCGGCCAGCGTGATGCCGCCGGAGGCTTCCAGTTCGGCGCGCCCGGCGGTGTGTTTGACGGCGGAGGCCAGTGCTTCCAGATCGAAATTGTCCAGCAGGATCAGCTTCGCGCCGGCGTTTAGCGCCTCGTCCAGTTCCATCCAGTTTTCCACCTCGATCTGCACCGATACGCCGGGCGGGGCCAGGCTTGCCGCCGCCTTCAGCACGGCGCTGATGCCGCCCGCCGCCGCGATGTGGTTCTCCTTGATCAGGATGCCGTCGTACAGGCCGGTGCGCTGGTTGTAGCCGCCGCCCATGCGCACCGCATATTTTTGCGCGTCGCGCAGGCCGGGCAGGGTCTTGCGGGTGTCCATGATCTTGACCGGCAATCCCGCCACCGCATCCACATAACGGCGCGTGGTGGTGGCAGTGCCGGATAAGGTCTGCAACAGATTCAATGCGTTGCGTTCTGCGCTCAGCAGCGCGCGGGCGTTGCCGGTGATGCGGCACAGCGTCTGGCCGGGCGTGATGCGCTCGCCGTCTTTGGCCTGCCAGTCTATCCGGCAGTCGGCATCGAGCGCGGTGAAGCAGGCATCGAACCAGGCCGTGCCGCACAGTACGCCGGTCTGGCGCGAGATGACCTGCGCGCTGGCGGGCTGGAACGGCGGCAACAGCTGCGCGGTCAGGTCGCCGCTGGCGATGTCTTCGTCAAGAGAGGCTCGGACGTTACGTTGGAGTTGGCTGGTTGGCGGGAAAGATGTCACGGAAAGGCTCGCTTCATGATGGCTGTACAGGGCGCGTAGTATAAGCGAGGCGGCGGCTGGCCGCGAAACAGCGGCGATGCATTTGATGCACCGGCACTTGAAATCCGTCATCCTTCCCCCATCTGCACCGCATTCGAAAATCCCTTGTGAGGAGTGCACCATGCGTTTTGATAAGTTCACGACCAAGTTGCAACAAGCCCTGTCCGACGCGCAGAGTCTGGCGGTGGGCAGCGACAGCCAGTTCATCGAGCCGCACCATCTGCTGCTGGCATTGCTCAACGATGCCGACAGCGGCGCGGGATCGCTGCTGGCGCGCGCAGGGGGGAATGTCGGCGGGTTGAAACCCGCCCTGCAGGATGCGGTGAACCGCCTGCCCAAGGTCGAAGGCCACGGCGGCGAGGTGACGGTCGGACGCGATCTGGCCAACCTGCTCAACCTGACTGACAAGGAAGCGCAGAAGCGCGGCGACCAGTTTATCGCCAGCGAGATGTTCCTGTTGGCTTTGACTGCCGACAAGGGTGAGACCGGTCGCCTGTACAAGCAGCACGGCATTAACCGCGCCACACTGGAAACCGCCATCAACGCGGTGCGCGGTGGCGAGTCGGTCGGTTCGCAGGAAGCCGAAGGCAGCCGCGAGGCGCTGAAGAAATTCACCCTGGATCTGACCGAGCGCGCCCGCATGGGCAAGCTCGACCCGGTGATAGGCCGCGACGACGAGATTCGTCGCGCCATCCAAGTGTTGCAGCGCCGCACCAAGAACAACCCGGTGCTGATCGGCGAGCCGGGCGTGGGCAAGACCGCCATCGTCGAAGGCTTGGCGCAGCGCATCGTCAACGACGAAGTGCCGGAGTCGCTCAAGGGCAAGAAGGTGTTGAGCCTCGACATGGCGGCACTGCTGGCAGGGGCCAAGTATCGCGGCGAGTTCGAGGAACGCCTGAAGTCGGTACTGAAGGAACTGGCGCAGGACGAAGGCCGCACCATCGTGTTCATAGACGAGCTGCACACCATGGTGGGTGCGGGCAAGGCCGAGGGCGCGATGGATGCCGGCAATATGCTCAAACCCGCGCTGGCGCGCGGCGAATTGCATTGCGTCGGCGCGACCACGCTGGACGAATATCGCAAGTACATCGAGAAGGATGCCGCACTGGAGCGCCGCTTCCAGAAGGTGCTGGTGGACGAGCCTACCGTCGAATCCACCATCGCCATCCTGCGCGGCCTGCGTGAGCGTTACGAACTGCATCACGGCGTAGACATCACCGACCCGGCCATCGTCGCCGCCGCCGAGTTGTCGAATCGCTACATCACCGACCGCTTCCTGCCGGACAAGGCGATAGACCTGATAGACGAGGCCGCCGCGCGCATCAAGATGGAGATAGATTCCAAGCCGGAGGTGATGGATAAACTCGACCGCCGTTTGATCCAGCTGAAGATCGAGCGCGAGGCGGTGAAAAAGGAAAAGGACGAAGCCTCGCAGAAACGCTTTGCACTGATCGAGCAGGAAATCGCCCGGTTGAGCCGCGAATACGCCGATCTCGAAGAGGTCTGGAAAGCCGAGAAGGGCGCGGCTCAGGGTACGGCCACCCTGAAGGAAGAGATGGATCAGGTGAAGGCCGAGATCGTGCGCCTGCAACGCGAAGGCAAGCTGGAGAAGGTCGCTGAATTGCAATACGGCAAGCTGCCGCAACTGGAAGCCCGTCTGAAGGAAGCCGCCCAGCGCGAAGCCGAGGGCGACGGCAGCAAGAACAAGCTGCTGCGCACCCAAGTCGGCGCCGAAGAGATCGCCGAGGTAGTCAGCCGCGCCACCGGCATTCCGGTGTCCAAGATGATGACCGGCGAGCGCGACAAGCTGCTGAAGATGGAAGACAAGCTGCACGAGCGCGTGGTCGGGCAGGACGAGGCCGTGCGGCTGGTGTCGGATGCCATCCGCCGTTCGCGTTCCGGCTTGTCCGACCCGAATCGTCCGTATGGCTCGTTTTTGTTTTTGGGTCCCACCGGCGTGGGCAAGACCGAACTGTGCAAGGCGCTGGCCGGTTTCATGTTCGACTCGGAAGAACACCTGATCCGCATAGATATGTCCGAATACATGGAAAAGCATTCCGTCGCGCGCCTGATCGGTGCGCCGCCGGGCTATGTCGGCTATGAAGAAGGCGGCGGGCTGACCGAGGCGGTGCGTCGCAAGCCGTACAGCGTGATCCTGCTGGACGAGGTGGAGAAGGCGCATCCCGACGTGTTCAACGTGCTGTTGCAGGCGCTGGACGATGGCCGCATGACAGACGGGCAGGGGCGCACGGTGGACTTCAAAAACACCGTCATCGTGATGACTTCCAACCTGGGCAGCCAGATGATTCAGCAGATGGAAGGTGAGGATTATCAGGTGGTGAAACTGGCGGTGATGGGCGAGGTGAAGAGCTACTTCCGCCCCGAGTTCATCAACCGCATAGACGAGGTGGTGGTGTTCCACGCGCTGGACGAGAAGAACATCAAGTCCATCGCCCGCATCCAGTTGCAGTATCTGGAACAACGGCTGGCCGCGATGGAGATGAAGCTGGAAGTCACCGAAGCCGCACTCGCCGAAATCGCCACCGCCGGCTTCGACCCGGTGTACGGTGCCAGACCGCTGAAGCGCGCCATCCAGTCACAACTGGAAAACCCGCTGGCTAAAGCCATCCTGCAAGGCCATTACGCCGCGAAAGACACCGTCAGGGTGGATTGCAAATCGGGTGTGATGAGGTTTGATAAGGGGTGATACCCGCAAGATCGCGCGGGTCTTCGCCTAAAAACATAGTCGCGCCATGCGCTTCTTGTTTTGAGCGAAGGGGTAGGCCGTGGTTGTAAGGGGCTAAAGCCCCAACAACCACGCTCTGAGGTTCGAGAAATAACGTCCGTTCGCCTAGATCCTGTCGAAGGGTGTCGCCAAAGAAAAGCCCG
Organism: Gallionella sp.; assembly: GCA_028687575.1. GTDB lineage: Bacteria > Pseudomonadota > Gammaproteobacteria > Burkholderiales > Gallionellaceae > Gallionella. The sequence goes on along the minus strand of JAQTZW010000006.1, from coordinate 151,298 downwards.
GCTATGGCCGGGCTTTTTCATGAGCCGAAGCGTAGGCTGGGGTGAGGCACGAACCCCAGCGTTTCGGAAAGCGGGACGAATGAATCTGGGGTTCATTCTTCACCCCAGCCTACCGTGCTTCTGTGAAATGTATTTCGAAGCTGACCCCATATCGCCATTTTTCTTGGGAACGATCTTCATCATTATGGCAATTTAACCTCGTTACCTTGGCCCAAGAAGCCTCTGATGTGTGCCGTATGCGGCAAGTAGTATCTTAAGAACACAATAAAACTCCTCGCCGCCGCTAGCAACGCACACACAAACAAAACAAGTGCAACACCGAAGTCAATCAGATTGCCAAAACACCCAGCGTATATAAAGACAAGGCTAAGCGTCAGGATTGACTCGCTCATCAGCGACAATCCTGAAACCTTCTTGCCCCAATTGGTTGCCTCGTTCTCAGATTTTTTTAGCGCAAAATAGCTCACAATCGTTCTGTCGCTAGAGGCTGCGGATTTTTCACTCATTGCCTTGGCTACATCATCAAGCTTTAGCCTCTTGCGTAGCCACAAGAAGAATAACCAGCGAACAAGCCGATGCAACATCACACCAAGCAGGAGTATTCCGACGGCTATCAGCACATCCTGAACAGTTAGAGTCGAAAAGAAGCCCTTGTCAAAATCAGCGAGTGTGCGTAGTTGCAAATGCAGCAGCCCCTCTGACACACTTTTGAATTTGGAATTTTGTACGGCCACAACAATAACCAGCGCAACGACTAGCAACGCGGCTCGATACAAGGGGAATAGCCCTCGTATCTGTGAAAGGTACTCCTCCTTCAGCGAGTCCAGCCCGCTACTATCTTTACTCACTCTGCAACATCGACAAAATACATGTCGCCCCCGTTAGGGTCATATGCCCCAAATTCAATGACTGGGCTGGCGAACAGAAAAACCTGCTCTGCTGTATGGTAGGGGTGTAGCCTAATGAAATCTTCTTCAGCCCCCAAATGCAGCGTAATCTCACGATGGCTATCGAGATTTAATATCTTTGCCTTCATTGGAGAGTATCTGTTTCCTTGATCAAGGGATCTTATTCTTCCACGAATTAAGACTGGCTCCCCCAGTTCGCGTCGTGAAACTACATCATGAAATCTTTTTGCCATGGCTGCATCAAATGTATAAACCGGATGAGCTCGAGAGCCATATAGCTTAAATTCCACGTAGCTCCCATCTAGTTCATCGGGTTTTACCATTGAGGCTATCTGGTCAACCTCCTTTACAATTGATCGATCCGAATAGGCACGGACAACCCTCGTATCGGGGCGATCAACCATATCCTGATACGTAGCAAGCATATCTTTATTTGCATGTGCATACTGACGTCGTGTGGGTAGTTGATCAACGATAGATGCATGCTCCTCAACCCCCTGCTGTGCCGCTTTTTCAAAGGGCGCAGCGATAGCGCCATTTATTCTGTCGATAATAGCCTCGGCACCGGCCTTTATTCCATCAAGGATGATTCCACCCTCGCGCGGATAGTCTGCCAAAAATTCAGTATGCTCGTAGTCCTCCCGCTTCAACCGCGCATGCTTCCATACACTTCCATATTTTGTATCAAGGTAGGCACGATCAATGGCTCGCTGCATATGTTCATATGTCTTCGCCATTACTCGAAGCGATACTTTGTGCTCTGTAACTATCGGGCCATCAAAATGAATCGACAATACTGCAGTCATAACAAATCTCCCTGAATTAAAGGGGCCCGGCTCAATTGTTTTGAGACGCCCATTGGCTCTGCTGCGTTATTGATGGCGACGTATTGCTAATATTCGGGGACGGACCACGTTTTCACGCCGCCAACCTGAGTTCAACCTTTTTCCCCGCCCTTGTTGCCAGCGTAATCAACATGTCCAGACTGAATTTCTCGAACTTGCCCCGTATCAGGTCGGAGACGCGGGATTGGGGGAAGCCAAGATCGAGAAATACGTTGCCGCTGGAATCGGTGATTTTCAGTTTTTCCTTTTTCATTTCGTACCCCCCATTCTCTGCAACCCCTGCAAGATGATTTGTTGCAGTTTGCTACTGTCGGCGCGCTGCACGCACAGGATGGAGGCTTCGATGTAGGTGTTCAGGCCAGCCCATTCATACAGGGAGGAGAACGTATCGCGGTGCAGGGATTTGAAATAGGCTTCGTCGAAGCAGACGGTGGAATCGAGTTCGGTGATAAAGCGGGTGTAGGCTTGTTGCAGCAGCGTGGCTTCTACTTCGTGTAAAACGTCCGGCGCTTCTATTCCCAGACGATTCTTGGGAATATCGCTGCCGGGTAGGTAGATGTCACTTTCCGTGAACTGGTACTTGGACACGATGCTGTTCCATCAGCGCTTGAGCCTGTTTTTTGACTGCATCGGACTGTACCGGCTTGCAGCCTTCGATCTGCATCGAGGTCTGGACAGCTTGGGCGATTTTCTTGTTCAGACTGGAGCTGACTTGCATCATTTCCTCCGAAAAAATCTCGCCAATGTGGCGAGTATTGTTGCTGCAAATTATATCAGTTCGGGTCAGTTGGGGGGCGGGGCTGGCTTGCCGTGGTCACTTCACCCCCATCCCCAGCCACGCATCCGAGGTCAGCTTGCCCTTCAGCGCGGGCAGTCTTTCACCCGGCCATGTGGTTTCTGGCATCATTTCTTATCCCACTCCGCAAATCCAATGGTCCGTTTCTTTATATTTTCCGGTGGGGTCATCAATTCATGGATGGCCTCGAAGACGGCTTTGAAGCGTGCGTCGTATTTCTTTTCCAGTGCGGCGAGTTTGCGCGCCAGCATCTGCCGCAGGCGGACGAAGGCACGCATGATTTCGATGTTGACCTGAATGGCGCGTTCGCTGCGCAGGACGCTGGAGAGCATGGCGACGCCTTGTTCGGTGAAGGCGTAGGGGGCAGTGCGGATGCCGCCCCAACTTGAGGTCACAAATTGTGATTTCAAGTTTGTGAATTCTTCAGGAGTGAGCTGGAACATGAAGTCTTCCGGGAAGCGCTCGATGTTGCGCTTGACCGCTTGGTTCAACACTCGCGGTTCGACTTCGTACAACTCGGCCAGGTGCTGGCTGAGCATGACCCGTTCCCCCCGGATGAGGAGCACTTTCGAATCGATCTGGGCGATTGTTGCGGTCATGCTTTCCCCTTTGTCGTCGCTAAACTGGCTCCCCGCTGTGCGGGAATCTTGCTTGCGGCCAGCTCCTGTTCTGGGGGATGCGCCTTCGGCCTCGCGCCGTACGTGCGGCGGGATGTGCATCGGGTAAATCTGCAAGTGGGCGAAACTTTATGAGAGCGGGGCGGGGTGTGTCAATGTGCTAGGCAGGATGTGCGCCCCAGTCGGGCGATCTTGGCCAGACGACCCTGTTTGATTGACCGCGCCAGCGATATGGCTGAAACTGCGCATCGGCAGGAGGCTTTTTAAGACAATTACTTACAGCGGAGGGGTGGGTCATGAAAGTGCAACGGTTGTGCAAGTGGGGGGCTGCGATCATGCTGTCTGTCGGGGTTTGCGGTGCGGCGGGTGCGGTCGAGGTGTACGCGTCGTACAACGGTTCGCAGCGGGGGGTGACCCAGCGCGATGTCAACACGCTCAACCAGTATGGCTATTTCGACACCGGCATCAGCGCCAGCGGCATTACGGTCGCCGACAATGACGACATCTATCTGGCCTCTGGCAACCATTTGCGCCGTTATGACAGTCGCGGAGCGCTGCTGGTGGACATGACCTTCCCGGATCGCGCCATCAATTACGGCGATGTGGCGATCAGCGGCAATACGATAGTCGCCGCTTACGACGGTTCCCAACTGGGTTTCACGATCCGCGATGCCGAAACGCTGGAACAACACGCCTATTGCCAGACCGGGGTACAGGCTTCCGGTATCGCCGTAGATGCCTACGGCGCGGTCTATCTGGCTGCCGGCAACCATCTGCTGAAATACAGCACCGGCTGCGTGCTGCTGGCGGACATGAGCTTTCCTGATCCTTCCATCCAGTACACCGGCGTGGCGGTCAGGGGGGATACGCTGTACGCGTCCTACACCGGATCGCAACTGGGCTTCACCACGCGCGACACCAGGACACTGGCGCAGCGCGCCTATTGCACTACCGGCGTCAAGGCGGAGGGCATCGCGGTGGATGGGGGCGACGGCATCTATCTGGCGGCGGGCAATCATCTGTACAAGTATTCCGCCAGTTGCCGGCAGTTGGTCAACATGACTTTTCCGATACCCAGCATCAATTACACCAGCGTGTATGTGAAGTAGCGGGGCGGCCTGCCGCGCAGCGGAAAACCGTGATCGTGATGTCATAAGGCCCGGTGATGCCGGGCCTTTGCTATTGGCGCTTCAGGCTGCGTTCTGCCCGCGCCCGCAACTGGCCGCAAGCGCCTTCCACTTCCTGACCCGCCGAATCGCGCAACTGGGTGACGATGCCGCGCTGCTTCAGTGTGCCGACGATGCGCGCCAGCCGTTCGGGCGAGGGGCGGCGGAAGTCCAGCCCGTCCACGTCGTTGAACGGGATGAAGTTCATGATCGCGTACTTGCCGGAGAGCAACTCGATGACGCGTTCCAGTTCCGCATCGTTATCGTTCACACCCTCGATCAGCGTCCACTGGTATTGCACCGGGTAGCCGGTGGCACGGGCATATTCCTCGCAACGCTCGACCAGTTCGGTCACCGGGATACGCGGCGCGTTGGGCAGCAGCCTGGCGCGCAGCGCGTCGTCGGTGGTATGCAGCGACAGCGCCAGCGCGGGGCGGACTTTGAAATTCGAAGTCTGCTCTGCTTGCTCGCTGCTTAACCCCTCCCGGCCTCCCCTTGTGCGAGCATCCGCTGCGCGGCTTGCCTGCTTGAACCACTTCAGGGGAGGTGACGCATGGCCGCTGCTGAATCCTTCCCGGTCTCCCCTTATCGGGAGGGGTGACGGTTCCATGCGTCGCCCATGTGGTGAGAGAACCAAGCCAGCCCCTCCCCTGACAAGGGGAGGATGGGAGGGGTTTGGAACAGCCGGTAACCCTTCCATCAGCCGCTCGAACACCCGCAGGTCGCCCACCGTGGACAGCACCAGCTTCTTGTGGCCTATGCCGCCCTGCGTGCCCAGCAGGTCTATCGCTTCCAGCACGTTGTCGAGGTTATGCGCCGGCTCGCCCATGCCCATGAACACCACCTTGGACACCGCACGACGACGGCGTGCCAACACCACCTGTGCGACCAATTCCAGGCTGGAAAGCTGGCGCAGCAGACCATTGCGTCCGCTCATGCAAAACACGCAGCCCACCGCGCAGCCGACCTGCGTCGAGATGCACAGCCCGCCGCGCGGCAGCAGCACGCTCTCCACCATCTGCCCGTCGGCCAGTTGCACCAGCAGCCGCGCCACTTCGGCATCGGCGGGATACTCGCCGTGCAATCGTGCCAGCCCCGCCAGTTCCGCCTCGATGGCCGCCAACTCGCGGCGCAGCGCCGCCGGAAAGAAAGTCTCCGCCGGGCTGCCTTTTCTGTCGTAACTGCACAGCTGTAACCAGCCGTGCAACAGTCGGTCGGCATGGCAGGGTTTCGCGCCCAGATCGGTCAGGCGTTGGCGGAATTGGCAGAGGTTCATTGAGCGTGGCTAGGCGGGGAATGAGCGCAGGGATTTTAACCCGGAATCCGGGTTGCTTGCGGGGGCGAAAAGTCCCTGTGGAATGATCTCAGTCCGCTTTGGGATCGGCCTTGTTATCGCTTTTCGGTAGGCTGGCATTCAATATCAGATAGCCTGCGATGCCGGATACGAGTGAGCCGAGGATGATGCCGAGGCGCTCGTCGAACATCCGGTTGACACCGCTTTGCTCGAACGCCAGCGAACCGATGAACAGGCTCATGGTGAAGCCGATGCCGCACAGCGTGGCCGTGCCATACAGCGTGCGCCACGACATGCCATTGGGCAGGCTGGACAGGCCGAGTTTGATGGTCAGCCAGCAAAATCCGAACACGCCTATCTGCTTGCCGACGAACAGCCCCAGCGCGATGCCTACGGGTACGTTATGGAACAGGTGTTCCGCGTCCACGCCGATCAGCCCGATACCTGCATTGGCGAAGGCGAATACCGGCAGCACGATGAATGCGACCACCGAATGCAGGTCGTGCTCCATGTCTTTCAGCGGCGAATAGTCCGCATTCACTTTCGAGCGCATCGGGATGGCCATGGCGAGGATGACGCCGGCCAGCGTCGCGTGTACGCCGGATTTCAGCAATGCGACCCACATCACGATGCCGATGGCGATATACAGGCTCTTGGCTTCCACGTTGCGGCTGTTCAGCCAGGCGAGTACCAGGATGCAGCCTGCCGATACCAGCAGGGCGGTGAGTGAGATCGAGGCGGTGTAGAAGAGCGCGATGATCAGAATCGCACCGATGTCGTCAAAGATGGCCAGCGAAGTGAGGAATATCTTCAGCGCCGGAGGGACGCGTGAGCCGAGCAGGGTCAGCACGCCCAGCGCGAAAGCGATGTCGGTGGCGGACGGGATGGCCCAGCCGCCGACGGCCATTGGGTCGCCGATGTTGAAGGCCAGATAGATCAGCGCAGGTATGGCCATGCCGCCGATCGCGCCTATGCCGGGCAGGATGACGTTGCGCCGGTCGGACAGTTCGCCCTCGATCAATTCCCGCTTCAGTTCCAGTCCGACCAGAAAAAAGAATATCGCCATCAGTCCGTCGTTGATCCACAGCAGCAGCGGTTTGGCGATCTCCAGCGCGCCGACACGCACCTCGACGGGCGTGTCCAGCAATAGTTGGTAATAGGGGTGCAGCGGGGAGTTGGCGCAGATGACGGCCAGTGCGGCTGACAGCATCAGGATGATGCCGCTGGCGGATTCGAGCTTGAAAAAAGCGGTGACGAATGACTCTCGTGATGTGTCCATATGGTTCGCTGAGTGTGCGGAGTCGTGTGAGAGGCACCGTATTTTACGCGAATGCGTAGCAGCATTGACACCTGCGACGTATGTATCGGTGTGGAGCGAGTTGCCGCGTCCATGCCGGCGGGTTCGCGGCATCCATAATGTCAGCAGCTGCGCGGGATGCTGATCAGTCCGGCAGCGGGGCGCTGACAGGGATGTGCGCGGGGTAATGCAAGGGCGCACTCAGGCCAGGTTTGCCGTCCGTCGTGCCGAGTCTCAGCGCCAGATAGACCTGCGCGGCGCGACTCTCCGACGCGCTGGCCGGCGAATCGCGCCGTGTCGGGATCGCAAAGCCGAGCATGATTTCCTGATTGTCCGATCCGAGGCGATCTGGCCTTTGGTGCATCGCTATCATGCGGAATAACGACCACTCGCCCCGCGTCGTGAAGCTGGCCGTGCTGCCTTGTATGGTCAGATCAGGCTGACGGGGATCGGGCATCGGGCGCCATGCGGATTGCTGCGCCCAGTCGAGATCCAGCGTCAGAGCATCGCCCATACGCCAGTCCAGTCCGCTACTGCCGTTCGGATAACGGGCAGAACTGCCGGCGGAAAGGAGTTGCCATGCGATGATCTGCTCGCTGCCCGGCGAGGCTTGCGGGCGGGCGCGGAAGCCGATTTCCATGCGGATAAGTGGGACATCATGGGCATCGGTCGGGGCGCGCACAAAGAGATCGGTCAGCGCGTCCAGTTGCCCCAGGAATCGTGCCACATCGCTGTAATCGTGGGAGTGCCGGGTTTGCCGAAGCTGGCTCAACATCGGTTGGCGTTCGCGATAGTCGCGGAAGAATTGTCTGACTTGTCCGGGGGCTGCATCCTGCGCCGCTACCCCGGCAAACGGGAAACGTCCCGCCAGTTCGCGGTTGAAACGCTGCGCCAACTCCCGGTACTGCTGGTAAGCCATGGCGCTTGAACGATCTTCGCAGGTCCTCGCTGCCTGGCGCTCCAGTTGCAGTCTCCGCGCCGAAAAAAGTTCGTTGCCGGCAGTCGGGCTGACGTAGGCGGCCAGTTGAGTCTTGCAAGTGTCATGCCCAAGTGTCGCGGCCTGCTCGATGATGAAGCGTTCGAGCAGGTTGAGCGGATTGTTCGGGTTGTCGGCAACAAGCGCTTGTCGTATTGCATTTTCGGTGTTGCGCCAGTAGCGGGTTGTCTGGCTGTCATCGTCGGTGTTTTCCAGCAACTTGAGCCAGGGTTCTGCCACTGCCAGCGACAGTTGCACCTGCGTCCGTTGCCGCGCCAGAAAATCCTGAAGCAGCGGCCTGCTGCCGATGTCGTAGAGCCTGCCGTCCGGGTTCGGACTCAATTCCAACCGGTATTCGCCCATAACGCTGGCGATGCGCGCCAGTTCTTCGCCGGCATGCAGGCTTACGCATTGCCGGAACTGCCGGGCAGTATCGGGCAGAAGTCGTACCAGTTGGATTTGCAGTTCGAGTAGTTCATTGATCTGTGCCGGCATCATGGGCTGACTATCCTGCACGGGGTTTTGCGTCTGATTGAGCGCGGCGACGACACGCCTTTCCAGGGCGTGGCGCGCCAGATGCTCCGCGCGCCCATTGTCGTTGGCGAGCCAGCCGCGTTGCCGTGCAAAGGTCGTGTATTCGGCAAGATAGCCTTGCGCTTTGGCAATCCCTGCGGGCGAAAAACCGCTGCCGCCGGCCTGACAGCGAAAAGCTACCGGCGGGCTGGGTTGCATGAAACCCAGCGTCCCCATCGCTGCCAGGGCATCGAGCTCACCTGCCAGTTGTGGGTGGAACTGCCAGACTTTGTTGCGATTCAGGACGAACACCGCCCCGTCGGGTGGCAGCCGGAGTTCGGACAGCATGCGCTGAACCTGCCGGTGGCAGAGTTGTGCATCGAATCCGCCCGGCAGTCCGGTAAGCTGCCGGGGATAGTTGTGCTGGTTGACCAGTTTGGTCAGCGGTGGGGACAGTCTGGTTCGCAGTTCTGCGCAGGGATTGGCATCCGGGCGCGCGCTGAACCAGGAATCGCGCAGGTAGGCAAGCCAGCTTGCCAGTTGCAGCGCTTGTTCCGGCGATAAGTCGTCTTTCCGCCAGTAACGCTCAAGCAACTGGCTTCCCCGCATCAGCGACGGCAAAAGCTCCGCGCGCGCTGCCTGGCCATATTCAATCAGCCGTGCAGCGAGACGGTCGCGCAGTCCGTCGGGCAGTTGCAGCTGAATCGCTTGCATGTGCGTCAGCCCGTTGACTATGCCGCCCAGCTCACCGCCCAACTCCGGCGTTTGGCCATAGGTGTATGCGTAAAGGTTATTCAGATGTGCGAGCAACGCGTCGCGCGGAATCTCGGAGGTGTTGCCGGCCAGCACCGCAAAATGTGACAAGTTCTCCTCCAGCGCGAGAGTCGCGGCGGTCGCATCGAAGAGGCGGGAGAGGCTGTCTTGACCGGCATTTTCTGCCTGGGTGGATAGGGTGGGTAGCCGGGCGCGCCATTCCAGTCGGCAGGCAATCGCGTGCAGCATGAAATTGCCCATCGCACGTCCCTCGATGGCAGCTACCTGCGCGTCGGAGTAACGAATGCTATGCCGGATGCGGGTCACCAGCCGGGCCGGCCTGTCGTGCCTGATTTGCGCCACCATTTGCAAAACTTTCGCTGCTTCGGATTCGGGCAGGCAGTGGTCAGCCGTGTCCGGTGTCTTCGCAAGCAGGGATGCCAGAGCATCCAGTTTGTCGAGCGGCTCGGCCTGATCCATTCCGGCCGCCCCCATTCCTGTCCGCTCGGCGGCGTAGAGCGGGGTGGTGAAGTTCGCCAGCAACGCCAGTGTCAGCAACAAGCGCAAGAATGTCATAGTCGGGATGCCGTGGTTGATTCTGCCAGCCGCCGTTCAGCCGCAAGCGCCGATCGCGCCGCAGCTGGTGCAGAATTCGCAGCCGTCCTTCTTGATCAGCGTGGCGTTGCCGCATTCCTTGCAATGCTTGCCGGCCAGCGGTTTGATGGCGGTGGGTCTGAGCTGGCCGTCGGGGATCTCCAGCACGCCCATCTGCTGCACCGGATAGCCCTGTTCGTCCAGCACGTTCAGCATCGCGTAGCGGTGGATGATGAGCTTGGCGACGTAGGCGACGGTGGAGGGGTAGCTTTGCATCTTGGCCTCGCCCGGCACACGCGCCATGAAGTCGCCCAGCGGTTCGCCGAAGTTCAGCAGTTTCCTGAGTTTCATGCCTATCCAGGCCGGGTCTATCACGCGCATGTCCAGACTCAGCACCTTGCACAGCCCGTCCAGCGAGCGCGGGTAGACGCCGGACAGCCACATCGAATACGGGCGGCGCTGGCCGTCGGGCAGCACCAGCTCTTTCAGGCCCAGCACGAAGTCGTCGCCGGTCCCGGCGTTGGCGATGTCCACCGTCCAGCTCATCGTGCCGTCGGTGCCGGTCTTGGGTTCTTTTCTGGCGAACAGCGCGTCCATCATCGGGGTGGTGTCGCCGTCGCAGGTCTTCAGCGCCTCCAGTTCCTCGATGCGGAATTTCAACAGGTGGGCGAATGCCGCCACCAGACTGGGCATGCGTTTGATGTCGCCTGAAGGTGGCATCGGCATGTCGAAGGCGTCGTCGCCGGCGGTCTTTATCAGCATCTCCAGCTTCATGCGCACCCACACCGCATCGCGCGAACGCATGTCCATGGACAGCGTCTTGGCCAGTGCGCCCAGCCCGCGCGGCTGTTCCGAGCCGTTCACCCAGACCTCGAACGGGTGGTTGCATTCGTTCGAGGTATGCGAGACGAACGCCACGAAGCTGCCCAGCGTGTGTTTGACCACTTGCGACACCCAGCCGGCGCTGCCGGAAGGGAGCGCCGGGCGGCCCGGCCAGCGCAACGAGGCCAGCGCCGGCTTGGGCGCGGCATCCAGCACGATGCGGCGATCCTGATCGAACACGAAGTCTTGCGGCTGCTCCTCGCTGGTTTCGGTCTTCTTCGGTTCCGGCGTGACCGACAGCACCGAGCCCAGCACGCTGTTGGGGCGGTAGGTCGCCAGCCCTTTCAGGCCGGCCTTCCAGGCTTCGGTGTAGAGGTCTTTGAAGTTCTCGAAGGGGTAGTCGGCAGGCACGTTGACGGTCTTGCTGATCGAGGTGTCAATGTAGGGCGCGACGGCGGCGACCATTTTCATGTGGTCTATCGCGCTGATTTCCAGCGCGGTGACGAAGGCGGGTGGCAGTTTGTCGGTGTCGCCGCCCAGCTTCTTGAACAGCCGCCAGGCGTGGTCTTCGACCGAATAATCCTTGGTGGTACCGTCCATCATGCGTTTCTTGCGGGTGTAGAACCACGAGAAGGCCGGCTCGATGCCGTTCGAGGCGTTGTCGGCGAAGGCCAGCGAGATAGTGCCTGTGGGCGCGATGGACAACAGGTGGGAATTGCGGATGCCGTGCTGCCGGATGTTGTTCTTCAGTTCATCGGGCAGGCGCGAGGCGAAACGCGGTTCGGCGAGGTACTGTTCTGCGTCCAGCAGCGGGAATGCGCCGCGCTCCTTCGCCAGTTCCACCGAAGCGGCATAGGCCTCGTCGCGCATGATGCGGGTGATGTCGGCGGCAAAATTGCGCGCCTGCTCGGTGTCGTAGCGCAGTCCCAGCATCGCCAGTGCATCGCCCAAGCCGGTGAAACCCAGACCGACGCGGCGCTTGTTGCTGGCTTCCTGCTGCTGTTCGGGCAGCGGCCAGGCGGTCACGTCCAGCACGTTGTCCAGCATGCGCACCGCCACCCTGACCAGCTGTTTGAACGGTTCGTAGTCGAAGCCGGCGTGGTGCGAGAACGGGTTCTTCACCATGTGCGTCAGGTTGATCGAACCGAGACAGCAGCAGCCGTAAGGGGGCAGCGGTTGTTCGGCGCAAGGATTGGTCGCCTCGATCACTTCGCAATACGACAGGTTGTTGTCGCGGTTCATTCGGTCTATGAACAGCACCCCCGGCTCGGCGTGGTCGTAGGTGCTTTCGATGATCTGTTTCCATAGGTCTGTTGCGCGCACTTTGCGATATACCCACATGCCATCGTCGCGTTGCGCCGCCCCCGCCTCCAGCAGTGCTGCGGACGGGGCAGCTTTGTGCACCAGTTCGAATTCGCGGTCTTCCTGCACCGCCTGCATCAGCGCGTCGGTGACGCCGACCGAGATGTTGAAATTGCGCAGGTCGCCCTTGTCTTTTGCTGAGATGAATTTCTCGATATCGGGATGGTCGCAGCGCAACACGCCCATCTGCGCGCCGCGTCGCGCCCCTGCCGATTCCACGGTCTCGCAGGAACGGTCGAACACGCGCATGTAGGAGATGGGGCCCGACGCGCGCGAGTTGGTGCCTTTGACCTGTGCGCCTTCGGGGCGGATGGCGGAGAAATCGTAGCCGACACCGCCGCCGCGCCGCATGGTCTCGGCGGCCTGCTGCAACGCGTCATAGATGCCGGGACGGCCGTCGGTGAGGCCGGAGATCGCATCGCCCACCGGCTGCACGAAACAGTTGATCAGCGTCGCCTGGATTTTCAGGCCAGCCGCCGAATTGATGCGCCCGGCAGGCACGAAGCCGTTTTCCTGCGCGGCGAAGAACACCTCTTCCCAGTGCGCGCGCTGGTCCACGCTTTCGGCCTGCGCCAGACCGCGCGCCACGCGGCGGCGCACATCCTGAACGGATTTTTCATCGGCTTCGGCGTATTTTTCCAGCAAGACTTCAATGCTGATCTCTTGTGTCATGGTGTTTTCTCCCTGTTTTTGCTGCGGCTGGTGCGGTTATCAGGCATCTGTTGTCGGGTGCGTTTTCGTTCATCGGCAAGTTCGGCGCGGTAGGCTTCCAGACGCGCGTGGAAATCCTGCTCGTCGCCGTATTCGAGGAATCTGTCGTAGCGGGCATGCGCGGCGCGCACCTTGCGGGCGTGTTTGATCGGGCAGAAATACTGCTCGGTGCGGGCGATGATCTCCTGCGCGTAGGCCAGCAGCCCGACCGCGTAGGAACAATACAGGCAATGGAATTTTTCGATCGCGTTCAGGTAGGACAGTTGCTGGTGGTCGTAGACAATGTAGTCGGCGCGCGGCACCCGGGCGATGCGGTAGACCGGGAAACACACCCACTGGTAGAGCGTCACCGAAAAGTCGAAGAACAGCAGCGGCACGGCGGCGCCGTAGATGAACGGCATGGTCAGATAGTTTTGCGGGCGCACCGTCAGCAGCCAGCGGAACACGTTCATCCTGACGCGCTGGTGCGCCTCGCGGATGGCTTGCTCGAACACGATGCGCCGGCCTTCCAGCTGGTAGCGCAGCTGCTGTTGACGGGTTTCCAGCAGCGTTTCGAGTTCGGTTTCGAGAGCTGCGATCTCGGCTATCAACTGGTCTATCCGCTTGTTCATGGCTCGCCTTCACAAGGGTGCTGCGTGGTTGCTGCTATCAGGAAGCGGCTAGTGTTCGCCCAGCAGATTCATCAGGCCGTCCAGCCCCATGAAATTCAGGGCGTATTTCGCCTGGGCGCGTACCACCGGTTTGGCGTGGTAGGCAACGCTTGTGCCGGCTATCGCCATCATCTTCAGGTCGTTCGCGCCGTCGCCCATCGCGATCACCTGTTCCGGTTTTAGGCCCAGCTGCTCGCGTATCTTCACCAGCCAGTCGGCCTTGCCCTGCGCGTCGAACACCTGGCCCAGCACCTTGCCGGTGAGCTTGCCGTCCACGATCTCCAGCTGGTTGGCATGGGTGTAATCCAGCCCCAGACGCGGTTTCAGGCGCTCGGTGAAAAACAAAAAGCCGCCCGATACCAGCATGGTCTTGATGTTGTTGGCCTTCATCGCTGCCAGCATCTGTTCCGCGCCAGGGTTCAATTTCAGGCGCTCATCATACACGCGCTGCAAGGCGCTCTCGTCCAATCCTTCCAGCAATGCCACGCGGCGGCGCAGGCTCTCGGCGAAGTCTATCTCGCCACGCATCGCCGATTCGGTGATCTCCGCCACTTGCGGTTTCAGTCCCTGCATGTCGGCGATCTCGTCTATGCACTCGATGGAGATCAGCGTCGAATCCATGTCCATCACCAACAGGCCGAAATCCGCCAGCTTGCGGCCTGCCGGCACGAAACCGTAGTCAATCTGCCGCGCGAAACAATACTCCGCGATGCCGTCGTGCGGCGTGGCATCAGTCAGGCGGTAAAGCCGCGCGTTCAGGCAGTCGGCTTGACTGGCGTTGGCGAGGGCGGCGAGGTGTGCGACCTGTTCGGCGGGGATGTCGTGCAAGGCTTGGAGGATGAGATTCATGAGCAGGAGAAGTTGTATGTGTATTGTGTGTGCACGGATTGCGCGGTGTCCGGATTTTACCGCAGCAGGTAGGAATGGGATACAGGATGGGACACCTGCTCCGGAGGATAGTCAGGGCCGGAGGTGGCGAGACGGATGCGACACCTAATGATGCGCTGAGTAACGAAGCGCATCTTCGTGTTGAAGAGAGTCAGAGTGACGACAAGAATCTTCCCAAGTCCGTGTTTTCAATGTCTTTGAATTCGGTTTCTCGGGCGATGCGCCAATTGTCCGACTTGTGCCAAGGCTTTTCGCAGGTCTTCAGTTTCTGGTAGGGGGCCAGCGGTTTGAATTCTGGCCCCAGTGCTTTTTGGATTCCGTTGGCCTCGAAATAGTTGTCGGTGGCTTTTCTTTCCGAAGCGCAGACGTTGATGCCAATGCTCCTGCAATCTTCGATAAAAGCAGCACGGTCGGGTGCAAGCGGCGCATCGGCCGCATCTCTCTCACTGTCAATAAAGGCATGAATCTTTGCGGGATCAACGATCCGGGCGATTTCGGAGAGGTGGGGTATTACGCCTCCCCGAATCAGCGAGGAACCGCCCAGTTGGAGAAGGACGTATTTGTGATCCTTGCCGAGTTTGCGCAGGAATTCCTGAAAGCACATGACTTCGGTCGGCCCTTCGACAAGCAATACGCCTTCGCAGCCGAGTTCCACCCGGCTCGAATAACTGAGCTCGCCGAGCCAGCCGCCGAAGTTGATCTTGTTGTCGCCGAACGGATGCATTCTCGAAGAGCCGCTGCCGATTTTCTTGACCGCATAGATGCGCTCGGCGGTGCTCCTAGCCAAGCTGATGGAGTGGGTCGAATAGATCACGCCTTTTTGTGCGTATGCGCCCAGCGTTGCGAGGAAATTCAGTTGCAATGCAGGATGCAGGCTCAGTTCCGGTTCGTCAATGAGGATGTAGGGCGGCTTGTGTATCAGCGCCGCAGCCAGCACGATGATAAGTTGCGCGACGCCAGCACCGACCTCATAGAGCTTCTGCGGGCGGCCATCAATGATGACGTCCAGTGTTTTGCCCGATTGGTCCGCATTGATTTGCAGCGACCTGAAACCGAGCAGGTCGGCGATTTCGCGTTCCACTCGGTTGATTGCGATTTTATGGGCGCGATAGCTGCCGGCTTTCCATTGATCCCACGTTGAAACGAGGGCGGTTCCCACCGGCAGATCGTAGTAACTGCCTGCTCCTTCGTTGATAGCATTCCTGAAGGCCGGGTAATATTTCGATTGCGAGAGCTCGTTTGCAAATGAACTTAGTGCGGCTATATCTACGTTGGCATAGCCAATGCTCCATCCCTGTGAAGATGACTCCATCCCGAGAGAGATAACTGACGGCTCCAGATTTGCCCAATGATTCATCCGCCCAGCAAGATCGAGAGCCTTGAGTTGAATGATGGCTGGAGTGCTGTTTCGGAACTCGATAGTTATGGCCGTTGCAACAAAGTGGCCATGGGTTTGCGGATGCCGATAATCAGTCAATTCGAGTTCAAACTGGAATCGCCCTGTGTCTGCATCGTTGCTTAATTCCGCGATATCGGTAATGCCAAGGGGATTACGATTAAAGGGATTTTGCGGTAAATAAATCAGGTCGGCGAAGTAGGAGCGCAACTCGTATACCGCACGCAATGCCGCAGATTTACCCGAGTTGTTCGCGCCGACCAGTGCGGCAAATCCGTTGCCGAATTCCAGCACGGCGGGATTATGCCAGTCGAAACAGCGATAGTTTCGTAGCGTCAGTCTGCCTTCTATGCTCATGGGAGATCGGAAGACGGATTACGCGGCTTGCAGGCTGCGGCTGGTTTCGTGCAGGCGGGCAGGGGAAAGCTCAAGACCGTTCGGCCAGCACAGCGCGCCGGCATCGAGGAAGAAGCGCCGGAAGTAGTCTTCGTTCCGCAGTGGTTCGAGCAGCGGTCCCGTGCGCTGCAAAAGCGCCTTGCCGTCGAATTCACCCTCCTTGCCGTCTGATAAAGCCAGCCCGATGCGGAAATCGCCTAGGTAATTCGCTTCGATTACTTTAATCATCCTGATCTGCTCCCGGTATTCGCTCCATCGGTTCAAAACGCTGACCTCTTTCCCAGTTCGCCAATAGTTCAGCCCGATGATGCAGGCACCACTCCCTGACGAGGGCGGCCGCCTTATTCGGTAATTTGCCCTCACTTACTTCGCCTGTCCTGATGTTGATCAGCGCTTCGAATCCTTGGTACTCGACATGGATGTGGGGCGGCGGGTGATCGTCGTGCCACATTCGGACGATGATGCCGAAGAAGATCGACACGATGGGCACGATGCTATCCTTTCTCGAATTTGCTGGCGGGGATTATGGCGCACAGCTTGGACATCTGCAATGCGTAGGTCGCATGGGCTACGCACCCCATAATTACTTCAGTTCGTTGAAAAAATTCCTGATCGCCAGCACGCGCTGGCTCAGGTCGTCGTGTTTCAGTTCGATGCGCAGTTTATCCTGTCCGGTCATTTTGATGTAGCGGCGGCTCTGGATCATCGTGATGATCTTCATCGGGTCTATCGGCGGGTTGGGCACGAACTGCACCACGATGGCTTCCGACGAGGCATCCAGTTTGCTGATGCCCAGCGGCTTGGCCGCGATGCGCAGGCGGTGGCTGTCGAGCAGGGTTTGCGCGGGTTGCGGCGGCAGGCCGAAGCGGTCCACCAGTTCCTGATGGATGTCGTCCAGTTCCGGCTGGTTTTCGCAATTGGCGAGCCGCTTGTAGAGCATCAGGCGCTGGTGGATGTCGCCGCAGTAGTCGTTGGGCAACAGCGCCGGACTGTGCAGATTGATCTCGGTGGTGACCCCCAGCGGGTGCGCCATGTCGGGCTCCTTGCCCGCCTTCAGCGATTTGATGGCGGCGGCAAGCATGTCGTTGTAGAGCGCGAAGCCTATCTCCTGCATCTCGCCGCTCTGCGATTCGCCCAGCACTTCGCCGGCCCCCCTGATCTCCAGGTCGTGCATCGCCAGATAGAATCCGCTGCCCAGCTGCTCCATCGCCTGGATCGCCTCCAGACGTTTTTTGGCCTGCGCGGTCAGCCCGTCCATGCTGTCCACCAGCAGGTAGGCGTAGGCCTGATGGTGCGAACGTCCGACGCGGCCGCGCAACTGGTGCAACTGCGCCAGGCCGAAGCGGTCGGCGCGGTTCATGATGATGGTGTTGGCGGTCGGCACGTCTATGCCGGTCTCGATGATGGTGGAGCACAGCAGCACGTTGAAACGCTGGTGATGGAAGTCGCGCATCACCGCTTCCAGTTCGCGCTCCGCCATCTGGCCGTGGGCCATGCGGATGCGCGCCTCGGGTAGCAGCGCCTCCAGCTTTTCCAGCATGTTGGGCATGGTGTCCACTTCGTTGTGCAGGAAGTACACCTGTCCGCCACGCTTCAATTCGCGCAGCACCGCCTCGCGCACCACGCCCTGACTGTAGCTGGCCACGAAGGTCTTGATGGACAGTCGCCGCTGCGGGGCGGTGGCGATCACCGAAAAGTCGCGCAGCCCTTCCAGCGACATCGCCAGCGTGCGCGGGATGGGCGTGGCGGTCAGCGTCAGGATGTCCACTTCCGCGCGCAACGCCTTGAGTTTCTCTTTCTGCTGCACGCCGAAACGGTGTTCCTCGTCCAGAATCACCAGCCCCAGGTTGGCGAACTTCACGTCCTTCTGGATCAGCTTGTGCGTGCCGATGATGATGTCCAGTTTGCCTTCGGCCAGTTCCTTCAGCGCCAGCGTCGTTTCCTTGGCGGAGCGGAAGCGCGACAGTTCGGCGAGCTTTACCGGCCAGTCGGCGAAACGGGTGGAGAAATTCTGGAAATGCTGTTCGGCCAGCAGCGTGGTGGGGACCAGCACCGCCACCTGTTTGCCGGCCATCGCCGCGACGAAGGCGGCCCGCAAGGCCACCTCGGTCTTGCCGAAGCCCACGTCGCCACAGATCAGGCGGTCCATGGGCTGGCCGGATTGCAGGTCACTCAGCACCGCGCTGATCGCGGCGGCCTGGTCGGCGGTCTCCTCGAAGCCGAAGCCGGCGGCGAATTCCTCGTAGTCGCGCAGGCTGAGCGGGAAGGCGTGGCCCTTGCGGGTGGCGCGCGCCGCATACAGGTTGAGCAACTCGGCTGCGGTGTCGCGCACTTGTTGCAGCGCGCGGCGGCGGGCCTTGTCCCATGCGCCGCTGCCCAGCTTGTGCAGGGGCGCGGTTTCCGGCGCGCCGCCGCTGTAGCGGCTGATGACGTGCAGGTGCGACACCGGCACGTAGAGCTTGTCCGCACCGGCGTATTCCAGCAGCAGGAACTCGTTCTCGCCTTCGCCCAGATCCAGGTTTACCAGCCCCTGATAGCGCGCGATGCCGTGTTGCTCGTGCACCACCGGGTCGCCTGGCTTGAGTTCGGAGAGGTCGCGCAGCATGTGCTCGATGTTGCTCTTCTTGGCCACGCGCGCCGCCCGGCTGCGCGGCTGGGTGGCGTACAACTCGGTCTCGGTGACGATGGCGAGTTGCTCGTCCGGCAGCAAAAAGCCGTGCTGCACCGGCCCGACACCCAGCGCGAAACGTTGCTTGCCGTTCAGGAAGCTGGCGTAGTCCTCGCAGGGTTCGGCCTTCAGGCCATATTCCTGCAGGTAGTTGGCGACGATCTCGCGGCGACCGGCACTGTCGGTCAGCAGCAGGGTGCGGCCGGCATAGCCCGTGAGGAAGTCGGCGAACGCCTGAGTCGGCACCTCGGCGTGGCGGTTGACGGCGATGGCGGGCAGCGCGGCGGTGGCGCAGGGGGTGAGGTTGGCGGCATCGCGCTCATACAGGATGTCCAGCCGGTCGAACGCCTTAAGCTTGGTGAAGAACGCCTCGCCGTCCAGGAACAGTTCCTTCACCGGCAGCAGCGGGTGTTGCACGTCGCCGCGCAACAGGTTGTAGCGGCTGGCGGCATCCTTGCCGAACGACGCAATCGCCTCATCCACGTTGCCGTGCAGGCACAGCGTGGCGGTGTCGCGCAGGTAGTCGAACAGCGTGGCGCGTTTGTCGAAGAACAGCGGCAAATAGTATTCGATGCCCGCCGGCGCGTTGCCCTTGCTCACTTCCTTGTAGATGCGCGAGCGGGACGGGTCGCCCTCGAACTGTTCGCGGAAGCTCTGGCGGAAATGCGCCTGCCCCTTTTCGTCCAGCGGGAATTCGCGCGCCGGCAGCAGGCGGATCTCCGGCACCGGGTACAGGGTGCGCTGGGTGTCCACGTCGAAGGTGGCGATGGTCTCGATCTCGTCGTCGAACAGGTCTATCCGGTAGGGCAGCACACTGCCCATCGCGAACAGGTCAATGATGCCGCCGCGCACGCAGAATTCGCCCGGCGACAGCACCTGTTGCACATGGCTGTAGCCGGCCAGCGTCATCTGCTCGCGCAGTGCGGCGAGGTCCAGCCGTTCGCCGCGCTTCAGAAAGAAGGTGTAGGCGGCCAGATATTCCACCGGCGGCAGCGGGTAAAGCGCGGTGGTGACCGGCACCACCAGCACGTCGCAGGCGTTGCTGCGCACATGGTGCAGGGTGGACAACCGTTCCGAGATCAGGTCCTGATGCGGCGAAAAATGGTCGTAGGGCAGCGTCTCCCAGTCCGGTAACAGGTGCACGCGCAGCTTGGGCGCGAAGAACGGAATTTCTTCCACCAGCCGCTGCGCTTCCGCCGCGCTGGAGGCGATCACCACCAGCGGTGCGTGTTTCGCGGCGTATTGCGCCAGCGCCAGTGCGTCGGAAGAGCCGGTCAGGCGGGTGTAACGGGGACGGGAGTGTGCGGACGTGAAAAGCATGGGTGCGGCCTGAATCAAAGGTCGGCATTATAAGCCAGACATGGCATTTTCCTTTTGGTCTAAAATGCGGCCTCTGGCGTTGGGCGTGGTCGGCGGTGTCGTTCCAGCCCGATGCGTGGGCTATCCCGCCCGTGTCGCCGTCACTAACTTTTATTTCTGAGAGCAGTCACCACCTATCGGTATGTCTGAATTTCACGCACTGGTTCCCGCCGCCGGTTTCGGCGCGCGCATGGGGCACGAACTTCCCAAGCAATACCTGCCGCTGGCCGGCAGGCCGATGATTTTTCACGCGCTCAATACCTTGTGCGCCTGCCCGGACATCGCCACCGTGTTCGTGGTGCTGTCGCCCGACGACACCCTGTTTCACGGTTACGACTGGTCGGCGTTCGGCGACAAGCTGCAACCGCTGTATTGCGGCGGCGAGACCCGCGCCGACACGGTATTGAACGGCCTGATCGCCTCGGAACTGGAGCCGGAAGACTGGGTGCTGGTGCATGACGCGGCGCGCCCCTGTCTGACCCAGGCGCATCTGAGCAAACTTATCGCCGAACTGCGCGACGACCAGGTGGGCGGCATTTTGGCCGTACCTCTGGCCGACACGCTGAAGCGCGCCCAGCCGGCGGGCGGCGAGGCCGGGGTGCGCATCGCGCATACCGAAGACCGCGCCGGATTGTGGCAGGCGCAGACCCCGCAGATGTTCCGCGCAGGCCTGCTGGCACTCGCGCTGCAACAGTGCAAGGCCGTCACCGACGAGGCTTCGGCGGTCGAGGCGCTGGGGCTGCACCCGAAGCTGGTCGCGGGCGACTCCAGCAATTTTAAGGTGACCTATCCGCAGGATTTGCGGCTGGCCGAGTTGCTGTTGCAGGAGAGGGTGATTAAATGACACTCGATTACACGCCGCTTGCCAACGCCATCCGCCAGCTGGAAGTCAGTCTGAGATACGCACAGTCCGATCTGGCAAGATCCGATGCGGGCCTGTTCGAGCAACTGCGCAATTCGGCGATACAGTGTTTCGAGTTCACTTACGAGTTGAGTCACAAAATGCTCAAGCGGCATCTGCTGGAACGTGCCGCTGCATCGGACGAGATCGAAACGGCCAGCTTCCAGAATCTGATCCGAACCGGCAATGAACAGGGGTTGTTGCGCTCCGACTGGACACGCTGGAAAGACTATCGCCAGGCGCGCAACGACAGCAGACATACCTATGACCAGAACAAGGCGGCAGCCGTGTACGCCATCGCGCCCGACTTTCTCGATGAGGCGCGCTATCTCTACCAACAGCTGACCAAGCGGGATGCAGCCGGATGAATGAGCTCGTCCTGCCAGAACTCGACCTCGCGCCGCAGCAACTTGCCATCGTGCGAACGATCTTGCAGCGCGTGATCCCGGATCGCGCAGTGTGGGCGTTCGGTTCGCGCGTGCAGGGGCGCGCCAAACCCTATTCCGACCTCGATCTGGTGGTGATGGGCGAACAGGCGCTGTCCCTGAGCGATAGCGCTGAGTTGATCGAAGCGTTCGACGAATCCGATCTCACCATCAAAGTGGATGTGGTGGATTGGGCCAGTGCCAGTGAGGCGTTTCGGGAAATTATTGCGAAGCGCAAGGTGTTGGTGCAGGGCCGTGAGTGACGTTTCAGCGTGAAAATAAGCAAGGGTGGGTTGGGTGTTTGGCACCGTAACCCACCATCAATTTAACGGTGGGTTACGCTACGCTAACCCACCCTACGAAAGGCACGAAGATGCGTATAGGACAGGGTTTCGACGTACACCAGCTGGTGGCAGGCCGCAGGCTGATCATCGGTGGGGTGGACATCCCGTATGAAAAAGGGTTGCTCGGGCATTCCGATGCGGACGTGCTGCTGCACGCCATCTGTGATGCGCTGCTGGGCGCGGCAGGATTGGGCGACATAGGCCGGCATTTCTCCGACACCGACGCGAAGTTCAAGAATATAGACAGCCGCATCCTTTTGCGCGAAACGCTGCATCTGGTGCGTGCGCAGGGCTATCGGGTCGGCAACGTGGACACCACCATCATCGCCCAGGCCCCCAAGATGGCTCCGCACATCCACCTGATGCAGGCCAACATCGCCGCCGACCTGCGCGTCGAGAAGGGCGCGGTCAACGTCAAGGCCACCACCACCGAAAAGCTCGGCTACACCGGGCGCGGCGAGGGCATCGCGGCGCAGGCGGTGGTGCTGTTGTTGACGGATCAGTAACCCATTGAAAATCCGTGATCACGCGGAGAGCGCGGAGACGCAGAGAGAAACGCAATTATGAAAAAAGGCAGCCTATATATTTCAGCGTGTTGTGCTTCCCGTCCTGGGTCGTCGCTTTTGGCAATATTTTCGTTTTTTTGCGTTCAGATGATGCAGCTTAAATTACTGGATTTTCTCGGTGTTCTCCGCGTCTCCGCGACTCCGCGTGAGATTGTTTTTCTCAATATAACCCGGTCGCTTAAATGAGAATCCTCGCGCTGGAGACTTCCACCGAATACTGCTCGGTCGCGCTGTTGCAGGACGGTGCTGCGCTGGAGCGGTTCGAGTTGGTCGGGCAGAAACATTCCGAATTGCTGATGCCGATGCTGGACGGGCTGCTCAAGGCGTCCGGCGTGACGCTGGCGCAGTTGGACGGCATCGCGTTCGGCTGCGGCCCCGGCTCGTTCACCGGCGTGCGCATCGCCTGCGGGGTGACGCAGGGGCTGGCGTTCGGCGCGGGACTGCCGGTGGCGGGGGTGTGCACGCTGCTGGCGCTGGCCGAGGCGCAGTATCAACTGGCCGGCAGACAACGCGTGATCGCCGCGCTGGATGCGCGCATGAGCGAGCTGTATTTCGCGGCTTATCAGCGCAATGCCGATGGCTGGGTGACGGTGTGCGAGCCGTGTCTGTGCAAGCCGGAGGAGGCGCCGGAACTGCCGGGTGGCGACTGGTTCGGCGCGGGCAGCGGTTTCACCGCGCACGGCGAGGCCTTGCAGGTGCGCTATGCCGGGCAGTTGGCGGGGGTGGATGCCGCCACCGTGCCGCAGGCTGCCGCCATCGCCGCACTGGGCGAAGCGATGTTCGCCCGTGGCGAAGGCGTGGCGGCAGAGTTGGCGTTGCCGCTGTACCTGCGCGACAAGGTTGCGCTGAAGACCGCCGAGCGCGAACAGCTTGCCGCCGGCAAACCTTGAACCGATGCGCGCGATGACCCGTGACGATATTGAGGCGGCGCTGGCCATCGAGCAGGCGGTGCAGCCGTATCCGTGGACGCGCGGCAATTTTGGCGATGCGCTGGGTAGCGGTTATCTGGGGCTGGTCAGCGAAGCGTCGGCAGAGGCGGGCGGCGGTTTGCAGGGATTCGTGGTGCTGATGCCGGGTGTCGGCGAGGCGGAGTTGCTCAACATTGCGGTGGCGGCGGGGCAGCAGCGCAAGGGCGTGGGGCGGGCGCTGCTGGAGTCGGCGCTGGCGCTGTCGCGTGAGCGGGGCTGGGGGCGCGTGTTTCTGGAGGTGCGCACGGGCAATCTGCCTGCCATCGCGCTGTACCGCAGCGCCGGGTTTGCCGAGATCGGCATACGGCGCGGCTATTACCACAATGCCGCAGGCAGTGAAGATGCGCTGATCATGGCGTGTGAATTATCAGCTGGAGAATCAAATGGATAGACGCGAGGCGATGTTGCGCGAGATGAACTTGTACCCGCTGTGGGTGCGGCGCGACCTGCCTGTTCCGCCAGCCGAGGCGCATCCGGCAGAATCAGTGTCAGCCGTATCCGAACTGATCAAACCTGTGGACGCTGTCCTATCCCCGGAAGCTGTCCTGTCCCCGGAAGCTGTCCGGCAGGCCGCGCCATCCGCTGCCGCGCCGCAACCGCAAGTCGAAGTCGCGCGCCAGCAAACTGCCGTCGAAGCACCGGCCGTGATCGGCACAGCGGCAGTCGCTGACATGACCGAACAAGCCGTCTTGCCGGAGGATGTTGGCGAGTCGGCTGCCGACCTGTTTGCCGCGCCGCACGACGAAGACTGGATGGGCATGACGTTCCGCGAACATGAGGAGGGCGAAGATTCGCTGCGCGAATTTCAGCGCAAGGTGGCGGCGGGCCCGCTGGCCGGGGTGGATTGGCCGGAACTCAAACAGAAAGTGCGCGACTGCGAGCTGTGCAACTTGCGTGCGGGCTGCACCCAGACCGTGTTCGGCGTGGGCGACGAGCAGGCGGATTGGCTGTTCGTGGGCGAAGGGCCGGGCGCGGAAGAGGATGCGCAGGGCGAGCCGTTCGTGGGGCAGGCGGGCAAGTTGTTGGACAACATGCTGCTGTCCATCGGCTTGCAACGCGGGCGCCGGGTGTACATCGCCAACGTCGTCAAATGTCGTCCTCCCGGCAATCGCAATCCGTTGCCGGAGGAGATCGCCGCCTGTCAGCCCTATCTGCAACGGCAGGTCGAACTGGTCAAGCCCAAGCTGATCGTGGCGCTAGGCAAGGTCGCTGCCACCGCGCTGCTGGGGCGCGATGCCACCATCAGTTCGTTGCGCGGCAAGTTGCACGACTACCGGGGAGTGCCGCTGCTGGTCACTTACCACCCGGCCTATCTGTTGCGCAGCCCGATGGAAAAGGCCAAAGCCTGGCAGGATCTGTGCCTGGCGGTGGAGACGATGAGCGGGTTATCGGAGTAGCGGCAGGCAGTCGGGATGTTGCGGCTAGATCTTGCCGTTGTCCTGATCGTGGCCGTGCTTCTTGTAGAGTATCGCCATGATGCCGGCCAGCAGCAGGCCGAACACGGTGATGATGAGGTAGATGTGCAGGCCCAGTTTCTCCATCGCGGCGTACAGGCCCAGCATCAGGAAGATGCTCAGGTTCTCATTGAAGTTCTGCACCGCAATCGAGCTGCCCGCGCCCATCAGCAGGTGACCACGGTGTTGCAGCAGCGCGTTCATCGGCACCACAAAGTAGCCGCCCATTGCGCCCATGCCGATCAGCAGGGCGATGGCAAGCACGTTGTTGGTGATGGGGATCATCAGCAGCACCGCAGCACCCATCGCGATGCCCACCGGCAACACCCGGACCGACTGTTCCAGTTTGACGTATTTCGCCGCCAGTACCGAGCCGATGGCGATGCCGATGGCGAACCAGGCAGTGAGCTTGGCGGCTGAGCCGATGTCATAGTGTAGTGCCACCGCCGCCCAGCCGATCAGCAACAGCCGCAGCGTCGCACCGGCACCCCAGAACAGTGTGGTCACGCCCAATGAGACCTGGCCCAGCGGGTCTTTCCACAAGAGGTTGAAGTTGTGCCAGAACTCGCGCATCAGGAAAGCCGGATTGCTGCTCAACGGGCGGTGGTCTATCTTGACATGCGGGATATACAGGTTGAATACGGCAGCGATGACATAGACCAGCGCGATCAGCAGAATCGCCAGTTCCGGGATGCTGGTAATCAGCGGCAGGTGCAGAGATTGCAGCAGCGGGGCGGTAATGGCAGGGGTGACGAGTATGCCGCCCAGCACCGCACCCAGCACGATGGCCAGCACCGTCAGGCCTTCCATCCAGCTGTTCGCGGTGACCAGTCGGGAGGGCGGCAGGTATTCGGTGAGGATGCCGTACTTGGCCGGCGAATAGGCCGCCGCACCCAGCCCGACCAGGCAGTAGGCGAATAATGGATGGGCGCCCAGCAACATGGTGAGGCAGCCTGCCAGTTTTATGATGTTGCTGACGAACATCACGCGTCCCTTGGGCAAGGAATCAGCGAATGCACCCACGAATGGCGCGAGTACGATGTATGAAAATACGAAGGCTTCCTGCAATACCGGCGTATGCCAAGCCGGAGATTTGAGTTCCATCAGCAGCGCGATAGCGGCGAACAACAAGGCATTGTCGGCGAGCGCGGAGAAAAATTGCGCAGCGAGGATGATGTAGAAGCCTAGGTTCATTGAAGGGTGGGATGAACAGGGGAGGTTTTAATCAGGCGGTTTTATATCACGAAAGAAACTCCCCTGCTATCATTGCGCGACTTAATTTCCTTCCAGTAATGAAAGATTCATGCCGCGTCCGATACAAGCCAAAGTTGACCTGAATGCACTGGAAAGCAATCTGTATGTCGCAAGGCATGCCACCTCTTCACGCATCATGGCGGTTATCAAGGCCAATGCCTATGGTCACGGCCTGTTGCGCGCCGCCGAGGCACTGGCCGATGCGGACGGTTTTGCACTGCTGGATATGGCGGATGCGGTCAGGTTGCGCGAGGCCGGGTATCGCCAGACCATCCTGTTGCTGGAAGGCGTCTTCGACGCGCAGGACATGGCGCTTGCCGCCGAGTACGACCTGGCTTGCGTGATTCACAGCCCGTGGCAGATCGCGCTGCTGGATGCCTACCCTGCGCGCGGGGCGTTGGATGTCTGGCTCAAGGTCAATAGCGGCATGACGCGTTTGGGGTTTGCTCCCCACGAGCTGGACGGTGCGATGCAGGCGTTGCGCCGGCATAAGGCGGTGCACGAGATCACGCTGATGACGCATTTCGCCCATGCCGACGAGGCGCGCGGCGTGACGGAACAACTTGATGTGTTCAACGAACTGGCCGCCGATTATCGCGTGACGCGCTCGCTGGCCAATTCTGCCGCGCTGTTGCGGCACCGCTTCACGCACGGTGACTGGGTAAGGCCGGGCATCATGCTGTATGGCGCGTCGCCGTTTGCGGATGTGACGGCGCGGCAACTCGGGTTGCGACCGGTGATGACGCTGGAGAGCCGCATCATCGCGGTGCAGCAACTGCGCGCCGGCGACGAGATCGGTTATGGCGCGCTGTTCCGCGCCGACCGCGCCATGCGTGTCGGCGTGGTCGCCTGTGGCTATGCCGACGGCTATCCGCGCCATGCGCCCAACGGCACGCCTATGCAGGTGGACGGACAGCCAAGCCGCTTGCTGGGGCGGGTCTCGATGGACATGCTGTATGTGGATTTGAGTCATTTGCCGGGATCGGGCGTGGGCAGTGTCGTCACGCTGTGGGGGGAGGGCGTGCCGATAGAAGAAGTCGCGGAGGCGGCGGGCACGATCAGTTATGAGTTGATGTGTGCCGTGACCGCGCGCGTGCCGGTCATATCATGACAGGAAAGAAAAACAACATGGATGCACAATTGCACCCCGTCAAACATATAGACATCCAGATTGGCAAGCCGCTGGCCTGGGCGGTGTATGACAAGTTTGGCCGGCTGATGATGCGCGAGGGCGCCATGGTCGAATCGCAGCGTCAACTTGAGGGTTTGTCGTTGAACGGCCTGTACCGCGATTTGAACGATGCGCCCGTTAAGCGGACTGTTTCCACCGATACCGCCGAAAAGCCGGTTGCGCCCGAGGCCAGCCAGAACGAAGACCTGCGTTCGCTCAGATTGGCGATAGGCGATGCGATCCAGCTACAGGATTTTTCTTATGACAAACACCGTTTTTTCGTCAAACTGATCGGGTTCGTCGAGCGCAAAAGCGTTTTGGTGTCCCATCCCATGCAGAATGACAAACTGGTCTTCATCAAGGATGGCGAAGGCTATCAGGTGCGGGGTTTCTCCGGAACCAAGACCTATGAATTCAATACCACGGTACTTGGCGTCTGCCTCACACCCTATCCCTACCTGCACCTGACTTACCCCGCACAGGTCAAGACTGCCAATATGCGTGGTGCGGTACGCATCAAGCTCAGACTGGTGTGCACCATCGAGACGGCTGCGGGCGGCGCAAAGCTGCCGGCGGTGATAGAAGACTTGAGCATCTCCGGCGCGCGCGTCCGCGCCGACAAGACGTTCGGCAAGGAGGGCGACAAGGTGACGGTGGGGCTGCGCCTGCAGATCGACGGCGAGAATCAGGTATTTCTGGTGCCGGCCATGATACGCAATGTGCGGGCCGAGCCGGACAGCCAGACCGGCAGGCCGGCGATTATGCACGGGCTGGAGTTCGTGCAGACCGTGAGTCTGGAACTCACCATGTTGCAGAATTTTGTTTACAAATCCATTCTGGAAAAATAGCGGGGAACACCATGCTGGGAATCATCGGCGGTAGCGGCGTCTACCATATCGAGGGGCTGGAAAATGCCCGCTGGGTCAAGGTCGAGTCGGCTTTTGGCGAACCTTCCGACGAAATACTGCTGGCCGAACTGGCAGGACAGCCGCTCGCCTTTCTGCCGCGTCATGGACGCGGACACCGCATCGCGCCGTCGGACATCAACTTCCGCGCCAACATAGACGCGATGAAGCGGCTGGGGGTGACCGACATCATCTCGGTCAGTGCGGTCGGCTCGCTGCGCGAAGACTTGCCGCCCGGCACCTTCGTCATCGTGGATCAGTTTATAGACCGCACCTTCGCCCGCGAGAAGAGCTTTTTCGGCACCGGGCTGGTCGCCCACGTGTCGATGGCCAAACCGGTGTGCAACCGGCTGGGCGACCATCTGTTCGAGGCGGCACAGCAACTGGGCATCCCGGCGGTGCGCGGCGGGACTTATCTGGTGATGGAGGGGATACAGTTCTCCAGTCTGGCCGAATCGAAGCTGTACCGCATGTGGGGCTGCGATGTGATCGGCATGACCAATATGCCCGAGGCCAAGCTGGCCCGCGAGGCCGAGATCTGCTACGCCACCGTGGCGATGGTCACCGATTTCGACTGCTGGCACCCTGACCACGACCACGTCACCGTGGATGCCATCGTCAAGGTGCTGCTGGAGAACGCCGACAAGGCGCGCGCGCTGGTCAAGGAAGTCGCTCACCCGGTGCACGGCGACGACGAAGCCCACGCCTGCGGCTGCCGCAGCGCGCTGCAATACGCCATCATCACCGCGCCAGAAGCGCGCGACGCAGCTATGCTGGAAAAACTGTCCGCCGTCGCAGGCCGAATGATAAAACCGGAAAGCGCGGAGTAGCTCCCCGTTTCACATTTCACTTTTCACATTTCACGCCTCACTACCCATCATGCCTATCAAATCCCGTATCCGTACCGTCCCGCATTACCCGCATCAGGGAATTCAATTTCGCGACATCACCACGCTGTTGAAAGACCCGGTCGGTCTGCGCACCACTATCCAGGAACTTGTCAGTCGCTACAAAGACATCCAGATAGACAAGATCGCCGGCATCGAATCGCGCGGCTTCATCGTCGGCACGCCGGTCGCCTACGAGTTGGGACTGGGCTTTGTGCCCATCCGTAAGCGCGGCAAGCTGCCCGCCGAAACGGTGGGTCGCGACTACCAGCTCGAATACGGCAGCGACCGCATCGAGATTCATCTGGACGCGATACAAAAGGGCGACCGCGTGCTGCTGGTGGACGATTTGATCGCTACCGGCGGCACCGCCGAAGCGGCCACCAAACTGATCGAGGACATGGGCGGCATCGTCGTCGAATGCTGCTTCGTGATAGACCTGCCCGACATCGGCGGTCGCGCCCGCCTAGAAAAACTCGGCCACAAAGTCTTCGCGTTGTGCGAGTTCGAAGGTGATTAAGTGAACGTCAACGGTAATCCCACCCGCACCATCTGGCCCACCGCCGACTTTGCGGTCGAGATCATAGATCAGACCCGCCTGCCGCATGAATTCGTCACGCTACGGCTGGAAAACATGCGCGATGCGGAGCGGGCGATACGCGACATGCAGGTGC
Source organism: Gallionella sp. (assembly GCA_028687575.1). Taxonomy (GTDB): domain Bacteria; phylum Pseudomonadota; class Gammaproteobacteria; order Burkholderiales; family Gallionellaceae; genus Gallionella. Next base: position 121,738 of record JAQTZW010000006.1, on the reverse strand, counting down.
GCGGCGCGCCCTTGATCGGTGTGACGGCGGCCTACGGGGTGGCGCTGTCCATGCGCCATCACGCCTCGGATGCGGCCTTGCAGGCCACTTGCGACATGCTGGTCAAGGCGAGGCCGACGGCGGTGAATCTGCGCTGGGCGGTGGAGCGCATGCGCGCGCTGTTGTCGCCGTTGCCTGCTGCTGCACGTGCCGAAGCCGCCTGGCAGGAGGCGGCGCGCATCGCGGAACAGGATGTGGAGATCAATCGGGCCATCGGGCAGCACGGGCTGGAAATCATCCGCGACATCCACCGGCAAAAACTGGCGCGCGGCAATAGCGGCATGGTGAATCTGCTGACCCACTGCAACGCTGGCTGGCTGGCGACGGTGGACTGGGGAACCGCGCTGGCGCCGGTCTATGCGGCGTTCGAGGCCGGCATTCCGCTGCATGTCTGGGTGGACGAGACCCGTCCGCGCAACCAGGGCGCCAGCCTAACCGCGTGGGAGTTGGCGCAGCACGGTGTGCCGCACACCGTGATCGTGGACAACGCCGGCGGACACCTGATGCAGCACGGGCTGGTGGATCTGGCGATCGTCGGCACTGATCGCGTCACCGCGCAAGGCGACGTGTGCAACAAGATCGGCACCTATCTCAAGGCGCTGGCAGCAAAAGACAACGGCGTGCCGTTCTACGTGGCGATGCCGGTCTCGACGCTGGACATGGATTTGCAGGACGGCGTGCAGGAAATACCCATCGAGGAGCGCGGGCAGGATGAAGTGACGCACATTTCCGGCCTGTGCGACGACGGGCAGGTGCGCCGCGTGATGGTGACGCCGCAAGGCAGCAGGGCGGCCAACTACGGTTTCGACGTGACTCCGGCGCGGTTGGTTTCCGGACTGATCACCGAGCGCGGGCGGGTGGCGGCAGAGGCGGGCGCGATACAGAGCGCCTTATCATCGAAAGATAAGTAGCTCAAAACTCGTCATTCCCGCGCAAGCGGGAATCCAGTTGTTGAACCGACCTCGTGCGGCGGAGCGATTTCAATGGTTTGTCCGCTTCGCGGAATGCTTTTTCGCTGGATTCCCGCTTGCGCGGGAATGACGAAATCTGAAGATTATTTGGTTTTATCCAATCAGGGGATAGAAAATGAACGAACAGGCATTGCGCGCCGAACTGGTGCGCTTCACCCAGGAACTGGATGCGCAGGGCTTCAGCCACGGCACGGCGGGCAACCTGAGCGCGCGTCACGGCGCAGGATTTTTGATTACCCCGTCCGGCTTCGGCGCGGAGGGGCTGACCGAGGACGACATCGTGTTCGTGGAAATGTCGGGCCGCGCGCACGGGCGCTGGCAGCCTTCCAGCGAATGGCTGTTCCATCGCGACATCTACGCGCAGCGCCCCGAATTCGGCGCGGTGATCCACACCCATTCCAACGCCGCGACCGCGCTGGCTTGTCTGCGCCGCGACATTCCGCCATTCCACTACATGCTGGCGCTGCTGGGCGGCGATAGCCTGCGCTGCGCCGCATACGCCACCTTCGGCACGCAGGCGCTGTCCGAGAATGCGCTGCTGGCGATGCGGGAGCGCCGCGCCTGCCTGCTGGCCAACCACGGCATGATCGCGGCAGGCAACAATCTTGCCGATGCCTATCGCAATACCGTGGAAGTCGAAAATCTGAGCGAGCTATATTTGCGCGCGCTGGTCGTCGGCGAGCCGGTGCTGCTCACGCCGGCAGAATTCGCCGACGCGCAGCGGCAGTTCGTGGGATACGGCAAGCCAAAAGAATAAGGATGCCGCGCCGCCCGGGAGGAGAGTGGTGGCGCGGACTTTGACGGGACTACAGGGATGTACTGAAAGAAAAGAGAGTCGGGAGCGCGACGATGAACGACACCACGGCCGCTACGACCCAACGAACAAAACGGGCAACTTCCGAATAGACTTTTTTCACTTTTACACCTCATTGAGAATTGGAATGCCTGAAGTTTCCACGCTAACTGCTCGATGTAACGACAGGCACGATTCAGAGTGGCGACCCCGCAAAAAGTTCCGCAGTGATTTTCTCAGGATTTGTGATTGCACCGAACAAATATGTAGCAAGGTAGGGCGGGTCACACCCGCCACAACCCAATTTGAACCGTAATGCCATGCCCAACTATCGCCGTTCCAACACTGAAGGAGGCTGCTATTTCTTCACGGTTACTACCCTGCGCCGCCAGCCGCTGCTGGTGGAGGCGGACGTGCGGACTGCATTGCGCGAGGCGATTGATGCCGTGAGAACAACGCTTCCCTTTGCAATTCACGCATGGGTGTTGTTGCCGGATCACCTGCATTGTCTGTGGACGTTGCCGCCGGGGGATGCGGATTTCGCCACGCGTTGGCGTTTGATTAAAACTGCGGTGACGCAACATTGTGGCATCAGGTTGGCGCGTGACGAATACCTGACCGAGCGCCGCAAGCAAAAGCGTCAAGGCACACTTTGGCAGAACCGCTACTGGGAACATCAAATTCGTGACGAGCGAGATTTTGCCCGGCATGCGGATTACATTCATTGGAATCCGGTCAAGCACGGCTATGTAAAATGCGTGGCAGATTGGCCGTACTCCAGTTTTAACCGGTATGTAAAGGCAGGTATCTATCCGCCCGATTGGGCAACCGGTGAGGAAGAATCCGGAGGGCGATTTGGTGAATGAGGGTGGGTTGGCGGGTGTGACCCGCCCTACTACTATTCTGCGCAGCGCGCAGGAATGCCGGACGGGCGGCATTCGCCATTCGCCCAGGCCTGGCGAGCATTTCAGGATGCTGATTGATGGTTGAAAAGTTTGACATTGTGATTGTGGGGGCCGGCCCGGGCGGGTTGTCGGCGGCGGCGCGGGCGGCGGAATCGGGGGCATCGCATCTGCTGCTGGAGGCCTCGCCCCGTCTGGCCGACACTCTGCATCATTTCCAGAAAGGCAAGGCGGTGATGGCCGAGCCCGCGCAGTTGCCGCTGCGCAGCAGTCTTGCCTTCGCCGCCGGTTTGCGCGAGGACATCCTGGCTTGCTGGCAGGCCGGGGCAGTGCAACTCGGCATCAAGCTGCGGCTGAATGCGCGGGTGACGGACATCGCCGGGCAGCGCGGCGATTTTTGCGTCACGCTGGCGGATGGCGCGACCGTGCAGGCCGGGCAAGTGGTGCTGGCGATCGGCTTGCAGGGCAATATCCGCAAGCTGGAGGTGCCGGGCGGCGAGCTGCCGGGGGTGCAATACCAGCTGGATGACCCGGATGAATTTTGCGGCGAGACCATCGTGGTGGTGGGCGGCGGCGATGCGGGCGTGGAGAACGCGCTGGGGCTGGCCGGTCAGAATCGCGTCATTCTGGTGAACCGCAACGAGGAATTCGGCGACTGCGCGGCCGCCAATCACGAGCGGCTGATGGCGGCGGTCGCCCAAGGAAGCATCGAGACCCGGCTCGGCAGCCGGACGGAATCCATCGAGCAGCAGAGCGGTGATTTCCCGCTGGTTTATGTCGCACAAACGCAACAGGGGCTGGAGCGGATAGCCTGCCACCGCGTCATCGCCCGCATCGGCGCGAAGCCGCCGCGCCCGCTGCTGGAGCGGTTCGGCGTGGCTTTCCCGTCCGGCGATTCGACCGCCTTGCCGGAGTTGTCGGAGCATTACGAATCCAACGTGCCGGGGCTGTACATCATCGGCGCGCTGGCGGGTTATCCGCTGATCAAGCAGGCGATGAATCAGGGCTACGAGGTGATCGAGGCCATCCTGGGCCATCCGGTCGCACCGGCGGACGAAGCGTTGCTGGCGGCGAAATTTGCCGGCGTGCCGGGGATCGCCTCGGTGAGCGAGGGGGTGGCGCTGCTCCGACAGAAAATGCCGCTGCTGGCGTCGCTCACCACGCTGCAACTGCGCGAATTCATGCTGGGCAGCAGCTTGCGGGTGTTGCCGCGTGGCGAAGTGGTGTTCCAGAGTAACGATTACAGCAACAGTTTCTATTCCATCCTGTCCGGCGGCATTGCCATCGAGACCACGGACCGGCAGGGGGTGGCTGCCGTGTTCGGCCTGCGCGAGGGCGAATTCTTCGGCGAGATGAGCCTGCTGTCGGGCCGTCGCCGTTCCGGTACGGCGGTGGCAAGTCAGGATTGCGTGCTGGTCGAGACACCGCGCCGCGCGATGTTGAAGCTGCTGCATGCGGTCAAGGGGGTGCAGCGCAAGCTGGACGAGGTGGCGTTGAAGCGGGTGGTGGCGCGCTGTCTGGACACCGTGCTGCCGGAGCGGGAGATTGACTATCTGGTGCAGGGCGCGCAGGTCAGAAGCTATGCGATGGGCGACACGGTGTTTGCCGAGGGGGACGCGGCGGACGGGCTGCACCTGATCCGGCGCGGCTCGGTCACGGTGTCGCGCCGCAGCGAGGGGCGGGACGTGGTGCTGGCGTATTTGCCGGCGGGCAATTATGTCGGCGAGATGGCACTGCTTTCCAGCCAGCCCCGGTCGGCGACGGTGCGGGCGGCCTCTCCCGCCGAAGTGGTGCTGCTCGAAGCGGCGCGGGTCGGCGAGGTGCTGGGCCGCAATACCGGATTGCGCGGCAAGATCGGCAGCCGCTACCTTGAGAACGTGCGCGACGGGCAGCGCACCGGGCAGGCGGAGGGGGTGATCAATTTCCTGATGGAGCAGGGCGTGGGCGAGGCCGCCGATGTGCTGCTGATAGACTACGCGCGCTGCATCCGCTGCAACAACTGCGAGAGCGCCTGCGCCGATTCCCACGGCGGCGCGTCCCGGCTGGACCGGGAGGCGGGCGCGACCTGGGCGCAGATTCATGTGCCGACTTCCTGCCGGCATTGCGAACATCCGCACTGCATGAAGGATTGCCCGCCGGATGCCATCCATCGCGCGGTTGATGGCGAGGTGTACATCGGCGACAACTGCATCGGTTGCGGCAACTGCCAGCGGAATTGTCCGTATGGCGTGATCCGCATGGCGGCGGAGCGGGAATACCCGCCGCGCAGTTTCTGGCAGATATTGCTGGGACAGGCCCGGCAGGAGGCGGCTGCCGACACCGATGCGCCGAAAAAGGCTGTCAAGTGCGATATGTGCAAGGACATCGCCGGCGGGCCGGTGTGTGTGCGGGCCTGCCCGACCGGCGCTGCGATGCGCGGCCATCCCGAGGCGTTGCTGAAGAATGCCGGATAAACTGCCTGCGAATCGGAGAGAGAGCCAGATGAACCCGAACCTGAACCTGAACCGTGATGCCACGCTGCTGACTTACCGCAACGCCCGTTATCTGAAGGCGACGGCGGCGGCTGCACTGCTGGCGGTCACGGTCTATCTGGCGGGCGGCGAGGCCGGCAGTCCGGGGTATGGCGGCACGGTCGCGGGCTACGGGCTGGGCATCGCGGCGACGCTGCTGTTGCTGGTGCTGATGTTTTATGGTGTCGCACGGCGCGGTTTCGGCTGGCGCAGGAAAGCCGGGCGGGTTGCCAGGGGCGAGGGTGCGACCTTGCAAGGCTGGCTATCGGCACACGTCTATCTGGGCGGGCTGTTGCTGGTGCTGGCGACGCTGCACAGCGGTTTTGAGTTCGGCTGGAACGTGCACACCCTGCCTTACGCGCTGATGGTGCTGGTGATGGCCAGCGGCGGCTACGGGCTGTACGCCTACCTGACCCTCCCGGCACGGCTGACCGCCAACCTGGGCGGGGAGACGCTGGCCGACCTGCTGCTGAAGGTCGCGGAACTAGATCGCTCGGCGGAGGCGCGCGCGCTGCAACTGCCGGACGAGGTCAACGCGCTGGTGCGGGCAGCCTGCCGGGAGACGCGCGTGGGCGGCGATCTCTGGCAGCAGTTGAGCGGCGTGCAGCGCGACTGCCCGACCCATGCCGCGTTGCAGCGCCTGCCGGAACTGGCGGGGAAATGCCGTGAGCCGGCAGAGCAGGCGGCGCTGCGCGATCTTTATGAGGCGCTGTCGCGCAAGGAAGGAATGCTGCTGCGCGCCCGCGCCGACATCATGTTGCGGGCGCGCATGACGGTCTGGCTGAGGTTGCACGCGCCGCTCGGCATCGCCCTGCTGGCGGCACTCGTGGCGCATGTTTTTACGGTCTATTACTTCTGGTGAGCGCGATGATCTCCTGTCTGCTGATCGAAGTGACGCGCAATCCCCAGGGGCTGCCGCTGCGCCGCGAGCGCCGGGTCGCTGCTGAGGCGTTGCAGTTGGGCCGGGATGCCGGCTGCGCCATCCATCTGCCCGACCATCGCGTCGCCCTGCAACATGCCGAAGTGCGGCGCACCGAGCGCGGCGCGTTGCGCATCGCGGCGCAGGGTGATGAGGCGCTCAAGATCAACGGATACCTCAGTCCGACGGCGACCCTGCAACCGGACGTCACCGTGGAGGTAGGCCCTTACCGGATCGTGGTCGAGGCCGCCCCCGCAGGTTGCGATCTGGCGCTTGCGGTCGAGCATGTCGCGACTAACGATAGCGCGTCGGACCGCCGGGAGCTGCCGGTTTCGCTGGATGCGCTGGGCTTTTCCAAGCGCAAGCTGGGGCTGACGCTTGCCGCCTGCATCCTGCTGGTGTTCCTGTTGCTGCCGGTGTTGCGTGCGCTGCCGATCACCTCAAACGCGCTGGCGACCGTGCAGGACGCGTTGCCGGCCAGTCTGAGCGGGGTCTGGAGTCCGGGGCCGCTGGCGGGCGGTCACGCGCTGTCCGGGATCAAATGTTCGACCTGTCACACCGCGCTGTTCCGGCCTGTCGCCGACCAGACCTGCACCGGCTGTCACCGCGAGATGGGCGGGCATCTGTCCGATGCGAAACTTCAGCAGCAGGTGGCGGGCGAATTGCGCTGCACCGCCTGTCACGCCGACCATCAGGGGCGCGAGCGGCTGCAACACGGCGCGCCGGGAAATGACCGCGCGCGCTGCGTGAGCTGCCACGGCGACATCAAGCATCGGAACGCGGGGAGCAAACTGGCCGATGCGCGCGACTTTTCATCCAGCCATCCGAACTTTCATCTGACTCTGCCGGACGGTGCAGGCGTGCGGCGTGTGCCGATTGGCGCCCTGCCGCAGGAGCAGCCCGGCCTGAAATACTCCCACAAGGTGCATCTGGATAGGTCTGGCGTGTCAACGCCGGGGGGCGACACGGTGATGCAGTGCCGCGATTGCCATAAGCCGGATGCGGCTGGCGAGCATTTCGTGCCGATGACCATGCGCCAGTCCTGCCAGCAGTCGGGCTGCCACCGGCTGGACCTTGCCGAACCGCTGGACGGGCGCGTGCCGCACGGCTCCGTGTCTGCGGCGATGGGCCGGCTGCGCGAGGGGTATACGTCCTGGCTGGCCGAATCTGCCGAAAATCGGGCGGCGTGTGGGCCGGCCACAGCGGGGCAGGATGTCGTGCAGCACATGCACCGTTGTGCGCTCGAACTGGCGCGCAAGGATGCCGAAACTTCGCTGTTCGGCGGGAAAGGACAGTGCCGCGAATGTCACGAGATCACGCCGGGCGGGGAGGCGGATACGCCCTGGCAGGTCGCGCCTGTACGCGTCAATCCCGACTGGCAACCCGGCGCGCGCTTTTCGCACACACGACACGCCACGATGAAATGTCAGGATTGCCACGACAAGCAGAATTCGCAGTCCAGCGCGGATATTTCGATGCCCGACATCAGTAAGTGCCGCAGTTGCCACGCCGGAGGCAAATCCGTTGCCGGCAAGCTGGCAACCGCCTGCGAAAGTTGTCATCGCTTCCATCGCCGTGCGGCAAGATGAGGATGGGATAGGAGGCCGAATTAAGGCCAAGTTGCTAGTTATGCGCAGTCATATCTAGCCCAATGGATTATCTGCTTTGGAAAGTGACGAGAGCTGAGAAATGAAACTCAAAACCCTGGTTGGGTACGCGCTGCTTTTGCTGCCGATCGTCGGGCTGTATGGCTATGGCGCATTCGTCGAGCCTTTCCAGCTTGAGGTGACACATCACACGGTGGGCGATGCGTTTGCTCAGTCCAGAGTGCGTATCGTGCAGATTTCCGATCTGCATTTGCGGACCATGGATGAGATTCGGCGCGCGGTGGCGCAGCGTACTGTGGCGGTCAAGCCGGATGTGATTGTATTGTCTGGCGATATTGTGGACAGGCAGGACAGCTTACCCGCACTGGAAACCTTTCTGAATGAACTCGGCCCTGTGCAAAAAATTGCGGTGCCGGGCAACTGGGAATACTGGAGCGAGGTTGATTTCAAGACGCTTGCAAAACTGTACGCCCGGCACCAAGTCGAATTTCTGGTGAACGACTGCCATGTCGTCCACTTCGGAAATCGTAGCTTGGCGTTTGTCGGGCTGGACGATGCGCTTTCAGGCAAGCCCAAACTCGACAAGGCGCAGCATCGTTGTGAGAAGGACGATACGGAGGGAAAGATTCTGGTTGAACATTCTCCTGGATTCTTCGGCGCCCCTTTAACGGCGCCAATAGCAAATCCGCCCTATTTATTGAGCCTGTCCGGACATACACATGGCGGACAGGTGACGATTTTTGGCAGCCCCATTGAAACTCCGCCCGGCAGTGGCACGTACAATCGCGGTTGGTACGACACACGTTACGGCAGGCTCTACATTTCACGCGGCATCGGCACGACCGTAGTCCCTCTGCGTGTTGGTTCCGTTCCTGAGTTGACGGTTTTTGAGGTGGGTTTGCAATGACGATGCCTCTATTCCAATGAAAATTTTCAACATCGCCCTATTGGCCTGCTTGCTTGCCTACGATGAGCAGTGTCAAATTGTAGGTGGCGACGATGACAAATTGCCAGACAGATTGGCGAAAATGGTCAATCGCTTTACTCCCTTGATCGCCCTGAGGGATGAAGCCAATACGGACGTATTCCATTAGGCAATTGCGACTTATTCGGTTCGTGAGAGCCTGTCAGAACCGCAGCAGGCTCACACAATCACCTCTATTCATTCGGCATTATTATCCCGGAGGGGTGCGACAGAATGAGTCGCGACGAAAGAATGACCTACCAAAGGCGTGGCGGGTAAAAATGACCCGCCAGAGGCGAGACAGACAAAAAAATGACCCGCCAGAGGCGGGCCAAGGGGGGGTACTGCGGGGAGGTTGGAGAGGGTACTGCGGAAAGCTTGGTTACTTGGTGGTCAGCAGGTAGGTGACGAAGTCGCCTTTATCCTGCGGGCTACAATTCTTGCCGTACAAATCCTTGCAGTGATTGGTGAAGTTCTTTTCCGATTTATTGATGTCGGAGAAGCGCTGCGGATTCACTGAAGGTGCCATCGGCTTGATCGGATTGCCGGTCACGTTGTGCTTGCCGGTATTGGCCGGATTGTCGGTGTGGCAGGAAGAGCAGGAAACGTCCTTGCCGTTGACGACCACTTTCTTGGTGTAGAAAGCGCGACCAGCGTCGGCTGACAGGGTGGAATTCGGGTTGAGCCGTTTGGCAAATACGCCGTAGTCGTTGGCGGCCTGTTGGGCGGTGATGACGTCGGCGTGGGCGGACAGGCTCACGGAGGCCAGCAGGGCGATCAGAACGGCAGACAGCTTATTCATTTTGTTCTTCCTTTACAGAGAGTTATTTCGTGGGTTGTTTGGTGTTGCGGCCTGCATTCTCCAGTCGGTATCGGGGGGCGTCAATAGCGGAAAACGGTCTGATTTACAGGCGGTTGGGCGCGGGCGATGACCGGTGTCTGACGCGGATGAAAGGCAGTATTGCGGGGATGAGCGGTACGGATTTTTGCCCCTTCGGAATCGTTTGCGATGGGCTGGATAGGGGTCTGCGGATTTTCCGGTTGCCTAGTTGTCGTGAGCATACGGCGGGGCGGTAAGTCATAATGCGCGTCATGATGACTTACTCGACACCACAGGTGCAGGCGGCACCGCCAGCAGGCGCAATTCCGATTACCTGCGACATCTTCTGCAACGTTATAGACAACTACGGCGACATCGGCGTTGCCTGGCGGCTGGCTCGACAACTGGCCGACGAGTTGCCGCTGGTCGTGCGGTTGTGGGTGGACGAGCTGGCAAGTTTCGCCAAAATTTGCCCGGTAGCCGATGCCGGGTTGGTGCAGCAGACTTGTTGCGGGGTCGAGGTGCGCCATTGGGGCGAAGATTTTTCTGCCGTGTTGGCAGCCGATCTGGTGATAGATGCGTTCGGCTGCAAACTGCCGGAAGCCTATCTGGCGGCGATGGCGGCTCGGAAGCCGCCGCCGGTGTGGATCAATCTGGAATACCTGAGCGCTGAGCAGTGGGTGGAGGGCTGTCACCGTCTGCCGTCGCCGCGTCCTCCGCTGACCCGCTATTTCTTCTTCCCCGGCTTTACCCGTCGCACCGGCGGCCTGCTGCTGGAGCACGACCTACTGGCAAGGCGGGATGCCTTTTGGGCAGATACCACGCAGCAGCAGCGCTTCTGGCGCTCGGTTGGTTTGGAAGTGCCGGACGCGGGGGCGCTGAAAGTGTCGCTGTTCGGTTACGAAAACGACGCGTTGGCCGGCCTGTTCGAGGTGTGGCAGCGCGGCGCACAGCCGGTGCTGTGTCTGGTTCCCGAGGGGCGCATCCTGCCGCAGGTGGGCCGTCATTTCGGAGACGACGCGTCGCAGGCCGGCAAGCGCTACCGGCGCGGCAATCTTGAAGTGTGTGTGCTGCCGTTCGTGCGCCAGCAGGATTACGACGCGCTGCTGTGGGCCTGCGATGTGAATTTCGTGCGTGGCGAGGATTCCTGCGTGCGGGCGCAGTGGGCCGGCAAACCTTTCGTCTGGCAGATTTATCCGCAGGATGACGGGGTGCACTGGCAGAAGCTGCAAGCCTTTCTCGATCATTACAGTGCGTCGCTCAGCCCGGCTGCGGCACAGGCTGTGCAAGGCTTGTGGCAGGCATGGAACGGCGGGGGCGGGGCGGGCGCGGCATGGCCGGCATTCGACGCGGCGTGCGGGGAAGTGGGGCAGCGCTCGTTAGACTGGGCGCAGGAATTGTCCGCCAACAATCTTGCTTTGAATTTGCTGGATTTTTTTGGGGAAGTCGGTAGAATGCGCGCCTTCAAAATTGAGGGGCAGTGAATATGAAAACAGCACAAGAACTACGTGCAGGCAACGTCATTTCGGTGGACGGTGAGCCTATGGTTATTCTGAAGGCGGAATACAGCCGTTCAGGCCGTAACGGTTCCGTGGTCAAGATGAAGATGAAGAATCTGCTGACTGAAGCCGGCAAGGAAACCGTCTACAGCGCAGACGACAAATTCGACCAGATCATTCTGGATCGCAAGGAATGCACTTATTCTTACTTCGCTGAGCCGATGTACGTGTTCATGGACGAAGAGTACAACCAGTACGAAATCGAACTCGAAAGCATGGGCGATGCGATCAACTACGTTGAAGACGGCATGCCTTGTGAAGTGGTGTTCTACAACGACAAGGCGATCTCCGTCGAGTTGCCCAACACCATCGTGCGCGAAGTGATCTACACCGAGCCAGCAGTGCGCGGCGACACTTCCGGCAAGGTGATGAAGCCTGCCAAGATCAACGGCGGTTTTGAGTTGCCGGTTGCGGCATTCATCGAGATCGGTGACAAGATCGAGATCGACACTCGCACCAACGAATTCAGGAAGCGCGCTTAAGCGACCCTGATTGCGTCACAGCAAAGCCCGGACGAGTGATCGTCCGGGCTTTTTTTTGTGCGGGTCGGGTCGGGTCGGGTCAGGTCAGGTTGGATCAGGTCAGGTTGGATCAGGTGCGCGCCACTGCCAGTTCGTCCCATTCGGTGGTAAAGCGTTGCGACATGTGGCCGCGCTTCATCGCCCATCCCTTGTGGACACCCTCGCCCAGCAGGCGCACCGTGCCGCTGCCCATGCGGCGGTTGATGGCATCCAGCGTCTCCATCAGCGCGGCGGAGCGCCGTTCTGCCGCCTCGTCGTCGAACAGGCTGCGTGGGCGGGCATCGCCTGGCAGGATGTCGCACAGTGCGACCCCCGCTTTCTGGTAGGCCATGCCCGGGCGGTAGATACGGCGCAGGCCGTACAGCGCGGCGCGGCATAGCAGGCGCGTGTCGGCAGTGGGTTCGCCCAGCGGCACGTTGAGCAACGGCTGGTAGAGTGGCGCATTCTGCTGGTGTGGATTGGTGCGGATATAGACTTGCAGGGAAGCGGCCAGCGAGTGCTGGCGGCGCAATTTCTCGGCAGCGCGGCTGGTGTAGGCGATGACCGCCTGCTCCAGATCGGCCAGCGCGGTGATCGGTGCGCCAAACGAACGCGAGCAGATGATCTGCTGTCGGGGCGCGGCGGGATCGCCCATTTCCAGACAGGCGATGCCATTCAATTCGGTGTGGGTGCGCTCCATCACCACGCCGAATTCGGCGCGGATGCGTTTGGCCGGGGCGCGTTTCAGCGCCAGCACGTCGGCGATACCCATTTCCTGCAGGCGCAGCTGGCTTTTCCGGCCCACCCCCCAGACCTCGCCGACCGCTATGCCGGCCAGCAGTGCGTCCAGCGTGACGCTGTCCAGTGCGTTGAAGTCGCATACGCCCTCCAGTTCGGGATGCTTTTTGGCGACATGGTTGGCCAGCTTCGCCAGCGTCTTGCTTGTCGCGATGCCGACGCACACCGGTATGCCGAGGTCGCGCCGCACGGCCTGACGTATCTGCCGGGCATGGGCCCCAGGGTCGGCCATGCCGGTCATTTCCAGAAAACATTCGTCTATCGAATAGACTTCCTGATGGGGGGCGAGTCGCGCCAGTAGGCGCATCACCCGCTCGGAAAGATCGGCATACAGCGCGTAGTTGGAGGAGAAGGCTGTGATGTCGTGTCGTTTGGCGAGGTCGCGCAGCTGGAACCACGGCACGGCCATCGGCACGCCCAGCGCCTTGACTTCCGCCGAGCGCGACACCACGCAGCCGTCGTTGTTGCTCAGCACCACCACCGGGCGACCTTCCAGCGCCGGCTGGAACAGGCGTTCGCAGGATACGTAGAAGTTGTTGCAGTCCACCAGTGCGATCGCGCGCGTCATGGCGGAGGCGTCAGAGCTTGTGGACGTTCCAGCGCACCACGCCCCAGATGGAGAAATCCTGTTCCGGGCGGATGTGCAGGTCCGGGTAGTCGGGATGGGCGGCGCGCAGGGTCATGCCGTCCGGCGTGTGCAGCAACTGCTTGACGGTGAATTCGCCGTCCACCACGGCAATCACCACGCTGCCCGGCGTGGCGGGCAATGCCCGGTCTACCACCAGCAGGTCACCATCGTAGATGCCCATGCCGCACATGGATTCACCGGCGACGCGCATGAAGAAGGTGGATTCGCGGTGTTCGACCAGATGTTCGTCCAGACTCAGGCGGCGCTCCACATAATCGTCGGCGGGTGACGGAAAACCAGCGGGGACGGCGCGGCGCAGCAGGGCGCGCTGGCGGTGCAGCATCTCGCGGTTGGGGCGGGTCATGGACAGCAGCACCGGATGATTGCAGCGCCGGGCCGGATGTGATGTCAGTTCCAGTGGCAGTTGCATGGTTATCATCTCCGGTATTTGCGCACCAGCCCGGTCAGCACGCCGAAGATCTCCAGCGAGCCGTGCGGGCGGATGATGGGAAAGGCAGGGTTGGCCGGCAGCAGCACGTATTCGCCGTTCTCGCGCGCCAGTGTCTTGAGCGTGAAGTCGTTGTCCACGATGGCTACCACGATGTCGCCCACATTGGCGGTCAGGCGTTTCTCCACCACTGCGATGTCACCGTCATGGATGCCGGCCTCTATCATGGAATCGCCCTTGACGGTGATCAGCGTGGTGCGTGAGGGGGTATCTATCAGCATCTCGTCTATCACCAGATAGTCGCCCTGCGTGTCGGTGACCGACACCGGCATGCCGGCCTGAACGGTGGCCTCCGCCAGCGGGCGTGCGAAGAATTGCCGGGTAGGGATCCACGCGCCGTCCGGGGTGCGTTCGATGAAACCCGCCTCGCACAGCCGGTCCAGCACCGATTTCACCCAGGATTTGGAGGCGATGCCGAACACCTCGCACAGCTTGGCGTAGGACGGAATACTCTTCCAATCCGAGTAATAGTCCTGGAGTTTGTTGAGGTACTGTTGGTCTTTCGCGTCGGCGCTGGTCGAATGGCTGTCAGTCATGGCAATCTCCTACAGAACGAATGTGCTGTGAAATATAAAGAACGAGCGTTCTGTTGTCAACAGGATTCGGTCGTGGGAGCTAGCGCGGTGAAATTTTTATCTTTGGCACGGTAACATTTGTAATATGGTGGGGAGGGCAAGGTATGATGCAGCCCCGACCGGGGCGTGGGTATGTATTTCAATACTAAATTTGGATTGCTATCAGTTAGAATTAAAGTATGAACGAAAAAACTATTTTTATCCGAACAGACAGCGGCGAGGATGAGGTGCGCAACCGGACGGCGCACCTGTCAAAAGACATCAAGCGCGCCCTGTTGATGGTTGACGGTACGGCCACGGTCGCCGAGCTTACCAAACGTTCTTCCCCCAGTTTGCGCATGGTGTTGGGGGATATGTTCATAGAGCTGGAGAAGAACGAGTTCATTCGTGACAAAGCGAAGCCTGTTCCAGTAATTAAGCGGGTTGTGATTCCGCCTGTATCCAAAAAATCTGATGCCGAAGAAGAATTGGATTTCACCGCCGCGTATCGCGCGCCTACCCCTGAAATGCTGGCTGCGGAAGCTGAGAAGATCAAAAGCGCCGCTGCCAGTAAAGAAGAGGAGGAAAGGGAACGTATCATCGCGAAGGAACGCTCCAAGCTGGAGGCCGATTTCGCCAAGCTGAAGGCGGAGCAAATGGCAGAGGTTGCGCGGCGCAAGGCCGAGGCTGAGGCCGAAGCTCGGGCTAATGCGCAGGCAGAGGCTACGCAAGTCGAGAAGATCAGGTTGCAAGCTGAGGCGGTGCGCCTCAAGGCCGAGCAGGAGGCTAATAAAGCGCGTGCCGAGGCGGAAACTCGTGCGCGCCAGGAAGCCGAACGTCGCGCGAGGGAATCGGTGGAAGCTGCGCGACTCAAGGCGGAAGCGCATGCGGCTGAGGTTAAGGCGGAAGCTGAAGCCAAAGCCAAGGCGGCAGCCGAAGAAAAAGCCAAACTGCAAGCAGAACTGACCAGACTTAAAGCGCAAGCCGAAGCTGAGGCGAGAGAACGTGCGGCAGCGATGGAGCAGGCGCGGCGTGATGCCGAAGCTGCGCGTCTTCAGGCCGAGCAGGAAGCGGCCAGGGCAAAACAGGCAGCTGAAGAGGAGGCGGCCAGATTAAGGCAGGAGGCTGAAGAGGCGCGCCTCAAGGCCGAACAGGAAGCGGCCAGGGCAAAACAGGCAGCCGAAGAAGAGGCGGCCAGATTAAGGCAGGAGGCTGAAGAGGCGCGCCTCAAGGCCGAGCAGGAAGCGGTCAGGGCAAAACAGGCCGCCGAAGAAGAGGCGGCCAGGTTAAGGCAGGAGGCTGAAGAGGCGCGCCTCAAGGCCGAACAGGAAGCGGCCAAGGCAAAACAGGCAGCCGAAGAAGAGGCGGCCAGATTAAGGCAGGAGGCTGAAGAGGCGCGCCTCAAGGCCGAGCAGGAGGTGGCCAGGGCGAAGCAGGCAGCCGAGGAGGAAGCCGCCCGGATAAGACAAGAGGCCGAGGAAGCGCGTATTAAGGCCGAACAGGAAGCGGCCAGATTAAGGCAAGAGGCAGAAGAAGCGCGCCTCAAGGCCGAGCAGGAAGCTGCAAGACTAAGGCAGGAAGCGGAAGAAGCGCGCCTCAAGGTCGAACAGGAAGCAGCCAGGTTAAAAGAGGAAGCCGAAGAAGCGCGCCTCAAGGCTGAGCAGGAGGCTGCCAGAGCCAAGCAGGAAGCAGAAGAACTGGCGCGCAAGGACAGAGAGCGTCGTGCTCTTGAAGAGGCCGATGCTGCACGTGTTCAGGCAGAGCAACTTGCTGCGCAGGCTAGAGCAGAAGCTGAAGCCATAGCTGTTGCGGCAGAGCAGGCGAAGCGTGATGCCGAGGAGGCTCGCCTCAAGGCTGAGCAGGAAGCTGCCAGGTTAAGGCAGCAAGCCGAGGATGGCGTGCGTGAGGCCGCTGAACGTCGTGCCCGTGAAGAAGAAGAGGCTGCGCGCTTGCGGGAGGAACGTCAGGCAGCTCAAGAACTTGCAATAGCCGAGTCGCGTGCTGCAGCTGAAGAGAAGGCCAGGTTGGAAGCTGTCGTGGTCGAATTGAAGGCGCAGGCCGAGAAGGCAGAGCGTGAGAAAAAAGAGGCCGAGGCGGCGCGTATCAAGGCCGATCAGGAGGCGGTAGCAGCCAAGCTAGAGGCCGTGGAGCAGGCCAGACGTGAGGCTGAAGAGGCTCGTCTGCTGATTGAGCAGGAAGCGAGTCAGCTGCGTGAAGAGGCTGAGCGCACCAGGCAGCATTTGGCCGAAGAAAGCAAGGCCGCCGAGGAAGTGCGGAATAGGGCGGAGCAGGAGGCTGCAAGGTTAAGGCAGGAAGCTGAGGAAGCCCGCATCAAGGCCGAACAGGAGGTCGAGGCGGCGCGCCGCAGGGCGGAGGAAATGTCTGCCAAAGACCGTGAAGCGGCGGAGTCTGCCAGGCAGGAGGTGGCAGCTAGAGGGCAGGAAAATTCTGGTCGGCGAGGCAAAAAAGCTGCCAAGCGGTTTGAGCAGAAGCGCGCTGCAGAGAAGGCTGTCCTTGAAGCCAAGGCTCCGGAAACGATTGCGCTGGTGAGCGCGGATTCCAAGCCGCAGCATAATGAGCAATCCATTGAACTGGTGCCCTTCGATTTGAAGGCGGTGGAAGCCGCCCTGGAACAACCGGTAAGTGTCAGCCTCTCCTATACCGATTCGGAGTTGGAGAACGAGGAGCAACTGCAATCCAATATTGCTGACCAGTTGCTCAAGGATGTCGCCATGCTCGGCAGGATGGAAACTCCCGAGGTGGTTGTGCAGAAACTTGCCGAGCAGCCGGAGCGCCAAGCGGTCGTTAGTCCAGTGGAAATTGAGCAGCCTGTCGAACAGACTGCTACTCCTACGCCGTTGCAACAGTTTTCCGAACGGGAAGCCAGGGAATTGGCCGATGCGCAGGCGAAAGCGTGGGCCGAGGCCGAACAGCGCGCGTTGGATAAAGCCAAAAAAGTCGCGGAACTTGCGGCCGCCAAGGCGGCTCAAGCTCCGGTCGCAGAAGTGCAGCCCGTGGTGGCGGCAAACAAGATGGCGCGCTTCAAACGCATTCCCTGGGCGGCTGTTGGCGGCGGGCTATTCGTGTTGCTGATTGCAGTCTTATTCTTGCTGCCTTATGTCTTGCCGACTGAGAGTTATCGTGAGACTGCCGAGCAGTGGCTGGGCAAGAAATTGCAGCAACCGGTGCAAATAGGCAAGTTTGGCGCGCGTATATTACCCACACCGAGGCTGACCTTGGGAGAAGTCTCGGTGGGCGAGGGCAAACAGCTCCAGGTGACGCAAGCCCAGGTGGACTTCCCCTTCCAGGCGTTGTTCGGCGGGCAGCGCTCAGTCAAGCGCTTGACGATTGATGGTGTGAGTGTCAATGGTCAAGCGCTGTCCGACGTGGCGGGGTGGTTGCAACAAGTGGCGGCGGATGCCGAGCATCCGGTCGCGCATATTGTGTTGAGCAATGGCAAGCTCGAAGCCGAGGGGGTGGCGTTCTCCGAGGTGTCAGGCGACATGCTGTTCGATGCGTCGGGAAAGTTCGTCTCGGCCAATCTGCATAGCCAAGGGAATAAGATTGCTCTGGGTATTCAGACGGATGTCGGTAATAAGTACCAGCTTGCGCTGGAGTTGCGGGATGCGGCTTTGCCACTATTACCGAACTGGATGTTTAGCGACCTGAAGGCGACCGGTGTGCTGGCTGGCGAAGAAGTGCGGTTTACCAATCTGGACGGTCGCATCATGGGCGGTGTATTGACCGGTGAGGCTCGTCTGGGCTGGCATTCCGGCTGGCATGCACAGGGTGCACTGGTTGCCAAGGTTATCCCGGCGCAAAACATCAGTCCGTCGCTGAGCGGCGATCTGGACGGCTCGGCGCATTTTCAGATGCATGCTTTCAAACTGTCTGAACTGGCTGATTCGGCGGTGCTGGATGGCGTATTCACGGTAAGTAAAGGGCTGCTCACCGGCATGGATGTGGTCGAGACGGTGCGTTTGCGCAGTCAGGAGAGTATTCCCGGCGGCAGGACGCATTTTGACGAGATGGCAGGCGAGTTGAATTACGCCAACGGTATCTATCGTTTTAGTCATGTAAGCCTGAAAGACAGCGTGCTGAAGGCGAATGGTGCGTTAACCGTTTCCCAGCAAAAGCTGTCAGGCAATCTATCGGCTGATCTGGCGATGCGCAGCAGCGGCACGGTTGCTCTGCAAATCAGCGGGACGACGGATACGCCTATCCTGCAAGTAGCGCACTAAGCGGCAACAGTTTCATGTCGTATTAAAAAAGCCACCGTTAACGGTGGCTTTTTTGTTGCCGGACTGAATGATTCGACAGAATGATTGGGCGGAATGAAGCCGCCCCGGCTCAGGACAGCGCGCGGGCGATGCGCTCCATCGCCTTTTGCAGGTTTTCCATCGAGGTGGCGAACGACAGGCGGATGTAACCTTCGCTGCCGAAGGCGGAGCCGGGAACCACCGCCACGCCGGCCTGCAGCAGGTATTCGGACAGTGCCAGATCGTTGGCTTCCTTGATCAGGCCTTTCTGGTGCAGCGTGGCGATGGCTTGGCGCGCATCGGGGAAGGCATAGAACGCGCCGCCCGCCATCAGGCACTTCAGGCCGGGGATGGCGTTGAGCGCATTCACCACGTACACGTGACGCTCGCGGAACGCTGCGATCATCGGTGCCAGACAATTCTGGTCGCCATTCAGCGCGGCTTCGGCTGCCACTTGCGAGATTGAGGTCGGGTTGGAGGTGCTCTGCGACTGCACTTTTTCCATCGCCTCGATGATGGTTTCGGGGCCGGCCGCGTAGCCGATGCGCCAGCCGGTCATCGCGTAGGCCTTGGACACGCCGTTCAATACCAGCGTGCGGTCATACAGGTCGGGGCAGGCGTCCAAAATGTTGACGAATTTTTCGTCGGTCAGCGCGATGTGTTCGTACATATCGTCGGTGGCGATCAGGATGCGCGGATGTTTGCGCAACACCTCGCCCAGCGCCTTAAGGTCTGCCAGCGTGTAGATTGCGCCGGAAGGGTTGCTCGGGCTGTTGATGACCAACATCTTGGTCTGCGGCGTGATCGCCGCTTCCAGTTGTGCCGGCGTCAGCTTGAAGCCCTGCGAAATGTCCGTCTCGACCACCACCGGGCGGCCATCGGCGATGATGACGATGTCGGGATACGACACCCAGTACGGTGCGGGAATGATGACTTCGTCGCCCGGGTCTATCACCGCCAGCGCCAGGTTGAAGAAGCTTTGCTTGCCGCCGCAGGACACCAGAATCTGTTTGGCGGTGTAACTGAGATTGTTGTCGCGCTTGAACTTGGCGATCACTGCGGCTTTCAGGGACGGTGTGCCGCCTACGGCGGTGTACTTGGTGAAGCCCTTGTTGATGGCCGCGATTGCGGCATCCTTGATGTGTTGCGGCGTGTCGAAGTCCGGCTCGCCGGTGCCCAGTGCGATGATGTCGTGACCTTCCGCCTTCAGCTTCGCAGCGCGCGCAGAGACGGCAAGAGTAGGGGACGGTTTGATGGCTTCGACGCGTTTGGACAGGGACACGATTTTTCCTTGTTGGGAGTTGGACAGTGCCGCGAATTATACACTCAGCAGGGAAAAATCAGGCAGCCGGCCGACCATGTCGGACGCTCATTCCGGCAGCCAGGGGCCGGGACGCAGCGGGGCGACGGTTATCCTGCCCGCGAACTGCGGATAGCGTTGCAGCACCAGCTTCAAGTCACGCTCCGACTGGTCGCTGACCTCGGTGTTGACACCGGTCACTACGTTGCCGCCGAACAGGTTTTTGCCCCACAGCAACTTGCCATGCAGGTTGCCCAGATAGGTCACGCTGCCGGGTTTGACCTCGAAGGTCAGCGGCGGCAAGGGCGCTGGCGGATAGAAATTATTGAAGCCGTCGTTCATGGACCAGTGGGTCAATTGGTTCATGCCGACCGGGAAGCGCAGCACATAGACCCGCCCGTAGGCCTTGCCGAACGCCGGTTCCACGCTGAAATCCCATCCGCTGCGGGCGCTGGCGACGATCTTGCGGTAGCCCAGTGCGCCGCCGCTGAAGAGAAAGTCTATTTTTTCGCGGCGATTTTCGGCCCGGCTGTGTTCCTGCGTCACGGTGAATACCACCACGCCCTCGTCGGATTGTGCCGTCGGCTGGTAGTCCGGGGCAACGTAGCTTGAGCAGCCGGTCAGGGCGAGTGCGGCGAGCGCCAGCAGGGAGGTCAGGAGTTTCATGGTTTCGTCCGGGTGATGGGGGAGGCGGTATGTCCGCCGTTTCGGAGTGCTTGGTGTGGCAGGCCGCCAATAAGTTCAAGCGGGGCAGCGCGATAACCCGGAAGTGGATAGGGGATCTACTCGCTGCGCAGTGCCTCTACCGGGTCCAGCCTTGCCGCACGACGGGCGGGCGCGACGCCGGCAATCATGCCGATGCTGACAGCGGAGACTTCCGCCAATACCGCGAACAGCCACGGCGTATGCACCGGCAGCGCCGGGAACAGCCAGTGCAATCCCTGCGCCAGCCCTGCGCCCAGCACCAGCCCGGCCAGTCCGCCCAGCGCGGACAGCAGCATCGCCTCGCCCAGAAACAGCGTCAGCACCTGACCTTCACGCGCGCCCAGCGCCCGCAGCAGGCCGATCTCGGCGGTGCGCTCGGTCACCGCCATGGTCATGATGGTGAGGATGCCGACCCCGCCCACCAGCAGCGAGATGCCGCCCAGCGCACCGACCGCGAAGGTGATCACGTCCAGCACCGAACCCAGCACCTCCAGCGCCTGTTGCTGCGAAATCAGCGTGAAATCCTCGCGCCCGTGCCGTTCCGTCATGCGTTCGGTGATGACCTTGGTGACCGCTTCGAGGTCGCTGCTGGCGCGGTAGCTGACATTGATCTCCATCAGGCCGGGGCGGTTGAACAGCTCCATCGCACGCGCCGCCGGAATGAACACCGCGTCGTCCATGTCCATGCCCAGTATCTGCCCCTTGGGTTCCATCACGCCGATCACCCGGTAACGCTGGCCGGCGATGCGCAGATAGTTGCCCAGCGGATTCACGCCTGCGAACAGTTCCTGACGAATCTTCGCGCCCAGCACCACCTGCGCGCGTGCTTGCTCGTTGTCCTCGTCCGTCCAGAAGCCGCCGCTTTGCACCTTCATGCTGAACGTCCTGGCGAAATCGCGCCCCTCGCCGAACACCGTGGCGCGGCGCGTTTTGCCGTTGGCGCGCATGTCCGAATTGCCCATCAGGCCGGGGTTGACGCTCTCCACATACGGCAGGTGGCGCAGCGCCTCGGCATCGTCCAGCGACAGCGGCCTGCTCGATCCGAAGATGCCGACGTTGCCGCCCTGCATCTGCGTTTTGCCCGGCTGCACCGTGGTGATGTTGGTGCCGAATTGCGAAAACTCGGTCAACACGAACTGGTGCAAACCTTCGCCGATGGAAGTCAGCAGAATCACCGCCATGATGCCGATGGCGATGCCAAGGCCAGTCAGAAAACTGCGCAGCCTGCCCGACAGAAAGCTCGATGAGGTCAATGCAATGAGGTCGCGGATTAGCATTTAAATCGTCATTCCCGCGCCGGCGGGAATCCAGTGGTTTGAAGAGCCGCCGCGTAGCGGGTTGACCTCAGGGTTTTGTCCGTGTTGCGAAATGTTGTTCTAGCCAGAATCCCGCACGACTCGTCGGACGACAGGTTCTTGTTGTGGATCAGCCGGGCCGACAGGGCAATCGCCTGCTTCAGCGCGACCTCAAGCCGCACCAAGCCGTCATCGGTATGGTAAAGGGCGATCTGTCCGGTTGATGGGGTCATGGTGGTAATCGGCATCATGTCGCGGCTGCCGGGTTGGCATCGCCTTCGATCAGGGCGATCTCGTCGGGCGTGAGTTGGAACAGCGCGTACACCGCACGATTGAGCGCGGCTTCATCGCGGGCGATGTTGGCGCTGAGCGCCTGCACCTGTTGGCGCTGCTGGTTGAAATACGCTTCCCAGTCGTTGCGTTCGGCCAGCGGGATGTCCTGTTTGAACAGTTTTTTCACCTCGGCGCGGAACGCCGGGAAATCCAGCGCCCACCAGTTTTGCAGTTTGGTGTTGAGCTTGCCGCCCCCGGCGGGCGACAGATCGGCAGCGATACGGTGCCGGAACGCCGTCTGGCAAGCGCGGCGCGACTCGGCGGCACGTTGGCATTGTTCGGCCAGCGTGGCGACGGTTTGCCGCTGTTCCTCGCTGGCGGCAGGGATGGGCAGGGTTTCGATGTATTGCGCCTTAAGCCTATAAAATCCTCCGCTAATCGCAGGGCATATCTGTTTGACAAACGACCAAGTCGCTCGAGAGTTCAAAATCCCCACGAGGTAAGTTTCATTTGTGGGAATCGAAAATCCGGTTGTTGGTAAGTAGTGCTTTCGAGTCTCAAGAGAAAACTTTGGCTCTCGTGAAATATCGGCATAAACAATCTTATTGAGTTCAAGTTTGAGTGCGTAGGCTTCCTGCGCTTGTTGCAATTCAAACCATTCCTGTTTGGTGGCGCGCTGTTCAAGTTTGGTTTTGAACGGCAGCAGGTGGTCGCGGATGGCGGGATAGTCGTCTATGGCGATGCGGTTCTTGGGAATGTAGATCAGCCACAGGTCTTGCGGCTCGATGCGCCATTTCTTCAGGTCTTTGCCTTCAAGGAAGGGTTTGAGTAGTTCCGCCGATCTCGGGTCGGCAGCGACCAGCCGGTCACGCGTGGCGCGATCCACTACGAATGCTTCCTCTAGTCCAGTCTTGATGCCATATAACGGCGAGCCATACACCTGCTTCAACGTCGGGTGGCCTGTGGTGAGTTTGGCGCGCAGCGTGGCGCGGGCATCGCTTTCCAGTTGCCAACTGCCGCTGCCCAACTGGCTCTGCGGCAAAGTTTGTGACTGTTTGTCGAAGGTCAACCCGAGGCCGTGCTCCGGCAGGCTTTTGAGAACGAGGTAGCGCACCTCCTTCGTCATTCCCGCGCAGGCGGGAATCCAGTTGATGGGATCGCCCCCGCGTAGCGGGTCAACCTGGTTTTGTCCGCTTTGCGGGCTATTGTCCTGCTGGATTCCCGCTTGTGCGGGAATGACGGCAGCGGGCGAGGCCGTTTTTTCCAGAACCAGAATCGCCGGGTAGGTGGTGACGCCCTCGAACACTTGCAGGTCGCCAAAATCCACCACGGCGCGCAGCCGGGTTTGCTCCAGCAGGAAGCGGCGCAGCGGCTCACCTGAGCCGGTCTTGAAGAAGGTGGACGACGAAATGTAGCCCAGCCTGCCGCCTTCCTTCAGCAGGTTGATACCCAGTTCAAAGAAGTAGCAGTACAGGTCGGCGCGGTCGGAGGCGACGCGGTAGTGGCGTTCCAGATAGGGCTTGATCGGCTTGATGCGCTCCATGCGTACATAGGGCGGATTGCCCAGCACCACGTCGAAACCGCCAGCGTCAAACACTTCGGGGAATGCGCCGCGCCAATCAAAAGCGCGGGTGGAGAATTCCGCGCCGCCGTTCAGTTCGGCGATCAGGCTGTTGCCGACGCGCAGGTTGGCTTCCAGCGTTTGCAGCGGTTTGCCGTGTTGCGCGGTTTTCAGCCACAGCGAGAGTTTGGAAATCTCGATGGATTCGGGGTTGAGGTCCACGCCGTACAGGTTGCCGTTGAGAATCTCGCGGTTGATGTCGAACAGGTCGGCGCTGCCGGTGATGGCCTGGAGCTGTTCGTTGACCTGACGGTATTCTTCATCCAGCAGGTCGAAGGCGGCGATCAGGAACGCCCCCGAACCGCACGCCGGATCAACCACCTTGACGGTTTGCAGCGCCTCGCGCCAGTGGTGCCAGAACAGGAATTCGGTCAGCCGGGAGGCGTCGCGTATCTTGGCGAGCTTCTTTTCTTCGCCGGTCGGTTTGCGGTAGTTGAAGGCTTGCCCGGATTCCGGCGCGGCGGCGAGATACTGCGCCCGCAAGGCTTCGCGGCGGTCATTTAGATAGCCGCCCAGCGTCTGTTCGACGATAAAGGCGGTGATGTCATCGGGGGTATAGACGATTCCGTGCTGCTTGCGCTTGCCGGTGACACCGCTGGCTGCGCTGCGCGATTCCTCGGCCTTGAGGCGGAAGGCATTCAGGTCGCTGAATTCGCGCAGGGTTTCGAGATCAGCCACCGATTGCTCGAAGATGTGGCCCAACACGGTGACACTGACTTCCGAGGCGAAATCGTACTCGGCGAGCTTCTTGAATAGTTCGCAGGCGGAATCGGGTACGGTCAGTGCATCCAGCGTCACGTCCGCGCGGAACAAGCCGCCGTTGTAGGCGGGAATGCCCAGCGCGGCGTTGCCTTTGTCCACGGCGCGGAACAAACCCTTGAAGTTTTCCCAGACCGGCTGTGGTGAGTAGGGGTTGCTTTGCCGATAGGCGTGTTCGATGGTGCGATCTGGCAGCAAATCGCGGTCTTCGGCGAAGGCGATGAACAGGATGCGGTCGAGAATGGTTTGCGCCAGCGTGACAATCTCGGGTAGCGGCTGGGCATTGTGCTGGGCCAGCGCGATGATGAGCTGGATGCGCCAGTCTCGGTAGTCGGAGTAGAGCTGGTTGGTGATGGCCTTTTCCGCTGCTGCACTTTCGGCCAGCAGGCGTTCGGTCTGTCCGCCCAGCAGGTTATCCGCGCCCAACAGGTAGCGGAAGCGCTGATATTCGGCATCGCTGTCGGCCAGTTCGAGCACGTCGAACGATTCGTATACCTGTCGGGTGTGGGCGTAAGCATAGAGCCGTATCTCGACCATGTTAGACAGCACGATGAACTTGCGACCGGAAATGTCGGCGGCGTATTCCCAGGCTTGCTGTACCGGCGATTTGTGCCGACCGGGCATGATGGCATCCAGATTGACGGTGTCGGCTCCCTTGAGTTCGACCGGGGCAATGATGCGGGCGGCCTCCGTCCCGAAAAATCCCAAGGCTGCGTCGGCGCTGCCCGCTCCGGTGTGATGCTCTTCCTTGATGGTTTGCTGGCTGCCGCTGCCAAACGGGACATAGCCCAGTATTTCGACAAAGAATTTTTGGATGAAGGCGCTGCGAATGGCGGTCTCTTTGTTGCTCTTTTTACTAATGGAACCGTCGCGGATGGTCTGCGCCCAGTCATGCAGCAATCGCTTGTGAGCCTCCGGCGTGGGCGAGGCAGGGCAGCGTTTGGCGACCAGACGCGCGTTGAACAGTGGTTGCCGGAACATGTCCTTGCTCATGCCGCCACCCGTTCCGGCAGCTTCATGTCCACCACGATCTCGTCATACGGGGCGCAGATGCGACCGGTTTCGTCCTTTTCCAGCGCCAGCCATTCGGTCAGGCGGTCGCAGTCGTTGTGGACGTTCTTGTAGTCGCGCCCGAGGGTGCGGGCGAGTTCGGCTATGGTCATCGGGCCGTGGCTGCGCAGCGTGCCGATGAGTTCCCAGCGCTTGGGCGTGAAGATCGCGAACAGTTCGCCCACGTCGTCAAAGCCGATGCCGAAATAGGGTAGCGCGGGGGTGTTCTCGCGGGCGGCGAGCATGGCGGTGCGGGCGCGTTCCAGACTGGCGGCCATCGGTTCGCCCACGGTGAGGTGCAGCACTTTTTTGTCAGTTCCCATTTGAGGCCTCCATTACGTCTTGCCAGAAATCCTCCAGCAAGCGGGTTTCATTGACGAATTCATAGGGAGATTCGATTGCTCCCAGATGTTTGTGATCGCCCTTGCCGCGTTCGTTGTCGTAGCCAACCAGCCGCTTGCCGTCACGCACAAATACCAGTCGGTATTTGAACGGATGCTCTGAGGGCGGAACTGGCTGCGGCACGCACCAGATCACCAGTTCGATGATGCCGCCCTTGTGGCGGCGCTTTTCCCGGTAGAGCAGTTCGGCGTCCATTATCGTTTCGCTGTAGCTATGGTGTCAAGAACCATAACTATCTCCCCGCCAGTGCCTGCACCGGATCGAGGCGGGCGGCGCGGCGGGCGGGCCAGACGCTGAACAGGATGCCGGTGCCCAGCGAGGTGCCGATTGCGGCGAGCACCGCCCACCAGGGTGCGACCACCGGCAGGGAGGGGTAGAGTTGGCCGATTGCCAGCACGCCCAGTTCGCCCAGCAGCAGGCCGAATACGCTGCCGATGGCGGACAGCAGCACGGCTTCGGCGAAGAACAACGTGCGTATCTGCACGGCGGGTGCGCCCAGCGCTTTTAGCAGGCCGATCTCTTTGACGCGCTGCGACACGGCGATCAGCATCACGTTCATGATCAGCACGCCGGCCACCGCCAGGCTGATGGCGGCGATGCCGCCGATGGCCAGGGTCAGGGCGCGCAGGATGCGGTCGAAGGTGGCCAGCACGGCATCCTGGGTGACCACGGTGACATCGCGCTCGCCGCCGTGGCGCTCGGTGAGGATCTGTTCGGCGGCGCGTTTGGCCGGTTCGATCGCGTCGCGGCTGTTGGCTTCGACCAGCACGCGGAACAGGCCGGAGGTGTTGAACAGCATGTGCGCCGAGGCGACCGGGATGATGACGATCTCGTCGGTGTTGAAGCCCATGGACTCGCCCTGACTCGCCATCACGCCGATCACGCGGAAACGCCGGTCGCCCAGTCTGACCCACGCGCCTATGCCTGATTGGTGGCCGAACAATTCACGCCGGATCTTCGCGCCCAGCACACACACCGATTCGCTGGAATGCAGGTCGCCGGCGGGCAGGAACTGTCCCTGTCCCAGCGTCATGTGGCGCACCGGCAGCAGTTCGGCGGTCGAGCCCAGCACCACCACTTCGCGGTTGAGCGCGTCCTTGGAGATTTGCGAGGTGCCTATGGTGAGCGGCGCGATGCGTTTGATGGTAGGACTGCGCAACAGCGCCTCGGCATCGTCCAGGCTGAGTTCGCGGGGAATCTGGCCCAGCAACATGCCGGGGCCGATGCCCGCCGTCTCGGTGCGGCCGGGAAACACGATGACCAGATTGGTGCCCAGCGAAGAGAACTGGTTGACCACGTAGCGGCGCGCACCTTCGCCCAGCCCGGTCAGGATGACCACCGAGGCCACGCCGATGGACATCGCCAGAATCATCAGCAGGGTGCGGGTGCGGCTGCCGCGCAGGCTGGCTGAAGCGAATAGCGCGACATCCAGCGGTCTCATGTTTCTCGTCCGGTTTCGCTGACGATGCGGCCATCCACCATGTGCAACTGGCGTGTTGCCCGGCTGCCGATGGCGGGGTCGTGGGTCACCATGATCAGCGTGACGTTCTGTTCGGTGAGGCCCTCCAGCAGGGCGATGACTTCCTTGCCGGTGGTCTGGTCGAGGTTGCCGGTCGGTTCGTCGGCCAGCAGCACGGCGGGGTGCATGCTGGTGGCACGCGCGATCGCCACGCGTTGCCGCTGGCCGCCGGAAAGCTGGTCGGGGCGGTGGTCGGCGCGGGCTGTCAGGCCGTAGTTTTCCAGCAACTCGGTGACGCGGGCGCGGCGTTCGGCGGGCGGCATGCCGGCCAGTATCAGCGGCAGTTCGATGTTCATTGCGGCACTCAGGCGCGGCACCAGATGAAAGGACTGGAACACGAAGCCGATTTTTTTGCTGCGCACGCTGGCCTGTTCCTTGTCGTCCAGCGCGGTGACATCGCCGCCGTCCAGCAGGTAAGTGCCGGAACTGGGGCGGTCGAGCAAACCGATCAGGTTGAGCAGGGTGGATTTGCCGGAGCCGGACGGCCCCATGATGGAAACGTAATCGCCGGCGGCGATGCTCAGATCAATATCGCGCAAGGCGGAGACCGGCTGACCGCCGACCAGAAAATTTCGATTGATCTGGCGAAACTCTATCATCGCTTTTCGGGAATCATGGCTTTGCGACACTCATTTGGTGGCTTGCTTCGTGTCAGGCCGCACTTTGGCGCCTGCTTTCACCCCTTCAACGTCCAGCGACTGCACGATTTGGTCGCCCTCCTGCAGGCCTGCGGTGATCTCGGTCTGTTCCCAGTTGGCCAGGCCGGTGGTGACGGTACGCTCTTCCAGTGTGCCGTCGGCGGTGTACAGCAGCACCTTATTACCTTCCAGCAGCGTTTGGGTGGGGATGCGCAGCACGTTTTCGTGACGGGTATGGACGATCTCCACGTCGGCGCTGTAGCCGACCAGCAAGTTCTCGGCACTGGGCGGTTGGACGAAGTCCACTTCGACCTCGACGGTGCGCGCCTGCTTTTCCAGTTCCAGCACATAGGGGGCGATGCGCTTCACGCGCCCCTCAAAGGTCTTGCCCTTGATCGCATCGAGCGTGATGCGGGCGGTCTGGCCGACCTTGATATTGGCGGCATCCACCTCGTCTATCGGCGCGCTGACGAACAGGCAGCGGTCGTCTATCAGGTCCACCGCCGGCGGGGTGGGGATGCCGGGCGGCGAGGGCGTGGCGTATTCGCCCAGTTCGCCGCTGATGTCGGCGACGATGCCGTCGAACGGCGCTTTGAGCACCATGCGCTCCAGTGTGGCGCGGGCGGCGGCGATGCGCGAACGGCTCTGCTCTATCTGGCTTTGTGCGGCCTTGCATCCGGCCTGCGCGACCTTGGCGGCGGAATCGCGCTGATCCAGCGCTTCATTGGAAATGAAGCCTTTGGCGTGCAGGTGTTGCGCGCGTACGGCTTCCTGTGCGGCAAGGTCAGCCTGGGCGCAGGCCTGGCGCGACTGGCTTTGCGCCATGTCGAGTTGTTGCTGCGCCAACTGCGCCTGCGCCTGAAGATCGTTGTTCCACAGTTCCAGCAGCACCTGACCTTGTTTCACGCGCTCCCCTTTTTTGACCAGCATCCGGGCGATCTGGCCACCCGAGGGGGAGGAGAGCTTAGCTCTATGGCAAGCCTTGATGGTGCCGGCGCGGGTGTTGCTGACGGTGGCCTCGACCAGGCCGCGTCCGGCCTTGACCAATTGCACGGTGACGGGGGCAGGGCGAGTGACGAACCAGACTACGCCAGCCAACAGTGCTACGCCTATCAGCCAGGGCAGGTAACGTAGCCAAGTGGTTGGTGTGGTGGATTGTGCTTGCGGCATTGTTTATCCAGTCAAGTCGTGCCGGTGGCGGTTCCATTGTGGGCTACCAGCCATTGCTCGAAGGTGTCGGGTGGCAGCGGTCTCGAGAACAGGTAGCCCTGGCCATAGTTGCAGCCGGCCCGGGTTAGCAAGTCGCGTTGTTGTTCCGTCTCCACGCCTTCGGCGATCACCTTCAGACCGAGTTTGTGCGCCATCACGATGATGGCTTCGCACAATGCCATGTCGTCAGAGTCGGCCTGCAGGTTGCGTACAAAAGACTGGTCTATCTTGAGGTAATCAATGTCGAATTTCTTCAGGTAGGACAGCGAGGAATAGCCGGTGCCAAAATCGTCTATGGCGACCTGGATGCCGTTATCGCGCAGTTCCATCAGTTTCTCGTGGATGTTCTGATTGGCATTCAGCAGCAGGCCTTCAGTAATCTCCAGCACATAATGGTTGCCGTTCAATGCCATATTTTCGAGGTCATGGACGAATTGTTCCACGTTGGCGTTGTCATGCTCGTCCATGAACTCGGCAGGCGATTTGTTCACGCTAATCTGGAAGCCGCCGGGTTCAAGCGCATTCCAGCGTTTGCACCAGGCCATTGATGCCTGCCGCACCCAGGCTCCGATGCCGACTATGAGTTTGGTTTCTTCCGCCAGCGGGATGAATTCCGCAGGGCTGATCATGCCGCGTTCGGGATGTTGCCAGCGCACCAGCACTTCGGCCTTGTGAACGTGGCCGGTTGCCAGTTCGACGATGGGTTGGAACACTACCCTGAACTGATTCTCAGTCAATGCGATGCGCAGGTCGTTGATCATGTGCAGGCGTTTCTGGGCAGTTTCCTGCAAGGCCAGCGTGAAATAGCAGGAACGGTTGCGTCCCTCGTTCTTGGCGGCATACATGGCCTGATCGGCATTGCGCAGCAAGTTGACAATCTCGGTGGCATCGGCGGGATACATCGTGATGCCGATGCTGGCAGAGATATGAATAATCTCTTTGTTCAGATGGAAGGGTTCGGCCAGTCGGCTGATAATTTTCTGGGCAATCTGTTTGACTATCCTTGGGTCGGAAATCAGCGGCAATACCAGCGCAAATTCGTCGCCCCCCAGCCGTGCTACGGTGTCGGAAGCACGCACACAGTGCACGATACGATGTGCGGCCTGTTGCAACAGCATGTCGCCCAATTCGTGCCCCAGCGTGTCGTTCACTTCCTTGAACTGGTCGAGATCCAGCAGCAACAGCGCCACCGGCGTGCCCGAACGCACTGATTTTTTGAGCTCCTGTGACAATCGGTCGAGAAACATATCCCGGTTGGGCAACTCTGTCAGCGAATCGAAATTGGCCTTGCGCCACAACAGTGCCTTCGATTGCTTGATGGAATTGAGGTAAATCGCGGTGATGCCGGTCGCCAGTATCAGCAGGCAGCCCAATGCGCCTATCAGTACCGTGATCCAGAAATGGTTGCGGTTGAATGCCGGCAGGTTGTCCATATCTCTGATGATGTGAACATGGAGCGCATAATTCGGCAAATCCGTCGTCACCATTATGTGCGGTAAAGACTCGTTTTCTAGTTGAAATAGGTCTTGTATTCGATTGTTTTCAAAAGGTCTTATGGATAGCGTTGGCAATTCTTTGGTGTTGTATCGAGCAAATCGTTGCTCCATGCTGATGTCGGCGATTTTGCTATCCGGCAGCACGTGCATCTCTAGTGTTTTGTCTCTGGCAAGGACGATGACACCATAGTCGTCGGTCAGGAAGGAATCGAACTGCTTTATCAGAAAGGAAAGATGGGGGATATCCGCTTTGGCGACCACGGCTCCCCTGAATTCCCCATCAATGAATACCGGGGTGGAGAAATACAGTCCGGCAATATGCGTTGTTTTGCCAACTGCATATTGCATTCCGCGCTGTCCGCGCTGGTTGCTCTTGAAATAATCGCGCTCGGCAAAGTTAGTGCCTATGCAACTGCCCGGGGTGTCCCAGTTGCTGGCCGCGATGCAGTCCCCATTCGCGTTCACAACATAAACCATGTCCGCACTCAGACTCTGCTGTGCCTGCGCCAGATAGCGGCTCAAATTGTTCAGGGCAGGCTCGTCAGTCCATGCCTGCTTGCGTTGTTCGAGCGGCAGGTTGTTAATCGGCGCGGTTGGGGTGAAACGAGAAACTGCCCATTTGACGCGCAATAGCTCGGAAAGCATGTCGGGTATGCCATGCAATTGAGTCAGATTGCGCTGGATGCTGTCAGCCAGATCGCCCGCAAGTTCCTTGGAGCGCAGGGTCTCCTGATTGACCATCTGCTGCGATGAGGAAAGGTAATGACGCTCTGAGAGAACCGCTACTGAAATGAGCCATATGACTATCATCAACAGCGTAATCAGCATGGTTCGCCGCTGTTGTTTGTTCATCCTGATGAGGTGCTTGATTTTTGCCATATCAGCCGTGTTGAGCGTATGCGTACCTGTATCACTGGTCAATGATCCGGTTACCTTATCCCGTGATTTTCTCCCGATACTGGATGAGGCTGCCGATAAATATTTTCACCAGCACGCTGTGGTACTGGAGAGCAGAACCGAACTTCCGACTTGCGCCTTATGAGTGCGTGTCGCTACCAACTGAGTTACACCGGCGTATGGCTTGAAGGATTATAGAGGACTAGCTACGGCTATTGCCAGCGGTATTCGTCCATCGCCAAGGGCTGCGGATTGCCTTCGATTTCGTTGACCAGCAGTTCGGCGCAGGCGGGCGACATGGTGACACCGTAACGGAAATGGCCGCAGTTGGCGTACAGGTTGGCAAGTTCGGGATGGCGTCCGATGGTGGGGATATTGTCCTTGGAGCTGGGGCGCAGGCCGGCCCAGTGGCGGATCGGTTGCGGCCAGTCCGGGAACAGCGTGCGGACACGCCCCAGCAGGTCGTCAAAGGCCTGTTGGGTGGTGGATTTGTCGAAGCCGGTATCTTCCAGCGTACTGCCGACCACCATGTGACCGTCGCGGCGCGGGATGAAATACAGGCTGCCTTGCAGCACGATCTGGCTGAACGGCGGCGTGTCAAACTTGAACAACAGGATTTGGCCGCGTATCGGGCGGACATCCAGTTGCAGCGCTTGTTCGCCCAATAACACCTTGCTCCAGGCTCCGGCCGCGACCACATAGGCATCGGCGCTGAGTTTTCCCCCGCTAGTGTGTAGCGCGGTCACGCGTTGACCGGTGATTTCAAATTTTTGTACTTCGTGGTGTTCCAGGATCACGCCGCCCAGCATCTCGACGCGGCGGCGCAGTGCGGCCAGCAGGCGGGGGTTGCGCACTTGTGCGATGTCCGGCATCAGCAGCGCGTTGCCCGATACGCCCGGCAGATGGTCTTGCGCCGCGACACGGTGCAGTTCGACCTGATGTTGCGCGCACCAGCGCGTGGCAAGTTCTTCGCGCAGCGGTGGCAGCAGCAACATGCCGCTGCGGGTGTATTCGGTGTCTATGCCGGTGGTGGCGTGCAGCATCGCGGCAGTGTCGGCCAGCATGCCCATGCTGCGCTGGGTCAGGCGGGTGACCGCCTCGGAGTAATCCCAGGAACACAGCGGCGACATGATGCCGCCGCCGGCCCACGAGGCTTCCTGGCCGACCGTGCCGCGTTCGGCCAGCGTGACGTCATAGCCTGCTTCCAGCAGGGAAAGCGCACTGGCAAGTCCGACCGCGCCGCCGCCGATGATCAGGAAATCGCTCGCCATGTCAGGCTTGCAGGGCTTTGGGTAGTGGGAAAGTGACGTTCTCTATGATGCCCTGCAACTCTGTAACCGCGCCGGCACTCATCTCGTTGAGTCGGGTCACCACATCCTGCACCAGTAGCTCCGGGGCCGAAGCGCCAGCAGTGACGCCGATGCTGCGTTTGCCGGCGAACCACTCTGCTTGCAGGCCGTTGGCATCATCCACCAGATAGGATGGGATGCCGACATTGGCGGCGACTTCGCGCAGGCGGTTGGAATTGGAGCTGTTGGGTGAGCCGACCACTACCACCACGTCACAATGCTGCACCAGCAGTTTGACCGCATCCTGGCGATTTTGTGTGGCATAGCAGATGTCGTCCTTCTTCGGGCCGGTGATGTCCGGGAAGCGCTGTTTCAGGGCGGCGACGATGTTGCTGGCGTCATCCACCGACAGCGTGGTCTGCGTCACGTAGGCGAGATTTTGCTCGTCGGTCACTTGCAGGCTGGCGACCTGTTCGGGCGATTCGACCAGATACATGCCGCCGCTGGATTGACCCATCGTGCCTTCCACTTCGGGGTGTCCCTTGTGGCCGATCATGATGATCTCCTTGCACTGTTCGCGCAGGCGCGACACCTGGATGTGCACCTTGGTGACCAGTGGGCAGGTGGCATCGAATACCGTCAGGCCGCGTTGCTCGGCCTCGTGGCGTACCGACAGCGGCACGCCGTGCGCGCTGAAGATCAGGATGCTGCCGGCGGGTACGTCGGAAAGTTCTTCGATGAAGATGGCACCCTTGGCGCGCAGGCCCTCCACCACAAATTTGTTGTGTACCACTTCGTGTCGCACGTAGATCGGCGCGCCGTGCAGGGTCAGCGCGCGTTCGACGATGGCGATGGCGCGGTCCACGCCGGCGCAGAAACCGCGCGGGTTAGCGAGCAGTATGTTCATGTTTTTTCTCCAGTAAGCTTTCCAGTATCAACAGGATCGCGCCGCCCGTAATGGCAGAGTCAGCCAGATTGAAGGCCGGAAAGTAGTGCGTGTCCCAGTGGAACAACAGGAAATCCACCACATAGCCGTAGGCGATGCGGTCTATCAAGTTGCCTAACGCGCCGCCCAGTATCAGGCTTAGCGCCAGCGCGAACAGCAGCTTGTCGCCGTGCCTTTTCAGCAACACCGTCATCCATACCGAGGCGACCACAGCCAAACCGCTGAACAGCCAGCGCTGTACGCCGCCCGCATCGCTCAGGAAGCTGAAGGCAGCGCCGGGGTTATGCACCAGCGTCAGGCTGAACACGCTGGCGATCACGTAGTCCTCGCCGTAGTTGAAGTGTCCAATAATCAGCAGCTTGCTGATCTGGTCGAGGACGATAATCAGCGTGGCGAGCGCCAGCCAGCGGGCGAATGCCGGACAGCGATCAAGCATACTGGCGTGCCTCGCCCGAACCGTACAGGTTGCTCACGCAGCGGCCACAGATTGCCGGATGGGCGGCATCGCTACCGACATCCTCGCGGTAATGCCAGCAGCGTTCGCACTTGTCGTGCAGGCTGGCCGAAACGTCTATGCGCTGCTCATCCACGCTTGCCGCGCGGTGCACGGTGGCGCGCGAGGTGATGAAGATGAAGCGCAAATCGTCGCCCAGTCGCTGCAACACGTCGTAATCGGCATCTGCCGCGAATACGTCCACTTCGGCGGCCAGCGCCGAGCCGATCAGACCGGCGCTGCGCGCTTCTTCCAGTTGCTTATTGACGCGGGAGCGCCAGGCTTCGATCTTCAGCCAGTCGGCGATGGCCGCGTTGTCCAGTTGTGCATCGGGCAGATCGTGCCATTCGCCCTCGAACACGCTCAGTTGCTCGCTGCCTGATAGTTCCACCCAAACTTCCTCGCCGGTGAAGCTCAGGATGGGGGCGATCAGCCGTGCCAGCGCGTGGGTGATGTGGTGCAGTGCGTTCTGCGCGGAACGGCGCGCCTTCGAGTCCACCCCGCTGGTGTACAGGCGGTCTTTCAGAATATCCAGATAGAAGCCGCCCAGTTCTTCGGAGCAGAAGCCTTGCAGTTTCTGCACCGCCAGGTGGAACTCGTAGCGGTCGTAATCGGCGCGCACTTCGCTCTGAAGCTTTTGTGTCATCGCCAGCGCGTAGCGGTCGAGCTCCAGCCACTCGGCCACCGGCAGCGCGTCGCGGGTCGCGTCGAAGTCGGCGAGGTTGGCCAGCAAAAAGCGCAGGGTGTTGCGGATGCGGCGGTAGATTTCGACCACGCGCTTCAAGATTTCATCCGAGATGGTCAGTTCGCCGGAATAGTCAGTCGAGGCCGTCCACAGCCGCAGGATGTCCGCGCCTATCGTATCGAAGACCTTTTGCGGCGCAATCACGTTGCCCTTGGACTTGGACATTTTGTGGCCCTTGCCGTCCACCACGAAGCCATGCGTCAGCAACGCCTTGAAGGGCGCACGACCATTCATCGCGCAGCCGGTCAGCAGCGATGACTGGAACCAGCCACGGTGCTGGTCTGAGCCTTCCAGATACAGGTCGGCGGGCGAAGCCAGCTCGGCGCGGCGTTCCAGCACGGCGGCGTGGGTCGCGCCGGAATCGAACCACACGTCCAGCGTGTGGGTGATCTTCTTGTAGTGTTCGGCCTCTGCGCCCAGCAGGTCTACTGAGTTGAGGCTGAACCACGCTTCGATACCGGACTGTTCAACCCGTTTGGCAACTTGCTCCAGCAATTCGGCGCTGCGCGGGTGAAGTTCGCCGGTCTCGCGGTGGACGAAGAACGGCATCGGCACACCCCAGTTGCGCTGGCGCGACACGCACCAGTCCGGGCGGTTCTTGATCATCGCTTCGAGACGCGCGCGTCCCCAGGACGGGAAAAAGTCGGTCTGATCCACCGCCTGATTGGCCAGATTGCGCAGCGTCAGATCGCTGCCGTGCGCCTGCTGGCCCATGCCGATGAACCATTGCGGCGTGGAGCGGAAGATGATCGGTGTCTTGTGGCGCCAGCAATGCGGGTAGCTGTGTTGCACTTTGTTCAGGCACAGCAGGTGACCGCTGGTTTGCAAGGCATTGAGCACGATGTCGTTGCCTTTCCAGACGAACACGCCCGCCAGCGGAATGTCGCCGATCGGTGGCACGCTGGACAGGAATTTGCCATCGTCGCCGACCGGGTTGTCGGTCGGCAGGTTGTATTTCTGGCCGACGAAATAGTCGTCCAGACCGTGCGCCGGTGCGGTATGCACCAGCCCGGTGCCGGCTTCCAGCGTCACATGCTCGCCGCAGATGACCGGCACGATGCGCTGCTGGAACGGGTGTTGCAGCGCCAGCATGTCGAGCGCCGCGCCCTTGCACTGGCCGACTGTTTCGCCTGCCAGTTGGTAGCGCGCCAGACAGGCATCGCTCAACTCGGATGCCAGCAGCAGATAGCCCTTGTCGGTGCGGGTCAGGCGGTATTCATGGCCGGGATGCACGCTCACCGCCTGATTGGCGGGCAGTGTCCAGGGCGTGGTGGTCCAGATCACCGCGTAGACTTTGGCGCTGCCGGGCAGCGAAACGCCGAATGCCTTGGCCAGCGACACGTGGTCTTTGACCTCGAACGCCACGTCTATCGCGGCGGAGGTCTTGTCCTCGTATTCCACTTCGGCTTCGGCCAGCGCGGACTGACAGTCCAGACACCAGTTCACCGGCTTGTAGCCCTGATACAGGTAGCCGTTCTGCTGGATGCGACCCAGCGCGCGGATGATGTCGGCCTCGGTCTGGAAATCCATGGTCAGGTAGGGATGGTCCCAGTCGCCCAGCACGCCCAGCCGGATGAAATCCTTCTTCTGGCGTTCGATCTGCTCCTTGGCGTAGGCGCGGCATAATTCGCGGAATTCGCCCGGCGGCAGGGACTTGCCGTGTTTCTTTTCCACCTGCAACTCGATCGGCAGGCCGTGGCAGTCCCAGCCCGGCACATAAGGGGCATCGAAACCGGACAGCGTCTTGCTCTTGATGATGATGTCCTTGAGGATCTTGTTCACCGCGTGGCCGATGTGGATGTCGCCGTTGGCATAGGGCGGGCCGTCGTGCAGGATGAATTTCGGCTTGCCGGCCTTGGCTGCGCGCAGCTTCTGGTATCGTTGCTGTTCCTGCCAGCGCGCCAGCATCTGCGGCTCGCGTTTGGCCATGTCGCCGCGCATCGGGAAGGCGGTGTCGGGGAGGTTGAGGGTGTTCTTGTAATCAGTCATCTTTATTCCAAATCAATTTGTCGCTGTTCGTTCATCTCGTGCCGCTCCGGCGGTCATTCGTGCTGTGCGAACCATTTTTTGGCATTTTCCACATCCAGCCCGATTTGCCGAATCAGGGCATCCAGGTTGGGATACTTTTCCTCGTCGCGCAGCTTTTGCAGGAATTCCACGCGCAGCCGTTTGCCATAGATGTCTTGGCCGAACTCGAAGATGTGTACCTCAAGCACCGGCTGCGCATCGTGTTTCAGCGTGGGACGCACGCCCAAACTGGCCACACCCTGCAATACGCCCATGTTCTGGACATGAGCTTCCACCACATAAATACCGGTCAATGGCGGGCGGTTGTGGCGCAGTTGCACGTTGGCGGTCGGATAGCCCAACTTGTGCCCCATGCCATCACCATGTACCACGTGTCCGCTGATGCTGTAGGTGCGTCCCAGAAAATCCTGCACCCGGCGCAATTGACCGGCGCTCAGTGCCGCACGTACCGCCGTGCTGGAAATGCGCACTTCGTCATGCGTGATGGTATGCACCGCCTGTACTTCAAATCCCTGTTGGGAGCCTATTTTCTCCATCAGCGCAAAATCGCCGATGCGACCGTTGCCGAAACGGAAATCGTCGCCTATTAGCACGAACTTCGCAGCCAGGTCGCGGTGCAGCGCATGGATGAATGCGGCGGCATCCATTCTGGCGAAACTGGCGTTGAAGCGGCACACATGCACGCGGTCTATGCCCAGTCTGTCCAGCATCTCCAGTTTTTCGCGCAGGCTGGAGAGGCGGGCGGGGGCGGAGTCGGGCGTAAAAAATTCGCGCGGATGCGGCTCGAAGAGAATGACCGCTGTCTGCAAATTACGGGCGTGGGCAACGGCTTTCAATTCATTCAGCAAAGCCTGATGGCCAAGGTGCACCCCATCGAAATTACCGATGGTGAGGGCAACGGGAAGTGCGTCAGGGGAATGGAGGCCGCGTAGTATCTGCATAGCGGCGGGATTATACAGGCAGATGTGAAATCAGGCTTGCCGAGTGATGCGAAACCCGTTGCCAGTCAGGGGTTAAGTCGGTGCGGGCGGGGGATTCCTGAGGGGGCTGTCAGCCCTTACAGATGGGGCAATGCTGCATGGCTAGTCATGTGGCACGCCGGAAAGGGGCTGGTTTGTGATATATTTTTCGGATTACGCCACTTTCCGGGTCATCACGGCGAGGGGTTGGTTCTGCATATCCACCTTGGGGGAACGAAAGTGATTGGATGGCTTAAGAAATACACCACGCAGGGTCTGCGTGACGCGATCAAGAACGTGATGCTGGAGGCAAGATTCTGCCGCCTGCACCTTGACGGGGTGCGCAATGCGCGCCGCTATCAGGGGCAAAAGCAGCTCAAGCTCCATCTGGGGGCCGGCCCCAACATCAAGCAGGGGTTCATCAACATAGACCTTAGCAACAAGGCCGATCTGACGCTCAATCTGTATGAGCCGCTGCCTTTCGAATCCGGGTGCTGTGCGATGGTCTATTCGGAGCACTTTCTGGAGCATGTCGAATATCCCGACACCACCCGCTCCTTTCTCGGTGAATGTTTCCGGG
Organism: Gallionella sp.; assembly: GCA_028687575.1. Taxonomy (GTDB): domain Bacteria; phylum Pseudomonadota; class Gammaproteobacteria; order Burkholderiales; family Gallionellaceae; genus Gallionella. The sequence goes on along the minus strand of JAQTZW010000006.1, from coordinate 83,203 downwards.
TGCTCGATGCGGGCGGCGTGATCAGCGTCGGCGTGCCGGATTCCGAATGGCCGGTCAGGGCCTATGCCGGCGATGCCGAATATGCCGAATGGTTTCAAAAGGTCAGGGAATATGGTTATCCGGCATGGTGCAAGACCCGGATGGAGTGCGTGAATTACAGTTTCCGCCAGGGCAGGGAGCACCGCTTCGCCTATGATTTTGAGACCCTCAAAGGCGCGCTGGAAAGCGTGGGGTTCGCGGACGTGAAACGCCGCGCGTTCAACCCCGCTCTGGACAGCAAGCTCAGGGAATACTCGACCCTCTATGTTGAGGCGGTCAAACCCTGAGTAAATGCAGCAGCACGGGCTGCCGCGCATCGTGAATCTGGAGGATGAATCAAATGGGCATTATGTTTTTTCTGTTGTTTGTCGTGGTCGTGCTGCTGATTCTGGTGGTCGCACTTAAGGTGACGTCCAAGGGCGGCATCAAGGATGCAGAGTGGCCGTTCGATGCCAAGGCCCCGCTGTCCAAACCCGAGCAGACGCTGTATTTTCGGCTGGTCAAGGCGCTGCCGGAGCAGGTGGTGCTGGCACAGGTTCCGCTATCCAGTATGCTGGCCGTAAAGAAGAACCATGACCGTCGGGCGTGGTTCAATCGCATCAACCGGATGAGCGCGGATTTTGTGGTGTGCGACCGGGGATTCAACATCCTCGCGGTGATCGAGCTGGACGATGCGACCCACGAGCGCCCGGATCGCGTCAAGGCTGACGAGAAAAAGGATCAGGTGCTGGCCGCTGCCGGTATCCGCCTGATTCGCTGGCAGGCCAAATCCCTGCCGAACGAGGCGTTGATCCAGTCAACCTTCAAATCCGCGTAGGCGCATCCGCATAAGGGATGCCGCGCCGGCGTCCCTCCCGCAGCATGGCAGGGGAGGGCGGGTCACTCAGGCGTTGTGCAACTGGCTCAGTTGTTTGGCGATCACGTCGTGACTCAGCCACAGTACCGGGCCGGCGGGGGCGGAGGTCTCGCGGAACATCAGCGGGCCGGTGCCTTCCAGCACCAGCGCACTCAACAGTCCGGTGACCAGTTCCTTCTTGTCGGTGTGCATGTTGGTGATGGCTTCCGAGGTGCCTATCATCAAATCGGCCAGTTCGGCGGAGTTGGCCATGGGCCAGGCGGCGAAGTTGCGGAAACCGGCCATCACCGCGCTCTGGTTGTATGCCTCTATCATGTCCAGCAAGCCTTCCAGCGTCTGGCCTTCCTGCAACATCGCTCGGCAGGCATCCCATTGGGCATCCGCCCAAGCACCGCCGTTCTCTTTCTTCAGCGCAGTCAGCAGCGGGAACAGCGACAGTTCAACACCGACGAAGATGTCTGAGGAATTGGTACGGATCTCCGGGCAGTTGTAAACGGTGGCCTTGATACCTTGCGCCCAGGCGGCTTCGGCGACGCGCTCAAGACGCATCTTGGCGCGGCCCTGAGTGTAGCTGGTGTAGGTCTGCCACTGGTATTTTCCATCAATCAGGATCTCGGTACCGTGGTAGCCGTAGGCGCTGTAACGCACCTGGCCGCTGGATTGCTCCAGACGGGCGCGGATCGCGGCGCTGCCGTCTATCAGGTACTGGAAGGAGTTGGCGGTCACTTCGTCGAAATTCATCAGAATGAGTTTGCCCAGATCGCTGTCCAGCAGCGCCTGCGACGACAGGAAACGCTCGCCGCGCCCCTTGTAGATGCGGTTGGCGATGGCCAGGAACACCTTGACCTTGGGAATGCCGCCGGCCATGGTGTGGGCGAAGAAGGCGTTCGCCCCGTCCGGGATCAACTTATCCAGCTCACTCATCACCTCGGCTACCGAATCCTTGAAGCGCTTGATGCCGGCCTCGCGGCAGCGTTCGATCTGCGCCCAGTCCAGTTTGTCGTCCTGCCAGCTTTTCAGCGTCATGCCGGCCAACAGGTCGGTAGGCGTCGGCTCGCCGGCCGGGGCGTCCAGGTCGAAACCCGCCATCAGCGGCACGTTGATGATGCGCCCGCCCAGATTGGCTTCGGCTTCGGCCAGTTCTTCCGCCGTCAGCGCGCGCAGGCTGTTGTCCTCATTGCGGCGGCCCACGGTGATGCCGACGATGGTCATGCCCGCATCGCGCGCCTCGTTGATCAGGCCGTTGGCGTAGCCGCGACCGAACAGCTCGCCGAACAGCACGAATACGTCGCCCTTCTTGAAGATGTTGGTTTGCGGGACGTTTCTCAAGGGGATGGGGGTTTGCATGTGTTTGACTCCAAAATGTTGAATTTTTCCAATGATACCGAATTTGTGGCTCAGGCCGTGCCGCCGACGGTCAGCCCGTCTATTCTGACGGTGGGCTGGCCGACGCCGACCGGCACGCTCTGGCCTTCCTTGCCGCAGGTGCCCACGCCGGGGTCTAGCGCCATGTCGTTGCCTATCATGGCGATGCGCGTCAGCACGTCCGGGCCGTTGCCGATCAGCGTCGCGCCCTTGACCGGGCGGGTGATCTTGCCGTCCTCGATCAGGTAGGCCTCGGCGGTCGAGAAGACGAATTTGCCGCTGGTGATGTCCACCTGTCCGCCGCCGAAGTTAACTGCGTACAGGCCGTTCTTGACCGAGGCGATGATCTCTTCGGGGGGCTTGTCGCCGTTCAGCATGTAGGTATTGGTCATGCGCGGCAGCGGCAGGTGGGCATAGGATTCGCGGCGCGCGTTGCCGGTCAGCGGCACACCCATCAGGCGGGCGTTCTGGCTGTCCTGCAGGTAGCCCATCAGGATGCCATCCTCGATCAGCGTGGTGCATTGCGTGGCGTTGCCCTCATCGTCCATCTGCATCGAGCCGCGCCGGTTGGCCAGCGTGCCGTCGTCCACCACCGTCACGCCCGGGGCTGCGACGCGTTCGCCGATGCGGCCCGAGAAGGCCGAGCTACCCTTGCGGTTGAAGTCGCCTTCCAGCCCGTGACCGATCGCCTCATGCAACAGGATGCCAGGCCAGCCATTGCCGAGCACCACCGTCATGTTGCCCGCCGGGGCAGGGGTGGCATCCAGATTGATTGCTGCCTGATGCACTGCTTGCGCGGCGTAGCGGTGCAGCATGGCATCGTCGAAATAGCCGTAATCGAAACGTCCGCCACCGCCCGCCGAACCTTGCTCGCGGCGTCCGTTGCTTTCGATGATGACAGTGACCGACAGTCGCACCAGCGGGCGGATGTCGGCATTCATCAGGCCGTCGCTGCGTGCCACCAACACCACATCGTATTCGCCTGCCAGACCAGCCATCACTTGCACCACGCGTGGGTCGAGCGCGCGCGCATAGCCTTCGATGCGTTCCAGCAGCGCGACTTTATCGGCATCCTTCAGGCTGGCGATGGGGTCGTGCGGCAGGTAGAGGTCGCGGCGCGTACCATGGTGCAGCTTGGGTACAGTCTGTGTGCCGCCGTTGGCAGCGATGGCACGGGTGGCCTGTGCAGCACTCTGAAGTGCGTTCAGGCTGATCTCGTCGGAATAGGCAAAGGCGGTCTTTTCGCCGCAGACGGCGCGCACCCCTACGCCTTGATCGATGTTGAAACTGCCCGATTTGACGATGCCTTCCTCCAGCGACCAACTCTCGGCGCGGCTGTACTGGAAATACAGGTCGGCATAATCCAGTTGGTGCGTCATCATGCTGCCGAATATCTGTTCAATCTGGCGCGCGCCGAGTGAGGCGGGCAAAAGCAGGGTTTGCTGTGCGGTGTCGAACAGGGTGTCGGAAGCGGGAGTCAGGATCATATTTTTATCGTTTGCAGTGTGGGGAGGTCGAGGGGGTAAGTGGTGGGGCATGCCGTCCACTATCCACCCCGTCGCGACGCTTAGCAGTTGTGCATGATGCGGTGTTTAAGCGCCGGCAGACTGGTGCGCAGGCTGGTCTGATACGACGGATTGACCGTGCCGATGACCACGCCGGAACCGCGTGGCAGCGAGTCCAGCACGCGACCCCACGGGTCAACGATCATACTGTGGCCGTATGTTTCGCGCCCGTTGACGTGATAGCCGCCCTGTGCCGAGGCAATCACATAGGAAAGGTTTTCGATGGCGCGTGCGCGCACCAGCACTTCCCAGTGCATTTTGCCGGTGGTCTCGGTAAAGGCGGCAGGCAGTACGATGATGTCCACGTTCTCAAGCGCACGGAATAGCTCTGGGAAGCGCAGGTCGTAGCAGATGGCCAGACCGATGCGTCCGAACGGGCTGTCAACTACCACCACCTGGTTGCCGGGTTCGATGCTTGCCGCTTCGTCGTAGCTCTCGTTGCCTAACGACAGATTGAACAGGTGAATCTTGTCGTAGCGGGCCACTTGTTCGCCAAGTTCATTGAAGACCAGGCAGGTGTTGCGTACCTTGTCCGGTGTGTTGGCCGCCAGTGGAATGGAGCCACCCACCAGCCATATCTTGTGTTGGCGCGCGGTTTCGCTGAGGAATGCCTGGATTGGGCCAAGGCCGGGCTGTTCAGATACTTTGAGCTTATCCTGCTCAGTCAATCCCATGATGGCGAAGAATTCCGGCAATACCACCAGTCGCGCGCCTTGTTTGGCGGCGTTGGCGATGAGTCGGCGCGCCTCACTCAGATTGCTTTCAACATTCGGGCCGGAGGCCATCTGGATGGCGGCCACCTTGAATGCATTGGCTTGTGAGGCGATTCTGGCTTGTGTGGAATTTCCGTCTGACATGATTGATTTCCTGATGGTTATTTTGATTTTTTGGATTTTTCTGCAGGGGGCGTCAGCCCGGTTACCGGCTTTTCGCCGAGCTTGACGACATTCGGGTTGCTCCAGGTTCCGCTGATATTGTATTCAAACGACACCAGTTTATCGAGTGGATTGCCCAGCACCTTGTTGACAATCAGCGTGCCGATGCCGACTACCGGCCCCGCCGCAAACGCACTGAGTACGGAGACGCTATCGCCCAGCGTGGGCAGGATGGTCACGCGCAGGTCTTGTGTCTCATTGTTCAAGTTGACGTTCCCCTGCATCGTTACCTTGGCCGAAGAACCTTCTATGTGCAAGTCCTGGGTCAGCATCAGTCCCTGTTTGATGGTGGCATTGCCGTTGATATTGTCGAACTCGAAACCTTCGCTGAAGATGTCGTTAAAGTCCAGCGTGATGCGTTTTGGCAGAGACTGCAAGCTCAGGATGCTGAGCAGTTTACCCATGCCAGGATCCATTTTGAGGAACTGTCCTTTGCCGGTGTCCAGTTTCAGCGTGCCGTTCAGTGTGGCATAGCTGAATTCATCCGGGTGGCCGGCCCAACTCAGGTTGGCAATCAGTTTTCCACTGCCGTTCTTGACCGTATCCGGGTAGCCGGAGCGCGCCAGTATCTTGCCGGCATTGCTGATCTCCAGCGTCAGGTTGATGTCGGTCTGGCGGCCTTCATGCCAGGCACCGTCGCCGCTCAGGCTGCCATCCGGATTGGTGATGCGGAAACGGCGCAGCCGCCAGTCCTTGCCGTCTGGATGGCCGACTAGTTCAAATCTTCCTATCTGTTTGTTTTTGTATTGGAAGTCATCGACTGATAGCTCGAGTGCGGGCAGGTCGTGGGGGGAGTGAGTAGGGGTCACCTCGACATCCTGAGCGCTGGTTGGTTTGCTGCCTGCTTTATTCTGATCATCGGACAGCCAGTAGAGGTTGTGCAGATGGGCGGTGAGTTTTCCGGTGCCTTCGAAGCCCTGTGGTTGCCAGACCAGTTCGCCATTGAGTGCTGCGCCGGAAAGTTGGGCAGCCACACCGTCGCCACGTTTAGCGAAACCGATCTGAATGTCTTTCATGGCCATTCCGTAGCCACTCAGTTTGTCCACCTGCAGGTTGCCGCCGCTGATCGGCAGAGTCGCACCGGACGGGCCAGAGAACAGGCCGCCCCATCCTTGCAAGGACAGTGCCGGCAATCTGCCAGAAATCCACACGCCGGATTTGGGGTCGGCGGGCTTTTTGCCGGCGGCGGCATCGGTAGCCACCGGTGTGCCCAGCACGATGGTGCCGCGCTTCACCACACTGATGCCGTTTTCCTCGCTGCGTTGCAGGCGGGCATTGAGTACCTTGCCGATCTGGAAGGTAATCTCATCCTGAATATCATCCTGACTTTTTTTCTCGAAGCGCAAAGGCCATGTTTCATTGGCTCGCTTGGTGAGCGGAGCGGGCAGGGTGGAGGCGATGCCCTGCAAGTTGGAGTTGAGCGTGACTTGGGCGGTCTTGTTGACCATGCTGATTGCTGCGTCCCAGTTGGTCGCGCCGCGTAGCGATGCCAGTAGCGGCGCGCTCTGGACTTTGCGCAACTCGTCCAGATTGGCACGTCCGTGTACGTTGGCGTTCACCACGCCGCCTTCTGCGGTCTGTATGTTCAGGCGCGCCGGTCCGCCGAGGATGTTGGCGGTCACATCACTGGCATTCATGCCCGACTCTGTGAACGCCAGTGTACCGTTGGTATTGCGCAACATCGGCACATTGCCGCCCATGTCGAGGTCGGCGTTCTGCACCAGTAGCGATCCCGATACCGTTACCGGCTTGGTCCCACGGAGCGGGATGCGCGCGTACAGTTCCAGATGGCCGTTGCCGGTGGCTGTCATGTTGTCGGTGAAGCCTTTTATGTAACCCCGTACCGGGCTTTTCTGGATGAAATCAAGATGGATGGCGTTGCCCGCTTCGGCCTGTCCCTTGATCTCCAGCGGTATGTCGGGACTGGCCATGTCTGGCAGGGCAATGGTCAGGTCGTGGATGTTCGCACCCAATATGGCCGCCTTGGAAACACGTGCTTCCAGCTTGTTGCCGTGTATTGAAAATTCGCCAGATATGTTTGTGATGGTTGGCCAATCCGGTGCGTATGCCACCGTCGCATCTTCGCAATGTGCAGTGACCTCGAACATGGCATCCTTGGTGCCATCCAGCGGAAAGTCGCTCAAATTGCCCTTGATGCGCAGATGGAAATTTTCGGTGTGGCCGGATAACATCGCGTCGTTCAGCCAGTCGTTGTCCTTTTTCTCCAGCGCGACCAGCGGAGTGTAGCGCGCCGCACGTCGCAGGTCGCCACGTGTCAGGCTGACGGTCAGGTCCAATACACCGGGAGTACCTGCCTTGGTTTGGTAGGAGCCATACAGGTTGCCGGCCAGATCGTCATTGGCAACGGAGACACTCTCAAGTTTGACGACCCATTCGCGGCCCTCGCGCTGCCAGTTCAACTGGCCGGTCAGATGCTTGAAGAACAGCGGTTCGCGCATCGCGCCGTTGCTGTCCAGCATCAGGTCGCGTGACTTGATACCCAAGTTGCCGCCGCTGTCGCTACCGTCCACGCTTGCGCTCAGGCCGGAGAATCCGGGCATGCCATTGACCGGCTGTAAGGAGAGGTTGTCGAATACCCCCTTGATTTTGAATTTCGGGACTTGGGCTTCACCTTGAAATTTTGGCACGCCTTCCCATTGCAGTTCCAGATCGGAGACCCGGCCTCGCGGGCCGTAGGCATCCAGACGGGCGCGCTGTTGGGCATCCATCGGCAGGAAGTTCGCCAGACTGACCAGACTTTCCAGTTGCAGCAGGTTGGCGCGCAGTTCGCCGCTGGCCGGGTGCTCGGCATTGGCCGGGATGCTGCGGAAGTGAAAGTCGGTGGGACGCAGCCGCAAGCCGTTCTCAAGGCGCATGGACAGATGGCGGGTGGAGACTTCCCAGCCGTTTTCCACGGTCTGCCAGGCAGCGCGCCCGAGCAGGAAGTCCACGTTCATCGTGGGCACGTTGTCCGCCAATCGCGTAGACAGGTCGCGCAGTGACAGGTCGGCGGTGAACTGCGAGATGCCGCCATCCGCCACGGAGAGCCAGCCGCGTATTGCACCGCGTCCGCTGCTCAGTTGTTCGGGCAAGTTCAGCCAGGGGCGCCAACCCAGCAGGTCGGTGTGGTCCAGTTGGGTGTAGATCTGGCCACGCCATTCCTTCAGGTTGTCGAAACTCCTGCCGCGAAAGTCGCCGCGCACGTCGAGCGGGGTCGAGAGTTCTGCGGGTGGCACAGCGCGCAATGCGAACTGGTGATGGCGGAATAGATTCTCGATACGCAGGTTGACCTGATTCAGCGCCAGCGGCGGTGCGTCACGTTGTTCGTCCAGCCAGACGATGACAGCATTGCGTACCACCATGTGGGATTGATGCAGCAGCCAGTTCGCCAGATCGTTGTCGGTACCTTGTGACGTAAGTGCGACGTTGCCGATGAAGGTCTTGCCCGATTTATCGCGGCGTATGACCAGGCTGGGGCGGTCTATCACCAGGCTGGAGAGGCGCAGTTCGGCCGCCAGAAGGGACAGCCAGGAGACTTTCGCGTCTATGTAGGGCAGGGCCAGTGCGGTCTGTTGCTGTTGGTCCAGCAGTCGCACATCGGTCAGTTTGAGGTGTGGGTAGAGTCCGTTCCAATCCCCTTCGATCTTGCCGATGCTGATCGGGTTGCCCATTGCCTGCGACAGCGAACGGGTGATCCGCTCGTGATATTGCTCGATGTCGGGCAGCACCCAGTAACGCATGGCGATGATGGTCGCTGCGCAAAGCAGGGCTATAATCGCTGCGCTGGTGACAGTCAGCCGGGTCAGGTGATTGAGGCTGCGCCATAGCAGGCGAACGGGGAGTGAATTCAACATCAGCATTTGGCGCGAATGCGCCGTATTCCTTGTCCAGCTTTAAATAATCGGAAAAATTCGAGAAGAGCCACATTCTAACTTAGGAACGCGTTCCAGATGCCTGTAAACACTGAAAATCCGCAGCCGCTTGCTTTCAATGAAATGTTACAAAAGACGTTGCGTGGCAGTCGCTACGCCAAACGTGTGCTGGAAGCCGAGCCCGCGTTGCTGGAATGGCTGCAGCAGCATTGCGCCACCCCGTGCGACCGCGAGGAGATCGCACGCCTGCTGCAATCGGCCGGGGCGGATTTGTTCAACGAGGCCAGCCTTGCCAGTGCAGTGCGCAGATTGCGCAAACAGGTGATGGTCAAACTGATCTTGCGCGACCTGAACGGGCTGGCCGATCTGGTCGAGGTGATGCAGGCGATGACGGCATTGGCCGAGGTCGTGGTGCAACAGGCGCAGGCCTGCGTGATGCAAACGTTGCGGCAACAATTCGGCATGCCGATAGGTAGGGAGAGCGGGGCGCAGCAGCAAATGCTGGTGATCGGCATGGGCAAGCTGGGTGGCGGCGAACTGAACGTGTCGTCCGACATAGACCTGATCTTCGTGTACGCCGAAGATGGCGAGACCGACGGGCCGCGCCAGCTTTCCAATCACGAATTCTTTACCCGCATCGGGCGGCGGCTGATCAATCTGGTCAACGAGCTGACTGGCGACGGTTACGTGTTCCGCGTGGACATGCGGCTGCGACCTTATGGAGACAGTGGCCCGCTGGTGATGAGCTTCGCCGCGCTGGAGGAATACCTGATCAGCCAGGGACGCGAGTGGGAACGTTACGCGTGGATCAAGGCGCGCGTTATTTCCCCGCCGGAAGCAGCGAGCGCTGCCGAGTTGCAGGCGCTGTTCCGTCCTTTCGTCTACCGCAAATATCTGGACTATGGGGCGATAGATTCGATGCGCAAGCTGCATGCGCAGATCCGTCAGGAAGTGCAGCGCCGCGACCGGCTGGACAACATCAAGCTGGGGCCGGGCGGCATCCGCGAGATCGAATTCACCGCGCAGGTGTTCCAGCTGATACGCGGCGGGCAGGATGCCGCGCTGCGCATCCTGCCGACCCGGCGTGTGCTCGGCTTGCTGGCAGCCAAGGAACATCTGGCGGCAGAGGTGGTGACGGCGCTGGACGAGGCCTACGTGCTGCTGCGCAATCTGGAGCACCGGCTGCAATATCTGGACGATCAGCAGACCCAGGAGTTGCCTGAAAAGCCCGAGGACAAACAGGTTATCGCCGAGATGATGGGCTATGCCGACTATCCCGCGCTGATCTCGGTGCTCGACCGTCATCGGGCCGTCGTCACCAATCAGTTCGAGCACATTTTCGGCGAGACCCCGCAGGAACAGGACAACGCGCAACTGTGGCGTGAGCATATCGGCGACGAGGAGTTGGCCGCAGGACTTTCCGAACTGGGCTACCGCAAGGCTGCGGACAGCGCGCAGCATCTTTTGCAGTTGCGCGGCGGGCTGCGCTACCAGCAGTCGTCCGAGCGCAGCCGCAAGCTACTCGATACGTTGATCCCCAGATTCATCAAGTTGGGTGTGCGTTTTGATGATCCGGATGCCACGCTATCGCGCCTGCTTGCCGTGCTGGAGGCGATCAGCCGCCGTTCTGCCTACCTGTCGTTTCTGGTCGAGTACCCTCAGGCGTTGGACCGGCTGGCCAAGCTGGTCTCGTCCAGCAGTTGGGCGGCGGACTATCTGGCTAAACACCCGGCGCTGTTCGATGAATTGCTGGCGGCGCGCGAACTGTACCAGCCGCCGCAATGGCCGCTGATAGAGGAAGACTTGACGGCGCGGCTGGCCGAATGCGGGCCGGATACCGAACGCCAACTCGACGTGTTGCACCATGTCCAGCAGGAACAGATTTTCCATCTGCTGGCGATGGATTTGCAGGGCTTGCTGCCGCTGGAGAAATTGAGCGACCATCTTTCCGATCTGGCCGACCTGATGCTGCGCCATGTGCTGGCGCTGTGCTGGGCGATAGCGCGCAAGCGGCATCGCGATGACGCGCGCTTCGCCATCATTTCCTACGGCAAACTGGGCGGCAAGGAGATGGGCTATGCCTCCGACCTGGACATGATCTTCCTGTATGACGACGACCACCCGGACGCGCAGGAGAATTACGCGCGGCTCGGCAAGAGCATCAACACGCTGCTGGGCAGCTATACCGCCACCGGCAGGCTGTACGAGACCGACCTGCGGCTGCGCCCGAACGGTGCGAGCGGTCTGTTGGTCAGCTCGGTCGAGGCGTTTGCCGACTACCAGCAGCATCATGCCTGGGTGTGGGAGCATCAGGCGCTGACCCGCGCGCGTTACAGTGCGGGCGATGCGGCGGTGGGGGCGGCGTTCGAGGAGATACGCCGGCAGGTGCTGTGCCGCGAGCGCGACCATGCGAAACTGCGCGAAGAGATCGTCGCGATGCGCCAGAAGATGCACGACGGACACCCCAATGCCAGCGGACTGTTCGACATCAAGCACGATGCCGGCGGCATGGTGGACATCGAATTCATGGTGCAGTATCTGGTGCTGGCGTATTCCTGCCAGTATCCGCAACTCACTGCCAATGCGGGCAATCTGGCGCTGCTGAAACTGGCGGCGGAAGCCGGGCTGATAGACGCCGATCTGGCCGAGCGCAACCGGGTGCTGTACCGCACGCTGCGCCAGAACCAGCACCGCATGCGGCTCAACAGCGACGCACCGTGCCGCGTCGCAGCCGACGAGATAGACACCAGCGCCTGCCGGCAACTGTGGGCGCAGCTGTTCGGCATCTACCAGTGATCCGGCGCGTATAAAGTATTACTTCCGTGATTCCGGGCTAGCCCCGGAATCCAGAAAAAAGATAACGGCGCGCTTCGCGCACCACTGGATACCCGCCTGCGCGGGTATGACGCGCTACCTTACAGATGCCGCATCAATAGGACGGCATTCCCGGACGCACTCGGTGGTTTACTTCAGGTAGATGTCGCGCTTGATCCGCTGCATCTGCTGGTTGTACTGGTCTTCCCAGCGGCGCGCTTCACTGAGTTTCCGTTGGTTCTGTTCGATCTGGTCTTCAAGGTCGTGATGTTCGTGTTCCAGACGCTTGTCCTGTCTGGCCGTCTCCTCGTTGACCGGGCGTTGTTTGTTGGCGGCATTGTTGCGTATCACGCCTTCTACTTGTTGCAGTTGTTGGTGCAACGTCGTGTTCTTGCGCGCGTATTCGTCTATCTCGTCTAGCGCATGCTTGTGTTTTACCGCGACGGCTTCGTAATCCTGTCCGGCCAGATATGCGCGCCTGACCTGGCTCTGCTGCGGCTCCCTGCACACTTCGATGGCCATGCGTTCGTTGCGGCGACCGCGATTGAAGGCATCGTCCACGTTGCAGTAGCGCAGGTTTTGCACTTCCCATGCACGGGTGTAGAGATCGCGGGTGCGGGCGATCACGAATACCCCGTCACGGGCCGCATTGGCGATGCGTTCTTCAAGCTGGAAAGGGTGGCCGTAGCCGTCTTCGTTGCCCGCTTCGCTCCAGTAGGTGGCCAGTCTGGCTTCCCAACTCTGGCGATATTCCGCTTCAAATACTTTCAGACCATTTTGTCTGGCTTCGCGGTTGCGCATCTCAAAATCCCGCCCCGACACCGCATCCGCAGTGCCCAGATTCTTCCAATAGTTGGGGATCTCGCCATTCCATGCGGTGTGGTAGGCGGCGGATTGCACCAGCACGCCGGCGCTTTTGGCGGCAGCTGCGCGTGCGTTGAACTGGCTTTCCGGGATGCCGTTGTGAGCATCCTGAAAGCCGGCATTCGACCAGAAAGCCAGATTGCCTGTTTTCCAGCCGTTCTCGTAAGCCGCTTCGTCAAAGCGGAGGTGCTGTGCGTCGGCGTTGGCGCGACTTTGCGCTTTCTCGCTAAGTGGCTTGCCATCGGTGCCGGCGCGCTGTCCCATATCCTGCCAGTACGCGCTGTTGCCGGTCAGCCAGCCGGATTCATAGGCAACACGGTTAAGCGGCGCATGTTGCTTGGGAATGGCGCTGGCTCGCACATCCATTTGCGTTTCGGGCAGGGCCATGCGGCCATCGTTGCGGCCAGCTTCCGACCACAAATCCCAATTTCCCTGCTTCCATCCCGACTGGTAGTCGGCCTCCATGCTGCCGGCATCCTTGTCCTTGACGTAGGCGGAGCAGAACGCCTGACGTTCCTTGAAGTTCTGCACCAAGCCGGCTTGGCCATCCTTGTGGCCGATCGCGTTCCAGTCGCCGACCTTGCACTCGGCGAGGGTATGCATGCCGGTTTGGCAGCCCGCCAGTAGCGCCAGCAGCGCGGGGGCAACTAGCCGGCAGAGCAGGGTGGTGTTCAGGCGAAGGTTCAGGCTCATATTTTTCTCCGTTGTAATGCCGGCTCAGACGTGTCGAGCCGGATGTCCGTCAGGCATTGCCGCGAGCTTCCAGCGCCTCCCAGCGCTCCATCGCGGCGGCGATCTCGGCATCTATCGCTTCGCTGCGTGTCTGCAATTGCTTGGCGCGCTTGGCGTCGGTGCGGAAGATAGTGCCGTCGGCGAGATGGGCGGCGATGTCTATCTGCTCCTGCTCCAGCACCTCGATGCGTTTCGGAAGCTCCTCCAGTTCCTTGGCTTCCTTGTAGCTCAGCTTGTTGCTCTTGGATTTTTCGACTGCTGCCGGAGCGGGGCGGGGCGGTGTCGCGGCGGGTTTGGCGCTGGCCATGCTGGCTTGGTATTGTTTGACGCGCACCCAGTCCTCATAGCCGCCGACGTACTCTTGCAACTTGCCGTCGCCCTCGAAGGCGATCACCTGTGTCACCACGTTGTCCAGGAAGGAACGGTCGTGGCTGACCAGGAACAGTGTGCCGTCGTAATTGGCCAGCAGTTCTTCCAGCAGTTCCAGCGTCTCGATGTCCAGATCGTTGGTCGGTTCGTCCAGCACCAGCACGTTGGCCGGCTGGGTGAACAAGCGCGCCAGCAGCAGGCGGTTGCGTTCGCCGCCCGAGCAGCTCTTGACCGGCGAACGGGCGCGTTCCGGCGGGAACAAGAAGTCGCCCAGATAACTGATGACGTGCTTGCGTTGTCCGCCAATCTCGATGAAATCAGAACCCTGGCTGATGGTGTCGGCCAGCGTGGCATTGTCGTCCAACTGTGCGCGCAACTGGTCGAAATAGGCTACCGCGATCTTGGTGCCGAGTTTGACCGTGCCGGAATCCGGCGGCAATTCGCCCAGGATGATCTTCAGCAGCGTGCTCTTGCCCGCGCCATTGGGGCCGAGCAGGCCGATCTTGTCGCCGCGCTGGATGCGGCAGGAAAAATCGCCTATTAGCTGGCGACCGCCGTAGGATTTGCTGACGTTGGTGAGTTCCGCGACCAGCTTGCCGGAGCGTTCGCCGGTCTCGATGTTCATTTCGACCTTGCCGACTTTTTCGCGGCGCGCCGCGCGCTCACGGCGCAACTGTTCCAGCCGCAGCACGCGGCCTTCGTTGCGGGTGCGGCGGGCTTTCACGCCCTGACGTATCCACACCTCTTCCTGCGCCAGCACCTTGTCGAACTTGGCGTTGACCACCGCTTCGTCGGCCAGCATGCGTTCCTTGATGGCCTGATAGGCGGAGAAATTGCCGGGAAAGCTGGACAGCACGCCGCGATCCAGTTCGACGATGCGGGTGGTGACGTTGTCCAGAAAGCGCCGGTCGTGGGTGACGAACAGCACGCTGCCGGCAAAATTGTTGAGCAGGCCCTCCAGCCATTCGATGGAGGCAAAGTCCAGATGGTTGGTCGGCTCGTCGAGGATCAGCACGTCCGGCTCGGTCACCAGTGCCTGCGCCAGCGCCACGCGTTTGCGCTGTCCGCCGGACAGGTCGCCGATGCGGCTGTCGGCATTGAGGTCGAGCTTGGCGATGGCGGTTTCGATGCGCGTCTGGACAGACCAGCCGTCCTGCGCTTCGAGTTGAGTCTGCAAGTGCTGCATCCGCTCCAGCAGCGTGTCGTAATCCGCGTCCGGCTCGGACAGTTGGTGTGAGACCAGATGATAGTCGTGCAGCAGTTGTTGCAGCGGCCCCAGCCCCTTGGCGACCGCGTCGAACACGCTGTCGTCGGCCTCCAGCACCGGTTCCTGGCTGACGTAACAGATACGCGCGGTGGGCGCGCGCCAGACTTGGCCATCATCCAGATTCGCCTGTCCGGCCAGCACCCGCATCAGGCTGGATTTGCCGCCGCCGTTGCGGCCGATCAGACCGACGCGTTCGCCTTCGTCCAGTTGAAAGGTGGTGTGGTCGAGCAGGGCGACATGACCGAAGGCGAGGCTGGCGTTATCGAGTGTAATGTAGGGCATGGGTCAGGCTTGTTGGGCGGGGAGCGCCGATTGATAGAGAAAAGAGAAACCGACCACCCAGACCGCCATCGCCCAATAGCCGAAGGCATTGGTGAAGCCGTCCAGCAGCAAGTGCACATTGGCGTCAGCAATCAGCGGGAAGGTGTACTGGAATACCACAAACAGGCCGCCCAGCAGGTTGGCGGCCAGCACCAGACGCTGCCCGGTCTTGTAGCCCTTGCCCGCAGGATTACCTTCGGGTGGCAGGCTCTGGCGGAAGTACAGTACCAGATACACCGCGCCAAACAGTAGCAGCGAACCGACCAGTCGACCCGGTATGTCGCCTTCTGTGGTGCTCAGCCCGAGTATCTCCAGAAGCATGCGGCCACACACAGCGACCCAGCCCATCAACAGCGTCTGCGGAATCAGAAACCATGCAAAAAACAGATTGATACGAGCACCCATTGTTGATTTTCTCCAGTATTGGTAATTGCGAAACCACGATGATTGTTGGTAATCAGGCGCGCAGTCCATGCCACGCACCATGTACACCATCGGCTAGGGAAGCGCTTATTAATTCGTCATACCCGCGCAGGCGGGTATCCAGCTTATTGATTTAACTAGGTTCCCGCTTTCGCGGGAACGACGACCCATAATAATTCAGCATCTCCCTAAAGGCTGTACGCCTCATGCCGCCGGGCAGTTCTTATTTCTTATGGTTTAACAGCAGCCGCGCATGATACCAGCGCGAGGGTTTGGATTACAGCGCATTTGTCGGTAGAATGCGCGCCGCCGTCCTCGTAGTTAAATGGATATAACCGCCCCCTCCTAAGGGGCAATTACAGGTTCGATTCCTGTCGAGGACACCAGATATATTCATAAAAACAAGCTATTGGGCGTTTAATGAATGGACGGCGTTTGGCAAGCAACGTCGGTTTGGTTTCTTTTTTCTTCAGCGACACCGTGCATAAAAATGAGCAGTCGTGACGAGGTGCTCGTCAAATCGGCTGCAAACTTGCCGTGAACGGGTCATAAGTAAATTCGGTGACAGAACCGTCCACAAAGCGCGCTATGGCCTCATCTATGACCTGTAATGGAGCGAGGAACCACTCTCTTGGTTTTACCTTGTTTCCAAAACGATCCTCTATGGAAAGGTCAATCTGGGCAGCGCCGAACAGCTTGTGAAACAAGCCTTCCAGCTTGGTGCGATTGATGTTGTGTAACTTGTAGGTGGCAACAACCTCGACATCAGCCAACAGGTAGGTGGCATCCTTGCTGGCACCTGCAATGCGGGTTGCCACATCGCCCCCCGTCACGCCGATTTTGTGGATGAGCTCGCGATGTTGCGCAACGAACGGATGATCGGACAGACTGCGCAATACATAAATCGTCCCTGACTCGATGTCGTCAGCTTCAAGCACGCCGGAGAACAATGGCCCGTCATCTCTGGGAATCAATCGCTGACCTAGTCGCTTATCCCCGTCTGGATACAGCGAGCGCACAAGCGACCGCAACAACAGATTGCTCTCAGTTTGATTGTCAAAAATTACTCGAAGGCGCGGATTGTCGCGACCGTCCTTGGTTTTTCCCGCCTCATTCATCTCGGCCACATAGGCGATCTGGCCGCCGATGATGAAAAAATCCCCCAGCTCAATGCTGGCATCGCGGGCGACCGGTTTGGTCATCCACGTTCCGGATTTGAGACCCGATGCGGCTGCCTCAAACAGCGCCTTGAAAGGCTCATAATCTGCACAGGGCGTGCGCTGTGCAATTTCTTCCGCAGCGCGTTTTTCAATCGTAGAACGCACATGCCGAAGCACCGTGATGTCACCCTCGGCAGATTCACCTGCAACCCCCAGTTCAGCCAACAAGGCATCTTCATCGAGTGCATCCACATTGATCGCCGTACTGGCGATGCCGGACAGCAATCCCGGAGTGTCCAGTGCAACCAGCAGGATTTTCGCCTCCGGCAACTTGCGCAACTGATCCAGCCTCACGGCATACAGACGCTCGAAGATGTCGCGATCTTCACCATGTTGCGGCGCGCGTCCGTGCGTCTGATAAAAACGCAGAATATCCTCGAATCCGGCGATGATGCGTTCTTCGAGAGGTGTCCGGCGTGATGTCTTAATCGGGGTGACTTCTACCCCAAGTGCATCCAGCAAATCGTCATCGTTCATCTCAACCATTGCCAGCACCGCTCATCTCTTTAGCTTTAGCTTGGGCACGATAACGAGCTAACGCAGCAACCCCTTCGGCCATGCGTTTTTCCCAAGCATCTGCGGAGTTGATGTCGGGCAAGCGACCGCGCTCTTGCTTGAACAGCAAGGCACGTTTGGCCAGCTCACGCGCTTCCTCTTCCGGGATGCTTACCTTTTTGGCCGCAATGCTGGCCTGCACCTGACGAAGCGACTTTTCATCCATCGCTTTAGCCAGCACAGCATAAGCGGCATCGAAGGGGTTAATCCGGTCAATCAGGTCAATATCCAAGTCGCGCACATTGACGAATTTGCGCACCCCATCAATTAAAGCAGTGCTGCCTTGCGTTCCACCCTCGGCATCCGCTTGCGCCAAAGCCAGCTTGGCCTGCTGGGTGACATTCATGGCCGCAACCGCATGTTGACGGATGGCCTCCTGATCGGTCTCGCTCAGATCGGGATAGCGCTCCCGCACAATCTTGCCCATGCGCATCTGGGTCAGTTCTTCTGGCAGGGTGTTTTCCTGATCAAACAGACCGCGTTCCAGCACGGCCTTGTCCTGCAAGAAGCTGGTGACGACCTCGTTCAAATCCTCTTTGCAGATGCGCGTCGCTTCCACACTTTGGGGCTTGGTCAGCCCATTTATCTCCAGGTGAATCTGTCCGGTTTGCTTGTTCACGCCAATATTGTGGCCGCCTTCCTGATAGCCGCCCTGGTACTCGAAACCCGGCTGCGCGCCAGCGTTCTTTGGGGTGAACTCGTAGCGCGGTGCCAGTACCTGTTCCATCAGCAAGCTGGCGGAGATCGCCTTGAGCATGTCGTTCACCGCCTCGGCTACAGCGGATTGTTCCACCGTGGGCTCGGCAATCAAATTGGTGAAACGTGACCTCTCCTTGCCTTCGGCATCGCGAGTGGCCCGCCCGATGATCTGCACAATCTCCGTCAAACTGCTGCGGTAGCCGATAGTCAGGGCGTGTTCGCACCATATCCAGTCAAAGCCTTCTTTTGCCATGCCCAGCGCGATGATGATGTCCACATGGTCACGGTTGTTCTTCTGTGACGGGTCTTTCAGCGCCGCAAGCACATTGGAGCGTGCAGCCAGATCGGTGTCATCCACCAGGTCGGCAATTTTCAGAATACGACCATCCGGCGTTTCAATCTGGTGAAAGCCCGTGGCCGGATCAACGCCTTTCCAGTCACCCAATGAGTGCATGATCTCGTTGACCTCGTGCTCCTTGTCTTTCAGGCTTTCGCGGGCATTTACATTCGGAATGTGGACGATGGTTTTCAGTGCCGGATCGAGCACCTTTTCGACCGCCTCCACATAGCGGCCCGTATAGAAGAAATAGCCGATGTCCAGCGTCTTGAGCCAGTTGTAACCGTTGAGCTGCTCATAGTAGGTGTAGGTCACCGTCTCGAACTTTGCCTCATCCGTTGGTGCCAATACCGCCACGCTATCGCCCCGGAAATATGAGCCGGTCATCGCCACCACATGCACCTTGTCGCGGGCGATAAAGGCACCCAATTGGCTCCCCAGCTTGTTGTCCGTATCGCTGGAAACATGGTGGAACTCATCAATGGCGATCAGCCGCCCATCGAATGCCTGTACACCTAACTCGTCCACCGCAAAGCGGAAGGTGGCATGGGTGCAAACCAGCACCTTGTCTTCGCCTTGTAGAAACTGCCGAACTGCTTCCACCTTGGATTTCGCCACTTTCGGCTCATCCACGCCGGGGGCGTTACACAGGTTCCATTGCGGTGCAACCTTCCAGTCCCAATAGAAACCGAACTGGCTCAACGGCTCGTCGGCAAAGCTGCCCCCGATTGAGCGCTCCGGCACCACGATGATGGCCTGTTTCAAGCCTTGATTGTGGAGCTTGTCCAACGCAATGAACATCAACGCCCGCGACTTGCCGGAAGCGGGGGGCGATTTGATTAGCAGGTATTGCTCGCCACGCTTGGCATAAGCGCGTTCCTGCATGGCACGCATCCCCAGTTCATTGGCCTTGCTGGATGCTCCCGTGCGCGCCGTGGTGATGGATACCGCTGGCACAGTGTAGGCATTGGTGGGATTGGTCTGCTTACTCATTGCGCATCATCCTCCATAGGTGTGTCGTCGCCCGCCAGTTCGCGCTCAATCTGCTCGATGCTGGGCAGGCTGGTTTGTAGTTCTGGCGGCAAAGATTCGAGCAATTTGTATTCGGCTATGCCCATCGGCTGCGATTTGTCACCCAAGGCATATTCAGCCACGATTTTGTTTTTGCTTTTACACAGCAACAGGCCGATGGTCGGATTGTCCTGTTCGCTTTTAACTTGGCGATCCACGGCAGTCAGATAAAACCCCAACTGACCCAAATGTTCGGGCTTGAATTTGCCGCCCTTGAGTTCGATCACCACATAGCAGCGCAGCTTGAGGTGGTAGAACAGCAGGTCGATGAAAAACTCGTCGCCGCCCACCTCCAGCAGCACCTGCCGCCCGACAAAAGCAAAGCCTGCGCCCAATTCCAATAGGAATTCGGTGACGTGTTTCACCAGGGCGTGCTCGATCTCGCGCTCCTGAGCTTCATCAGTCAGACCCAGAAAGTCGAAGCGATAAGGGTCTTTCAGCGACTCGCGTGCCAAGTCTGATTGGGGGCTCGGCAGGCTGTCCGAGAAGTTGGTGACTGCCTTGCCGCTACGCTCCAGTAACCTGGTCTCAATCTGCATCACCAAAATGTTGCGCGACCAGTTGTGTTCAATGGCTTTGGCCGCATACCAGCGGCGAGTTTCCGGGCCGGGCAGCTTATCCAGTAGCGCCAAATGGTGATACCAAGGTAATTTGTGCAAGACCGCTTGCACAAATGCCTCATCAGGCCAAGCGACTGCGAAAGCACGCATGTATTTCAGATTGCGCACTGAAAAACCCTGCATATCCGGGAAAGCACTGCGCAAGTCATGCGCCAGACGATCCACCACTTTAGCGCCCCAGCCTTGCTTGTTTTGCCGAATTACAATGGCGTTGCCAATTTTCCAATACAAACAAACCAGCTCTAAATTGATCGCTTGCGCGGCACGTTGCTGCGCTTCGTGTATTTGCGCTTTTAATTCGCCCAGCCAATCAGCGTAGCCTTCGGGTGGCGGGGTCAGGCTGACAGGAATTTCACTCATGCTTTTTTCCTCTCGTTGCTTTCACTGCTGGCTTGGCTTTAGCTGCCGCCGTCATCTTGGTATAAAGCTCGAACAGTTTTTCCAGCCGCTCGGTGTCGTTCCTGAAACGACGGCCGATGTAGATGCGCTCCAGCACTTCGTCGTTGCGCTCGTGAGCGTGGCGCAGGTTGTCCGGCATGGTGTCCGGGTCGTACAGATCGGCGATGGTAGCGGGGAAATGCGCTTCGCGGGCCAGCAGAATGGCTTCGGCGCATGCGGTCAAATCGGCCTTGTTTTGCTCAGTGAGTCGGGGAACGGGGAAGGTGTTCCAGCCGAGGGTGTTGGAGTAGCGGAAATCGGTTTTTAGCTTACCGCAGACGGTGGCGATCCAGACCAGATGAAGTTTTGACACTAGCAAAGCAAAATTCCACAATTCCGCATTGAATAATCCAAATGCGCCATCGACAACGATGGCTCCTGCCTGAAAGTATGAAATAGGTAAGTATTCGCGGCTTTCAGATGAAACACGCGGCACCAAAATCACGCGCTCATTGTCTCTTTGCCTAATTTGCTGAAAAGCATAAGGAGTAGCTGCGCCCTCCTTTGTCAATTCCTTTAAACTTTCAGAGCGCATTTGGATTACTGCATCAGTGCGTTTTTTAATCAACGGCAGTGACATCGCATTCTCTGAATCACACGCGTTGATCCATAGACAATACCTATGATCTCCGTGAATGGTGTCCTCTGTACCAATCAATGGGCGAATGTACCGTGCTGTGTGCGGATCTTGTTTGATCATCTCTCTAGCTTCCTCCCCTGAGGAAATTATTAGATGCCCACCGTCAGCCGGCTTACTACCATTGGTCATTTCCTTTATTTCCGATATCACGCCTGACCTAGCTTCCACATAGACATCACGGTATGGGATTAGATATGCGTTAATGTTGTCTACATCTCGACGCTTAATACCCTCTTCACCAGCATCCTCATACAAAGCAGCCTTGCTGGGAGATTTACCGGACAACCCAACGATTACAACCGTTACTGCCGCATTCTTAGTGGCCAAATTAGCCCACTTGAATGAAGTGAAGGCAAAATTGATTCGTAGTGACCCACCAAGTACCAATGGCCAAAGACGGGCAACTTGTTCACCCTGCATCACGGAATTGGTGCTTACGAATGCACAGGCTGTTCTTGTTGCCTTTGCATATTTGGAAAATTGCATGAACCAACCCGAAACGTAATCAAGCGATTTCCAGCTATTAGTTTCCTTTGCAAAAAGCGCTTCCAGGTCAGATTTCCGACTTTCAGCCTCCATTTTTAGACGCTCTTTTATCTCTTTACTTGCTCCTTTAGGCGGCTTTACAGTAGAGCCAACATATGGCGGATTGCCACAAATAAACGTTTCTCCCCCTTCATTCTCGAAGTCGATTTCCTTTTGATCTAGCGGCACGCCAAACAAATCATCCGCCACCAGCTTCACCCCCGTCCCCGTCGGCGGACAGATACTCAACCAATCCAGCCGCAGGGCGTTTCCGCAGACGATCCAGTTCTCCTTGGAAAGCGGGAGGAATTCCAGCAAGGCATCCCGTTGCCCGCGATACATCACGTCGCACTGAAACTCGGCAATGATGAGTGCCAGCCTAGCGATCTCCGCCGGAAAGTCACGCAGCTCAATGCCGCGAAAGTTGGTCAGCGGTATCTCGCTGCCCAAGTACGATTCGCCCCGGCGACGGTTAATCTCCGCCTCGATCTCGCGCATCTGCTTGTAGGCAATAACGAGGAAATTTCCGCTGCCGCAGGCTGGATCGAAAACTCGGATGCGCGCCATGCGTTTGCGCAGGTTCAGCAGCTTGGCTTTGTTTTCGCCAGCCGCTTCGAGCTGCTCGCGCAACTCATCCAGAAATAGCGGGTTCAATACCTTGAGGATGTTGGGCACGCTGGTGTAGTGCATCCCCAATGCGCCGCGCTCCTCGTCGTCGGCCACGGCCTGAATCATGCTGCCGAAAATATCCGGGTTGATCTGTTGCCAGTCCAGATTACCCGCATGGATCAGATAGCTGCGCGCCATGCGGGTGAAGCGTGGAACCTCTGTGCTGCCGGAAAACAGGCCTCCATTCACATAGGGAAAGCCGTTGGCATAGTTGGGTAGGCGCGGCTGAACAATAGGACGGTCGGCCACCTTGATATTCATGGCTCGAAATACTTCGGACAGCACTTGATGCGTGTTGCTGCCGTCGCGTTCGCTCATCTGCTCCACGGTGTGGGTGAACAAGCCCTCGCCGTTGAAGATGTCGGTATCTTCGGCGAAGAAGCAGAACACCAGCCGCGCCATGAAGTGGTTCATGTCGGGGCGGCGCTCAGCCGTGGCCCAGTCCGGATTTTCCTTCAGTAGCTCGACATAGAGTTTATTCAAGCGTCCAGTAGCGCGGACATCTACCGGGTTATCCTTGATCTCCTTGACGGTGGAGATACCGGCCAGCGGCAGGAAGAAACCAAAGTGGTTGGGGAAGTCCGAATAGCTGCTGGCAACCGTTTCGCCGCTGACCAGCTCTTCCGCTTCCAGCGTTTGCCCATCCGTGGCAAGAATGAATTTGACCTTGGCTTTTAGCGTGGCCGGGCTGGTGCGCAAGGCGCTGAGGGTATCGCCCACCTTGCCTACATCGCATACCGCCAGATGGATTTTGTTGCGCTGAAGTACGGCCCCCGGCAGGTCGGAGGCATTCCCGGCACGCAGCTTTTTGATCGTGACAGCGTTGTTTCCAAAGGCAGCCAGAAAGGCGAACGGGAACTCCGCCGCATCAAAGGGCTGGAGCGCCAAATCGGAGATGGCTGATTCGATTTCTACTGCATTCATACCGGGAGTCCATCAAGATGCGAAACGCCGCAGGCGTACTTGACGCCATTTGTGCGAGCGTCGAATGGTACCAGATTGAGCTATTGATCCGGCAGCTATCAAGTAGCACGTCATACCCGTGCAGGCGGGTATCCAGCCTATTGATTTAACTAGGTTCCCGCTTTGCGAGCAGCCGCCTTGCGGCTTGCCTGCATACCCCTTTGCGCGGGAACGACGACCCCGAATAAATCAGTCCACCTTCGGCTAGTGATGTATGAATTTTTCAGTGCCGATATTCATCGGGTCGAGGACGCCAAACAACTGTTCTTACCGTGCAATACCATCCATGAAACTCGCATAGCTACGGGCTTTTGCGGATTTTTTGTTTCCATGCTGTTCATTCCAGCAGCCTGCTAGCTATCGTAGTGATACCGACACGCGATAATCACCAGCTCATTATCAGTTGCGCGATACACCAGCCGATTGGCATCATCAATCCGCCGCGACCAATACCCCGATAAATCCCCACGCAAAGGCTCAGGTTTGCCTATGCCTGCAAAGGGGCTGCGCGTTGCTTCAGTGATTAGATTATTGATGCGCTTGAGGGTCTTTTTATCTTGCCCTTGCCAGTACAGATAATGCTCCCATGCGTCGGGCACAAAACGAATTGTGCGCATGATGTTACTCAGCGGCTAAAAGGGTGCGGACTTGCGCTTGTCCTGCTTTATCTTGCGCTATTGCACGGGACAAGGCGGCAGCGTTCGCAGGACTGCTGGTTAGGTATAGCGTTTCCATGATGCTGTTATAGCTATCCAGCGACATCACCACCGCATCACCTTCGGCATCGCGGCGGCTAATTATCGTCACGTCCGCATCTTGAACGACACCATCTAAAACCGACTTGAGCGCGTTGCGTGCATGTGAATAGGTTACGACTTTCATTGCTTGCCTCACTTGGTCAATTTGTTGTGCAAGTATAAGCGCGAGATATGTTTAATGCAATCCAACCGCATCTGTTGCCGCTGGATAAATCACGCGAAGCGATTAACGCTTCCCTCGGCACCAACAAAACTTATCAGAACAAGCCGCGATTGATCAGCAGGTGGGTGGCGATGCTGGCGGCGTAGCCTAGGGCGATCACCGGTGTCCATTTCAGGTGGGCGAAGAAGGTGTAGGTGCCGCGCGCCTGACCCATCAGCGCGACGCCTGCCGCCGAGCCGATGGACAGTAGCGAGCCGCCGACGCCGGCGGTCATGGTCACCAGCAGCCATTCGCCGACCGACATGTCGGGCTGCATGGTCAGTACCGCGAACATCACCGGGATGTTGTCCACCACGGCGGAGATCACGCCGATGGCGATGTTGGCGTTGGTCGCGCCCCAATGGCCGTAGATGGTTTCGGAGAGCATCGCCAGATAGCCGATGAAGCCCAGGCCGCCGACGCACATCACCACGCCGTAGAAGAAGAACAGGGTGTCCCATTCGCTGCGCGCGACTTCGCGGTAGATGTCGAAGGCGTTGGGGTTGCCGATCTCTTCAATGGCGTTGCGCTCACGGCGGCTGGCACGCTTCTTCAGGTAATAGGCGTAGAACTTGAGCAACGCCATGCCGGTCAGCATGCCCATCACGGGGGGCAGTTCCAGCATGCTGTGGAAGCCGACGGCCAGCGCGATGGTGAACAAAAACAGCAGCACGATGGTCAGCGCGCCGCGTTTCAGGCTGGCATGCTGTCCGCCGCCCGCCGGCTTTTCGTCGGGTACGAAGAAGTGCATGATGGCCGCCGGAACCAGATAGTTCACCAGCGCCGGGATGAACAGGTTGAAGAAGGTCCAGAAGCCGATTGCGCCGTTGCTGGCGGTGATGTTCTTTTGCCAGACCATCAGTGTGGTTATGTCGCCGAACGGGCAGAATGCGCCGCCGGCATTGGCCGCAATGACCAGGTTGATGCAGCCCAGCACCACGAAGCGCTGGTTGCTGTGTCCCACAGCCATGACCACCGCGCCCATCAGCAGGGCGGTGGTGAGGTTGTCGGCGATGGAGGAGATGAAGAACGCCAGGATGCCGGTGACCCAGAACAGGGTGCGGTAGCCGAATTCCTTGTGTATTAGCCAGGAGCGCAGCGCCTCGAACACGTTGCGCTCGTCCATGGCGTTGATAAAGGTCATCGCCACGATCAGAAATAGCATCAATTCGGCATATTCCTCAAGGTTGTGACGCAATGCTGCTTCGACCACGTGCGGGATGCCATGCGACTGGTAATACCAGGCGATTACCGCCCAGATCAGGCCGGCGGCCAGCATCACGGGTTTGGATTTGCGCAGGTGGGAAAATTCCTCGCTCATCACGGCCAGGTAGGCGAGCAGGAATAGTCCTGCCGAGGTGTAGCCTACCCAGTTGCCGGTCATGTCAAGGCGAGCCGCCGCTTCAGAGGCATGTGCCAACAGTGGCGTGAAGAGCAGGGCGAATAGCAGGGCAAGTCGTTGCATCGGGAAATCTCCGCAGGTTGGGCAGGGTCTGGGCGAGCGCTTATTAGTAAATGAGTCGGCTGTAGGGGCTTGCCTGTAAAAAAGGCCGCGCATTATCCCATCGTTTTTTGTGATGGTGGCGGAGATTTGCTGGGGCGGTCAGGGTCAGAACAACTGGTGGTTGAGCAGCAGGTGGGTGGCGATGCTGGCGGCGTAGCCCAACGCAATGACCGGTGTCCATTTCAGGTGGGCGAAGAAGGTGTAAGTGCCGCGCGCTTGCCCCATCAGCGCGACACCCGCCGCCGAACCTATGGACAGCAGCGAGCCGCCGACACCGGCGGTCAGTGTCACCAGCAGCCATTCGCCCATGGACATGTCCGGCTGCATGGTCAATACCGCGAACATCACTGGGATGTTGTCGACCAGCGCCGAGATTACTCCGATGGCGATGTTGGCGTTGGTGGCACCCCAGCCGCCATACAATGATTCGGAAAGGATGGCCAGATAGCCGATGAAGCCCAGGCCGCCGACGCACATCACCACGCCGTAGAAGAAGAATAGGGTGTCCCATTCGCTGCGCGCGACTTCGCGGTAGATGTCGAATGCGTCCGGGGTGCCGAGCTCTGAGACGTGAGCTTGCGCCCGACCGCTGGTGGTCTTGCGCAGGTAGAAGGCGAAGAATTTCAGCAGTGCCATGCCGGTCAACATGCCCATCACCGGCGGTAGCCCCAGCACGCCGTGGAAGAATACGGCCAGCGCGATGGTTACGATGAATAGCGCAATGACAGTGGGTGCGCCGCGCTTCATCTGGGTGAGTTTGCCGCCGCTTTCCGGGCTGCCGTTAGGCACGAACAGGTGCATGATGATGCCCGGGACGATGAAATTGACCAGCGCCGGGATGAAAAGGTAGAAGAATGTCCAGAAACCGATATGGCCTTGCGGTGTGCTGATGCTTTTTTGCCAGACCATCAAGGTGGTGATGTCGCCGAACGGTGAAAAAGCGCCGCCGGCATTGGCGGCGACCACCACGTTTATACAACTCAAGACGACGAACTTGCGATTTTCGTGGCCGACGGCTACGACTACGGCACCCATCAGCAGCGCGGTGGTCAGGTTGTCGGCCAGTCCGGACAGGAAGAAGGCGATCCAGCCGGTCACCCAGAATAATTGCCGGTAACTGAAACCCTTGTGAATCAGCCACGATCTGAGCACTTCGAAGACGTTGCGCTCGTCCATCGCATTGATGAAGGTCATCGCCACAATCAGGAATAGCATCAACTCGGCGTATTCCTCTAGGTTGTGGCGCAACGCGACTTCGACCGCGTGGGGGATGCCTTGGGACTGGTAATGCCAGGCAATCAGCGCCCAGATCAAACCCGCCGCCAACATCACCGGTTTGGACTTGCGCAGGTGGGAGAATTCCTCACCCATCACTGCCAGGTAGGCGATCAGAAATAATGAAAGTGCGGTCAAGCCGACCCAGTTTCCAGTCAAATCGAGGCGGATCGCCGCTTCGTTGGCATGTGCCCAGATTGGTGTACCGAGCAGAGTGAGCAATAACATCAGGCGTTGCATCGGCAGTTCTCCCGTTTTTATCCGATTTTTTACAAAATAACACAAAACTTCCCGACTTAGCCCGCTTGCGTCGTGTGGTATCAGGTTGTTGAATATTCAGAATAACCTTGACGGCGGCGATTATTTCGCTATAATCCGCGACCCTGTTTGGGCCGATGGTCGGTTCAGCAGCCTTGCTCCACCGTCCCGCATGGCGGGGGGCTTTTTTAAACCACAAGGAGATGTAATGCGACATTACGAAATCGTGTTTATCGTGCATCCCGATCAAAGCGAGCAAGTGCCCGCCATGGTCGAGCGTTATCGCACACTGGTCACATCCAAGGGCGGTCAAATCCACCGTCTGGAAGATTGGGGCCGCCGTCAGTTGGCTTATGCCATCCAGAAGATCCACAAGGCACACTATGTGCTGATGAATATCGAGTGCGACCAGGAAACCCTGGACGAACTGGAGCATGCGTTCCGCTTCAATGACGCCGTATTGCGTCATCTGACCGTTAAAACTACCGCAGCCATCACGACTCCATCTGCAATGATGAAGGAAGAGAAAACTCGTTCATTGATGGACGAAGAGGCTGGCCAAGAAGAAGGCGCAGACGCTTAATTATTCGCGGGTCAACCGGTTGTCGTGCTGCGGCCTGTAGGGCTGTGTTACAGATGACAGGTTTGGACTGACAACGACATACAAGAAGGAAAAATCATGGCTCGTCCATCAGGTAAAGATGACAAGAAAAAGCGTTTTTCTCGCAACAATCTGTTCAAGCGCCGCAAGTTCTGCCGCTTCACAGTCGAGAAAATCGCTGAAGTAGATTACAAAGATGTGAACATCCTCAAAGAGTTCATCTCCGAAAACGGCAAGCTGATCCCGGCTCGCATCACTGGCACAAAGACACGCTATCAGCGTCAATTGAGCACCGCCGTGAAGCGCGCACGTTTCCTGGCATTGCTGCCTTACACTGATTTGCACTAGGAGTTAAGGTTATGCAGATTATTTTGATGGAAAAAGTCATCAACCTGGGTCAACTGGGTGATGTGGTCAATGTCAAGAACGGTTACGCTCGTAACTTCTTGATCCCTCAGGGTAAAGCCAAGCGCGCTACGCCAGCCAACATGGCTGAGTTTGAAGCACGTCGTGCTGAAATCGAAGCGTCCGAAAAAGCCAAGCTGGCTGATTGCCAAGCTCGCGGCGAGAAGCTGGCAGGCCTGACTATCCAGATTTCCCAGAAAGCTGGCGTGGATGGCAAGCTGTTCGGCTCCGTAACTCCGGCAGACATCGCAGCAGTATTGGCCGAACAAGGTCATGCAGTTGAGAAGTCGCAAGTGCGTATTGCTGGCGGTCACCTGAAGAATGTGGGCGATCATCCTGCAAGCATCGCGCTGCACAGCGACGTGACAGTGGATATCACTGTTTCGGTAGTCGGCGAAAACTAACAGCAATCGCTGGTGGAGCGGGGGAATACACTTCCCCGTGCTGCCGGCAGATCGCAGTTATGCAACAAAAAAGGACTGGTAACAGTCCTTTTTTGTTTTAGTCATCCTCCGAACGTCAAGGTAGAATAGCCACCGTTTCCCCATCGAGTAGCAATCCATGCAGACTTATTCCAACTCCGACGCACAGATAGACCAGATCAAGTTGCCGCCTCACTCGGTAGAAGCCGAGCAGTCGGTACTGGGCGGCTTATTGCTGGAATCTTCCGCACTGGACAAAATTGCCGACTTGATCACCCAAGAAGATTTTTATCGTTTCGAGCACCGGTTGATCTTTAGCCAGATCGTGCGTATGAGCGAACAGGCCAAGCCGGTGGACGTGATCACCCTGGCCGAGGCGCTGGAGATTGCCGGCGAACTGGACAAGGTGGGCGGGCTGACTTATCTGGGCAGTCTGGCGCAGAACGTGCCTTCCGCCGCCAATATCCGGCGCTACGGCGAGATTGTCCGCGAGCGTTCCATCATGCGTCAGCTGGTGGCGGTCGGTACGGACATCGCCGACAGTGCCTACAATCCGACCGGGCGCGATGCCGCGCAACTGCTGGATGAAGCGGAAGGGAAAGTGTTCAAGATCGCCGAGGCCGGCGCGCGCGGCAAGCAGGGCTTCTTCAGCATGCCGCCGCTGCTGACGCAGGTGGTGGAGCGCATCGAGACGTTGTACGGGCGGGACAATGCCAGCGATGTCACCGGTACGCCGACCGGCTATACCGACCTTGATCGCATGACTTCCGGCCTGCAACCCGGCGACATGATCGTTGTGGCAGGCAGGCCGAGTATGGGCAAGACGGCTTTTTCCATCAATATCGCCGAAAACATCGCGCTGGACAGCAATTTGCCGGTAGCGATCTTCAGTATGGAGATGGGGGCTACACAGTTGGCGATGCGTATGCTGGGCTCGGTGGGTAAGCTGAATCAGCACGATTTACGTTCTGGTAAGTTGCAGGAGGATGACTGGGGGCGGCTGACACATGCACTGGGCAAGCTTAACGATGCGCCGATTTTCATCGACGAATCCGCTGCGTTGTCCTCGCTGGAACTGCGCGCCCGTGCGCGCCGCTTGCACCGCCAGCATGGCAAACTCGGCCTGATCGTGGTGGATTACCTGCAATTGATGAGTTCCAACGCGGGCAAGGCCAGCGAGAATCGCGCTACCGAGATTTCTGAAATTTCCCGCGCACTCAAGGGATTGGCGAAGGAATTGCATGTTCCGGTAATCGCCTTGTCGCAGCTCAACCGTTCATTGGAGCAGCGCCCCAACAAACGCCCCGTGATGTCCGATTTGCGCGAATCGGGCGCGATTGAGCAGGATGCCGACCTGATTCTGTTCATCTACCGTGACCAGGTTTACAACCCGGATTCGCCCGACAAGGGCAAGGCGGAGATTATTATCGGCAAACAGCGTAATGGCCCCATTGGTACGGTGGAACTGGCATTCCGTGGGGAATTTACCCGTTTCGAGAATCTGGCCGCCGGCGGCTACTAGCAGAATTATTCTCCAGCCTGTTAAAGTGCTGCTGGTTAGTACCGAAAATCTACAAAACCTCACGATATTTATCATCTGCCACATTAGACGGTAATCATGTATAGGCGGCTTAAAAAAATTAATCCACGGCATAGTTTGCGCGCACAAATCAGCCTTGCTACCGGGGCGGCAGTGATACTGCTTTCCGTTGCAATTTCGATGTTTGCCGCCGACGTCAGCAGACAGCAAATCGAACAGAACGAAGGCGAGGCTTTTGCCTTGCGCGCCAAAAATGCTCTGGATGTGATGGATCGCGGTATGTTCGAGCGTAGCCGCGAGATTCAGAATGCGGCGATACTCGACGAAATACGCGATGCGGATGTGTTGTTGGAACACAAGCGTGAAGTGCTGGAGCGTCTGCAAGCCACCTTCAATGCCTATGCCTGGATTGGTATCTGTGATGCACAGGGGAAAGGGTTGGTCGGCACCGGTCATTATCTCGAAGGCAAAGATCTCAGCAAGCGCCCTTGGTGCAGCAAGGGGCGTGAAAAATCATATATCGGCGATGTGCACGATGCGTTGTTGCTGGCCAAGTTGCTGCCCAATCCAAGTGGTCAAGCATTCTACTTGGTAGATGTGGCTTCCCCTGTGTTTGATCATGCCGGTAAGTTGTTGGGCGTGCTGTGCGGACATATCTACTGGAGTTGGGCAACTGAAGTGCTGGACAGCAAACAAACTCCGGGCAAGGATATCTTCCTGCTGAGCAAGGGGGGGCTGGTGTTATCCGGTCCGGCCAAGGCGCAGAGCAAACTGGCCGAGCTGTCACCGCAGGCCGCTGAAGAGATACAGCAAAACGGTGTTTCCAGCGGTTACCGTCGAGTCAAGTGGAATGACGGCAAGACCTATTTGATCGGTTATGCGAAATCTTCCGGCTATCGTGAATATCCGGGACTGGGCTGGACGAGCCTGGTGCGTGAAGAAGTGGGATTGGCTTTTGCGCCAGCGCACAGATTACAGCAACAGATTCTACTGGTAGGCGGTGTGTTGGGGTTGCTGTTTGCCTGGTTTGGCTGGCTGATGGCGGGACGCATCGCCAGACCGATCACGCGCATCAGTCATGCGGCAGAAGTGATTGCTACGGGGGATTTGCACTATGCAGTGCCGACTTTGCCGGGCGATGGTGAGTTGGCTCACCTTTCCACTGCGATCCATGAAATGGTGCGGAATCTGACCAGTGAAATTCATCAGCGCAAGCAGGCGGAGCAAAGCTTGCGCTTGTCTGCGAAAGTATTCGAGCACAACACAGAAGCCATCATGATCACCGACGCGAAACAACGTATCGTAATGATCAATAAGGCTTTTGTTGATATAACCGGCTATCGCCCCGAAGAGGTTCTGGGAGAGAATCCGAAGCTGCTTTCTTCCGGTAGGCACGATAGCGATTACTACCGTACTTTTTGGGAGTCGCTCAATACCAAAGATATGTGGCGCGGCGAGATATGGAACAAGCGCAAGAACGGCGAAATTTTCCCGGAATGGGTCACTATCAGCGTGTTGCGTGATGAAGCCATGCAAATCACGAATTATGTGGCCGTGTATCTCGATATTACCGAGCGCAAGCAGGAAGAGGAACATATCAAATACCTGGCCAACTATGACGTTTTGACCGGCTTGCCGAATCGTTATCTGTTGAAGGATCGCATCGAGCAGTCGCTGTCCGCAGCGCAGCGCAAGCAAGGCAAGGCTGCGGTGATGTTCATTGATCTGGATCATTTCAAAAATATCAACGACTCATTGGGGCATGATGTTGGTGATGCCCTGCTTAAACAAGTCGCCGAACGATTGAGGATTTGCCTGCGTCGTACTGACACCATTGCGCGTCAGGGGGGCGATGAGTTTGTGGCAGTATTGACTGAATTGAATTCGGCAGATGAGGTGATTTATGTTGCCGAAAAGATGATTGAAACATTGCAGGTCAAGTTTCTGCTGAATGACTACCAGTTGACGATTACGCCCAGTATTGGCATCAGCATATATCCCGAAGACGGTACGACGACGATAGATCTGTTGCGAAATGCCGATCTGGCGATGTACCAAGCCAAGCAGAATGGAAGAAATAATTTCCAGTTCTATGCGCCAGAAATGAATGTCAGGGCAGGAGAACGACTCAAGTTGGAAATCCATCTGAGAGATGCGATCGCCAAACAGCAACTGATGCTTTATTACCAGCCCAAGGTGAATGTCCAAAGCGGGCGCATGGTCGGCATGGAAGCCCTGTTGCGCTGGAAACATCCAGAAATGGGGTTTATTCCACCTGGGCAGTTTATTCCCATTGCAGAAGATAACGGGTTGATCAATGAAATCGGGGATTGGGTGCTGCAACAAGCATGCTTGCAAGCGCGACTTTGGCAGGCGCAGGGATACGAGATCGTGCCGATTGCGATCAATCTCTCTGTTCGTCAA
The DNA here is from genome assembly GCA_028687575.1 of Gallionella sp. Lineage (GTDB taxonomy): Bacteria > Pseudomonadota > Gammaproteobacteria > Burkholderiales > Gallionellaceae > Gallionella. The sequence goes on along the minus strand of JAQTZW010000006.1, from coordinate 50,655 downwards.
TTCCAAAAAGGCGACTTGCCAGCCCGCGTGCTGAAAATTCTGCGTGATTCCGGGTTAAGCGGCAGTTTCCTTGAGTTGGAAATAACCGAAAGTTTGTTGATGGAAATGGGTGTGGCGGATCTGGGCAAGCTTGAACATTTACGTGCATCTGGAGTCTCGTTGGTGTTGGACGATTTTGGTACCGGATATTCCTCACTCAGCCGTCTGAAAAATTTGCCTCTGGATGGGCTCAAGATAGATCAGTCGTTCGTTCGTGATATTGCCACCGATCAGAATGATGCCAGCATCGTGAAAGCAACCACCGTGCTGGCGCATGCCCTGGGCTTGCATGTCACAGCAGAAGGTGTGGAAACCCAGGAACAACTGGACTTTATACGCGCTTTAGAGTGCGAGGATTATCAAGGTTATTTATTCAGTAGACCGTTGCCGGAAAGTGAATTGACACAATTTTTTCAGAAAAAATGATGTGATACTGTTTGACACTGACGGTGTTTCCGTTACAATGCGCGCTCTTCAAAAGGCGCGTAGCTCAGTTGGTTAGAGCACTTGGTCGACATCCAAGGGGTCGGTGGTTCGAGTCCACTCGTGCCTACCAAACAAAACAAAGGGTCAGGCAAAAATGTCTGGCCCTTTTTGTATTGCATCTGGATACTTCGCGGTAACGGGTGTTTGCCTCCCATCCCGGAATGAGAATTAGATAAATATTTTCATTCGCTATTCAACTTTTTGGAAAGTTGCCGATATGCTTGAATAGCTAATAGCTATATCCTGTTTTGGCAATTGGCATGGCCAGTCCTGGTTTGGTTGTTACAGTGGTTCGGCCATCCAGGTAGTGGATTGGCGAGAAGCCTTGGAAGTGGTTTTCCCCTTATGTGTTTTTTTCTGATTCGGGGGATAGAATTTAACTGTTCAGAGAAATGCCATGAGTTTTGTCGGTAGTCCAGAATTTTCGCGCATGAGAGTCAGCGGGCGTCTGCCAGCGCCCAAAGGCATTGCCTTGCAGGTTATTCAACTTACCCAACAGCCTGAAGCTTCGAATCAGGCTTTGGCCAAGTTGATTAGTTCCGATCCGGCATTCAGTGCGCGCGTACTCAAGGCAGCCAATATTTTGTTTGCCAACTCTCAACGTCCTGTTACAACAGTTCTGGATGCCGTCATGGTGTTGGGCGTGCGCGGAATACGCCAACTGGTATTCGGAATTGCGCTGATTTCGGATTATGGCAAGGGCAGTTGCAGACAGTTTGATTATCAGCGTTATTGGGCAGCTTCCCTGCTGACCGGCATCGCAGCCAGAAAGCTGGTACAGCAGGCCAGTCTGGCTGCTGCGGATGAGATTTTCGTGGTTGGTTTACTGGGCAATATTGGTAAGTTGGCACTGGCAACGGTATATCCAGACGAATTCGGCACTTTGCTAGCGCAATCAGATGGCAAGACATTTGCCAAATTAGCTGAACTCGAAAGGCATGCATTCGGTTTCGATGAGTCGGAATTGGCTGAGGCGATACTGGCCGATATGAATTTTCCAAAACTGTTCCAAGGAATGGTTAGGTATGTCTGGCAGCCGGGGAATACCGATGCGGTGGAGTCTTCGCGTGAGTGGCGTTTGCTGCACCTTTTGCATACTGCCGTGTTGTTGGCGGAATGTTTGCTGGCAGCCCCACAAGACCGGCAGGGGCTGATTGCTAGATTAAAATCACAGGCGACGCGTATTGCGATGGATGGGGAGAAGCTGGCCCAAATCGGTGATGACAGTTTGATTGAATGGCGTGAATGGTCGGTTTTTTTGAACCTTGGCTTCAAGATTGGTCCTGAATCATTGACTGAAATATTGCAAACGGCTGAGTCTGATGCGGTGACCGATACTGAAGCTCCTCTGGTGCATGTTATGCCTAACAGTTATCCGTTGCGCACATTGGTGGTGGAAGATGATCCGGCCACCTTGAAGTTGCTGGAAACTATTTTACGTGAAGCCGGACACAGTGTTTCGGTGGCAAGCAATGGCGCAGAGGCGTTGGAGATCATCGCCAAGGAATTGCCACAGTTGGTGATCAGTGACTGGATGATGCCGAAAATGGATGGTGTCACGCTGTGCCGGAAGCTCCGGCAGAGTGTTCATACCAGCAATCTGCATGTGGTTCTACTCACCGTCCATGAAGACCCGAACAAGCTGGTCGAAGCATTCGAGGCGGGCGTAGATGATTATCTGGTTAAGCCCGTGTCACCGAAAATACTGTTTGCCAGACTGCGCGCTGCACAACGTGTCATCCAGTTGCAGGAAGAATTGGCGTTTGATCGTGAGCAATTGCAGCGCTTCTCCAAGGAATTGACGGTGGCCAATCAGCGCTTGCAACAATTGGCGCTGACAGATGAATTGACCGGCTTGCCGAATCGTCGTGCCGCCATGGAGCGCATCACGCAGGAGTGGTCGTTGACGCTACGCGGTGATCGTCCGCTGTCTTGCCTGATGGTGGATATCGATCACTTCAAGTCGGTTAATGACAGGTTCGGGCATCCGGTCGGCGATCTGGCATTGCGCCATGTCGCACAGATATTGAGTCAGGCCGCCCGCGCTCAGGATGTCGTCTACCGCTTTGGCGGGGAGGAGTTTCTGGTGGTGTGTCCCGACACCGATGCACAAGATGCCTATCATTGCGCCGAGCGTATGCGTGTCGAGATACATAGTATTCCGGTAGCGGGTGTAAGTCCTCCGTTGCAACTCACCATCAGTACGGGTGTCGGCTCCGTCAAGGCAGGCAAGTTGACGCTGGACGAATTGCTCAGCCAGGCAGATCAGCGCTTGTATGCGGCCAAGCAGGCGGGAAGAAACTGTACGATCTGGCGTGATTAATAAATTATTTTTCTATAAATGCTCAAGCGCTTGTTTATTAAAGAATAAAAAAATTAAAAAAGTCCTAAAGTTTTCAGAATGGCTGCCGTTAACAGAAACATGAGCGAAAGTTTGACCCCTTGCAAACGCAAGCTCTGCATTGACCCTCCAGCCTCCCCCCCGAGCTGGAGGATCATGCCTTTGTAGGTGATATTCCTACCTGTCCTGCGCCCAAGTCCTACATCAAAATCAGCCGCATTCGGATTTTTTTCTCCTTGTCATTCCCCCAAAATGCAACCGTCAAAGTTAACGGTTGATTCGGGTGTATGACCAGCCGACACCCGCAACAGATAATCAAGGGGAATATGATGAATACCATGCAATTGCAAGAAGGCATCCGCGACATCAATTTGAGCTATTTGATGCTGGCTCAGCAAATGGTTAAGGCAGACAAGGTTGCCGCCGTTTTTCGTCTGGGGTTGAGTCAGGATTTAATTGATGTGATCGGTGGTCTGACTCCCGCACAGATACTCAAAATGGCAAGCTCCAACATGTTGCTGTGCGGATTCCGTTTTGACGAGAACCTCCTGTTGAATTTGGTCTCCGACTACAGCAAAGGTCGCCTGATGGCGCAGACTCACGCGGCCATACTGATGTCCGATCAAGCTGTCGTAGAAATGGCCTGAGCGCCATTGATCGGGGGATACCATGCCAGTCAAGACCGTGCTCGGTGAAGCGCAACAAATCAGGATCGCAACCGAACTGATTGAAATGGATGCGCGTTTGCAATTGTTGCAGGAAGAAACCACGCTCAGTCGTGAGCGTTTGCTCAAGCTGTACAAGGAAGTCAAGGGGAAATCGCCCTCCAAGGGTATGTTGCCGTACTCGACTGACTGGTATATCAGCTGGCAGCCAAATATCCATTCCTCCCTGTTCATGGGGATCTATCAATTCCTAGTCAAGAATGCCGGAGTGCATGGCGCGCAAGCCTTGATCACGGCATATCGTCTTTACCTGGATCAGGTGCAGAATCTTGAAGGTGGCGAGGCGGTCTTGAGTATCACGCGCGCCTGGTTTCTGATTCGTTTCTTTAATGCCGGCATGATGGAGATGGTGTCCTGCAACGAGTGCGGTGGACATTTTGTCACGCATACCAATGAATTGAATGCCAATTATCAGTGTGGCATCTGTCATCCACCCGCACGTGCTGGTAAAACTCGTGAGAACGCTGCTCTCAGGAGTGGCACTCATGTTGGTCAGGCGGATTGCGCGTCCACTTCCCCGGCATAGTGATGCCGCATAGGCGCGCCGCTAAAGGTTTTCAGCGCTTTGCCGTTATACAATTCATATGGTACGCAATGGTGCTTGCCCGCCAGGCAGGATTGAGCGGGGGGATGCAGGAAAATAAACAAGGAGCGCTTGCATGTTAGTAATCGTAGGCTATGTGGTGGTGTTGGGGTCGGTCTTTGGTGGCTTTGCCATGGCGGGCGGTCATCTTGGTGCGCTGTGGCAACCACTGGAATTATTGATGATTGGCGGTGGCGCGCTGGGGGCATTCTTTGTCGGCAATAGCATGGGCGCCATCAAGGCGACCATCAAGGATCTGCCGACCTTGCTGAAAGGTCCGAAATACTCCAAGGACACCTACATGGAGTTAATGGCGCTGATGTACGAATTGCTGACCAAGGTGCGCAAGGAGGGCTTGATGTCCATTGAGGGCGACATCGAGAAACCAGAGGATAGTCCGATATTTTCCAAATATCCCAAGATTGTCTCGGATCACCATGTGGTCGAGTTCATCACTGACTATCTGCGCATCATGGTCAGCGGCAATCTGAATGCGATGGAGATCGAGAATCTGATGGATGTTGAACTTGAGACACATCATCATGAGGCATTGGTGTCATCGCATGTCATAGCCAAGTTGGCGGACGGCATGCCCGCTTTCGGTATCGTTGCGGCGGTGATGGGGGTGGTGCACACCATGGAGTCGGTGGGGATACCGCCGTCGGAGCTTGGAATGTTGATCGCGCATGCGCTGGTGGGGACATTTTTGGGTATTCTTCTGGCCTATGGATTCGTCGGGCCACTGTCCAGTCTGCTCGAGCAGAAAGCAGAAGAGGGGGGCAAGATTTTCCAGACTATCAAGGTGACGCTGCTGGCCAACCTGAACGGATATGCCCCGGTGATGGCAGTCGAGTTCGGTCGCAAGGCACTGGCCTCGACAGATCGTCCGGGGTTCGCGGAGCTTGAAGAGCATGTCAAGCAGAAGCGCTAACAAGGAGGTGTCGGCAAGTGTGTGCCGGCGGCTGACGTTTAATAAGTGAAGAATCTAATGTCATGGCTGAAGATCTGAGCAAACGCCCCATCGTCATCAAGCGCATCAAGAAGGTGGCTGGTGGGCATCATGGCGGTGCATGGAAAATCGCCTATGCCGATTTCGTTACGGCGATGATGGCGTTCTTCCTGCTGATGTGGTTGCTGGGGTCGACGGCCAAGGGTGATTTGCAGGGCATCTCCGAATATTTCAAGACACCACTCAAGGTGGCGCTGGCCGGTGGTTCTGGCAGCGGTGACAGTTCCAGCATTCTCAAGGGTGGCGGGCAAGACCTGACACGCAGTACCGGGCAGGTGAAGCGAGGTGAATTGCCCCCGGAGAAGCGACTGATCAATATGAAGGCTGCTGAGCAGGAGTTCCGTCGCGTCGAAATTGAAAAGCTCAAGGAACTTAAGGCCGCCATCGAAAAATCCGTGGACAATAATTCCAAACTGCAGCAATTCAAAAATCAGATTTTGCTGGACATCACCAGTGAAGGGCTGCGCATCCAGATCGTGGATGAGAAGAATCGTCCGATGTTTCAGAGCGGCCGGGCACAACTTGAACCGTACACGCGGGAGATCCTGCATGCCATCGGCCAGACGCTCAACGATGTGCCGAACAAGATCAGCATTTCCGGGCACACCGATGCTGCGCTGTATAGCGGCGGAGACAGGGGCTACAGCAACTGGGAACTGTCGGCTGACCGCGCCAATGCCTCCAGGCGCGAGTTGATCGCAGGTGGCATGGATGAAACCAAGATCGTCCGCGTGGTGGGTCTGTCTTCTGCCGTATTATTCAACAAGGATGACCCGCTAAGTCCGGTCAACCGTCGCATCAGTCTGATCGTGATGAACAAGAAAGCTGAAGAAGCCGCCAGCCATGATGGTGGCCTGGTTGGTGTGGATGCCGAAAGTGATGATCAGAGCGTCAAGGACTCCATACAGCAGGGGGTCGAGGCCATGCCAACCAGCGCATCAGCCCATTAGCCTATCAAGCGCTTCCCACCGCTCGTTTCTAACAGACAACTTTTCAAGCAATTCTCTGGACTACCCGGTTTCTTGGTGGATTGTCGGTTCTCGTCGCATTGTTCTCGGCAAGTCCCATTTGTGTGATGTGGTTCACTCAGCTTGAATCCACGGAATTGGTGGGATTTACTTACTCTGTTCACCTAAAGAAAATCCATTTGTTGCCGTTACAGTGACTACGGTTTCCAAATCATAAGCACATCAGGCAGGAGAAGATAATGAGTCAATGGTGGAGTGGGTTATCACTGAAATACAAGCTGCAATTACCGATTCAGTTGGTCTTGCTTGTGGTGCTGGTGTTTGCGCAGCGGATGGCGCTCAACAGGTTTGAGGCGGATGTGCTGAAAGGTGCCGATAAGGAGGCTAGGGTGTCCGCAGACGGGGTGCTCAATGGTCTCAATATGCTGATGATCAATGGCATCATCAGCGATGCCGAGCAGCGCGCCTTGTATGTCCGCAAGATGGGTGCATCGGACAAGATCAATGAATTGCGTGTGGTACGCAATAAACCGGTACAAGATCAATTCGGCCCGGGGCTGCCTTCCGAGCAGCCGGTTGACGATATGGATCGTGCTGCTCTGCAAAGCGCGCAGGTGCAAACAAAAATACTGGTCAGCGGTGGCGAGCATGCTTTGCGTGTGGTCGTCCCTTTCATTGCACGCAAGGAGTTTCGAGGTACCAACTGTCTGATGTGTCATCAGGTTCCGGAGGGTACGGTGAACGGTGCCGCCAGCATCACGCTGGATCTGACCGAGGAGTTCACCATGATCCAGAATGCCAACTATCTGATGTGGGTGGCGCAACTGGTGATGCAGGTGTTCCTGTATTTCATGATTGGCTGGCTGATCAGTTTCATGACGCGGCCGGTGCGCGAATTGCAGCAGGTCATGCAGGTCATGCAGGCCAGTGGCAATCTTTCCGCGCGGGTCAAGGTAGAAACTCATGACGAAATCGGTAAGACCGGTCAGGCCTTCAATGATCTGGTTCAGAGCTTTCAGGTTATCGTCAGCCAGGTTGAAGGGCATTCCAGTCAGGTAGCCAGCACAGCACACCGGCTGGCAGACAACTCCCAGCAGATCTTCCGGGGTACGCAGGAGCAGAACGAAGCGGCCGGTACCACTTCCGCTGCAGTGGGACAGGTGAGTGCCAGCATCAGTCGGGTGGCGGAAGGCGCGGCGCATGTCGCCAGGCTCTCTGAGGATAGCGCCAGTCGTGCACATCAGGGTCAGCTTAGCTTGCAGGAAATGATGCAGGAACTGGAAAGTGTGGAACGCGCCGTCAATGAGATTGCCAGTTCAGTGGGCGAATTCGTCAGCAACACGCAAAGCATCACGGCGATGACGCAGCAGGTACGCGACATTGCCGAGCAGACCAATTTGCTGGCCTTGAATGCGGCTATCGAGGCTGCGCGCGCCGGTGAGCAGGGACGTGGCTTCGCCGTGGTGGCGGACGAAGTACGCAAGCTGGCGGAAAAATCTGCAAATTCTGCTCTGCAGATAGATGAAGTGACACAGACCATCGGTGAGCAATCTGGTCGCGTCGAAAAGACCGTGCAGCGCGGTATGGGGGCGTTGCGCAGCAGTCAGGCGCATATTACCCAAGTTGCCAATGTGCTGAGCGCAGCCAATTCCTCGGTAGATGAAGTCAATCGTGGACTTGAGGAAATCGTCACCTCTATCAATCAACAGCGTGATGCCAGCCAGGAAATCACGCGCAATGTAGAGCGTATCGCCGGCATGGCAAATCGCAGCAACCAGATCGTCAAGCTTACAGTGGATGAGGTTCGGCAAATGGAAGAAATCTCTGCGAATTTAGGCAAAACGGTCGGGCGTTTTAAAGTTTGAGGAGAGCGAGAATGTTGAGCGATATGAAAATTAGCACCCGACTGATTGCTCTGCTGGCGATGTTGCTGGTGACATTGCTGTCCGTGGGCGGACTGGGGTTGTATGCTACCAATCATCAGAATACTGCGTTGTATTCGGTGTATGCCGATCGTGCCTTGCCGCTTGAGCAACTGGATACCGTGAGGTCAGGAATGCTCAAAAACCGAATTGCGGTGAATACGGTGATCATTCAACCGGAACTGGCGAAAGAGCAGGCTGAAAAGATACTGGCAAACAAGGCTGTCATAGACAAAAATCTTGCTGATTACATGGAAACTTTCATGTATGACGATGAGAAGGCGCTGGCCAAGAAGTTCATTGAGCAGCGTGAAAAGTTTCTCGAGATGGGCCTCAAACCGGCGCTTGTTGCCATCCAGACCGGGAATGTGGAGGAGTTGAGGCGGATCAATATTTCTCAAGTACGGCCTCTGTCTCACGATACGGAGGACACATTGCAAGCCTTGATGGAGTTGCAGGGACGCGAGGCCAAGAAACTGTATGACGAAGGCAATGCGGAATTCACCACCTTGCGCATGATCCTGATTGTGATGATCTGCCTGGCAGCCCTGCTGGGGGTGATCATTGGTCTTTCCATCATTCGTGGTATCAAAGCCTCGGTTGGAGAGTTGAGTGGCGTGATGGTCAAGATGGCGGGCGATGGCGATTTGACCACGCGTGTCAGGGTGCGGGGCAAGGATGAAATCGGTCAGGCCGCATCAGCTTTCAATGATTTGCTTGATGCTGTCGTCAATATCATGCGTCAGGTCAATGGGGGGGCTGCAATGGTGGCGAACACGGCAGCCAGCCTGTCTTCGGCATCGGTGCAGATAGCACAGTCTTCTCAATTGCAGAGCGAGGCGGCAGCCTCCACTGCTGCAGCGGTAGAGGAAATCACCGTGAGCATCAATTCTGTTGCGGCAAATTGTGACGACGTGAGGCGCTTGTCCGAAACCAGCCTGCAGCAAACCCGTCAGGGAAACCAGAATGCCAACGCAATGATAGATGAGATAGTACGTGTCGAGCAGGCGGTCAACCAGATCGCCAGTTCGGTGCGGGAATTCGTGGGCAGCACCCAAGAGATTGCCGGCATGACGCAGCAAGTCAAGGATATCGCCGAGCAGACCAACTTGTTGGCATTGAATGCGGCAATCGAAGCGGCGCGCGCCGGTGAGCAGGGGCGCGGCTTTGCTGTGGTGGCTGACGAGGTGCGCAAGCTAGCCGAAAAATCTGCCAAATCCGCCAATGAAATTGATCGGGTGACCAACTCATTGAACCAGAAAACCACACAAGTCGAGGCGGTGGTGCAAACTGGCCTGAATTCCCTGCAGGCAACCCAACAACAGGTCGGGCGGGTTTCAGGAATATTGACTGAAGCCGGTGCCGCAGTCGAGCAGTCCAGCCGTGGGGTGGCGGATATCACGGCTTCAGTAAGCGAACAAAGTCAGGCGAGCTCGGAGATTGCGCGCAATGTAGAAAAGATTGCCCAAATGTCGGAAGAAAATCATGCCGCAGTGGAATCGAACGCGCAGGATATTGCCCGCCTTGAGAGATTGGCCAAGGAATTGCAGGAATCGGTTGGCCGGTTCAAGGTTTAATTGCGCAACTGTCGGGAACAAGTCGACGGGAGTGTTAGGAGGAATAAATGTCTGATCTGCTAAGTAAAATTGATGCCAGAACCAAGCTTGCCGGAACCAACAAGCTGGAGATACTGATGTTTACGCTGGGGCGAGATACGCGCACCGGACGCGAAGAGACTTTCGGTATCAACGTGTTCAAGGTGCGCGAGGTGATGCGTATTCCGGAGATCACTCGGGCACCCGAGATGCCTAACTCCGTGGAAGGCATGGTCAGTTTGCGCGGCACGCTGGTACCGGTGATCAATCTGGCGAAATACATCGGCATGGTCACGGATTGCCTGCCGGAGATCATGATAGTCACCGAATACAACGGACATACTCAGGGTTTTTTGGTCAGGGCGGTGGACAACATTTTGCGGCTGGATTGGTCGGCAATGCGTGTTCCACCCGCCATGCTGATGGCCGAGATGGGCGGTATGGTGACAGCGATTACGGAACTGAAAGATAAGCGCCTGGTGATGTTGCTGGATGTCGAGAAGGTGCTCGCCGAGACCTGCCGTACCGATACCGATGAGATGATTTTCAAGAGCGTTCAGCCGCTCGGCAAGGAGGGGCGGACGGTGTTCTTTGCCGATGATTCATCGGTCGCCCGCCATCAGATTGCCAGGACGCTGGATGCGATGCAAGTCAAACACCTGTCTGCCATCAATGGCCGTCAGGCATGGATAGAACTGGAAAAAATGGCGGATTATGCAGAAGCCAGCAATGTCGCGCTGAAAAGCCTGTTGCAGGTGATTTTGACCGACGTGGAGATGCCGGAGATGGATGGCTATATGTTGACGCGCAAGATCAAGGCAGACAAACGTTTCAATGGCATCCCGGTACTGATGCACTCTTCGCTAAGCAGTTCGTCCAATCAGCAATTGGGGAAATCGGTAGGCGTTGATGAGTATGTGCCGAAGTTTGAGCCGCAGAAGTTGTCGCAGACTCTGGCAAGGCTGTTGGCGTAGGTGGGTGTGCGGCGCATGATCGTCGCAGTTGCAAGCCGCAGAGTGATCTCTGCACTCCAGACGGGAGAGGGAAATGAGTTATACGGAAGACATGTTGAGCGGCAGTTCTGATGGTTTGCTGGAACATGTTGATGCGCGCACCAGCCTGGCAGGTTCCAACAAGATGGAGATCCTGCTGTTTAACCTGGGCAGTGAAGAAAAATTCGGCATCAATGTGTTCAAGGTCAAAGAGGTCTGTCCTGCCGGCAAGATTACGCGCACGCCGAATATGCCAACCGGTGTCGAGGGCATCGTTTCTCTGCGCGGTCATGTCATGCCGGTACTCAATCTGGCCAGTTTTATGAATATCTACCCTGCCAAAAAACACCAGACCATGATGGTCGCTGAATATAACAGCCATGTGCTGGGCTTTCTGGTGGAAGGCGTGGATCGCATCATTCGCGTGGACTGGGACAAGGTGCGTGCGACTGAGGGAATGATGTCGGACAAGTCGGCGCGCATCACTGCGATTACCGAGCTGTCTGACGGTACGCTGATTTCCATACTGGATGTCGAGCAGATATTGTCCGACGCGTTCGGCGAGGCGATAGTCGGGAACGTCGAACGACTCGAATCCGAGCACGACCTGTGCGTGTTCTTCGCCGACGATTCGATGGTGGCGCGCCGCCAGATCGCGGAGGTGCTGGATAAGATGGGAGTCAAGCATATCCAGTCTTCCAATGGGCACGAAGCTTGGGAAAGGCTTAAGGCGCTGGCCGATTCTGCGCAATCTACAGGTAACTCGTTGCATGACCGGATACAGGTGATCCTGACCGATGCGGAAATGCCTGAGATGGATGGTTATGTGTTGACTAATCATATTAGAAAAGATAGGCGTTTCGACGGGATTCCGGTAGTGATGCACTCATCACTGTCTTCCGAGGCGAACCGTGCAATGGGACAGCGGGCAGGGGTGGATTATTACGTGCCAAAGTTCGATTCAATGATTTTGTCGTCAACATTGAGACCGTTGTTGACTTGAGGATTGAGGATTGAGGATTGAGGGGGGGGCGCTGTGTTGGCGCATTGCTGAATCCTGTTAGGTGAGGAGATTGTCATGGGAATTGAAAGTACGCGTTTTTTGGTGGTGGATGATTTCTCGACGATGCGCCGCATTGTGCGGAATCTGCTCAAGGAGTTGGGCTTCGTGAATGTTCAGGAAGCGGAGGATGGCGTGCAGGCGCTGAGCAAACTGCGCTCCGAGTCTTTCGATTTCGTTGTGTCGGACTGGAACATGCCCAACATGACCGGCATAGATCTGCTGCGAGCGATACGCGCCGATGCCAAGCTCAAGCACCTGCCGGTGTTGATGGTGACGGCGGAGGCGAAGCGTGAAAACATCATCGAGGCGGCGCAGGCAGGCGCATCCGGCTACGTGGTCAAGCCTTTCACGGCAGCCACGCTGGATGAAAAACTCAAAAAGATATTCCAGAACATGAATAAGTGAGAACGACATGGCTACCAATACTGCAACACAGGATTCGGACGACCTTGAAGCACTGTTCGACAGCATCGTCCAGGCAAATGCCCAGGAAGAGAGTGGTGGAGAGACAACCGCTGTAGTCCAGCCTGCCGCCAACGAGGCGAGTCACGGGCAAGCGGACAAGGTCATCAGTCAGCTTGGGCAGATGACGCGCACCCTGCACGATACCCTGCGCGAACTGGGGCTGAACAAGGAGATTGAGAAGGCCGCCTCCACCATCCCGGATGCCCGTGATCGGCTGAACTATGTCGCCACCTTGACGCAACAGGCTGCCGAGCGCGTGCTGAACGCCACCGAAGCCGCGCAACCTCTGGTGGAAAACATGGGGACAGAAGCGACGCGTCTTGCTAACCAGTGGCAGATGCTGTTTGACAAACAGTTGACAGTGGCAGACTTCAAAACATTGTCCATGCAGACCCATGCTTTTCTGGAGATAGTCCCCAAACAGACCAAGTCAACCAACGCCTATCTTCTTGAGATCATGATGGCGCAGGATTTTCAGGATCTGACCGGGCAAGTGATTAAAAAGATCATCGAGGTGACGCAGATGATGGAACAGCAGTTGTTGTCATTGCTGCTGGAGAACGCACCGCCGGCGGTCAAGGCCGGTTATGACGCAGGTCTGTTGAATGGGCCGGTGATCAATGCGCACGGGCGCAACGATGTCGTGACCAACCAGGATCAGGTAGATGATTTGCTGGAGAGTCTGGGGTTCTAAAGCAGGATTGGGGATTCGAGGATTGAGGATTCGAGGATTGAGGATTGAAGAAGGAGTAGCCAGGTGGGAGCATCGTACTGTTTGCTCAATCCTCCTGCTTAATCCTCCCCCTCAATTCTGACAGGAGAGAGATATGAATGACTTTGCCGGAATGGAAGACTTGTTGAGCGATTTCCTGCTCGAGGCGGGAGAGATGTTGTCCGATGTGGACAGCAAGTTAATGGATCTGGAAAAACGCCCTGAGGACAGTAATCTGCTCAACGATATTTTTCGTGGATTTCACACCATAAAAGGCGGGGCAGGCTTTCTCAATGCGACTGAATTGGTTGCCCTGTGTCACTTGACCGAAAACCTGTTCGATAAGCTGCGCAACCGGGAGTTGAAACTCAGTGCCGAACTCATGGATGTGATTTTTTCTGCCACCGCTGAGGTGAAGAACATGTTTACCTCGTTGCATCAGAACCAGCAACCGCATGCCGCACCTGTGCAGATGTTGGATGATTTGAAGCGGGCGTTGACTGGCAGACCGATGCCAACGGCAGCGCCGGCAACAAGTCCGGTTGCCAGCAGACTGGATGTGGGCGGCGCTAGCGTTATCTTGTCGCAAGCGAATGAGAACGGCGACGATGTGGATTGGGATGCGCTGTACGGCGCATTGCATGGCGAGGATATCGTCGAAAAAGTCGGACTGACTCGCGATCCGCAGAAGATTGCCGAAGCGGTTTCTGAAGAAGAGTCCACCAAGAAGGCGTTTGGTCGACGTTCCAATGATGTTCCAGGTACAACAGTGGGACGTCGGGATGGGGATGTGTCGGTCAAGGAAGCCAAGGAATCCACCATCCGTGTGGAAACAAGCCGACTGGACCAGGTGCTGAATCTGTCGGGTGAAATCGGTCTGACCAAGAATCGTCTCACTCATTTGCGTTCCAATATCATGCAGGGTAACAACGACTTGGATACCTTGCGTGAACTCGATCAATCGGTCAGTCAATTGGATATGCTGGTGGTAAATCTCCAGAACGCGGTGATGAAAACGCGCATGCAGCCTATTGGCCGACTGTTTAATAAGTATCCACGCCTGGCGCGTGACTTGGCGCGTTCGCTCGACAAGGATGTCGAACTGGTGTTGTCCGGCGAGGAGACCGAGATGGACAAGACCATGATCGAAGATTTGAACGATCCGCTGGTGCATCTGGTACGTAATGCAGTTGATCACGGTGTGGAAACGGTAGAACAGCGCCGCGCTTCAGGCAAGCCTGAAAAAAGTCAGGTGCAACTGAGTGCACGCCAGGAGGGCGATCATATCGTCATTACCATCTTGGACGATGGTCGCGGCATGCAGCCTGAGGTGATACGCAACAAGGCGATTGAAAAAGGATTGCTGAGCAATGAGGTGGCGAATACGCTGGATGAGAACCAGTGTCTGGAGCTGATCTTCCTGCCCGGATTTTCCACCAAGGACGAGATTTCCAGTGTATCCGGGCGCGGTGTCGGCATGGATGTGGTCAAGACCAATATCCAGAAACTCAACGGCACGATACGGATACAGTCCGAGCCCGGCAAGGGGAGCGTATTCGAGATTTCCCTGCCGCTGACGCTGGCCATTCTGCCGGTGTTGATTCTGCGCTTGGGCGATCAATCCTTTGCCGTGCCATTGTCCATGGTGCGTGAGATTCTGTCGGTTTCGCACGGGCAGATACATCAGGTTTCGGGCAAGGCCACCATGGTGGTGCGTGGCGAGGTGTTGCCGGTATTGCCGTTGTCCAGGCTGATCGGCTGGGAGGCAAGCGACCGAGAGCCGGAAGTCGGTGTGCTGATGCAGATAGGCAACAATAGTTTCATCCTGTCAGCTGACGGGTTTGCCGGTCATGACGATGTGGTCATCAAATCGCTGGATACCTTCAGGCCCAAGGGCGTGGCCGGTGTGACCATGTCCAGCGAGGGCGACATTGTGCTGATTTTAGACATCAAGGAACTATTGAGCGATGTGCGTGGCGGCTGCTGAGCCGATTTTACAAGCCGGAGTGGGGGAGATATGTTCGAAAATATGACGCTAAAGCAAAAGTTTATCGGTCTGGAGGCGGTGTCCTTCGCGATGTTTCTTGCCATGTCGGTTTTTGCACTGGTGATGCTGAAAGGCGTGGTAACCGATCAGCAGGCGAGTATCAATCGGCTCAAGCTGGATATCTTGGTGATGGAGAGCGTGAGTACCATGGACATCGCCACTCTGAAGCAGGCCAAGCTCGCCAAGGATGTATGGCTGCGCGGGGGCAATCCCGACAAGTTGAAGCAGTACCGTGGCGAGTTTTTGTCGGAACGCAGCCGTTTTCAGCAGAGTTGGAGTGAAGCGAAACAAAGTTTGCTCAAACTGGCGGTCGGGCATGAGCGGGAGTTCGCCGACTATCTGGCGCGCCTCGATACTGCCCAGCAGTTGCATACGGAGATGTCCGAAAAATATCTGTCTCAGATTGATGCTTATCGCGGTGATGCCATCGAGTCCGACAGCCGGGTTGCCGGCATTGATCGCGCGGTGATACACGAGGTCAAGGGGCTACGTGATGATTTCGTGGTGTTCACCGACCAAAAGGCAGTAGAGAAATTGCAGATGGCGGAAGAGGACTATGTGCAACGCCGCAACATCATCGCGGCTTGGGTAGTGGTGTCGCTGAGTCTGTCGTTCACGCTGGCCAGCCTCATCATCCGCCAGATCATGCGCCAGTTGGGCGGTGATCCGCGCGCAGTGCTGAATGTGATCAATGTGATGGCCGAAGGCGACTTTTCGCATATGCCCGAACACCAGCCTCCGGTCGGCAGCCTGTTGGCCAATGCCTATCATATGCAGTCGCGGCTGCGGGATATGATTGCCAGTGTCAAGCGGCAAGCCAATCATGTTGGTGACATGGCGCACAGTTTGGCCGCTTCGGCTATGCAGATTGCCCAGAACGTTAACCACGAGTCTGATGCGGTGTCCGGTATGGCCGCTGCCATCGAGGAGCTGAGCGTTTCCACCACCCACATCAGCGATCAAGGCGCGAGTGCCAAACGGATTGCCAATAGTTCGCGCGACAATGCGCGGGAAGGTGCCAGTGTGGTCAATATGACCGTCACCGGTCTGTTGGAGATAGCACGAGAAATTGAGAGCGCCTCCAGCGAGGTGTCGCGACTTGGGCATGATGCTTCGCGCATCAGCGATGTGGTCAAGGTTATCAAGGAAATTGCCGATCAGACCAATCTGCTGGCGTTGAACGCCGCGATAGAAGCGGCGCGTGCCGGTGAACTGGGACGCGGATTCGCCGTGGTGGCGGACGAGGTGCGCAAGTTGGCCGAACGTACAGCGGGTGCGACCAGCGAGATCAGCGAGATGTCCAGCAAGATCGGCGATGTGGCCAATCATGCGTTGGCCGGCATGGACAAAGTAGTGCAGACCACGCGTCAGGGGGTGGGCAATGCCGAGACAGCACAAGACTCCATCAGTCATATCCAAACCAACTTCGGTGAAGTGGTAGGAGTAATAGACGACATCGCCGTAGCGCTGGAAGAACAGAATTCCGCTGCTGCGGAACTGGCAAGAAGCACGGAGCGCGTGTCACAGATGTCCGAGGAAAATGCAGGTGCGGCCAGTAACCTGCTCAGTTTGGCCCGAGGCTTGGAGGATAAAGCTGGCGAGGTGCGTCAAGCGGTCGAGGTGTTCAACATCTGATGTCGGCCGGGCGTTGGGTCTAGTTTGGAGGAATCATCATGTTTTGCGGAAAACTCAGGCAAGAATATCAGGCTGCGCTGGACAGGCTGGCCCGATTTGAGCAGGAAAATGCCGAATTGCGTGCGGCATTGAGCTTGGCGGCAGACGAACGCGAGAAGTTGCAGGCCGAACGTCAGGCGGATCAATTGGCTATTGAGGTGACACGGCAGATTTACAGCAACATGCAAGGGTTCGGCGTGTCCTTTATCGCCTTGCAGGGCTCGCAGGCGTTGGCCGCCGAATCATTGCGCAACGAGAAACAACAGGCCATCGAGGCCGCCAGCGTATCCGCCGGTAACCGCGCAGCGGTGCTGAAGATCGCCCAGAGTCTGGAAGCCTTGTCAGGAGATACACTAAAATCTTCCGGCAACGTGAATAGTCTGACGCAGCGTACCGAGCAGATCGGCAGCATCGTCCAGTTGATCAAGGAAATCGCCGATCAGACCAATTTGCTGGCGCTGAATGCGGCAATTGAGGCAGCGCGCGCAGGTGAGCAGGGGCGAGGTTTCGCTGTGGTAGCGGATGAGGTGCGCAAGCTGGCCGAGCGTACCGCCAAGGCGACCAGCGAAATCTCTTCCATCGTGACAGCGATACAGGGTGAGACCGATGTGACTCGGCAGCAGATGGAAGGTATGTCCGATAAGACGCATCTGTTCGGCAAAGATGTGGGGAATGTGATAGAGAGCATGAAACATTTGCTCGATTTGTCGCACCACATGGAAGGCACGATTTCGGCAGCGGCGCTGCGCAGTTTTGTGGAAGTTGCCAAGATAGACCATGTGCTTTACAAATTCGAGATTTACAAGGTTTTCATGGGAGTTTCGGATCGCACTGCCGATAGCTTTACCTCGCATAACGAATGTCGTCTGGGAAAATGGTACTTCGAGGGGGAGGGCCGGGAATGCTTTTC
The DNA here is from genome assembly GCA_028687575.1 of Gallionella sp. Lineage (GTDB taxonomy): Bacteria > Pseudomonadota > Gammaproteobacteria > Burkholderiales > Gallionellaceae > Gallionella. Next base: position 33,124 of record JAQTZW010000006.1, on the reverse strand, counting down.
AAAACTGGATGGCTATGCGGCCATCGCCAATCCTCACATGGCGGTGCACCAGCATGGCCGCGAAGCAGTAACCGCCTATTATGCGGGCGATGCACTGCGCGGATTGGATAGCATTCGCAAGATGGAGACCGCCAGCATGGAGGTGCTGGCTCATCTGGAGCGAATGGCCGTAGCGGGAGAATCTGACCCGTCGTTGATGTGCCATTCTGATAATTGATGGGTAAAGTACCGGAATAGCGTTCCACAGCAATTTGAAGCCGGGCAGTGGATGTGGCGACCGATACATGGGGAGTTGTGGCGGTCGGCATCCATAAAATGGAGGTTGGAATGTTGGTAGTAATGATTGTTTTCGTTGCAGTGTTGCTGCATTTGGCGGCGGCCAGCATGTTGCCGGTCGTCTGGGCTTGGGGGGCGAGCAGTGTTGTCACACTATTGGTTGTGGTACTGATTCGTGCTTTTTCTGCCAAGGGACAGGAAGTGCCACCTGCCACGCAACAAACCAGCAATGCAGTGCAAGTCAATGCGGTGGATGGTGTGCTGCTCAGGACATATGAGCATTTCTCGACGCATTTCAGTGGCGCCAATGCCGATCTCGCACAGGTTCAGCAACTAATGGAAGATGCCATCGCCAAATTGCTGGAAAGTTTTTCCGGGATGCATCAGTTGATCGAGCAACAACGCCAACTGGGTAACGAGGTGGTTGAGGGGGCGGGTAATGAAAATGATGGCCTGATGACGGCGCAGCTGAACGAAACGACTGATACCTTGAAGCTATTGGTGGGTAGCATCGTTAACAATAGCAAGGCTGGTGTGGAATTGGTGGAGAAAATGGAGACGCTCAGTGCGGAGGTCAAAGGGGTGCTGGAAATTCTGGGCGAGATAGATGCCATCTCCAAGCAGACCAATTTGTTGGCGTTGAATGCTGCGATTGAGGCTGCGCGTGCCGGGGAGGCTGGGCGGGGATTTGCGGTGGTGGCGGACGAGGTGCGCAAACTATCCAGCCGTGCCGAACATTTCAGCAGTCAGATACGCGGCAATATTGGCAAGGTACATGGTTCGATTCAGGAAACCGAGGACTACATCAGCAAGATGGCATCGTTGGATATGAGTTTTGCACTGGATGCCAAGTCCAGATTGGACAACACTCTGCTGCATGTCCAACAGGCCAACCACAAGATGTCTGAGGTGATCGTCAAGCAAAACGTAATCTCGGGCAAGGTGGATCAGGTGGTCGGCGCGGCGGTCACTTCTTTACAGTTCCAGGATATGGTTGGTCAGTTGATTGGACATTCTCGGCTGCGTCTGGATACCATGCAGAACGCATGGTTGAGTATAGATGAACTCGCCAAACGCGAGCAGACCGGTGCGGGGCTGAGCGCTGATGAAATCGAGCAGTTGAGCAGTGAAATCGTTGCAGGGTTTGCGCTAGCTGATCAGGTCGGCGCACGTAATCCTGTACGTCAGGAAAAAATGGAAAGCAGTGATATTGAATTATTCTGAATCGTGCCGTTATGGTGGTAGGGTGGTGCGCAAGGCAACGTGGGAGTGACTGTCGTTGCAGGCAATACTTAATCACAGTTGTAGGCGTAATTAAAATTATCGTTATTTGGAGATTGAAATGGCAAAGACGGTTCTTAGTGTGGATGACTCCGGGTCTATCAGACAAATGGTTTCCTTTACCTTGAAGAGTGCTGGTTACGACGTTATTGAGGCGTCGGATGGGCAGGAGGGGTTGGACAAAGCGAAGCAAAAGACAGTTGATCTGGTGTTGACAGATCAAAACATGCCGCGCATGGACGGATTGACGCTAATCAAGTCGTTGCGCACCCTGCCTGCGTACCGCAGCGTGCCCATACTGATGTTGACCACGGAGTCGGGCGATACGATGAAAATGCAGGGCAAGGCGGCTGGGGCAACCGGCTGGATAGTCAAGCCCTTCGATCCGCAAAAACTGCTGGAAGTAGTCAAAAAGGTCATAGGCTGATTTGTTATCAGTCCAAAGACCAGGGTCACTTATCTGATACTGGAAGAATCCCGTGAGCATTGATATTGCACAGTTCTATCAGGTCTTCTTCGAAGAGGCGGCGGAGCATCTGGCGACCATGGAGTCGTTGCTGCTGGGGCTGGATGTGAACGATCCCAGTCTGGATGATCTGAATGCGATCTTCCGTTCTGCCCACTCGATCAAGGGCGGCAGTGGTACGTTCGGCTTCAACGACATGACCGAGGTGACGCACATACTGGAAAATCTGCTTGATCGTCTGCGCAAGCAGGAATTGCAATTGACCGACGAGATGGTCAACGTCTTCCTGGAGGCTGGCGACGTGATTCGGATGCAGTTGGATGCGCATCGCGGCGAAGCCAGCGTGGATCAGGCTGAGGTCGTGGCGGTATGCGAAAAATTGGCGCATCTGACGGCAGCTTCGGGCAACGCTGCACTGCAGAAAACTGCCGCAGCACCGACCATCTCGCCATTACCGTCACCAGTGTTGGAAGAATCAGCCGATTACGGATTTTTCGATGACGAACCGGCCAAGCCCGAAACTGATGATTACGGTTTCTTCGGCGACGAACCTGCCCAGCAGGCAGATGAAGGATATGGTTTCTTTGCGGATGCGCCGGTCGCGGCCTCACCTAGTGCGGCAAAAGTACAGGATGGCGCCGGATTCGGTTTTTTCGATGACGAGCCCACTGTGGAGAGCTATGTCGCTGCGGTTCAAGAGCTCATCGTACCGGACAAGGATCCAGGCTTCGGTTTGTTCGTAGATGAGCCGACCCAGCTGCCGACTACGCCGCAGCAGGCGCAACAGGAATCTCAGCAGGGTTACGGTTTTTTCCAGAAGATCGCGCTCAAGCAGGAAGCTCCCTCTCAAACGGCGGACAAGCCGGCAGCCGAAATGGTACATAACCGCCGCAGCACCGACCGGCAGCCTGCCGCCGTGGCTGAGACTTCGATTCGCGTCAATGTCGAGAAGGTGGATCATCTGATCAATCTGGTAGGGGAGTTGGTCATCACCCAGGCAATGCTGGCTCAGGCTGCCCAGGGCATGGATGCGCCGATTTCGGAGAAGCTTCAGGAGGGTCTGCATCAGCTGGAGCGCAATACGCGCGATCTGCAGGAAGTCATCATGTCGGTGCGCATGCTGCCGATCTCGTTCGTATTCAGTCGATTCCCCCGTGTGGTCAGGGACTTGGCAAGCAAACTTGGCAAACAGGTCGAATTGAAGACGCTGGGTGAGGGTACCGAACTGGACAAAGGGCTGATCGAGAAAATCGCCGACCCGCTGACCCATCTGGTGCGCAATAGTTTGGATCATGGCATCGAATCGCCGGAGAAACGCCTGGCCGCCGGCAAGCCGGAAAAAGGCACGATCACGCTGAAAGCGTCGCATCAGGGTGGCAATATCGTCATCGAAGTGTCGGATGATGGCGGTGGACTGAATCGCAAGAAGATTTTGTCCAAGGCGCGCGAACGCGGCCTGCCGGTACGCGACGACATGAGCGATCAGGAAGTCTGGATGCTGATTTTCGAGGCGGGCTTTTCGACCGCCGATGTGGTCAGTGATGTTTCCGGACGCGGCGTGGGCATGGATGTGGTCAAGCGCAACATCGCCGCGATGGGCGGACGCGTTGAGATCGAATCGGCAGAAGGCATGGGTACGCGTATTTCGATCCGTCTGCCGCTGACGCTGGCGATTCTGGATGGCTTGTCGGTGGCGGTCGGCGAACAGACTTACATCATCCCGCTGGGCTACATCATCGAATCCCTGTTGATGGCGGAGAATGATCTCAGGACAGTCAGCGGAGAAGGGCGGTTGGTGCATGTGCGCGGCGAATACTTGCCCCTGGTGGTGCTGCACGACTTGTTCAGCCTGCCCCACGAGAATGTCAGGGAGTCGTCCATCGTGGTGATCGTTGAGGCAGACGGCAAAAAAGTCGCCCTGCTGGTGGATGAACTGAATGGTCAGCACCAAGTGGTAATCAAGAGTCTGGAGTCCAATTTCCGAAAATTGCCAGGCATCTCCGGGGCAACCATCATGGGGGATGGCAAGGTGGCGCTGATTTTGGATGTGGCGGCTATCGCCTTGACTCCCACCCAGCAGAACCGCCTGGCCTGATCCGGCATCGGTGATTTCCCCTAACCCGCAAACAAGCGGGTTTTTTTTCGTCTGTTCCGCTAAAGAAAATAACGTTTATGCCGTTAGAGTGGCATGGACGGATTAAAGCGTGAGCTGTTGCATGGCTTGGTTTCCGTTGGTTTGTCAGGCGAGGAAAAAATGGCTATCGAAAATGGCAATGGGGTATCAGGAGTGTCTAATAACGAATTTCTTACCTTCATTTTGGGCAAGGAAGAGTACGGCATAGATATTCTCAAGGTGCAGGAGATACGCGGCTATGATGCGGTGACCAGCATCGCCAATATGCCGGAATTCATCAAGGGCGTGATCAATCTGCGCGGCATCATCGTACCCATCGTGGATCTGCGCATCAAATTCAAATTATCGCAGGTGACCTATGACCCGTTCACCGTGGTAATCATTCTCAATCTCGGCGCACGGGTGGTCGGCGTGGTGGTGGATAGCGTCTCCGATGTGCTGACACTATCCACAGATCAGATACGTGCAGCACCCGAAATGTCAGCTGCGCTGGATACGCGTTACATCATGGGACTAGGCACGGTGGATGAACGCATGCTAATTCTGGTGGATATCGAGAAGCTGATGGGCAGCCGCGAGATGGCGTTGGTTGACGAAGTGGCGTAGCAATCTAACAAAGGCAATAGGAGAGGCAATCATGCGCATGAACACCCCTGTGACCAACGTCGAATATGAACTCAAGGAAGGTTCTTCGATCGTTTCCAAGACCGACCTGAAAGGGTTGATCACCTACGTCAATCCCGATTTCATCGAGGCCAGCGGCTTTACCGAAAAGGAGCTGATCGGCCAGCCGCACAATCTGGTGCGTCATCCCGACATGCCGGTGGAGGCCTTCGACGATTTATGGAAGACCTTGAAGCAAGGTCGACCCTGGACCGGGATCGTAAAAAATCGTCGCAAGGATGGTGGTTACTACTGGGTGATCGCCAATGCCACGCCAATTTTCGAGGGCGGTAGTTGCGTCGGCTATATGTCGGTGCGCAGCAAGCCCAGTCGGGCGGTGATCGAGGCGCACGAAGCGGCCTATCGCCTGTTCCGCGAAGGCAAGCAGGGCAATCTGCGCATCGTCGAGGGTAAGGCGGTGAAAGCCGGCACCCTGCAGAACATCATCGGTAAATTCCACAACATGTCGGAACGCGCACGCCTGATAGGCGTGCTGGCGATGATGATAGGTGCTCTGGCGATAAGCGGGGTGCTGACCTATCTTTCGCTGAAGGATGTCGAATCCAGCATGGCGGATATCGCCGTCAGACGCATGGATATCAGCAACAAAATCGCGGACATCCGCTATCTGACAGCGGACAACTATATTCAGGCGCAGTCGGCTCTGGAACATGATCCGACCAACAACTATACCAAGTTGCATGACCATCCCGTCTCATTCCATACGGATAAGATTGTTGAGAACCGTAACAAACTGGATGAACTTTTCAGCCAGCTTGAGCTGGAGGTGAATTCGGAAAAGGGCAAGGCCCTATTCGCCGAGATGAAGAAAGCCCGTGTAGCTTATGTGGCGGAAGGGATCGCGCCGGTACGCGAGATGGTGCTGGCAGGCAACTATGATGGGGCAACGCGTCATCTGTTGAGCAAGGTCAATCCTTTGCGGGATCATTCCAGAGAAACCATAGAAGCGATGGAGCGATTCCAGCTCGAACGTGCCAAAGACGCTTCCGAGAAAGCTGTTGCCACCGCCGGGTTCTACTCGACCCTACAACTGTCCATCGCGGTGGTGTTCTCGCTGTTATCAGTGGTTCTGGGCGTGATGCTGATTCGTTATATCACCCGTGCATTGCGTCAGGCAGGTGAGCAGTTGCGCCGTATTTCGCAAGGTAATTACCACGACCAGATCGATATCGAGCGGGACGATGAAACCGGGCAACTGATGTATGCGATGAAATCCATGCAGATTCGCATGGGTTTCGAGGTGTCGGACGCACGGCGCATCGCCGACGAGGTGACGCGCGTGAAGATCGGCCTGGACAATGTCAGCACCAACGTGATGATTGCCGACAAACACCGCAACATCATCTACATGAACAAGGCGATCGTGGAAATGTTCAGGGCCGCACAGGAGGATATCCGCAAGGATTTCTCAAGCTTCGATGCAAATTCCCTGCTGGGTTCCAACATTGACCAATTCCACAAGAATCCGGCCCATCAGGCACAGATACTGGAACGCTTGCGCGGCACGCAAAAGGCCACCATCAAGATGGGTGGACGCACCTTCGCTCTGACAGTGAGCGCCGTGATCAACGACCGGGGCGATCATCTCGGCTCTGCGGTCGAATGGATAGACCGCACCGCTGAACTGGCGGTGGAGGAGGAAATCGCCGGCATCGTCACGGCGGCATCATGCGGCGAATTCACACGCCGCATCAGTGAGGAGGGCAAGACCGCATTTTTCCTGACCATGGCGAAAAATATCAATCAGTTGCTGGAAACCAGTTCGGTCGGATTGGACGAGGTGGCGCATGTGCTGGGTGCACTGGCGCAAGGTGATCTGACCGAAACGATCACAGGGGACTATCAGGGCACATTCGGTCAGTTGAAGGACGACTCGAACACCACCGTGGCACAGTTGACCGCTACCATCAGCCGTATCAAGGAAGCTGCCGACACGATCAGGACGGCCTCCAAGGAAATCGCCAGCGGCAATACCGATCTGTCCTCTCGCACCGAAGAACAGGCATCCAGTTTGGAAGAAACGGCTGCCAGCATGGAAGAACTGACCTCGACTGTTAAGCAGAATGCCGAGAATGCCAAACAGGCCAACCAGCTGGCGATGAGTGCTTCCGACATCGCGGTGAAGGGCGGTAATGTGGTTGGGCAGGTAGTGGGCACGATGTCTTCGATTAGCGAAAGCTCGAAGAAGATTGTGGACATCATCAGCGTGATTGACGGTATCGCCTTCCAGACCAACATCCTGGCGTTGAACGCGGCGGTGGAAGCCGCCCGTGCCGGCGAGCAAGGGCGCGGCTTTGCGGTGGTGGCATCCGAAGTACGCAACCTGGCGCAACGCAGTGCGGCGGCGGCCAAGGAGATCAAGGAGCTGATCGGGGATTCCGTCGAGAAGGTGAGCGCGGGTACACGGCTGGTGGACGATGCGGGCAAGACCATGAACGAGGTGGTCAACTCGGTCAAACGGGTGACCGACATCATGGCCGAGATCACCGCTGCATCAGCCGAACAGAGTCAGGGCATCGAGCAGGTCAATACCGCCATCACGCAGATGGATGATGTGACCCAGCAGAACGCTGCGCTGGTCGAGCAGGCCGCTGCGGCTGCCGAGTCGCTGGAAGAGCAGGCGCAGGAACTGGCCGCCCTGATGAGTAGTTTCAAACTTGCAGGTGAGAGTGCGCCGACAAGGTTGCCGGAGCCGCGCCGGGCAGCGATGCCGAAACTGACTGAGCAGCGCAAGGTTGTCGTGGCGCGCGATACGGCCAGCCGCTCCAGACCGGCCAAGTTGCCCGAATCGGACGATGGGGACTGGAAGGAGTTTTGATCATGTGCGCGAGGAATGAGGGAGGATCAGACAGACGCCGTCCATCTGCGCCATACCACGCTCCTTGTGTTCCCTCCTCGTTACATTGCAGGTGAGTAAAATGGCCGACAGCAAAGACCCAGCAAGCCGAGAGTTTCATTTCACCCGACAGGATTTTGAACGGGTGCGCAAGATGATCTACGATCACGCCGGCATCTCGCTCAACGATACCAAGCAGGAGTTGGTTTATAGCCGGCTGTCGCGCCGCCTGCGGGCGACAGGTATCAATACTTTCGGCGAATACCTGCGATTGCTGGAACAAAACGATGAGCAGGAGTGGGAAGCGTTCGTCAATTCGCTGACCACCAACCTGACTTCGTTTTTCCGCGAGCATCATCATTTCCCGGTACTGGCAGAGCAAATGAAGCGGATAGGCCGCAGCCATCCCATCGTGTTGTGGTGTTCTGCCAGTTCTACCGGCGAAGAACCGTATTCACTGGCGATGACGGCGGTAGACGCGTTTGACAGCTTCACGCCGCCAGTCAAGATCATCGCCACCGACCTGGATACCAATGTGCTGGATATTGCGCGCAAGGGTGTCTATGCGATGGAGCGGGTGGAAAAACTGGATGCCGCGTTGCTCAAGCGATTTTTCTTCAAGGGGAGCGGGGCGCAGCAGGGATTCGTCAAGGTGCGCCCGGAACTGCAAAACATGATCACCTTTCGCAAGCTGAATCTGCTGGATGCGACTTGGCCGATACGTGATCGCGTGGATGCTATTTTCTGCCGTAACGTAATGATTTATTTCGATAAGGAAACTCAGTTTGCAATCCTGAAAAAAATGGCTCCGCTGTTGCGCAGCGATGGCTTGCTGTACGCCGGCCATTCGGAAAATTTCAGTCACGCCAATGGCTATTTCAGGCTGCGCGGCAAGACGGTTTATGAACTTGCACCGCAGGTGCAGGAACAGCAGCGCAAAACAGAAAAAAATCAGTGAGGAGCGCATGTCTGATCACGATTATGAAGAAATAGTCTCGCCGAATGTCTATTTCGACCGCAATTTCAATATCGAGGCGGTGAAGATATTGCCGGGTGAATACTATGTGACCGGTCGCGACATGGTGCTGGTGACGGTGCTGGGATCGTGCGTGGCAGCCTGCATTCGAGACAAACATACCGGCATCGGCGGGATGAATCATTTCATGCTGCCGGACAGCAAAAGCGACACCGGCAGTCCGGTGGGGCTGGCGGGTCGCTATGGAACTTATGCGATGGAGCTGATGATCAACCAGCTCATCAAGAGCGGCGCGAGGCGTAACAATCTGGAAGCCAAGGTGTTCGGTGGCGGCAACGTGATGCGCGGATTTACCGTGGCGAACGTGGGGGAGCGCAATGCCAGGTTCGTGCTGGATTATCTGAAGGTCGAGAAAATCGCCGTTGCGGCACAGGACCTGCTGGATAACTACCCACGCAAGGTTTATTACTTCCCGAATACCGGAAGGGTGCTGGTGAAACAGTTGCGCACTATGCACAACGAAACCATCATCGAGCGCGAACGCCAGTATGTGGCACGCATACGTTCTTCAGAGGTGCAGGGCGAGGTGGAGTTGTTCTGAGTATTTCCTTTGCAAACAGGTGGCGTATTTATTGGGGAATTTCAATGCTGAATGCAGCAAAACCGGGTGAAAGAAAAATCAAGGTGCTGATCGTTGACGATTCGGCGTTGATACGCAGCATTCTCAAGGAAATCGTCAATAGCCAGCCTGACATGGAGGCGGTCGGTGCGGCTTCCAACCCGTTGCAGGCGCGCGAGATGATCAAGACCTACAATCCCGATGTGCTGACGCTGGACGTGGAGATGCCGGAGATGGACGGGCTGACGTTCCTTGAAAAATTGATGCGCCTGCGGCCGATGCCGGTATTGATGATCTCGACGTTGACAGAACGTGGTTCGGTGGCTGCGTTGCGGGCACTGGAGCTGGGCGCCGTGGATTTTCTCGCCAAACCCCGGCTCGGTGTGATGGAGGGGATGCAAGCTTATGCGGACGAGATCGCCGACAAGATACGCGCAGCCTCGCGCGCACGGCTAAAGAGCCGCAGCAGTTCGCCGGCCTTTGGCGGCATAAATCTGCCCTCGGTGGGCAGCCGCTTATCCAGCACCGAAAAACTCATCATGGTGGGTTCTTCAACCGGCGGCACGGAAGCGCTCAAGGAATTCCTGATGCCGATGCCTGCTGATGCGCCGGCCATCCTGATCGCGCAGCACATGCCGGAGGCATTTACCAAGTCTTTTGCCGAGCGTCTGAATGGGCTAAGCAAGATGACAGTGAGCGAAGCGGTACATAACGAACGCGTATTGCCGGGGCATGCTTATCTGGCACCTGGTCATTCGCACTTGCTGCTCAAGCGCAGCGGCTCGAACTATGTCATCGCACTGAGTCAGAGCGAACCGGTCAATCGCCATCGCCCGTCTGTTGAGGTGTTGTTCCGTTCGGCTGCCGAATGTGCCGGTGAAAATGCCATTGGCGTGATGCTGACCGGCATGGGTAAGGACGGTGCGGTCGGCATGCTGGAGATGCGACAGGCTGGCTCATACAATTTCGCACAGGACGAGGCGACCTGCGTGGTGTACGGCATGCCGCGCGCCGCAGTTGAGATTGGTGCAGTACAGGAGATCGTGCCGATACACGAGATGGCGCAGCGCGTGTTGTCACGAGTGGTCGGCAGCGGGGGCAGGAACAGATTGTGATGAAAATGACAATCAAAACGGAATATCAATTTATTCAGGAGAAATGGCATGGCGCTGCAAATTAATACTTCGATGGCAGGGGATAAGGCCATCGTCAGACTGGCAGGGCGTTTCGACTTTAATAAGCACCGTGCCGTAAAGCACGTTTATGAGCCCTTGTTGCTGGATGGTGGTGTCAGGACGATTGAAATTGACATGAAGGATATCGAGTATCTGGATAGTTCGGCACTTGGCATGTTGATGCTGTTGCGCGAACGTACCCAAGCCGCCGGCAAGAACGTGGTATTGAGCAATCCCAGTGCCACGGTTGCGCAGATTTTGGATATCGCCAATTTCAGCAAACTGTTCACCATCCTGAAATGATCGCCTTCGAGCGCGCCATGAACCCGAACCTGCTTTCCCCGTTGAAGATTCTGGTGGTGGATGATTCCAACGTCAATCGCCAGTTGCTCAAAGCCATGCTCGACAAGATGGGGCATCAGACTGCCATCGCCGAGAGTGGGCCTGAGGCGTTGGAGCGGTGTGCAGAGGAAATGCCAGAGCTGGTGCTGATGGATGTGGCGATGCCCGGTATGAGTGGTTTTGATGCGGTGCGCGAGCTGCGCAACAGGGTCACCCATTGGTTTCCGGTCATTTTCCTTTCCGCACATACCGAGAATCAGTACGTGTTGCAGGGGTTGCGGGCCGGCGGCGACGATTACCTGTTCAAGCCGGTAAGCCGCGAGATATTGCAGGCCAAGATACAGCTGTTTCAAATTCGCCTGAGCCAGAACAAACGCCTGCAGGATTATCGTTCGCGCATCGAGGACGAGGCCGATACCGCACGCGAGTTCATCCGGCAGTTCACCGCGATGGATAAGATCAACGATCCGCTGGTGCGCTATTTTTTCAAGGCGGCGGACAATTTCAGCGGGGATCTGATCGCGGTGGCGCGCAAGCCCGACAATTCCCTGCATGTTTTGCTGGCCGACAGCGCAGGACATGGTCTGACGGCAGCGCTGGCGGTGATTCCGCTGACCCAGCCGTTTTATCAGATGACAGCTAAGGGATTCGATATTCCGGCCATCGTGCGCGAGATCAACCGGCGGGTGCGTGATTATCTGCCGCTACCGAGGTTCGTGGCTGCGGTGATGCTTTCGCTGAATCCCGATACCGGCACGGTACAGGTATGGAATGGCGGGTGTCCGGCTGTGTTGTTGTTAAGTCCTGATGGTACGGCGGTAGAGCATTGCTTCAGTTCGCGCCAATTGCCTTTGGGCGTGGTCGGCCCCACAGACTTTGATGCCAGTTTGGAATATTACAATTTGGGCGACACGCCAAAGACATTGATGCTGTGTTCCGACGGGGTGACTGAAATCGGCACTGCGGACGGGCGTTTGCTGGAACACAGCGGGTTACTGTCCGAAGCGCAGTTGTCCTCATCGGAACAGTTGTTCGACCGGGTGGTCGGGGTGATAGAGTCCAAATTGATGGGTGCTTCACCGCAGGACGATGTCGCGCTGGTAACGGTGGCCTACCAGCCACCTGAACGTGATGCGGCCAAGCAAACCAAGCCGCCCCTGATACCTATCAGTCAGAATGCCGATGAGCTTTGCAGCCAAGGCAAGGCTGGTAATATTTCTTGGAGCTTTTCCGTGACTATGACCGCCCCGCAGCTCAAGCGGTTGGATGTGGTGCCTTTTCTGCTTGGCATCACCGGCCAGTTCGAAGGCGGGAATGCCGAAGGGAAGCTGTTTCTGGTGTTGTCCGAGCTGTTCAACAATGCGCTGGATCATGGCGTGTTGAAGCTGGATTCCACGCTGAAGAATCAGCCGGACGGCATGGAGCTGTATTACTCCGAGCGAGCCGCCCGGCTTGCCGAATTGCAGCACGGACAGATTGACATGCATCTGGAGCGGTATGAATGCGAGACTTGCGGTTGCCTCAAGATCACGATCAAGGACAGCGGGGATGGATTCGATTATGCCGGGCAGTTCGGTGCAGGCTTAAAGTCTAACCATCAGCGGCACGGCAGGGGGATCGCGCTGCTCAACACCATCGCCAGTGCATTGCACTACTCCGGTAACGGTTCGCAAGCGCTCGCCTATGTCGATTTGTGGAAAGCCTAGCGGCTGAATATTGGCTGTTGCGGGTTGTGCGAATGATGTGCCCCCGGTATTTCCGCAATCCTGAAAAAATATCTGGAGAAATCACCATGTGGCGAGGATAATCTCGCCACATGGTGATTCATTCGTATTCCTTATTGGCAATCGTTCGGCAACAGTCTGCAAGTCTCCGGTAACAATCCGCTTATAAGATTCCTGCAACATTCAATCGGTACTACATTATGTCAAAACACTACCTTACTCCGTTGTTTGCACCCAAATCCGTGGCTGTTTTCGGGGCCAGTGATCGCGTGGATGCGGTCGGCCAGATTGTTTTTCACAATATGCTGGAGAGCGGCTTTCAGGGGGCGCTGTATCCGGTCAATTCGCGTGTTGCCGAAGTGCAGGGGCAGCGCGCCTATGCCGCGATCTCGGACATCGAGGGCGGCGTCGAACTGGCCGTGATTGCCACGCCGCCGCAGACCGTACCCGGCATCATCGAAGATTGCGGTCGTCACGGCGTCAAGGCGGCGGTCATCATCACCGCCGGCTTCGGCGAGATCGGCCCGGAAGGTAAGGAACTGGAGCGCCAGGTGCTGGACAAGGCGAGAGCGCACGGCATCCGGCTGGTCGGCCCGAACTGTCTGGGCGTGATGCGCCCGGGTATCGGTTTGAATGCCACCTTCAATCACGGCGGGGCGAATACCGGCAATCTGGCGCTGGTGTCGCAATCCGGCGCGCTTTGCACCGCGATTCTGGATTGGGCGCAGGTTAATGATGTGGGCTTTTCCAGCGTGGTTTCGATGGGCTCGTCTGCCGACGTGGATTTCGGCGAGATACTCGACTATCTGGTGTCCGACCCGAAGACGCACAGCATCCTGATGTACATCGAAGGCATCCGCGAATCGCGCCGCTTTATGAGCTCGCTGCGCGCTGCCGCGCGCGTCAAGCCGGTGATTCTGATAAAAGTAGGCCGCCACGAGGCCGGTTCCAAGGCGGCGATGTCGCATACCGCCTCGCTAGTCGGCTCAGACGATGCGTTCGATGCCGCCGTGCGTCGCGCCGGCGTGGTGCGGGTGCAGACCGTGACCCAGTTGTTCTCGGCGGCCAAGGCGCTGTCGTGCGGCTTCCATCCCTCCGGCAACCGTCTGGCCATCGTCACCAACGGTGGTGGGCCGGGTGTGATGGCAACCGATTGTGCATCCGATCTGGGCTTGCAGATGGCGGAACTGTCGGAAGCTACCATAACGCGCCTCAATGAGGTGTTGCCGCCCAACTGGTCGCACGGCAATCCGGTGGATGTGATCGGTGACGCGCAGGCCGACCGCTACCAGCATGCGGTCGCTGCCTGTCTGGAAGACCCGAACGTGGACGGCGTGCTGACTATCCTGACGCCGCAGGCGATGACCAAGCCGCTGGCTGCCGCCGAAGTTGTCATCGAACTGGCCAATCAATACAACAAACCGTTGCTGACCTGCTGGATGGGCGAGTCGCAGGTGGCAGAGTCGCGCCGGCTGTTTGCCCATGCCAAAAAACCCAATTTCCGCACACCGGAACCGGCGGTTGAGGTGTTCTCGTACCTGTCCGATTATTACCAGAACCAGAAGCTGCTGATGCAGATGCCGGGGCCTTTGTCTCACCATCTGGAGCCGGATGTGGAAGGCGCGCGCATGGTCATCGAAGGCGCCTTGCAGGACAAGCGCCGTGTCTTGAGCGAAATGGAGTCCAAGGCGGTGCTGTCGGCCTTCCATATTCCGGTCGCGCAGACCATGATCGCCCGATCGCCCAACGAGGCGCTGCTGATTGCGCAGCAATTGGGTTTCCCGGTGGCAATGAAGGTGAATTCGCGTGACATCACGCACAAGAGCGATGCCGGCGGCGTGATGCTGAATCTGACCAACGCGCAGGCGGTGCGCGCGGCGTATCACGAGATCACCGAGAACATCAAGCGCAACCGCCCCGGTTCGCACGTGGATGGCATTTCCATCCAGCCTATGATCGTCAAGAAAAATGGCCGTGAACTGATGGTGGGCGTGATCCGCGACCCGGTGTTTGGCCCGGTGATTACCTTCGGCGCGGGTGGCACGACCGTGGAAGTGATGGGCGATGCATCGGTCGCCTTGCCGCCGCTGAACGTGTTTCTGGCGCGCGACCTGATCAGCCGCACTCAGGTCTCGAAACTGCTGAAGGCGTTCCGCCACATGCCGCCCGCCGATGTCGAAGCGCTGGAGTCCGTGTTGCTGCGCGTCTCCGAGATGGTCTGCGAACTGCCGATGCTGGCCGAGATGGACATCAATCCGCTGATCGTGGACGAGCGGGGTGTGCTGGCCGCCGACGCGCGTATCGTGGTGGAATTCCGCCAGCCTAGCGCCGACCGCTATTCACACATGGCGATCTACCCGTATCCGACCCATCTGGTCAGCCACTGGCAACTGGCCGACGGCACCGACATCACCATCCGTCCCATCCGCCCAGAAGACGCCGAGTTGGTGCAGGATTTCGTGCGCAACCTGTCCGAGCAGACCCGCTACTTCCGTTTCATGAACAGCGTACAGGAACTGAGTCAGGCGATGCTGGTGCGTTTCACCCAGATAGACTACAGCCGCGAGATGGCACTGGTCGCGGTGACCGAGCAACATGGCCGCGAGGTCGAGCTGGGTGTGGCGCGTTTCGCCATCAACCCGGATGGCGAAAGCTGCGAATTCGCGCTGGTGATCGCCGACAACATGCGCGGCAAGGGACTGGGTCAGAAGCTGATGAACGGGCTGATGGATGCTGCCCGTTCCAAGGGCATGAAAGTGATGCAGGGCGAAGTGCTGAAGAATAATGCGGACATGCTGCACCTGATGGAGCGGATGGAGTTCGAGATTGTCACCAGCGAAGAGGACGACAGCATCAAGTCGGTACAAAAGATGCTGTGAACGGCGCGGGTTTGAAACCCCCTCTATCTCCCCCTTGTCAGGGGGAGAACTGCGGCAGCTCCTCCCCTGACAAGGGGAGGTGGGGAGGGGGGGTTAACGTCCAGTGGACAATTTGGGTTTAATGGATTATCCGAGTTGGACCAAGCAATCAGTTTGGAACATCCGCGCGCCGTTCCCGATGAAGCGCACTGTTCCGTTTCTTATCCCCGCAAGGAAGGGTCGGTTCAGCCAGCGTAGGCTGCGGCGAGCGCGGCGATCATGAACGCGTGATCCGCCACCCCGGCGCTTTCCCGCGCGCTGTGCATCGCCCACATCGGCGAGCCGACGTCCACGCTGGCGATGCCCAGTTGCGCCGCCACGGTGGGGCCTATGGTGCTGCCGCATCCCAGGTCGCTGCGGTGTGCGTATTGTTGGTACGGTACGCCGGCCTGCTCGCAAAATCCGATGAAGCGCGCCGCCGTTTGGGCATTGCTGCTGTAACGCTGGTTCACGTTGGTCTTGATGACCGGCCCGCCATTCATCTTCACCTTGTGCGCCGGCTCGTAGGCATTGGGGAAATTCGGGTGGTAGGCGTGCGCCATGTCAGCACTGATAAAAAAACTGCGGCTAAGCGCGCGCTGTCGGTCTTGTTCATCCAGTCCGGACAGCACGCCGATGCGCGCCAGCACGTCAGAAATGAAACTGCCACCCGCGCCGCTGGCGCTCTCGCTGCCGACTTCTTCGTGGTCGAACAAGGCTGCCACACAGGTGGCAGCGGGCTGTTCGGTCGCCAGCAGCGCGGTCAGCGCGGCATGACAGGAGGCCAGATTATCGAGCTGGCTGTCGGCGATGAATTCGCGCTCCGCCCCCCACAAACAGCCGGGTTGCACGTCGTAGACGGCCAGCTCCCAGCTCAGCAGGTCTGACGCTTCGGCTTTCAGGGCATCGGCCAGCATCCGGCGCAACGCTGCCTCGGCATCCCCGCCTTCGCCTGTCAGGCCGAGGATCAGCGGCAACTCGGTCTGCTTGTTGAGTTTCAGCCCCTGTTCGTTTACCTCGCGGTTCATGTGTATCGCCAGATTGGGCAGGCGCAGCAGCGGTTGGTCGAAGCGCAGCAGCCGGGTCTCCGGCAGCCGGCTATCAGGTCCTGGCTCGCCGCGCAACACCACGCGCCCGGCCAGGCTCAGGTCGCGGTCGGTGAAGGTCGCCAGTATCGGCCCGCCATAGACTTCCACGCCCAGCCGCGTGATGCCGTCACCAGAAATTGCCGCACGAGGTTTGAGCCGCAGTCCCGGCGAATCGGTATGTGCGCCGACGATGCGGAAACCGGCTTCCGTCAGTGGCAGGCTACCCAGCCTGAAGGCGATCAGCGAAGCGCCCCGCACCACATAATGGCGACCGCCTGTTTCGAGTTGCCACTGCCGGCTTTCATCCAGTGGCGTAAAGCCCTGCGCCAGCAGACGCGCCTCGGCGCTGGACACGGCGTGCCAGGGGCTGGGGCTGGCGTCTATGAAGTGGAGCAGGTCTTGGGCTAGTGAGGTTGCGTTCATGTCGGTCGGAATGGGTTGCAAAGATGCCAGAGTATACAAGAGCTGTCTGGGACCGTATCTCATTCGACTGTTGTTCGAGAAGCTGGATGATGAATAATTTGAATTGAATTCTTTCTGGTTCAGCAATTCCTGACGGTAAAATACCGGCGTTTCCATCAACCCGATTTTACTGGATACTCATGGCATGACGACCGCCTATTTAACACACTCTGATTGCCTGAAACACGAGATGGGGGCAGAGCATCCCGAGTGTCCGGCACGCCTGCATGCGATTGAGGATCAGCTCATCTCCTCAGGGCTGCTGCATTTTCTGGCTTACTACGAGGCACCCGAAGCGAGCCGCGAGCAATTGCTGCGGGTGCATGGCGAGTCTTATGTGGCAGCTATTCATGCCAGTTCGCCACTAAGTGGACTGGTGTATCTGGACGGCGATACGGCGATGAATCCCTTCTCGCTGGCTGCGGCGTTCCGTGCGGCGGGTGCGGCGGTCAAGGCGGTGGACTTGGTGATGGCGGGGCAGGCTGAGAATGCGTTCTGCAACATCCGCCCGCCCGGACACCATGCCGGACGGGATAGCGCAGGCGGTTTTTGCATCTTCAACAATGTCGCGGTGGCGGCGGCGCACGCGCTGGCGCAGTACGGTCTTGAGCGCGTGGCGATTGCCGATTTCGACGTGCATCACGGCGACGGCACCGAGGATATCTTCAAGGACGACGGACGGGTGATGCTGTGCTCGACCTTTCGTCATCCCTTTTACCCGTATTGCGGGGCTGACAGCGGCAGCGACCACATCATCAATGTGCCACTGGCGGCCGGAGCGAGCGGTGAGGATTTTCGTGCGGCAGTGACGCGTCACTGGTTGCCCGCACTGGAGGATTTTCGCCCGCAAATGCTGTTCATTTCAGCGGGTTTCGATGCGCACCGCGAGGATGACATGGGCGGGCTGGCGCTGCGCGAAGCCGATTATGTCTGGGTCACCGAGCAACTCAAGGCGCTGGCCGAACGCCATGCGCAGCGCCGCATCGTGTCTGTGCTGGAAGGCGGTTATGCGCTGAGCGCGCTGGCGCGTTCGGCGGTCGCCCACATCAAGGTGTTGAGCAGCCTGTAAAGCCGTGCTGATACCAACCCTGATTGCCCATGGGAGTGGGGCGTGGGCATCCTGATCTATCGTTACTTCCCGCAGCACATCGAAAAGCCTGTTAAATCCCGTCTTATTCGCATGATTGAAACTCCGTTGGCTTGCTGATAATCGGCACAACCATCGGAGCGCATCATGTCTGAAGAAAGCGATTTAGAAAAAACGGAACAACCCTCGCAGAGGAAACTTGATCAGGCAAGGGAAAAAGGTCAGGTCGCCCGCTCGCGCGAGTTGTCCACGTTCGCCGTATTACTGGCCGGCGGTGCCGGTCTTTGGTTCATGGGCGACTCACTCAGTCGCCAAGTGGTGAAAATGCTGCGCGAGGCACTGATTCTTAACCACGATATGGTGTTCAATCCGGAAATGATGGCAACACGCCTGTATGACATATCGCTGGAAATGCTCATCATCTTCGCGCCAGTATTGCTGCTGCTGGTGCTTGCAGCCTTGCTGTCACCGTTGGCGTTGAATGGCTGGTTGTTCAGCACCGAATCGCTTATGCCGCAGTTTTCCAGGATGAATCCGGCTTCCGGCATCGCCCGGATGTTCTCCACCCATGCGCTGGTCGAGTTGCTTAAAACCATCGCCAAGGCAATCGTGGTGGGCGGTATCGCAACCATGGTTGTGTGGAGTCATCGCGATGATGTAATCGAATTGGCCACACTGTCGGTTAAGGCTGGCATCCCGCAAATGGGTCATCTGATCGGTGTCAGTTTCCTCTCTGTCACCGGTGCGATGCTGCTGATCGTCGCGGTGGACGTACCGTTCCAGTTGTGGGACCACAACAAGAAATTGAAGATGACCAAGGAAGAAGTGCGCAAGGAAGCCAAGGAAACCGAGGGCGATCCGATGGTCAAGGGACGTATCCGCAGCTTGCAGCGTGAGGCTGCCCGCCGTCGCATGATGGAAGCTATCCCGACCGCCGACGTGGTGGTAACCAACCCGACGCACTACGCAGTCGCGCTGAAGTACAGCGAAAACGGTATGCGCGCACCGACCGTGGTGGCCAAGGGCTCCGATCTGATCGCACAGCGCATCAAGGAGATTGCTGCTGAAAATAACGTGCCCATTCTCGAAGCACCGCCGCTGGCGCGCGCCTTGCACCGGCACACCGATATTGGGCAGAGTATCCCCGAGGCACTGTACACCGCCGTCGCCGAGGTGCTGGCTTATGTCTACCAGTTGAAGAGCTATAAATCACACGGCGGCAACCGTCCGCAGCAGCCTGGCGTATTGCCGGTACCTGCTGAGCTCGATCCCACCCACACAGGAGTCGCATCATGAGTTCAGGTTCGGTAATGGGTATCATCAGGCGCAGCCTGAATCTGCGCGGTCTGGTAGGTCCGGTGCTGATCGTGATGATACTGGCGATGATGGTGCTGCCGCTGCCCCCCATCCTGCTGGACATCTTCTTCACATTTAACATCGCGATGGCGGTCATGGTGCTGCTGATCAGCATGAACACCACCAAGGCGCTGGATTTCGTGGCTTTCCCGACCATCCTGCTGATGACCACGCTGCTGCGCCTGTCGCTGAACGTTGCCTCGACCCGGGTAGTGCTGCTGGAAGGTCACACCGGCGGGGATGCGGCCGGCAAGGTGATCGAATCGTTCGGCCAATTTCTGGTGGGCGGCAATTATGCGGTGGGTATCGTGGTGTTCGCGATCCTGGTGGTCATCAACTTCATGGTCATCACCAAGGGTGCGGGGCGTATCGCAGAGGTGGGCGCACGCTTCACGCTGGATGCGATGCCCGGCAAACAGATGGCGATAGATGCAGACTTGAATGCCGGCCTGATCGGCGAGGATGTGGCGCGCAAACGTCGTGCCGAAATTTCACAGGAGTCGGATTTCTACGGTGCGATGGATGGTGCCTCCAAGTTTGTGCGCGGTGATGCCATCGCCGGCATCATCATCCTGTTCATCAATCTGATCGGCGGGCTGATTGTCGGCGTGTTGCAGCACAACATGGACATATCGCTGGCTGCCAAGACCTACACCCTGCTGGCGATCGGTGACGGACTGGTGGCACAAATCCCGGCGCTGGTGATTTCAACTGCTGCCGGTGTGGTGGTCAGCCGTGTGGCGACCGAAGAAAACATCGGCGAGCAGTTGTTGGGCCAGTTGTTCAAGCAACCACAGGTCATCATGCTGACCGCTGCCATCGTCGGCATGCTGGGCATGATCCCCGGCATGCCGCATTTTTCATTCCTGTTGCTGGCTGGCGGTATGCTTTGGTTGGCCTACCATCTGACCCGCAAGTCCGAGAAGGTCGCCGAGCAGGAACAGGAAGAAGCTGCTTCCACGCCGCTGATCAGCGAAGCGCCCGAGGCAAGCTGGGAAGATGTCGCGCAAGTGGACGTACTGGGGCTGGAAGTCGGCTACCGCTTGATTTCGCTGGTGGACAAGGCGCAGGATGGTGATCTTCTGAGAAGAATCAAGGGGATACGCAAGAAGTTTACACAGGATATGGGGTTTTTGCCGCCTTCGGTTCATATCCGTGACAATCTCGACCTGCGTCCGAACGGCTACCGCATCACGCTCAAAGGGGTGGAAATCGGTAGCGGTGAGGCGTATCCGCACCAGTTTCTGGCAATCAATCCGGGTAACGTCAGCGGCCCACTGGTGGGGATGCAGACGCAAGACCCGGCGTTTGGCCTGCCGGCCGTGTGGATAGACGAGGCGATGCGTGAACAAGCACAGATTATGGGCTATACCGTAGTTGACCCTGGCACCGTGGTCGCCACGCATCTGAGTCATCTGATCAATACGCGTGCGGCAGAAATGCTGGGACGTCAGGAAGTGCAACAACTGCTCGATCATCTTGGCAAGGTCGCCCCCAAACTGGTGGAAGACCTGGTGCCCAAAACGCTGCCGCTGGGCGTGGTGCAGAAGGTGTTGCAGAACCTGCTGGACGAAGGCATGCATATCCGCGACATGCGCACCATCGTCGAGACGCTGGCCGACAATGCGATCCGTTCGCAGGATCCATACCAACTAACCTCATGGGTGCGTATCGCACTGGGACCAGCCATCGTGCAGCAGTTCTATCCGTCCGCACAGGAGTTGCAGGTTATCGGTATGAACAAGGAACTGGAGCATGTGCTGATGCAGGCGATGCAGGCCAGCCAGAACGGCATCGGCATCGAACCGGGTCTGGCGGACACGGTATTGCGTGAATCCCGCGATGCGGTGCAGTTGCAGGAGCAGATGGGCCTGCCAACGGTGATGCTGGTGCCGGGGCAATTGCGCGACCTGCTGGCACGCTTTTTGAAACGCGCCGTACCCAATCTGCATGTGATTTCACATGACGAAGTACCCGACTTCAAGACCATACGGGTGACAGCAATGGTAGGAGGATTAGCATGAACATCAGAAAATTCATTGCGCCGACAGCACGCCAGGCGTTAAGAGAGATACGCAACGACCTGGGCGAGGATGCCGTCATCCTGTCGAATCGCAGCACCCCGCAAGGGGTGGAAATAGTCGCGATGGCGAGCGAAGCGATGGAGCAGCTGACCGAGACATCGGTGCGTGTTCCGGAAGCTCGGCGCATCAGCAGGGACGCGCAGCAAGTGGATGTGATAAGCAAGCCGCTTAAGCCGGCACTGGAAGCAACATCAGTCGGCAAGCCGGCCGCCGATGTGTTGCCAGTCGAGTCTTCCATAATGATGGAGATTAAGGCGATGCACAGCACGCTGCAAAAGCAGATCGAGACGCTGTCATGGAACAATGTTCAGCAGCGTGATCCGCAACGCGCCGGGTTGCTGCGCCGTATGCTCAATTCCGGGTTCAGCACATTATTGGCGCGCCAGTTGCTCGACAAGATGCCGCAAGGTGGTGAGAAGGGCGAGGCATGGGTTAAGCAAGTGTTGAAACGCAATGTGAATGTTGCCGGTGATGCCGACGACATCGTGGCCAAGGGCGGGGTGTATGCGCTGATCGGCCCTACCGGAGTGGGGAAAACTACCACTACGGCCAAACTGGCAGCGCGCGCTGTGGTGCGTTACGGCGCCGACAAGGTGGCCTTGCTGACTACCGATAGCTATCGTATTGGTGCTTACGAGCAACTCAAGATATACGGCAAGATACTTGGCGTTGCTGTACATTCGGTGCGTGATGCCGACGATTTGCGGCTGACACTGTCTGCACTGCGGCACAAGCATCTGGTGCTGATTGATACTGTGGGTATGGGGCAGCGCGACGAGCGCGTCTGCGAACAACGAGAGATGTTCGATGCGACCGGTGTGCAGCGTCTGCTGGTGCTCAATTCCACCAGCGGTGGCGACACGCTGGAAGAAGTGGTGCGCATGTATCACGGCAACAAGGTGATCGGCTGTATCGCCACCAAGCTGGATGAGGCTGTTAATCTGGGTGCATTGCTGGATGTGGTGGTACGTCATCGGCTGGTGATGCATTTCATGGCGAATGGGCAGCGGGTGCCGGAAGATCTACATCCGGTGAATGTGGATGTGCTGCTGCATCGCGCCTTCAAGCCTGTTGAGGAAAAGACCCCCTTCACCCTCAGTGCGCAGGAATTTCCATTGATGATGGCTGCCACGGGATCGGTAGAAGTCCCTGGCGGGGAGGTGGCTTATGCGCTCTGATGTCGGAATGCTGGGAAATCAGCCTCCCGCACATAGCCGAGGTGTGGATCAGGCTGAAGGATTGCGCCGGTTGCTGATTGAAAACCGGACACAAGTGGTCACGCTGGTGTCCGGCAAGCATGGCGTGGGACGAACCAGTGCGACCATCAATCTGGCGGCGGCGCTGGCAGCGGCGGGTAAAGATGTGCTGGTGCTGGACGAAAATCCCGCGCCCCATAATTTGACCGACAGTCTCGGGTTGGTTGCACGTTATGATTTTTTGGATGTAGTTCAGGGTAGATGCCAGATACGTGACGCGCTACTGCAAGGTAAGGGCTATGCGATTTTGCCGACGGCTCGGGCGATGCGGGCACTCGGCAATCTGAATACTTCGGAACAACAATGTATGGAACATGCGCTGCGTGAAGTAAGCGGCGGTGTGGATGTGATGCTGGTAGATGCCGCGATGTTGACCGGCCAATCGTCTGTTTCTTCCAGTCTTGCACCGGGAGTCAGGCTGGTTGTGGTGACGGATGCGACTGCGTCCGGCATCACCGAAAGCTACGGATTGATCAAGCGTCTGGCGCTGGAGAATGCGCGCTTGCGGTTCGAAATCGTAGTCAACAAGGTGGCTGACGAAAAAGTGGCTCGGCTGGCATTCGGTAACATGGAGAAAGTGGCGCGCAGCAAGCTGGCGGCGCGGCTCGAATATTTGGGCTGCATACCGCTGGATGACAAGCAAAAACGTGCTACACACCTCGCAAGGTCAGTTGTGGAAGCCTACCCGGCTGCGAGTTCGGCAACATCCTACAGGGCTTTATCTCAAGAGTTGTTGCAGATGGCGGTGCGTCAGGATGAGATGGAAGGCGGGGTGTCTCAAATGATGAAGAATCTTATGAATCAATTATCCCGTTGCAACAGCAAGGATATGACAAAGGCGGTAAACTCCAGCAGGGCTGTTGCCAGCTACTGAATTTGAATAAGGGAATGTGTAAATGATTGCTGGCAACTGGTGGTTAACGTCACGCAAGAGTGGTTAATTATGTATAACGCTTCTGGATTAAAGGACAAGGATCAATGTCTGCGGGACTTCGCCCCGCTGGTCAAGCGACTGGCTCATCAGATGATGACCAAGTTGCCGTACAGCGTGCAGATAGACGACATTATTCAGGCTGGCATGATAGGCCTGCTGGATGCGGCCAGTCGTTACGACGAGATTCATGGTGCGCAGTTTGAGACTTATGCGACACAGCGTATACGTGGCGCGATGCTGGACGAATTGCGTAGTGCAGACTGGCTACCGCGCAGCCTGCGTCGCGACACGCGGATGATAGAACAGTCCATCAGTCGTGTGCAGCAAAAGCTGGGACGGCCCGCCAGTGAATCGGAAATTGCCGATGAAATGGGGGTTCCGCTTGAGGAGTATCAACAGAAGTTACAGCAATCACGTGGTTCGCAGTTGATGTATTACGAGGATTTTCAGGACGAAGATCACAACGATTTCTTCGAACGTTTCGAGTTCAGTAATGACGCCGATCCGTTGTCGCTGTTGCAGGATGAGCGTTTCAAGACGGAGTTGGTGAGTGCGATTGAACGCTTGCCAGAGCGTGAGAAGCAGCTGATGGGCATGATCTACGAACAGGAGATGAACTTGCGCGAGATCGGTGAGGTATTCGGTGTTAGCGAGTCGCGCATTTCCCAGTTGCATAGCCAAGCCGTTGCACGCTTGCGCGGTGCGCTAAAAGGCTACTGATGGACAAGCTGACGATATTGGGCTTATTGATTGCACTGGTCGGCATCATGACCGGGCAGCTTATTGAAGGCAGCAATTTCGGCATTCTGTTTCAGGCAGCTGCTTTCCTGATTGTGCTGGGAGGCACGCTAGGGGCGGTCATGGTGCAAAGTCCACGCAAGGTTTTTTTCACAGCGATGCAAATGGCGCGCTGGGCGTTTGTTACGCCAAAATCCAATGGACAGGAATTGATAGTGCTGTTGACCGAATGGAGTGCGCTGGCCAGGAGAGAGGGCGTTTTGGCGCTGGAGGCCCGCCTTGAAGGTGTCAGTGACCCATTTGTGCGCAAAGGCGTGCAGTTGCTGGTGGATGGGCATAACGCGGAAGAGATCCGTGAAGTGATGGAGATAGATACCCAGACTTGGGAGCAGTTGCGCTGGCAAGGCGCACGGGTATGGGAGGCTGCAGCGGGCTATTCCCCGACCGTGGGCATCATAGGTGCAGTGATGGGCTTGATGCATGTGATGCAGAATCTTTCCGAACCGAGCAAGCTGGGTGCCGGCATCGCAGTTGCCTTTGTCGCTACCATCTATGGTGTGGCGTTTGCCAATTTGTTGTTTCTGCCGGTCGCCAACAAGCTCAAGTCCATCATCCAGCATCAGACGCACATGCGTGACATGGTGGTTGATGGTTTGTGCGGGGTGGCGAAAGGCGAAAATCCCCGCGTCATAGAATACCGGCTGCAAGGCTATCTGGACTGACGGTCATGGCACACCGAAAGAAACGTGCGGAACATGACAACCATGAACGCTGGCTGATTTCCTATGCTGATTTTATCACCCTGCTTTTTGCATTTTTCGTGGTGATGTATTCAATTTCCTCTGTGAATGAGGGGAAATACCAGACGTTCAGTAAATCCCTGAATGTTGCCTTCGACAATAAATCGCATGGTGCGCCGGTTACGGTAGGTATTGTGACTAGCCAGCAAGACCAGAAGCTCAAGCTGCTGGTGGATGAAAAGACCATGGCGCAGGTCGAACAGCAGCGCAAAATTCAACTGCAGATGGCAGCGGTGAACGCGAACCTGCGCCAAGTAATGGCGCCATTGATTTCGCAAGGGCAGGTCGCCATCTCGCAGAATCGGCGCGGCGTAGTGGTGGACATCAGTGCCAGTATGCTGTTCAGGGAAGGCGAATCTACCGTGCAACCCGCAGCATTGGATACCCTGCGCCAGACCGCAGTGGTGCTGGAAAGCGTGGACCAGGCAATAGAAGTCGAAGGACATACCGATGATGTGCCTATCAAGAATGTACACTTCCCATCCAACTGGGAGTTGTCAGCGGGACGAGCCAGCAGCGTGGTGAGAATGCTGGTCAATTATGGTGTACCTGAAACGCGGCTGTCGGCAGTAGGTATGGCCGCCAATCATCCGGTGGCACCTAACGATACGCCGGCAAATCGTGCTCGCAATCGCCGCGTAACAATCACCATACTTTCGCCGGAATTCGATCGTATGAATCAGTCTGATGCCGTTCAGCCGGTCGAGAAACAGGTTAAAACTGGAACGGATGGGAGTTCAGGAAGGTAAGTAGGCGTAGTGTGTTCAGACGTTGCCCAGCGATCGGCCACTGCCCGGAGTGAAGCTGCGCTGTCCGTCCGGGCCATACAGGTCGGCCTTATTTACGGCCTGAGTCAGTGTGACAAGTGTCTGCTGATTGTGGCGCATTTTCATCTGGATCAGTTCGCCGTTGACGCGGTTAAGCTGCCTGGCCTGTTTGGCAAGTTCGCGTATCTCCTGCCAGTTTGCATATCCTTTGGCGCTATTTGCCGCTAACCACGAGTCTATGGCTTCATTCGACAGGTCTGGAAGTAATTGCTCCAGCATGCTGATGCGGGACTCGGCAAGCTGGTTGAGGTTGATGGTCTGTAGGGATTTTTGTTCGGCAAGCGCCAGCAACGGTTCGGTCTGATTCTCAGTCAGCAAGCGTTGTTCCTGCTGCAGGAGAGCGACGAACGCACGAACCGCCCCGAGTTCGCTATTCAGGGCGGTGAGTAGTCCGGATGTCGCCAAGCTTGTCACTGTACTTTGCTGTTGCTGTTGCTGTTGCTGATCAGATCACGCACGGACGCGATCAGACCGTCGGCGACCACGGAAGAGTTGACCTGGAAGCGCCCCTCGCTGATGGCCTGCTTGATCTCGGCCACCTTGCCCGCATCCACCACGGGTGTGTTCGCCATGCTGGCTTCCATCTTGTTCAACTGGGTCGCGGTCGAACCGAGCGAGACGTTGGTGCTGGCCTGTTGCGGCGTAGCGCCGCTCTTGGCAGCCGGGGTGCGCTGTGTTGTTTCCCCCATCAAGTTATTGGGAAGCGGTTTGGCGGTTTTGTCAATTTTCACGGTAGGCCTCTCAGTCTGGTGATACAAAAAAATGTTTGTTGGCCTCTATATCGGAAAGATGCCGGAATAATTTAGGGCAATTTAGCACTTTTTGTGAAATTGTAGCGATTTTAATGCAGTTGATTCCATGCAATAGGTGATAAGGCAGGGATTTTTCCCATTGTTTCACCGAATGGGCGGCTTGGTGTGGGAGTATGGTTGGACTCTGTCTCATAATCCACGGTCAATGACTCGATTGATACGGTGAATATATTGAAAACCTCTCAAGCCACGCTCGATCCGGCGGACTGGCAGGCGTTTCGGCTGCAAGGCCATCGCATGCTGGATGACATCTTCGATCATCTGCAACACCTGCGCGATACGCCGGTGTGGCATCCCGCGCCGGATGTGGCTCGCACAGCTTTTCAGCACGCGTTGCCGCACGGTGAGAGCGATCTGTCGCTGGCACATGACATTTTCATGCGCGAGGTCTTGCCCTATGCCGCAGGAAATTCGCATCCCGGCTTCATGGGCTGGGTGCATGGCGGCGGTACGCCGGTCGGAATGTTGGCGGAGATGCTGGCCGCCGGACTGAACGCCAACCTGGGCGGGCGTAACCAGATGCCGGTTGAGGTGGAACGCCAGATGGTGGCGTGGGTGCGGGAGTTGTTCGGCTTTCCCGAGACCGCCAGCGGCCTGCTTGTCACCGGCACTTCCATGGCCAATTTTATGGGTTTGTTGGTCGCACGTTTCGCGGCACTGGGTGAAAGCTCACGCCCGGAAGGGCTGACTGACGGCCATCGTTTGACCGCCTACACTTCGGCTGGTGCGCATCTTTCCATCGCTCAGGCGTTGGACATGGCCGGCCTCGGTACAGCGGCGTTGCGCAAGATAGCGGTGGATGAACAGCACCGCATGGATGTGGCAGCGCTGGAACGCGCCATCGCCGCCGACCGCGCGGCGGGATTAATGCCGTTCTTCATTGCCGCCACAGCAGGCACGGTGGATGTCGGTGCGATAGATCCGCTGGAGGCCATTGCCGATCTCGCGCAACGCGAGCAGATATGGTTTCATGTGGACGGTGCCTATGCCGCACTGGGCAAGATGGCCCCCGATATTGCACCGCTGTTACTGGGTATGGAACGCGCCGACTCCATCGCCTTCGATTTTCATAAATGGGGGCAAGTGCCCTATGACGCGGGTTTCTTGCTGGTGCGTGACGGTGAATTGCATCGCAGGACCTTCTCATCACCAGCGGCCTATCTGCATCGCGAGACACGCGGTCTGGCCGGCGGTTCGCCCTGGCCGTGCGACTTCGGCCCGGACCTGTCGCGCAGTTTTCGCGCACTCAAAACCTGGTTCACGTTGCAAGTGTACGGTGCCGACAAACTGGGGCAGGTCATCTCGCATACCTGCGAACTGGCGCGCTATCTGCGGGGACGGATAGCCGATACTGCCCGTCTGGAACTGCTGGCTCCGGTCGCGCTGAATATCGTCTGTTTCCGCTATCTGGGGGCGGATGCAAGCGGGCGGGCGCTGGATGACTTTTCATCCGACCGGCTGAATGCCGAAATCTTGATCGCTGTCCAGGAATCGGGAATCGCCGCGCCGTCCGGCACTCATGTCAAAGGCCGGTTCGCGATACGTGCCGCTATCGTTAATCATCGTACCGTTGCTGCCGATATAGACGCACTGGTGGACGCAGTGCTCGCGACAGGTGCTGCGCTGGAACAGGGGATACATTCAAAGGCAGAGCATGGAAACTGAAACGATCGGACAAGGACAAGCGCTGATCGGGCTGGCCAGCCTGATGCGTCGGGCATATGCCGGCGAGGATCTCGCGCCATTGGGGACGGAGCTGATCACACGCGCCGGCACTGATCCGCGCTGCGCGGATGCCAATGCGCTTATGGATCTGTCCACTGTGCTGCAATTGCGCGGCGAGCGTGAGCTGGCGATGGAGATGCAGGCACAGGCGTTGGCGCTGCGCCAGCTTTATACCGTGCCGTACCGGCGCGGGCAGGCAGACAGATCGCAGGCGGCACTCCGACTGCTTGCCATCATGGGTCAGGGGGATTTGATGGCTAATTCGCCGGTCGAATTCCTGCTGGAAGACACGGATGTCGCGCTGGATATTGTGTATGTGACGGAGCAGCAAGATCTGCCAGCCGAGTTGCCCGACCATGACGTGTTGTTCGTCGCGGTGGCCGAATCTGAAGCAAACATACCGCTACTGGAAAAACTGGCCGCAACCCTGGCAAATTGGCCGCGTCCTGTGCTGAACGATCCGGCGCGCATCGCGCAACTGTCGCGTGACAACAATTTTGCTTTGCTAAAAGATGCCGCCAGCGTGGCAATGCCGGCGACGGTGCGTGTCAATAGTCAGGTGCTGTTCGGGGTTGCCAGCGGTGATTTACCACTGGATGTCGTGCTGCAGGCAGGCAACTTTCCTGTCATCGTCAGGCCGGTGGATTCCCATGCGGGCAAAGGGCTGGAGAAGCTGGATGACGCGCTGGCGCTGAGCAATTATCTGGCGGGGGGCGGGGCGGACGAATACTTCCTCTCGCCGTTCGTGGACTACCGCAATGCCGACGGTTTGTTCCGCAAGTACCGCATCATGCTGATCGCCGGTCGCCCGTTCCTGGCTCATTTGGCGATCTCGGAACACTGGATGATCCACTACCTGAACGCCGGTATGGCCGAAAGCGCGGAAAAGCGCGACGAAGAGGCGCGCTGCATGGCCGATTTTGATGACACTTTCGCAGTGCGTCATGCTGTCGCTTTCCGCGCCATCCATGAGCGTGTCGGGCTGGACTATCTCGGACTGGATTGCGCCGAAACGGCGGATGGCAAGCTGCTGATTTTTGAAGTGGACAGTTGCATGATCGTGCATGCGATTGATCCGGTGGAGGCGTTTCCCTACAAGCAGCCGCAGATGCGCAAACTGTTCGGTGCGTTCCGGCAGATGTTGATCGAGGCGGTGGGAGGGCATGTGAAATGAAACTGGTCGAGCAGCCGCCGGCAGGCGCAGCGGCATTGCCACCCACGACACAACTGCTGGTTGCCGGCGGGGACGCGCGCATCTCACTGGATACTGCCAGTGGGCTGAATAAATATGGCTGTCGAGCCTACCCTGACCCGACCTTGTTGTCGTTCGGTTCTTCGACCGCCTCGGTAATCTCTGTCCAGGCCCACGCCACGGCGGACGCGTTGCGCGAGCGGCTGTTGATGCAGGCGCGCCCCGACAACCTGCCCGCGCTATACCAGAGCGAACTCGTGCGTATCCGGCGTGAATTGCTGGAATCGTTTGGCATGAATGCGGCAGATGTCGAAGTCGTATTCGCTGCGTCCGGCACTGATGCACATGCTACGGCAGCGCGTGCACTGTCTCATCGCTGCGAACGTCCGCTGACCATTCTGATGGTGGACGAGCGCGAGACCGGTAACGGTGTGACGAGCGCGCTACAGGTGCGCAATGCTGTGGTGCAGTCGGTCGGGTTGCGACTAGAGGAGGGAGAACCGCGTCCGCTGGCGGAGATTGATGCCGAAATCGGAGCGAGGGTGGAGGCCGCCATTGCTTCGGGTCATCATGTTTTGCTGGTGATGGTGGATCAGAGCAAGACCGGGCTGATCGCACCGGGTCCGGATTGTGTGGTCGAACTGCATCGCCGTTACCCCGGCCAGATGGATGTGCTGGTGGATGCCTGTCAGATGCGGCTTGCGCCGGCGACCCTGCGCGCCTACTTCCGGCAGGGATTCATGATCGCGCTGACAGGGTCCAAATTTATCGGTGGGCCATCCTTCTCGGCGGCCTTGTTGCTTCCCGGCGAGGTCGCCTTGCGGCTGCACCTGTCGGGCAATGAGCAGATGGCTGCGGCCAATTTTGGTTTATTGTTGCGCTGGGAGGCCGCACTCACCGAGTTGCGTCGTTTCCGCGCTGTGCCGGAAAATTCGGTCACCGCCACCTTGCAATCGTTCGCGTGTGCAGTCCGCGACAGGTTGCAGCACGATACGCGCTTTGAGCCGTTGCCTGTGCCGCCACTGGCGCGCGGCACATTCCGCAGTGTGCAGGGATGGGATGCGATCCAGACTATTTTCCCGTTCCTGCTCTATCGCACCGATGCGGCGGGTCGGCGCATGCCACTGGACAGCCGCGAAGTTCAGCATATCTACCAGCGATTGCCGGAGGCGGCGTTCACGCCTGCTGATGTGGCACCCGGATTGCGCTGCCAGCTGGGGCAGCCGGTTGCCTGCGGCACGCGGCAGGGTGTTGAGGTGAGCGCGTTGCGGCTGTGCATCAGCGCGCGGCAAGTCGTCGAGGTGGCGCGCGGCAGGCCGCTGGACGAACTGATCGCCGAGGCGATGGCGGCGCTGGACAAAGTCGCGGGGCTGGCATGAGCGACGGCCATCCGGCAGGTTATGGGTCGGGTGGGGCGCTGACTTATTGCGTGAAGCGGGACTGATTTTTGCCGTGATTCTTGGCCAGATACATGGCGCTATCTGCTTTGGCGATCAGCGAATCAGGTTCGAGGCCGTCCTGGGGATAGATGCTGATACCCAGAGAGGCCGTCACCATGCACATCTTCCCATCTATCAGATAGGGCTTGGACATGCTGGCGATCAGTTTGTCGGCAGTAGTGGCCACGCTATTCTTGTCCGCCAGTTGGTTTAGTACGATGACGAATTCGTCTCCGCCAAGCCGCGCGACGATGTCTTCGCCCCGCACGGTCGCTTTCATGCGGTTGGCGGCCTCGATCAACAGCGTATCGCCCGTTTGATGTCCGTAAGTGTCGTTGATGGCCTTGAATCCATCCAGATCGCAATAACACACTGCCACCATGTGGCGCTCACGCTCGGCCATGTTGATGACTTGTGCCAACAGGTCATTCAGCAGGCGCCGATTGGGGAGTTTGGTGAGCGGGTCGTGGTTCGCACCGTAACCGAGTTTCTCGATCTGATTTTTCATCATCCTTATTTCGGTCAGATCGCGGATGGAAAGGATGATTAGCGGCTCCGTGTCTATAGTGACTGGGCGTATCGCGATGTCCACCGCACATTCCGTGCCATCGGCGCGCAGCAACCGCAAGTCCAGACCTGCGCCTATGGCGCGGTGGTGGGGGGATGCATGGAATGAGGCGCGCTGACGCACATGGAGCGCACGCATTGATTGCGGGATCAGCATCTCGGGAAGATTGCCTATCAGTTGTTCGGGTGAATATCCGGTCAGGACGGAAGCCTGCTTGTTCACGTTGACGATATGGCCATGCTGATTGGTGACGATGATCGCATCGGGATTGCCGTCGAATAACTCCTGGAATCGCTGATGTTCGCTGATTAGTTCGGCTTCTATCGCATTCAACCGGTAAGCTGTCCGCCATAGTTCATAGGTGGCAATAATGAAAGTGCCGACGACCAGCAGGGGATAGATGACCTCGTCGGAGAACAGTTTGCGGCTCGCGGCGGCCAGTATGTAAATGGTAACGATGAGCAGCCACATGCCAGGCAGGATGCTCCGCACCATCTCGCTGCCCAGTCGCGGGCTGTAATAGAAGGCCGGAATGCCGACGTGCTTGTGCAGATTCAGGATGCCGATGCACAGCAGGAACAAGGCCGTCATGGTATGTATAGCCATGCCGATCTCGTTGTTGATGCGGAACAGGATGGGAATGGAGAGCAGATAGCCGGTAAATACGAACGACAGGATGGCCATCGCGATCACTGCCAGCAACTGGCCCCAGCGTATCGTCAGGCTGTTTCGTGCGCAAATTTGCAGCGCAAGACTCATGGAGAGCAGGAACAGGCAACAGATCGTGTAGGGCGATGACATGTACAGCACATGATTGTCTGGCGACAGGGAGAAAAAGTCCGAGAGGAGCTTTTTGGGCGTGTCCGACACCAGTGCTGCAGAATTGATGATGCCCGTCACGCAAATCAGCGAGCATATGGCTATCACAATCCATCGTCGCCATGGCGATGCGGTGTGCAGCGCGGTGACGGTCAGCGCCGCACTTACCGACATCAGCGAGATCGAGGTTGCCAGCGACATTGCTGGCATGCCATCAATGATTACCTTGAAGGTC
The DNA here is from genome assembly GCA_028687575.1 of Gallionella sp. Lineage (GTDB taxonomy): Bacteria > Pseudomonadota > Gammaproteobacteria > Burkholderiales > Gallionellaceae > Gallionella. The sequence continues at coordinate 292 of JAQTZW010000006.1, read as the reverse complement.
GTTATGTTCAGCAGTTGACCGACTAGGCCGAGGATTGCCAATGGCAGGGCGAGCGCAGCTGCCGTCATTGGTGTAAGCATGTTCAGGAATTTGGAATGCAGGCGTTTGATTGGCATGTCGTCAATTCATCGAGTGATTCCCAAGGCTTGAAATTAAGTAAGCGACCCACTACTGTCCGGTTAAAAATCGAATAGATTCAATTGTTTACTGATGTCCGGTTCGTCAAGATTCTGTATCGCATTTGCAACCATTTGATTTATTGGGGTTTTATCGAACATATTGACCTCAAAAA
>JAQTZW010000018.1 GCA_028687575.1 Gallionella sp. | reverse complement strand
TTTTTGAGGTCAATATGTTCGATAAAACCCCAATAAATCAAATGGTTGCAAATGCGATACAGAATCTTGACGAACCGGACATCAGTAAACAATTGAATCTATTCGATTTTTAACCGGACAGTAGTGAACGCTGATCTGAAACCCAGGTTGCAGTAAATTCCATTTGGCGACCCACTGTGCAGCTTCGTGAAATACCCACTCGCCAATTTCGATGATCAGTCCTGTTTCTTCGGCTAGCGCTATGAATGTCATGGGGCCGATCAAGCCGCGTTCTGGATGCTGCCAGCGCAGCAAGGCTTCTGCCTTGCGAATCAGCCCACTGTTCAATTCAACAATGGGTTGAAAATACACGCGTAACTGATTCATTTGCAATGCAACGCGTAATTCGGTAATCAGGCGTAGCCTATTCTGTGCTTCTCCTTGCATGCTGGCTGTAAAGTAACTGTAGCGATTGCGGCCCTGTTCCTTGGATACATACATGGCTTGATCCGCGTATTGCATCAACTGTTCCGCATGCACGGTATCATCCGGGTAAACGGATATGCCGACACTGGCCGAAGCAAAAACCAGTTCGGAACCCAACTGGTAGGGGCGTGCCAGATTGCTGATGATTTCCTGCGCAATTTGGTCAATATCACTCACTCCCCTGATCTGTGTGAGTAGCACGGTAAATTCATCGCCACCTAAACGAGCTACGGCGTCCGTTTCACGCACGCAGCTATCCAGTCGATTGGCAGCCTCGATCAGCATCTCATCGCCCACATGGTGACCGAGGGTGTCATTTACCTCCTTGAACCGGTCAAGATCAATGAACAAGAGTGCCAGCTGCGTCTCGGCGCGTTGTGCCTTCTTGATTTCCTGAACCAGTCTTTCCTGTAGCATTCGACGATTTGGCAGCCCGGTCAGCACATCGAAATTGGCTTGTCGCCAGATGGTTTCGCTTGAGTGCTTCTTTTCGGTGATGTCGTGGAACAGGCCAATGCGACGCAACACTTTCCCGTCTGGTTCATAAATGGTGTTGATGGATAACCACTCGGCATATTCCTCACCCTGCTTGTGCCGGTTCCAGATTTCCCCTTGCCACTTGCCGGTGCTTTCGAGCTGTCGCCACATTTTCTGATAGAAAGCCGCATCCTGCCGCCCGGAGCTCAGCATGCGGGGGTTTCTGCCCAGAACTTCGGCCTCTGAGTAGCCCGTCACCTCGGTAAAGGCGGGGTTGATGGCAATGATCAGATTGCTGGCATCCGTGATGATGATGGCTTCAGTACTGGTGCGATACACCATGCTGGCAAGCTGCAACGACTCCTGATCGTGCTTGAAGCCCGAAATATCCGTATGGGTGCCTATCATGCGCAACGGATGGCCCTCGGCATCCCGGCTGACCAGCATGCCGCGCGCCAATATCCACTTGTAGCTGCCATCCTTGCAACGCATGCGAAACTCGGCAACATAGACTGGGTGAGACCGAACAAAACACTGCTGCACGGCGGTAAAAACGTTATCCCTGTCTTCGGGATGAATGCGCCGGTCAAATTCCTCAAATCGGTTAGGGAGCTCTGCGTCGGTAAATCCCAGCATTTCCTTCCAGCGGCGGGAGTACATCACGATCTGATTCGGAATATCCCAGTCCCATACGCCATCCCCGGAACCTTCCAGCGCAAATCGCCAAAGTTCCTCACTCTTTTTCAGCTCCAGTCGCGCGGATTCGCGCTGCGCGTCCGACTGGGCGATGTCTTCCGCCATGGCATCGAAAGCATGAGCGACTTCGGCGATTTCATCATTGCCGACAAGTTTGCCCGAAATGCGGCGCTTCTGGTCGCTTGTGTATCCCTTGATGGCGCTGCTAAGTATTCGGATGCGACGTGTGATGGTCTTACCTATAATGCTTCCAGTAATCACCCCGCTCAATATTGTCACCAGCAGTATTATCAGGATGATGCCAGTAAACATTTGATGCATCGGTTTCATGATTTCGTCAACGGGAGTCAGGCGGAAATAGCGCCACTCCATCGGCTCAATCCTCATTCCGACCAAGACAAAACGGTGCCCGCCTAGCATTAGATTATCGCTTAGCATTTTGGGGGTGCTCCCCAGCGCTGATTCCAACAGGGCGGAAAGCTGCGGCTCGCCATTCAGGGCAAGTTTGAATGTCTCCGGCGTGGCTTCCAGTTGTTTTTGCCACTGGCCGGCCAGCACATAGTTGCCATCATTGCTCAACAGAAAATGTTGTGTGCCGGAATAGAGCTGCCCTTTGCCGAACATGGATTGCAGCACACCGCTGAGTTGCATATCTTCGCCCAGCGTACCTATCCAGCGCCCTTTCACATAAAGCGGATAAAGCGCGCTGACCATCCATACGCGCGGGACCGGATCAAACAGGGGCGGGGTGAAACGGAATTCCCGCTTGGGATTGAGCGCCGGCGAGGTATAGGTCACCCACGGGGTCTGCGTGTAATCGTTGTCCGCCTGCTGATCGAAGGCGAAATTCGGGAAGGTGGTGTCGAAAATGATCTCGCTGCGGTGCGGCGACAGATACCAGACATTTTCCATCTGCCGATTCGCAGCCGCGCCAAAGGTATCCATGATCCGCTTGATGCGCCAGTGCAGGACTTTCTGCTCATCGCTCTCCTGTGGATTGGGCGGAAGAAATATGCCGGCCTCGACCATGCCGTCGTAGCCCGTTTTGCGGTTGCGCCACACGCCGTCAGGATAGCGCTCCATGTGCCGGTAAAAATCTGCAATCTCATTCGGGGTGACGGGTTCCGCCAGAGACGTTTCCAGCAATCTGGCCAGCGAAGATAATTTGACTCGGCTTTCGACGAAACGCTGCATCGGTTGCTGTATCAATTTTTCCGTCAAATGTTCAATTTTGGCGGTCTCTATGGTCAGCGTATTGCGCTCGACGTAGTTATAAATCAGTGTGGCACCCGGAATCGCTGTCAGCAGGATGCTGCCGGCAACGATCAGAACCATTTTTTTGCGAACGTCCATGATTAAGGTCGTAGCACTTTTCAGAAGCTGTTTGACAGGGTGGCAACGATCCGTGGGCGCATCGGACTGTAGGTCGAACCGTTATTGGTCAGTCCGACAAAATTTCTGAAGGCGGCAGGCTGACTGCTGGCGGAATACGCCAGAGAGGCGGTCCAATTCCCCATTTTTTTACTTGCGCCAATTTTGTAATAACGCCAGTCCAGGTTCTGGCTGTGGCGGATGGTCTCCTGTCCGATCTGTCCATTCACGCTCCAGTCCGAACCCAGGTCCCAATTGGTATTGGCTTCCAGAAACCATGAACCGCGTGTGTTGCCGGTCACCCCGGCGCTGGGGTCGCCGGCAAATCCGCCGTTGAGCGGAGAGTTATTGGTATTCCAGCCGTAAAAGTCCGTCAACACCGCTCCTGTTTTTACGGTTAGCCAGTGATGGGTCAGCGCAATGGATAGTTCGGTGGCATTGGGCGTGGAAGACTGTAGTCTGGGTACAAAACCGGTTTTGTTAAAGTTGCCGCCCGGATAATAGACATAAAGCAGATTCAGGTCATAGGCGATGCCGGACATGGCACCTGGCAGGTTGTCCCGATAGCCTGCATACCAGTCAGTCTCAACGTGTGCCCCGGGCACCCATTGATTGGAAACGGTTGAAACAAACAAGCCGCCGTACATGCCGGAGGTATGGGCCATTTCAACAGCATATTGCAACGCCGGCTTTCCCCAGGTCTGGCTCTGGCCGCGATAAATATAGTCGCTCAGCAACGTCACTGTATTGGAGAAGGAAATATCGGAAGCACTGGCCGTGTCCCTTTCCGCCGTCGCCAGTACATCAGAGGAGGTGGCGAGCGTCAGCAAGAAAAATGCTGCATTCCAAGCGGGATTTTTCAATTTCTTCTCCTCATTGCGTAGCCGTATGGCTATTTTGTGATTGCGACAGGAATGCAAACGGGTGCCGTATTGGTCGTGAGCATTCTATAACCCCGATGCCTTGAGCGTACAGGACGTTGTCGGAAGGAAAGAGTTGCGTCCCGGGTTGTTGCGAAAAGTCTTTCGGCTTTTCCCCGTTTACTTCGCGCCGCCAAAACCGCATTGCCGCCAAGCCTCGTACACGGTTATCGACACAGTATTGGATAAATTAAGGCTGCGGTTGTCAGGCAACATCGGCAGGCGCACGCGCTGTTGCGGCGGGAATTCGGCCAGCACTTCGACTGGCAGGCCGCGACTTTCCGGGCCGAACAGGAAAGCATCCCCGTCCCGGTAGGCGATCTCGTGAAACGGCTGCGATCCTTTGGTGGTCAGCGCGAACACCCGCGCCGGGTCGAATTGCGCCAGACATTCATCAAGGCTCTCGTGCACCTTCATCGTGGCGTATTCGTGGTAATCCAGCCCGGCGCGCTTGAGTTGCTTGTCTTCCAGCGCAAAGCCCAGCGGTTTGACCAGATGCAACTGGCTGCCGGTGTTGGCGCACAGCCGGATGATGTTGCCGGTGTTGGGCGGGATCTCGGGCTGGAAAAGTATCACGTGAAACATGCTGCGTCCTTGTGGGGGAGGTGGGTGGGAGCGGGTTTGCGCTGCGACCGCGATTATCGCCCGTGCGGCAGGGTGCGCGCCACCACCCAGACGCTGATCTCGGCCGCGCCGCGCTTCCTGGCGGCCAGGCTCAGCGCATTCAGGCTGGCGCCGGTGGTCAGCACGTCGTCCACCAGTGCGATGTGCAGGCCGGACAGGTCGGTGTCGCACTGGAACGCGCCGCGCACGTTGCTGGTGCGCGCCTTCCACGGCAGCGACGATTGCGAAGGCGTGTCGCGCAGCCGCTGGCAGGCGTGGGTCAGCAGCGGGATGCCGAGGTCTTTGGCCAGCCGAGCGGCGAGCAGTTGCGACTGGTTGAAGCCGCGCCGGCCCAGCTTGGCCGGATGCAGCGGCATTGGCAGGATGCAGTCGGGCAGGTGGGCGGTGTCCATGCGTTGCAGCAGTTTTTCCGCAAAGATGCTGGACAGGTTAAGTTGCTCGCCGTATTTCATCGCCTGTATCAGTTTGTCGAGCGGGAAGCGGTAGCTGAATGCGGCGACCGCGCGGTCGAAGGCGGGCGGTTTCTTCAGGCAGTGGCCGCAGGTCTCGCCTTGCGGTGTGGGCAGCGCGCAGAGCGGGCAATGCGGCATGTCGTGATACGGCAGGGCGGCATCGCAGGCCTCGCACCACAAGGCGTGATGGCTCATCGCGCCGCACAGCACGCAGGGTTGCGCGGGCAGCAGTTGCCTGATTTTTGCGCTGATGTTCAATCCGGCTGGGCTGAAAATTGACAAGAGATTGTCCTTTCCATGATGATGCGCGGCTACTTCATTCGCATCTTACCGGTAAAGCCCACCATGAGCACCCAGACCATCCATTTTCATTCCCATGCCAAACACGCCACCGCGCCGACTCAGCCGCAGCGCTGGAGCGTGGCCGAGGTGGAGGCGCTGTTCGAGCTGCCGTTCGCCGACCTGATGTACCGCGCCCAGCAGGTGCACCGTGAGCATTTCGACCCCAACCAGGTGCAACTCTCCACGCTGCTGTCCATCAAGACCGGCGGCTGTTCCGAGGATTGCGGCTATTGCCCGCAGTCGGCGTTCCATGAGGCTGGCGTGGAGAACCGCAAAATGCTGGAGCTGGACGCGGTGATCACTGCCGCCAAGGCCGCGCAACAGGCCGGCGCGGACCGGTTCTGCATGGGCGCGGCCTGGCGCGAACCCAGCGCCGAAGACATGCAGAGCGTGGTCGAGATGGTCAAGGCGGTGCGCGGTCTGGGCCTGGAAACCTGTGCGACGCTGGGGATGCTGAATGACGAGCAGACCGAACAACTCAAAGAGGCGGGTCTGGACTACTACAACCACAATCTGGATACCGCGCCGGAATTCTACGGCGACATCATCAGCACCCGCGACTATCAGGACAGGCTGGACACGCTGGAGCGCGTGCGCCGCGCCGGCATGCACGTGTGCAGCGGCGGCATCATCGGCATGGGCGAAAACCTGACGCAGCGCGCCGGGCTGGTCGCGCAACTGGCCAACATGGAGCCTTATCCCGAGAGCGTGCCGATCAACAATCTGGTCAAAGTGGAAGGCACGCCGCTGGCCAATCAGGCCGACCTCGATCCGCTCGATTTCGTGCGCACCATCGCGGTGGCGCGCATCACCATGCCCACCGCCCGCGTGCGGCTGTCCGCCGGTCGTCAGCAGATGTCCGACGCGGTACAGGCGCTGTGCTTTCTGGCCGGGGCCAACTCCATCTTCTACGGTGAACAGCTGCTCACCACCGGCAACCCGGAAGTCGAACGCGACCGCGCACTGATGGATAAATTGGGGATGTATCCGTTCGCTGAGCAACATTGATGCACTAGGCATCCCATGCCTTTTTCCGAACTTCAGCAGCAACTTGATGTCCGCGCCGCACAGGGGCTGTTGCGTCAGCGGCGCACGGTTTCCACGCCGCAGTCGCCGCATATCGTCGTAGGCGGCACGCCGTACCTAGCCTTTTGTAGCAACGATTATCTGGGGCTGGCACATGCGCCGCAACTCGCAGACGCGCTGATCGGCGGTGTCCGGCAATGGGGCGTGGGCGCGGGGGCGGCGCATCTGGTGTGCGGGCATTTTTCGCCGCACGAACAGTTGGAGCAGGAACTGGCGGCCTTCGTCGGGAAACCTGACGCACTGCTGTTTTCCACCGGCTACATGGCCAATCTGGGCGTGGTGCAGGCACTGGTCGGGCGCGGCGACACGGTGTTCGCCGACAAACTCAACCACGCCTCGCTGAATGACGCGATGCTGCTGTCGCGCGCCGAGGTGCAACGCTATCGCCACGCCGACCTTGCCCATCTCGAATCGCAGTTGCAGCGCGTGACCAGCGGCAGAAAGCTGGTCATCACCGATGCGGTGTTCAGCATGGACGGCGACATCGCACCCCTGCCCGAACTGCTGGCGCTGTGCGAGCAATACGATGCCTGGCTGCTGGTGGACGACGCGCACGGCTTCGGTGTGCTGGGTGAACAGGGGCGGGGTTCGTTGTCGCATTTCGGGCTGGATTCCCCCCGCATCCTCTACATGGCGACGCTGGGCAAGGCGGCGGGGGTGTTCGGCGCGTTCGTTGCTGCCGAGGCGGTGGTGATCGAGACGCTGGTCAACGCGGCACGTAGCTATGTCTATACCACCGCCACGCCGCCCGCGCTGTCGGTCGCACTGCTGGAAAGTCTGGCGCTGATACGCGGCGGCGATGCGCGGCGCGACCGCTTGCGTGCGCTGATTGCGAGGCTGCGGCAGGGTTTGCAGGGGTTGCCGTGGACACCGATGCCGTCGGACACCGCCATCCAGCCGCTGTTGGTGGGCGACAATCAGGCGGCGCTGGATTTGAGTCTGGCGCTGCGCGAGCGCGGCATCTGGGTCGCGGCGATCCGCCCGCCCACCGTGCCGGCGGGCACGGCGCGGCTGCGCATCACGTTGTCGGCGGCGCACAGCGCAGCCGACGTGGACAAATTGATCGAGGCATTGCATGACATTGCACGTTGACGAGATAGGCGGCACGGGCGCGTCGCTGCTGTTCATCCACGGCTGGGGGATGCACGGCGGCATGTGGGGCGGTGTGCTGGAGCGGTTGGCGCAACAGCATCGCGTACTGGCGGTGGATTTGCCGGGGCATGGTTTTAGCGGGAAGGGAGACGCCGGCGGGTCGCCGTTCACGCTCGATCGCGTGGTGGCGGCGCTGGCCGAACGATTCGCCGGGGAAGCGCCGCTGACGGTATGCGGCTGGTCGCTGGGCGGGCAGGTCGCGCTGCGCTGGGCGGTGCGCCATCCCGACCAGATCAGCCGACTGGTGCTGGTGTCGTCCACGCCGTGTTTCGTGCAGCAGGACGGCTGGGACTGCGCGATGGCCCCGGCCACGCTGGAGGCGTTCGCCGCGGCGCTGCAACAGAATTATCTGCAAACCCTGCGCCGCTTCCTGTCGCTGCAACTGCGCGGCAGCGAGCAGGAGCGCGAGTTGCTGGCGGTGTTGCGCACCAGTTTGCTGGCGCGCGGCGAACCCGATCTGGCGGCGTTGCAGGCCGGGCTGGACATCCTGCGCGACAGCGATCAACGTGCCACGTTGTCGGCAGTCTGTCAGCCGACGCTGGTGCTGGCCGGTGTTCGTGATACCCTCACGCCTTTGCCGGCCTCGGAATACCTCGCGGAACGGATGCCGCAGGCGCGGCTGGCGGCGATAGCGGGCGCGGCGCACGCGCCGTTCTTATCGCATCCCGAAGCGTTCGTCGCCTGCCTGCTGGATTTTTTGCAAGAATGTGACCATGAGTGAATACCTGATAGACAAACGACAGGTGCGCCGCGCCTTCAGCCGTGCGGCGGCAGACTATGATGCGACGGCGGTGTTGCAGCGCGAGGTGTGCACACGGATGCTGGAGCGCCTCGAATACATCAAGCTGCAACCGGCGCGGATACTGGACGCGGGCAGCGGCACGGGCTGGGGCGGCCGTCAGTTGGCCGAGAAATATCCTGCGGCGCAACTGGTGTCGCTGGACATCGCCATCGGCATGTTGCAGAACGCGCGCAGCCGCGCCGGCTGGTGGCAAAAGCTGTTCGGCAGCACCCGGCAAATGCCGCTGTGCGCCGATGTGGAAGCCCTGCCACTGGCATCCGGCAGCGTGGAGATGATCTGGTCCAATCTGGCGGTGCAGTGGTGCAACGACCTGCCGGCGACCTTCGTCGAGCTGAACCGTGTGCTGAAAGTGGACGGGTTGCTGATGTTCAGCACCTTCGGACCGGACACCCTGCGCGAATTGCGCCAGGCGTTTGCCGGGGTGGACGGACACAATCACCTCAACCGCTTCGCCGACATGCACGACATGGGCGACATGCTGGTGGCAGCCGGTTTCGCCGAGCCGGTGATGGATATGGAGTATTTCACGCTGACCTACGAGGACGTGCGCGGCGTGCTGCACGACTTGAAGGCGATCGGTGCCAACAACGCCACCGCTGGGCGCGCTCAGGGCTTGATGGGCAAACAGGCCTGGGCGCGGCTGCTGGAGAATTACGAAAAGCTGCGCCGCGACGGCAAACTGCCCGCCACCTACGAGGTGGTGTACGGCCATGCGTGGAAGCCCAAACCCAAGAATCTGGCGGATGGCCGGGCGATCATCAAGACCGATTTCAGGATCAAATGAGTTACTTCGTTACCGGAACCGACACCGATGTCGGCAAGACACTGATCAGTTGCGCGCTGTTGCACGGTCTGGCCGCACAGGGCAAGACGGTGGCCGGTTTCAAGCCGGTGGCAGCGGGATGTGACGACAGCGAGAAAAACGAGGATGCGCTGCGGCTGCGTGCGGCGGCCAACGTGCAAGTCACCTACGGACAGGTGAATCCCTATTGTTTTCCGCAGCCGGTGGCACCCCATCTGGCCGCGCGTTTCATCGGCGTACGTATCAATCTGCAGCGTATCGTCGAGTCTTACCGCGAACTGGCTGGGCTGTCGGATGCGGTGGTCGTGGAGGGGGCGGGCGGCTTCTGTGTGCCGCTGAACGAGCGCGAGGATAGCGTGGACATGGCAAGGCTGTTGGGCTTGCCGGTGATTCTGGTGGTTGGTTTGCGCTTGGGCTGCCTGAATCATGCGCTGCTCACCGCGCGCGCCATCGCCGCCGCTGGCCTCCCGCTGGCGGGCTGGGTGGCCAATTGCGTGGATGGACAGATGTCCATGCGGGATGAGAATATCGCCGCTTTACAACAACGTCTGGATGCGCCGCTGCTGGGCATCGTGCCGCATCTGGGAGCAGCGCCTCAAGTGCATGAGGTTGCCGCCTGTCTTGATCTCGGATTGCTGGCGGCGGGCAAAGTGTGAGAAATAGGACATGACTGAATTCAGCATCATCGCGGTATTTTTCGTTGGACTGTTGGGCGGTGTGCATTGTCTGGGCATGTGCGGCAGTATCGTCGGCATCCTCACCGGGCAACTGCCGCCGGGCGGTGCGCGCTGGCCGTTCCATCTGGCCTACAGTACGGGACGGGTGACGAGCTACACGCTGGCCGGTGCGCTGGTTGGTGCTTTGGGGCAGGCCGGTATGCTGTTGCGCGACCAGGTGCCGGTGCAGCATCTGCTGTTCGCGCTGTCCAGCCTGATGCTGGTGGCTTTGGGTATGTACCTGGCTGGCTTGTGGGGCGTGGTGCGGCGCATCGAAGGGGCGGGCAAGTTGCTATGGCAGCGCATCCAGCCGCTGACACGCGGGCTGTTTCCGGTCGCCACCCCGCAACGTGCCTTTTTGCTCGGTACGCTGTGGGGCTGGATGCCGTGCGGTCTGGTGTACAGCGTGCTGGTCACGGCACTGGCGACCGGGCACGCGAAAAGCGGCGCGCTGGTGATGTTGGCCTTCGGGCTGGGCACGCTGCCCAACCTGTTGTTGATCGGACTGTTTTGGGAAAGTATCAAGCGCTGGGTGCAATCGCGTCAGGTTAGATTGGCAGCTGGCTTGTTGGTGGCCGGTTTCGGTGTGTATGGCCTGATCAAGGTGGGCTACACCTTCTATGTAAACGGATGGGCGGGGAGTTGTCATGTGGCTGCGTAATCTGCTGTTGATTTGCATGTTGCTGTTGGCGGGCTGCGGTGAGCCCAAGTTGCCGTCACCATTCCACGCCGCCGAGGTGACCGACAAATACGCACAGGCCAATTTTAGTCTGAAGGATTTCAATGGCAAGCCGCGCACGCTGGCGGATTTTCGCGGTAAGGTGGTGGTACTGTTCTTCGGCTACATCCATTGCCCGGATGTCTGTCCGACCACCATGGCCGATTTGCGCCAAACGATGGAAATGCTGGGCAAGGATGCGGAAAAGGTCCAGGTGTTGTTCGTCACGGTAGACCCGGAACGCGATACGCCGGCTTTACTGGCGAAGTATGTGCCGGCCTTTGATCCGTCCTTCTTGGGTTTGTATGGCGATGCGGCTGCCACTGCGCAGGCGGCTGATGCCTTCAAGGTGGTGTATCAAAAGCAGCCGACAAAATCCGGCTACAACGTGGATCATAGTGCTGGGACCTATCTGATAGATACCCAAGGCCGCGTGCGGCTGTTGGCGCCCTATGGGCAGAGTGCCGATTGGCTGGCGCAGGACATCAAATTGCTGTTGGCGCTGGGTGCGTCTTGAGTCATGTGGGCCGCGCTGGCAAGGCTGTTCTCATTCGAGATTAACGGGGGCAATCTTGCCGTCCGCGTCGAGCAGATACGCGAGCGGCTGCGTTCCTACCCGGAACTGATAGTTTCGCAGCTGCTGGTGGCTGCAATGCTGGTCGCGCTGCTGTGGAATGCGATGGATCGGTCCATTCTGTTGTGGTGGGGCGGCGTGCTGTTCGTTGAGTTGATGCTGGAAGCGTATTACGCATGGCGCGATGTCGGTGCCATCAGCACGCTTGAAGAATGCCGTTACTGGTGCGGCCGGTTAATTCTGAGTGTCGCGCTGGCGGCGGTGATATGGGGCGTGGGCGGTTTTCTGATGCTGGCCTCGACCGGCATCACCTATCAGGCGCTGGTGCTGTGCGTGTTTCTCGGACTGGGGGCGGGGGCTGCCACGTCCAATCCAGTCTTTCCTCCCTCGTTGTACATCTTCATCACGCTGATGACGTGGCCACTGGTGTTGGCGTGCATGATGTTCGGTGACCGCGACCATATGATTCTGGCCGGTCTGCTGATGGTGTACTGGGGGTTTTTGCTCAAAGCGGGCCGAGAATTAGGCGGAACTTTCGAGTTGTCGCTGCAGCGCGCGCTGGAAAACGAGTCGCTAGTCGGGCAGTTGACCGAAGAAAAACAGCGCGCCGAACAGGCAAGCCAGGTGAAATCCCGTTTCCTGGCAGCGGCCAGCCACGATCTCAGGCAGCCGGTGCATGCGCTGGCGCTGCTGGTTGAGGCGCTAAAAATTCATGTGCAGGATGAGGCAGGCAGGAATATTTGCCACAAGGTTGAAATTTCCGTCGAGGCATTGAGCAATATGCTCAATACGCTGCTGGATGTCTCAAGGCTTGATGCTGGTGCCATCAAACCTTGCCTGGCGACTTTCAGTCTAAAACAACTATTGAACAGATTGCACGATGAGTTTGAGGTATTCGCCATCAAGCAAGGGCTGACGCTGGAAGTGAGCGGTTGTGATGTGAAAGTGCATACCGATGCGATGTTGCTGGAGCTGGTGTTGCGCAACCTGCTCAGCAACGCGTTGCGTCACACCCACCAGGGCAGCGTGTCGCTATTGTGCAGGCAAATCGAAGGTGGGGTGCAACTGGTCGTGCAGGATACCGGGGTGGGTATCGCGCCGGAATTTCTACCGCATATCTTCGAGGAATATTACCAGGTGGGCAATCAGCAGCGTGACCGCCGCAGAGGGCTGGGGTTGGGGCTGTCCATCGTCAAAAGGCTGGATCAGTTGCTGGGGCTGCATTTGCAGGTGAGCTCAGTGCCGGACGTGGGAACGAATTTCGTGATGGTGATCCCCTTGCCACAGGCGGATGACGGGGTGTCGGCACTTGGCAATCAGGGCTGACGATGTTCGAATATCGCGCCTGCCGGATGTTATGATTAGGCTGGATGCCAAGTGGCTGGAGTCGGGGGGATGAATGAAAATTTTGCTGGCAGATGATCATGCGCTGTTCCGCGACGGCTTGCGTTATGTATTGCAGCAACTGGCTGAACGTGTGGAAATACTGGAAGCGCCTGATTTCCAGGTCGCGATGCAATTGGCTAGCAAACATCCCGAGCTGGACATGGCCTTGCTGGATTTGCATATGCCCGGCAGTACCGGTCCCAAGTCAGTTGCCTATTTCCATCGTCGTTTTCCGCATATCCCGGTGGTGGTGGTTTCCGCCGAAGAGGACAGCGTCAATATCGAGAAAGTTATGAACTCGGGTGCAACGGGCTTCGTCTGTAAAAGTTCCAGCGCGCAGACCATGCTAAACGCGTTGAAGCTGGTGCTGGCGGGCGGTGTCTATGTGCCGCCGGAGATTCTGCGTCATGCCAACAGTGAGCTTATGCATGATGACAAGCGCAACCACCAGGTCGCCAATAGCCATGGCCTGACGCCTCGCCAATTGGAGGTGTTACGGCACTTGTGTGCGGGCATGAGCAACAAGGAAATCGCTTCCACCATAAATCTGGCCGAGGGGACGGTGAAGATACACGTCGCGGCGGCCAATCAGGCGTTGAACGTCAATAGTCGGGTCGAAGCGGTAATAGTCGCGGAACAGCTCGGGCTGATCGGGGTTACACATGGCTGAGGCAGCAGGCGATCTGCCGGGCGGCAAGCTGTTGTCCTTGTTGCGCGAGATGCGCTGGCTGATGCTGTCCGCACTGGCAGTGTATTTCGCCGTGGCCATGTATGGCTATAACCCGGCTGATCCGGCCTGGTCGCATAGCATAGCCGCCAGCCAGATTGCCAATCCTGCCGGTATGCTGGGTGCTTACCTTTCTGACCTGTTGTACTTCCTGTTCGGTTTCTCCGCCTGGTGGCTGGTGCTGTTCATGCTGCAACAGGTGTGGGCAGGCTATCGCTCGCTGCGTGCCGACAGCCTGTTTTGCAAGCGTACTTTTTGGGTTTCCGTCAGCGGTTTCGGGGTGTTGCTATTGGCCAGCAGTGCGCTGGAGTCGATCCGGCTGTACACCCTGAAAGTCGCGCTGCCGATGGCACCGGGCGGCATGTTCGGCGAGATCCTCGGCAGGGCGTTGACCCATCTGCTGGGTTTTACCGGCGCGACCTTGCTGTTGCTGGCGCTGATGGCAGGCTGCTTCAGCGTGTTCAGCGGCCTGTCCTGGCTGCGTTTCATGGACTGGCTGGGTGAGCGCATAGAAACCGGCTATCTCGCGCTACGGCAGTACTGGCAGACCCATCAGGACAAACGTATCGGCGCGCAAGCGATGAACGAGCGCACGGCGGTGGTCGAGGTCGAGAAAAAACGCGTGGTGGAGCATCAGCCCATTCATATTGAAATGCCGGTGGTCGAGGTGGTGAAGTCGGCGCGCGCCAGCGAAGAGAAGCAGATCACCCTGTTCGCGGAATTGCCCGATTCGCCGTTGCCGCCACTGCATCTGCTGGATAGCGAGGCGCAACAGATTGAAACGGTTTCTGCCGAGACGCTGGAATTCACCTCGCGGCTGATCGAGCGCAAGTTGAATGACTTCGGTGTCGAGGTCAAGGTCGTGTCTGCCTATCCCGGCCCGGTGATCACGCGCTACGAGATCGAGCCTGCGGTCGGGGTGAAAGGCAGCCAGATCACCAATCTGGTCAAGGATCTGGCGCGCGCGCTGTCTGTGGTCAGCATCCGGCTGGTCGAGACCATCCCCGGCAAGGCCTACATGGCGCTGGAGCTGCCCAACGCCAAGCGGCAGATGGTGCATCTGTCCGAAATTCTTAGCTCCAAAGTGTATGCCGACATGCATTCCATGCTGACTATCGCGATGGGCAAGGATATTTCCGGCAAGCCGGTGGTGGCCGATCTGGCGCGGATGCCGCACGTGCTGGTGGCGGGCACCACCGGCTCGGGCAAGTCGGTGGCGATCAACGCGATGATTTTGAGTCTGCTGTACAAGGCGACACCGCAGCAGGTGCGCCTGATGCTGATAGACCCCAAGATGCTGGAACTGTCCATCTACGAGGGCATCCCGCACCTGCTATGCCCGGTGGTCACCGACATGCGTCAGGCCGCCGCCGGCCTGAACTGGTGCGTGCAGGAGATGGACAGGCGCTATCGTTTGATGTCGCATCTCGGCGTACGCAACATCGCCGGCTACAACCAGCAGATACGCGACGCGGTCAAGGCGGGTGAGTCGCTGCCCAACCCGTTCTCGCTGACGCCCGAAGACCCCGAGGCGCTGGAAGAATTGCCGCTGATCGTGGTGTTCATAGATGAGCTGGCCGACCTGATGATGGTGGTCGGCAAGAAGGTCGAGGAGTTGATCGCACGGCTGGCGCAAAAGGCGCGCGCCTCCGGCATCCATCTGGTGCTGGCGACCCAGCGCCCGTCGGTGGACGTGATCACCGGCCTGATCAAGGCCAACGTGCCGACCCGTGTGGCGTTCCAGGTGTCCAGCAAGATAGATTCGCGCACCATCCTCGACCAGATGGGTGCGGAGGCGCTGCTCGGGCAGGGCGACATGCTCTACCTCCCGCCGGGAACCGGCTACCCGCAGCGCGTGCATGGCGCGTTCGTTTCCGATCAGGAAGTACACCGCATCGTCGAGCATCTGAAGGCGCAGGCCGGGCCGCAATACATTGATGGCGTGCTGAATTCCCTGGAAGAATCTGATGAGGGCATAGAGGGCGGCGCACCGACGCTGAACGCGGAAGCCGATCCGCTTTACGATCAGGCGGTAGAGATTGTCGTAAAATCGCGCCGCGCCTCCATCTCGCTGGTACAGCGCCAGTTGCGCATCGGTTACAACCGCGCTGCACGGTTGGTAGAACAGATGGAAGCTGCCGGCATCGTCTCGGCCATGCAGAGCAACGGTAATCGCGACGTGATCGCGCCGAACCGGGACTCGTAAAATAGTGAAACGTGAAACGTGAAACGTGAAACGGAGCGCCGTTCACGTTCCATCACAATTGATCAGAAAGTAAATATGTTCAAAAGGTTGTTTTTTTTGTTTGCGCTGTTTGTTGCCACCGCCGCCCATGCGGGGGCGATCGAGAAGCTCAAGACTTTCATCAACGGCACGCAGTCCGCGCAGGCGGACTTTACCCAAGTGGTGATGGAGCAGAATGGGCGGCGCATCCAGAACGCCGCCGGCGTGATGCAGTTCCAGCGTCCGGGCCGCTTCCGCTGGACCTACCAGAAGCCCTACGAGCAGATCATCGTCGGCGACGGCGCGAAGTTCTGGATGTACGACAAGGATTTGAATCAGGTGACGGTGAAGAAGCTCGACGCCGCGCTGGGCAGCAGCCCGGCGGCCCTGTTGGCCGGCAGCAACGAGATCGAACGCGGCTTCGCGCTCAAGGAGGCCGGCAGCCGCGACGGGCTGGACTGGCTGCAAGCCACGCCGAAATCGCAGGAGAGCAATTTCTCGGCGGTGCTGATGGGTTTCGATGCGCAGGCCAATCTGGTGGCGATGCAGCTAGCCGATTCGTTCGGCCACACCACCGTGCTGCGCTTCTCCGCGATGCAGCGCAATCCAAAATTGCCCGCCGGACAATTCCGCTTCACCCCGCCCGAGGGTGCTGATGTGCTGGGCGAATAAGCCGCCGCGCCGGATGTCATCTGCCACTCTGTTCGATTCTCCGATAGCCGCCGCGCCGCTGGCCGAGCGGTTGCGCCCTTCCACGATAGACGAGGTGATCGGTCAGTCGCACCTGTTGGGCGAAGGTAGGCCATTGCGTCTGGCGTTCCAGTCGGGGCGGCTGCATTCGATGATCCTGTGGGGGCCGCCGGGGGTGGGCAAGACCACGCTGGCGCGGTTGATGGCGACCGCCTTCGATGCCGAGTTCATGCCGCTGTCCGCCGTGTTGTCGGGGGTGAAGGACATCCGCGAGGCGATTGCCGAGGCGCAGCGGGTGCTGCAACAGTCGGGTCGTCATACCATCCTGTTCGTGGACGAGGTGCACCGCTTCAACAAGTCGCAGCAGGACGCCTTTTTGCCGTTCGTCGAGCAGGGGCTGGTGACTTTCATCGGTGCGACCACCGAGAACCCGTCCTTCGAAGTGAACAACGCGCTGCTGTCGCGCGCCCAGGTGTATGTGCTGAAGGCCCTGTCCGGCGAGGAGTTGGGCGAGCTGTTCGGGCGCGCCTGCCAGTTGGCGATGCCGGGGCTGGATTTTGCTGAAGATGCGAGAGTACGCATCATCGGCTACGCCGACGGGGATGCCAGACGGTTGTTGAATGTGCTGGAGCAGGTGCAGACCGCCGCCGAGACCGCCGGGGTTTCGACGGTGGACTGCGCCTTTTTGGACAACACGCTGGCGCAGAATCTGCGCCGTTTCGACAAGGGCGGCGAGGCGTTCTACGACCAGATTTCCGCGCTGCACAAGTCGGTGCGCGGCTCGAATCCAGACGCGGCGGTGTACTGGCTGGTGCGCATGCTGGACGGCGGGGCCGATCCGCGCTATCTGGCGCGGCGCATCGTGCGCATGGCCTGGGAAGACATCGGCCTGGCCGACCCGCGCGCCATCCAGCTGGCCAACGATGCGGCGGCCACCTATGAGCGGCTGGGTTCGCCGGAGGGCGAGCTGGCGCTGGCGCAGGCGGTGATCTATCTGGCGGTGGCCGCCAAATCGAATGCAGGCTATGTTGCGTATAATGCCGCGCGTGCCTTTGTTGCCCAAGACGGCTCCCGTGAAGTGCCGCTGCACTTGCGCAATGCGCCGACCAAACTGATGAAGCAGCTGGATTACGGGCGCGACTACCGCTATGCGCACGACGAGGCGGGCGGCTATGCGGCGGGTGAGAATTATTTCCCCGACAACATGCCGCCGGTGAATTTCTACCAGCCCAGTGGTCGCGGGCTGGAAGGCAAGATCGCGGAAAAGCTGACGCGGCTGCACGAACTGGACGCCGAGGCGCTGCGCAGGAAATAACGACAACCCCGATGCTTTTCAATTCCTACATCTTCATCTTCGCCTTTCTGCCGGTGGTGCTGCTGGCGTTCTATCGCATCGGCAGGTCGAGCCGGCGGCTGGCTGCGCTGTGGCTGGCGGCGGCTTCGCTGTTTTTTTACGGTTGGTGGGATGCGCGCCTGGTCGGGCTACTGCTGGCCTCGGTGGGTTTCAATTACGCGGCGGGCTTTCTGATCGGCCACCGCCTGCAACAGGGCAAGCAGTCGGGCAAACTGCTTGCGGCGGCGATAGGCGTGAACCTTGCCTTGCTGGGCTATTTCAAGTACGCCAACTTCTTCATCGCCAATTTCAACGCGGCGTTCGGGCTGACGCTGCCGATAGGCGAATTCTTCCTGCCGCTGGGCATCTCGTTCTTCACCTTCACCCAGATTGCGTTTCTGGTGGACACCTGGCGCGGCAAGGTGCACGAATACGATTTCGTCCACTATCTGCTGTTCGTCACCTATTTCCCCCACTTGATCGCAGGTCCGGTGCTGCACCACGCGCAGATGATGCCGCAGTTCGCCCGGCCGGCGACCTACCGGGTCAACTGGGAGCACATCGCGCTGGGCGTCACCATCTTCGTGATGGGGCTGGCCAAGAAAGTGTTGCTGGCGGATTCGTTCGCCGAATTCGCCAGCCCGGTGTTCGACATCGCCCAGAGCGGCGGCCAGCCGATGTTCTTCGAAGCGTGGATAGGCGCGCTGTCCTACACGCTGCAACTGTATTTCGACTTCTCGGCCTATTCCGACATGGCCATCGGCCTGTCGCTGATGTTCAACGTGCGCCTGCCGCAGAACTTCGATTCGCCCTACAAGGCCACCAGCATCATAGACTTCTGGCGGCGCTGGCACATGACGCTGTCGGCCTTTCTGCGCGACTACCTGTACATCGCCCTGGGCGGCAACCGCAAGGGCACAATCCGCCGCTACGCCAACCTGATGACGACCATGTTGCTGGGCGGTCTGTGGCATGGTGCGGGCTGGACCTTCGTGATGTGGGGCGGGCTGCACGGGCTGTACCTGCTGATCAACCACGCCTGGCGCGCCTTTAAGAAACAGATGGGCTGGAGGCCGGGCGGTGCGCTGGCGCGCTTCTTTGCGGGTAGCCTGACCTTTTTGTCGGTGGTGGTGGCCTGGGTGTTCTTTCGCGCCGAGAGCTTTTCTGCCGGAATCTCGATGCTGACCGGCATGTCGGGCGCGCGCGGCATTTCGCTGTCCGACTCGGTCGGCAATCATTTGGGCGCGTATGCGCTCAAACTGGAACAGGCTAACGTGGTGTTCAGCGGCATGGCGCCGCTGTCCAGCATCAATACCGACAAGGCGCTGATTCTGATCATCCTCGGCTTGATGCTGGTATGGCTTGCGCCCAACATCGCTGAGATTACACAACGTTACCGCCCGACCTGGGACAGCATGCAGGCCGACTCCGTGCTGCAACCGGCCAGTTGGCTGTCGCGCGTGTTGGCCTGGCGACCCAATTTTGTCTATGCCTCGCTGCTGGGCGTGTTGTTCACTTGGTCGGTGTTCTCGCTGACGCGCATCAGTGAATTTTTATATTTCCAATTCTGACCATGCGCCGCTACCTTGCCTTCCTTCTCCTCTCCTCGGTCGTCTCGGCGCTGTGTCTGGCCGCGTTCAACTGGAAGGTAGACCCGTATGCCATCTTCCAGACGCAGGGTGTATTGGATCAGCGGCAACCGTTGTCGCTACTGACCATGA
This sequence comes from Gallionella sp., assembly GCA_028687575.1. Taxonomy (GTDB): domain Bacteria; phylum Pseudomonadota; class Gammaproteobacteria; order Burkholderiales; family Gallionellaceae; genus Gallionella. The sequence continues at coordinate 27,126 of JAQTZW010000018.1, read as the reverse complement.
ACGAGCGCGTGTTCAAGACCGTGCGGCTGGCACGCGAACATCCCGAAGCCATCGTGCTCGGTACCTCGCGGGCGGACATTGGCATGAATCTGGAGCATCCTGGTTTCACTGGGATGCGAGCGGCGAACTTGGCGACTTTCGGCCAGCCTATCATCGAGTCGCACCGACTGCTGACACTGGCGGCCTCGAATGGCGGACTGAAGACGGCGCTGGTAGGGCTGGATTTCTTCGCCTTCAATGCGCTGTTCCCCTATCCGTCGGATTTCGATGCGGCCAATTTTGCCGCCTCGCGCCCGCTGCAACTGGCGTTCTCAGTCAGTACCAGCATGGATGGCTGGAAATACCGCAAGCGCAAAGCGGGTGAGCCGGGCGATTGCTGCTACAGCAATGGGGTGCGTTACCCCAATCTAGTCAATACTTTTACCGGCCATTACCGCAGCCATTTCCAGTCCAGCGAGCGCATGTATCTGCTGGAGAAATATCGTCCGTCACCGACTTGCGACTATGCCTTCAGTGGGCGCAAACAGGCATCCACGCTGGAGGATTTGCGCGCGATGATCGCGCTGGCACACCGGCAGAACATCGCGCTGAAGCTGTTCATCTCGCCGTCGCACGCCCGCCAGTGGCAGGTGATAGAGGCGGCCGGGCTGACCGGCAAGTGGGAGGCATGGAAGCGCGAGCTGGTGAAGATCAACAGCGAAGAGGCCGCGCATGTCAGTCGCTCGCCTTTCCCGCTGTGGGATTTCAGCGGTTACGACGCGGTCAGCAGTGAAGCCGTGCCACAGGACGGCGACCAGCAGACCAGCATGCGCTGGTATTCCGATTCGTCGCATTACACGCCGGCGCTGGGGCGGGTGATTCAGGACAAGTTGTTCGGGTTACCGGTCAGTGAGCCTGCCATCCCGGAGGATTTCGGGGTGGAACTGACACCGGCCACGCTGGAGGCGAAGCTGGCGGCGATCAGGGCGGGCGCGTTGGCCTACCGGGCTTCGCATCCGGCAGACATGGCCGAGATCGACCAGATGGCCGCCGAGGCCGCTCACCGCAAGTATTGCATCGCCAAGGTTGAATGACGCACCAGCCGCATACCTGTCATGCGCAGCGGGTTGTGCGGTAGAATCCGCGCCCATTGGGCACACGCCCCCCAGGTTTAACAGTTAAGGAATCAACTATGTTGGATATTCAGGCTTTGCGTAACGATTTGGATAGTGTGGCCGCCCGTTTGGCGACTCGGGGGTTCGTGCTGGACACCGCGCGCTTTGGGGAGTTGGAGGCGGGTCGCAAGGCCATCCAGGTGCGCACCCAGGAGTTGCAGGCCGCCCGCAATGCCGCTTCCAAACAGATCGGCATCGCCAAATCCAAGGGGCTGGATACCACCGAGATCATGGCACAGGTGGCGCAGGTCGGCGAAGACTTGAAACAGTGCGAGGTGCAACTGGCCGAAGTGTTGGCCGCGTTGCAGGAGATGCTGGAAGGCCTGCCCAACATGCCGCATCAGGACGTGCCAGTAGGCAAGTCCGAGGCCGACAACGTCGAGGTGCGCAAGGTCGGTGTGAAGCCGGCGTTCGATTTCGCGGTGCAAGACCATGTGGCGTTGGGTGAAGGGCTGGGCGGGCTGGATTTCGAGACGGCGACCAAGATTTCCGGTGCGCGCTTCTCGCTGCTTAAGGGCGGGCTGGCGCGTCTGCACCGGGCGCTGGCGCAGTTCATGCTGGACACCCACACCGATCAGCATGGTTACACCGAGACTTATGTGCCTTACATGGTGAACGCGGCGTCGATGCGCGGTACCGGCCAGTTGCCGAAATTTGAGGAAGACCTGTTCCGCGTACCGCGCCAGATGGGCGAAGCGGGCGAGCAGAACTTCTACCTGATCCCGACCGCCGAAGTGCCGGTGACCAACATGGTGCGCGACGAGATCGTGCCGCTGGAGAAGCTGCCGCTGAAATACGTCGCGCACACGCCGTGCTTCCGTTCCGAGGCCGGCTCGGCAGGACGCGACACGCGCGGCATGATACGCCAGCACCAGTTCGAGAAAGTCGAGTTGGTGCAGATGGTGCACCCGGAAACCTCCTATCAGGCGCTGGAGGAGCTGCTGGGTCACGCCGAGACCATCCTGCAAAAGTTGGGTCTGCATTACCGCGTGGTGAAGCTGTGCAGCGGCGACATCGGCTTCTCGTCGGCCACCACTTACGACATCGAGGTATGGTTGCCGGCGCAGGACACCTACCGCGAAATCTCTTCTTGCAGCAATTTCGAGGCATTTCAGGCGCGCCGCCTGCAGGCGCGTTTCAGGAACGCCGCCGGCAAACCGGAGTTGCTGCATACCTTGAACGGTTCCGGGCTGGCGGTGGGCCGCACGCTGGTGGCGGTGCTGGAAAACTATCAGCAGACCGACGGCAGTGTGGTCATACCCGAGGCGTTGCGTCCCTATATGGGCGGGCTGGAGAAGCTCGCGCCGTCAATCTGACGGGGCGGACGACGTCGCCCGCCCGAACAGCGAGTAGGCATCGGTGCTCCGGATGTTTTTTATCTGAGGCTCGTGTTTTTCCGGCAGGTGCAGCGAGAATGCGGGCTTGTCCCGTGTGCTGGCCAGCAGGTACTGGTGTTGCTTGTTGTTGCTGTTCGCCGCGTTGTCCAGCCGTGTCAGGATATCGTAATAGGCGCGGATATTCTCGACGAAAATTACCGCTTCTCCGCCGCGCGCATAACCGTGTTTGAGCGTGCTGAAATGCGTGGGGTTGTTCAGTAGTGGCATCCACTTTTTCACGTCCACCCATGAGTTTGGGTCACCCTTGTTGCGTTGCGTCAGCACTCGTGCATCTTCAAGGTGGCCCTGTCCTTGATTGTAGGCGGCGAGTGCCATCCAGGTGCGGGTGGGCTCAGCGATGGGGGAGGGAAGTTGTTTCTTCAGTATATCCAGCAGTCTGGCGCCGCCCAGGGTGCTTTCGCGAGCATCCAGTCTATTTTTGACATGCAGTGAGTCTGCGGTGGCCTCTGTTAACATCATCATGCCGCGCACATTGGTGAACGAGGTCGCCAGCGGATCCCAGTGCGATTCCTGATAGGCGATTGCTGCGATCAGACGCCAGTCTTCATTGATCTGTTTGCCTGCTTCTTCGAATAGATTGCGGTATCTGGGTAATCGGGATTCCATGTTCGCAATGAAGGCGGTGGCATCCAGCGGATCGAGTCGGTCGTTATGGCCGAAGTATCGGTCTAGTAGTCTGTTGAGCTCGCCATTTTTTTGTATCGTCGTAAAGAACTGTTCGGTCTCGGCGATCAGATCGTTGTCGGCATTACCCGGAAATGCCCAGCCCAGCCGAACTGGCTTGCCGATGTCGAATGCGACGGCCAGATTGGGGTGGTAATTGAGCATCTGTTCTATTTGTTCGTGGTCAGCAACCGTGCAGTCCAGCTTGCCCTCGGCGACTTCGCCCAGCAAATCTTCGACAGTGCGCTGCTTTCTGGAATCCCAGTCCAGTGGCGGGACTTGGTCTAAAAGTGTTCTGAGTGCCTTTTCCTGATTTGAGCCGTTCACCACGGCAATGTGTTTGTCGAGCAATTCGTTGGCATTGCGCGGAGTCCGCTGGTATTGATTGCAAACGACCTGCTCACGCACCGTCAGATAGCCCGGCCCGAACAGCAAAGCGGGATTTTTGCCGGAGATGTCGAAACCGGATGCCGCGAGATGGGCATGCCGCTTGCGCAGGGTTTCCTCGACCTTGTTCGCCGGGGTCAGGATGATCTTCAGCGGGACAGACAGATGAGCGGCGAACTGACGCGCCAATTGCTTGGAGAATTCTTCATAGGCAAGTGTGGAATCCTGAGCGATGACGATGACCAGCTCCTGATTGCGCCAGGACGGCAACGGTTTGGTCAGATTGGAGTATCCAAATAGCAACAGCGACACCAAGATGCCGGCTTGTAACACTCGTATCAAGGTCTTGTGTTTGCGCATGTCATTATTCTGCACGAAATAATCTGTTGCTGGTAGAATTCGCGTCCCGGAGAGGTGGCAGAGTGGTCGAATGTACCTGACTCGAAATCAGGCGTACGGTATTCCCGTACCGAGGGTTCGAATCCCTCCCTCTCCGCCAGTAAAATAAAATAACCTACTGATTGCCAGTAGGTTATTTTATTTTAGCTCGGCATGAAGCATCCCCTGGTTTTGCCAGGGGTGCTTCAGAAATTAAAATCAATCCAGTAGAGCGAGTTGCACAGGCGCCAGAGCATTCGGCATCAGTTGCTGAATAACCCCGCCTAGCGCAAACAACTTTCACTTTTCATGGTGTCCGCCAAATTCAAAGCGCATTGCGGAGAGTAGTTTGTCGGCGTAGTCCGATTCATTGCGTGAGCTGAACCGGTTAAACAGCGCTGTTGCCAGTACCGGGGTGGGTGTGCCGGACTCGATGGCGGCAATCGTGGTCCAGCGTCCTTCACCTGAGTCCGATACGTTGCCGCTAAAACTGTTCAAGCTTGCATCTGTATGCAAGGCATGTGCCGTGAGATCGAGTAGCCATGAACTCACTACGCTGCCACGTCGCCATAATTCTGCGACTTCTCCCACGTCTATGTCATAACGTAATGATTCCGGTTCACGTAATGGCGTGGTTTCCGCATCGGCAGGTTGCACGGCGCTACCGACATTGGCGTGTTGTAATAGATTGAAGCCTTCGGCATAAGCTGCCATCAGGCCGTATTCGATGCCGTTGTGCACCATTTTGACAAAGTGCCCAGCCCCTGACGGACCGCAATGCAGAAAGCCTTTTTCGGCGTTGCTTGTTTCATCCGACCTGTCTGCGGTACGTGCGATAGAGCCCACACCTGGCGCGAGTGCTTCAAAGATCGGATGTAAGCGTGAAACTGCATTTTTGTCCCCGCCTATCATTAAACAATAGCCGCGTTCCAGTCCCCACACGCCACCGCTCACGCCAACGTCAACAAAGTGAATAGCATGTTTGAGTAGTCGTTGTGAGCGTGCGATGTCATCTTTGTAATAAGAATTGCCACCATCAATCAGAATATCGTCTGCCTCCAGTAGTGGTAACAAATCACTGATGGCTAGATCAACAACTCCGGCCGGCAGCATCAGCCATACCGAGCGAGGCGTATTTAGCTTGCTCAGGAAATCTTGCATGTTGTCGCTGGGTGTCGCACCTTCTTTAGCCAATTTCTGTACTGTGTCGTTGTTACGGTCGTAGACGACGCACTGATGCCCCGCACCTTGTAAGCGTCGCACCATATTTGCGCCCATGCGTCCCAGCCCTATCATTCCTATTTGCATTTGATATTCCTTGTCATTTTGCTGTGGAGATTTCATCGGGCAGGGCGGCACAATCAACGTGCCACTCTGCCCCGGTTATTCTTGCGGCAGGCAGTTTTTCGCCGCGCAGGATATGCCTCAATGCTTCTTGCTTTGTCTTGCCAGAGACTAGAAAAATCTTCGACCCGGCGGCATTCATGGTGCTCAAACCAAGCGATACGCGCTCGGCGGGTGGCTTGGGCGCGTTGAATACTGGCACGGTGACAGTATCCAGTTCTATTGATGGATTATCGGGGAATAGACTGGCGGTATGCCCATCCTCCCCCATGCCGAGCAAGATCAAATCGAGTGGTAAATTCTGTTGCACGGTTACTGCATATTCTGCGGCGGCAATCTGTGGGCCATGTTCGGCAGGAATAAAATTTACATTCCCGACAGGGATGTCTATGCGTCGTAGCAGCGCGGCCTGAGTCATGCTGTCGTTGCGTTGCGGATGCGCCCGAGGCAGACAGCGTTCGTCGCAGAAATAAATGTGTACCAACTGCCAATTTATTTTTAGCGTACTCAATAATTCGTAGCAATGACGCGGTGTCTCACCCCCTGACAAAGCAATGCTGAATGATCCGCGCTTGGCGATAGTTTGCGCTGCAATCAGCGCAATGCGCTGTGCGACCGACTGGCTCAGCGCTTCGAAATCGTCATGTATAGTGAGCTTGATATCGGCAGCGAGCTTCATGTTGTAACTACCGTCATTTCGAAATCTTGTCCTACCCAGGTATTCAAGTCATGTATATGAAAAGTGAATTGTATGGTGTCGCCGGCTTTGAGGTGAGTAACCGGCAGTTCGGCCACCCACACCCCAAGCCCCGTATTTTTTGTTGCAATATCTTGTGTATTTTTCCAGCCGTTGATTCCCCAATGCACAACGGCTTGTTCTTTCAGACTTATGGTTAGTCGGTTGCCTTGCCGCAACTTGCTTGGGTGATAGCGCGGCCCCCAGGTTTCATGTGATAGCGCTGGGCGCTTGCCTTGATAGCGCTGCCACGTTGCAGCGGGCCTGTCGACCGGATAACCGAGTTTGCGGCTGAAATACAGTTTGATGAATTCGCTATGCGTCCACACCAATGGCATGGCAGACCCACTGGGTTTACCTAAAGTCAGATTGCGTTCCGGAATGTCCATGCTGTCCCACACCTGTTCCGGCATCAGGCCTGCAGTACCTGACATGGCAGCCATTGATTCAAGATAGGGTAAAGGGTCTTCACCTTTTGTCAGGGCATAGTGGCCGCGCTCTCCTACTAATAGCGGCCAACCACGTCCGCGTCCAGTTCCGTCGAATGGGCTGCCGTCATCCTTTTCACCATAGCCGTCACCGTTGTAACGATGCCATACAGGGCCATAAGGAGTGTCGGTCTTGAGTAGATGGTCTACCGTCTTCAGGCTGTCCTGTATGCGCGGATCATCCGCGCGGCGTAGTCCGTAACGTACCAGTTGCAAGAAGTCGGTGGCGACTTGCTCATCAGCGGCCAAATCTGGATCGCAGGCAAGGTTCTTAATCAAGATATGTTCGGACTGGGTGCCCTCGTGTATCAGTGTGCTTTCGGGTGCTGTGCGTATGTAATAGCCGTTGATATTGAGCTGTTTCGCCAACTTGGTGTCTTGTACAAAAGTCCAATCGTCAAGATGTGCATTCCAGTTGTCAGCTAACAATAATGCAAATTGTCGTGCATCATCGTCTAGCCAGGTACTGCCCTCAACCAATGCGGCGATGATGATGGCAAGCGTGAAGGTGTTGATGCCGGTGTCTTCTTCCCATCGGTCTTGAGCAGTAGAGGGGCCTGCGCATGCAATGAAACGGAGTGCGCGCAGCACCATGTCCTTGACGGGAATGTCGCCCAGTTCATCGTGCGCACTCAAGGTCGCGGCGAGTATGACCGGGAAGGCAGCTTCATCCAGTTGTATTCCTTGCCAGTACGGCGCACCGCCCAACCATTGGTTTTGTAACCAATGGCCATCTTCTTGTTGTGTGGCAATCAAATATCGCAATACTTCACGCGCGTCGCCATATGATCCCATTGCAACCATGGCACCTGCGGTTTCTACCAAATCGCGCGACCAAACCAGGTGATAGCCGCTGCGGCTCTGGCTGCTTGAACCCCAAGGCACGGACAGGCTAGCAACGGCGGCACCACAATAGGTGCGATCTTGATGCACCTTGAGCACCATGGCAGAAAGCCTCAGTTGCTCGTTCAATTTGGCTGTTGCTGCGGGGAAACAGCAGCCCCCTTGCCATGCTTGCCAAACATGACATTGCAAATCCCATATTTTGGAAAACTTCTCCATTAACCCGGATACCGCCAACGTGGCAGCTGATTCAATGCTGGTGGCCAGGCCGAGTGAAAGTGTTGCTTGTTGTGGCAACTCGCCAGTGAGTGCGGTCGTGCCTGGGCCGGCACTGTCATAAGTCCAGGTCATGCGGCCATGTTGATTAAAATCTTGCCAGCCATCACTGGCTGCTTCTTCACCGACTGAGTTACGTTGCCAGGCATCTAGTCCATCCTCACCGCATGCGGCGAGTGCAATACCAAATGGTCCTTGTTCTGCACCGAGTATCGTGCGCCCGTTGTGATTGCCTACGCGGGCTAAATTGTTATCTGCGTTATCCCCCAGTCTCGTAGACAACAGTGCATAGGGTTTTAAATTTGCTTCGCCTTCTAGTCGGAAACGCATCATCAGCACATCGCGATTCTGCATAGGGCAGATTTGCAGGGTGAAGGTAAAGCGCGGATGTGTGTGCACGATCTCGACGGCTGGCACACCGGGAAACGGTAGGCTTACTTGGTAGTTGCCAAGGCGACGCAGTTCCACCCAGAAGCCTTCATCATCGGCAATGATGAAGCCGAGATCTTTGATCTGCGGTATGTCGATACGCGGGTAATAAACTTCCGTCAAAATGCCGTCGGCGATGGTAAACCACAATCTGGATGAGCCCAAGCTCGCTCCCACCATGTCTTTGGCGGCAGATGCCCAAGTAGGGAATGAATCTTTCGCTGGCGGCGCTTTCATGGAATCCCTCTTGTATGTAGAGATTATGCGACTAGGAAGGTTTTTTGAGTGTGGGAATTAGCCAGCGATTGCCATCAGCGGCAAGTAGCGACTCTGCTGACTCTGGCCCCCAAGATCCCGCAGCATAATTGGGGAAATCCAGTGCGGGCTCGTTTTTCCAAGTTTCAAGTATAGGTGTCAAAAATTTCCATGCCATTTCGACCTGATCGGCACGCATAAACAAAGTGGCATTACTGGCCAGAACATCTCGCAACAAAGTCTCATATGCAGTCGGCGATTCGGTCTGAAAGGCCTCTTGGTAGCTGAAGCGCATGTCTACGGGTTGCAAGCGTAATTCGGAGCCGGGAACTTTGGCCATGAATTTGAGTACGATGCCTTGCTCGGGATTTATCTGGATTACCAGTCTGACGGGTTGCGTATTTAAACCCGCAGAGGCTGGGAAAGCGTGGTGAGGAACGTCGCGGAATCGTATGGATATTTCAGAAACGGCTGCTGCCATGCGTTTGCCAGTACGTAGATAAAATGGCACACCTTGCCAGCGCCAGTTGTCTACGTAGAGTTTTAATGCGGCGTAGGTTTCTGTATTGGAACGAGAATCCACATCCGGCTCGTTGCGATAACCTGTCATGTGTGTACCTGCTATCCAACCTTCATCATATTGGCCTCTCGCAGCATAATCAGACAAGTTCTCGCTGGTGATGGGACGCAACGCATGTAGCACATCTACTTTTTTATTGCGTATATCGTCAGCATCGTAAGAAACCGGGGGTTCCATTGCGACCAAGCACAGTAGTTGGAATAAATGATTTTGCACCATGTCGCGCAATGCGCCTGCCTGTTCGTAGTAGATGCCGCGCTTCTCAACCCCTAGTGTCTCTGCCACGGTGATGGTCACATGATCCACATAGCCACGATTCCAGATAGGTTCAAAGATCGGGTTGGCAAAGCGCATGGCCAGTATATTTTGGACAGTTTCTTTGCCGAGGAAGTGGTCGATGCGAAATATCTGCTGCTCGTTGAAATAACGCGTCAGTACATTGTTGATCTGGCGAAAAGTTTCCAAATCGTGTCCCAAAGGTTTTTCTACAACGATACGAACATGCTCGCGATCTTGTGCATGTCCAGCGTTTCCTAGGCCACTAACGACGGTGTCAAACAAAAAGGGCGGTATTGCCAGGTAAAATATTTTCTCCGTTGGGCAACCCCAGTCGGTATCACATGAAGTGAGCACTTCATGCAAATGGGCATAGCTAGTTGCGTCGCTGATATCGGCTTGGATGTAGCGAATCTTGTTTGCAAATTTTTGCCATGTTGCTTCATCAGGCGTGCCGTGCCGTGAATGTTGCGCAACGCCTAGTAAATAGTGTGCCGCAAGAGCCGTTGCATCGGTGGTAGTCCGATCAACACCCTGGAGTATGAATCGTTCAGGCAATTGCCCGGTCCAAAAAAGATCAAATAACGCTGGCACAATCAAGCGCCAGGAGAGATCGCCATTTGCACCAAAGAGTACGAATTGCGTGTCGCGCAGACTGGCGTTATTTGTCATGTGTTGAATTGCCCAAAATCTTACAGATTAATGAATCTAATAGAGAAAGTTGACCTTCCCCCGATCTTTTGTCTTGCAAGGTATGCGGTTCATGCTACCAGTTTCCCCTATTGATGAGCAATGAATCGCTCAACCGGATGTTGACTGAGAGACTTGTTGCCCTGTGTTAAGTGCAGACCTTGCTGCTGAAGAATGCCCCTCTGTATTAATGGGCTATCGAAGCCCATCTCACTGTAATCGTGAGTTTTCTTGGCCGTTGGAAAACTATTTTTTGCGGAAAAGATGGCCCGGTGAATATAAAAATCTGTTGGATATTCTCCCCGCTTGCCTGGGGTGTGATTCAGGCGATGACCCCCCCCTTCCCGTTACAAACAACTTTAGCTTATTTCTCCAATTCATTGCTTTTTAAGCATATTTGCCTTTTCTTAACTTTCGCCTCTAACTCTTTGTCTTAAAAGAAAAAAATCGGTTTTCGGCTTGACCGGCCATGTTTTTTTTAATATAGTGGGTTTAAGTGGTAAAAAGTGGGTATTTGTGGGGTATCTGAATGTTTCAGGGCGCGGCGCAACTTAATCTGGATGGCAAAGGCAGGCTTGCGATACCGGCCAGGTATCGTGACGAGCTGCTGAATACCTGCGCAGGAAATCTGGTGTTGACCGCCGATGCCGACGGCTGCCTGTTGCTTTACCCGCAACCCGCATGGGAGCCGATTCGCGACAGCTTGCTCAAACTTTCTGCCTTCAATCCACAGATGCGCGCTTTGCAGCGCCTGCTAGTGGGTCACGCCGAAGAGTTGGTGATGGATAACGCCGGTCGGGTGCTGATTTCGCCGGTGTTGCGCAGCCATGCCGCGCTGGACAAGCGCGTGATGCTGGTCGGACAGGGCGGCAAGTTTGAAGTGTGGGATGAGGCAAGGTGGCAGGCGCAGCAGAAGGCGGCGCTAGCATTCATCGGCGGGGCGTTGCCGCCCGAGCTGGAAGGTTTTTCGCTATGAGCGGGGCGTTGAGTCACGCCACAGTCTTGCTGCATGAGGCGGTCGAGGCGCTGGCAATCAGGCCGGATGGCATCTATGTGGACGGCACGTTCGGGCGCGGCGGCCATAGTGCATTGATTCTTGAGAAATTGGGTGAAAGTGGCAGGTTGATTGCACTGGATAAGGATCCTGCAGCCATCGCCAGCGGCAGCCAGTGGGTGGATGGGCGTTTCTGTCTGGTGCATAGCGGTTTCGCAAATCTGGAGGCGGTGCTGGATGGTCTGGGGATAGCGCGTGTGGATGGCGTGCTGCTCGATCTGGGCGTGTCGTCGCCGCAGTTGGATGAGGGCGAACGCGGCTTTAGCTTTCGCTTTGATGCGCCGCTGGATATGCGTATGGACACGACCCGTGGTTTGACTGCCGCACAGTGGCTGGCAACGGCGGACGAAGGATTATTGACGGAGGTGATACGTGAGTACGGCGAAGAACGGTTTGCTAAGCAGGTTGCAAGAGCGATTGTTACTGCGCGGGCGGTTGAGCCCATCGAGACCACGGCGCAGCTCGTCGAATTGGTTGGCAAGGCGGTGCGCACCCGCGAGCCAGGCAAAAACCCGGCGACACGCACCTTTCAGGCTTTACGGATTTATATCAACCAGGAACTCGAAGAGCTTGAGCAGATTCTGCCGGCGTGTGTCGCGCGGCTGAAAACGGGCGGACGATTGACGGTGATCAGTTTCCATTCGCTGGAAGACCGCATGGTCAAGCACTACCTGCGCGAGATGAGTGATGCGGATAAGTTGCCGCGCAACGTGCCGATACGTGCCAGCGAGGTGCCGCAGGGTAAGTTGAGGGTGATAGGCAAGGCGGTGCGGGCCAGCGAGGCGGAGTTGCAGGCAAATCCCCGTGCGCGCAGTGCGGTGATGCGAGTGGCGGAGCGCAGTGATGCGGCGTAGCGGCTGGTTGAACGTGCTGTTGCTGGTGCTGGTGGTGGCGGGGGCGTTAAGTGTGGTCACCTCGCAACACAAGGCGCGCAAGTTGTATTTGGCTATGCAGCAGGAAAAGGAGCATGCCCGCCAGATGGAGGTCGAGTGGGGGCAGTTGCAGTTGGAGCAGAGCACTTGGGCAGCTCCGGCGCGGGTGGAAAGCATTGCGACGGCGCGTCTGCAGATGAGGCTGCCGCAAAAAGAACAGGTACGGTTCATTCGGGTTGAAACGGTGGGCAAGGTGGGGCATCCATGAACTACACGGCCAGTGAGGCAGATCAGTCGGCGGCAAAATTGCCGGGATGGCGCGCGTCCCTGCTGTTTGCATTGATCCTGTTGGCGCTGGCTGGCTTGCTGGTGCGCGCCTTCTATTTGCAGGGCATCCATGACGAGTTCCTTCAGGAAAAGGGTAATCAGCGCTACAGCCGCGTCGTGGAGGTCAGCGCCCACCGAGGCATGTTGACTGACCGCAATGGTGAGCCGCTGGCAGTCAGCACGCCAGTCGAGTCAGTGTGGGCCAGTCCGTCCGTCATCAAGATGGGTGACCTCAAGGATGCCAAGATGGATGAGCAGCAGCTTGTCAAGCTGGCGCAGTTGCTGTCCATGCGTGTGAGCGAAGTGCACGACCGTCTTGCAGACACGACACGCGATTTCGTCTATCTGAAGCGTCAACTTCCGCCAGATCAGGCAAGCGAAGTGAGTGGCCTGAATCTGGCTGGCATCTCGCTGAAACGAGAATATCGCCGCTATTACCCGGCTGGCGAAGAAATCGCCCAGACCTTGGGATTCACCGGGCAGGATGATAACGGTCAAGAGGGGCTGGAGTTGGCGTTGCAGGGCGACTTGGCAGGCAAGCCGGGCAGCCAGCGTGTCATCAAGGACAGGCGCGGTCATATGGTCGAGGATGCCGGCAGCCTGCAGCCTCCCAAGCCGGGTGCCGACATCATGCTCAGTCTGGATTTGCGGGTTCAGCATTTGGCGTACCGCGAATTGAAACTGGCGGTGCAGAAAAACAAGGCGAAAGCGGGCGCTGTGGTGGTGCTGGATGCGCGCAGCGGAGAGGTACTCGCGCTGGCCAACTACCCTAGTTACAACCCGAACAATCGCGCGCAGCTCACGCCGGAACAGATGCGCAACCGCGCGGTAGCGGATATGTTCGAGCCGGGCTCTACGATGAAGCCGTTCACTGTAGCGACCGCGCTGGAGACCGGCAAAGTAAAGCCGGATACCGTCATCAATACCGAAAACGGTGTGTTGACGATTGCCAACAAGAAGATACACGACACGCATCCCGAACCGTTCCTGACAGTCGCGCAGGTGATACAGAAATCCAGCAACGTGGGTGCCTCCAAGATTGCGTTGTCACTGGAACCCAGTGTGCTATGGCAGACGTTCAGTGATGCGGGATTCGGCGCGCACACCGGCAGTAATTTTCCGGGAGAAGCAATTGGCATGTTACGTGATGCGCATACCTGGAAGCCTATCGAACAAGCCACCATGTCTTATGGGCACGGAATTTCAGTCAATTTATTGCAGCTGACGCGCGCTTATACGGCCTTCGCTGGCGATGGGGATATCAAGCCGGTGTCGCTGGTCAAGCTGGATGCGCCGGCGGTTGGCAAGCGGGTGTTTTCCGAAAAGACGGTGGGCGAAATGCGCGCGATGCTGGAGTCTGTAGTGTTGCCGGGCGGCACAGCGCCCATGGCGCAGATCGCAGGCTATCGCGTCGCGGGTAAGACTGGCACGGCGCACAAGCTGGAAGGTCATCATTACAGCAATCGCTATGTTGCTTCTTTCGTGGGTTTTGCGCCGGTATCCAAGCCGCGCGTGATTGTCGCAGTGATGATAGACGAGCCTGAAGGGGGGCAGTACTACGGCGGTTTGGTGGCAGCGCCGGTGTTCAGTCAGATCGCGGGCGAGACCTTGCGCATGTACAACGTGCCCAATGACGCGCCGCTGGACAATGTGATCGTGCCGCCGACAGATGCCGACAGCAGCCGGGAGGAAGTATGAATTCCGTGCTGAAACAGTCGTTGACCAATCAGTTGCGCATGCTGCCAGCACCGGTTACGCATCTGCAAACAGACAGCCGCGCGGTGCGTCGCGGCGATACTTTTGTCGCCTATCCCGGCGAGCAGACCGACGGGCGGCGTTTCATCGCTCAGGCGATAGCCAACGGCGCGAATGCGGTGATCTGGGAAGCACTGGAAGGTGAATGGTCGTCCGACTGGAAGCTTCCCAATTTTGCCGTGGCAGGGCTGCGCGACAAGGCGGGGGTGTTGGCTGACATCGTCTACGGCGGGCCTTCGCAAAAATTGTGGATGGTGGGGGTGACCGGCACCAACGGCAAGACATCAACCAGCCACTGGATCGCCAACGCACTAGGCGATGCGGGTCGCAAGTGTGCGCTGATCGGTACGCTGGGCAACGGTTTTGCCAGCACGTTGCAAAGTACGGTCAATACCACGCCGGATGCGATCCGCGTGCATGGCCTGCTGGCGGAATATCTCAAGCAGGGCGCGCAGGCAGTGGCGATGGAAGTCTCATCCCATGCGCTGGTGCAGGGCAGGGTGAACGGGGTGAGTTTCGACGTGGCGCTGCTCACCAACCTGAGTCGCGACCACCTCGATTACCACGGCGACATGCAAAGCTATGCCGAGGCCAAGCGCCGTCTGCTGGAATGGGACACGCTGAAGTATGCGGTGATCAATCTGGACGATGCGTTCGGAGCTCAGCTGGCTGCCGAGTTGCAGCAGCGCAAGGTGGAAGTGGTCGCCTACGGCATGACCGATACCGCGCTGCGATTGGCCGATCGGCTGGGATTGCGCAAGGTGCACGGGCGCGTGGTGGAGGTGCACAACCAGGGTGTGCGGCTGGAAGTGGATAGCAGTTGGGGCGATGCGGAATTGAGCAGCGCACTGGTCGGCAGGTTCAATGCCGCCAATCTGTTGGGCGCGCTGGGCGTGTTGCTGGTCAGTGGCGTGGGCTTGGCGGCAGCAGTTCGTTCGCTGGGGGCCGTGACGCCGGTGGCAGGCCGGATGCAGCAGCTGGGTGCCGCCGGGCAGCCCGCCGTGATTGTGGATTACGCGCATACGCCGGATGCGCTGGAAAAAGTATTGCAGGCCTTGCGTGAAGCCTGCCGCAGTGAAATGGGCGATGCCGGCAGGCTGATCTGCGTGTTTGGCTGCGGCGGCGATCGCGACCGGGGCAAGCGTCCGCTGATGGGGCAGATGGCGGAAAAATACGCCGACCATTGCATCGTCACCAGCGACAACCCGCGCAGCGAAGATCCACAGCAAATCATCGCCGAGGTGGTCGCCGGCATGTCGGCGGGCCGCCACGAGGTCATCGTTGATCGTGCAGCAGCCATCGGTCGCGCCATCGCGCTGGCCGGACGTGGCGACACGGTGTTGCTGGCCGGCAAGGGGCATGAAGATTATCAGGAGATCGCGGGCGTCCGGCAGCATTTCAGCGACGTGGAAGTCGCCCTGCAGGCGCTGCGGGAATGGCGGGAGCCGGCGATCGGCATGGGAGAGGTTCAATGATGATGCAGTTATCGCAAGCCGCGCAGGTGTTGCATGGGCGACTGGCCGGCGTGACGGGCAAGGTGGCATTTTCCGGCGTATCCACCGACACGCGGAAACTGGGCGCGGGCGATCTTTACATCGCGCTGCGCGGTGAAAAATTCGATGGTGCGAACTTTGTTGCACAGGCAGCCGCAGCGGGTGCGGTAGCGGCAGTGGTGAATGCGGACAGCTATCACGGCGAAGCGACACCCTGCCCGTTGTTGCTGGTGGCGGACACGCGCATCGCGCTGGGGCAGCTGGCAGCACACTGGCGCAAGCAGTTCGCCATCCCGCTGGTGGCAGTCACCGGCAGTAACGGCAAAACCACGGTCAAGGAAATGTTGGCAGCGATTCTGCGTGCGGCGGCAGGTAGTGCAGAGGCCGTGTTGGCGACCCGTGGCAATCTGAACAATGACATCGGCATGCCATTGACGCTGTTGCAGCTGAACGCGCAACACCGCTATGCGGTGATCGAGATGGGGATGAATCATCCGGGAGAGATTGACTACCTGACCATGATTGCGCGACCCGAGGTGGCTTTGATCAACAACGCCAGCGGCGCGCATCTGGAAGGCATGGGGTCGGTAGAGGCGGTGGCGCACGCCAAGGGTGAGATATTCACCGGGCTGCAACATGACGGCAGCGCGATTATCAACGCCGACGATGACTACGCGCCGCTGTGGCGCAAGCTTGCCGGTGTCAATTCTCTGCTGGAGTTCGGGCTGAACAATCATGCGGACGTATCGGGAGGCTGGCAGCCGAGTGTCGCCGGCATGAGGCTTGATGTGCGGACGCCTGCAGGGGATTTCACGGCGGACATGCAGGTGCCGGGCGAACACAATGCGCGCAACGCGCTGGCCGCGACGGCGGCGGCGATAGCATTGAACGTGCCGCTGGAAAGCATCGTGGCAGGACTGGAGTCGTTCGGCGGCGTGCCTGGACGCTTGCAGCGCAAGCCGGCACGAAATGGCGCGACGGTGATAGATGACACCTATAACGCCAACCCGGCTTCGATGCGCGCGGCAATTGACGTGTTGGCGCAGGCA
Source organism: Gallionella sp. (assembly GCA_028687575.1). Lineage (GTDB taxonomy): Bacteria > Pseudomonadota > Gammaproteobacteria > Burkholderiales > Gallionellaceae > Gallionella. The sequence goes on along the minus strand of JAQTZW010000018.1, from coordinate 10,680 downwards.
AGTGGCAAGCGTGTGTTGGTGCTGGGCGATATGGGCGAACTGGGCGAGAACGCCGCCGCTTTCCATGCCGAGATGGGTGTGACCGCCCGCCAGGCCGGCATCGAGAAGTTGTATGCGTTGGGCGAATTGAGCCGTCAGGCGGTAAATAAGTTCGGCGCAGGGGCGCAGCATTTTGAAACGCTGGAAGCGTTGCAGGCTGCTCTGGAAGCGGAGTTGAGTGCTACTACCACCGTGCTGGTGAAGGGTTCGCGCTTTATGAAAATGGAACGCGTGGTGGCGTACTGCGCGAATAGTGAGATCAAGGGATAAACATGCTACTGGCACTCGCACAATGGCTGGCTGAGGATGTACGGTTTTTTAGTGTATTCAACTATATAACGCTACGCACCATGCTGGCGGCGATGACTGCGCTGTTCATTTCGTTCATGGTCGGACCGGCGATGATCCGCAAACTGACCGCCTACAAGATCGGCCAATCGGTGCGCAACGACGGCCCGCAAACCCATCTGGTCAAGGCGGGTACGCCAACCATGGGCGGCGCGCTGATCCTGACCTCGATCGCCATCACCACGCTGTTGTGGGGCGATCTGCACAACCATTATGTATGGGTCGTGCTGTTAACCACACTGGGCTTCGGCGTAGTTGGCTGGGTGGACGACTACCGCAAGGTGGTGCATCGCAATCCCAAGGGGCTGTCGGCAAAAGCCAAGATGTTCTGGCAATCCATCATTGCAACAGTGGTCGCGGTCTATCTGTGGAAGACCGCAACGGTTCCGGCGCAGACCGAACTCATCATCCCGTTCTTGAAGTATCTGACATTTTCACTCACGGCCTTTGGCTTCATCGCGCTGACCTATTTCGTGATCGTCGGCACCAGCAATGCGGTGAATTTGACCGACGGATTGGACGGACTGGCAATCATGCCCACCGTGATGGTCAGCAGCGCATTGGCGTTCTTCGCCTATGTGGCGGGCAACGTGGTGTTCGCCAAATATCTGGGCGTGCCCTATGTGCCGGGTGCGGGTGAACTGGCAGTTTTCTGCGGCGGGGTGGCGGGTGCAGGGTTGGCCTTCCTGTGGTTTAACGCGTATCCCGCCGAGGTGTTCATGGGCGACGTCGGCGCACTGGCGCTGGGTGCAGCGCTCGGCGTGGTTGCGGTGATTGTGCGGCAGGAGTTGGTGTTGTTCATCATGGGCGGCGTGTTTGTGGTTGAGACCTTGTCGGTGGTCATACAAGTAGCTTCGTTCAAGCTGACGGGAAAACGCGTGTTCCGCATGGCGCCGCTACATCATCACTATGAATTGAAGGGGTGGAAAGAGACACAGGTGGTGGTGCGCTTCTGGATCATCACCATGATGCTGGTTTTGCTGGGCTTGGCGACATTAAAACTGAGATGAAACAACTCAAGGACAAAACTGTGCTGGTGCTGGGTCTCGGTGAGACCGGGCTCTCCATGGTGCGCTGGCTCAGCGTGCAGGGAGTCAGTCTGCGCGTCGCAGACAGTCGTGAAGTCCCCCCGGGTTTGGCAGAAGTGGTGCGTTTGGTCGGCTCAAGTGAGGTGCATTGCGGCGCGTTCAGCGCAGCACTGTTTGACGGCATTGATTTGATTGCCATCAGTCCAGGTTTGCCGCTGGCCGATCCGGTGGTTGCGGCCGGCGTGGCGCGCGGCATACCGGTGGTGGGCGACATGGAGTTGTTTGCCTGGTACCTGGCAAACAAGGCGGATCGCGGGGGCAGCAAGGTGGTCGCAATCACCGGCTCTAACGGCAAGACCACCGTCACCAGCATGGTCGAGCACATGAGCCGGGTGGCGGGCCGCGATGCACTGGCGGCAGGCAACATCTCGCCTGCGGTACTGGATGCCGTGATGCAACGCGGCAAACAGCAGCCGGAGGTGTGGGTGCTGGAGTTGTCCAGTTTCCAGTTGGAGACCACTTCCACGCTGAACGCCGACTCTGCGACGGTGCTGAATATCAGCGAAGATCACTTGGATCGTTACGATGGCATGGACAGTTATGCCGTAGCCAAACAGCGGATATTCATGGGCTGCGCGGTGCAGGTGCTGAACCGCGACGATGCGCGCAGTCACGCGATGGCGGATGGCGAGACGCACCGTGTGGTGACTTTCGGACTCGACGCGCCGGCTGACGAACAGGATTTCGGCATCAGCCGCGAGGGCGATGCAATCTGGCTGATGCAGGGCGGGCAGCGGCTGATGATGGCCTCCGAATTGCAGTTGAACGGTTTGCACAATGTCGCCAATGCACTGGCAGCCCTTGCGCTGTGCCGCGCCATCGATCTGCCGATGGCGCCTTTGCTGGCTGGACTCAAGAGCTTCAAGGGGCTGCCGCACAGAGTCGAGCTGGTCTGTGAACTGAACGGGGTCGATTACTTCGATGACTCCAAAGGGACCAACGTCGGTGCGACGGTTGCCGCGCTCGAAGGCCTGGGTCGACCCGCAGTGGTGATTCTGGGCGGCGTCGGCAAGGAACAGGATTTCTCGCCGCTGAATCCAGCGGTGGCGCGCCATGCCCGCGCGGTGGTGCTGATCGGGCGCGACGCGCCGCTGATCGAAGCGGCACTGGCCGGTTGCGGCGTGATCATCCAGCACGCTGCCGACATGCGGTTGGCGGTGAACAAGGCCGCAAAACTGGCGCTGCCGGGTGACGCGGTGCTGCTGTCGCCTGCCTGCGCCAGCTTCGACATGTTCCGCAATTACGCGCACCGGGCGGAAGTGTTCGTCGCTGCGGTGAAGATGCTGCAGAAGGAGGGCGCATGGTCTCGCTAGTCAGGACGCGCACCAAACCGCCCCAGTCGCAGTATGACGAGCTGCTGGCCTGGGTGTTCGCAGCGCTGCTCTCAATCGGGCTGGTGATGGTCTATTCGTCGTCCATCGCCACGGCAGAGGGCAGCAAATTCACCAATCATCAGGCGAGTTACTACCTGTTGCGACATGCCATGTTCATCGGTGTGGGGCTGCTTGCGGGCGCAGTGGCATTTCAGATCCCGGTGCAGTCGTGGCAATCCAGCGCGAGCACGCTGTTCATGGCGGGCGGTGTGCTACTGGTGTTGGTATTGATCCCGCATATCGGTCGTGAGGTGAACGGCAGTCGCCGCTGGTTGTCGTTGGTGGTGGTCAATCTGCAACCATCAGAACTGATGAAATTGTTTGCGGTGATGTATGCGGCCGATTACACGGCGCGCAAGGCTAAAGTTAAACATTTGTTCAAACAGGCATTTTTGCCAATGTTTCTGGTGATGGCGGTGGTCGGTGCGCTGTTGTTGTTCGAGCCTGACATGGGCGCATTTGTGGTGATCATTTCCATCGCCTTCGGCACGCTGTGGCTGGGTGGTTTCAACGGCAAAGTGTTCGTCGCGCTGGCAGTGGCATTGCCGATGGCGTTCACGGCACTGATTTTCTCCTCGAAATATCGAATGGAGCGGGTGGTTGGATTCATGAATCCCTGGGATGACCAGTTCGGCAAGGGCTACCAGTTGAGCCATGCGCTGATTGCGTTCGGACGCGGCGAATGGTTCGGCGTGGGACTTGGCGCAAGTGTCGAAAAACTGTTCTACCTGCCGGAAGCACATACCGATTTCCTGATGGCGGTGATCGCCGAGGAACTGGGGCTGGTGGGCGTGGCTTGCGTGCTGCTGCTGTTCGCGCTGGTGGTGGTGCGTGCCTTGCAGATCGGGCGCAGTGCGGCATTTCTGGAGCGTAACTTCTCCGCGTTGGTGGCACAGGGCATAGGCGTGTGGTTTGGCGCACAGGCATTCATCAACATCGGCGTGAATATGGGCGTGTTGCCGACCAAGGGGCTGACCTTGCCATTCCTGAGTTTCGGCGGCAGCGGTGTGGTGGTGAACTGCATCGCGGCGGCGGTGCTGCTGCGGGTGGATTACGAGAATCGGCGCATCGCACGGGGGATGAAGGAATGAATCGCTCCATCCTGATCATGGCGGGCGGAACCGGCGGCCACATCTTCCCAGCGCTGGCGGTCGCAGACGTGCTGCGCGCAGAGGGCTGGAGCGTGACCTGGCTGGGCGCGCCTAACAGCATGGAGGCGGAACTGGTGCCCAAGCACGGTTACCCGATGGCGCTGGTACGGTTCTCCGGGCTGCGCGGCAAGGGGTTGCTGCGCAAGCTGATGCTGCCGTTAAACCTTGTGGTCGCACTGTGGCAGAGCGCTGCGGCGATATTTGAACACCGGCCCGACGTGGTACTGGGCATGGGCGGTTATATCACCTTCCCCGGCGGCATGATGGCTGCGCTGCTGCGCCGTCCGCTGGTGATACACGAGCAGAATTCGGTGGCGGGCTTGAGCAACAAAGTGTTGGGGAAAGTGGCCGACCGGGTGATGAGCGGCTTCCCGGACGTGCTGCCACGCGCCAACTGGTGCGGCAACCCGGTGCGTGCGTCCATCGCCGCACTGCCGGAACCTGCACAGCGTTATGGCGCGAGGCACGGACGGCTGAAAGTGCTGGTGGTGGGCGGCAGTCTGGGCGCGCAGGCGATCAATCAGGCCGTGCCGGCGGCATTGGCGCTGATGCCTGAAGCAGCGCGCCCCGAAGTGCTGCACCAGACTGGCAAACAGCATCACGAAACGGTAGTCGGACTGTATCAGCAGGCCGGAGTGGCGGCGGACATCCGCCCGTTCATAGACGACATGGCGGCAAGCTATGCCGGGGCCGATCTGGTGATCTGCCGCGCCGGCGCGTTGACGGTAGCCGAGCTGGCGGCGGCAGGTGTGGCCAGCCTGCTGATTCCGTTCCCGCATGCGGTGGACGATCACCAGACGCACAACGCGCGCTTTTTGAGCGAGCGCGGCGCGGCAGAACTGTGGCCGCAGCCGGAGCTGAACACAGAACGGTTGGCGCAGTGGCTGGCGGGGCTGGACAGGGAAGCATTATTTAAGATGGCGCAACAGGCGCGCAGCGTGGCCAGGACGGATGCGGCACAACGGGTGGCGCAGGCTTGCGCCGAACTGGCAGGTTAACCAAGTGAAACGTGAAAGGTGAAAAGTGAAACGTAAAAACTTCCACATTCCAACCCTCACCCGCAAGCGGGAGAGGAAATATTTCACGTTTCACCTTTCACGTTTCACAGAAAAATTATGAAGCATAAAATCAAGCATATCCATTTTGTCGGAATCGGTGGAACAGGCATGAACGGCATCGCCGAGGTGTTGCTGAATCTCGGCTATCAGGTGAGTGGTTCCGATCTGGGGGAAGGCGCTGCGACACGACGTCTACGTCAGCTGGGTGTGACACTGTCCATCGGTCATGCCGCCGAAAACTTGACGGACGCCGACGTGGTGGTGACTTCCACCGCCGTGGGTCGCGACAATCCCGAAGTGGTGGCTGCACGAGAACGCCATATCCCCATCGTGCCGCGCGCGATGATGCTGGCCGAACTGATGCGTTTGCGTCAGGGCATCGCCATCGCCGGCACGCACGGCAAAACCACGACCACCAGTCTGACTGCCAGCGTGTTGGCACAAGGTGGCTTCGACCCGACTTTTGTGATTGGCGGCAGGCTCAACAGCAGCGGCACCAACGCCAAGCTCGGCACCAGCGAATTCATCGTGGTGGAGGCTGACGAGTCCGATGCTTCCTTCTTGTATCTGCAACCGATACTGGCGGTCATCACGAATATAGATGCCGACCATATGGAGACCTACGGGCACAACTTTGATCGGCTGAAGCAGGCATTCGTGGATTTCGTCGAGCACCTGCCGTTCTACGGGCGGGCGATGCTGTGCGTGGACGATGCCAATGTGCGCGAAATTTTGCCGCGCATCACCAAGCCGGTGACGACCTACGGCTTCAGCGAAGACGCGGACGTGCGCGCAATCAACGTGCGCGCCGAGGGCGGCCAGATGCGCTTCACCGCGCAGTGTCGCAACGACAGGCATCCGCGCGACCTGGAGATCACCGTCAATCTGCCGGGCCGGCACAACGTGCTGAATTCACTGGCGGCAATCTCGATTGCGCTGGAAGTCGGCGTGGCAGACGAGGCCATCATTGCGGCGCTGGCGGGTTTCCAGGGCGTAGGCCGTCGCCTTCAGCGCTATGGCGAAATCGCCCTGCCGGACGGCGGCAGCTTCACGCTGATAGACGATTACGGCCATCATCCGGTGGAGATGGCGGCCACGCTGGAAGCGGTGCGCGGTGCGTTCCCGGGGCGCCGGCTGGTGCTGGCGTTCCAGCCGCATCGCTACACGCGCACCCGTGACCTGTTCGAGGATTTCGTCAAGGTGTTGCGCGGCGTGGATGCCGTGCTGCTGGCCGAAATCTATGCGGCGGGGGAGCCTCCGCTGGTTGCAGCGGACGGGCGCGCGATGATGCACGCGCTGCGCCTGGCCGGGCAGAGCGAGGCAGTGTTCGTCGAGGATATCGCCGGCATGGCGCAGACCGTGCTGCAACTGGCGCGCGACGGCGACGTGGTGCTGACCATGGGGGCGGGATCGATCGGCAACGTGCCGGCCGAGATCGTACAGATGACACAAGCCTGAAAATGAACATGAGCGAACCGATACGATTTGCAACCCGCGAGCAGGCGCAGGCACTGCGGGGCGAGTTGCGCCTGGCGGTGACTATGAGCCGGCACACCAGCTGGCGCGCCGGCGGCGTGGCGGATCGCGTCTACCAGCCAGCCGATCTGGCCGACCTGTGCGCCTTCCTGCGCGCTCTGCCGGACGGTGAGCCGCTGCTGGCGGTGGGGCTGGGCAGCAACCTGCTGGTGCGCGACGGCGGGGTGCGCGGCACGGTGCTGCTGATGCACGGCGCGCTGCGCGAATTGAGTATGCAGGCTGATGGCAGCATCTACGCCGGAGCTGGCGTGCCGGGCGCGAAACTGGCGCGTTTCGCCGCATTGCACGATTTGGGCGGCGCGGAATTCTTTGCCGGCATCCCCGGCACGGTGGGTGGCATGCTGGCGATGAACGCCGGATGCTACGGCGGCGAGACCTGGCAGCATGTCGAGCGCGTGCAACTGGTGAACCGGCGCGGCGAATTACTGGAGCGTACCCCAGCGGAGTACGAGGTGGGGTATCGCAGCGTGAAGCTGCGGGAGAAGGGTGAAGAGGGAAGAGGGAAGAGCGGTGCGGTGACAGAGGGCGAGGGTTTTACCCTTACCCCTTCCCCCTTATCTCTTCCCCAAGAAGAATTTTTCGTCGGCGCATGGCTGTGCTTCGCGCCCGGCGACGCCGAGCAATCGCGTGAGCAGATCAAGACGTTGCTGGCCAAACGCATCGCCAGCCAGCCGCTGAATCTGCCGAATGCGGGTTCGGTGTTCCGCAATCCGCCGGGCGACCATGCGGCGCGGCTGATAGAGCAGTGCGGGCTGAAAGGATTTAGGCAGGGCGGCGCGCAGGTGTCAGAGAAACACGCGAATTTTATCGTCAATGTGGCTGAGGCGACGGCGGCGGATATCGAAAGTCTGATAGCACTGGTGCGCAACACCGTATTGCAGCAGACCGGGGTGGATCTGCACCCGGAAGTAAGAATCATCGGAGAGGCGAACAAGCCATGAGTAAATACGAAATGAATGATTGTCCGACGCCGGACGCTGGACGCTTCGGCAAGGTCGCGGTGCTGTTCGGCGGAACGTCCGCCGAGCGCGAAGTGTCGCTCAAAAGCGGCGCGGCGGTGCTGGCGGCGCTGTTGCGCGGCGGTGTGGACGCGCACCCGTTCGACCCGGCAGAGCGCAACTTGCAGGAACTGGCCGACCAGGGCTTTGAGTGCGTGTTCATCGCGCTGCACGGGCGCGGCGGCGAGGACGGCACGGTGCAGGGCGCGCTGGAATTGCTGGGCATCCCATACACCGGCAGCGGCGTGATGGCTTCGGCGCTGGGTATGGACAAGTGGCGCAGCAAGCTGGTGTGGCAGGCCGGCCAGTTGCCGATCCCGAAATTTCTGATGCTGGATGCACAGAGCGACCCCGATGCGGTAGTGCGCGAGCTGGGTTTGCCGCTGTTCGTCAAACCGGCCAACGAGGGTTCCAGCGTCGGTATCAGCAAGGTGAAAACGGTGGGCGAACTGGATGCAGCTTACCGCAATGCCGCGCAGCACGATCCGCTGGTGATTGCCGAGAGCTTCGTCGGCGGCGGCGAATTCACCGTGGCGATACTGGGCGGACAGGTGTTGCCTGCGATCCGCATCGAACCGGCCAACGAGTTCTATGACTACGAGGCGAAATATCTGCGCGACGACACCCGCTACCGTTGCCCTTGCGGGCTGGATGCAGCACAGGAAGCAGAGATGCAGCGCCTGGCCAAGTGCGCCTTCGAGTTGATCGGCGGGCAGGGTTGGGGGCGCGTGGATTTCCTGATGAGCGTCGATGGCCAGCCGTATGTGCTGGAAGCCAACACTTCGCCGGGCATGACCGACCACAGTCTGGTGCCGATGGCGGCGCGTCAGGCGGGAATCAGCTTCGACGAACTGGTGTTGCGTGTGCTGGAGTTGGCGCATGTGGGATAACGCCACCCTGCTGCGCGGCATCGCTAGTGTGCTGATGGCATTCAGTGTGCTGGCTGTGCTGTATGGCGCGGGACATTACCTGGTGCATCGGCCAGAACTGTTGCCGATACATAGTGTGAAGTTGAGTGCCAAGCCTGAGCGACTGGATGCGGCTCAGGTGCGTGAAGTGGTGAGAAGCGAGGTGCGGGGAAATTTCTTCACCGTGGACATCGAGCATTTGCGGCAAGCATTGCAGAAGCTGCCCTGGGTGCGCACCGTCAGTATCCGGCGCACGTTTCCGGGCAGTCTGGCAGTCGAATTCGAGGAACATCAGCCGCTGGCGCGCTGGAATGGCGAGTCGCTGGTGAACACGCAGGGTGAGGTGTTTACAGCGGAAACAGAACAGGCCTTGCCTGAGTTCGTCGGTTTCGCCGGCAGTTCGGCTGAGATGGCAGTGCAATATGAAAAATTCAGCCAGCAACTTAAACCGCTGGATTTGCAAGTGAAGCAACTGGTGTTGTCGCCTCGCCATGCCTGGCAGATGCATCTCAGCAATGAAATGGTAGTGGAGCTAGGGCGCGACGAGTTGCAGCAACGGCTGGCGAGATTCGTGACGGTGTATCCCTATAGTCTGGGGACGATGCAGGAAGCTGCGGCAAAGCAAGGCGAGGAAGTTGAAAAAACCTCGCAGAGGTTGCAAGTGCAGTACGTGGATATGCGCTATCACAATGGTTTTGCGGTGCGAGTGCGACATGGCAGTGCTTAGGCGGACATGACGGTTGGCAGGATGGGGAAACAGAACTGGGTGTTGGAGAACGGACGATGAGCAGAAATAAAGAAACGAAGAATCTGGTGGTAAGCCTGGATATTGGTACCTCCAAGATTGTGGCTATCGTGGGTGAGGTGAAGCCTGACGGGAAGCTTGAGGTCATCGGCATGGGCATGCACGTCTCTTCCGGCATGAGAAAAGGAATGGTGGTCAACATCGAAGGCGCGGTGAGCGCAATCCAGCGGGCGCTGGAAGAGGCCGAGCTGATGGCGGACTGCAAGATCAGCGCGGTGTATACCGGCATCGCGGGTAGCCATATCCGCAGCATCAATTCGAGCGGCATGGTGAAGATCAAGGACAAGGAGGTTGTTCAGGCGGACATAGACCGTGTGATAGAGACCGCCAGTTCCATCAGCTTGCCGGGCGATCAGGAAAAACTGCATGTGCTGGAGCAGGAGTTCAGCATAGATGGGCAGGACGGCATCAAGAAGCCGTTGGGCATGAGCGGAATGCGTCTGGATGTCGAGGTGCATATCGTTACCGGCGCAGTCGCGGCAGTGCAGAACATCATGAAGTGCATTCACCGCTGCGGCCTGGAAGTCAATGAGTTGGTGCTGCAACCGTTAGCCTCAAGCAGAGCAGTGTTGGCGGAGGACGAGAAAGAGTTGGGTGTGTGCCTGGTGGACATTGGTGGTGGCACGACCGACATTGCCGTATTCACCGGCGGCGCGATACGCCATACCGCCGTCATCCCGATCGCCGGTGACCAGATCACCAACGACATCGCGATGGCGTTGCGTACGCCAACCCAGGATGCCGAGGATATCAAGATCCGTCACGGTTGCGCGTTGCGCCAATTGGCAGACGGCGGGGTGATCGAGGTGCCGGGCGTGGGAGACCGTGGGCCACGCACACTGTCACGTCAGACACTGGCTGAAGTAATCGAACCTCGTGTCGAAGAGCTTTATTCGCTGGTGCAAGCTGAATTGAGGCGCAGTGGATTCGAAGATTTATTGTCGTCTGGCATCGTTATCACCGGTGGCAGCAGCGCGATGCAAGGCATGGTCGAATTGGGAGAAGAGATATTTCACATGCCAGTCAGGCTGGGCATTCCGCGCTATGTCGGCGGCTTATCGGATGTAGTGAAAACACCACGCATGTCCACCGGCGTGGGGCTGCTTTTATGTGGGGTGGAATCGCATCTGCGCAATGAGGAAACGCGCAAGCAGGGTAGTTCATTCGGCGAGTTGGTGGAAGGGATGAAGGGGTGGTTCAGGAATAATTTTTAGCTAAGCTGGCGCAGCGTTTGGTTTTGGGTAATTTGGCCACTACTGTCCGGTTAAAAATCGAATAGATTCAATTGTTTACTGATGTCCGGTTCGTCAAGATTCTGTATCGCATTTGCAACCATTTGATTTATTGGGGTTTTATCGAACATATTGACCTCAAAA
>JAQTZW010000017.1 GCA_028687575.1 Gallionella sp. | reverse complement strand
GAATCGGGGACATCCCCCGCGATCAAGGATCGGAGATTTCTACGTGAGTTGCAGCAAGGTAATTTGGATATCGGAAGAAAACGAGAAGGAATCAGCGCGCCACCGCGTTAGCGGTTTAGTTCAACGTAAAATGGGCGACACGAAAACCGAATCCCGATGCTGCCTAATCCAAATTGGTGGGTTGCACATATCTTTATTATCAGATGGGTAGGCTGGGGTGATGTACGAACCCCAGCCCGCTCTCAAATCAGGTAATCACCGTCGGCTGTTCGCGACCCGTTCTGGCTTTCAGTTCCGAAAGTTGCAAGGCAATCCCGATTAGTTCCTTCAGTGCTTCCTGCGCATCCAGTCCGTGCCGGGAAACGTCGGCTTCATAGGCTTCCAGATAGACGCGCAGGGTCGCGCCTTCGGTGCCGGTGCCGGAGAGGCGGTAGATGATGCGCGAACCGTCGGTGAACAGGATGCGGATGCCTTGTTTGGTGCTGACGCTGCCGTCCACCGGGTCGGTGTAGCTGAAGTCGTCGCAGGTGCCTACGGTGTAGTTGCCGAAGGTCTGGCCGGGCAGGGTGGCGAAGCTGTCGCGCAGGTGGGCCACGACGCCGTTGGCGGCTTCGGTCGGCAGGGCTTCGTAGTCGTAACGGGAGTAGAAGTTGCGGCCATATTTGGCCCAGTGTTCGCGCACGATGGTTTCCACCGATTGCTTGCGCGCGGCGACGATGTTGAGCCAGAACAGCACGGCCCACAGGCCGTCTTTTTCGCGCACGTGGTTGGAGCCGGTGCCGAAGCTTTCTTCGCCGCACAGGGTGACTTTGCCTGCGTCCATCAGGTTGCCGAAGAATTTCCAGCCGGTGGGCGTTTCGAAGCAGGGCAGGCCGAGGGCGGCGGCCACGCGGTCGGCGGCGGCGCTGGTGGGCATGGAGCGGGCGATGCCGGCGATACCGCCCTTGTAACCGGGGGCCAGGGTGGCGTTGGCGGCCAAGAGCGCCAGGCTGTCGGATGGCGTGACGAAGAAGCGCTGGCCCAAGATCATGTTGCGGTCGCCGTCGCCATCGGAGGCCGCGCCGAAGTCGGGCGCATCCGCTCCATAGACGATCTCGACTAGATCGTGGGCGTAAGTCAGGTTGGGGTCGGGGTGGCCGTTGCCGAAGTCTTCCAGCGGCACGGCGTTCATCACGCTGTCGGCGGGCGCACCGAGGCGGTTGACCAGAATGTCGCGGGCGTAGGGGCCGGTGACGGCGTGCATGGCGTCGAACTTGAGGCGGAAGCCGCCGGACAACAGGGTGCGGATGGCGGCGAAGTCGAACAGCGATTCCATCAGCTCGGCGTAGTCGGCCACGGAATCAATCACTTCGACCTGCATGCCGCCCAGCGTGCTGCTTCCCAGCGTGTCCAACGACACGTCGGCGGCGTCCAGAATCTTGTATTCGGCGATGGCCGTGCTGCGGGCGTAGATGGCTTCGGTGACGGTCTCGGTGGCCGGGCCGCCGTTCTCGCCGTTGTACTTGATGCCGAAGTCGCCGTCCGGGCCGCCGGGGTTGTGGCTGGCGGACAGGATGATGCCGCCGTAGGTTGCAAATTTGCGGATCACGCAGGAGGCCGCCGGGGTGGACAGGATGCCGCCCTGGCCGACCAGTACGCGGCCAAAGCCGTTGGCGGCGGCCATCTTGAGGATGGTCTGGATCGCGGTGCGGTTGTAATAGCGGCCATCGCCGCCCACCACCAGCGTCGCGCCTGCCGGGGCGGCGATGGTGTCGAAGATGCTCTGCACGAAGTTTTCCAGATAGTGCGCGCCCTGGAAGACGCCGACTTTTTTGCGCAGGCCGGAGGTGCCGGGCTTCTGGTCGTTGAACGGGGTGGTAGCGACGGTGCGGATGGCTGCTGCGGTATTTCCTGACATTTCCATTTCTCCCTGAGCTTTTCGTTTGAAATTTTAGCTTCGTATCTTACCACCAGCCTGATTGAATGGGCGGCAGGATTGCCGTATATCGGGCGCGGGACACAGGACGGCAGATGACTTTCCACAAAGGGGCGATTTCCTGCAATAATTACGAGCATAAACAATAATACTGAAAGTGGGGAAGCAAAATGATGAGTCAAGACGATTTGAAGCGTGCAGTAGCCAAGGCTGCAATCGAATATGTTCCGGCTGATTGCATTGTGGGGGTAGGTACGGGCTCAACAGCCAATTTCTTCATTGACGAATTGGCCAAGATCAAGGGGCAGATTCGTGGAGCGGTCGCCAGTTCTGAGGCATCTGCCAAGCGTCTGCAAGGTCACGGTATCGAGGTGTTGTCGCTCAACGACGCAGGCGATTTGTCGGTATATGTGGACGGTGCTGACGAGATTACTCGTCACATGCACATGGTCAAGGGCGGCGGCGGTGCACTGACCCGCGAGAAAATTGTTGCGGCTTCCAGTAAAAAATTCATTTGTGTCTGCGATGCCAGCAAGCTGGTGGATGTGCTGGGCAAGTTTCCGTTGCCTATTGAGGTGATCCCGATGGCGCAGGCTTCCGTTGCGCGACAGCTGGCGGGGCTGGGTGGGCAGGTCAAGTTGCGCGAGGGTTTTACTACCGACAATGGCAATATCATTCTGGATGTCCATGGACTCTCTATCCTGAATCCGGTCGAACTCGAAACCGAACTGGATCATATCGCCGGCGTGGTGACCAACGGACTGTTCGCGCGCCGTTGCGCGGACGTGCTGCTGCTGGGTACTCCCGAAGGCGTCAAGACAATGACGGCATAAGCGAACCGTCCTTGCTTGCATCGGCGGGCTCATGCACTTTAGGCTGCTGCAAGCGTGGTGGTTGTAACATTTCATTCATGTTGTTTTACTAAACTACAGTTTTATTCTCAGATTTTTAAGGAATCCCATGCCTAGTAACGATCACACCTCCAAACAGTTCGATGTCGAGCTTGAAGCTATCCGCGCTCAGGTGTTGCAAATGGGCGGATTGGTGGAGAGTCAGATCAAAAGCGCCGTGCTGTCTCTGGTGAATGGCGACGTACCGATGATGACTCGGGTGATTGAAGAGGATCATCGCGTCAATGCGATGGAGGTCAAGATTGATGAGGCGTGCAGTCAGGTGATTGCGCGCCGACAACCGACCGCCAGTGACTTGCGCTTGGTCATGATGGTAGTCAAGACCATCACTGATCTCGAACGCATCGGCGATGAGGCCGAAAAAATTGCTCGCATGGCCAAAATGCTGTCGCAAAAACAGGGCTTGGCCATCCCACGCTATCATGAGATCAAGCGTGCATCGGAGATCGCCGTGGATATGTTGCGCAAGTCGCTGGATGCGTTTGCCAGACTGGATGTGCACATGGCTGCCGAAGTGGTGCGTCAGGATGCGCAGGTGGATGACGAATTTCGCGCCATCATGCGTTATCTGATCACCTTCATGATGGAAGATCCTCGTACTATTTCTACTTCGCTGGAAATACTTTTCGTTGCCAAAGCTATCGAGCGCATCGGCGACCATGCCAAAAATATCGCCGAATACGTCATTTATATGGTCAAGGGGCGCGATGTGCGCCATGTGACCGTGGATGAGATTGAGCGCGAAGTCCAGAGATAATGGAACAGCCTACCTTTCTTGCTGCCGTAGATATGGGGTCGAACAGTTTTCGCCTCCAGGTGGCGAGAGTGGAAGGCGATCAGCTCTACATGCTGGATGGTTTGCGCGAACCGGTGCGACTGGCGGCTGGCCTGACAGAAGACAATCGCCTGGATATGGCCGCACAGCGGCGTGCGCTGGATGCGTTGGGCAGGTTTGCCGAGCGATTGCGTGATTTGCCGCGCGAGGCGGTACGTGCGGTCGGTACCAATTCGCTGCGCGTCGCGGTGAACGCGCCGGAATTTATTGCACGCGCCGAGAAGGTGCTGGGTTTTCCAATTGAAGTGATTGCAGGACGCGAAGAAGCGCGCATGATTTACCTTGGCGTGGCGCACGGCCTGCCGCAAACGGACGACAACCTGCTGGTGATGGACATCGGTGGCGGTTCCACCGAGTTTATCGTTGGCAACGGTCTGGAGCCGATCAAGCTGGAGAGCCTGTACATGGGCTGCGTCAGTTACAGCACGCGATATTTTCCGGATGGCAAGATTTCCAAGCGGGCGATGGAAAAGGCAGAGATCGCTGCACGTAACGAATTGCAGTCTATCGTTGCTGAATACAGAGGGCAGTGGCAACGTGCGCTCGGCTCGTCCGGTACGGCCAAGGCTATCGGCGAGATACTCGAACAAAATGGCTACAGCAACGGTGGGATTACCCGTGCAGGATTAGATAAGCTGCGCGCCCGCCTGATTGATGCGGGTGATGTGCGTAAACTGGGTTTGCAGGGCTTGCGCGAGGATCGCCTACCTTCATTGCCGGGCGGTTTTGCCATTATGTATGCGGCCTTCTGCGAGTTGGGTATCACGCGTATGCAGGTGGCGCTCAGTGCGTTGCGTGAGGGCGTGCTGTACGACCTGTGGGGGCGTTTTCACAACAACGACATGCGTGATGTGACCGTGCAACATTTCATGCGCCGCTATCATGTCGTGCCCGCTCAAGCGGCACGCGTTGCCAAACTCTCCGACAAGCTGGCGCGGGAATTCTTCGGGGAGGCACCAAGCGAATCGGCGTTGCAGGTGTTGGGATGGGTGGCCAATCTGCATGGTGTCGGTATTCGTGTGGCGCATAGTGGTTATCACAGGCATACGGCTTACATTCTTGCCAACGCTGATATGCCCGGTTTTTCCAAAAAAGAGCAGGCGCGCATGAGCTTGCTGGCACTGGCACATCGTGGCGGTCTGAAGAAGTTGCAGGGGGCGCTGGTAGCGCAGGAAGATATTACGCTTGCGATAAGTCTGCGGCTGGCGGCGTTGTTTTATCGCAATCGCACCGATGTCGCCCTGCCCGTCATGCAAGCGAGCATTGAGAATGGCAAGTATTGCCTCGCGCTGGATGCCGACTGGTTGAAGCAGAGTCCGTTGACCGAAACTGCATTGCAGGATGAGGTGAAGCAGTGGAAGTCACAGGGTGTCAATCTCAAGCTCGTCAAAATATAGCTTTCCATCCGACTTCATGGTGTAAACTCCGCGCCGAAGCTGGTCAGACAGTCGCCGCGTACCTTGGGTGCGGGGAGGAAAGTCCGGGCTCCAGAGAGCAGGATGCCGGTTAATGGCCGGACGCCGTGAGGCGATGGAAAGTGCCACAGAAAACATACCGCCGATGGCCCGACTTTGCCGTTCGCAAGAATGGCAAAGTCTTCTCAAGAAAAGTAGTGGCGAAAGCCGCTGCGACGATTGAGAAGGGATCAGGTAAGGGCGAACCGGTGGAGTAAGAGCCCACCGCGCTGCCGGTAACGGTGGCGGCACGGTAAACCCCATCCGGAGCAAGACCAAATAGGCCGGCCATGACGTTGCTCGCGTCGCCGGCGGGTAGGTTGCTTGAGCGTCAGGTAACGAAACGCCTAGAGGAATGACTGTCCACGACAGAACCCGGCTTACCGACCAGCTTCACCTTCTAATTTCACTCAAATGGATGGACAATCGTAACGATGTCTCACCTGCATCGGCGGGAATGTCGTGCATCAGTATCTGGTTGTCCTGCTTAATATCCATAGTTTTCTCATTCAGCTCTCGCAGGTTTGTGCTCGGCCGAATAAATAGCTATCTGCAACAAGCTGCTGGCGGACTTGAATATTAATCAGCGTGTTGGTGATGTCAATGTGCCTGACAGGTCAATGCGACTGATAATCACTTCATGATTTAAAAAAATTAAATATTTTTTGCTGATTTTTCATCGGCATGGAATATGCCATCAAGGCGGCTAAAGCTGCCGGAATTGTGGTGCAGCAGTTTGTCCTCTCGGGTGATTGTCGGTGGAGTGAATCGGTAAGGTTGGCAGTGCCAGTAGTGGTTGTGTGTCATCGGGTAGCGTGTATTCGGCTGTCATGACGTGATTACTTGAGTGAATGTGGTGAGGAAAATTGCAGTGCAAAGCCTGAGTAAATACGGTGGTTATGCGGTAAGCAAGCAGATTTTTTTCTTTACTTGCCCCTGATGGGTGTGACATTATTGCGCAGCTTTTACAAGCTGTAAGGAGTGGTGCGTCGTTTCTTGGTAATTTTCGGGTAAACGGGGTATCGATTTTAATTTAGCTCTCGGGAGGAGATACTGTGGAAGCAACTAATGCGACACCAGTAAAGTACGATATGGACGTTGTCAGGTGGTTTACCATCATGGCTGCTGTCTATGCAGTAGTAGGGACGCTGGTCGGTGTGTATGTAGCATCGGAATTGGCGTTCCCGTTTTTGAACTTTGACATTCCTGAAATCACTTTTGGGCGTCTGCGTCCACTGCATACCAATGCAGTGATTTTTGCGTTTGGTGGTTGTGTGTTGATGGCGACAGGTTTTTACATCGTTCAGCGCACGGGTGCGACTAAGCTGTGGAGCAATACCATGGCATGGTTCACTTTCTGGGGTTGGAATCTGATCATCGTGCTGGCTGTGATTACTTTGCCATTGGGCTTGTCTCAAGGTAAGGAATACGCAGAATTGCCATGGTGGGTGGATATCATGATTGCGGTGGTGTGGTTGTCCTACGGTCTGAATTACATCATGACCATCGGTATCCGCAAGACTTCGCATATCTATGTGTCGAACTGGTTTACCATGGGTATGATCGTCATGATTACTTACCTGCATGTGGTAAACAGCATGGCAATTCCAGTTGATTGGGCGACTTCCTACTCAATCTACACTGGCGTGCAAGATGCGATGATTCAGTGGTGGTGGGGTCATAATGCGGTGGGTTTCTACCTGACTGGTGGCTTCCTGGGCATCATGTACTACTTCATCCCTAAGCAATCCGGTCGTCCAGTGTTCTCGTATCGTTTGTCTGTTCTGCACTTCTGGACACTGACATTCGGTTACGTATGGCTGGGTGCTCACCATCTGCAATACACAGCGCTGCCTGATTGGACTGGCTCTCTGGGTGCTGCGATCTCTCTGGCGATGATCATTCCTTCATGGGGTGGTGCGATGAACGGTATGATGACTTTGTCCGGTGCATGGGACAAGCTGCGTACTGACTACATCCTGCGCTTCCTGGTGACTGCGATGGCGTTCTATGCGATGTCTACATTTGACGGCCCGGTTATGGCTATCAAATCTGTAAACGCATTGTCTCACTACACCGACTGGACTGTTGGTCACGTACATGCAGGTGCTCTGGGCTGGATGTCCATGATCTCCTTCGGTGCGATCTACCACATGACCAAAAAGCTGTGGAATACAGAGATGTACTCTGACAAGCTGGTGAACATTCACTTCTGGGTTGCCTTGATTGGTGCTGTTACTTACATCGTTGCGATGTGGGTGTCCGGTATCATGCAGGGTCTGATGTGGCGTGATTATGACGAGTTCGGCACACTGACCTACACCTTTGTTGAGTCTGTTTCCGCTATGCATCCATACTATGTGATGCGCGCAGTTGGCGGTGCAATCTTCAATCTGGGCACGTGGATTATGCTGTTCAACGTGGTGATGACTGTTCGTCAAGCGAACGCTGCAAGCGGCGTAAACGCTGTAGCAGCTAAAGCATAAGGGGAGAGAAAACATGTCTGATCACGATCATATTTATTCAACTAAGTTTCAGGACAAGATTGAGCAAAAAACGCTCTTGATGTTTGTTCTGACAGCGATTGCTGTGGCAGTCGGCGGTATCGTTGAAATCGTTCCATTGTTCTACTTACCAAACACAGGTTTGGCGAGTGCGGATGGTTCATTCAACAATACTTCGCACAAAGACTTGCAAGGCAATGCGATTCCGATGGACAAAATTGTCTGGAATCCTGCTACTTCCGTTCATAAAACGCTGGAAGATTGGGTTCCGGGTGATGGCGTGCGTCCTTACAAGCCCTTGGAGTTGGCTGGTCGCTATGTTTACATCCGTGAAGGCTGTTTCTTGTGCCACTCACAGATGATTCGCCCGTTCCGTGATGAGAAGGATCGTTATGGTCACTACTCCATCGCTGAAGAGTCTATGTATGACCATACATACCAGTGGGGTTCCAAGCGTACAGGCCCTGATCTGGCTCGTTTGGCGGGTAAGTACTCCGACGAATGGCATCGTAAGCATCTCAAGTATCCGCGTGACGTGGTGCCTGAGTCTGTCATGCCTAACTTCTTCTTCTTGGACAAAAATCCGATCGACACGGTTAAGTTGACCAAGACTATGGAAGTCATGACCAAGATGCCATTCAATCCAGTTCCAGCCAACATCTACACGCCTGAATACATTGCCGGCGCTGCAGCACAGGTGGAAGGTAAAACGGAAATGGATGCGGTTATCGCTTTCCTGCAATCCTTGGGTAATCAGGTTAAGTTCGAAGAAGGTGTGAACTACCGTGACTAAACTGATGGAATACTTTCACACTGACTGGGCAGCCATGAGTGGCAATGATTGGCAAGGAGTGTTTTTTACTGTTGCCGCCTTTGTTGCGATGGTGGTGGTCTATGTGATGGTATTCAATCCAAAAAACAAGGATGCATTCGAATCGCAGAGCGACATGGCTCTGCGAGACGAAAGCGAGTACAACAAATCGGGAGATAAAAAATGAGTGAAAATCACAACTCCGCTGGTGGCGTGCCGACCACGGGGCATGTATGGGATGATGATCTGGGTGACTTCGTCAATCAGCCGCCAAAGTGGTGGATGCTTGGTCTGACAGCCAGTGCGATTTGGGTAGTGGTATATTTTGCAATGTATCCATCCATTCCCGTCGCAATCAATGGTAGTTACTGGCATGGTCTGGGTTTGCCAGGTTCAGGTCAGTGGACTGCCATCAAGGAACTGGCTGCAGATCAAAAGGCGCTTGACGATGTACGTCAGCCTTATGAAGACAAGCTGAAAGCAATGACGCCGGCACAAATTTTGGCAGATGCAAATCTGTCCGAGTATGTGGCGCGTTCCGGTAAAGTGTTGTTCAGCGACAACTGTGCAGCATGTCACGGTCAAAACGGTATCGGCACCAAGCAGGAAGGTTCCAAGTTCGCACAGCGCGAACAAGGCTACATGGCACCAATCCTGAATGATGACGACTGGCTGTACGGCGGTGATATCGATACCATCTACGAAACCATCAGCGGTGGCCGTCAAGGCATGATGGTCGCGCATGAAGGTATGGTTTCGGATGCTGATATTGATACGCTGGCAAATGCCGTTGCTAAAGGTGAGCCGACATCTACTCCGCTGTTCGCAGCTAGTGGTTGTACTGCATGTCACGGCGAAGATGGCAAGGGTATGCATGCTATGGGTTCTGCAAACCTGACAGACAAGATCTGGCGTTTTGACGGTTCAGTTGAAGGTATCAAGCAGACCATCAAATATGGCGTGAACTCCGGCAATCCAAATGCACGTATCGCAATCATGCCAAACTTCACTGAAGCAGGTAAATTGTCTGCAGTTGAAATGAAGAAGTTGGCTGTTTACGTTTACAAGTTTGGTGGCGGTCAGCCTTCTGCGGCTCCTGAGGCGGCACCTGTGGCAGCTGATGCAGCAGCTTCAGCAGCTTCTGAACCAGCAGCTCAGTAATTGACCATATGTCTGCACGGCGTAAGCCGTGCAGTTTAAAAGGAGAAATCAATATGTCACATGACTATGTGTTTTGGGCTTTGATGATTGGTACAGCGGGTGCATTCGCTGCAGTAATTGCTGCGTTGGCTTGGTTGTTCTACAACGCAACCACCAAAAAGTCTGGCGATAAATAAGTCGGGCGTGCATCAAAAGGAGGAGGTGAGCCTCCTCCTTTTTTATTTAATGAATTAAAACCTTGTAAACATTAAGGATACGCTGTGCGGGTTTTGTCGTGAGGCAGAGTTTATACGGCGTCTTCTTTAGAATTATGTTCAATAATTGAACGCCCATGGGAGCTGCGATGAGTGAGCAACAACAAAAAGGCAAACAGGAAGTCGGAACAGTAACAGGCTTGTATAACGAGCACGGCGAATGGGCAACGAATCTAGGGGAGAAAACCATTCATGCCAAACGCATGCCTGGGCGCTTTCGTACCCTGAAATATATTACTGAATCCTTTTGGCTGATTTTCTTCTTTGGCGCATATCTGCGCTGGGATGGCAAGCAGGCATTGCTGCTTGATGTCAACAATCGCCAGTTCCATATATTCGGTTTGACCATCCTGCCGCAGGATATTTGGATGGTATCCCTGTTGCTACTGTTACTTGCAATGACATTGTTTGCAGTCACTTCGGTGGCATCACGTGTGTTTTGTGGCTTCTTCTGCTTCCAAACCTCATGGGTCGATCTATTTACTTGGATAGAAGAAAAGATCGAAGGCAATGCAAACGCGCGGCATAAACTCGATTCAGCACCATTAACTGCCGATAAGTTTCGTAAGAAAGCCATTAAACATATCATCTGGTTCGCAATCTCAGTATTTACCGGGATAAGTTTCACCATTTGGTTCGAAGATGCCTTTGTCTACTGGCATAATTTATTACGTTTTGATCTATCCATGATGGAATGGGCTACCTTAGTGGCCTTTACACTTGGCACTTATTTCCTGGCGGGCTTTTTGCGAGAGCAGACCTGCTTATGGCTGTGCCCCTATGCTCGTATTCAGGGCGTGATGGCCGATTCGCAAACGATTTTCCCAACCTATGATGATGGTCGCGGCGAGCCAAGAGGTCGTTTGCGGAGGGGGACTCCGGCTGCAGATGATGCTAAATTGGGTGATTGCATCGATTGTTTCCAGTGTGTGCAGGTATGTCCGACTGGCGTAGATATTCGTGATGGACAACAACTCGGCTGCATCACATGCGGTCTGTGTCTTGATGCGTGCGATTCCGTGATGGATAAGATAGGTCGTCCGCGTGGCCTGATCCGCTATGCCTCGCTCGATGAAATGAACGGCAAACCAGTCAAAAAATTACATCAACATCCACGCACTCTGGTTTATGTATTCATCATACTGCTGGCATTTGCAGGAATTGTTTATGGTTTGAGCCATCTCGGCAGTATGACCCTAAGGGTTGAGCCGGAAAGGCAGCCCCTGTTTGTGCGTATGAGCGATGGTTCGATACAAAATAAGTACAACTTCAAGGTGTTGAACAAGACAGACAAGGATATACACGTCAGGATACTTGCCGAGGGCGGCGTGGCCGGTCAAATCGTGGTTGATGCTGAACGCCAGCAACTTGTTCATCATGGTAAAGCTTCAGGTTTTAGCGTGTTTGTCAAAGCACCAGGTATGAATGTCAAGCAGGAGGTTACTCCCCTACGGTTTATCGTGGTGAATACCGAAGATGAGAAGATGAAAGCAGAATATCAGACTGTTTTCAACGCGCCGAAAAATTAGTCTGGCTCATCAGGTAGACAGTTAGGAGATAGAGAGTGCTTTCACAGAAAAATAAACAAGGCTGGCGTAATCCGTGGGTATTTGGCTTACTTGCCGTCATCCTTTCTGGTGTGTTGATAAACGCAAAGTTTTTTTGGAATGTGACGCAACATCCAACCCGAATTCTGGATGAGAACTACAGCGTTAAATCTCACAACAAATATGATGCGAAATGGCTGCAGGAACAGGCTGAGCGTACTACTTTGGGTTGGCAGACAAAACTTCACTCTCCTCAGCGCCTTGAGAATGATCCGCTGGCAACTCCTGATGCGGCACGCTTTATTCTGTTGGCAAACCCGGCAGAAATGAAATTCGAGTTGAAAAATTCATCTGGTGTGGCTATCGAAGGTGCGCAAGTCGAGATAGTTGCACAATGGCCGGGAGACCCAAAGTTCGATTTTAATACCAAATTTCAAGCCACTGATGCAGGTGAATATGTCGCTAGTATGACTTTCCCACGCGCTGGAAATTGGGATCTGATCATCAAGGCGAGCAAGGATGGCAGAGATTTTGATACGGAACAGAAGGTCTTTGTTGCCATACCGAAATAACCGAAATGGTCGTCTGAATGTCGAGCAGTGATGAAAACTCGGCAGCAGATGCAAACTGTTTTCACTGTGGCCTGCCGATAGCCAGCGATGCTGATTTTCGAAGCCAGCTAGGTGGTCATACGCGCAAATTTTGCTGTTTTGCGTGCAAATCTGTATGTGAAGCAATCTATCAGGCCGGACTTGAAGGCTATTACCAGCGTACACCACAAGGTACGCTATTAGCTCCCCCCCCGACTCCTCCGCGCGACATCGAGATGTATGACTTGGACGAAGTTCAGCAGGACTTCGTGCGAGTAGAGGGCGACCAGCGTGATGCCCATTTGCTAATTGAAGGTATACATTGTGCCGCCTGCGTCTGGTTGATCGAGCGCAGCATGATGCGTATGCCAGGAGTATTTTCGGCCAACGTCAATATGGCAGGCAAGCGACTGCATCTGCGCTGGGATGATACCCGTGTAAAACTTTCTGCACTAATACGTCGCCTATCAGAGATCGGCTATGCCGGTGTTCCCTATGATCCGGAAACGGCTGAGGGCGCGATGAAAAAATCCAATCGCTCGCTGTTGTTTAGATTGTTCTTCGCTGGGTTCACCATGATGAACCTGAATCTGATTGCCATCGCTTTGTATACCGGCGCAGATCGCGGCCAATTTGTCAGTTTTTTCCAATGGATGGCATTTGCACTAGCGACGCCAACACTGCTGTATTCAGGCTTTCCGTTCTTCAAGGGCGCGTGGGGTGGTTTACGCAATGCGCGATTAACCATGGATTTGCCGATTGCATTGGGACTAACCGTCACTTATGCCTACTCAGCATATGCGACCTTGAACGGGATGACTCAGATATATTTCGACACCGTCACAAATTTGACCTTTGTAATATTGATCGGTCGGTATTTGGAAGGCATGTTCCGGCATCAGGCGGTAGCTGCAACTAATAGGTTGATGGACCTGCAGCCACGTGTTGCAACTGTAATTCGTGAGGGAGAAGAAAAGGTGGTATCAGTTCGCGCTATCCAACTCGGGGAGCGAGTACTAGTCAAGCCTGGTAGCAAGATTGCCATGGATGGCTTGGTGTGCGAAGGGCAAAGCTCGGTGGACGAATCCATGTTGAGCGGCGAATCTATGCCAGTCAAAAAACAAGTAGGCGACACTGTGGCGGCTGGGACGCTCAATGGCAGCGGTATGTTAATGCTAGAGGTACGCGCACTCGCGCAGGAATCAACACTGGCAAAAATTATCCGCCTGGTTGAAGAGGCGCAGTCATCGAAAGCGCCCATCCAACGAATTTCAGACAGCATCGTTCCTTGGTTCGTATTGATTACATTGCTTTTTTCTGGGGTAACTTTCTTCTTGTGGTCGTCTGATTTTGAGCTGGCTCTGATGGCGGCAACATCGGTGCTTATCATTACTTGTCCTTGCGCGCTGGGCATGGCGACACCGATGTCCATTGCTGTGGCATCGGGACTGGGGGCTAAGCACGGCATATTGGTCAAGAATGGCGAAGTGCTGGAAACTCTATCCAATGTGACGCATTTTATCTTTGATAAGACGGGAACATTGACTGAAGGGAAGATGCGGGTCGAGCAAGTGCTAGTTACTGAGGGAATGAATGCCGATGATGTCATGCCAGTCGCGGCGAGCGTAGAGCGTTACTCGGAGCATGGCGTGGCAAATGCCATTGTGCGATGGGCAGATGATCGAAAGTTGCCATATCGAAATATCACAGTTCATGAGTTTCACGCCACAGCAGGCGCCGGTGTGACAGCAGTAATTGGAAATCATAGTGTCGTAATCGGAACGGCAGGCTGGTTGGTAAAGTGCAGCATTGTGCTGAAACAAGAACTACTGGAGCCGTTGAGTGTACTTGAGTCGCAGGCAAGAACCTGCGTGCATATGGCAATCGCTGGTGAGCATGTGGCAGTGATTGTGCTTGCAGATACTTTGCGCAAGGATGCGCTGGCACTGGTAAACACTTTGCGTGAAGCTGGCATAGAGATGACCTTGCTGAGCGGCGATCGAAGGCCTGTGGTGGAAGCCGTGGCTAAACAGTTGGGGGGTATCAAAGTCATTGCCGAGGTGCTGCCTCAGGATAAGGACCGAGTGATACAACAACTTCAGCAGCAGGGTGAATGCGTGGCGATGGTCGGAGATGGGGTAAATGATGCGCCAGCCCTGATTCGTGCAAATGTCGGCATTGCGCTTGGTTCAGGTACCGATGTTTCGGTTGAAAGTGCTGATATTGTCTTGATGCAGAATGAACTGGATAAAGTGCGTCAGGCAACTATATTGTCACGACGTACCTTGCGAACCATCAGACAAAATATTGGCCTGTCGTTTGTTTACAATATCATCATGATTCCACTAGCGATGTCCGCACATGTCACGCCCTTGATGGCGGCGCTTACTATGCCGATAAGTTCGCTACTGGTGATCGGCAATGCTGCACGTATCCGTAACTTATTTAAGGAATAGCAATGGAAGTCATATACAGTCTTATACCGGGCATGACCTTCTTCGGACTGGTATTCGTCGGCATCCTGATGTGGGCGGTGAAGAGGGGGCAGTACGAAGATATGGAAGGTAACGCCAGTCGAATATTACTGGACGATGACGAGGATGCCATGCTCGGACATAAAGCCAGCAATCCTAAGGCAGAAGCAGAGCCCGATTCCAAGATGTAGGAGGGGGTAAGGATATGGTAGGAGCGGCCTCTAGCTGAGATATTGAAGCATTCTCTGCCAGAGGTTATTCATACGCATTCAAGTCCTAAATCTGCTCGGCGGCATGGTTTTGGTGCTAAAGTCAGATCTGTTGGGTCGCGGGGGGGATGTCTATTTCAGCACTTCACCTTTGCCCTGCAACGGTGTACTCAGCAAGGAAAAATCCTTAATTGCAACATACTGGAAGAATGGTTTGCTGTCCATTACCACATCGAGCCCATGTTGTGGATAGAGCCAATGGACCAGGCCGCCGTCCTTCTCGCGAATGCGCTGTGCGGGCGTGCCAAAACGTTTAACGATGACAGCCTCATCCACGCGTGAATTAGGCAAATAGGTCAGGGTGGAAATTGGCAAAGCATTCACACGAGCAAGATCCTCGGCAGTTAACGTGATACGTTTACCGCTGGGTGTTGTGTTCAGGCGTAAGCCACGTTGATACATGCCCTGTAATTCCTGGTCAGGTACTGCAACCGTCATAATGATCTTGGCCTTCAGGCCATTGAAATTGACTTCCTCGAAGAAGGCCTCTACACCCATTTTCGCATCGGTAGGCTTGAACAGGCTGATAGTTAACTCCGATTCGTATTGAAAGGTCTGCGCAACCTCCGCAAGTGTGCTCTTACCCAAAGTGATGCCAAACACACGGGTCGTTTCAGGCGTTGGGTGAGTGATGTTCCAAGGCAAAGTGTCAGGCGTGGTGTTGACCGGTTTTTCGGGAATCATCAAAACGAGCGTGATAGAAGCTACGATCAGCGCGATGACGCCCAGAATGATTTTCTTTTCCATAAAATCAAGCCTCTTCCGCTGGCGGTGGGTAGTTGACCAACGCGCCTGCGGGAACCTTACCAACTCTGGATTGATGTTCCGCATCGAATTCGATGACGATCAGGCCAAGTACAGAAACCATAAAGGGCAGCAAACCAAAACCGCCAGTGAGCGCCCAAGTCGCAACCTTTTTCCATTGGAAATACGTGCCGCCGTAATACAGCGCGAGTGTCAGCGTACCAAGAGCCAAGAACAAGAACAGGAATAATCTGGCGCGTTTGGCAGCAAACTGCCAGTGGCAGCGCACATACCACGAAGGCTCGGTCGTTAGCGAACGCTTAGCCATAACCAGAATGTAGGTCAGCAATATAACGGAAAGTATCACGACCATGATGATGGGGAATGTGCCGAAACTTCCCATCAGAGTTAATGCCATCAAAAATAGAAAAATATGTGTGACAACCAAGTCGAACAGTAATACCGCATGTAGATGACGAGCACGTTTTCTTTCGGCGTCACTAGATTGTATTTCCATGATTAATCCTAAAAATAATGCATTAAAAAAAAGGGTGGCGAATAATCCGCCCAAGCTTGCTTTCTGTCAAATTTAACAGCGGTTATTAGCCCCTGCTCAAACAGGCTTGTAGACCCGAGAGATCAATAATCTCTATAGCGCGAATTTTGACGATGATAAGGCCGGCTTCCTGGAAGTGCGAAAAGGCCCGACTGACGGTTTCCAGCTTCAGTCCTAAGTAACTGCCGATTTCCTGGCGCGACATGCGCAAATTAAACTGAGTGGGTGATAAGCCGCGTGCCGCATAGCGTTGTGAAAGGTTTAACAGGAATGCTGCCAGTCTCTCCTCGGCGCGCATAGAGCCAAGCAATAGCATGATGCCTTGGTCGCGCACAATTTCACGGCTCATAAGTTTGTGAATCTGGCGTTGCAGCGGGGGAATCTCCCGACTGAGTGCTTCCAGTCTATTGAATGAAATCTCGCAAATCACACTGGATTCCAACGCAATAGCCTCGCAGGTGTGAATGTCAGTGCTGATTGCGTCTAGTCCGATAATTTCCCCCGCCATCTGGAAGCCGGTGACTTGCTCACGCCCATCGTCATGCAGGACCTGCGTCTTGAAAGAACCGCTGTGTATGGCGTACAGAGAGCGGAATTTGTCACCGCTGCGATAAAGGTAGTCGCCACGTGAATAGTTGCGCTTTGCTAAACTCAATTCATCAAGCTGCTCTCGTTCTTCAGCACTGAGGCTGACAGGCAGGCAAAGCTCTGCGAGACTGCAACTTGAGCAGGCTGGATGGGTAGTGGTTGTTGATGAGGATGAAGTCACGTAAAAAACCTAGATGAGCGCTATTGACTAGCATGTTGATTTACTAATTAACTCGCCCACATTGTGGGGAAGGGAATATGCCATGCTTTTTGATATATATCAAATAACATGGCATACGCGGCTGGCAGTATGCGGCACTTCAAATAGTAATGTGGCGAATCTTATGTCGAATAATGAAGTCAATGAATTGGTCGTGGATCTGGAGTTGATCCGCAGGTTGGACAAAAATGGTCCGCGTTATACCTCCTATCCGACTGCGGATCGCTTTGTGGAGGCGTTCGATGCCGAAAGCTATGCACAGTGGGTGAAAAAGCGCCAGATAGGCGGCATTGCGCGCCCGTTGTCCTTATACATACATATCCCGTTCTGCAATACGCTGTGCTTTTACTGTGCCTGCAATAAAGTCATTACCAAGGACCGCAGCAAGTCAGCCGAATATGTCCAATACCTAATTAAAGAGATGGAGATGCAGGCCGCCTTGCTGGGGCTCAATCAGGTGGTAGAGCAGTTGCATTTCGGTGGAGGCACGCCAACCTTCCTCAGTGATGATGAGATTCGTCAGGTCATGGCGGCGATACGCAAGAACTTCAAACTGATAGACGATGGCGAATATTCCATTGAGATCGACCCGCGCAAGGTAACCGATGACACAATCGCCTTGCTCGGCAAGGAAGGTTTCAATCGCATCAGTATCGGCGTGCAGGATTTCGACGACGAGGTGCAGCGTGCAGTCAACCGCATCCAGAGTGAAGAAGAAACGCTGGGCATTATCAAGGCGGCGCGTGCCAATGGCTTCAGGTCGGTCAGCATAGATCTGATCTACGGTCTGCCCAAGCAGACGCTGGAAGGCTTCGGTCGCACGCTGGACCGCATCATCGCGGCCAATCCCGACCGACTGTCCATTTACAACTACGCGCACATGCCGACCTTGTTCAAGCCGCAGCGCCGTATCCATGAGTCGGATCTGCCGTCGCCACAGACCAAGCTCGATATTTTGGGCATGACCGGTCGCAAGCTGACAGCTGCGGGATATGTGTACATCGGCATGGATCACTTCGCCAAGCCGGAAGACGAATTGGCCGTGGCGCAACGTCAGGGCAGGCTGCACCGCAATTTCCAGGGATACTCCACGCATTCCGACTGTGACTTGGTGGCGCTGGGCGTCAGTGCCATCGGCAAGATTGGCCCGACTTATAGCCAGAATTTCCGCGAACTGGAAGACTATTACGACGCGCTGGACAGGAACGAACTGCCCATCATGCGCGGCATGGAGCTGAATGCTGACGACTTGGTGCGCCGTGCAATCATTCAGGCGCTGATGTGCCATTTCGAATTGTCCAAGGAGTCTTTTAACGTCGCTTACCTGATAGATTTTGACAAGTATTTCGCCCCCGAGATGGATGAGTTGCGTGAATACGAGCGGGAAGGCCTGCTTGAGCTCTCGCCGCAGTGGGTTACCGTGACCCCCAAGGGGCGCATGTTGATACGCAACATCTGCATGGTGTTCGACAAATACCTGCGCACCCGCACGGAGCATGCACGTTACTCGAAAGTGATCTAGTGGCAGATGGGCTGTCCATCGCCCATTTCAACGACAGCTAGGGAGGATAGTCATGGCCATTCCCGAACGGCAGCACCGCATCGCGGGCCGCCGTGCGAGGATTGACGGCATTCCTTATGTCATGCCGGTCAACTCCGACCAGTCACCGGTATTGACGGCGGCGTTCTCGATAGACCTCGAAGCTGCGCGCCGCCTGATGCCCTGTAATGAACTGCATCCGTTCCAGCTGTGGAGGCGCGGTGTGCTGGTCGTAACGGCGGTGGATTGCCGGAACACCGATACCGGCAACTATATCGAATTCTCGATCGCCATCGCCTGCACCCATGGCGCAAGTCCGGCCCCGCGTTTGCTGCCGGGCCTATTCGCCAAGACCTTCGGCACCGGGCAATACATCTGGGATATCCCTGTCTCCAGCGAGGCGGCGGCCAAAGGTGGCCGGGGCATATGGGGCATGCCCAAGCACCAAGCCAATCTGGATTTCGTGATCGGCGAGCAGTGGGTAAGCAGTCAGTATGATCTGGACGGGCAGATGATGATGCGCATTGATGTAGCTAAGCCGGAGTCGGTCTGGTTGCCGCTGCAGATGGGCGCGGCAAACTACTGCGCGTTTCGCGGCATGCTGGTGAAGTCATATCCGTATTTCAAGGGCAGGATGGGTTTCTCGCTGTTCAAGCCGGGGGCGGCGCGGCTGTTCATCGGCAACCATCCGCGCATGGCGCCGTTGAAGTCGCTGGGCATTGATCCCGTGCCGATACTCGCCGGTTATCTGCCTGCCAGCGATGGCGTGCTGGATGACCATGTGGAGAGTTGGTTTATCACTGGGGCTGGACTGCCAGCCGCTGACGTGGCCGGACTGGAGGCGGTTGTGCCGCTTGGCCAGTCGCAGCAATGGCTGGCTCCGCCCACTCGCGCCAACGACTGGGAAGCGGGGGCGTAAATCTTTCGGGTTGTCACGCGACTGGCGATACTCTCCGCTATAATCTCCCACGGATTTGATAGGCGGGAGCGCAAATGAACAAGATCGTCAAATATGGTTTGCTGGGAACCGGGGCTGTGCTCGGTGTCGTCGTGGCAGGGGCGGGCTATCTGGCCGCGACCTTTAATCCGAACGACTACAAGGAACAGATCATCCAGTCGGTCAAGGACAGCAAGCAGCGCACGCTGCACCTGGACGGCGACATCAGCCTGAGCTTCTTCCCCAGCATCGGCGCCAATCTCGGCAAGGTTTCCCTGTCCGAATACAAGAGCGAGCAGACGTTCGCCTCCATCGAGACCGCGCGCGTTTCGCTGGCGCTGCTGCCGCTGCTGAGCAA
Organism: Gallionella sp.; assembly: GCA_028687575.1. Classification (GTDB taxonomy): domain Bacteria; phylum Pseudomonadota; class Gammaproteobacteria; order Burkholderiales; family Gallionellaceae; genus Gallionella. Next base: position 29,801 of record JAQTZW010000017.1, on the reverse strand, counting down.
ACATGTGGTGGTCAGCGAGGTGCTGGTGAGCGGGCTGACCGCGACGCTGGTCAAGCACAAGGACGGCACCACCAATATAGACGACCTGCTGAGCAAGAGTCCCGATCAGCCCAAGGATGCCTCACAGCCGGTCGAATTCGACATCGCATCGGTCACCGTCGAGAAGACCAACCTGACCTACCGCGATGAGGGCACGGGCGCGCAGTACGCCATCAAGGAGTTGAATCTGAATACTGGACGTCTGGCCAATGGCGTGTCATCGCCGGTCAAACTGTCGGTCGGCGTGCAGGCCAACCAGCCCAAGCTGGACATCATCGCCAAGCTCAACACTACACTGACTTTCGACCTGGACAAGCAGCAATACCAGCTGGCCGGGCTGGATATGCAGCTTGACGGCGCTGCGCTGGATATCAGCAATCTGAAACTCAAGGCCAGTGGCGACGCGAACGCCAATCTCGCCACGCAGGAGTTTGGCCTGAACAAGTTCACCCTCAACGCCAGCGGCGTCAAGGGCAAGGATAATTTCGACGCCTCGCTGGACGCTCCTGCGGTCAGCCTGACCAAGGACAAATTCTCGGGCGACAAGCTGGTGCTCAACGCCAAGCTGGACGGTGCGGCGGGCAACATCGCGGCGGTGCTTTCCGTGCCCGGTCTGGAGGGCAATGCGCAGGCATTCAAGGTCGGCGCGCTGACGCTGGACCTGGATGTGACCCAGCCCGAGCAGGCGTTCAAGGTGAAACTCGCCTCGCCGCTGACCGGCAATTTCGAGGCGAAACAGTTCAATCTGTCCAACCTGACGCTGGCGGTGAGTGCCACCGGCGACAAGCTGCCGAACAAATCGGTCAGCAGCCAGATGAAGGGCAGCGTCCAGCTGGACGCCAACAAGCAGACCGTGCAGGCCAATCTGGCAGGCGGCCTGTTGCAGAGCCAGGTCAAGGCGCAGGTGGGTGTGAATGGCTTCAGCAACCCGGCCATCAACTTCGCCGTGGATGTGGATCAGTTCGATGCCGATCTGTATTTGCCCGCCAAATCCGCCGAGGCCAAACCCGCAGAGCCTGAAAAACCGCTCGATCTTTCCGCGCTGCGCACGCTCAATCTGGACGGCAGCCTGCGTATCGGTCAGCTCAAAGTGGCGAACGTGCGTTCCAGCAATGTCCGCGTGGATGTCAAGGCGCACAACGGTCTGGTCAATGTCAGCCCGCTGTCGGCCAATCTGTATCAGGGTAGCCTGAGCGGCAGCCTGAGCGTGAATGCGGCAGCCACGCCGGTGATTTCTGTCAATCAGCAGCTCAGCGGCATCAACGTCGCCGCGTTGACCAAGGATGCGGCGAATTTCGACACGCTGGAGGGGCACGGTAACGTCGGCGTAAACCTCTCCATGCAGGGCAATACCGTCAGCGCGATGAAAAAATCGCTGGGCGGCAATTTGTCGCTGAATCTGGCCGACGGCGCGATCAAGGGTATCAACATCGCCAAGAAGTTGCGTGATGCGCAGAGCATGCTGGGCAAGCCGCAGACGCAGGCCGCCGACCAGTCCGAAAAGACCGACTTCAGCGAGCTGAAGGCGACCTTCAAGGTCAATGCCGGCGTGGCGCACAACGACGACCTGTCGCTGAAATCGCCGCTGCTGCGTTTGAGTGGCAACGGCGACATCAACATCGGCGAGGACAGCATGAATTACCTAGCCAAGGCCACGCTGGCCAAGACGCTGGAAGGGCAGGGCGGCAAGGACGCGGTGGGCGGCCTCACCGTGCCGGTGCGCGTCAGCGGCCCGTTCTCCGCCCTGAAGTACACGCTGGATTTCGGCGCGATGGTGGGCGAGGCAGCCAAGCAGAAGGTCGAGGCCAAGAAGGAAGAGGTCAAGGCCAAGGTCAAGGACCAGTTGCAAAACAGCCTCAAAGGGCTGTTCCGCTGACGGTCCCAGCGCGGGTGTCGCGCTGGGACACCCGAATGAGCTTCATCAATTACTCCCCGCGCCGGCGGGGAGTCGTTTTTCAAGGCTGCAATGATTGTTTCTCACGGTGCGCTCGCATGTCCTCCTTTGCAACTTCCCTGATCGTCTGGCAACGCGAACATGGCCGCCATGACCTGCCCTGGCAGGGCGGCGACGCCTATCGGGTGTGGCTGTCCGAGATCATGCTGCAACAGACCCAGGTCGCCACGGTGATCCCCTATTACCGGCGCTTCATCGCCGCGTTTCCCTCTGTCGCCGCATTGGCTGACGCCAGCGAGGAACAGGTGCTGGCGCACTGGAGCGGCCTCGGTTACTACGCGCGCGGGCGCAACCTGCACCGCGCGGCGCGCCTGATCGTGACGCGTCACGAGGGCGAATTTCCGCAGGATTACGCGCAGATACTCGACTTGCCCGGCATAGGGCGTTCCACTGCCGCCGCGATTTGCGCGCAGGCTTACCATCAGCCCCATGCCATTCTGGATGGCAACGTCAAACGCGTGCTGGCGCGCTATTGCGGCATTGAGGGCTGGCCCGGCGAAAAGGCGGTCGAGGCGCGGCTCTGGCAGCAGGCGGAAGCTCTATTGCCGGAGCGCGATGTGGCGTGTTACACGCAGGCGCTGATGGACATGGGGGCGACGCTCTGCTCGCGCAGCAAGCCGAATTGCGCGGCGTGTCCGGTGCAGGCTGGGTGCGTTGCTTTCCAGGCTCGGCGTGTAATCGAGTTTCCCGCACAGCGTCCGCGCAAGGCGCTGCCGGAACGGCGGGCGACCCTGCTGCTGGTGATGGCCGAAGGACGCATCCTGCTGGAGAAACGCGGCCCGGCAGGCATCTGGGGCGGGTTGTGGTGTTTGCCGCAACGGGAAGAAGGGGATGAGGAGCTGGCGGAATACGCCGCGTGCAGCGGCTGGAAGATCGCCGGGCAGAGCGCTCTGCCGGGATTCACCCACACTTTTACTCATTTCCGGCTGCACATCTCGCCGCTGCGGTTCGATCTTGAGCAGCTGCCGTTGCAGGCGAGTCTGCCAGGCCGGGAGTGGATGGCGGTGAGCGATGCGCTGGCGGCGGCGATTCCGACGCCGGTCAGGAGGCTGCTGGAGCCGCTAGTAGAGGTGTAGGCGCGGGCGGGAGCGCAGGTCGGAATCTTGTCGGATTTTGTTTTTCTCCGCGTGTTCGCGTCTCCGCGTGAGGTGGTTTTTTAGAAGACTAGGTCTCGCCCGTCAGTCCAGCCAGTGATGCAGCTTGTTCTCGGCGGCCTTTAGCGCATCGGGCAGGCCCAGCAACAGCAGTACATCGCCGCTTTGCAGGATGGTTTCTTCACTGGGTTGGGCCCCTTGTACGTTGTTGCGGCGCAACGCCTTGACCTCGATGTCCAGCGCGGCCAGATTCACCTCGCGCAGCGGCTTGCCGACCGCCGCCGAATCCGGTTTGAGCAGCACGTTCAGGAAGCGCGGCTGCATGCCATCACTGATGTCGAGATCGGATTTGACGCTGCGGCTATAGCCGCTGAACATGGTATAGCGGCGCGCGCGGCTTTCCTGGACATGGTGGATGACACGCTTGACCGGTACACCTGCCAGCAGCAAGGCCTGCGAGGCCAGCATGATGCTGCCTTCCACCACTTCGGCGACTACTTCTGCTGCGCCGGCATTTTTCAGCGCATCCACAGTGGTTTCGTCGCTGGAGCGTACCACCACGGGCAGGTCGGGGCGCAGTTCATTGACGTGCCGCAGGATGCTGAGCGTGGAATGCTTGTCCTTGTAAGTTACCACTAGCACCTTGGCGCGCATCAGTCCGGCGGCCATTAGCACTTCGCGCTTGGCAGCATCGCCGTACACCACCCGTTTGCCGGTTGCCACCGCTTCGCGGACATTGCGCGAATCCAGATCGAGCGCGATGAAGCCCAGTTTTTCCTGATCAAGGATGCTGGATAGCTTCTGGCCGCTACGCCCGTAGCCGCACAGGATGACGTGGCTGTTACTGGACATGCTCTGTATCGCGATCTGGTGCATCTGCAGCGCGCGGTTGGTCCATTCGGCGGCGGAGAAGCGGCGCGCGATAGCTTCCCCGTACTGGATAAGAAAGGGTGCCGCCAGCATGGATAGCAGCATGCTAGCCAGGGTGATTTGTAAAGGCTGGCCTCGCAGCAGATGAGCCTCCTCGGCCAGTGTCAACAGCACGAAGCCGAATTCGCCTGCCTGCGCCAGGCCGATGCCGCTGCGCAGTGCCACGCCCCAGTCGCCATTGAGCGCGCGCGCCAGCAAGGTGACAATCAGTGCCTTGAATGCGACCAGTCCGATCAGCATCAGGATCACCCAGCCCAGGTTGGAGAACGTGCTGAAAATATCCAGCTTCATGCCTATGGTGACAAAGAACAGGCCTAGCAATACGTCGCGGAAAGGCTTGATGTCTTCTTCCACTTGATAGCGGTATTCCGTTTCGGAGATCAACATGCCAGCCACGAATGCGCCCAGCGCCAGCGACAAACCGGCGAATTCGGTGAAATAGGCCAGTCCCAGCGTGATGAACAGTACGTTGAGGGTGAATAGTTCCGAGGATTTCTGTCTGGCAACGACGTGGAACCAGCGGCGCATCACATGTTGGCCGAATACCAGCAGGATCAGTAGTACCAGTACCGCCTTGGCCAACGCATAGCCCAGCGTAGCGGGCAGGTTGTCGGGTTGGCTGGCAAGCGCAGGGATAATGATCAGCAAAGGCACGACGGCCAAGTCCTGGAATAGCAGCACGCCCATGATCTGCTGGCCGTAAGGCAGGTTGAGTTCGGCGCGCTCCACCAGCATCTTGCTGACGATGGCAGTGGATGACATTGCCAGCACACCGCCCAGCGCCAGACCGGCTTGCCAGCGCAGGCCTAACAACCAGGCGCAGATCATCACCAACAACATGGTGGCGATCACCTGAGCGCTGCCCAACCCGAACACCGTGCGCTTCATCGAGTTCAGGCGCGTCAGGCTGAATTCCAGACCGATGCTGAACATCAGGAACACTACGCCGAATTCTGCCAAGTGGCGTGTGCTCGGCGAGTCGGGTATCCAGCCGAAGGCGTGCGGGCCGATCAGGATGCCGACCGTGATATATCCCAGCATCACCGGCAGGCGCAGGATGCGGCAGACCACGACCACCAGTACGGCGGTGGCAAGCAGGATGAGTACCAGGGGGAGTGAATTGTCCATTGAATCGAGTGAGTGATGTTGCCGCAGTGATGATGCCCTAGTGTTGCACGGTTTGCAAAAAATAAATGGCGTAAAGAGACGTTTGGACTGCCATCAAGAATTGCATCTCTGACGACTGGCGTCCGGCAAACACCTTGCTATAATGCGCCGCATGAAGAAACCTCTTTTTGCTGCGCCCCGTGCGCTCGAACTTGGCCGTCAGGTGCTGGATATTGAAGCGGCCGCCGTGCATGCCCTTAGTACACGCCTCGATACAACCTTCCTGCAAGCTTTGGATTTGATCCTGGCTTGCGAGGGGCGCGTCATCGTCAGCGGCATGGGCAAGTCCGGGCATATTGCCCGCAAGATCGCAGCAACCATGTCCAGCACCGGCACGCCCGCCTATTTCGTTCACCCGGGGGAGGCCAGTCATGGCGATTTGGGCATGGTGGCGGCGGAAGATGTGTTCATTGCGTTGTCCTATTCCGGTGAGAGTCAGGAACTGATGACCATTGCGCCCATCATCAAGCGGCAGGGTGCCAAGCTGATCAGCATGAGCGGCAATCCGAACTCCAGTCTGGCGCGGGTGTCGGATGTCCATCTCAATGTGGCGGTAGACAAGGAAGCCTGCCCGATGGGGTTGGCACCAACCGCCAGCACCACGGCCACATTGGCAATGGGCGATGCGCTGGCCGTGGCGCTGCTGGATGCCAAGGGATTCAATGCCGAGAATTTTGCGCGTTCCCATCCGGGCGGCAGTTTGGGGCGTCGTCTGCTATTGTGCGTGAGCGATGTAATGCGCGTGGACGAGCGTATTCCCAAGGTGCCCGAGGATGCGATGCTCAGCATTGCATTGATGGAGATGTCGCGCAAGGGCGTGGGTATGACGGCCATCGTGGGTGAGGGGGATGTCGTGCTGGGCATCTTCACCGACGGCGATCTGCGTCGCACGCTGGAAAAGAAACTGGATTTCAGTTTGACGCCGGTGCGCGCGGTGATGTCTACCAATCCGCGTTGCATCGGGCCTGATAGTTTGGCGGCCGAGGCGGTGCAGCTGATGGATCAATACAACATCAATCAGATGCTGGTGGTGAACGAGCAGCATCAACTGGTTGGCGCGTTGAACATGCACGATTTGCTGCATGCGAAGGTGATTTAGGCGGCGGATTTCCGCTCACGTACGATTAACGAATTTCAGGAGAAAGTTATGTTTATGAGTCGCGTCAAATTAGTTCGCCTGGTTGTCTTCGATGTGGATGGCGTGATGACCGATGGGGGGCTGTTCCTCACGGATTCGGGCGAGGAAATGAAGCGTTTCAACTCGCTGGACGGACATGGCATCAAGATGTTGCGCGCCAGCGGCGTGGAAGTGGCCATCATAACGGGTCGTACTTCCAGGTGCGTCGAACGGCGCGCCGAAAATTTGGGCATCACCCATGTTTATCAGGGCGTGGAGCGCAAGCTGGACGCGATGGTGGATCTGCTGAACAAGCTGAATATGTCGCGCGACGAGGCGGCCTACATGGGCGACGATGTGGTCGATCTGTGTGTGATGCGTCACGTCGGCTTGTCCATCAGCGTGCCGGAGTCGCCGCAAATCGTACGCGAGCACTCCAATTATGTGACCCGTCGCAGCGGCGGACATGGCGCGGTGCGTGAAGCCTGTGAGCTGATCATGTCGGTGCAGGGCACGCTGGACACCCAGTTGGCTCGTTATCTGGAGTGATGCGCTCGGCATGATACGCAGGACGCATTTCCGCTATTGGTTACCGCTGATTCCCCTGCTTGCGTTGCTGGCCTTCGTTTACTGGCTGGATATGCAGGTCAGGCGGGATGCAGCGGCAGCGGACTACCAGCGGCATGATCCCGATGTCATCGTAGAGAATTTTCACGCCACGACCATGGATCAAGATGGGGTGCCGCGTTACTTTATGGCAGCTCATCAACTGCGCCATTATCCTGATCACGACAGCACCGAAGTCGATTTGCCGGTGCTGACCATGCGCAAGGCGGCGGCGCCAGACGTGCTGATGTCGGCGCAACGGGGAGAAATTTCCAGCAAGGGCGATACGGTGCTGCTGCGCGATGATGTTCGTGTGGAACGCAAGGCGGCCATTAACCTTGCGGCGACTTCGCTGCACACTCAATACCTGCGCGTCCTGCCGGAACAGAATCAGGCCGATACCGACAAGCCAGTTACCATTTTCAGCAACAGTGATACCGTGCATGCAGTCGGTTTGCAAATGGATAACCACATGCAGACCTTGAAGCTGCTATCACAAGTAAGAAGCGAACATTTGATCCATGCAAAAAAATAGACTGTTATTTTCCGTGCTGCTGTTACTTTTTGCTCAGGCCAGTCATGCCGAGCGTGGCGACAGTGAGCAGCCGATCAATATTGAGGCTGACCGGGTACTGATAGATAACGCCACTCAGATCAGCACCTTCGAGGGTAAGGTGCAAATGACTCAGGGCACGATGGTGATACGAGCCGACAAAGTGGTGGTAGTGCAGGATGCGGGCGGCATGAAACACGGCACTGCATATGGACACACTGCCAGTTTTCGGCAGAAGCGTGACGGCCTAGATGAGTATGTGGAAGGCTACGCCGAGCGTATCGAGTATGACATGGGCACGGATGTTGTGGATTTCTATGTGCAGGCCAGGGTAAAACGTTCGCAGGACGATGTGCGCGGCGATCACATCACTTATAACGCCAAGACCGAGACTTTTCAGGCGGGCGGCAGCAAGGCTGCCGGTGGAGAGGCACCTTCGCGCGTCCGTGCCGTGTTGCATCCGAAATCCAAATCGCCCGGCAGTGAGCCGTCCAGCGATGCCGCTGCAGTGAAGCCTGGCAAATCAGGTCAGACCTCGGAGCGAAAATGAGCGAATTGCGCGCTGTCTCGCTGAAGAAGAAATACGGCCTGAAAACCGTGGTGCAGGACGCCTCGCTGTCGGTCAAGAGTGGCGAAGTGGTCGGTTTGCTGGGGCCGAACGGCGCGGGCAAAACCACTTCGTTCTACATGATCGTGGGGCTGGTGGCAGCCGATGGCGGGAAGATACTGATAGATGATCAGGAGATTACCCATATGCCGATACATCGCCGTGCGCGCATGGGGCTGGGCTATCTTCCCCAGGAGGCCTCGATTTTCCGCCGTATGACGGTGGCGCAGAACATCCAGGCGGTGCTCGAATTACAGGATATGGCGGATGCGGAAATCCAACGTAGGCTGGATGAGCTGTTGAAAGATTTGCACATCCAGCATATTCGCAACAATCCGGCCATCAGCCTGTCAGGCGGAGAGCGGCGGCGGGTCGAGATCGCCCGCGCACTAGCCACCGATCCGCGCTTCATTCTGTTGGATGAGCCTTTTGCCGGGGTGGATCCGATTGCAGTGCTGGATATTCAGAAGATTATCGGCTTCCTCAGGGAGCGCAATATCGGCGTGCTGATCACCGATCATAACGTGCGTGAAACGTTGGGAATCTGCGATCGTGCCTACATTATCAACGCGGGTGCGGTGATGGCAGAAGGCAAGCCGGATGAAATCATCTACAATGAGGGCGTGAGAAAAGTTTATCTGGGCGAGAACTTCAAACTTTGAACTGATGTTTCCATCGGAAAACTTCTCAGATTATTCGGTACGCAATGAAAGCCTCTTTACAACTCCGCATGTCTCAACAACTGGCGCTCACGCCCCAGTTACAACAGGCTATTCGTCTACTACAGTTGTCCACGCAGGATATGGAGCAGGAAGTGGCGCGTATGCTTGATGAAAATCCCATGCTTGAGTTGTCGGAGCAAGCGGGGCACAGGGAATACGCCGGCGAGCCAAGCCGAGTCGAGAGTCGTGTGGCGGAATCCGATGATGCCCAGTATGGCGATGCAGGGCATGATGAAATGGATGAAATGCCGGTATCTATCGAGTCGATCGAGTGGGGGGCGCATGCGAATGCGAATGCCAGTAGCGATGATGAAGATGCTGCGTTCCCCGAACAAGCCGCAAAACAGTCCAGTATGCGCGAATACCTGCATTCCCAACTTGCGGTCAGCCAGTTGTCTTTACGAGACAAGCAGGTGGTCGGTATGTTGATAGATGCGCTGGATGAACAAGGCTACCTTGAGCAGGATCTGGCTGAGTTGTATGAGATGCTGCCTAAAGAACTGGCTATTTCTCTGGACGACCTGGAAACCGCACTGGTGCAATTGCAGTATCTGGATCAGCCCGGCATAGGGGCGCGCAGTTTGAGCGAATGTCTTGCGCTGCAACTGCGCGCCTTGCCGGAAAATATGCCGCACCGTGAGTTAGCGATTCGGCTGGTGACTGAACATCTTGATCTGGTCGCGGCACACGATTTCGCCCGTATCAAGAAAATACTGCGCTGTTCGGACGATCAGTTGCGTGCAGCACAGCAGATGATAGCGGGGCTTAAGCCGAGACCTGCAGCCGAGTTTGATCGCACGGTCGCGGACTATGTCATACCTGATGTACTGGTGGAGTTGCGTGCGGGCAGGTGGCAGGTGCGACTGAATCCCGAAGCGATGCCCAAGGTGTGCATTAATCAGATGTATGCGAATATATTGCAGCAGCGTGATGACAAGACGGGTTCGCCGCTGGTGGCGCAATTGCAGGAAGCGAACTGGTTCATCAGAAGTCTGCAGCAACGATTTGAGACTATCCTGCGGGTAGCGCAGGCGATTGTGGAGCGACAAGCGGCGTTTCTGGAGCACGGTGAGATTGCGATGCGTCCACTGGTGTTACGCGAAATCTCGGAAGCACTTGAGCTACATGAATCAACCGTCTCACGTAGTACGACGCAGAAGTTTATGCGTACGCCGCGTGGGGTTTATGAATTTAAGCATTTCTTTGGCAGCGGTTTGGTTACGGAAAGTGGCGGGGCATGTTCTTCGGCGGCAATACGCGAATTGATAAAACAATTAGTGGCAGCCGAAGATGCACGCAAACCTCTGACCGATGGCCGCATGTCAGAAATCTTGGCGCAGCAGGGTATCGTAGTTGCCCGCCGCACCATAGCAAAGTATCGGGAAGCATTGAATATCCTCCCGGTGAATCTCCGTAAAACACTCTAAATAAATAGGAGCTCAGAATGAACATTCAGCTAACCGGACATCACCTAGAAATCACTCCTGCCATTCGTGAATATACGACCAGCAAGTTCAGCAAGATCAAACGCCATTTCGATAATGTCATGGATGTGACAGTTATCCTTTCGGTAGAGAAACTTGTTCAGAAAGCCGAAGCGACCGTTCATATCAGCGGCAAGAATGTTTTTGTCGAGTGTCAGGACGAGAATTTGTATGCCGCCATTGATGCATTGGTGGACAAGCTCGATCGTCAGGTCATGAAGCACAAGGGCAAGCTGTCCGCAAGACGCCATGATGAAACGAATGGCGGTGCAGAAGAAGAGTGATCCTTGAAAGGCGGTAGCAATACCGCCTTTTTTTGCTTAAGGCATGACAACAATGAATTTGATCAGCAAAATTCTCGCCCCAGACAATATTCTGGTGGATAGCGAGTCAACCAGCAAAAAACGCGTTTTTGAACGCGTTGCCATGTTATTTGAGAATAATCAGCAGATTGCGCACAGTCAGGTGTTTGATAGCCTGTTTGCGCGGGAGAAGCTGGGTTCGACCGGGCTGGGCCAGGGAGTCGCGATTCCGCATGGGCGCATTCCCAAACTTCAGGATGCGACCGCAGCCTTTGTCAGAACATCACATCCTATTCCTTTCGATGCACCGGACGGCCAGCCGGTGAATTTGATTTTCGTACTGTTGGTTCCAGACCTTGCCACCGACCTGCATTTGCAGATTTTGGGGGAACTGGCGCAGATGTTCAGTGATTCCCAATTCCGTAACCGTCTACAGGAATGCCGGGATGGCGCCAGCATTCACCAGTTGTTCCACGACTGGAACGCCTAAGCATGAGGCAGGTCAATATACGGCAATTGTTTGAGGCCAAGCGTAGCCGCTTGGAGCTGGCCCGTGTGGCAGGTAATGATGGTGTTGACCGTAATATTGATGGCGATGACGTTGAAGCATCCAATCGTGAGATGGTGGGGCACCTCAATCTGATTCATCCAAGCTGGATACAAGTGCTGGGTGTGACTGAGATTGCCTACCTGCTCGGCTTAAGCGAGGAAGCGCGTCTAGCGGTGTTCAATGCTATCGAACTGAATGGTACAACCTGTTTGATTGTTGCCGGGGCGGCCAAGATACCGCCGGAGTTAACCGATTTCGCCAATCGTTCCGGCATCCCGCTATTCGCTTCCCCCAAGCCCAGTGTGCATCTGATGTGGCTGATTCGCCACTATCTGGCCAAAGAGTTGGCCGAATCCACCACCCGCCACGGCGTGTTTCTTGATGTGCTGGGCGTTGGTGTGATGATTGCTGGCGAGAGTGCGGTCGGCAAGAGTGAATTGGGGCTGGAGCTCATCACGCGTGGCGGCGGACTGGTTGCTGACGACGTGGTCGAATTGCACCGAATCACGCCAGACACGCTGGAAGGCCGCTGCCCTGACCTGTTGCGTGACTTCCTCGAAGTGCGTGGCCTTGGTATGTTGAATATCCGCACCATGTTTGGCGAAACTGCGGTGCGGCGGAAAAAGAGTTTGAAGCTGATTGTGCATCTGCACCGCGCTCAGGAGGGGGAGCTTCGTGATATAGACCGCTTGCCGCTGGTGGCAACGCATCAGGAAATTTTGGGAGTGAAGATCAATACTGTCAACATTCCGGTAGTGGCCGGGCGCAACCTTGCGGTATTGGTGGAAGCCGCAGCGCGCAATTTCGTGCTGCAGCAGCGTGGCATAGACACTATGCAGGAATTCATCTTGCGCCATGATCGGATGCTGGAGGGCGGCTGAGATGCAATTATTCCTGTTGAGCGGTTTATCGGGTTCCGGCAAGAGCGTGGCACTCAAGGTGCTGGAAGATAGCGGGTTTTACTGTGTTGACAACCTTCCCGCCGAGTTGTTGACGCGCCTGACGGATTACCTGCTTACGGCGGGATATGACAGAGTAGCGGTCAGCATTGATGTGCGCAGCGCCAACAGTGTGCAGTGTTTGCCGGAGGTGTTGTTGCAACTCAGGGCACAGGGCATGGCGGTGCATGTGCTGTTTCTGGATGCTAAAACCGACACGCTGGTCAAGCGCTTCTCTGAAACTCGCCGCAAGCATCCGCTCAGTGATGGGGTGCGCACCCTGCCGGAATGCGTGCAACAGGAGCGCGAACTGCTTGCCGAGATTAGCAGTATAGGTCATCACGTTGATACCAGTGAACTGCGCACCAATGCGCTCAGCTTGTGGATCAAGCAGTTCATCAATCTGGATCGCGCGCGCATCACGTTGTTGTTCGAATCGTTCGGCTTCAAGCACGGAGTGCCGCTGGATGCAGACTTCGTGTTCGATGTGCGCTGCCTGCCCAATCCTTATTACACGCTGCAACTGCGTCCGCTGACCGGCAAGGATGCGCCGGTGATCGAATTTCTGGAAAGTACGCCGGCGACGCAGCAGATGTTCGGAGATGTCTGCCAGTTCGTCGAACGCTGGTTGCCCAGCTTTATTGCCGATAACCGCAGTTACCTGACGGTTGCAATCGGTTGCACAGGCGGACAACACCGCTCGGTGTACATCTCGGAGAAGCTCGCACAGCACTTTCAGGCATCGCACCAAGTATTACTGCGGCATCGGGAATTATCCTGATGCAACTGGCAGCGACGCAAAACATCAGGCCGGGTGACTGGCTGACGATGTTGCTGGGGGCGTGTTGTGTGGTACTGCTGGCGCTGCACTTGTGGAGCGGAGAGCTTGCCGACAAAGCGGTAATACGCAGCGGCGGCAAGATATTTCAGACCGTACCGTTGTCTCACAATCAGCATATCGAGGTGCCCGGCCCGCTGGGTATTAGCCTCATCATCATTGAAAATCGTAAGGCGCGCATCGCTTCCGACCCCAGTCCGCGCCAATACTGTGTGCGTCAGGGCTGGTTGCAGCAGGCGGGCGAGATCGCGCTGTGCCTGCCCAATCAGGTGAGTGTCGAGTTGGTCGGCAGCCAGAAACGCTATGACAGTCTAAATTATTAGGATTGAGGATTGAGGTGATGGATTGAATCAGGTTTTGGCGGATAAAGGGAAGTGCGGGGCGTTGGTGGGCGTCGGTGTTTTGCCGCAAGCGCAATGCTCATCCGCCTTTTGCTCCCCGCCCGGCGACCCGCAATCGCCCCCGCAATCGCCCCCGCTCGCGCCACCATGCTCGCCCCTCAATCCTCAATCCTCGCTCCTCGCTCCTCACCCGTCCTCGCTCCTGCTAGACAGCACCGCCGACGATCATCAGGTCGCTCGCATGGCGGCAGTGGCGCTGGGATTGACCGTGCTGGAGGCTGCCATCCCTTCGCCGTTGCCGGGCGTTAAACCGGGGCTGGCGAACATCATCACGCTGATCGTGCTGGCCAAATATGGTTGGCGCACTGCGGCTTGGGTGTCATTGTTGCGAGTATTGGCGGGCAGTCTGCTGTTCGGTAATTTTCTGACACCGGGTTTTTTCCTGAGTCTGTCAGGCGCGCTGCTCAGCCTGTTGACATTGGCGCTGGTGCAGCACCTGCCGGCACGCTGGTTTGGCCCAATCAGTCAAAGCATTTTTGCCGCCTTTGCTCATATCACCGGGCAGATGGCCGTGGTGTTTCTGTGGCTGATTCCACATGCCGGCATTGCCTATCTAATTCCGATATTTGCTGCGGCGGCGCTGGTGTTCGGCACGGTGAACGGATTGATTGCTGCGCGTTTCATGGATAATGTCGGAGCAGCGGAGGCGTCACGCGCAGAAGCGTGAGCATCTGGATTCAGATATTCCCCAACCCTTGGAGAGCATTCATTGTGAAGACCATTACCCTTGCCTTGACCGGTGCGTCTGGCATGCCTTACGGCTGGCGCCTTTTGGAGTGTCTGTTGGCAAGTGGTCAGCGGGTACATCTGGTGTATTCGCAGGCGGCGCAGATTGTTGCGCGGCAGGAGCTTGATCTGGCGTTGCCCAACCGGCCACAGGATGCCGTTCGGGCATTGAATGAACGCCTGGGGACATACAGCGGCGAATTGCGCGTGTTCGGCATTCAGGACTGGTATGCACCAATGGCATCCGGCTCCAATCCGGGCGATGCGATGGTGGTCTGTCCCTGCACGATGGGGACTTTGGCCAAGATTGCCGCCGGCATCAGCGACGACCTGATTGCTCGTGCCGCCGATGTGATGCTGAAGGAGAAGCGCGGGTTGATACTGGTGCCGCGCGAAATGCCGTTTTCGGAGATACATCTGGAAAATATGCTGAAATTGTCCCGCGCGGGTACGGTCATCATGCCGCCCAATCCGGGTTTCTATAGCCAACCTGCCAACGTGCAGGATATGGTGGATTTCGTGGTGGCGCGCATCCTCGACCATCTCGGCATCGAAAATACCCTGCTGCCGAGATGGGGCGGGGAATAACGGGCAGTCTACGACAGCGGTGCTTGCTCCGGTAATTTCACCAGCGCGTATTCCAGACTGTCCGACAGCGCCAACCAACTGGCATCTATGATGTTGGTGCTGGCGCCAACGGTGGTCCAGACATGGCCGCCGCCCTGAAAGGTGATCAGTACGCGCGTCAATGCGGAGGTGCCGTTGGCACTATCCAGGATGCGCACCTTGTAATCTATCAGTCGCACGGTTTTCAGAACTGGATACATGCCTTCCAGTGCACAGCGCAAGGCGCTGGATAGTGCGTTGACTGGGCCGTTGCCTTCAGCTGCGACGAACTTCGCTTCCCCGTTCACCCTGACCTTTACGGTCGCCTCGGACAACAGGCCGCGACTCTGGCGGCGTTCAGTCATCACAAAATAATCTATCAGCTCGAAGGGTTTTACATAGTCTGTGCGCAGTCGGTGCAGCAGCAGTTCCATGCTGGCCTCGGCAGCCTCGAAGGTGAAGCCTTCGTGTTCCAGATGCTTGATGTGGTTGAGTACGCGCTGTGCATCCTCATTGCCCAACTCTATGCCCATGGTCTTGGCCTGGAACTGGATGTTGCCGCGACCGGACAGTTCGGAAACCACCGAGCGCATCTGGTTGCCGACCAGTTGCGGGTCTATGTGCTGATAGGTATCGGCAGCCTTGAGCATCGCGGCGACATGGATGCCGCCCTTGTGTGCGAAGGCGCTCTGGCCGATGTAGGGTGCATGGTTGTAGTGCTTGAGATTGACCACTTCAGCGACGAATTGTGCCAGCGAGGTGAGTTCGCGCAACTGCTCGGGCGTGACTACCGGACGGTTCATCTTGAGTTGCAGGTTGGGGATGATGGTGGTCAGGTTGGCGTTGCCGACCCGTTCGCCGTAGCCGTTGATGGTGCCCTGCACCTGTGTGCAGCCGCCGCGCACTGCCGCCAGCGAATTGGCGATGCCGCAGCCGGTGTCGTTGTGGCAGTGTACGCCCAGCGGCGTGCTGATCTGCTTGCTTACTTCCCGAACGATTTCCTCAACTTCCCAAGGTAGCTTGCCGCCATTGGTCTCGCATAGCACCAGCCAGTCAGCGCCCGCTTCGGATGCGGCGCGCAGGGTGGCCAGCGCGTAGTCGGGGTTGGCGATGAAACCGTCGAAGAAGTGTTCAGCGTCGAACATCACCTCGCGGCCGTGCGACTTCATGTAGGCCACACTGTCCCTGATCATCGCCAGATTTTCGTCCAGCGTCGCGGACAGCACCAGCTTGACGTGATAATCGGAACTTTTGCCGACCATGGTGACCACTGGCGTACCCGCGTCCAGCAGAGCCTGCAGGTTGCTGTCTTGCTCACATTGCAAATTCTTCTGGCGGGTGCGGCCAAATGCGGCCAGCTTGGCTTGTCCCATATCCATTTTCTTCGCCCGCGCGAAGAATTCGGCATCCTTGGGGTTGGAGCCGGGCCAGCCGCCCTCAATGTAGTGGAAGCCGAAGTCGGCCAGACGCTTGGCGATGACGAGCTTGTCGTCAACCGACAGCGAGATATCTTCGCGCTGCGTGCCGTCACGTAGCGTGGTGTCGTAAAGAAATACGGGTTTCATGATGTCGGCGTTGGGGTTGTGATGGGGGGCTGTTCTGACGTTGCGATGGCGTTATTCCTGCACGACCTCGAAGTCGTGGGTGAGCGCAGCGGTCGCACCCAGCATGATGGAGGCGGAACAGTATTTGTCGGCAGACAGCTTGATGGCCTTTTCGACGACTTCCGGCTTGATGTTGCGGCCCTTGACGACAAAATGCATGTGGATGCGGGTGAACACCTTGGGGTCGGTGTCGGCGCGATCTGCTTCAATCTCGACGTAACAGTCGGTCACTTCCTGGCGGCTCTTCTTGAGGATGGTGATGACGTCGAAGCTGGTGCAGCCTCCTGCGCCCAGCAGCAGCATCTCCATCGGGCGCGGGCCGAGATTGCGACCGCCTGCTGCCGGTGCGCCATCCATCAGAACGGCGTGATTGCTCTCGGTTTCGCCCAGAAAGGCGACCTGTTCTACCCATTTGACGCGTGCTTTCATGTTATTTCCTTGTGAATCTTTAGTGAGAGAGTGCTAATTTTGCCTGATACCACAGCAAACCGATAATTTCATGGAAAAAATGCTTGCTGTTCCGCAGTGCTTCGGCATTCGGCATGAACGTCTGCAGGCCCGTATGGTGGCGGGTGGTGAATGCGGTAGGCGCTTCGATCACCTCGAAGCCGGCGCTGCGGAAGGCGGTGGCCGAGCGCGGCATGTGCCAGGCATGAGTGACCAGATAGATTTTGCTGATGCCCTGTTGTTGCAGGGTCTGGAACGAGTAGCGCGCGTTCTCGAAAGTGTTGTTCGACCTATCCTCGGTCCAGCGGACGGTGGCCTGGAAATCCTGTTCCAGTGCGGCGCGCATCTGCTGCGCCTCGGAAGTTTCGTTCCCCTGCGGCATCCCGCCCGTCACCAGAATAGGCAGGTGGGAGATGCGTTGCAGCCGGGCGCCATAGCGCAGGCGCATCAGGGTAAGGTCGCTGGGGCTGTCCAGGTTGCCGTACTCGGGGGCGGAATAGTTAGTGCCGCCGCCCAGTATTACTATTGCGGCAGTGCCGCTCAGTGGTTCGCGCAGCGCCGCCGTGCGGGATTCGAGTAGATGCAACGCGCCTTCTGCTATATAAGGCGTGGAGGCCAGCCAGAGAAGAAGAAAAGATGAGAGCAACAGGCCTCGCGCCAGCTTCGGTTTGCGCCGAATCAGCAATAAGCCAGCCAGCATCATCAGCAGGAAGCTAAGTGGAGGCTGCAGGAATGCCGATAGTAGATTGGTGAAAAACCAGGACATTAAAAGCTCTGTAGGCGCGAAACCCGGACATCTTATTACATTTCACATCTTGTGATGCGGATGGAATAGCGTAAGATGCGCGCCTCGTTACTTTGTGGGGGCGCATCATTGAATGCGTCATCTTGGCTATTGTGTCAAATTTTGTTTGACAGTGCTGGATGCGATGGACTAGAATTCGCGCCCTTCGAGGTTTATACACTGAATTTTAGGATTAATGGCTATGAAAACATTTTCCGCCAAAGCGCATGAAGTCCAGCACGACTGGCTGCTGGTAGATGCTGCAGATCAAGTGCTGGGCCGTCTGGCAGCACAAATTGCTGCACGTTTGCGTGGCAAGCACAAGGCAATTTACACACCGCACGTTGATACTGGCGATTTCGTCGTGGTAGTCAATGCGGAAAAGATTCGCGTAACCGGCAACAAGGCTGCCGCCAAGTTGTACCATCGCCACACAGGTTACCCTGGCGGTCTGTACACAACCAACTTTACCAAGATGCAAGCCCGTCATCCGGCCCGTATTCTGGAAAAAGCGGTCAAAGGCATGTTGCCTAAAGGCCCGCTGGGCTATGCGATGCTGCGCAAGATGAAAGTCTATGCGGGTGCTACGCATCCTCACACGGCACAGCAACCGAAACCCGTTAACTTGTTGAAAGCATAATCATGAGCGTGAGCTATAACTACGGAACAGGCCGCCGCAAGAGCGCAGTGGCTCGTGTGTTCATCAAGGCTGGCAAAGGCGACATCATTGTCAACGACAAGCCGGTGGATGTATTTTTCTCCCGCGAAACAGGTCGCATGATCGTGCGCCAACCGCTGAATCTGACTGACACACTCGGCCAATTCGACATCATGGTGAACGTTACTGGCGGCGGCGAAGCCGGTCAGGCTGGTGCAGTGCGTCACGGCATCACCCGCGCGCTGATTGACTACAACGCAGATTTCAAGCCAGTGCTGAAGGCTGCCGGTCTGGTGACTCGCGACGCACGTGAAGTCGAGCGTAAAAAGGTCGGTCTGCGCAAGGCGCGCCGCAGGAAGCAATTCTCCAAGCGTTA
This sequence comes from Gallionella sp., assembly GCA_028687575.1. Lineage (GTDB taxonomy): Bacteria > Pseudomonadota > Gammaproteobacteria > Burkholderiales > Gallionellaceae > Gallionella. The sequence goes on along the minus strand of JAQTZW010000017.1, from coordinate 11,298 downwards.
ATCTGTTTGGGTATACAGAAACCGCCTTCGGGCGGTTTTTGCTTTGGCGGAAGGGTGGCAGCGAAGCTGCCGGGACACACCGGACATACCCCAAGCGGGCATGGCGGAAGGGTGGCAGCGAAGTTGCCGGGACACACCGGACATACCCCAAGTGGGCATTGTTGTATCATGCTGCGGGTTTTTAACGAGAGGAACAGCGATGATTAAAGTAGGCATAGTAGGCGGGACGGGATATACCGGGGTGGAATTGCTGCGACTGCTGGCCTTGCATCCGCAGGTCGCATTGCAGGCGATCACCTCGCGGGCCGATGCGGGCACGCCGGTCAGCCAGATGTTCCCCAGCTTGCGCGGTCTGGTTAATCTGTCTTTTGTTCATCCCGATGAGGCACATCTGGAGCAGTGCGATCTGGTGTTCTTCGCCACGCCCAACGGTATCGCCATGCAGCAGGCGCGCTCGTTGCTGGATGCCGGTGTCAGGGTGATAGACCTGGCGGCGGATTTCCGCATCCAGGACATCGCAACTTGGGAAAAATGGTATGGCATGAGCCACGCCTGCCCCGATCTGGTGGCCGAGGCCGTATACGGTCTGCCCGAGATCAATCGCGAAGCAATCAAGTCCGCCCGCCTGATCGCCAATCCCGGCTGCTATCCGACTGCGGTGCAGCTGGGTTTCCTGCCGCTGCTGGAAGCGGGCGTGGTGGAGACTTCCAGTCTGATCGCCGATGCCAAGTCGGGCGTGTCGGGCGCGGGCCGCAAGGCCGAGATTCCCACGCTGTTCGCCGAAGCGGGCGACAATTTCAAAGCGTACGGCGTGGCGGGGCATCGCCATCTGCCGGAGATCAAACAGGGCTTGGCGCGGGTGAAGGGCAGTGAGGTCGGCCTGACTTTCGTGCCTCATCTGACGCCGCTGATCCGTGGCATACACGCGACGCTGTATGCTAAGCTGACGCAGGAGGTGGACTTGCAAGCACTGTTTGAGCGCCGCTATGCGGGCGAGGCGTTCGTGGACGTGATGCCGGCTGGCAGTCAGCCCGAGACGCGCTCGGTGCGCGGCTCCAATAATTGCCGCATTGCCGTTTACCGTCCGCAGGGCGGCGATACCGTGGTGGTGCTGTCGGTGATAGACAATCTGGTCAAGGGGGCGGCCGGTCAGGCCGTGCAGAACATGAACATCATGTTTGGCTTCCCGGAGAATATGGCGCTGAATATCGTGCCGTTGCTGCCCTAAGTTCGCTGGGTTGGCGAAGGAGGGTTAGGCGAATGGAATTTTCGCTGGTTGGCTAGTTGTCGCCAGCATAGGCATGGTGTCCCGCTATTCCCGTACGACAATTCTGGGAATGGCAGGTATTAGGTAAATTTCAAGTATTATCCGAACCTATGGCAGAGTGCCGGGTCTACCTGTCGAGCCACAACTGACGAATGTCAGGCTGCAACGATTCGAGTAAGGGCGTGTGGGGCTGCAGTACAGTGCGATTTTGAGGGTCGCTTGGTCAGCCGAAACAATTTGGCTGGTCACAACGCAGTCACGCTGAGAATGAATACCGCACAATAATTTTCAAGGAGAAATACATGAATGCAATGACAGAATCCCAGGACGTGCTGCTGTTTACCGACAATGCGGCCAATAAAGTGAAAGAGTTGATTGAAGAAGAAGGCAATGCCGATCTCAAGCTGCGCGTGTTCGTCAGCGGCGGCGGCTGTTCCGGCTTTCAATACGGCTTCACTTTCGACGAAATCACCAACGAGGACGACACCGTGCTGAACAAGAACGGCGTGCAGTTGCTGATAGATCCGATGAGCTTCCAGTATCTTGTCGGCGCCGAGATCGACTATACCGAAGGTCTGGAAGGCTCCCAGTTCGTCATCAAGAACCCCAACGCCACCACCACCTGCGGCTGCGGTTCATCGTTCTCGGTGTAAGTGATTGTTGAGTTAAACAAAAAAGCGCGAGCAATCGCGCTTTTTTTACGTCTGAAGATTGGGTGATGTGAGCTCACGCCGGATAGATCGCGCCCAGTATGCAGGGGTGGCGGGCGCCGGTGACGGCGGGGAGGTTGGCGGGGTGGCGGTGCATCGCTTGTTCGGCCAGCCAGGCGAAGGCGATGGCTTCGAGGTAGTCGGCATCCACGCCGACGGCTTGCGTGGTTTCTACGAGGCTGTCTGGCAATAGCGCAGACAGGCGTTTCATCAGCGTGGCGTTGTGCGCGCCGCCGCCGCAGACGTAGATTTCCTGTGCGCCCGAGCATTGCTGGCGGATGCAGTCGGCGATGCTGCGGCAGGTCAGTTCGAGCAGGGTGGCCTGCACGTCGGTGGCCGCTTCATTGCCGGTCAGTCGTTGATGCAGCCAGTCCATGTTGAATAGGTCGCGCCCGCTGCTCTTGGGCGGCGGCAGGGAAAAGAACGGTTCTGCCAGCATTTTGTCCAGTAGCGCAGGGATGGTCGTGCCGGTTGCCGCCCATGCGCCGCCGCCATCGTAAGGCTCATCCCGGTGTTGCATGCACCACGCGTCCATCAGCAGGTTGCCGGGGCCGCAGTCGAATCCGCAGGTGGCCCCGCCCGGCGGCAGGTCGGTCAGGTTGCTGATGCCGCCGATGTTGACGATCACGCGGTGGCGCGTGGCGTGGCGTAGCAGCTTGTCATGGAAGGCGGGAACCAGTGGTGCGCCCTGTCCGCCGGCGGCGATGTCGCGGCTGCGGAAATCGCTGACCACGCTGATGCCGGTCAGCTCGGCCAGCAGCGCCGCGTTGCCGATCTGCAAGGTGTAGCCGTGTTCGGGGCGGTGGCGTATGGTCTGGCCGTGGCAGCCGATCGCGTTAATCTGGCGGGCGGTGTGCGGCGTCGCTGCCAGCAGTTTGCAGACCGTCTGAGCGTACAGCTTCGCCAGTTGATTGGCGATCAATTGCGTATTGTGCAGCTCGTCGTGTGACGGGGTGTGCAGAGCGAGTATCACCTGCTTGAGGTCGTCGGGGTACGGCAGGTAGGATTTTGCGATGAGCCGGGGCCGGGCGGTATCGTCCGGTTCAAAAGCAACAAGGACGGCATCAATACCGTCCAGGCTGGTTCCAGACATCAGCCCGATGTACAGCTCGGGCTGGTGTTCGCGGGGTGTCATCGGGTGCTTAGTCGAGTTTGGCCAGGTTGGTGTTGCGCAATTGGTTCAGGCGGGCGATGAAGTTGTCGGTCAGTGATTTGAATTCCGCGCGGTGTGCATCGCTGACGGGCAGTGCGTTTGGCAGGGCTACGCGCAGCGGGTCGCGCTGCAAGCCGTTGACCTTGAATTCATAGTGCAGATGCGGACCGCTGGTGATGCCGGTCATGCCGACATAGGCGATCACATCGCCTTGCGCGATGCGCTGGCCGGTGCGCAGGCCTTTGGCAAAGCGCGACAGGTGGCCGTAAACGGTGGACAGGTTGCCCTGATGTTTCAGCATGACAACATTGCCATAGCCATTCTGTTGGCCTACGAAAGAAACGGTAGCATCGGAGGTGGCTTTGACCGGTGTCCCGATAGGTGCGGCGAAGTCAACGCCCTTGTGAGCACGCCACTGGTTGAGCACCGGGTGAAAGCGCGACATGGTGAAGCCGGAGCTGACACGCGAGAAAGCGATCGGTGAGCGCAGGAAAGCCTTGCGCAGACTCTTGCCTTCCGGTGTGTAGTAGTCGCTGTGCTTGCCGTCTTCGCTGAACAGCACGGCGCGGTAGGCATGTCCTTGATTGATGAATTCGGCGGCCTGGATCTTGCCGGTGCTGACCAGTGCGCCGTTGCTGTAGGTCATCTCGTAGACGGCGGTGAATTTATCGCCGGGCTTGAGATCGTGGTGGAAGTCAATGTCGCCGTTGAAGATTTGGGTCAGTTGGTTGGCTGCGGATTCGGGCATGCCGACTGCGTCTGTGGCTTCATACAAGCTGGTCTTGATTTCGCCGGTGCGCACGAACAGGCGTTTTTCCAGCTGGGCTGCGATGGTTTCGGTCGTGAAACGGTCGTCCTGCTTCTTGATGATGACTTGTGCGCCTTTGTCATCCAGGTAGCGGAGGGAAACCAGTGCGCCAGTGGCATCAGTTTCGGCCTGTAGCTCTTTGCCGTTCGGGAGTTTGCGGAACGAGCGCGCATCGGCACTGTTGCGTAAATAGTCGCTGGCGGCTGCATCTTTGATGCCCAATTTTTGCGTCAAATCGGCGATGGTATCGCCTGGTTGCAAGCGTTCGGTGCGCCAGAAAGTGGTGTTGGCAGCCTTGAGTGGCGCGCTGACCGGCAGAGTGATTTCTTCTACGGAAACAGGTTCGTTGTTCAGGCCAAGATTGTTGGTAGGCACTAACCCAAATGCGGTTACGACGCCCAGCAACGGCAGGGTGGATATGGTGACGAACCAGCGCAATTTGTTTTTACGCTCTTGGTTGATCATATTTTGCGTTAACATTCGCGTCTCCGGGGTGTGAGCTCTTGGCTTCGCGTGCAGCGTGCCACTGAAATTGGTGCGGACTGTAACAGAAACAGGCCTGTCCTCAAAAGCCAAACTGACGATTGGCGAGGGATAAAAACGAACGCCGCATATTAGCCGATAAGCGGTACTAAAACAAGGATGAGCGGAAGGTTTTTCCGCTCTGCAGAATGTGAAGAAATATGGATGAATTGACACAAAAAGCGACGATGGATTTGATCAAACGCGGGGCAGACGAGCTGCTGATAGAGTCTGAGCTGAAGCAGAAGTTGGCGACCGGGCGTCCGTTGCGTATCAAGGCGGGTTTCGATCCCACCGCGCCTGACCTGCATCTGGGTCATACGGTGTTGCTGAACAAGATGCGCCAGTTGCAGGATATGGGGCATCACGCGCTGTTTCTGATTGGAGATTTTACCGGCATGATCGGCGATCCGACCGGCAAGAATGCCACCCGTCCGCCGTTGTCGCGCGAACAGGTGCTGGTGAATGCTCAGTCTTACCGCGAACAGGTGTTCAAGGTGCTGGACCCCGAAAAGACTGAGATCGTTTTTAATTCGGCCTGGATGGATAAGTTCAGCGCGGTGGATCTGATACGCTTGGCGGCGACGCATACCGTCGCGCAGATGCTGGAGCGCGACGATTTTTCCAAGCGTTACAAGGGCAATCAGCCGATCGCGATCCATGAATTCATCTACCCGTTGGTGCAGGGCTATGACTCTGTCGCGCTAAAAGCCGATCTGGAGCTGGGGGGCACCGATCAGAAGTTCAACCTGCTGATGGGGCGCGAGTTGCAGCGACATTTCGGCCAGCCGTCCCAGTGTGTGCTAACCATGCCCCTGTTGGAAGGGTTGGACGGTGTGAGCAAGATGTCCAAGTCGCTGGGAAATTATGTTGGCATTACGGATACGCCTACCGACATGTTTGGCAAGCTGATGTCGATCTCGGATGAGTTGATGTGGCGTTACTACGAGTTGCTGTCGTTCCGCAGCATGAGCGAGATCGCGGGCTTACGCGAAGAAACCAAGGCTGGGCGGAATCCGCGCGATATTAAGGTGATGCTGGCGCAGGAGATCGTCACGCGCTTCCACTCCAGTCGGGATGCCGAGGCTGCGCTGGCAGAATTCGAGGCGCGCTTCCGTCGGGGTGTATTGCCGGACGATATGCCGGAAGTCGCAGTCATTGCCACGGCGGGCGAGATTCTTGTGCCGCAATTGCTGAAGCAGGCCGATCTGGTCAGTAGTGCCTCCGAGGCGGTGCGCATGATTCAGCAGGGCGCAGTCAAGCTGGATGGAGAGCGAGTGAACGACAAGGCTGACGTAGTGGTGGCGGGCAGGGTGGTGGTGGCGCAGGTCGGCAAGCGAAAATTCGCCCGCATCACGGTGCAATAGTTCGCTTGCTGGATATTTGCAGCTGTTCGCTTGAGTATTTGAAAATATAAGTTGTGATGCGCGAACGTGTTTGCTAGAATCGCGCCCTCAATTTTTTAGGTTAAAGGTAGTTTGTAGATGACAACCGTACGTGTTAAAGAGAATGAGCCGTTTGAAGTTGCAATGCGTCGTTTCAAGCGTTCCGTAGAAAAAACTGGTCTCCTGACCGATTTGCGTGCGCGTGAGTTTTACGAGAAGCCAACAGCTGAGCGCAAGCGCAAGCTGGCTGCAGCTGTAAAGCGTCACTACAAGCGTCTGCGTAGCCAGACTCTGCCTCCGAAGTTGTACTAAGTCAGTTTCCGTCTGCGTGCTTCATGCGATGCGCGCAGGCAGGAGTGCTTTATGAGTCTTAGGCAAAAAATCACCGATGACATGAAAGCCGCGATGCGCGCCAAGGATGCGGCGCGTCTTTCGGCTATTCGTCTATTACTGGCCGCCATCAAGCAGCGCGAGGTGGATGATCGCATCGAACTGACGGATGCAGATGTTGTTACGATCATTGAAAAGATGAACAAGCAACGTCGCGACTCCATTACTCAGTACGAAGCGGCGGGGCGTCAGGAATTGGCTGATGTCGAGAAGTTTGAGATGGGTGTGCTGGCAGAGTACATGCCCCAGCAGTTGGACGAAGCCGAGATTGCTGCCGCAGTCGCCGAGGTGATTGCCTCGGTCGGCGCTGCCGGCCCGCAGGATATGGGCAAGGTGATGGGAGCGGTCAAGGTAAAGCTGGCTGGTCGCGCCGACATGGGTAAAGTGTCTGCCCTGATCAAGGCTCAGTTGTCGAAGTAGTTTCCTCGCTGGTTCAAGCGGTTCCCTGGTTGGGCTCCTTTTTGGGTATCCCTCCAACGATTTAGTGTAGGGGTGGCTTGCTGGCATGATTCCAAAAAGTTTCATTCAGGATCTGCTTAACCGTCTGGATATCGTGGACGTGGTTGAGCGCTATGTTCCCCTGAAAAAGGCGGGCGCGAATTATGTCGCCTGCTGTCCTTTTCATAACGAAAAATCCCCTTCTTTCACGGTCAGCCAGGCCAAACAGTTCTACCATTGCTTCGGTTGCGGTGCGCATGGCACGGCGATCAGTTTTGTGATGGAGCATCTTGGGCTGGGGTTTGTCGAGGCCGTCGAGGAGTTGGCGCAAAGCATCGGCATGGCCGTCCAGCATGAGCAAACGGCAGTCGGCGTAGCTTCTCACAAGGCGGCGCCGGATCTCTATGAAATCATGCAGGTCGCCACCCGTTATTACTTTGGGCAACTCAAGGCCTCGCGCCGGGCGATTGAATATCTTGAGCGGCGCGGGTTGACCGGTGCGATTGCCGCGAAATTCGGTATCGGCTACGCGCCAGACGGGTGGCAGAATCTGGCTGCCGCCTATCCCGATTATCAGCGCCACGAACTCGAAGAGGTTGGGCTGGTAATCAGTGGCGACGACGATAAGCGGTATGACCGCTTCCGGGATCGCATCATGTTTCCCATCATCAATGTGCGCGGCCAGGTCATCGGTTTCGGTGGTCGGGTACTCGACAAGGGTGAGCCCAAGTACCTGAATTCGCCGGAAACCGTCCTTTTTGAGAAAGGGCGCGAGTTGTATGGGCTTTTTCAGGCGCAAAAATCCATACGAGGCAGTCAGCGCGCGCTGGTGGTTGAAGGGTATATGGATGTGGTTGCGCTCGCGCAGCATGGTGTCGAGTATGCCGTGGCAACGTTGGGGACGGCTACCACGTCGCACCACATCCAGAAATTGTTGCGTCTGGCTGAGCAGATGGTGTTCTGTTTTGACGGCGACAAGGCTGGGCGCAAGGCTGCATGGCGTGCGTTGGAGAATGCCTTGCCGTTATTGCAGGATGGCAAGCGCATCAATTTCCTGTTCCTGCCAGCCGAGCACGATCCGGATAGTTTTGTGCGGGAATTTGGCCGAGAGGTGTTTGAGCAGCGTGTGGCGGAGGCGATGCCTTTGTCGGAATACCTGCTGGAAGAAATTTGTTCAGGGTTGGATCTGCGCAGTCAGGAGGCTCGCAACCAATTGATTCAGCGTGCAAAACCGCTAATTTCGGCAATTACTTCTCCGGTGACGGCGCTGTTGCTTCGCAAGGAGGTGGCGGCATTGGCGGGCGTTACTCAGCCCGAGCTTGAAGCCTTGTATGAAATTGCGCCGATAGTAAAAGCGCCGCCGCGTGCTTTTAAGAAAGCCGCTCGGGCATCATTCCCCGTGCATCGTGTGCTGTTGCAGTGTCTGCTGGCGCACCCCGAGTTCGGCAAGGAGATGCCGGGTGATTGGCATGATGAGGGCGAAGATGCCGAGGCAGTAATGGCGCTGCTGTCGGTTTTGCGGGAAGCCGACTATGCGGTAAGCGGCCCTGCACTGGCGCAGATGTTTCAGGGCACGACTCATGCGCGCACGATTGCGCAGGCGGAAGCGGGGATGCTGGCGTGGGGCGAAGAGTTTGATGTTGAGCGGGAATTTAATGGACTGCTGGGTAAGCTGAGAGAAGACAGGCGGTTGCAGGCGTTTCAGGTGATGCAGCAGGAAGCTGCGCGTGGCGGGCCGTCGGGGATGAGTAGCGAGCAGCGTGAGCAATACCTGCAACTCTTGCGGCGCAACAAGGACGTTCCGGGAAAGTGAATCGGTCGCGGATTGCGCGATGAACGGGGCACGATGGGGGCATCAAATTCTTTGAGCGATTCCGAAACCATTTGAAATGGTTAAAAAATAATTCTATTCGGGTATAATGCAGCGCTTTTCTGCGACCTGACTAAGGTCTCACGTAATTTGGAAAAAATATGGCTACGACGAAAAAGAGCACAAAGAAGGTAAGCAAGAAGCTGGCTGCCCAAGTTGAATTGCCAGTGGCAAACTTGCCGCAAGAGGATGCCGATGCGCGCCGTAGCAGTCTCAAGGCGCTGATCATCCTTGGCAAGGAGCGCGGCTATCTGACTTATGCCGAGATCAACGATCACTTGCCCGACATGATAGAGGTCGAGCAGATCGAGAGCGTCGCCAGCATGATTAACGATATGGGGATCAGCGTGTGCGATGTCGCGCCGGATGCCGAAACCTTGATCATGAGCGATGCGGCACCCGCTGCCGCAGATGAGGACGCTGCCGAGGAGGCCGAGGCCGCCTTATCTACCGTGGATTCTGAATTCGGTCGTACTACCGATCCGGTGCGTATGTATATGCGTGAGATGGGTACGGTAGACCTGCTGACGCGCGAGAAAGAAATCGCGATCGCCAAGCGCATCGAAGACGGTCAGCGACACATGATTCAGGCGATCTCTGCCTGTCCGGTTTCCGTTGCCGAGATTCTCGGGCTGGTTGCCAAGATTGAAAATGACGAGATGCGCATCAATGAATTGATTGATGGCTTTGTCGAAGTCGATCCGGAAGAAGGTTCTGCCTCGGAAGAAGATGAAGAAGATTATGGCGGCGAAGACGACGACGAGAGTGATGAGGCCGACGACAGCGATGAAGAAGATCTCGATGAAGAAGATGAATTAGACGAAGAGGCGACTGCCGCTGCTTCGGCAGCGGCAGCGGCAGCCAATCTTGCGCAGTTGAAAGCGGATGCACTGGCGCAGTTTGCCGTGACTGCCGATCTGTTCAACAAGATGGGCAAGGCTTACGAGAAGTATGGCTACCGTAGTCCCCAATACGAAGAGTGCCAGAACGGTATCACCGAGACTCTGATGGGTTTCCGCTTCGGTGCGAAGCAGGTGGATGCGCTGTGTGATACGGTGCGCGGCTTGATTGAAGAGATCCGCAACAATGAGCGCGCGATTCAGGACATTTGCGTCACCAAGTGCAGGATGCCTCGTGTTCATTTCATCAAGAGCTTCGTCGGGAATGAGGTCAATCTCGACTGGCTCGCCGAAGAATTGAAGGCCGGCAAGCCTTATTGCACCATGCTGGAGCGCTATCAGCATGTTCTGCTGGAAAAACAGCAAAACATGATTGATATCCAGAATCGTGTGGGCTTGCCGATCGCCGACATCAGAGAAATCAATCGCCGCATGACCAATGGCGAGGCGCGTTCACACCGCGCCAAGCGCGACATGATCGAGGCCAACCTGCGTCTGGTAATCTCCATCGCCAAGAAATATACCAATCGTGGATTGCAATTCCTTGATTTGATTCAGGAAGGCAATATTGGCCTGATGAAGGCGGTGGACAAGTTCGAATACCGTCGCGGTTACAAATTCTCGACTTATGCCACTTGGTGGATTCGTCAGGCGATCACGCGTTCCATCGCGGATCAGGCGCGCACCATCCGTATTCCGGTGCACATGATAGAGACCATCAACAAGATGAACCGCATCTCGCGCCAGATTCTGCAGGAAACCGGCATGGAGGCAGACGCTGCCACGTTGGCTGAAAAGATGGAAATGTCGGAAGAGAAGATCCATAAGATCCTCAAGATCGCCAAGGAGCCGATCTCGATGGAGACGCCGGTCGGAGACGATGATGACTCGCATCTCGGTGACTTCATCGAAGACATGAATACCACCGTGCCGATTGACGCAGCGGTTTACGAGAGCCTGCGCAGTGCGACTTGTGATATTTTGGACAGCCTGACACAACGCGAAGCCAAGGTTTTGCGCATGCGATTCGGTATTGAGATGAATACTGACCATACGCTGGAAGAAGTCGGAAAACAATTCGACGTGACGCGTGAGCGTATTCGTCAGATCGAAGCCAAGGCGTTGCGTAAATTGCGCCACCCTTCACGTTCCGAGAAGCTGCGTAGCTTCCTGGATAGCGAAGGTTAACAGTTACGGGTCGTTAGCTCAGTTGGTTAGAGCAGAGGACTCATAATCCTTTGGTCCACGGTTCAAGTCCGTGACGACCCACCAAAATAAAAGCCACTAATTCAACGAGTTAGTGGCTTTTTTCTTGCCTGAATAAATGTTCTTATGGACAGTGTGTTCTCGATAAAGTACAGTTTTGGTACATTCACGAATTTTTGGAGCATCATGGCAACTATCACAAAGACACCTTCTGGCACTTGGAAGGCTGTTATTCGCAAGGTCGGTTGGCCGACCGCTTCAAAGAATTTCCGTATAAAAAGAGACGCCGAAGATTGGTCTCGTCGCACTGAAGATGAAATGGTGCGCGGTGTGTTCATTCAGCGTGCGCCATCAGAACGCCTTACCTTCGATGTTGCACTTGATCGTTACCTAAAAGAAGTGACCGTAACGAAAAGTGCGTTTACCCAGCGTGGTGAAATATCGAAGGCCAAGCAATTGAAAGCTGTTCTGGGAAAATATTCACTTGCCGCCATTACGCCCGATCTTGTTGCAGAGTATCGAGACAACGTAAGCGCGTCATAAACCACAGACTTGTTGGCTGATTTCAAATTTTGCATGATTCATGCCTTCAATACGGAGGTTGTGAATGATGAAAATGGGAACGGAATTTTGGGCTGCACATGTGGCAG
>JAQTZW010000005.1 GCA_028687575.1 Gallionella sp. | reverse complement strand
TTTTGAGGTCAATATGTTCGATAAAACCCCAATAAATCAAATGGTTGCAAATGCGATACAGAATCTTGACGAACCGGACATCAGTAAACAATTGAATCTATTCGATTTTTAACCGGACAGTAGTGAGCGAAACTGTGTAAACGCATATTCTAAAACATGGATACCGCTCTCAGTTCTGGCATTTGGACTCCACTTGGAAATATCCAAAAATGCAGGACATCCATTCCATGCTTTACCAGCGTTAGTCGCTGTTCGGTTGATGGTCTTCTCAAGAAGCGTTGCGTCAGCCTTTTTCGCAGGCAACTCGAAAAGAGGAAATATTTTTTCTGGTGTAGAGCCCCGCAAATTTGACAGAGCAGTAAATTCACCTCGTTTTGCCGCCATTACTGGAACATAAATAAAACTCATTTTAGCTCTCCATTGCTGTTAAATTGAAATGCTTTCTCACTTGACCGTGACCGATCAGATCATTGAAAATCAAATAGTTTTCTCGTTCTTTTCGTAGTCGACCGGCAATAATGGCAGGATGTATCTTCAGCTCCCTAGACAGCCGATCTATGGCCTGATTAGTTGGGTTCAAGTACGCATCGCTTCGTTTCCATGCAACTCTTGGAATAAGTGCCTCCTTCGCTATGCGATTTGCTTCAAGCTCACGGCGATCCTCAGAAGAAGCATCCAAATTATCTAAAAAAGTTTCCTCGTTAATGACATGTTTCCAGAGATGAGATACTTCATGCAGCAATGTAAACCAAAAATTATCCAAACGATCAAATCGAATGGTCAGTCCGATAATTGGCATGCCATCATCTTGAAGGGCCGCACCATCTAAGAGTGTTCCTTTTAAATGCGGTTCTACCACTACAGCAATACCATGTTTTTCCAAAAATTCAACTGCAAGTACAGGGCCATGTTCAGACCAGCTAAGCTGTGCAAGTTCGCGCAAAAAAGTCGGTGAGAACACGTCACGATCAAATGAACCAAGTGACGACTTCCTCTCTCTAGCTTTTTGGATTACACGCGCAAGCCATGCATGCAGTGCGTATTGTGTTGCTGGTGAATATGCGTCACCTCCAAGTGTACGACGGAATGAGGCACCACTAAACTGCATGCCAACATTAGTGATGAAACTCCTCACGAGTTCCTCGGTTGACTCAACTGTTTTGTTGGTAAACTTTTGTAGCCAACCACGTGCTACCATTTCCTTTATCGGGAAACGGCTCCAATCAACCTCATCTTTATTACTCTGAAGCACTTCAGCAGACCCAACACCTACCAGCGTCTCTGTAGAAATTCCCAATCCACTTGAAAGTGCGCGAATCATATTGACTGTTAGCGGACGTTTTCTACTGAGAACTTCCGAGACGCGGCTACGGGTGCCAAAATAGGGAATGAGGTCGGCCTGTCTTAATCCTTGCTCTTGCATACGGAAAAGTATTGCACTTATCGGATCAGGTACTTCTACTGGAAATTTTTGGTTTTCATATGCTTCGATAAGAACAGATAGAAGCTCTAAGCGCTCAACTGCTACACTCCCTTGCTGGGGATTAAGTGCAATCAAGTTCTGCAACTCAAGCAGATATTCTTGGTGCTGCTCTTCTGTACGAATAACTTTAGTGTTCATTTGCATCATCGGGTTGTGTTTTTCAAATTCACCACAAGGGCGACGGACTGAGGGAACATCATTGCCACCTCAATACATTGTGAGTGCTCTGCAACAGGAAATTGAAATACATCGTTTTCAATATTTCTAGCCTTAGGGAATTGCCTCAACACGTCTCTTGTCATTCTCCAATTGGCATGAGTGAGCTCTGCCACCCAGTTGCGCATCCACGCATCTGTTTGGTCATCAAGGCCGTAAAGTTTTCCAAGTCGATTTCGTCCAAGTAGCTTCATAATAGTATGAGTTCTTAATTTGGGAACATTCTACAGCTAAATATTTTTGCGCGCAAGTTCTTGATTTGGGAATTTCCAAAGAATTGTAACCATTTAAAATCTGTGTCATCGTAGTCATCCTCGTCGTATTCAGTTTCCAGTTACCGGAACATCACCAAAAAGCTCAGCCAAGCCCCCATCGCTGCAAATATAGCCGCAAACAAATTAACAAAAATTTTCATGGCTATTTCGTCCGCCTCATTTTCCGAAATTGAATCGCTGATACTCCTCTGCAATAAAAACAGCGTCAGTGCGATCACAAGAAATCCCACCCCGCCCACTGGCGCTCGCATGAGCGATGATGTCAATTCAGAAAAAATACCACCTTGTTTTATCCATGCTGGAGCGCGCCAGGTAGCGTAAATTACTCCATACGTCACACCAAGGCCAAACACTGCCAGTCCAGCAAGTACGCCACCAACACTCCATGCAATTTTTTTTGCATCGGCCATAACAACCTTATCCTCCGCCTCTTTTCCCGCAATCTGGCTTACTGTCTGATTGACAATGCAAGACAACTCACCAATCACTTTTTTGTCGATGTCGCGAAATGCTAGTTGGTGTTTCCTCGACATTTCTTCCAGCATTACTTCATTGAGCGCAACCAAAGTAAATACGGGGTCGTTGTCAGCAACTCGAATACCTTTCGCCATCAAAATAGATTGCAACTTTTGAATATCCATCGCGATCACCAACTCACATTACCAAGTTCAGAAAAAATGCCCGTAACGACCTTCTGCAATCTATTCTTTGCGAGAAAGTTGAATTCATCAGAAGCCATTACATCTGCCAACGTCATATGGCTTTCAGTCATTTGCTTTAGGTCTCCGACAAAGGTGTCAGACTGACTACGATCAACAATCTTCACGACACCGGCAATTTTTCCAGCCTTGTCAGCATCTTTGAAAAGTCTGGTCGAGGTAATTGGATTAGTTCCTTCGTACTCAACGCGCCCCCAGAATTCGTTTTCCCAAACGACAATTTTTGCAAAGTCATTCACCTTGCTAACCAGTTCCACAAAACCGTTGTACGTGTCTGTCTTGGCTTGCCCACCTGTCAGTACCGTATGGACGAAAACCTGTTTCCCTGCTTCGGACATAATGCGAAAAATGTCATTTTCTGACAGATAGCGAGTTAGCGGCATGAAAGTCGCAGCTCCGTTATCCAGAACGAAATCAGCTTCGGTGGAAATAATTAATTCCATTAAGGGGTCAAACTTGCGCTGGATCACATTGCCAGCTTCTGCGATGTCTATGTGCGCCACGTTCAGCGATGCATATTGTGTAAAGGTCGCATTAACCGGATCTGTGTCGGCACAAATAATATTGCCGCCTTTGCTTTGGAGATATTGAGCCAAAAGTACGGCAACTAACGATTTACCTACTCCGCCTTTACCTTGTAACACCATGTGAATGCTGTTCATTTGTTTCCTTTCAAGAATTATCAATTTCAATTTTGACCGGCGGAATAGGATTGAACTCCCCCTCCTTCGGTTTGCCCGATAGGGCGCGCAACGGGTTTTCTCCTGATGTACTTGCTGCTGGTCGTTTTTTGACTGAAGGAACATTCAAGTTCTGCCTATCGTTTGAATTGATGTTTGTTCGCAAAAATGCTGACAGCCATGCGACCGAAACTTCAACCTCGTTTTCCTTCAGAAAATCTTGAATTTGTTTCAGCGTGTATTTTCTTTCCTGTAGGGATTTCAGCGCTGGCAAAAATTCGTGCAGCCGCGATTTTTTTGCTCCGGGTTTAGTTTTTGCCAAGAATTCTTCAAGATTCTTCATTCGTCTTTATCTGTTATTTGTTGATTTGTATCCATTATTGTTGATTTCGTGATTACGCCTAAGTCTATAAATAACAATTTTTTTATTGATATTTTTGTTCTACTTTTCATGCGTAAGATTACTCAGGAGCAAGGGCTAATTCGCGCTTCGCTTGAATTCTCCTTGCGCCTGCGGCGGGCTACTCGCTCCGCTCGCAATATCAATTAAACAACCTTGATGGAGGTTTTATGACTAAAATAAATGAAGATCGTAAGCGTCGGCGCGGGCCGATTCCGCTTGAAGTAAATGAGCGCAGGAACCATTGCGTGTCTGTGCGTCTGAACAAGCATGAGCTAAATTTGCTTGATGTGCGCCGGTCTAATTTTGAGCGTGGTGAGTGGCTGCGCATGGCTGCTATTGACCAACTTCCTTTCTCAATTCCGGCTGTCAACCGCGAAGCATGGATTGAACTTGCCCGGCTGGCCGCCAACTTGAATCAATTTCAAACTGCAATCAACCAAGGGCGAGCCAGTGGCTATCCATCGAATTTTCTGGGAGAGGTACTTTCACAAGTAAAGGCGCTTCGTCGCGATCTGCTCGGCACGGGAGAACCCGATGAAGGGAATGCAAAAAATTAGTCGGGGACGCGGGTTCAGAGGCGCACTGAATTACGCCTTTGAGCGTGACAGAAACGATGTTGAACCGGGACGGCATTTGGGCGGCAACATGGATGGCGCTACGCCATCCGAACTTGCCTCTGAATTTGCAATTACGCGACAAGTCAGACCTGACATCAAGAAGCCCGTCTGGCACAACTCGCTACGTCTTCCAACTGGCGAAATATTAAACGATGAGCAATGGGTAAAGGTTGCCGACGATTACATGCGTCGCATGGGTTTTACAGATCTGCACCAGCGCGCCTATATTCAGCACGATGACGCCAAAGGGCAGCACATCCACATCATCGCCTCGCGGATTGGCCTTGATGGGCGGTTGTATCTTGGCAAGAACGAAAACCTAATCAGCACCAAAATTATTCAGCAGCTCGAACGCGACCACGGCCTGACGGTCACCAAAGGTGTTGAGCTTGATCGTGAAGGCAATGCTGTTTCGCCGGATAGAACAAGATTAAAGAAGGGGGAACAGGAACTTGCTGATCGACTGGACAGAATGCCGCCCAAAGAGCGATTGCAAAAAATCATAGACAGGATTTTTGATGAGCATTTTCCAAAAGCCGAGGACAAGCCTGATGTAGGCAGAGACCTCGAGCAGTCACAAATATACCGTGAGCGAGCCGCTGCTTTAGGGCTTCGTCTCGGTACGAGAGCAGTAATACCACCGTCATTTCCGGTTTTGGATAGACCAGTAAGGCCGCTATGTCATGACTCTGAAATTCCGTTTGATCATGGCAGTAACCGAGACAACCTGTTTCCGCCTAGCGATGAGATTCTTCACCTCGATGCACTCGAAGCCCAGAGTGACTATGCGTTATGGCGCAACACTGATTCAAAACCCGGCGAGCTGACGGCCACACAATTTGCAGAGGCATTGTCAGCGTATGGCATCAAGTACCGCGCCCACATCGCCAGTACAGGACGCATGAATGGTTTTTCGTTCGAATGCGATGGCGTGTCATTTTCCGGCAGTCAGCTTGGCAAGGCCTACGGATGGAATGGGTTGGTGAAGCGTGGCCTACTCTACGATTCTGAACGAGATCGCGACAACCTAGTATTGCACGTTGTGCAAACAAAAGAGCCGCAAGCGCAGCCAAAGAAACTGATTGATGCATATCGTTCATATCTGGCAGAGCAGCGCCCTTTGATTTCGTCGCAACGAGCTAGCGTTGCGTCTGAGAGAAAGGCGATGGTGCAATGTCACCAGGAAGCGCGAACGGCTCTTGCCGAGTTGCAGCGCCAACAACGGAAGGTACTGTTCGAGAAATATCGTCAAGATCCGGCCGGGCTGAAGATTCAGAAAATGCTTCTTGCCAAGCATCAGGCCGATAAGAAAGCCGCTTTACAAGAAAACCTCACAAGCGCGCGCAAGTCGTTGATTTCACCAAAACTGCCGGATTATACCGAATGGCTGGCAACGCTGGAGGCGACAGTTCAGCAGCAACAGGCCGTAGATGCGGCCAAGCAGCTCAAAGTAAAACGCAAGAAAAAATCAGAGTTGGATGCCATCAAAGATGAAGCGCAATTATCCGGTCAGAGCAGCACGGTTTTTCCTCTTAAACCCGCGCCAGCGGATATTCGGAATTTTAGTGCCATCGTTGATTTGGCACGCGGAGCAATCGAGTATCGAAGTGCCAGCGGCACGCTGTCTTTTACTGATGTCGGTGAAAAAATTAATATCGCACAACAGAACGATCCAGATACGGTACTTGCCGCGTTGCAATTGGGTGTACAGAAATATGGGAAGCTCACGATTACTGGTGATGTCAATTTCCGGCAATTATGCGTTGAGTTAGCCGCAAAACATGGTTTCATGTTTGCTGATGACAATTTAAACCAATCGGTTGAAACGGAGCGTAGTCGTTGCATGACTGCTGACGCTCAGTCCGCCGATTTGGTACGTGGAAGTTATACGGGGGCCGTTCATTCGATTGAAGCAGACGCCGTATTTATTGAAGTGCGTCGGGGATATTTGCGAAAACTTCCAATGGACGAAGCATTCAAGAAAATGCTCATAGGGGAGAAATTCCAAATTAGGTATAAAAATGGCAAGCCGGACGTAAAAATATGCTCTCAAAAATATAAAAAACTGCTTCAGACTCGATAATTGTAACGCTATGTAAATTAAAGATATTTTTTTGCATGCCTTTTTCAAAGTGTTGACAAAGTGTTAACAAACTGATGACAAAGTGTTAACAAAACACATTGTAACTATTTGAATATAAATAATATATATTTACAAAATGAGTTTATAAGATTACCTTATAACTATACTTCACAAGTGTTCTGCCGGAGGAATACAGAATGCAAAAATTATATAAACCGCAGGCATACCCCAAAGAATTGCATAGCCTGATAACAAAAACACGTATGGGTATCGAGTTGGCAAACCGCTGGATGTTGGGCTGGCCTGTGAAGGTGCAGGCGTTGATCGATTCGCAGGAATACCAAGCAGCGTTCGAGATGCAGTTGGGGCAGGAGATCGAGGCGGAAGCAAACGCCGCACAATACAACCACCTGTCGAGCTGGGAGAAGCAGGAATTGGCAGGGTTGAGCGCGTCGCCCCCATGATCCACTTCCTATATAGGAAGTGAAATTCCCGAAAAAATTCAGGAGCTATAGATGCAAGTCTGGTTTGATACCGAGTTCAGCAATATCGACAAAATAAACGGTGTGCCAATGCTTATTAGTATTGGATGTATAGCCCAGGATGGGCGCGAGTTTTATGCTGAATTGTCCGATACATGGCATCCAGACAATTGCTCAGACTTTGTTGTGCAATATGTTTTGCCTCTCTTAAACGGCGGCGAATGCCGCATGAGAGAAGCTGAACTTGCCGCGCGCCTCAAGGATTGGATCGAGAGTCTATCCGACAAAGAGGTGATTTTGCGAAGCGATGCGCCATTCTTTGATTGGCCGTGGGTTGAACAACTTTTCCAATTTTACGGTTGCTGGCCTAAAAACCTACGCCGTAAATGCGGCACGATTTACTTCAACCATGACTATCAGATTCGACGCTACGAACAGGGGCTTACGGACTATTGGAAAACCAATGGAGGACGAAGGCATCACGCTCTTGTGGACGCTAGAAGCCTACAGTTTGCTTGGAAATTTGCCATCAAAAGGGGAATGTGATGCACCTGTTATTTTTCGATTCCGAATTTACTGAACTGGGTATTGATCCCAAGCTGATCAGTATCGGTCTTGTATCCGAGGATGGAATCAACGAGTTCTACGCCGAACTGTCCGACACCTATCAACCAAAGGATTGCTCAGCTTTCGTCCAGGAGGCAGTTTTACCGCACCTGCAGGGTGGCGATGTGCTCATGACCATGAACGAGTTAGCTATGCTTCTTGGCAGCTGGATTGAAAACTTTGAGCAGCCGGTACAGCTGGTAACTGATTCCTTATCATGGGATTGGCCTTGGATACAAGAGATCTTCAATGATGTTGCATTCTGGCCGAAAAACCTTGATGGCAAACCTATGTCGCTTTATGCGAACAAGGTCAATACGACATTCATTGAGCAATTTGCTGAAAAAGCATTTAGCAGTAACGTTCCACGTCTGCGCCGTCATCACGCTCTCGATGATGCGAAGGTGAACCGGCTGGCTTTGTTGGCATGGAATGAATGTCAAAAATGAAACTCTACATTCTGAGTGATTTACACCTTGAATTTTCGACGTTTGAGCCATTCAAAACGGATGCCGATGTTGTGGTGCTGGCTGGCGATATAGCGAAGAAATCGAACGGCATCATCTGGGCGCGTGAAGCGTTTCCAAACAAGGAAATAATTTATGTGCCAGGTAATCATGAATTTTATGGCACGCAGCGTCTGGATACGCTGGAACTCATGCGTATCGCTACCGATCAATGCGGCGTGCATTTGCTCGATGATGAATATGTTGTAATAAACGGAGTACGTTTCCTTGGAAGTACGCTCTGGACAGACTTCAAATTATTTGGCGAGGCAAACAAAACTACTGCTATGAGTGATGGGCAAAATTGCTTGAACGATTTTCGCGTGATCCGTGAAGGAAGTGGGCTGTTTAGTCCCGCATTTTCTATCGAACTACACGAGCGGTCGCTGGCATGGTTGACAGAAAAACTGGATTCCCCATTTGACGGCAAGACCGTTGTGGTGACGCATCATTTGCCGTCGGCACGATCAGTTGTGGAAAAATTTAAGAATAGTCCAATCTCAGCTTGTTTTGCATCTGAACTGGATTATCTGTTCGGCAAAATGGATCTGTGGATACACGGACACACGCACGACAATTTGGACTATGAGGTGAACGGTACTCGCGTACTTTGCAATCCGCGTGGATATGTGACCTATCGCGTCTCGGAAAACTTTGATTTTGATCCAAAATTGGTGCTTGAGATATGATCCTCTTCCTTGATTTTGACGGCGTACTCCACCCGAACGAAGCTTTCATGACCAAAAGCGGTGTGGTGCTTCGCTGTGACGGCCATAACCTATTTGAACACGCGGAACTATTGGCCGATCTGTTGGAGCCGTATCCGAATGTGAAAATCATCCTCTCAACGAGTTGGGTCTGGACGCTTAGTTTCAAACGAGCAAAAGAACACTTGCCTGATCGCCTGCAATCCAAAGTTGCTGGCGCGACCTGGCACACGAAAACGACGAACGGCCAATTTGGGATAGCCTCACAAGATATGAACAAATCAATATCTGCGCAAATTCGCGAGGAATTAAAGACTGGGTTGCCATCGACGACAACAATACCGACTGGCCGGATAACAAACGTCACCGTCTCATTCACACTAATGAGTGGGGTGGCTTAGGCGGCACTGCTGGTGCAATGGACGAGCTGCGTGCAAAACTAGAAAGTGGCCGGTCATGATCCTCTTTCTCGACTTCGACGGCGTGCTGCATCCTCACCTGCGACATGAGCCGGACTTTTGCCGCCTGCCGTTGCTATGGCAAATTTTGCGCGCCTGTCCGAATGCTAACGTGGTTTTTTCAACCTCATGGCGTGAGGTGTACCGACACGATGAACTGGTGGAATTCGTCACCTACGGAGGCGGCGAGGATTTGGCGCATCGGATAGTCGGCGCTACACCGAACTTGGAGAGCGAAGGTCGTTATGGACGGCGCGATTTGGAAATTATGAGCTGGTGCAGCGCCAACAACTATGCAGGCCAATGGCTTGCCTTGGACGATATACCCGAAGTGTTCAATGGCAACCCGAACCTTTATGTGGTCGATGGCAGTACCGGACTTACCGACGCGGACGTGGCCGCGATCATTGAGCGACTTCGCCCTTAAAATTATTTGTAGAGGAGGGGAAAATGGTTTTGTTCTTGGATTTCGATGGATGTCTGCATAATTCCAATGCTGTCATGAAGCCATGCAGCCAAGCTGATGCGCTTAACTTGAGCGCGGAAGAACGCCGTTTTGTTACCAAGAATAACTACCTAGTGACTGGCGAAAATTTGTTTGAGCATTGCGACCGGCTGGCCGTGGCACTTGAGCCATTCCCAGAAGTGAGGATTGTTATTAGCTCGACATGGAGGCAGCAATTTTCAATTGATGCGCTAAAAGATTTTCTGCCACCGGCGTTGGCGGAGCGTGTTATTGGTGTGACACCAATATTTTTCTCAAGAGACGGTGCTTATCAAAGAATGCGCGAGATTGGATCTTTTTTAGAAGAAAATGGCTATCCACAATGGATTGCTATAGACGACAACGAATACCCATTTAAGGCGCATCGCGATGGATGCTTTTTGCGCAATCTCATCCTGCTTGAGAGAAACACAGGTTTCACAGAATCCGCAGCAGCACTCTTGCAGCAACGATTGATGGAAATTCGTATTAGTCATCCGGTGACAAAATGAGAAATAACAACCAACAAAAATTATTTGATGCAGTGCCTATCAAGGACATAGAAGGGCGCGGTCAGCGCGTCTTGCTCAAGGATATTCCAGCTCCTTATAGGGAAGAATTCCTCGAATTTATGGTCGGTAGCACTTATGAAAAGTTAGATGGAGAGTCCGCATATTTTGTGTACGACTGGACTAATTTCATATTCTGGAAATTTCCATGATCCTCTTTCTCGACTTCGATGGCGTACTTCATCCAGAGATAACTGGCGCGCCGGATGATTTCGTTTGTCGTCAGCATCTTTGGAAAATTTTGCGCACCTGCCTCGATGTGAATGTTGTTTTTTCAACGTCATGGCGTGAAATGCATACCGTCCAGGAGCTGATCGATTTCAGTACACAGGGCGGTGGTGAAGATCTGGTGCATCGTTTTATTGGCACCACACCTTATGTTTTGCATGAGCCAGGCGCGTTCCGTGCATATCCATACTATCGACGTGAAAACGAGTGCCGTTTGTGGTTGTCTGGCAACGGGCATCGACATTCATGGCTTGCGATTGATGATTATGCGCGTTATTTTTCGCCTGCCTGTACGTCGCTGTTTTTAGTTGACACAAAAACTGGACTCACAGAAGAAGCAGTGGCCGCAATCATTCAGAGAATTCAGTCAAACCTATTAGTCAACTAGTGACAGGAAGCCAAAACCCCGTCAGCCGTAATCAACATCGCGATATGTGATTTTTAGTTTCTCAATATTTCTCAGGCCAAAAAGGTGATGCGATTGCTCAGAGACCACACCGGCATTGATTTTCGCAAGTCCTTCGGCTTGGTAAGCACGCTTCACCTCGCGCAAATACACGTCTTCAGTATTTTTGTCAGTGAGTTCGGATGTTTTCATGTCGGTTAGCTTATCCCTATATTCGCAAAATCTCAACCTCACACAAAGCGTATTGTTAGTCAGCCAGTAACTGAGATAGTCAAAACATAAGCGTCACCGGAAAACTAAGTCGGCAGGTATTTATGGTCAAAAATTGCAAGTGAGCGCTGGAAACGCAATGTTTTTGTCAACGCAATGTTTTAGTGCTATTTGGGGCCGTCTCAGAAAACGGAAAATAAAGCACGCTAAGCCCAAAAACTCGCGCTCTTGAACAGAGTTAGACCAGACCGGCCGCTAGTCCAGCACCGATCAGCAGCATTGCCGCAGCCACCACGATCTGCACAGTGCGCAGCGTCACTTTTTGAAGCATGCGCTTGCCCATGAATGAACCGATGAACGCACAGACTGTGCCCACCGCAACCGGCGCGAGTAGTTCCTGCGACTGAGCAAAGTTGCTCGCCATGAAACTAGCGCCATAAACCGCCAATCGTGCAGCATCGACGATGACGGCTGAAACGACACCTGTAGCGACGAATGCCTCTTTCGATAGGCCACTTTTCAACAGGAAGGCCGAGCGCAGTGCGCCTTGGTTCCCTGACAGGCCACCGAAGAAACCGGACAGCGCACCTCCGAGCGGTAGCCACCTCGGCGGGAACGCCAGCGCTTGAAAGCGGGGTGACAACTCCAAGAGGGCGAATGCCACGATCAGGGAACCTATGACGGCCTTGATCATGGTGATCTCGAACGTCAATCCGCCAAGGGTGTAGCTCGCAAGGAGCGGCATCTTGTCGAACAGATTGATGAGGCTTGCCCCCGCCAAGGCGGCGATAGCGGCAGGCACGCTGAAGCGTGCCACGACCCGCCAGTCAGCCTGCTTGGCCATCAAGCCGAACTTGAAAATATTGTTGGCGAAATGCACGACAGCGGTGGCTGCGATAGCCAGCGGCAACGGGAAGAACAGAGCGAAAACCGGCATCAGAACTGTCCCAAGACCGAAGCCTGAGAAAAGTGTCAGGCCAGAGACCAAAAGCGCCGAAACGCCAATCAAGACAAGTTCCATTTGTGTGCCTCCGTCAAATAATCGAATTTCAGTATCGACATTCGATTATTATGAACCGATCCCCATTGAAAGCAAAAGAACCTATGACCAACACGCACACTGGCGACCGCAACCCGTGGTCTGTTTTTCTCATCTTTCTGCGCCTTGGTCTGACCTCTTTCGGCGGCCCCATCGCGCACTTGGGCTACTTTCGCGATGAGTTCGTCACCCGGCGGCGCTGGTTGTCCGAGCGCAGCTATGCAGATTTGGTGGCGCTGTGCCAATTCCTGCCGGGACCTGCAAGCAGCCAGGTCGGCATCGCATTGGGCCTGTCCCGGTCGGGCTACGCTGGAGCCGTGGCAGCCTGGGCAGGCTTCACACTGCCTTCAGCAGTTGCCCTGATCCTGTTTGCGTTGGGCATTTCCAACTACGGCGATGCCATATCGCCAGGAGCGCTGCACGGTCTGAAAGTGGTGGCCGTCGCGGTCGTCGCCCAAGCGGTATGGGGCATGGCACGCAACCTCTGTACTGACGTGCCGCGTGTCACCATCATGGCGATTGCGACCTGTGTCGTTCTGCTTGTGCCGTCCGCATGGGGACAGGTCGGCATGATTGCTGCCGCTGGCATCGCTGGATTGCTGCTGTTCAAGCCTACTCAGGACGGCGCACACGATCCGCTGCCGATCACGGTCAGCCACCGTGCCGGAGTGATCTGGTTGTCACTGTTCTTTGCTCTGCTGGTGGGTCTGCCGGTTTTGGCTCAACTGATGCCGAGTCAAACCGTGGCAATGGTGGATGCCTTCTTCCGTGTCGGGTCACTGGTATTCGGCGGTGGCCACGTCGTGCTGCCGCTGCTGCAAGCTGAGGTAGTGCCCTCCGGCTGGGTCAGCAATGAAGCGTTCCTTGCCGGGTACGGTGCTGCGCAGGCGGTGCCCGGCCCCTTGTTCACGTTCGCCTCGTTCCTCGGGGCATCCATGAGCACAACGCCTTCCGGCTGGATCGGCGGCCTGATCTGTCTGCTGGCGATCTTTGCGCCGTCTTTCTTGCTGGTCGTCGGTGCTTTGCCATTTTGGGAGCGGCTGCGCCATAGCATGCGCACTCAAGCGGCGCTAGCCGGGGTTAATGCTGCCGTGGTCGGTCTCCTGCTGGCTGCGCTCTATCAGCCGGTATGGACGAGTGCCATTTTCAAGCCGCAAGACTTCGGGCTGGCTGTGGTGGCCCTTGTCGCGCTGATGTTCTGGAAGCTCCCGCCGTGGCTGGTTGTCGTTGGCAGTGGTGCGGCGGGATGGCTTCTGAGTATCGTGCTGTGAGGCCGAAGCAATGACCGACAAAGACCTCTACGGCGGCTTGATCCGCCTGCATATCCTGCACCACGCGGCCGAGGAACCCATTTTCGGCCTTGGCATCATCGAAGAGCTACGGCGTCATGGCTACGGGCTGAGTGCCGGGACGCTTTACCCGATGCTGCATGGACTGGAGAAGAAGGGTTATCTGACCTCGCATCACGAACGCACAGGGCGGCGGGAACGGCGTGTCTATGAGATCACTGAGCAAGGACAAGTTGCGCTGGTCGAGGCGCGTGCAAAGGTTAAGGAACTGTTCGGGGAGTTGATTGAGGGATGCTGAGTGTGCGGTTTTTATGTCAGCTTAGGGTCATCTCAGAAAACGGAAAAATCGTACGCTGAGTGTTGGGGTAGGACAAGCAGTCGTGCCACCAGCCGCCATCTGAATCAGTTGGCGTCGTAGATGTCGGCATTTCCTGGATTCAGTCGCGAAACAAAAACATTTCACCTTACATTCGTATAATCGTTAGAATGACGGTTATGGACAAACGAATGATAAAAGACCTCCTCTACGAGCAGGTTGCCCGCATCGGCAAAGCGGTTTCCAGTCCGAAACGACTGGAGCTACTGGAACTGTTGGCGCAAGGCGAGAAGACCGTTGAAACGCTGGCGAGCGAATTGTCGGCTGACATCAAACTCACCAGCGCGCACCTGAAAGTGCTGAAGGAAGCACGCCTTGTGACTTTCCGGCGTGAGGGCAAATACATCATCTATCAACTGGCCGGCAGTGATGTGGCGGGTCTGTGGGTGAGTCTGCGCCAAGTCGCCGAAGAGCACCTGCTGGAGCTGAAGTTGGCGCTCGGACAGATGGTGGCCGATCCGGCGAAACTCTCCGCTGTCAGTCGCGAGGTGCTGCTGGAACAGGCGCGGCGCGGCGAAATATTTGTCATCGATGTGCGTCCGCCAACGGAATACGAAACGGCTCACCTGCCGTTCGCCCGGTCGATGCCGGTGGCCGAGATCGAGCAGCGCCTTGCTGAATTGCCGTCCGACGTCGAGATTGTCGCCTACTGCCGAGGACCGTTCTGCCTGCTCTCTGACGAGGCCGTGGCGTTGCTAGCGGCGAAAGGCTATCGAGTGCGCAAGATCCTTGATGGCGTCAGCGAATGGTTGGCGGCAGGTCTTCCGGTGGAGCAAGGCAAATCATGAGCATGAAGGGACGTGAAAGCGGCATGCCCGACGAAGCCTACTGGGCGAGTTTTTTCGAGGCAGAGACTGCTATTGACAGACTCTTTGGCACTGCGGTGCTGGGGGATGTGATCGAATTCGGCTGCGGATACGGTTCGTTCACTGTGCCGGCCGCTCGACGCACGACGGGAAAGGTCATAGCGCTGGATATTGAGCCCGAAATGGTCGACTGTGTACGTCACAAGGCCGTCACTTTCGATCTCCCCAACATTCAAGCCGACGTTCGAGATTTCGTTGCACACGGCACGGGCGTGGACTCCGGGTCGCAAACGCACGCGATGATTTTCAACCTGCTGCACCTGGAACAGCCTATTTCTCTGCTGCGCGAAGCCTACCGGACCTTGCAGGACGGTGGCGTGCTTTCAGTGATTCACTGGCGCAGTGACATACCCACACCACGCGGTCCTTCGCTGGAGATCCGTCCGACCCCGGACCAATGCCGGGCGTGGATAGCCGAGGCCGGATTCCACGCCATTGAATCGGTTGATTTGCAAGATTGCTGTCCCTTTCACTTCGGCCTGCTGGCCAGGCGTTGATCCACCTCTCCTTGGAAACCGTCCATGAAAACCCTGATCATTTTCAATCACGAACCCTACGATAGTACCGATGTGACCTGGAACGGGCTGCGACTGGCCGACAAACTGGTCGATGCTGGAAGTGAAGTTCGCATTTTCCTGATGAGTGATGCGGTGGACATGGCACGCGATGCCTGCCGTCCACCGGAAGGCTATGACCAAGACCTTTCATTGATGCTGAAGGCGCTCATCAGCCGTGGCGTGACCGTCAAGGTGTGCGGAACCTGCATGGCGCGCTGCGGCATTTACAAGAACCAGCCGTATTTCGAGGGTGCCGAAAAATCCACCATGCCGGCGCTGGCGGAATGGGTCATCGATAGCGACAAAGTAATCTCGTTCTGAAACCCCCGAGTTGGGCATCGTGCCGTTTGAAACCGCAGTAAGAATAACCAGGAGACTCAAATGACTGAAAGCAGCAAGCAAGGCTTGTCCACTCGTACCATTCACGGCCACAGTTTCAAGGACGCGCATGGCAGTCCGCACCTTCCGGTGTACGACACCACCACCTTTGCGTTCAAATCGACAGCAGACCTGCTCGATGTCGTTGACGGCCGCAAACCGGGAAGTCTCTATACGCGCTACGGCCTGAACCCATCAATCTTTGCCATTGAAGAAACGCTCGCCAGCCTTGAAGGCGCGGAGATGGCCTGGTCTTTTTGTTCTGGGATGGCCGCCGAGACGGCTTTGTTCCTGACGCATGGGCGTGAGGGCATCGTTTGCATCGGTGATGCTTACGGCGGAACGCTGGAACTGCTGGCGAGCCAGTTGCCGTTGCTGGGGATCAAGACCGATTTGATTCTTGGCCGCGAACTGGATCAACTGGACGCTTTGCTGGCCGCTGGCGCGAAGCTGGTATTTTTCGAGACGCCCACTAATCCCACCCTCGAATTGCTCGACATTCGGGCCATCGCAGCGAAGGCACATGCCTACGGCGCGCGAGTCGCGGTCGACAACACGTTCGCCTCACCGGTCAATCAGCGCCCGCTCGAATTGGGAGCGGATTTCGTCGTGCACAGCGCCACAAAATATCTCGGCGGACACAGCGACCTCACCGCTGGCGTCTTGATGGGGTCGAAGGAATTGCTGATGCCGGTATGGGGTTGGCGCAAGAATCTCGGCTCGATGATCACCCCGGCCACGGCGTCATTGCTCGCTCGCAGCCTGCGTACCCTGGTCGTGCGCGTGCGTCAGCAAAACGAGTCGGCCCAGCGCATCGCCGAAGCCATGGACCGCCACCCCAAGGTCAGCCGTGTCTACTTTCCCGGTCTGCCCGAATTTCCGGGGCATGCGCTGGCCAAAGACCAAATGTATGGATTCGGGGGCATGCTGACGATCGAGGTCGCGGGCAACGGAGAAGACGCCACACGCGTCGCTGACCGGTTGAAGCTCTTCGCCTTGGCGCCCAGCCTTGGGGGTGCGGAAAGCTTGGTAACCCAGCCGTGTACAACCACCCACCACGGATTAACGACGGAAGAGCGTGCCCGTCGCGGCATCTCGGACGCCATGCTGCGTCTGTCGGTCGGCTTGGAGGATGCTGAGGATTTGATCGCGGATCTTGAGCAAGCTTTAGGTTAAGCCACTCGATCTGTACCGATAGCGGGTTCTGCTTTGAGTCCTGCCGATTACGATGCTTGGTATGACAGCCCTCGTGGGCGCTGGATCGGCCAAACCGAGTATCGCCTGCTATCGAACGAACTGGCTCCTTTTTCGGGGGGCCAGATACTCGATGTCGGATGCGGAACGGGTTGGTTCACCCGGCAAATGGCTACCCTGCCGGGCCAATTTGTTACAGGTATTGATCTCAATGCGGAATGGCTGGCATTTGCGCGTAGCCGGGACGCACGTTCGACATATCTTCAGGCTAATGCGCTCGCTTTGCCCTTCGCCGATAACAGCTTCGATCATGTGCTTTCAGTTGCTGCCCTGTGTTTCACTACCGACTGGCACAAAGCGGTGTCTGAGATTGTGCGCGTGACGCGCAGGCGCTTCGCCATTGGCATGCTCAACCGGAACAGCCTGCTTTGGCGCGAAAAAGGTCGCCACGGCGGCAGCGGTGCCTATCGAGGTGCGCTCTGGTTATCGCCTGAAGAGTTTGGTGACAGCCTCAAGGGACTACCCATTTCAAACAGCCGAATGCGGAGCGCAATCTATTTACCATCGGGGTCTATCACTGCGCGCACCGTAGAACGGCTGCTCCCTGGCAGCGTACCGTGGGGCGGATTCATGGTTCTGACTGGGGACAAGAAACCGGTCGGAGGTTTTGCCTCATTGCCAGTGTCCAATTGAGCTATACCCTATCCTGATGTCAGGTGCTATGTGCAAACATCGTCAGAATAGAGTCATAGTTTGTATTTATTGACATAAACCGCCAAGGGTAATAGATTTCATCCTGACACTTTTACCTTTGGAGGCATCTTGCAAGGTCAACGCATCGGCTATATCCGCGTCAGCAGCTTCGACCAGAACCCTGATCGGCAACTGGAGCAAATCGACGTTGGCAAGGTATTCACCGATAAGGCTTCCGGCAAGGATACGCAACGTCCCGAGCTTGAAAGGCTGCTGGCCTTCGTCCGCGAGGGCGATACCGTGGTGGTGCATAGCATGGACAGGCTGGCACGCAATCTCGATGACCTGCGCCGCATCGTTCAGGGGCTGACACAACGGGGCGTGCGCATCGAGTTCGTCAAAGAAGGGCTGACGTTCACCGGCGAGGACTCACCGATGGCCAATCTGATGCTGTCGGTCATGGGGGCCTTTGCTGAGTTCGAGCGCGCCCTGATCCGTGAACGTCAACGCGAGGGAATTGTGCTTGCCAAGCAGCGCGGTGCCTATCGGGGACGAAAGAAATCGCTGAACAGCGAACAAATTGCCGAGTTGAAACGGCGAGTCGCGGCAGGCGATCAAAAAACCATGGTGGCCCGTGACTTCGGCATCAGCCGTGAAACCTTGTACCAGTACCTGCGGGAAGACTGACAATGCCGCGCCGCTCAATCCTGTCCGCCACCGAGCGCGAAAGCCTGCTGGCACTGCCTGATGCCAAAGACGATCTGATCCGGCACTACACGTTCAACGACACCGACCTGTCGGTCATCCGTCAGCGTCGTGGCCCCGCAAATCGGTTGGGCTTCGCCATCCAGCTTTGCTATTTGCGATTCCCTGGCATTTTTTTGGGTGCCGATGAACCTCCGTTCCCGCCCTTGTTGCGCATGGTGGCTGCGCAACTCAAGGTACCTGTGGAAAGCTGGAACGAGTACGGCCAGCGCGAGCAGACACGGCGGGAGCACCTGGTCGAGCTGCAAACGGTGTTTGGGTTCAAGCCTTTCACCATGAGCCACTACCGACAAGCGGTGCATACGCTAACGGAGCTGGCCTTGCAGACCGACAAGGGCATTGTGCTGGCCAGCACCCTTGTCGAAAACCTGCGACGGCAGAGCATCATCCTGCCCGCCATGAATGCCATCGAACGCGCGAGCTCCGAGGCCATCACCCGTGCCAACCGGCGTATTTACGCGGCGTTGACCGATTCTTTGTTATCACCCCACCGTCAGCGCCTGGACGAACTTCTCAAGCGCAAGGAAGGCAGCAAAATGACGTGGCTGGCATGGCTGCGCCAGTCGCCCGTCAAACCGAACTCACGGCACATGCTCGAACACATCGAGCGCCTCAAGGCGTGGCAGGCGCTTGACCTGCCCGCAGGCATCGAGCGACAGGTTCACCAGAACCGACTGCTCAAGATCGCCCGTGAGGGTGGGCAGATGACGCCCGCCGACCTAACCAAGTTCGAAGTGCAACGACGCTATGCCACTCTGGTAGCGCTGGCCATTGAAGGCATGGCCACCGTCACCGATGAAATCATCGACCTTCACGACCGCATCATCGGCAAGCTGTTCAACGCCGCCAAAAACAAGCATCAGCAGCAGTTTCAGGCTTCCGGCAAGGCGATCAATGACAAGGTGCGGATGTACGGGCGCATCGGTCAAGCCCTGCTGGAAGCAAAACAGAGCGGCGGCGATCCGTTCGCCGCCATCGAAACCGTCATGCCGTGGGAAAGGTTTGCAGCCAGCGTCACCGAGGCGCAAAAGCTTGCGCAACCTGCTGATTTCGATTTTTTGCACCGCATCGGCGAAAGCTATGCCACGTTGCGCCGTTACGCACCAGAGTTTCTGGCCGTGCTCAAGCTGCGGGCGGCACCGGCCGCCAAGGGCGTGCTCGATGCCATCGACGTGCTGCGCGGAATGAACAACGACAACGCACGCAAGGTGCCCGCCGACGCGCCGACCGCATTCATCAAGCCACGCTGGGCCAAACTGGTGCTCACAGACGATGGCATCGACCGTCGCTACTACGAGCTGTGCACCCTGTCGGAGTTGAAGAACGCGCTGCGCTCGGGTGATGTCTGGGTGCAGGGGTCACGCCAGTTCAAGGACTTCGACGAATACCTGGTACCGGTCGAGAAGTTCGTCACTCTGAAGCTGGCCAGCGAGTTGCCGCTCGCCGTGGCCACCGACTGCGACCAATACCTGAAAGACCGGCTGACGCTGCTGGAAGCGCAGCTTGCCACCGTCAACCGCATGGCGGTGGCCAACGACCTGCCGGATGCCATCATTACCGAGTCCGGCCTGAAGATCACGCCGCTGGACGCGGCGGTGCCGGAGACCGCGCAAGCCCTGATCGACCAGTCGGCGATGTTGCTGCCGCACGTCAAGATAACCGAACTGCTGATGGAAGTTGATGAGTGGACAGGCTTCACCCGGCACTTCACGCATTTGAAGAGCGGCGACACGGCCAAGGATAAGACCTTGCTGCTGACGACGATCCTGGCTGATGGCATCAATCTTGGACTCACCAAGATGGCCGAGTCCTGCCCTGGCACTACCTACGCCAAGCTGTCGTGGCTGCAAGCCTGGCACATCCGGGATGAAACGTATTCGACGGCGCTGGCCGAGCTGGTCAACGCGCAGTTCCGGCAACCTTTCGCCGCGAACTGGGGTGATGGCACCACTTCGTCGTCGGACGGCCAGAACTTCAGAACTGGCAGCAAAGCACAAAGCACTGGTCATATCAACCCGAAGTATGGAAGCAGTCCCGGACGGACTTTCTACACCCATATCTCCGACCAGTACGCGCCCTTCAGCGCCAAGGTGGTCAACGTAGGCGTTCGTGATTCAACTTACGTGCTTGATGGCCTGCTGTACCACGAGTCGGACTTGCGCATTGAGGAGCACTACACCGACACGGCAGGCTTCACCGATCATGTGTTTGGCTTGATGCACCTGCTGGGCTTCCGCTTCGCGCCGCGCATCCGTGACCTGGGCGACACCAAGCTGTTCATCCCCAAAGGCGATACGGCCTATGACGCGCTCAAGCCGATGATTAGCAGTGACCGGCTGAACATCAAGCAGATACGCGCTCATTGGGATGAAATTTTGCGGCTGGCCACCTCAATCAAGCAGGGCACGGTGACGGCCTCGCTGATGTTGCGCAAGCTCGGCAGCTATCCACGCCAGAACGGTCTGGCTGTCGCCTTGCGCGAGTTGGGGCGCATCGAGCGCACGCTGTTCATTCTGGATTGGCTGCAAAGCGTGGAACTGCGCCGGCGCGTTAATGCCGGGCTAAACAAGGGCGAGGCGCGCAACGCGCTGGCCCGCGCCGTGTTCTTCTACCGATTGGGTGAAATTCGCGACCGCAGCTTCGAGCAACAACGCTATCGGGCCAGCGGCCTCAACCTAGTGACGGCGGCCATCGTGTTGTGGAACACGGTCTATCTGGAGCGTGCCACCAGTGCTTTGCGTAGCCACAGCCAGACCGTCGACGACACGCTGTTGCAATACCTGTCACCGCTGGGGTGGGAGCACATCAATCTGACCGGCGATTACCTCTGGCGCAGCAGCGCCAAGGTCGGCGCGGGCAAGTTCAGGCCGTTGCGACCGCTGCCACCGGCTTAGCGTGCTTTATTTTCCGTTTTCTGAGACGACCCCTATTTGATCAATCTCCGGTAAAATTGAGACAATTCATCCCTCAACTATTAGTCATCCGGTGACGCAAGCAATAATCCTCAGTATGAATAGATCAGATCTCATTACGCGTTTAGCGGAGCTTCAGCCTCAATTGCTTGCCAAGGATGCAGAACTGGCCGTTAAAGTGATTTTGGATGCCATGTCCACTACGCTGTCACGCGGCGGGCGGATCGAGATTCGTGGATTTGGTAGCTTTGGTCTGAATTATCGGCCTCCTCGTCAGGGCAGAAATCCTAAATCCGGCGACAATGTGAAAGTGCCTGCAAAATATGTCCCGCACTTTAAGTCCGGCAAAGAATTACGCGAGCGTGTTTCACGCTTGAAGTAAACGGCCGCACTGCGCGGTCAGTTAAATATCAATAAACTTACAACACTATGACAGCAATACCGAAAAAAACGACGGAACTGGCGCATTAAAATTACATGATGCTAAAAAATGGCGTGATTTTTTAGCGGCCAAAAAGCTTAAGCAGTGCATCAATCGTCGGTTCTTTGCTTCTACCCGACACTAAATTGGCCGAGCCGAAATGCAGTGCATAGCTATCCCGTTGCGTCGGATCATTATTTACAAATGGTGCAAACTGTTTTTTCAGTGCATGAGCGTCACCATTGGCTGACTTTCCAATCAACCTCAACATCATTGCCTCAAGGCACGGCTCAGATTTGAGAACCTGTATTTTTTTGCTTTTCGCCAATTTTTCAGTTTTGGCATTCCAGTCGGTATCCGTATCAAGCAGGGCGGCAACCGCATCATAATCAGCGTTAGCAATTTGCTTGGCTGTCCAGTCAATCACATGCAATGCACCTTTGCCACGGGCATTCTTGATCGTCACCGAAAGCCCGCAGCCACGTGGCACATAAAGCTGCTTGAGATGGTTGAGAAACGCCTCTTCATGGCGTCCTTCGCCGACGATTAATAAAGTACGCTGCGCTTTCCAGATAGCCATGGCAATCAGAATACAGGCACAGCGCCATAAGCGCCCGCCATGTATTTAGCATAAAAATTGTCATCATTGCGGATACCTTCCACCGCATCCATGCGACTGGCTGTACTTTCGCAGTCTTCATTTTTTTGCACCAATATCACCTGCGATTTATGCACCAGATTCAACACTTCGATGGCGTGGCAGGTGAATAACAGTTGCGCATTGTGCGGGTTAGTTGAGGGATTTGCGAACAAGTCGAGAATAGGCTCCAGCATGTGCGGATGCAAATCATTCTCGAATTCGTCAATGACCGTCAAACCTCCAATTTCCAGTGTTTGCAATAGCCGTGACAAGAGGACAAATGCACCTTGCGTGCCGCTTGATTCAAGTGCAAAAGGCAACTTAAATTCAGTGTTCCTGTTTTTGTGTTTGCCAAACGGCACCCATACGGTCTGGCTTGGTTCCTGTGGATTATTAACGACAAATTCCTGCAACTCGACGCCGGACAAGCCTAAATCCCATGCAGACAACAAGAGCTCCATCCGTTCACGTTGAATAGAATGGACTGAAAAATGTTGCGCGGCCACCTGAACATCCTGACTGCCAATCGGCATGCGGCCCAGCAAATTGACATTGGTATTCACATAGGGCGCTGTCATGCGCATCGCCAGCGGCACACCAAATTGCGCCGCCCAGGCAATCAGCGAAACATTTTGGCGCACCTTGCGTGCTTCCTGCGGAGCTAAACCAAAATCCTGTTGCTTCACCACATAAGTCTTGGTTTCAGCATCCCAATCCCGAACAAATACATAACCAAATCGCTCACGCTTTTGGTAAAGCGCTTCATGCAGCACCCGTTCAGGCGTGCAGCGCAACACATAACGCCACAGCTTGCCGTCGAAGTCCACCGTGCACTCCAGCTCACTCGGCTCATTTGCGTTCGCGGCGTGCGGTGCAATAGGAATGCCTGCATCATGCAGCGATTGAAATGAGTTTGTGATGAACCAACTGATAAATGCCATCGGCTTCAGCAGCGCGGTCTTGCCGCTGCCATTCGGGCCAATCACCGCCATCAGTTTGGATACACGCTCGCCGGTCGGCACATCGCTCATCCACTCGGTCATGGCGACCTTGCGGCTGATAGTCAGATCGACTTCGATCCGCTCACGGAAGGACTGGAAGTTTGAGAATGCATAGCTATGCAGCACTATAATCACCTTTAATTTGCGATATCAACATAATTTTGTTGGTAACGCAAAGTAGCACGATTTTTATGAGCAAGCAATACAAAGAAGATAGAACGAATGAATCAATCAGAAATTGGATATTTCAAAACAAAAATCACTGATATTGATTAAAGTTACATTTAATTGACTTCATACAATCCAGCTTCGCAAGACTGGAACTGCATCGGCCAGGGAGCAGAAAACTTGCAC
This sequence comes from Gallionella sp., assembly GCA_028687575.1. Classification (GTDB taxonomy): domain Bacteria; phylum Pseudomonadota; class Gammaproteobacteria; order Burkholderiales; family Gallionellaceae; genus Gallionella. The sequence continues at coordinate 199,371 of JAQTZW010000005.1, read as the reverse complement.
AGCACCCGGTATTGCACCGGAGCATCCGCGTTAACCTTTTCGACTGTCACCTTGGCTGCATCTGCCCCGACCAGCTCGATCAGGCGGGAAAACTCCGCAGAATAATAGCGGGGGACATAGCCAACCAAGGTTACGGGGTCATCAGTTCGCAGAAGCAAAGCCATATCATCGCTGCCATTTTGAATATCTTGCATAAGAAAGAGCTTCTCGCCCTTGGCAAGGGCTAATGATCTGGCTTGGCTATCGGCAGGTAGGTGTCTGAGTCCACGGCAGAAGAAATAAACCTCATATTGGTTTGAGCTGGTCGGCTCTGGGCATGGAATCAGTTCTAATGAGTCGGTAGCGCGCAGCCCGCCGGTGCGGGCCAATTCCTCCAAAGCATCGTGACCAACTCCAGACAAGCCAAGCCAGTTTAAATAGCTTTTATATTCCGGGCGCGATTTAGGAAGTAAACGATTCGCAAAAAGCGGAAAGATTTGCTCAGATACGTATTCAGCATCAAGCTCATTCATACGCCCAAACGGGACAAAATTGGAAAGGTTCTTTGCCCCACGGGTATAGGAAAAATGATAAAGCTGACCGTCGTGAGTCAGCCGTGCGACAGGTGTCCACGTTCTCGAAACTGTGTCTTGATATGCTACAAAGAGTGCCTTCATGTGTGCCGCGTGCCGTTTAATGATAAAAGGCGATTTCTGTTAATGCTCAACATTGCGTTGGCAAATTTCCTTGCCTCAGAAGAAATAAACTCATCTGGAATTTCGCCGAGTATATCCGAAAAATCGGATTCACTGATAGCAAACAGACGATCTAGCCAATATTGGCTAGCACTTACATTGGCTTTTGCGCACTCACGGAAAGCATCTACGGTACTCATAGCTTTTGTACTGGATTTGTTTTCAAAGAATCCTGAGCGCGCTTTTGCCACATAGTTTTCAATTGAAAACCCATTGTCCTTCGTGTTTAAGCGCTTACGGCGATTCTCGTCTGTTTCGTTCCGCCCCAAACTTGACGCATGATCGAATGTCGGTGCAAGCCTTAGTCCGTACTCTGGGGTGACGATTAACCCCCAGTTTTCATGATGCCGATCCTGGTTGCATACCAAAGCATCGAGCAAAAGATACCCTGCGAAAACACCGACTGCATCCAAAACTTGAGGTGGACAATCCCAACCTGTCGGTGCGTTAATAGTGGATTGCTGCAATACAGCAATTACCCTACGCAAGATATGCTGTGTGGATTTGTATCGAATGGCCGGATCGTATGTTTTATAAACCCAAGCTAACAGTTCGTTACCAAGAATTAGCCGCCCATTGTCAGGAACCAGTGAAGGAGTAATTACGCCTTGCTTGCCTCCCCAAAGAGCTAAATCGTATTCTGCGTGAGGCAATCCCAGTAAACGCGCTATTTCGCAACAAACCTTTTCAGCCCAGTTCTCGCCTGTATTCGGTCGCCCGACCTTAAACAAGAACATCGTGCTTTCCCCTTGCTGAAACCAGCATTTCTCTTTAGTTCCCAACTGCTCGAGCTGTGTAGAAGAGTCTGGCGAAACGGTGATGATAGGGAAAGTCATGTCTAAATATCCAGCTTCGGCAAGCTGTTCACAATCTTCATCGTTTCCAAACTCACGGTCACGACGCGTTGGAAGAAGCGCGGATTGCCCATTGTTTTCACAGCCCAGTCGTTCGCATCGTTGACGATGTAATCGTAGACTTTCAGCGAAATGCCAGTCAGGGTGATCTTGTCGTTGTAGTGCAGCGTGGTGATGTATGGCAAAGTAAAAATCCTAAATATTAAATATTAGTTGCCTTTTCAATTCCAGCCACCGCCTTGGTTGTTGTCTTATCAAGCAACTCATCAGCCCTCTTGTTAAGCACATCAACTAGCTTGCTCATTCCCGGAACCTTCGACAGGTAATCAATGGAATTGTGCAATTTAATGCTCTTATCCAAAACATCCATGAGCGGATGATCCGATTTGTCATAATTTGAAATCAGCTTGCCAGGATTCTCCGAGCTAACCTCAAGAATGTTGTACAACAATCTGGCCTTGAGATCAGCCGACACATCGGCGTCTTTGATATTCTGAATCTGGGTGGACAGCCCCTCGAATGTTTTGCTTAGAACTTCCTTGTGCGTGTACTCTTCAATCAATCTCTTGGATAAGTTCATTTTACGGTTGAAGGAATAGGCCAACCAAAGAACGGGTATGTACAAGGGCAGGATTGAAAGTACCAACCTTGGCATTCCATAAATCGTTTCTGCAAGCGACTTGCCGTCATATATGAAATATATGCTAACAACAAATGGGATCAAAGAAACAGCAATCAACCCCTTAATAGCATTTGCAAATTGACCTTCTAGCCGCGTGTAATCAGTAAGTTCATCTTTCTTCTTGTTTGAATATGCCGCACTCAATCCAGCAGTAAGAGCATCCGGGAGAAGCGATTCGATTTTTTCATGTATTGCTATAAACTGTGCTTTCCAGCCGTCAGATGCCTTTTTGAATTCCTCATTTTTTTCACGCGAAAATTTTTCAAATTCATTTTTTAGCTCAGAATACGATTTTTCTAGCTCATCCTTTCGACCTGGTACGGTAACAGTTTCACCTGAAGCCTGATCGGTATTTGAATAGCCGAATATCTCATAGTACAGCTTGTCAACGTCACTCTTCCTAATAATAAACTGCTTAACAATAGCTTCAATTTTACTGTTTGACTCATCTGCCGATTCTGCGAAGCCATCCAATTTGCTCAGTTGGTCTGCATAAGTCGCATATGACGCAAACAAGGTCTCTAATTGCTGGAGCTTTGCCTCTATTGCTTCAGTTCGAGGGACAAGGTCATCGTGCGCGGCCCTGAGTTCACTTACTATTTCGCTAATTTTGGATTGTTTAATTTCATCGGCGATCCTCTTAATTTCATCAACCAGCGTTTTGGCTTCATTCCTAGATGTATCAGCTTTATTCCTAAACTCTGATATTTTCTTTGATGATTGACGTGCCTCCTGTTCGTAATCGGGCGTCCGTTTTTCTATCAAACCCTCTAGTTCGGCAACTTTCTCCCAAAGCTTCTTCCGTTCACTTTCAAGATAATCCATCTGATTCATTTGAAGCACTCCCTATTTACGGTGCCATACACAGAATACTCGGTCAAATTTGAAAAAAAACGCAACATGTTCCGAGCTAAATATCCAGCTTTGGCAAGCTGTTCACAATTTTCATGGTTTCCAAACTCACGGTCACGACGCGCATGAACAGTTCCAGCGGGTAGCGCGGGTTGCCCATTGTTTCAACGGCCCAGTCATTCGCGTCGTTGACGATGCCACTGTCTTTGTCAGTCTTGACGCATTGCCGCTCAACAACCCAATCCAGTGCCGGTTTGCCGTTGACGATGTAGTCGTAGGCTTTCAGCGGAATGCCAGTTAGGGTGATTTTGTCGTTGTAGTGCAGCGTAGTCAGGTCTTTATCTTTGCCATTTTTACCGTATTTCATCTTTTCCACACGGTAGTCTGCGTCGGTCAGCAGAAGCCCACCGCCTTGCACCTGTAGCGGGTATTTTTCCACCGTTTCGTAGTTCAAGTGCAGTTCGGCTAGTTTGCGTCCCGCTTTCGAAAATGCCCAAAAATCAGCGGTAGTTTTGACACGAGGGATGCGCGGGAGTTCTTTGCTCAGGTTGTCGGCGTAACGTTCACGGTAGTCCGGCGAATGCAGGAGGCCATAGACGTAATAGAACACATCCTCTTTGCTGATTTGTTCTCCGTGATAGACTGATTGGAAATGTGCCAGCCCTTCGTCGGTAAGCGCATCGCGGCGGCGCAGGCCAGCTTTCTTTTCTGGCGCAGCGAACAGGTCTGGGGTTAGCGATTTGGCATCCTCGGACTTAGCTTCGGATTCGTCGTACAGGTACAGCGGGAAACATTGCCCGGAATCCAAAGTATGTAAATTTGGCAAGGAATCCACCATCAGAGTGGAGAACCCACTTCTTGCCCCAATGCCCGTCACAAAAATGGCCAAATTCTTCGCCGTCGGATCCGGGAAAACGCGAGGCACTTGGTACACCATTTCATTGAAGCGGCGATTGAAATATAACCATTGCTTGGTGAAGGGGCGGTACAAACCACGTATCAGGCACTGAGGTTCAAATGTAAAACGACGATCTTTAACCAGTTCTTGCTTTAATGCCCGAGTCCAACTGATCTTTGTGGCATCTGCATTAATAAATCTATCCACCTCGACATCACGTATTTTTTTATCCACACCTGAAAAGGCTTCGGCAAAGCGTGCTGTTTCGTTATTATAGAAACGTATCATACGTTCCATGTTAACTGTAACGCCAGATTTGCTTGCGTTATAGCACCAAGAATCACGCCCTGTCGCAACACCTAGCGAGAAATTTTCAAATAACTTAGGGGCATTTCCCTTCTTATCACCAAGTACAAGATATTCGCTAAATCCACCATCACGTTGTTTTATCCAGTCACCGTGTTGATCTGGCGTGACGGCCTGCCAACCGCCATCTTCACTGATTCCGGCAATGTTGGCGTAACTAGCAATTTTTTCTAGCTTATCTTTACAGCTTAGATCATCGCCGATGTCATGGTAATAAATTTGTCCATACTGATTGGCCTCTGGATTCTTCACAAATAGCGTTATGGCAATACCCGTCATGCTGCCACTACCAAAAATGTTTTGCCCTTCTCTTGCACGGCCTTTGCTCAACATGTTCTTGCGAATGTCACCCCGCAAATTCAGCACATGAATATTGTAAAACTCATCGGCCAAGCTTTTGCGCAAGCCATCCATCGCAGGCTTTTCCACAAAACCTGATCCAGAAACAAACCCTATCACTCCACTGCTACCGACACGGTCACTTGCCCAACGGATGGCACGAATATAGCTGTCATATAAGTTTCTGACAGAGGTCATTTCAGACCTGACGGCGTAGGTTTCTCCGATGCGCCGGTCTAAATATGGATAAGATACGTTCTGGTTATTGTCGTTTGCGCTTCCCTGTCCAGATGAGTAGGGCGGATTTCCCATAATAACGCGAATATCCAGCTTCTTCTGACGCTTGCGCCGCGCGCTGTTCTGCACCAGAAGAGCATCCACCAAATCCTCTTTTTCGTAGAGCTGGAAAGTATCTGTCAGACAAATACCTTCAAATGGCTGGTAGCTGCCGCCGACAATGCTGTGATAAACCGCTTCGATATTGATGGCGGCGATGTAGTACGCCAGCAGCACAATTTCGTTGGCATGGATTTCGTTCTGATATTTGTACGGCATCTGCTCAGGGGTAATCAAACCACTTTGCAACAGACGAGTGATGAATGTGCCGGTGCCAGTGAAAGGATCGAGGATATGTACCCCCTCACTGCCCAACGTCTGACCAAACTCCGTTTTCAGGATGTGGTTGACGCTGTGAATGATGAAGTCCACCACTTCGACAGGCGTGTACACAATACCCAGCCGCTCAGTCATTTTGGGGAAGGCATTACGGAAAAACTTGTCGTACAGCTCAACAACGATTTTTTGTTTGCCTGTGGCGTTTTCAATCCCTTCAGCACGCATCTTCACACTGTCGTAGAACGATTGCAGCGTGTCAGCTTCCTTGTTCAGATTGTGCTCTTGCAAAATATCCAGCACAGCTTGCATGGCCTGCGACATGGGATTGTTCTGTGCAAAGCTGTAACCCTCAAAAAGCGCATCAAAAACTGGCTTAGTGATGAGATGCTGCGCCAGCATTTCAATGATTTCGCCGTCGGTGATGCTGTCGTTCAGGTCGTCGCGTAGCTCTTCGGCAAAGGCAGCAAAAGCTTCGCGCTCTTTCGCGTTGTCCGGGTTTTCCAGAATGGCGGCGATGCGGTCAATGTGGGTTCGTGCAATCTTGGCGATGTCGTTTGCCCAGTCTTCCCAGTGGTGACGGTTGCCGCACTTCTGTACAACCTTGGCATAAATGGCACGTTCAATCTCACCGATTTCAAATTGCAGTTCGAGGTTGTCTTCCTTGGTGTAACGCTTAGGCGGAGGCTCTCCAATTGAAAAACCACCTTTTCCTGTCTCGCCGTTGCTTTTGCCTTTCGGTGACTTTTCTTGCTTCTTCTGGATTTTGTCAGTGATGGCGATGACTTCCATTTTGCTGTTGTCACGACCAATCAAATCCAGTTTGTTGACCATCGCATCAAAACGGTCATCGTGCGAACGCAATGCCTGTAATACCTGCCACACCACAGCGTAGGTTTTGTTGTCACTCAAGGCATCGTGCGCTTCGACACCTGCCGGGATAACCACAGGCAAAATGACATAGCCACGCTTTTTTCCCGGAGCGTTACGCATAACACGTCCCACTGACTGCACTACGTCCACCTGTGAATTGCGTGGAGTCAGGAACAACACAGCGTCCAGCGCGGGTACGTCCACACCTTCGGACAAACAACGCACATTGGACAGAATACGGCAGGTATTTTCAGGGGACTCGGCTTTCAGCCAGTCAAGCTTGGCCTCTTTCTGACCGGCATTCATGCTGCCGTCAACGTGCTCAGCCTCGCACTTGAGATTGACCGCCTGTTCAAATTCTTCAGTTGCTTGATAGGCTTCGACGACTGCCTGGAACATGCCGGAAATTTGCTTGGAACTAACCTTGTGTGCCTTGCCACCTTTGGCAACTTCGATCACCTGACAGAATGCGACGGCGCGCTGCATAGCATCACCATCACCGACCAAGTCGTCAGATAGTCCTTGCTTGGACAGGGCTTTCCAGCAACCGATGATTTTTGCCGCATCATCCACCTTGAGCTGGTTGTCCTCGTCTTTCAGCAGGCTTTGCAGACGACGATTGATGTGTGCTTCTTCCACTGCCAGCACGATTACCTTGTAGTCCACCAGCAGGCCACGCTTGACCGCTTCGGAGAAGGTAATGACAAACAGCTCTTTGCCGTACAGCGTTTCATCATCCATTGAACACAGCGCAACATTGTCTTTCTCGGCACTGGCTTTGGCGCTGTCGCCATAAATTCGCGGCGTCGCAGTCATATATATACGCTTGGCAGAACGGATGTAGTCTGCGTCGTGGACACGGACAAACGTGCTTTCGTCTTCCGTGTCGAATGTAGCGCCTGTAGTACGGTGCGCTTCGTCGCAGATAATCAGGTCAAAACCTGCCAAGTTGAATTCGTGCTGGGCACGACTGACAACATCAATGGAATGATAGGTACTAAACACGACACTCATGTGCTGGGCATCATGGCGCGCCGCAATTTCACTTGCCAGCCTTGCTGGTTCCGTTGTCGCCGGGTAACGCAATTCATGCGTGAAGGTTTGTACTGTGTCATCGTCCTTCTTGCGTTTCTTGCCCACGTCGCTGTCGGAACACACGGCGAAACTGTGCAACGGCACTTCACTTTCCTGTGTCCATTCCGTCAGCGTTTGCGACAACAGGGACAGACTGGGAACAAGAAACAGGACACGCTTGCCAGCACCGGCCAGTTCTTCAGCGATTTTCAGGCCAGTAAAGGTTTTGCCCGTACCGCACGCCATAATCAATTTGCCGCGTTCAGATACCGACAAGCCACGCTTGACCGCATCAAGGGCAAATCTCTGGTGATCACGCAGTTGTTTTTTTGCCTTGAGAATCGGTTTGGATTTTGCGTGGTAGTGACTCCAGTCAATCTGACTGTTTTCTAGATCACTTAAGTCAATTTTGCTGACAGGTGGTTGCTGGTTTTGAAGCGCGTCCTCGGCATGTTCGCTCCACTTGTCAGTCGTGGCAATGATGATGCGATGAGTAAATGGCTTCTTGCCGGAGGCGGTAAAGAAGCTGTCAATATCACCTTTTTGCAGCTTGTAGCCTTCCGCGTAGAGCTTGCACTGGATGGCGTGGTATTCGTCCGTCCCGCTGGTTTTGGCCACAAGGTCAATACCCGTATCGCGCCCATCTAGCCCATTCAGCTTAGCCCAGTCGCTGTACATCCACACATCGCTATACAATTCGCGGTAAGTGGCCTCGTTGCGTAGATAACAGAGAATCAACTCTTCGAAATAAGTGCCTTTTTCACGCTCGGAGGCGGCAGCATTGCGGAAGTTGTTCAGCAGGGTGTGGAGGGTATGAATCATCTTTGTTTTAAGGTCAATTTGCTTCAAATTTCAAGCCATGTGTGAGACTAACACAGCTCTGAAACGCACGCCCATGGTGCTGGTAAAATTGCGAATCTGTAGCTACAAATCGCATGCACGGATACTAAAATCCGCGCCGGATAAAATCCAGCAGCGATTAACCCAACTTAACCGCAAGTTTCTCAGCTTGAAGGTGCGTGTAGCGTTTAAGCATTTGCAAAGTTTTGTGGCCGGAAACCGAGGCTATCTCCAGCACAGATAAATCGCAGCGCTCTGCAAGCCGCGACAGGGCTTCGTGTCGGAGATCATGAAAAGTATAGTCATTAATCTTTGCACGTTTCACAGCGGCCATAAAAGCATGATAGATGGTCATGCGTTCAACGGGCAGCACCTTGCCATCAATCGAACGGGTTAAGCCTTTCAAGATTGCCACTGCACGCGAAGAAAGTGGCACGGCTCGCGCATCACCATTTTTTGTCTGTTCCAAAAATGCGATAGGACGATTTTTATCTATATTTTTCCACTGTAAGCCAAGCAGTTCGCCTTGCCGCATCGCCGTTTCTACCGCCAGTTCCACGGCTGGCCACAGATAAATATTTCGGCTTTTGCGACATTGAATTTCAAGGCTACTCCATTCATCCTGGGTCAAACGCCTGTCTCGCGATTTTCCATCTGCCGGTTTTCTGATTTTCAGGACGGGATTGCCGCGTGGCAGCGCAATGCCAACCTCGACTTCTGCAAAACGCAGAACCTTAGAAAGCATGTACAGCTCTTTCCTAACCGTACTTTCACCCACTTCTTTCAGCCGATCATCTCGGTAAGCTGCAACGAGTTTCTGGTCGAGCGCCGCCAGTGAATACAGACCCAACTTGTCTTTAAGTCGCTGGCACTGAAACCGCCAAGCTTCCTTTTTGTCTTCGCGCTGCCGGTAGTGATAGGGCGCAAACTCAATAGAGAACCGATTAATTACATCGGAGATTGTTGTGCGCTCAGAATCAGAACGGTCAACGAAAACGCCTCTTACCATTTCTGACTCGGTCACTTTGGCCCACGCATCAGCCTCAGTCCAAGTAAAGAAAGTCTTAGTGACTGGAGGATAGCCTTTCTTCCGAATTTGGACATGCCACTGGCATTCCCCCTTTTTCCTGATCGTCGCCATAAGTCCTCACTGTGCCAGAATTGTGCCAATAAATACTTTTTGCATCATAGTATTATGCACAAACCCAGTCAACATAAGGCTTAAAAAGATTTAAATAGCACGCCTGGAAAGCGTGTTCAGGATAATATCCTGACGGGGGTTCGAATCCCCCCTTCTCCGCCAGTTGATGAAAATAAGCCCGTGAATCTACGGGCTTTTTTCTTGCTCAAATCCTTTGTAAGTTTTTATTTATAAAGGGTTTCCTGTCTCCAAGGCCATAGCAGAACTCTCAGAAAAGGCAGCAGTCTTCACGATAACGGCCAGACAAGCAGAAGTTGCCAAGTATCCAGCACAGGAAGTGGACGCGATTACCGGCACGCCCTCGGTCAGCAAACGATGAAACGCCTCGTTGTTGGCCAGCAAATCGGGCGAGCTGATGCGCTGCACTTCTTTCAGTGCCGCCTGCTGCAATGCCGGGGATAACTTGGGATTGATGCGCTTGAGCGCCGCCTCTAGCCGCCCGACCAGCAACACCTCGTCATAACGGCTGCGCTCCGGCGCAACACCGTCGGGCGCAATGTCCGGTGCATGGATGTAGTCGTAGCCCAAGCGCTCGAACAGCTTGATGGCGAAGTCTTCGATGGCGGATTCGGTGAGTCTGGTCATAGAACCTGAATGATGTAAGTCTGCCACGGCTTGCTCATAATTCTACCGCCTCGCTCATCACCCGCTGGCGGATATGCCGATTGAGTTCGTGCTCCGGCACCAGCTCAACCTTGCGGCTCAGCAACCTTTCCAGGCTCTCGGCCAGGGGCAAGCGCCGGGCGAACAAATCATAACCACGCGGAAGTTCCACCAGAAAATCCACATCACTATCGGTTCGCTCCTCGCGCCGCGCAACAGAACCGAACACGCGAATATGCTGCGCACCATACTGCTGCGCCAGCGCCTCGATCATGTTTTTATTTAGCCGCAATTCGTCCAATAACATTGTTCAGGCCAGATGGGTCAGTCAGCTCTCATGCGCCATGGCCGACAAGGCTGCTCTTGCCAAGAACCCGCTCCGGGTTTCGTGGTGGTTGGTCACATATTGGTCAATCCGGTGCAACACAAACTTGGGCAAGCTGATATTCACCCGTTCTGGCTTGCTATCCAGCTCGCTCAAGTCCACCTCAACAAAGCCCCAGGCTGCATCCTTGAAATCTTCATGAGACTTTAATTCATCAATCTCAGTGGCTTTGAAATCGATCGGCTCGCCTAATTCCAGCAAGGTTTCAATGTGGCCGATCACCGCCTCTTTGGCATTGGAGATGGCCTCCTCAACGGTGTCGCCATAAGAAAAGCACCCAGGAACATCAGGTACAGTCACCCCATACGATGTCCCCGTGTCTTTATGAATTGCAATTGGAAATAACATAATTTGTCTTCTCGTATCTTCGTATCTTCGTGTATCGCCTGTCTGCTGCCACACGTTGCTACTTCTTAAGCCCTGCCTGTTTCAAGATGCTGCGAACGGTTCCGAGCGGTAAATCCTTTTTCGGGTGTGGCACCGTGACCAGACCTGCCTTCGTCGGATGTTTCAGATGGTGGTGACTGCCTTTGGTTCTGAAAATCTGCCAGCCATCATCCTGCAGCATTTGAAGGATTGTTCTTGAATCCATACGAGTCCTTTATCAAATGCCAACGGGCGTGTGTATTAATACACAATATAGAGAGCGCGTCAACTTTGTGTATTTGTGTGTATTTTCAAGCATACCCTAGACTGTCACCCGCACTTCGCCGCTCATCAACTTGACGGCGAAGTCTCCAACAGACATTTCAGAGAGCGTCATCATTACCTTTTAAGAATCCTGAATTGAATTGGATAGCAACCATAATTAGGAGAGTGAGAAATATCCAAGTCTGAAAAACTCGGGAAATCTCTTCGCAAATCTGCCTGCATTTTTCCAATCAGCAGATTTACGAAACCAAGTTCACTCTCTTCGTAAATATCACCCCTCAAATTCGGATCATTTTTTTCGCCCAAGACAATACCGAGAAGGCTGTCGCACACCAATAAACAAGGATAACCAGAAGAAGAACGGAACAAGAAACGAAACACCCCCCCGGCTTTTCAGTTACCTGTAGCCGGAATTTTGCCCCATCGGTCAGAGCGCGCCATAGACCCAGAAAATCCTTTTCGCCCTTCAGCGACTTCCGACTCTTGACGTTGCAGGTGTTTCCGGAGGAAATGGTGACGGCTTTGGCGATCTGCTTGAGCAAGCTGTGGTGGCTTGCGGGTTTTATTGCAAGCGCCGTGACTGAGCGGTCATCAGTCGCCTAGCAATTTTCTGGTTTACCCCTAGGTTTACCCCTAGGTTTACCCCCAAGCCGATAAAAAGAAAAATGGCTTGCAACCGTTAAGCTGCAAGCCATTGTCTTTATTGGTGCGCCCGAAGAGATTCGAACTCCTGACCCCTTGGTTCGTAGCCAATTTTTTTAATATAAGTGTTTGATTTAATTAACTGAGTTCATGGCCGATCATTGCAACTATGCACTACAGCGCACTACGCAGCATTACCGAGTCCCGCAAAAGTCCCGCAAGTGGTGACTGCCCAAACCATGTATTTCCAGAACAGCTAGGCAATTTTCGTCACGTACCAACATTCCAGCAATTCAAGTCTCAACCGTGTTCACGATCACTGGAATCCGCTTTAAAAATCAGTTGGATCCGCAATTTCCAATCACTCTACTCCCAACGCCTTGAACACCGCATCAACCGGATCAGAATAGAAACTGGTCTGGAACTTGGCGAACAGCTCACCTGGCACAGCTGGTATATCCGTCACGCTCGACATCGGCAGCAGAATACGCTTGGCACCTGCATCAAATGCAACTTGCAGGCTTTCTGCCAAACTTCTGGCCTGAGTGATCGTACCACCCAGACTCATGTCGCCCATCACCACCATCTGCCCTTGCACGGATTTTCCCAGCGCCGAGGAGCAAAGCGCGATAAAGCTCGCCAGTGTCAGTGCCTCCGGTACACCCGAGTGCTGGAGTTCAACCAGATGTAGATGGAACTCATGTTCACCCGGTTTAATTGATCCACTCACACGCGAAGCATTGGCTTTGAAATAATCGAATGCAACGCGGGACGGCTCCCTAGAGCTATTGCCGGATACCGAGACTTTGCCATTGCCCGCGATCGTTTGGATTTCCAGGCGATACACACCCGGCATTCCCTTTTCTCCAATGCTGATGGTATGCAGCGTTCCCGGATTGGGCCGCCCTTCCGCGATTAGCGATCCGCCACCCTGCTCAGGCACAGAGATAAACCGCTCTTGCCCGTCTTCCAGGTCGATGTAGCTGAAATGGACATCGTAGAATTCCATACCACCGATTTTCTTGAGCTGCTCTTTAATACGGCGACGTGTTTCCAGCGCATATTCCAACGCGTGACGAACACTCTCCTTGGTATATTCGCCATGCGGACAAGTCAGCTTGAGCAGACCGGAAACGGTACGGCGCACCGCGATGGTGTCCCGCTGATTCAGGTTATTACCCAGCTTGAACCACTTGTCGATGGCATCTGAAAAATTCCGTTTGCGCATCTCGCGCAGCCATTCAGCCAGATAATCGACGATCATGCCGTATTGATTGGTGAAGAATTCCGGCCTCATCTTGGGGATTTCCCAACCCGGAACATAGGCATGAAAGCGGTCAAAAAAGGCCGAATCGATCATCGCATCAGGGAATGGCTCCAGCAAATGACTAACCTTGACCATCTGCTCGACGCTTTGATTGATATTGCCGACAAACACCATCGAGGCACCCGCATTGATCGACTCACGTCCACGCGAGAACGAGCCACTGGCCATGTAGTCCTTCATGATCTGCACGCCATCACGATCTTTGAAGTTGATACCAGCCACTTCATCAAACGCAACCACATCCCACAGCCCGACTAATCCAACTTTGCGCGCTCCCATGTTATAAAACAGATTGGCAACGGTCGTCTGTCCACCCGAAACCAGAATGCTATTCGGGCTGATTTCCTTGTAGATGTGACTCTTGCCCGTACCTCGCGGCCCGAGTTCACACAGGTTGTAATTGTTTTCCACCAAGGGAATCATGCGAGCCAGCAAATGCCATTTCACGCGTTCATTAAAACAGCTCGGTTCCATGCCGATGGCACGAATCAGCGTATCTATCCATTGCTCCTCGGTAAAGTGCCTACGCGACTCGAACAGGTCATTCATATCCATGTTCGGCATCTGGATAGGCTTCAGCTCAGACACGGAGAATGGCGAGCCCTTTTGATTTTCCTCGAACTGGTATTGCAACGTCACGATGCACCAGATTCCGCCGACCAGCAACTTCTCGAAGTTTCTTACATAGGAATCCTGTATTTCGGCATCCTTGATTCCCAAATTGGACAGCAGCGCCTCATAGCTATCGCGTTTCTCATTCAGCCTGACCGTAATCTTGTCGATGACCTTATAGCTGCCACTCTCACGGATTTTTGACTTCACTTTCTCCGCTTCATCCGGGCGAACATAGTTTTCTGCCAGCACGCGCTTGACCATCGTCAGGCCAGCCTCTATCGTCGCCTCATCATCCGATGCGCAATACATACCCAGCAAATATTCCAGCACATACACCGGCACATTCGCGCCTTCCTTGATCAGCTTGGTCAGATCCTTGCGCACCACCTTGCCCGGCAGGTAGGCGTTCATCAACGAATCCAGACTCATATCCTGATTTAATTCAGTCATATCCATTTCCTAAAAATCATTGGCAAAGGCCAAATCCACCCGTAAAGGTGAGCGCAGCACTTCCACTTTGGTCTGCGCATCACGGGCAATCAAATAGTAATCCTTGTTACGGTCATAACTGCCTGATCTGACAGTCAGCATCACCGTGCGTTTGCGCTTGTCCATCAACTCGGAATCGCTATCAAAGGTCAACGACTGTTCATCGCTGATCAGCGTTTCGCCATCACGGATGGAAATCTGTACCGTGCGCGTCAACACACGCTCTGAAATTGCCTCCGTCTGAATAAACTCGAAGCGTTGCTTATTGGTCACCACCTTGTTGGATGCGCCCAGCAAACTAAACTCAACCGTACTTGTCTTTGCATTATCGGATTCACTCACGCGCAGCGTAATCACCGGAATAACAATTTCCTGTGGCATTGCACTGCCATGCACGAATCTCGCTCCGCCAGCAAAGTGAAAGCGTGCCGCGCCTTTTGGCAGCCAGAAATCCACACTCCCCTCGCCGACCTCGGTTCCTGCCGTCATGGAGGTATTCCCACACCACACCTTGGGATTGTTGCCTATCCCTTGTCCGATCAAGAAACGCTTCTTGGCTCGCAGCATACCGGTGGGCTTTTCGTCCAAGGTTGATTTATCGACATTATCCAGCGCCGACTCCTGATACATAAAGCCATGATCTGCCGTCATCAACACCACCGAACCATTCAGGCTATTGATGATGAACGCAGCCAACTGTCCCAACTCCGTTAGCGCATCGCTCACGGCTTCAAACGTCTTGGTCTCCGACGCCTGTTTGTCGCCGATCAGGTCGATGCGGTCGTGGTAGATATAAACCACCTGCCGATCGCGAACGAATTCACGCCCCTTATCCTTGCCCAAGGCGAGCAAATCTTCCGCCTTAATCGCCACCCCGCCATACTGTTCCAGATGCGTGCTGCGCTGTTCAATGGTGGAAACCACCGAACCATCGGCACTGAGATCAAGGTTGCTATTGAGCTTGTAGGCTAATTTGCCGTGTGGCAACAAGGAGGCCATGCCCAATGCGGTATAACTGGGCAACACCCCGAGCATCCCAGACAAGGAAGCCTTCAGTCGATTACGGCCATTGATGATGCGAACCAATTCCTCGGCGGCCTCATAACGGAACGCATCCGAAATCACCACGAATACGCGCTTGGCTCCACCATCCAATACCGGCTTGACGTGTCTGGTATAAAAATTCGCTTGGTTCACCCACTCAGGAATACGCCATGATTTCAGCAAACCGGCGTCACCTTCAATCACCTTGCTCCATGCGGAAGTCAGTTGCGGTATGAACCAGCCGGAATAGGCGCTTTCTATCCGATCGATGAGTTCGTGCAAAACAGCCCATCCCATTGGTTCCACGGCAGCAGCGGCATAATTAAACTGTCGATAGAGCTGATCGAATCGAAAAATCCCGGATTGATACGCTGACAATCCTTCAGTCGCATTGATAAAACTAAAGCCCGCCTCGTGCGCAGACTTCAATTCAAAAAAAGCGTAAGCAGCTTCCAGCGCGTCATAGCTTGCAGCCAGCGCACGGGACGTATCGTTGCCCTGTGCCAGCAAACGGTTCGCCCAATGACCATCGCGCCGCCGAGCAATTAAGGCGTTTATGGCATTCGACTCAGCACCGGACGCGGCAATGATTCGATCCTTGAGGTATTTGATAATGCGCTGTTCAACCACCGCAAAGGTCATCACCTCGGAGAGTGCATCACCGGACAAAGCCCCCAACATTCCGGCAATATCCAGCTCATTGGAGACCGCATGGGATAACGCGTTATAACTAGCAAAGTGGGCCATGTCGGAACGCCAGCGCCCGATGAATACCGCTGCATTGCCCGCCAGCGTATTATTCGACAACACGAAATGGGTCAGTTGGCCAGGACAGCAGCCAGACAGAGCACGAGAAAAATCGGTCGCAAACAAATGAAACAGCAAATCACGTAGGGTCGGTTCGGCAACGGAATATCCAAATTCCTTTGCCACCTTCATCCAGAAAGCGGCCTCCAGCTCATTGCTCAGTATGTCCTGCCATTGCCTGGAATCGGCACCCAGATCAGCATCGCCGTTCACCACCAGCGCAGAAAACAAGCGCAGCAATATCGCCGACAGGTCGGGCTGATCGGCGCGTGCCAACACCGCCAGCATCTTGCGATCCAAGTCATCCGCCGTATCGGTTGGCACAACCAAGCGCTTGAGTTTTTCGACACGCTCTTTTGAGCGCAGGAACTTTGCCCTCAGCTTTAGGTGTGCACGCAATGTTTGTGAGGCTAGGCCAAGGTCTTCCAACAAGATGGACGCCGCATCCGCACTGAACGTCTTGCTGCGCAGGCGAATATCCAGCAGCCAGTCATGCGTAGGTTCTGGTTGCGGCTGATTGCTGTAGAGCAACCATTTCTGACCAGTTGCGCGCTCGATATTCAGTTTCACCTGAAGCGCAGGCATAGAATCAGTACGAACCAGTTGCACTCCCTGCAATGGCAGAGCATCTACTGCAGCAGAAAATTCCCCATCGGCATCATGCCAAAACACAACGGAGTGATTGGCATAAAGAGCAGACAGGGAATCTACGATACGTTGGGTCATTTATGCTCTTCCAATAAGAAGTTTGTTTTCTTCAGAAGAGAAAAGACATTTAAGCTCATCATCTCTACCCAAAATGGTTCCCGATCGAGTGCTCCCCTTAACGGCCAATTTGACTTGCTCATTGCACCATCCTCGATATGTGGAGAGAAGATTCAGATAGCGAGTTTCAGCTTGCTCTAAAACCAGATCGGCTAGACCGTATTTCTCGATAAAGACGTATAACTCTTTCTCAACAAATGCACCCTTTGGCAACATCTCCAGAGCCAAGGTTACAAAATCGATAATGAGTTCATAGTGCCTTTGCGACAGCGCATCGGATTTTGCCAATTGAAGAATGTTGTCTATAAAGGAGAACAACTGATTCCTCCTGATTGAGAGGTCGGCAAGCACGGGCAAGGCAATATCTCTAACTTCATCCTGCAGACTCCGGTCAAGCAGGTAAATACGTGCAGACTCCACTGAACCAAAATAGTCAGCAATCTTGTTCATGTAGAAGACGATGTTTTGTGAGTGAACATCCTCCGAGACCAAGTCAATGGTCTTTTGGAGCTTGTCCAATTTCCGCGCCAAATACATGGTCTGGATCACGATCGCACCAACGATTACGCCAGTCGAAATTCCGATCGCCACCATTTGTGCATGCTGCGCAGCCTGGAGAAGCTTTGCTGATTCCATCAGGTTACTTGCATCAGAAACATTCGCAGGCACGAAAGGTAGATGCTGAACGGCACCCGTCGATCCAGAGCCACGTGCCCAATAAGCAACGCCATTGGCTGAGGAAACGCGCATAGTGCCATCCTGCAGCCCCTTTACCACCTCGGGAGCCACCGCGGACCAATCAATCCTGAATAATGTATCCATGTAATTCCCCCTCTTAATATCGATCAGTTTGAGCCATGACTCTACGCATATAGGCAATCTGAATGACACACGGGATGGTCACCCTATATGCGGGGCCAGAGAACGAAAAAAGAGTGAGTAAGGCAGCGGCTGCAATGCCTATCGGCCCAGCTAAAGCGCCCAAATATCTTGATACGCCAAAACCAACTAGATTCCCCAAACCTCTCCCTAGCAGTGCAAAAGCAAATGAATTGGCCAGCAACCCTGCTGCACGATATGAGATTGAAGCTTCGCTCCTTATCATCCTAAGGATTTCTTTTAATAACGCATCCCCATTCAGCTCAGAACTTATGCCTAACGTATCTTTAATTTCGGCGCGACGTTGCAGGGTAAGGTCTTTCCAAAACTTTTCCATCATATCTTCCATCACACTGCTCTCAATCTCATATGCGGATTGAGTTTTGTCGTATTTAACACTCAGGTGATCGCAAGCGTCGCAAAGTATTTCCTTGTAAAGAACACCGTGCCCCCTTACTTGATTTGCGATGGCATCTCCACCAAACAGCTGTAATTCGGCTGCTATTAAGTCCCACACCTCGGACAGAGAATATTTGGGTGCGATAAATCGTTTCTCATCCAGCAACTCTTGGGCGAATCGCTTCTCGCCGTCCTTGTCTTTGGTCAGGTAATCAACCAGGATTTGCAGGTCCTCATTCTTGGCATGAGCCAGAAATTGCAAGTCTGGATCTTCACGAAATTTGATCCCCATGTTCTCCCCTATTAGGCTGTTATTGAGCGGTCTTGGAAACCGACCTATTCATCACCACTTCCACCCGTCACCGCCTTCACTTCCGCCAGCAAATCCCCGAATTTGCCGTAATTCACTTTCACGCCGTCATCCAGATCGAGTTGGATGCGCATGTCGGCGTAGTGGCGGAGTTTTTCGTCGTAGGCTAAAAGTTCGACGTGTTGTTTGCGCAGGGTTTCGATTGTTTTGCTGATCTTGTTGCGGGCGGCGGTTGAGGCGGCGGCATCGCGGTCTTTTTCCAGCATCTCGATGCGGGTCTGGATTTTGCCGGTGAGCGGCACGACGTATTCGGCGCGCATTCGCGCCAGTGTGCTTTCGTTATAACGGTGCAGATAGACCAGGGCCTGGAAGGCGCCTTGTTTGCCGCTGGAGAAGAGCCAGTAGATCGGGCGCTTTTTGTAGGTTTGCAGGTGGTCTTTGAAGAACTTGTCGGCCAGGTAGCGGCGGATGGTCTCGTCTGGGGTTTCGCTGGCCTTTGTGCCCAGGCTCTCGGCCAGCCAAGCCATGTTTTCTTCCAAGGTGTCTGCACCCCAGACGGCCAGCAGGAATTCGCGTACTCGGTTGGCGGCATCGTCGGTGAACCAGAGTTCGTCCGTGAGCGGCACGATGCCATCGGCATCAGCGGGGAAGGTGACGTAGCGGCTGGCATCAAAACCGACGTTGCCGGCGTGGGCATAAATCAGACCCGGCTCGTCCAGGTTGTAGCGGCCCATCATGCAGCCGATGGCATAGGAAATCAGGCGCTGGCAGTCTTTTTCGCGGTCGGCGCGGGCCAGAGTAATCTGGTCTTCGGGGACTTCGGGTGAAAGTTCACCTTGAAGCCCGTAGGCTTCAATCAGCAATCGATTGTTTTCAACTTCAATCATTTTTAGCGTCGTATGATTTTCATCGACACTACTTAAATTTGAATTCCAAGAATTCACGAGTCTAGACTCGGATCTGGAACTTGTAACCATATCGAAGTCCGCAAATTCAAACGAGGTCTCAGACGAATCCCAATCAGCTTTCGCAATCGAAATTGCGCGCTTTGCATTTTGAGCAATCACGCTGCGTTCAGTTGGGGAATAGGCAACGGGTAGTTTTGCGATGTCACCTGGTTGATAGTTGAGTGTCGGTGAAATGATTTTCACCAAATCACTGACAACATAACTATTCATTAGTGACAGTAAGGCTAGATTTTCCTCTTCGTTGCTGGCGAACATCGACGAACCAGCATTGTCAAACAATGATCTTTTTGAAATTCTCGCTGAGGTGTTGGAAGAGGACAGTGCATTCCAAGTAACGCCGTCCTTGAAGATGTAATCCAAGTTGTAGTTGTGCGATCTGATACGACCTGTTTCTTCATCAGCAAAATGTTGGATTTCGTAGCCATCAGATTCCCAGTTCACAACATATTCGAGGTTGCCGTACCATTTTCGAAAGTCTCCTCCCTTTTGATATTGGAACCACTTCTTTTTGCTTTCAATTGCCTCAGATCTGGAGCAGACATGGAGCCCAAGCTTTTCTACACTAACCTCATACCAAAAGCGAAGAAACTTATGGTTGTCCGCCGTAGCCATGCCAAGTCTCGTTTCTGCTACATCCGATATTTTTTGAGTATTAAAGGCCTTAATGGTGTTTTGACTAGTCCAGTAAGCAATTGGGCTTCCAGGAATCTTTTGAAATTCATCTGGTTTGGCCGTGGTAAGGCGTTTGTTGTGCACCGGAAATTTTCTCGGAACCCCGTCATCGTTAACGTCGTCGTTCTCGCAATAGGAAAAACTTCCTTCATGCAGACTTAAATGCTTGTTCACAAACACGCTAGCCGCAGTCCCAAAAGCAATACCCATTACGCCATTCCCCATGTGAACCATGCAAGACAGTGTGCGCTGTTGCAGCAGCTTTTCTCGCATCGCCTCGTACGAGGACAAGAACATCCAACTTTGCATAGTCACCATGCTATTGAAGCCGGTCGGTTTGCACCAATCAAATCCGCGTTCTATGAACATTGCAAATAAATCTGACTTGCTATCCGGGAATGTAGTTCTGGCGTAACTCTTCAATGCTTCATTCATTCCTTTGCTGCCCATATATGGTGGATTCGCCACCACCGCATCAAACTGCACCCCCAGCACCAGCGCCTGCTGCACCAAAGGCAGCACATCCTGCGCGGCGGCCTGGGCGTAGAGATCACCCGTCTGCATGGCGTGCTGCACTATTGATAGCAGCTTGCGCAGGTTCGACGAGAGCTGGGTGCCAATCTGGATCAAAGAACCAAAGGTTTTGGCGTGTTCGAAGGTGTCAATCAACCAGCTTAGCTGTTCCACTTCAACACGCTCGGTGCCACCGGCATTGATGGCCAGGGCGAGTTCGGCGGCATCCAACCCTTTGCTCTCTTGCAGGCTGAGCACATTGAGCTTGGGCGGCTCGTTAAACAAGCGGCGGTCGTCGGCGCGGGCTTTCATCAGCAAGGCAAAGCCCGCCATCTGCGCGGCGCGGTCATCAATGTCCAGTCCGTAGAGGTTTTTCTCCAGTATCAGGCGCGGAATGGCGCGGGCCTGATAGCCGCGCTCCAGGTAGATGGCCTTGAGCACATCGTAGGCCACCACCAGAATGTGGCCGCTGCCGCAGGCCGGGTCGAGCACGGTGATGGTTTCGGGGTTGAGGCTGCCGCCGTCTTCATCCATGCGAGTCTGGATGAGGGCATCGAGCTGGGATTGCACCCCGGGCGTTTGCTCGGCGGGTTGGATGTAATACGGCCACTGGCTGGCCAGCGTGCTTGCCGGGTTGGCCATGAGCCACAGGCGGCCCACGCTGTTTTGTACCAGGTACTGCACGATCCAGTTGGGGGTGAAGAGCTGGGTGGCAGCGGGTATATCCTCAGATTTGACCACCTTGCCGATGACCTGGTCTTTTTTCTCGCTGATGTAGAACTGGTAGAGCCAGCCAATGATTTCGACCTCAGCCCAGTCTTCTTCGGGTATCTCTTGCACCAGCTTGGCAATGACGGAGTCGGTACGCAGCAGATTGTCGGGCAGCAGCAGCTCGGTGTCGTCGTCGATGCGCTCAAACAGGAAGGGCATGGCGTTAGACAGCGCGTTGCACTGGGCGACGAGTATCAGCTTATAAAGCTCGCCATCTTTGTTGCCCGCCAGCTTGAGTTCGATGGCTTTATCTTGATTCAAGCCCGGCAGATTCAGCTCGGTGGCGTGATTTAACACTTCTGGCATGCCGCCTGCACGATTGGAGAGCACGCGATGGCCGTGTTCCAGATAATCGTGAATTTCCATGTAACGTAAAGCGGCGAAGCGGTTGAACCAAGTGTAGGCGACGGCTTCCATCACCTGCGCAAAGCCATCTCGTTGCATTCGCTCAATCAGTTTGTCGCGACGTTGCGTGACGTTGCCCGGCCAAGCTTGGCCGGCGATGAGGGTGACATCCCCCTGCCGTTCCGCGCTGGCGATTTCGAGCACCCCACCCTGTTCCGACAAACCCAGTTGATTGGCACGTGAAGTAATGGCGGCAATGAAATCCTTACGGGCTTGTGGAGCGTAGGCTTTGAGTTTGGCTTTGTTCATGGATTTATAACCGTTCGATGTGCTGCTGGATGCGCGCCAATATTTCAGCAAAGGGGATTTGCCCCTTGAAATAAAGCGCCTCGGTTTTTTCATACTCGCGCTGGTAGAGCGCACGTGTTTGTGGATCGCTCAGTAAAAAAGCGTCGTTGCTGGCGATGTGCTGATTATCGGCCTTGGGGAAGCGTGCTTGTTTATGCGCGTGATAGGCATCGGTGCCGATGAATGCCAGCACCGATTCATTACCGAGCAGGCAGTAGATGTCGTAATAATGGCGCAGGAAATTCTTGGGGAAGTCTTGCGCTTCCTGCTGCTTGCGAAACTTGGTGGAGATCGTTTGCAGCTTCTCAACAAAGGTATAGCCAGGGGCATAGCACGCCACATCGACAGCCCGATTATCAACGACGGCAACTTTCGCCTTCAGTGCAGCATCCAGCGCCCAAGAACTGATGGTACGAGGGCTATTGGGCGCAGTGACATCAAAGCCGACTTCAAGCAGGATGCCTGATTTCGCACCCGCCAATTGTTGTGTGACCGAAGGGTAATCCAGCACGATACCGCCGTTGCGATAACTGCGATCATCGTAGTCTGTTTCTCGCGTGTTACCGACCAGACCGGGAATTTGAATTTGACTGGATAGCCAATCGAAGAAGGCTTTGCGAGCCACAAGATGGGCTGGTTTGTCGTGATTCTTGCCTGTTTTGAGTTCCAGTTCGGCAGGCGGATCAAAGCGAATGTCGATGTCTTCGGAGAAGCGGTCGATGATGCCATATCCCTTGGATAGCGAGGTGCCGCCCTTCATCTCGAACTTCCAGCCCTGTTGCTGCAAGCCCCACAGGCAGTGCATCAACCAGT
The DNA here is from genome assembly GCA_028687575.1 of Gallionella sp. Lineage (GTDB taxonomy): Bacteria > Pseudomonadota > Gammaproteobacteria > Burkholderiales > Gallionellaceae > Gallionella. Next base: position 176,700 of record JAQTZW010000005.1, on the reverse strand, counting down.
AATCTTTTTCAACGAGGTAAGGAGCAACTTTCATTTCGTCCGCAATCAGTTCGATGCCAACGATGAAATCCTTATGCTCATGGAGAAATTTTAAGGTCATGCGTGCGACCCAGTTTGCGTCAATGCCAGCTCATTTAACCAGGGTTTCATGAGACGACGGGTCGCGGCGGAGCCATAATCCTGCAACGTCTTCCCCAGTTTTTTGACATCAAATTCTGCCAACTTTCTGCGCGCGGCTTGCAGAACTCGGCCTTCATCCTCCGCCAACTCGTCCAAATTATTGAGCATATCCACCAGCAGATATTCGACAGTCACTTTATTGCTTAAGGGGAAACGGGGTTTCACCCGAAAATCATATTCACGATTGCCCAGCTGAAACTTGCCATGCCGCTTATGGTTGTAAACGATGGTTTTGTTATAAAGCTGGGTCGTCCCCAATCGCAGTGAGTTGTAAACACTAGGATTGAAGAATAGAAAATTTTTGTCTTTAAGAAAGACGGCCAGCATTTCTTGCTCAGGGGGCGGAGCATCACCGAAAACGGTTTTCTTAGGCAGGTAATACAGCCCCTGTGCCGGTTTTACTAGCCGGCCATCTGCAACCAGTTGTTTCAACTCGCGATCGACACTCGTTGAAAAGGGCAGCAAATCCTCGCGGCGATACACCTTGCCGGCACGCAAATGCCTTGCAAGCGCTGACCCTTTACGCTGCGAATCCGACAACGCCTTCATGAAAGACTCCTCATTGAAATTTCATGCAGTATGCCACTGTAAAGCGTCGAATCCAAACACTTTTTCTGACACTTACTGAATTCTCGCTCTTTGCCCAGATTTAATGGCGGCCAGCAGTTCAGTTTTCAGTTTCTCCAGATATTCCTCAACTTCGGCCTCGGTTTCCAAATACGATTTACTGCACAAGTCGGCTGCACGAATCGCCTTAGGCGGCTTGGGTGCAATCGTTGTCGATGCCGGGGGAGTATTGGTTACGAACACCGTTGCATGATCACCGGGAGATTTCACCGCCATCGGTGGCACTGACGGCTTCTTCTCGGCCTCTTTCACCGCCACGGCAATCATGTCCATTGCATTATCCAGTGCCGTGCCGGACTGTTCTTGCAGATAATGAATTTGCGGGATACTGGTCTGTTCTGCGATATCCAGTTTGTATTGCTGCAACTGCCGTAACGCACGGTTACGCAAATCAGCGGGAGCATGAGCCTGATCCAACTCATGGCCCACTTCAGCGATTTTCTTTTCCATTAACAGCAGAGCGTGCTCACGTTTGCTATGTACTAACGCAGTATTGATGCCGTCTACCGCCTGAATCAGCGCCCCGATCTGACTGACTTGAGAATACGGCGTTGGGTTATCACGGATCGCTTCCAATTGTTTCAAGGCATGAGCGGCCACTACCTCCTTGCTCAGCGCAGGCAAGTTAGGCTCGAAGCGTTGCAGCGACTCCAACATCTGCCGCCATATCTGCAACTGGGAGGTATAAAAGCTGACCAGATCGTGAATGTCGTCTCCCACATCAAGCCACTCATCCTTGGCCGACAGCAACGCCTCGACAAACTCAAAGGAATCGCGGACAGCTAATTGCTTTGTAATGCGGGTTAATGTCTGATCGATAACTGCTTTCCCCGGATGATGCCGGGTATTAGCCAGATACGAATATTCTTTCAGTTTGCCTTGCCACAGGGCGAGATTCTCGCGGAAATCCGCCACCAAGCTGTCTTCGTCTTCACGACCGATCTTGGAAAAGAGATCTTTGTGCAAATCACGGGCGCGCTTGATCTGGGCTGCATCCGCAGTTTTTCGATTAAGGATCGAAACTTGCTTAAAGCGCACAGCCTTGGTGAGCGACTCGATTGCTGCACTGGGCTCCAGGTCCGAATTGTCAGAAATCAGTTTGATTTCTCCCGCCATGTACATGCGCGCGATCAGCAGCACAATTTCCCATTCCGGCTTCCATCCCCATGGCACGCCGCTAAAACGGTCCACCACATCGGAAAGCAGGACGCGACTTTGGCTGGCCTTGAATCGGAGATATTCGCGCATCTCATTCAATGCCAGCGGATTGCCCTCTTCCCCCCCAAGCGCGATGGAATGCTGACCAATGCTATCCGCCATCAGTACGGCCTTGATTTCGGCAATCGGATCGGGCTGACGTACCTTCAGGTAGGTCAGCTTGTTATAGGTGTTGGAGATGAGGTAGTTGACCAAATCATCCACTTGGGAGGAAGTGGCACCCGCTTTCGCTGGCATTTTTTGTCCCAAGGCATAGCTATCGCCTGTGACAATCGCATTGCCCAACTGCGTGACCAGACGGGTACGGCGCTCACGATTTTCATCCTTGCGATCAGACAGAATGCGCTTGAGTGAAACAGGCGCTGAACTCGCCTTGGGGCTGTCGATGTACTTTTCTATTTGCAGGTAAAGTGTCAGCTCGATGTCCAACCGAGGGCTATCGGACATTCTGATCATTGCTCGATCCGAACTACGAAGAATCGCTTTTGCATCGTTGAGAGACTCATAATCATCACTCAAGGGCGTAACAATCTCCAAGGAGAGCGCATGGCTAGCGATTTTCCATGGAGCCCCATCCAGCAAGCGATTGATCTCATAATCGCCCTTGGTCTCTCTGTGACGAACTTTGGTTGTGCCGCTCAATATCTCTTCAAAGACGAGCTCGCTGAGCAGTCTCGATTTCTCCAAAGCCGAAACCTCGACATGGCCTATTTCACGAGCGACATCGCGCTCCTCATTGGTCAGGAATGACCATAGGTCGCCATTACGACTCACTAGGCGCTGATTTTCAAGCCGAGTTAGGCTCTCCTGTATTTTGCGTTTCAAGACGAGTTTGTCGGCATCTATCTGGTCGACACACAATGTCGCCAGATTGTCGACGTTAGGCTTGATGATGTCAGGGATGTAACGAATCAGAAACAGCGCCTTGAGCAGCTGAACATCGTAAGTTTCCAGCAACGGATTAGAGGGTGCTTCATCGATTGAGCGCTTGGCACTGGTATCAATAAAACTTTCAATCGACGGATAAAAGTCGAACACCGGGATCAGGGTATCGGTGCCTTTTTCGGCATTACGCACAGCGGCGGACTGGAACGCATCCAACAAGGAACGCTCACCTTTGGACAAGTGCTTGCCGGTAGCGCCCACCTTGCGGATGGACTCGAATATCTTTTGCAGCAAGGTGAACTGATACGGCGCAAACGGATAGCAGGCCACAAACTCGGCGGCATCCTTATAGCTGCGCATCGAAACCGAGTTACCAACGAATGCCAGCTGGTTGTTGATGATATCGCCCTTCTTCTCGAAACAATCGCGTAACTCGACGTGCGCATCTTCCGTTTTGGAGAGCAGACGCTCGCTGATGACATCATCGGTATTGGAACTAGCCAGCGATAAACGAGTATGAAAACGCCCCTGAATCTTGGAAAAGTCCTGCGACTTGGCCTTGTTGGTTTCACCGATTGCAGCATCGATGTCTTCCTGACTGGTGACAATGACCCATGCACGGCCTTGGCATAGCGTGCCCAGTTGCTCGGTGATCGTTTGCAACGTCAACATGAGCTGGGTGTTGTCACCAATGAATTGCCCCACCTCGTCCACCAGAAAGATGATGCGATGCGCGGCAGGTTTGATATCCAGATAATCACGAATGACCTTGGCCAGCCCTTCGATATTGATCTTGTAGTCATCTCGGGAATTATCGAACCAACGCCCAGCAGATTCTTCGGTCATGCCCAGCGCCTTCGACAAGGCATATACCACCTCATCGCGCAGAAAATCGACGGCATCGCGCTCTTGAGCCCAAGAAGAACCATTCTTTTCCTGAAAGGCGGCCTTAAAAGCGTCATAAGCGCCCTTGCCAGCAAGATACCGTTCCATTTCGGCAATGTGCGGCGCATCACCGGAGTATCCCTGCTTTTCGTTAAAGACACGGAGAAACACTTGCAGAATGACATCACGATCGGACTTGCTATCCGCCTTGGCATCGATATTAAACAGAATGACATCGGAACTGCCCTTGGCCGCACGCTGCATGTCGGCCAGCAGCAACGCATCCTTAATTTTGCGCTCATCGAAAAAAGCAGCAGCCCGCTTGATATTGCCGGTCACTGGGTCAACAGCCTCAATGTTCTCCAGCAAATAAGACAGGATTTTGATGAAGTGCGATTTACCCGAACCAAAAAATCCGGAAACCCATACACCCATGCGCGATGAAACAACAGGATCTTTCGGGTTGTCAGCCGCAGCCAGAAAAGCATCGAAGAACCGGCGGAAATATTCGGTCAATTGCCTGGTCACGACGTATTCATCCAATTCCTGCCAAATGCTTTCCGCATCACGCTGGTCGGCTTTAATGACGCCGTTGATGGGACGGTCAATTGGTTTGGTAAATAGCGACCTTATTTTCATATCATTGTCCTGTGGGTTACTGCGCTTTACGATACCAGGCGAAACGCCCGGTAGTAGTGATCTTCGGATAGAGTGTTGAACAACCTGAACGAATAGCCGTCGTATTTCCCGGGGTACATCATGAGTAGGGGCGTGTCTTTCATCAGCGGATGCAAGGCTGACAACAAGGTGTGGGTGCGCAGAATCGGGTAAGCCGCGCCGACTCCCGTCAACATAACCAAATCCAGGTTATCCAGATCAAGTTGTGAAACAAGGCGAGCAGCCAGCTTGTCTTCCTTCAGAACACGACGCAACGACTCCAATGCTTTGTCGTTGCCTTGAGTTTTCTGCATCTCGAAAGCCTTGTCGAGCAGGCCGCGCTCCTCAAGCAACCTAATCGCTAGGTCAAAAACGTTCACCGTAGCAAAACGGATCGGCGGGTGATTTCTAGCAAGTGCGGGTTCGATCACCTCCGTCGTAAAAGCACGCATTTCCAGCTCACGTTCCGGCGGATAGTCGAATACCCAGAAACCGATCTCGTTGCTCAGCCCCTGATTATTGAGCAGCTCATTGGAGGTCAGCCGTGGCAGTATCTGATTCAAACGCTCTTCAAATGTACTCATCTGGCGACCTGCATCGCAGAGAGGACATCATGTTCGCCGTGGCGTTTCAGGAATGAAACAACCGTCGGATGCAAACTGACCGGTGTCATATTCATCTTTCTGCTGGTGTCGAGGTACTTTGCCTCAACCAATATTCGGACAATGACTTGAAACAATTTCTCTTTGGTAGAAACTGACCAAGCCTCAATTCCGGCATCGCGATGTGTGCACTCCACCCAAAACGCATCCCACAGATGAGAATTTAACTTTAACTCCATCCGGGCCAATTGTTTGGCGTAGACGTCCCGCAGAAAATCCTCAAGCAGGCGGCTGTGCTTGGTTGCTGCAATCATCAGCATCTGAATGGCAACTTCCATTTCCCCCTCGGCAATCAACTTCAAACCTTCATTTTCTATTGTTACCAAGCGATTCCTAATAAGTTTTGCCTGCCGAAATGCGGTCGCAGGTGTTTTCTTTTGTAGGATATTGTCGACCTTGAGGGCGTAATCCCACTCTACGTCAGACGGATTGATCAGCAATAGCGTGGCAATTTTCCTGCTTTCTGCAAGCATGAGAGAACCAGCGGATATTTCGGCGTTGTAACGTGACATCTATTATCTTTTTCCAGCTTGTATTACCCCAATCGTTCAATTGTACTTGCGTTTGATGATCAAATCTCATCGATGCTCACTATCGCGCCGCCGGCCAAGACTTAGTGCTCTTTCTATTCCAGCTAAGCGCACTTATTACAAGGATGCCGCGACTAGAGTCGGCTGCGTGCCGTGCATCAACGTCAACAAGGGCGAGCTGAAAGAGATTGCGCTGCGATTTCCAGAGGCCATCGAGGAAAAGGCGGAATGGGAGCGGAAAGTTGCGCTCTGTTCAAAGAGAATGTCGGCGACATTCATCCCAGCCCGCGGCATGAGCAATCGTGAGGCCGCGAAGCAAACCATCTGGAAGATTGTCGAGTGGTCAAAAACGACGCGAGGTGGCAGGCAGTTTGACCTGCTAGGCGAACTGGCGGATTCAAAGGCATGCGCTTCATCGTATGGACTCTGCGAATAAATGATCCTCCCCCGCCTCATCCACCACCGCGACGCACCTGCCTACCTGGGCATGTGCCGCGATGAGTTCAACAAGAATGTGCGTCCGTACATGACCGAGATTCAGATCGGATCGCGCGGGATTGCGTTCGACCGTCTTGACCTGGATGATTGGGCAACGCATCATAAAAATACCCAGGGCAAGCCGCCCAGGTATGGAGACCAACAACCATGGCACGAACCAGAACATCAGGGATCATCCTGCTCAAGGATGGCACCCGTAACATTGACAAAAAGTACAAGGAAGAACGGATTTTTATCCGACTCGGCAATGCCTCCCAGGAGCAAGCCGAGCAGGTCCTCAAAGAAGAAATTGCCAAACGAGACTCAATCCGCCGATGTGGCGCAAACGATCGCCATGTGTTTGCAGGTTGCGCGGCACGCTACCTGATCGAATCGAAGCACAAGCGCTCTGCCAAACTGCCGTCCTACCACATTCAACTTCTGTTGCCATTTATCGGCACGCTCGGCATCGAGCATATCCACGACGGCACGCTGGAAGAATTCAAGGAAGCCCACCGTCTGGATGGCGTCAGCGCCACCACCATCAACCGATCGCTGGAAGTGGTCCGCTCGATCCTGATCCGTGCCGCCCGTGCCTGGCGCGACGAGAACGGCAAGCCTGTGCTGTCCATCGCGCCGCCGCTGATCGCGATGGAGACCGAAAACCCGCGCGATCCCTACCCGATCAGCTGGGACGAGCAGGATGTGCTGATGCAGGAACTGCCGTCACACCTGCAGGCGATGGCACTGTTTGCCATCAATACCGGCCTGAGAGACGAGAATGTCTGCGGCCTGCGCTGGGATTGGGAGGTGCCGATACCGGAGGTCGGGCGCAGCGTGTTCATCATCCCGGAGAGCGCCTACAAGACATCCGTCAAACACGTCGCGATCATGAACGATGCCGCCTGGCGCATCATCGAGCAGCGACGAGCCGTGCGGGACAAGGATGCTGACCAATACGTCTTCACCTACGAAGGGCATCGGATCGAAACCATGAACAACAACGGCTGGCAGCGTGCTCGTTGCCGTGCGGCAATGACCGTGTATCGAAATGCTGGGAAACAGATCCCGCAGCATCTTCTGGTGACAGGTGAGCGCGGCCAGATCATTACTGACAAGCTACGCGAATTTATGAACGATGCGGTGCCTGGCTTCGCCAGCGTCCGGGTGCATGACCTGCGCCACACGTTTTCCAGCCGCCTGCGGCTCGCCGGCGTCAGCCAGGAAGACCGTAACGCCCTGATGGGGCACAAGTCAGCATCCCTGCCAGAACACTACGCCAGCGCAGACATTGGCCGGCTGATCGAACTGGCCAACAAGGTCCTCGATCGCCAGGGAACCCGCACCCTGCTCCGGATCGTCCACGGTTGATTCCAGAGAAGTCACGCAAAAAGTCACGCAACTGCGTGAAGTGAAAAAGGCTTCCATCGCTGGAAGCCTTTATTTATTGGTGCGCCCGAAGAGATTCGAACTCCTGACCCCTTGGTTCGTAGCCAAGTACTCTATCCAGCTGAGCTACGGGCGCATGTGAAACTTTTATTTCCTGGCGGAGAAGGAGGGATTCGAACCCTCGATACAGGTTTTAGTCCCGTATGCTCCCTTAGCAGGGGAGTGCCTTCGACCTCTCGGCCACCTCTCCGAAGAGGACGCGCATAGTAAAGCGGGCATCCCTTCCTGTCAAACAATTTTTGCGAATTTATGCATCTTCCTGATCAAGATCGAATGCCTTGTGCAAAACACGCACAGCCAGCTCCAGATACTTCTCGTCAATGACGACGGATATCTTGATTTCGGAGGTCGAGATCATCTGGATGTTGATGCCCTCTTCGGCCAGCGTGCGGAACATCTTGCTGGCGATGCCGACGTGCGAACGCATGCCGACGCCCACCACAGAAACCTTGGCAGCCTTGTTGTCGCCGATCACTTTGCGCGCGCCGATGTGCGGCAAGACTTCGTTGTTAAGGATTTCCAGTGTCTTGTTGAATTCGTTGCGATGGACGGTAAAGGAGAAGTCCGTTGTGCCATCCACGCCGACGTTTTGGATGATCATGTCTACATCTATATTGGCATCGGAAACCGGGCCGAGAATCTGGTAAGCGATACCGGGCTTGTCGGGTACGCCCAACACGTTGACTCTGGCTTCATCGCGGTTGAACGCGATCCCTGAAATGATGGCTTGTTCCATTTTGTCCTTATCCTCAAAAGTAATCAGTGTGCCCTCGCCCTCTTCTTCGAAGCTGGAAAGCACGCGCAGTTTGACCCGGTATTTGCCTGCGAACTCGACGGAACGAATCTGCAGGACTTTGGAGCCCAGGCTGGCCATCTCCAGCATCTCTTCAAACGTGATGCTCTTCAGGCGGCGAGCCTCGGGAACCATGCGCGGATCAGTGGTATATACGCCGTCCACATCGGTATATATCTGGCATTCATCAGCACCCAGCGCCGCAGCGATCGCCACGCCTGTGGTGTCGGAGCCGCCACGTCCCAGCGTGGTGATGTTGCCGTCCTTGTCAGCTCCCTGGAACCCGGCCACGACTACGACATAATCGTTTTCCAGATCAGCCCGGATGCGTTGTTCATCAATGCTGACGATGCGCGCCTTGGTATGGGCATTGTCGGTCAGTATCTTGACCTGTTCGCCGGTATAGCTTCTGGCTTTCAGGCCGATTTCCTTGAGCGCCATCGCCAGCAGGCCGATGGTCACCTGTTCGCCGGTCGAAACGATCACGTCCAGTTCACGCGGGTCGGGATTGGACTGTATCTCTTTGGCAAGTCCTAGCAAGCGATTGGTCTCGCCGCTCATGGCTGACAGCACTACTACAACCTGATGACCTTTTGCCTTGAATTTAGCGACACGTTTAGCGACATTCTTGATGCGATCTGTGCTGCCGACTGATGTACCGCCGTACTTTTGTACTATGAGTGCCACGATTAATTTTTCCGTCAAATTTGAAGTCGCGAATTCTAGCTCACCTGCCGGAAAAAAACGAGGCAGATCAAGGTTTATGGCACAGTTCGATGAATACCAATGTGGTCGGGTGTTAAACTCCCCGGCCTGACATATTCCGAGCAGTTCGCCATGCCCCAGATAACTTACCGAGTCATTCCAGAAGCCAGTGCCAAGCAGTTGGTTCAGAGCGGCTACCCCGGCACGTTGGCAAAGATATTCGCCGCACGTGGCATCGCTGCAGCTGCGCAACTCGAAACCACTTTCGCACAGTTGCTGCCCTTCAACGATTTGAAGAATGCGCAAGAGATGGCATGCCTGCTGGCTGACGCGATCCGCGATCGCCAGCGGATATTGGTCATCGCCGACTACGATGCCGACGGCGCGACCGCCTGCACGGTCGCGGTGCGCGGTTTGCGCGCTTTTGGCGCCGAGGTTGATTTCATCGTGCCGAACCGTTTTGAATACGGTTACGGCCTGACGCCGGAAATCGTGCAACTGGCAGCCCTGCGCAAGCCGGACATTTTGCTGACAGTGGACAACGGCATCGCCAGCGTGGACGGCGTCCGAACCGCCAATGCGCTGGGCATGCGGGTGTTCGTCACCGATCACCACCTACCCGGCGACACGCTGCCGGAGGCCGCCTGCATCGTCAACCCCAACCAGCCCGGCTGTACTTTTCCCTGCAAGAATCTGGCCGGCGTGGGGGTGATGTTCTACGTACTGCTGGCGCTGCGCGCCGAATTGCGCAAGCGCGGCGAGATGCCGGAAGAACGCGGCCGCAAGCTGCTCGAATTGCTCGACCTGGTCGCACTCGGCACGGTCGCCGACGTGGTGAAGCTCGACCAGAACAACCGTATCCTGGTGCATCAGGGCTTGCAGCGCATCCGCGCCGGACGCGGCTCGCCCGGCATCAATGCGCTGCTGCAAGTAGCCAAAAAATCGCCTGCCAAGGTCTCCAGCACGGACATGGGCTTTACCGTCGGCCCTAGGCTAAATGCCGCAGGCAGGCTGGACGATATGAGTCTGGGCATCAACTGCCTGTTAACGGACGATGCGGCGCGGGCCTTGCAGATCGCTGGCGAGCTGGACACGCTTAACCGCGAGCGCCGCAGCATAGAGACCGACATGCAGGATTCGGCGCTGGCCAGCCTCGAATCCATCAATCCGCAGAGCGGTTACAGCCTGGTACTGTTCGACCCGAACTGGCATCAGGGCGTGATAGGCATCCTGGCTTCCCGCCTCAAGGACCGATTCCACCGCCCGGTGATCGCATTTGCACAGGCATCGGAAGGCGAATTGAAAGGTTCAGGGCGCTCGATTGCCGGACTGCATCTGCGTGACGCGCTGGATCTGGTCAGCAAGCGACACCCGGCGCTGATCAGAAAATTCGGCGGCCACGCCGCAGCTGCTGGCTTGAGTATTGCCGAATTGGATTTCGAGGCTTTCGTGACTGCCTTCGAGCAGGTTGCCAGCGAGTTGCTGGATGAGCGCGATCTCGAACAGCGCATCGAAACCGACGGTGAGCTTGATTCGGATGGCATGACGCTGGAAATGGCACGCCTGCTGGAGGAACAAGTATGGGGGCAAGGCTTCCCTGCCCCACAATTCTGCGACAACTTCGAGGTATTGAGCCAGCGTGTGGTGGGCGAAAAACATCTCAAGTTGCGACTGGCCAAGGATGGCAATCTGGTCGAGGCAATCTTTTTCGGACATGCCGACCCGCTACCGGATCGCATCCGTATCGTGTACAGCCTGGGCGTCAATGAATACAATGGTTCGCAGACCCTGCAACTGCTTGTCAGACATTGGCAACACCCGCCCGGAAATTGAACAGGAGCACGCTATGGAGATCGGCATCCTGCAAAGCAACGGCATCGAAGCCTTGCCGCAATTCCTCACCAGCCTCGCCATCGGCCTGCTAATTGGACTAGAGCGCGAGCGCAACCCGTCGGCCAAAGCCGGCTTGCGTACTTTTGCGCTGGTATCCGTGTTCGGCACACTGACCGCGCTGCTGGCGGCCAAGCTCGGCACTCCCTGGCTAGTGGTCGCGGGATTGCTGGCGATAGGTGCGATGATCGTTGCGGCCTATTTCAATACGCCGAACACAGTCAATGATCCGGGCACTACCACCGTCATCGCCTTGCTGCTCAGTTACGGTCTGGGTGTGATGGTCTGGTTCGGACTGGGCAAGCTGGCCGTGATGCTGGCGATCGGGGTCACTGCCCTGCTCTATTTCAAGCCGGAATTGCGCGGTTTCACGAAAAAACTGACACGCCATGATCTGCTGGCAGTGTTGCAATTTTCTATCCTGACATTCATCGTGCTGCCCATCCTGCCCGACCAGAGTTATGGCCCATACGGCGCGGTCAATCCGCATCAGGCTTGGCTGATGGTGGTGCTGATCTCGGGTATCAGCCTGACGGGGTATGCGGCTCTGCATGCCATAGGTACGCGCTATGGTGCGCCTTTACTGGGATTTTTAGGCGGACTGGCGTCCAGCACCGCCACCACAATGGTTTACTCCAGACACGGCAAAGACAACCCACGCATGCTGAATCTTGCCGCCTCGGTCATCGTCACCGCCGGACTGGTGGTGATCGTGCGCCTGATGCTGGTCGGCATGGCCGTGGCCTATGGCAACCTGCCCAGCCTGTTTCCCATGCTGTCCGGGGGATTGCTGCTGGGACTGCTGTATGTGTTGTATGACCGACGCAAAATGCTGGACACCAAAGACCTGAAAATTCCCGAAACATCCAATCCTGCCGAATTGCACATGGCTTTGGGGTTCGGCCTGATCTATGTCCTCGTGTTACTGATCAGTGCTTGGATGAAGGATGTCGCTGGCAGTCAGGGCATCTACGCCGTCGCACTGGTTTCCGGCCTGACCGACGTGGATGCCATCACACTGTCCAGCTTGCGCCTGTTCACGCTCAAACAACTGGATGAACAGCAGACCGTTACCACCATTGCCATCGCATTCCTGTCCAATCTGTCGTTCAAGTTCGGCCTGGTTTATTTCATCGGTGGCCGGGAACTGGCAAAACGTGTCGCCGGTGGCTTTGCCGCCATTTCCCTGGGCGTAATGATAGGCTGGTTTGCGATATAATCGCGCCCTTTTCAGCAACACCAATCCGGGATAAATCATGGAAGCCGAACAACTCAACGCCATCAACAACCAGTTGCAAGACCTGACACTGCGCAGCGCCGAACTTCGGAGGTATCTTTGACTTCGATGTCAAAAATGATCGTTTGACCGAAGTCTGCGTACTGAGTGAGGACCCGGCGATCTGGCAGGATGCCAAGCGCGCTCAGGATCTGGGCCGCGAACGCAAAATGCTCGAAACAGTCGTGCTGGGACTAGGCAAAATCCAGCAGGACCTGGCCGATGCCGCCGAACTGTTCGAATTGGCGCGCGAGGAAGACGATGAGGACAGTCTGCTCAGCATCGCCGACGATGTTGCCGACATCGAAAAACGCGTCGCGCTACTGGAATTCCGTCGCATGTTCTCCAACCCGGCTGATCCCAACAACTGCTTCGTGGACATTCAGGCTGGCGCCGGCGGCACCGAAGCCTGCGACTGGGCCTCCATGCTGCTGCGCCAGTATCTCCGCTACTGCGAACGCAAAGGCTTCAAGGTCGAGGTGCTGGAGCAGACCGACGGTGACGTGGCCGGCATCCGTAGCGCATCGCTAAAGGTCGAAGGCGAATATGCCTACGGCCTGTTACGTACCGAGACCGGCGTACACCGGCTGGTGAGAAAGAGCCCGTTCGACTCGTCCGGCGGTCGCCATACCTCGTTTGCCAGCCTGTTCGTCTATCCCGAAGTGGACGATTCGATTGAAGTCGAGATCAACCCGGCTGACCTGCGCGTGGACACGTTCCGCGCATCGGGTGCCGGCGGTCAGCACATCAACAAGACCGACTCGGCGATCCGCATCACCCACTTGCCGACCAACATCGTGGTGCAGTGCCAGAACGACCGCTCACAGCACAAGAACCGCGCCGAGGCGATGGCGATGCTCAAATCGCGCTTGTATGAAGCCGAACTGCGCAAGCGCCAGGCCGAACAGCAGAAGCTGGAAGACACTAAGTCCGATGTGGGCTGGGGTCATCAGATCCGCAGCTACGTGCTGGACAACTCGCGTATCAAGGATCTGCGCACCAACGTCGAAATCGCCAACACACAGAAAGTACTGGACGGCGATCTGGACGACTTCATCTCCGCCAGTCTGAAACAGGGCATCTGAGGCAGTGCTAAGTAACTGAACTTACAGCGCCCGCGCAATGGCTGCTGGCAGGCAAGCCGCAAAATAAAAATTGGGGCTTGCCTGCCAAGGGGCTACTCCGGCCTTCCCAGTACTTTTAGATATACCTTGCGATAGGCGCGCGCGCTGGTTTCCCAACTGAAATCCTTGCTCATGCAGTTCTTGCGCAGGGACTTCCATTTCTTCTCGTCGCGGTATACCTCAATGGCACGCTTGATGGTATCGAACAGGCCGTCGGTGGTCATGCTGGGTAAAATGAAGCCGCTCGCGGTGCCATCCTTGAGCGTGTCCGGGTTGCAGTCCACCACCGAATCCGCCAGGCCGCCGGTGTTGTTGACGATAGGCGGTGTGCCGTAACGTTGACTGTAGAACTGGTTCAGCCCGCAAGGCTCGAAACGTGAAGGCATGATGAAGATATCCGCGCCCGCTTCGATCTGGTGCGAAAGCCCTTCGTCGAAACCGATCATCGCGGCGATCTTGCCGGGATAACTCTCGACCAAATGATAGGCGGCATGTTGCATCGCGGGTTCGCCGCTCCCCAGTATCACCAGTTGCACCGGCAATTCCATCAGTTTTGGGGCGATCTCCAGCAACAGGTCCAGCCCCTTCTGGTGCGTCAGGCGACTGACCACCCCCAGCAAGGGAATGCCGGGGTCTTCCTGCAATCCCATGCGCTGCTGCAAGGCGCGTTTGTTGTCGGCCTTGCCGGCCATGCGTGCGACACTGTAATGCGCCGCCAAGTGCTTGTCCGTTTCCGGGTCCCACTCGTCGGTTTCAATGCCGTTCAGGATACCGGTCACATCCCTGCTGCGGCTGTGCAGCAGGCCTTGCAAGCCGAATCCCAGCGGCTCATGCTGGATCTCGCGCGCGTAGGTCGGACTGACGGTGGTGATGTGGTAAGCGTAGTACAAACCGGCCTTGAGGAAAGACATGTTGCCGTAGAGCTCGATGCCGTTGACGCTGAAGCTCTCGGGCGGCAGATGCAACTTCTGTACTTTGGTCGGGCGGTAGTTGCCCTGAAATGCCAGATTATGGATGGTGATGACATTCGGCACGGCTCCCGGCGCAACACTCAGATAGACACCGGCCAAACCCGTCTGCCAGTCGTTGCAATGCACCAGATCGGGACGCCACATCAGAGGCGATTCGCTGCTGCCAAGCACGGCTGCGACTTTGGAGAGCAAACCAAAACGGAGCGGATTGTCAGGCCAGTCGTGGCCGGTCGGATCGGAATACGGCCCGCCGGTGCGCTGATAGAGCAAGGGGCAATCCAGCACCAGCAGCGGGACACCGTTTTCCATGATGCTGAAAATCAATCGACAAGGGGGATAACCGGGCAAATCGTCGAAGCTGGCGACGGCTTCGTGCGGCCCAAGTTTTGCCATCACTTGCGGATAGCCTGGAACCAGCACGCGCACATCCACCTTGATCGCCCGCAACGCCGCCGGTAATGCCCCGCTGACATCCGCCAACCCGCCTGTCTTGATTAGCGGTGCAACCTCAGAAGTGGCAAACAATACTTTAATTTCAGCCATAAATCCCCCTGTAAAATATTTAACTTATTGTATATAAATAATGTATTGTATTTTCATCACAATGGCTGATATGGTGCTATAGCCAGCGCATCATCCCCATCTCAAACGGATGCGTGAGCAACGGGTGGTGGGGGTAGACGCGAATACGATATTCCAGATTGCCGCATTGCTCCGGCTGCAACTCGACAAAAAACAACTCTTCGCCAGCCTCCGTCCTGATACCTGCTGGGGTAAAGCGGTAATGTCTAGCTGAAGTGAGTTGGTCCTTTTTAGTGTTGAAACCCATCAGCATTTCGACGATGACGTCATCCTGTCCCAGCCCGTTCAGACTGATCGCCACTTGGAAACGCAGACTGTCGCCATAGCGGATCTCAGTTTTGATGCTATCGGTGAGACGTATACTCACACCCGGCCATGCTGTCTTGACGCATGACTTCCACTCGGCCACCCGGCGCGCGTTTTCACTGCCATTCATCCCGTAAATGGTGTGTTGCCGGCTTGCTGGCAGATAACATTTTTCGAGATATTCCCCGACCATGCGCTTGGAATTAAAGCGCGGGATGATGGTTGCCATCGAGTGCTTGGCCATTTTCACCCAGTTAGGTGAAAAACCCATCTTGCCGTAATCGTAGTACAGCGGTATCACTTGATCCTGTAGCAATTCGTACAGCGTACGGCTTTCTTCGCGAGTACGGACTTCTTCGCTCAGACTTTCCGATGCCGGTTTGATCGCCCAGCCATTCTTGCCGTCGTAGCTCTCCCCCCACCAGCCGTCCAGCACCGACAGATTGATGCTGCCGTTCATTCCGGCCTTCATGCCCGATGTGCCGCTGGCCTCCAATGGATACAACGGGTTGTTCAGCCAGACATCCACACCGGCAACCAGTTTGCGCGACAGCGAAAGGTCATAGCCCTCGACCAGCAACACCTTGCCGGCAAATTCGTGCATGTGCGAGATCTCGCTGATACGGCGTATCAGGTCCTGCCCAGGCACATCAGCCGGATGGGCCTTGCCGGCGAAGATGAACACCACAGGCCGTTCCGGGTTATGCAGAATTTCGCGCAGCCAGTCCAGATGAGCGAACAGCATGGTGGCGCGTTTGTAGGTGGCAAAACGACGTGCAAAACCGACCGTGAGGACGTTTGGATTTTCCGGATTGACATACTTGAGCATCCTGTCCAGATGCGCTTCCGAGGCGTGATTGCGCAAATGCTGGGCACGGATGCGATCCCGCACCATATTCAGCATCTTCACCTTGAGCGTCTGGTGCACACTCCAGAAAGCATGATCTGGAATGTCGGTGATGCCATTCCAGATATTGGGGTCGGTCATGCGAGCGTTCCATTCCGATCCCAGATAACGCTCAAAAACTTCCGCCCATTCGGTCGAGAGAAAGGTAGGTGCATGGACACCATTCGTGACGTAAGTCATCGGATTTTCCTGGGGCTCGACTTCCGGCCACATATCCCCGCAGATACGTGATGACACGGCACCGTGTATGCGCGATACGCCGTTATGGAAACGCGACCCCCTTAACGCCAGCGCTGTCATGTTGAAATCAGAGCACTCTGCCGAACGGCCCAGCGCCATGAATCTATCGTGATTCAACTGTATCGCCTGATAATAATGCTCGAAATACGCTCGTATCATGCCGTCGTCGAAGTGGTCGTGTCCGGCTGGCACGGGCGTATGGGTGGTAAAAATGGTGTTGGCGGCCTCGGATTCCAGAGCAGTTTCAAAGTCAAAACCAACTTCCCCAATGGATTGCCTGATACGCTCCAGTATCATAAAGGCGGCAT
Organism: Gallionella sp.; assembly: GCA_028687575.1. Taxonomy (GTDB): domain Bacteria; phylum Pseudomonadota; class Gammaproteobacteria; order Burkholderiales; family Gallionellaceae; genus Gallionella. The sequence continues at coordinate 160,028 of JAQTZW010000005.1, read as the reverse complement.
GGCCTTCATTGATATGCCAGACGGTCGGTTTCAGGCCGAGTTCCTGCAATGCCCGCACGCCCCCGATACCCAGCACGATCTCTTGTTCAATGCGCATCACCTTGTCGCCGCCATATAGGCGATGCGTGATGTCGCGGTCATGCTCATTGTTGATTTCCAGGTCGGTATCCATCAGGTACAGCCTGATGTTCCCGACCTGTGCCTGCCATATCTTGATGTGTACCGTGCGGCCGGGGAAATCAACCGACGTATAGGCCTCACTTCCATCCGCACGTAAAGCCGGCGTGACGGGCAAATCGTCAAAGCTGGAATCCCGGTTGGTGGCAATCTGGTTGCCATCCCCATCTATAGTCTGTTGAAAATAGCCTTGACGATAAAGCAGGCCGACACCGATGAAGGGCAACCGCAGGTCACTTGCTGCCTTGCAGTGGTCCCCTGCCAGAATGCCCAAGCCGCCTGAATATATTGGAAAACTCTCATGCAAACCAAATTCTGCGCAAAAGTATGCGATCAGGTCTTCTGAGCACAAACCGTCACGTTGGCAGGAATTGGCAGGCGGCGCGTTATGATAAGTATCGTAATCGGCTAGCACTCGGTTGAAATTGCCGATGAAAACCTCGTCAGCCGCCGCGTCTAGCAGAATCTTCTCATCAACACGTTTCAGGAATGCTTTGGGGCTATGGCCAGTGGCATTCCATAGGCCGGGGTGTAAACGGGCAAAAAGCCTGCGCGTGGGGATATCCCATCCGTACCACAGATTATTTGCCAACACTTCAAGGCGAGCCAGACGCTCAGGTATCTTGGGACGAACTTGCAAATAGTATGCAGTACTCTTCTTCACAACCCATTCCTCTCAGTCATTCAGTTACGAATAGCATGAACCTTGCAAAACCCTGACGATTATAGCTCAGCTAGTGATGCAAAAACTCGTCCTGAAGATGATCCTGTAGTAAGCGTGGCGTTATTGGCACGAAAAAAAACCACCCGTATCGTTGGGTGGTTTTTTATATCGCCATCAGGCCAGTATCAGGACTTTGAACTCCTGACATTCCAGATGTTTTCGGCATATTCCTTGATAGTGCGGTCACTGGAGAACTTGCCCATGTTCGCGACATTGAGGATAGCGCGTCGTGTCCATTCTTCCTTGTCTTGATACAGCAGACCGACCATATCCTGAGCCGCAATGTAGCTGGCGTAATCGGCCAACAATAGATAATGGTCATTATGATGAGTCAAGTTGTCGAAGATCTGCCGGTAACGGCCAGGCTCTTCTACCGAGAAGAAACCACTACCTATCATATCCAATACTTGGCGCAATTCTTCGTTACCATTGTAATGATCCCAAGCGCTGTAACCCTGCGCACGCAGATTTGCAACTTGCTGGGTGGTCAGGCCGAAGATGAAGATATTTTCCGCGCCCACTTCTTCCATGATCTCGACGTTCGCGCCATCCAGCGTGCCTATGGTCAATGCACCATTCAGAGCCATCTTCATGTTGCCGGTGCCGGAAGCTTCGGTGCCAGCGGTGGATATCTGTTCAGACAAATCGCTGGCCGGGAACAGTTTCTCGGCAGATGAAACATCGTAATTGGGCAGGAATACCACCTTGAGCAAGCCGTGCACTGCCGGATCATCATTGATGATGTTGGCCACATCGTTGATCAGGCGAACTATCTGTTTGGCCAGTTTGTAACCTGGCGCCGCCTTGCCGGCAAAAATCACCGTACGGGGTGTCACCGCGTGTGCATTACCCTGACGGATGCGGTTGTACAGCGTGATCACGTGCAACACGTTCAGCAGTTGGCGTTTGTATTCATGGATACGCTTGATCTGAATATCGAACATCGAGTTTGGATCAACCTGAATGCCGACAGTCTTGTATATGTACTCGGCAAGGCGCAGCTTGTTGGCCTGCTTGACTTCGCGGAATTCCTTGCGGAATGCGGCGTCCTCGGCATGCGGAACCAACTTCTTGAGCTGATCGAGATCGCTCACAAAACCTGAACCGATACGTGAACTGATGATGTTGCTAAGCCCAGGATTGCACTGATTCAGCCAGCGACGGGGCGTGATGCCATTGGTGACGTTGACAAATTTGTGCGGGAAAATGCGATGAAAATCTGAAAACAGCGTGGTTTTCAACAAATCGCTGTGGATTGCTGCCACGCCGTTCACGGTGTGGCTACCGACCACGGCCAGATGCGCCATGCGGATGCGACGGCCACCGTTCTCGTCAATGATGGACACCCGTCTTAGCAACTCTGTATCGCCGGGGAAACGGTGATTGACCTGAGTCAGGAAGCGGTGGTTAATCTCATAGATGATTTCCAGATGACGCGGCAACACGCGCTCGAACTTCTCAACCGCCCATGTTTCCAGCGCTTCAGGCATCAGCGTGTGGTTGGTATAGGCGAAGATCCTGGTGACCAGTTTCCACGCATGGTCCCACTTCAGCTTATACACATCCAGCAACTGGTACATCATCTCGGATACTGCTACCGCCGGATGGGTATCGTTCAACTGAATGGCGACCTTTTCCGGCAACAGATTCAAATCATTATGTGTTTGCAGGAAGTTGGCGAGGATGTCCTGAATCGACGCGGAAACGAAGAAATACTCCTGACGCAGGCGCAATTCCTTACCAACCGCAGAACTGTCGTTCGGGTACAGCACTTTGGACAGGCTTTCCGAAATATTCTTGTCCTGAACCGCGCTCAGGTAATCACCGGCATTGAACGATTCGAGATTGAATTCGCGTGTGGATTTGGCCGCCCACAGACGCAGGCTGTTGACCGTGCCGGTCTTGTAGCCCGGAATGGGCACATCGTAAGCCATCGCCATCACGGTCTCGCCATCCACCCAGTGATGCTCTATGCCGCCCTGCCCGTCCGCGAACTGCACGACACGACCGAAGAACTTGACTGGATACATGCACTCGGGACGCTGGAATTCCCAAGGGTTGCCGAAACGCAGCCAGTTGTCAGGACGCTCTACCTGCTGGCCATTTTTGATGCGCTGGTTGAACATGCCGTATTCGTAACGGATGCCGTAACCTTGGCCCGGCAAATCCAGTGTCGCCAGAGAATCCAGGAAACATGCAGCCAGACGACCCAAGCCACCATTACCCAACGCCGCATCGATCTCGGTTTCCTCTACCGTCTCGAGATTCTGACCCATGGTCTTCAGGCCCTCACGCAACGAAGACTCCAACCCCATATTCAACGAGGCATTCGACAAAGTGCGACCAATCAGGAATTCCAGCGACAGATAATAAAGACGCTTGGGATCCTTGTTCAGATTTTCCTCGGAGGTTTTCAACTGCTGCTCAATCAGTTGGTCACGCACCGCATGGGCTGCCGCTTCAAACCAGTCACGCTCTGTGGCTGTCTTGATGGATTTACCTTCTGTATAGGTCAGGTGATTGGCCAGCATGCGCTGAATGACGAGAGGATCGGTACGGTCAATGGTTTCGGAACAAGGTTTCTTTGAAGAACTCATGATAAGTGCCTGTATTGATAGTAATTTTGTAAGTGATAATCAGGCCGTCAAGTTTTTTCTTGAGTAGCCGAGCGACGGGTGTCGCAATTCAGCGTGGCATTATATACCACTACATGCCCGGAAGATGATGCCAAAGGCGGAACCTGGTTGGCGCGGGGACGAAGAAGGCATGCTTCCACACGCCTGAAATATCTCTGGAAGCGCATTCCTGCCGAGGCTGACGCGTAAGGGGGAGTGTGGATTCAACCTCACCCCTGAGCCGCGCGCAGGGCCGGGCCGTATAGCGCGGCGCGGTCGTTGAGGATCACGCGGACCGGCATCGCTTCCAGCAGCGGGCGCATCCTGCCTTTGGCGAGGAAGGCATCCAGGAACAGTTCGCTCTGCAACATCGGCAAAATCTTGGGCGCGATGCCGCCGCCGATGAAGAGTCCGCCCCGGCTCATGGTTTTCAGCGCCAGATTGCCGGCTTCCGCGCCGTATAGTTTCACGAAGCATTCCATAGTCTGGGCGCAGATCACATCACCACCTGACAGTCCGGCATTGCTGATTGCGGCGGCGGCATCTCCCGTGCTCATTTCCGCAACCAGCCAGTCCGGCGCTGCTGTCTGCCGGTACTGGCAGAGGAACTCATGGATGCTGACCACCCCCATGCCGGACACCACGCGTTCCCAGCTGACGTGGCCGAACAGCTGTTGCAAGTGGCGCAGCAGCGCGAATTCCAGTGTATTGGATGGGGCAAAGCTGGCGTGCCCGCCCTCGGTGGCAAAAGGCTGGTGTTGCTCGCCATCCCAGAACAGCCCGGCCTCACCCAGCCCCGTTCCGGCGGCGATCACGGCCTGGTTGCCGCACGCGTCCGGCGCGCCTGCCTGCAAGGTCAACAGGTCGTCCGGGCCGAGTGCGGGCAGCCCGCAGGCGGTGGCTTCAAGGTCGTTGAGTAGCAGGCAACGACTGAAGCCGAAGCGCTGCTGCAAGGCATCGGCATCTATCTGCCAGGGCAGATTGGTGGTTTGCACCACCCTGCCCTGCACCGGGCCGGCGATACCGAAGGCCGCCACTTGCGGCACACCGACCCCGCTGAGGAATTCCGCCAGCAGCGTGTCGAAATGCTGGTATTGCCGGCTGGGGTAGCTGACTTCATGCTCGATATGCACTTCGTTACCGCGCACAGTCGCTATCGCCAGGCGCGTCTTGGTGCCGCCGATGTCACCGCTCAATACCCTGATGTTTTCATTCTGCATTTTCGATCCCACTTTCATCTATTCGGCGATGTGCTTGTCGCCATACTCCAGCGCTGCATCCAGCATCTTTTCGGACAGTTGCTTGGTCGGCTTCACGCCCAGTTCCTTGAGCAATTCTGCCTGCCGGATGACATTGCCATTCCCTTTGGAGAATTTCCCGCAAGCGCTGTCGTAGGCCTTCTGCGCCTGCTGCAGCTTGTCGCCCAGACCGTTCAAGTCATCCACGAAGCCGGCCAGCTTGTCGTACAGCGCAGCGCCGCGTTTGGCGATCTCCTGCGCGTTGCGGTTCTGCTGCTCCTGCCGCCACAGATGGGCGACCGTGCGCACCACGAACAGCAGCGTGCTTGGGCTGACCAGCAGCACGTTGCGCTTCCAGGCGTCGTGCCACAGGTCGCTGTCGTGCGCGATCGCCAGCATGAAGGCAGGCTCGACCGGGATGAACATCAGCACGAAATCGAGCGACTTGAAGCCGTACAACTGCTGGTAATTCTTGTCGGCTAGTTCGCGGATGTGGGCGCGCACCGAATCCAGATGGCGCTTCAACGCCTGCTCGCGCTGCACGTCGGTTTCGGCGTTCGCGTGTTCCTCGTAGGCCGTCAGCGACATCTTCGCGTCTATCACCAGATGCTTATCCTCCGGCAGGTGGATCACCACGTCCGGCTGTGCACGCGTGCCGTCGGCTCGGGTATGGCTCTCCTGCACGTCGTATTCGTGATCCCGGCGCAGGCCGGAAGCCTCCAGCACCCGTTCCAGCACCAGCTCGCCCCAATTGCCCTGCGCCTTGGATTGCCCCTTCAGCGCGGAGGTCAAGTTGTGGGCATCCTTGGAAAGCTGGTTGTTGAGCGCCATCAGCTGCTTGACCTGCTCGGCCAGCGCGGCACGGTCCTTGCCTTCCTGCACATAAACTTCCTGCACCTGCCCCTGGAATTCGCCGATCTTGACCTTGAGCGGCTCCAGCAACTGATTGAGATTGAGCTGATTCTGCTCGGTAAAACGCTTACTCTTGTCTTCCAGTATCTCGCCTGCCAGCGTCTTGAAGCGGTTGGCCAACTGCTCCTCGGCGTTTTGCAGCAAGCGCAGCTTCTCGGCAGACTGAGCGCGCTCCGCCTCCAGCGCCGTGTTGAGTTCCGCCACCTGGTTGCTCAACCGCTGCTGGCTAGCACCAAGCTGCTCGCGTGCCACCTCCAGCGCCGTTTTTTCCTGCTGCAAGCGGGTCAGTTGTTCGGTCTGGTTGCGCACGGTGGAATCCGCCGCACCCAAACGCTCGCGCAGATCGCCGCTCTCCTGTTCCATGCCCTGCGCTTCGGATTGCGCCTCCAGCAGTGCCGCCTCCAGTCGCTGCAAATCCTGTTGGGCGGCTGCCAGCCGCTCGGCCTGACGGGCAAGTTCGATCTGTGCCTCGGACTCCTTGAGGCTCACTGCACTCGCCAGACGTTCGCGCAACACCAGCCACACACCGGCTCCGCCTATCAGCAGTCCGCACAGCAGTGCCGCAAAAATCACGATTTGTTGCCCCATATGAATATCTCCGATTCGACGACGCCTTATCCAAAATGCAAAAAGGGGATGCCTCTGCACCCCCTTTCGTCCGGCAAGCTACGCCATGAATTACAGGCCGCGAGCCTGACGCTTGCGCTCGTTTTCAGTCAGGAAACGCTTGCGCACACGCACCGACACCGGCGTGATCTCGACCAGTTCGTCATCGTCAATGAACTCGACGGCGGCTTCCATCGTCAGACGCACCGGCGGAGTCAGGCGAACTGCCTCATCCGTGCCGGAAGCGCGCACGTTGGTCAGCTGCTTGCCCTTGATCGGGTTGACCACCAGATCGTTGTCGCGGCTATGGATGCCGATGATCATGCCTTCGTACAGCTTGTCGCCGGGCGACACGATCATGCGACCGCGATCTTCCAGCTTCCACAGCGCGTAGGCCACGGCATCGCCCTGCTCTGCCGAGATCAGCACGCCGTTGCGGCGACCCGGCATGTCGGCCTTGACCGGACCGTAATCGTCAAACACATGCGCCATGATGCCGGTGCCGCGCGTCAGCGTCATGAATTCGCTTTGAAAGCCGATCAGACCGCGCGCCGGAATACGGTATTCCAGACGCACGCGACCATGACCGTCCGGCTGCATGTCTTGCAGGTCGCCACGGCGGCGGCCCAGTTCTTCCATCACCGCGCCCTGATTGGCTTCTTCCACGTCCACAGTCAGCACTTCGAACGGTTCGCATTTCTCGCCGTTGATTTCGCGGAACACCACGCGCGGTTTACCCACGCCCATTTCAAAACCTTCGCGACGCATGTTTTCCAGCAGAATGGTCAGGTGCAATTCGCCACGACCGGACAGCAGGAATACGTCGGTGTTGTCGGTGTCTTCCACGCGCAACGCCACGTTGACCAGCAACTCCTTGTTCAGGCGGTCACGGATCTGGCGGCTGGTGATGAACTTGCCTTCCTGACCGCACAGCGGGGAAGTGTTCACCATCAGATTCATGCTCAGGGTCGGTTCGTCAATCTTGGGCAGCGGCAACGCTTCAGGCGCGCTCAATTCGGCGATGGTCACGCCGATGCCGATCTCTTCGATACCGTTGATCAGTACGATGTCACCCGCCATTGCCTCGTCCAGCAACACGCGCTCAACACCCTGGAAGCCCAGCACCTGGTTGATACGCGCTTTCTTGGAGGATTTGTCGCCGTTCATCACCATCACGTCCTGGCCCGGCTTGATCTTGCCGCGCGTCACACGGCCCACGCCGATGCGGCCCACAAAGCTGGAGTAGTCCAGTGCGGAAATCTGCAATTGCAGCGGCTCTTCGGTTGCTGCGACAGACGGTGCCGGCACATGGCTCAGCACGGTGTCGAACAGCGGACTCATGTTGGCGCTTTCGGCAGCCAGATCAATCTTGGCGTAGCCGTTCAATGCGGAAGCGTAAACCACCGGGAAATCCAGCTGCTCGTCGGTCGCGCCCAATTTGTCGAACAGGTCGAAAGTCTGGTCTACCACCCAGTCAGGACGCGCGCCGGGACGGTCAATCTTGTTAATCACCACGATAGGACGCAGACCCAGCGCCAATGCCTTCTTGGTCACGAAACGGGTCTGTGGCATCGGGCCATCCACCGCATCAACCAGCAACAACACGCCATCCACCATGCCCAGCACGCGCTCGACCTCACCGCCAAAGTCGGCATGGCCCGGTGTATCGACGATATTGATGTGCACGCCACCGTATTCGACCGCGCAGTTCTTCGCCAGAATGGTGATGCCGCGTTCCTTTTCCAAGTCGTTGTTGTCCATCACGCGTTCGGCGACGTGTTGGTGAGCGGAGAAAGAGCCTGCCTGAGACAGCAGCTTGTCAACCAGCGTGGTTTTGCCGTGGTCAACGTGGGCGATAATGGCGATGTTGCGTAATGAGCGTGACATGGATGCTGCCTTGCAAAATGTAAAGGGGGCGCATTCTACCACACGGCCAATAACAATTCTCGGATAACAGGCGGCGTGATTCGCACGTTCTACGCCGCGATTTTGGGTGCCTCCCAGATCGCGTTCTTCACAATTTCTCATTGTGACTCTGCCGCTTACTGACCAAGAAAATTACTGGGAATTTAGTCCAGTCGCGCATATGGCGCGTTTCATGGCGTTTATTTCCCATCCATCACTCTTGGAGATGAAAAAATGCATAAAATTTATAGAAATTTGCAGTGAGCGGAAGCGTTGCCGCACTTCTGATGGCCATGACCTACCCCATACAGCTCAGTCCGACTGTGGCCGTGTCCGAACCTGAAACCTACGGCATGATAGTGGCTGGTTTGGGCTTGCTGGGTTTTGCCACACGCCGCAGAGAGCAAGGGCTGGATTTGGCTTGATACCTGCCCGGATAACCCCGCCCCGGCGGGATTTTTTCATATTCAAGTATCAAGTGCAGTTTGGCTGAGTGGCAACACTGAATAGGACAAAACGGGGGAAATCTCCCAGAATTGTAGACAATTGACGTTGAATCGGCCTGTTTCCTAGGATTTTTTGGCTGGTAAATAATTCTAATGCTGAAAACCGAATAATTCAGTGCCTCCTTATAGAACCAGTCGATTGATGCCACCATGGCGCTCGCTATGCTGTTTGGCGTGTGATCCCTGATAACTTTCTGCCAGTGGAATAAGTAGGTAGACACATAATCCGCAACCTTGTACCTCATCCGAAAATGCTAGCTGGATCTCTGCGCCTATCCGATCTGATATAGTTTTGACAATGGACAGCCCCAATCCCGAACCAACCTGATCGCCACCCAGGGTGCGATAGAAAGGATCAAACACCCGCTCTCGCTCGGCCACCGGAATGCCTGGACCATTGTCCTTTATACTTAGCAGGGCACGTCCCTGCACAACAGAAACGGACATATCAATTCGCCCACCTCGCGGGGTGTAGCGAATAGCGTTATCCAGCAGATTTTTAACCACGGTTTTCATACCCAACTCATCCGCTAATACCCACGCGTCCTGTTCTCCTTCAACACCAATGTCTATGTGCTTGGCATCGGCCAAAGTCATCAGGTCCTCCAGCACGCGGCGATAGATACCCTGGACCGAGACGGGTAAATTATGTAAATTGGGGAGAGACTGGATTTTGACTAAGGTCAGCAGCTGATCCAGCAAATTACGACCACGTTCAATCCCACGTTGCAATGTCGCAAGACGTTCGCGTGCCATGCTGGACATTTCCGCCTCTGCCAAACGCTCCGCTTGCAGCGATATTGCAGTCAATGGAGAGCGCAACTCGTGAGCCGCGTCGGCGACAAACCGACGCTGGGCATCAATTGTCTGAGCAACTCGTATAAGCAAGCGATTGATTGCCACCACAAATGGGCGCACTTCGGTGGGAAGCTGCCTGTGCTCAATAGGATGCAACGCTTGCTCGGCGCGTTGGTCAATTTCATTCGCAAGTGCGGTCAGTAGACGGAACATTTTGCGCACAATATCTGCGACGATTAGCAGCAGAATAGGGAACAGAATCAAGAATGGCAGCAAAGTTCGCAAGGCACTTTCACTTGCAATTTCATCACGAATAGCGGTTTCTTGCGCTACGACAATCCTGTTCCCGTTGGCCGTGGTTTTGACCAACACGCGAAACGGTTTGCTGCCAACATCCAGCGTATGCATACCATCTGGCAGGGTGTTGGGGAGTTGTAGTGGCATTCCTGCATCCCACTTTCCGACCGTATTTTTACCATCGGCCAGATACTGAATTATGACGCTGGATGCTTCATCACTTTCATTGGAGCGCACAACGTCACTGAAATTTGTAAGGGACAGTTGTTGCCGGTCAACCAATGCGGCAATTTGCTGTAGCGTATCGTCTTGCAGTTCGTGTGCTTCATCGAACGCCAACACAAAGGACAAGCCGCCCGCAATTACCGCTATAACGAGTATTGCCAGGGACAGCGAGAAAGACAGCTTGATCTGAATTGATTCGTTCAAACGCTTTTTGAAACCATCCATCCTACCCCCCTGACATTTTTGATGATGTCGCGCCCCAACTTGCGTCGCAATGCATGAATCAGGAACTCGATAGCGTTGCTTTCGACCTCCTCGCCCCATCCATAGATACGATCTTCAAGCTCACTACGCGACAAAATTGCCCCAGGCCTAACCAGAAAAGCGTGTAAGAGTGAGAACTCCCGATTGGAGAGTTGCACAGGAGAGTTTCCGACAATAACGGCCTCCCGCGTAGCCGGGTCGAGTGAAACAACTCCGTTGCCGAGTATCGAAAATGTGCCCCCCCCTTTGCGGCGCAGCACGGCGCGTATGCGAGCAAGTAATTCCGCCATTGCGAAGGGCTTAAGTAAAAAATCATCAGCCCCGCTGTCCAAACCACGCAAGCGGTCATCGAGACTGTCACGCGCGGTAATGATAAGAATGGGAATGGGATTGTCCATGGCGCGAATGCTGGTCAACACCTCTAGCCCATCTTTGCCGGGAAGTCCCAAATCGAGCAACACTAAATCATAGTGCTGGCAAGTCAATGTCGACAGCGCAGTTTGGCCATTCTTCACCCAGTCGGTAGCGTAGGAAGCATCTTTCAATGCCCCCTGAATAACTTCCCCAATCATAAGATCGTCTTCGACCAGTAATACCCGCATTGACTCTCCGTCCGATAGTATTAACTCAATGCGCCTTTTCGGCTGCCCGATGTTTGAACAGCAAGATGCTAATCACAATAAAGGCCAAGAGCCCTGCCGATGCAGAGTAACGACTCAGCGCCAAACCACCCGCACTTATCGGTTTATCCAGAAAGTCCCCCACCACGGCACCCAGAGGGCGGGTCAAAATAAATGCGGCCCAGAACAGCAGCGTACGAGATACGTTCGTCCAATAGTAAACCACCACAACCAACGCCAAAAGTACAGCGAACACCATTGCCGCGCCGGTATAGCCGAGTCCGGCCGTATCAGCCGTCCAGTCTCCCAACGCTGTCCCCAAGGTCTGGGAAAACATGATGGTCGTCCAGTAGAACATTTCAGCCTTGGGTGAGTTGATTGTGTTGACCGAAACGGAACCAAGGGAGCGATGCCAGATAAAAAGCGAGCCAAACAATAGCGCCAGCAGTAAAGTTGAACCACCGGCATAGCCGATGCCAAGCGAGCGATCTGCAAAATCTGCCAGTGTCGTACCCACGGTGGTAGTGGCGATAATCGTTGTCCAGTAAAGGAATGGTTGAAAAGCCTTGGCCTTGATCTGGGCAATCACCGCCGCAACAAATACTGTCGCAAAAATAACCGTACCGACCAAGTAACCCAAACTCATAGACATCGAGACTGCATCCCCGCCTGTTTCGCCAAGTGTCGTTGCTGCAATCTTGATAATCCAAAATATCAGAGTGATCTCTGGAACCTTGTTAATCCAGTTGGAGTGCGTGGCAGTGGTCAGCGTGTTCATATTGTGTCCAGACTTGGTTAATTAAGTATGTGACATAGTCTGACTGACCAAACTTAGCTGAACCATAGGATGCTCACGTACCTTCCCGTCCCTTCCTAAATCAAGGGGTTAAGACTCGATAGAATGCCTATTTTCGAGGGAGGCTCAACCTGCAATGCGACCAATCTCGGCGAGTTTTTCCTTCAGGGTGAGCTGATCCAGCGTCTTGATCGGCAGACTCATGAACAACTGGATGCGGCGCGCCAGTTGTTCTTCGGCATGAATGAAGGCGATGCGCCGGGCCTCGGCATCAACGACCAACGCCGGATCGGGGATGCCCCAGTGCGCAGTCGCGGGCATACCCTGCCAGACCGGGCAGGCTTCGCCGGCGGCCTTATCGCAGACGGTGATGATGAAATCCAGTTCAGGCGCATCGGGGCCGGAAAACTCGTCCCAACTCTTGCTGCGCAGCCCTTCCGTGCTGCGCCCCTGACTGCGCAGCAATGCCAGCGCATCGGGATGAATGTAGCCGAACGGGTGGGTGCCGGCGCTGTAGGCGATGAAGTTGCCCTTGCCCAGCGCGTTGACCAGCACTTCAGCCATGATGCTGCGCGCGGCATTGCCGGTGCACAGCAGTAGAATCTTGTAGGGTTTGTCACTCATGATATTTCCTTGAATCTGTATTATTTTTAGTAAATCAACATCAGTCTTCGGCTGCGACATTCTGTTCCAGCAGATTGCCTATTTCCTGCAACGCGGGCAACTCCTGCAGGCCGCGCAGGTTGAGATCATCAAGAAATTGCCCGGTGGTGGCGAACAGTTCTGGCCTGCCCGGCGTGTCGCGCACACCAACCACTTCTATCCAGCTGCGCGCCTCCAGCGTCTTCAGGATGTTGGGCGACACCGCGACGCCGCGTATCTCTTCAATGTCGCCGCGCGTCACCGGCTGGTGATAGGCGACGATGGCCAGCGTCTCCAGCACGGCGCGCGAGTAGCGCGGTGGCTTTTGCGGATTCAGCCGGTCAAGGTAGGCCTGCACCTCGGGCCGGGCGCGAAAGCGCCAGCCGCTGGCCACCTGCGTCAGTTCGACTGCCTTGTGTTGCCAATCTGCGGCGATCTCATCCAGCACGGCTTCGATCTGGCGGTTGGTCAGCGGCGCGTCGGCGAGCTTTTTGATCTCGGCCAGCGGCAACGGCTCCGCACTTACCAGCAAGGCCGCTTCCAGAATGCGCTTGAAGCGGCTCATGTCTGCGTTTTCATTCAGCATTGACGGCACGGCTGCTGCGCACATAGATGCTCCCGAAAGTCTCAGTTTGCTGGATCTCCAACAGATATTCCTTGGCCAGTTCCAGCATGGCGATGAAGGTCACCACCAGCCGGGGGATGCCCTCTTCGATGTCGAACAGCGCTTCGAACGGCACGAACTCGCCGCCCTTGAGGCAGCGCAGGATGTGCGACATCTGCTCGCGCACCGAAAGCTGCTCGCGCCGCACAGTGTGGTGGCGGCGCACCCGGGCGCGGGTCAGGATGCCTAACCAGGCCTGTTTCAATTCGTCCACGCTGATCTCCGGCAGGCGCTCTTCCACCGTCCGTTCGATCAGCACCTGCACGATCTCGAAATCGCGTCCCGCTTGTGGCAATTCATCCAATTGCCGAGCGGCCTGCTTGATCTGCTCGTACTCCTGCAAACGGCGCATCAGTTCGGCGCGCGGATCTTCGCCATCTTCCCCGCCGACCAGCTTGGGGCGCGGCAGCAACATGCGCGACTTGATCTCGATCAGCATCGCCGCCATCAGCAGATATTCCGCCGCCAGCTCCAGCCGGTTCTGCTGCATCGCCTCGATATAGCCCAGATACTGGCGCGTCAGTTCCGCCATCGGAATATCCAGTACGTGGAGATTATGGCGGCGGATCAGGTACAGCAGCAGGTCGAGTGGCCCTTGGAAGGTCTCCAGCACCAGTTCCAGCGCATCCGGCGGGATATACAAGTCCTGCGGCATCTCCAGCATCAGTTCGCCCTGGATGTAGGCCTGCCGGACGGTGTTGCCCTCGTTCGCACTCATGTCGGATCAGCGGATGCCGCAGGGACAGGTGATCACCGAGCTCAGGATCGCTTCCATGCCGTCAGCTGTAGCTCAGCCCCATCGCCTCGCGCACTTCGCGCATGGTCTCGCAGGCCAGCTTGCGGGCCTTCTCGTTGCCATCGGCGATGATGTTCTTCACCAGCGAAGGATTGTCCAGATACATCTGCGCGCGCTCGCGCATCGGGCGCTGTTCGTCCAGCACCGCGTCTATAACCGGCTGCTTGCACTCGATGCAGCCGATGCCGGCACTCTTGCAGCCGTGCACCACACTCTGGCGGGTCTGCTCGCTGGAATACACCTGGTGCAACTGCCAGACCGGGCACTTCTCCGGGTCGCCGGGGTCGGTGCGACGCACCCGCGCCGGGTCGGTCGGCATGGTGCGTATCTTTTTGGCGACACTGACCTCATCCTCTCGCAAACTGATGGTGTTGTTGTAGGACTTGGACATCTTCTGCCCATCCAGCCCCGGCATCCTTGACGCGACGGTCAACATGGACTGCGGTTCGGACAAAATCATCTTGCCGCCGCCTTCCAGGTAGCCGAACAGGCGCTCGCGGTCACCCAGCGAAAGGCTGTGCTGCTCGTCCAGCAATGCCTTGGCGGATTCCAGCGCTTCATCATCGCCCTGTTCCTGAAAACGGGTGCGCAATTCCTGATACAGACGAGCCTTCTTGCTGCCCAGCTTTTTGACTGCCGACTCAGCCTTTTCCTCGAAGCCGGGGTCACGCCCGTACAGATGGTTGAAACGGCGCGCGATCTCGCGGGTGAATTCGATGTGCGGCACCTGATCTTCGCCGACCGGCACCTGGGTGGCGCGGTAGATCAGGATGTCCGCACTCTGCAACAATGGATAGCCCAGGAAGCCGTAGGTGGACAGGTCTTTCTCGGTCAGCTTGGCCTGCTGGTCCTTGTAGGTCGGCATGCGCTCCAGCCAGCCCAGCGGGGTGATCATCGAGAGCAACAGGTGCAGCTCGGCGTGTTCCGGCACTTTCGACTGGATGAACAGCGTGGCGTGCGCAGGGTCCACGCCTGCCGCCAGCCAGTCCACCACCATGTCCCAGACGCTCTGCTCGATAATCTGCGGGTTGTCGTAATGGGTGGTCAGCGCGTGCCAGTCGGCGACGAAGAACAGGCACTCGAACTCGTGCTGCATCTGCACCCAGTTCTTCAATACACCGTGGTAATGCCCCAGATGCAGATTCCCAGTGGGACGCATACCCGATAAAACACGATCAGCAAACATACTTAGATTCCAAGCAATATAAAAAGGATTTTTTCCAGACCGCCGACCAGCGGAAATAATACCCAACCCAATAGCGGCGTGACCGCCATGAAGATCAGGATGAACATGCCGTAAGGCTCGATTCGACTCAACTGGTAGGCCTGCTGGTGCGGCAGCAGGCTCACTGCGACCCGCCCGCCGTCCAGCGGCGGCAATGGCAGCAAGTTCAGCACCACCAGCACCACGTTGATCTTGATACCAATGACCGCCATGTTCATCAAGGGTTCGGCAAAATAGGCTTCCGGTGAAGCAGTCGCTATTTTAAACAGCACGCCCCAGCCTATCGCCATCGCCAGATTGGAAGCGGGGCCGGCCAGCGCCACCCACAACATGTCTTTCTTGGGGTGCTTCAAGGCCGAAAAATTTACCGGCACGGGTTTGGCCCAGCCGAACAGGATGCCGCCTAACACCAGCGTCAACAGCGGCAGCAGCACCGTACCTACCGGGTCAATATGGCGCATCGGATTCAGGCTGATGCGTCCCATCTGGTAGGCGGTGTTGTCGCCGAAGTGACGCGCCACATAGCCATGCGCTGCCTCATGCAAGGTAATGGCAAACAGGATGGGGATCGCCGCGATGGCGATGGTCTGGATCAGTTGGTCAATTTGCATTGGATATTGGCTAAGGATAAAGGATATTGGCTGAGGATACAGATGGGTAGCAACATGCGATTACACCGACTCTATGCCGAATGGTTCGACCGCACCTTTACCCTGCCTGACCAACACCGGCGAATCTCCGGTTAGATCTATCACCGTGGTGAAGTCAACACCGGTTGAGCCGCCATCTATCACCGCTTCGACCTTCTTTTCCAGCAAATCACGGATCAGTTCCGCATCGTTCAGCGGCCATGCCTCATCCGGCAGAATCAAAGTGGAACTAGACATCGGCTCGCCCAGCTCTTCCAGCAGCGCCAGCGCCACCGGATGATCGGGGATGCGGATGCCCACCGTGCTGCGCTTGGGATGTTGCAATCGCTTGGGCACTTCCTTGGTCGCCTCAAGAATAAAGGTATAGCTACCGGGCGTGTTTGCCTTGAGCAGCCGGAAGGTGGCGTTGTCCACCCGCGCGTAGCTCGATATTTCCGACAAGTCGCGGCACATCAGCGTGAGGTGGTGCTGGTCGTCCAGCTGGCGGATCTGACGAATGCGGCTGACCGCGTTGCGGTCGTCCAGATGACATCCCAGCGCATAGCAGGAATCGGTCGGATAGACCACGATGCCACCGTCGCGCAGGATGGCGACCGCCTGACGGATCAGGCGCAAGTTGATGTTGTTCGGGTAGATGGTAAAAAACTGTGACATGACTGAATGAACCTGATGTTACTTCAATGAATGGGATTGCCAGACCGGGCGACACCTGAGCGGAAGATCGGGCAATCGTCCCATGTCACGGTAGCTTTCCCCCGGACCGTGGAAATCCGAGCCGCACGAGCATGACAGGTTGAACTGGTCGGCATAGCGCGCGAATTCGCCATATTGCTCGGTGGTATGACTGCCTGTCACCACCTCCAGCGCCTGCCCTCCCAGGCTGACGAACTCGCCCAGCAACTCGGTCATGGTTTTCTTGCCCATGCTGTTCTTGCCCACCATGTAGCGCCCCGGATGTGCCAATACCGCAACCCCGCCGCTGCCGCGTATCCACTTGATCGCCTCGGCAAGCTGCGCCCACTGGTGCGGCACATAGCCTGGCTTGCCGGTGACCAGATAGCGGTTGAACACGCTTTTCACATCACGGCAATAGCCTGCCTCGACCAGATACCTTGCAAAATGGGTGCGGCCTATCATGTTGGGATTCCTGGCATATTTGAGTGCGCCCTGGAATACCCCGGCTATGCCTATCTTGGCCAACTCGTCGGACATCTGCTGAGCGCGTGCGCTCCGCCCGCCGCGTACCTGCTGCAAACCCTCTACCAGCGGCGGATAGGCCGGATCTATGCCCAGCCCGACGACATGCAGGGTATGTTTGCGCCAGGTTACGGAAATCTCCACCCCATTGACGAACGCCATGCCGTGCCGTAACGCGGCGGCGCGCGCTTCCTCCAGCCCATCGGTGTCGTCATGATCAGTCAACGCCAACATTGTTACGCCGCGTCCGGCGGCGCGCTCGACCAGTTCGGTTGGTGTCAACGTGCCATCGGAAACATTCGAGTGACAATGCAGGTCGTAATCTAGCATGTGCCCCCCGCAAAAAAACGTTGCGGTGGGAATACGTCAGGCGCATTCGCATTGCGCATCGCTAGTGAACCGGTCACGCGTCTCCCCCGCCTTTCTTCATTACTTTGCCTTCCTCGGCGCGCCTGCGGCGTACTTCCTTGGGATCGGCCAGCAAGGGGCGGTAAATCTCGATGCGGTCGCGGTCACGTACTACTGCATCGGATTTGGTTAATTTTCCGAAAATGCCCAGCTTGCTGGTCGCCAGATTGAGCTCGGGGTGCTTTTCGACGATGCGGCTGAGATCCAGCACTTCTGCCACCGTCGCACCGGCTGGTGCAGACACTTTCAGCAGGGTCTGCTGGTCGGGCAAGGCGTAAACCACTTCCACATTGATATTTGCACTCATACGTCCGAATAAACCTTTTCTGCCCGATTAATAAAAGCATCTACAAAACTGTTGGCAATATAGCTGAATACCGGGCCGACCAGTTTTTCCAGCAATTTGCTGGAAAATTCATAATGCAGGCGGAATTCTATCTTGCAGGCCGTATCATTTAGCGGAATGAAGCGCCAGCATCCATCCAGTTGGCGGAAAGGCCCGTCCTGCAAGGTCATATCTATCTGTTGGGGCGGCGTGCGCAGATTCTCGGTGGTAAAGCATTGCTTGATGCTGTGATAATTGATGCAGACCGTGGCATGAACCTTGCCGCTTTCCAGCTCGGCGACACTCGCGCCGCCACACCAGGGCAAAAACTCGGGATAATGTTCCACGCGGTCCACCAGATTGAACATCTGTTCTGCGCTATGCGCGACCAAAACTGTTTTTTCTACCAATGCCATTAGCTAACAAGTCGCCATTCCAAAGGCTGGTAGAATAGCCGAACACACAGCAAAATTCATCTGCCATGAGCATTATCGAGAACAAAAAAGCATTCCACGACTACTTCATCGAGGATAAATACGAAGCCGGCATGGTACTGGAAGGCTGGGAAGTAAAGGCCATCCGCGCCGGTCGCGCACAACTCAAGGAAGCCTACGTCAACATCAAGGACGGCGAATTGTACCTGTTCGGCTCGCACATCAGTCCGTTACTGTCTGCCTCCACGCATATTCACCCAGACCCGGTCCGTACCCGCAAACTGCTGCTGCACAAGCTGGAGATAGACCGCATCATCATCAAGGTGCAACGCGCCGGCTACACGCTGATGCCGCTGGACATGCATTACAAGGCGGGACGCGTCAAACTGGCCATCGGCCTGGCCAAGGGCAAGAAGCAGCACGACAAGCGCGCAACGGAAAAAGAGCGTGAGGCCAAGAAGGAAGCCCAGCAAGCCATGAAGAAATTGCGGCGCGAATAAGCGCTATCCGGCAACGCTGCCGACCCGATTCACGCCGGAAACAGGCAGCAGCATTTTTTCAAGGGCAGCGCCGTTTTCGACCAGTTCGGCGAGCGTGGTTTTCCGTAACACGTCAAAGAACGCATCCAGCGCAGCGTCCAGCACATCCGCTAATTTACATGCTCCGACGAGCGTGCAACGATTCTGCCCGTCGTTAAAACACTCGACCAGACCAAAGCTTTCCTCGGTCACCTTTATCACTTGCTCAATCGTGATGTCTTCCGCCGCACTGGCTAGGCGAATACCGCCGTTACGGCCGCGTGTACTGGCGATCAGCCCTGACTTCGTCAGTTGATGAGAAATCTTGACCAGATGATTTTTGGAGATAGCGAGTCGCTCGCTGACCTCCTGTATCGTAACCGGCTCACTTGGGCGCAGCGCCAGATACATCATCAATCGCAGCCCCAGATCCGTATATTGCGTAAGTTTCATTCTCGCCTCACTGTCGTATCAGACATGCCAGATACGATGCCATGCCCCATTCTTGGATATTACTTCGTATTTCTGCCAGATGGAGAATTCCGTCAGCGTCGTGGTCTCAACCGCGCCTTGACCATCACCCGCTACGACCCTGAACGTCACCGTAGCACCGTCATTTGATAATTCAAGGACTTTCCGCACGACCAAATCAGCCCCCTGCTCGCCGTTGCTGTAATACAGGCCGATGTCCAATTGTCCGGTCTGATCGGATAGTTGCCAGGCATGTTTGACAGCCAATCGGTAGATTTTGGCGAGTTCCTGCTCGCTGACATCCACATAAGTGCCTAACTCCTTGAGCGCATAATCAAAGTCGGTGTGGGTCAACCGGTCAGGCATGGCTGGAATTTCGGTGGCTGGCGTGGCTGGCGTGGCCGGTTTTTTCCAACCGACCGGATAACGGCGCGAGGAAATGAAGTAATTCACAACCAGCGCAGCCAGCAACATGAGGGTTGCATTCGCCAGTACGGGTGTCAGCACATACTGGAAACCCAGTTTATGCACCTCTGCACCGCCGATAACGGCGGTGATCGCTGTCGCCCCGCCAGGTGGATGAGTGCAACGCAGGTAATGCATCGCCGTAATCGCCAGCCCGACTGCCACGGGTGCAGCGACATACGGATTTACAATCAATTGCGCACAGCTGACACCGACCAGCGCAGAAAAAAAGTGGCCGCCCATCAGCGCCCAGGGTTGCGATAACGGGCCGTGCGGCACCGCAAACAGCAACACCGCCGATGCCCCCATGGAAGCAACCAGCAGTGCAGCCCCTTGCACCCCCAGATAATGGTGGCTGATCCACATGGTCAGCAAAATCCCGATGAAGCCGCCCACCCCGGAAATGAGCTTCTCACCATGTCCGGTGGTATCCGGCGCTATCCCCCAAAAATCCCTCATGATTCAAGCCCGTTCACTAACATGCTCGAATAATACATGTTTTGATATATACTTTGCAGCGTTTCAATTTCCTTGACCAACGCCACCAAAACGGAAAACCGAATGAGCAAGATTGCCGAATATCTGGGCAGCGACCATCAACGCTGCGACGTAGCTTTTGCCGATGCTGAAGCGGCCGCCCTGTCCGGCGATTGGGACACAGCCCAGACAGCTTTTACAGCCTTCCAAAATGACATGGCCAAACATTTCCGCATGGAAGAGGAGATACTCTTCCCCGCCCTGCTGGCAGCCAACGGCCCGTCAGGCCCGGTGCAAGTGATGCGCATGGAGCACGCGCAGATGAACGATTTGCTGGATCAATTGGCCGATGCACTGCAAGCCCGCAGCCATTCCTTTGGCGGCATCGCCGAGACCCTGCTGATCGTGATGCAGCAGCACAATCTCAAGGAAGAACAGATTCTCTACCCGATTGCGGATCGTCTGCTGGAATCCGCCTGCGATGAAATCATCGCCAGGATGCAGGCCATCTGATGATCGAGGTGGAACTGGATGTGCGGGGATTGCCGCCGCCTGAACCTTTCCTCAATATCACCCAGTCCCTGCAAACACTTGCAGACCATGCAGCGTTGCGGGTGGTGATACACCGCGAACCTTATCCGCTCTATCAGGTGCTGGGCGAAACCGGATACACCTGGCAGACCACCGCCATGCCTGACGGCAATTATGAAATCCTGATCCGACGGCAAAAATGAGCACCGCCCAACTCAGCACCGAACAAGCCCCACCGATTTCTGTGCCCTTCCGTTTCTTCGCACTGGCACCGCTGTTCCTGACACTGGCCGCGCTGATACTGGCAAATGGTGGGGATTTTAATGACATCCATACCCCCGTGATGCTGGCCGCCCTGCATGGCATCACGCTGGGTTTCATGGCGCTGGTGATGCTGGGCGCCATCCAGCAAATCCTGCCGGTGGTGATAGGCAGCACCATGCCGGCCACACGACTGGTGGCGTGGTTCAGCTTTTTGCCTGTCACATTAGGAACCTTGTCGCTTTGCGGCGGCTTGCTACTGGGTGAACCGCGATTTCTGAATCTCGCGGCATGGCTGCTCGGTGCCGGCTTCCTTACATTCATCGTTGCCGCCATGATCTCCCTGCAGCGCGCCGCAGCGCGGAACACCACCCGTACCGCACTATTCCTGTCGGTGTTGGCCCTGACAGGGGCTATGGCACTGGGTATGCTGCTGGCGCACGGTCACGCATCCGGTGAAACGCTGGACTATGGGGGGCTGGCCGCCCTGCACATGGGGCTGGGGCTGGGCGGCTGGGTGATGCTGCTGATCGCCGGCGTTTCCTTCCAGGTCGTGCCGATGTTCCAGCTCACGCCCAACTACCCGCAATGGATGTCTGCCGGTCTGACGCAGGCGATCTTCGCCGCATTGCTGCTGTATGTTTCCGGCTACTTGCTGAAGGCCTGGCCTTTGGCCCGGATTGGCGAGGGACTGTTCTGGCTGCTATCCGGCAGCTTTGCCGTCGTCACACTCAGATTGCAGCACAAACGCCGCCGCCGGGTGGCGGATGCCACGCTGAGTTTTTTCAGGCTGGGCATGGCCTCTTTGCTGTGCGCGGCGGCCTTCAGGCTGACATCCTGGTGGGTGGCCGACAGCGAATGGCTGACGACGCTGGCCGTACTGACTTTCGTGTTGGGTTTCGCGCTATCGGTGATACACGGCATGTTGTACAAGATCGTGCCGTTTCTGGTGTGGTTTCATCTGTTTCGGGGCGGTGTCACCAAGGGTGTACCCAACATGAAGGAGATCATCCCGGAAAGCTGGATGTGGCGGCACTGGTGGCTGCATCTGTGCACCCTGCTCGCGGTAGGATTGGCAATGTTTTGGAACACTGCGTTCTGGCTGGCGATATTCGGACTGGCAGCACAAGGCCTGCTGCTGGGGGCGGGCATATACACCGGTATCACGGTTTACCGCCGCATACTGGCAAGGCAGGAGGTCGCTGCGCCATGAGTTTCATGTTGCTGAAAACCCTGCATGTCGGCTGCGTTGTCGTCAGTTTTGCGCTGTTCTTCCTGCGCGGCCTGTGGACACTCAACGACTCCCCCATCATGCGGCAACGCTGGGTCAGGATAATGCCGCACATCGTGGACACACTGCTGCTCACATCAGCCATTGCGCTAGCCTCGATCGCCCGGCAATACCCGTTCGTTGATGCCTGGTTAACGGCCAAGGTGCTGGCCCTGCTGCTATACATCATTCTCGGCTCGCTGGCGCTGAAACATGCCAGAACCCCCGCTCAACGCCTGTCCCTCTGGCTGGCCGCACAGGCCGTTTTCGGCTACATCGTGCTGGTCGCCATCAACCACAATCCGCTGCCACTCTAATATGCCGCCCTTCCTGTCCGCCGAAATCGCCCCCAGCTTTGATCACCCACTGGAAATGCTGCGCGCCTGCCACGGCAAGATCCTCCGCCAATGCGATACGCTGCAAAAACTGGCCGACCATCTGCTCAGTCACGGCTGTGACACTCAGGCGCAACAGGCCGCACAGGGCATCCTGCGCTATTTCGATACCGCAGGTAAATTGCATCATCAGGATGAAGAGCAAGACCTATTCCCGTCCCTGCGGGCTTCGGCGGGCAGTGAAAAGCAAAGGGTGGATGAACTGCTGGCAAGACTGCTGTCCGAACATGTCGAAATGCTGGCTGCCTGGGACGATTTGCAGCCCGTGCTGGCCTTACTGGCGGACGGACAACTGGCCAAGCTGAGGAAAGACACAATGGAACGCTTTGTCGTCAGCCATACCCGGCATGTCGCGCTGGAAAATACGGAATTGTTGCCGCTTGCCGCCCGCCTGCTGGATTCCCGGCGATTGGAAGCGATGGGACGCAACATGGCCGGGCGGCGGGGCATCCGGGACTGATATTGATACGGCCAAGTGAAGTTTGAAGTCAGTTCGTCCTGCTCCCTAACCGAACCAGCCAAAACCAAACAAGGTTTCACGCGGAGGCGCGGCGAACGCGGAGCAGGCCGCCCCGCACCCGCCTGGTTTTTCTCCGCGTGCTTCGCGTCTCCGCGTGAGGAAATCCTTTCATGCTTTGAAATCATTGGGGTTGTAGCGGGCTAACGAATGTTCAGACTTCACCATGCCGAATCAATAGCTCCCCGGCGCGGAACCGCTAATCGGAGGAAGTCGCTATGGGTTCAGCCTCGATATACAGTTTTTCCAGCTGGACTTCGTCCAGAGTCAGCACCCGCATACACCCGTCTCCCAGCTTTTCCCACTCGCGGGTTTGGCTCAATCCCGATTGCCGCTGCACGATGTATTCCGCAAGCTGGGACACAGCAATGAGTCGGCGGCTCAATTGTGGCAGGTTGGAACCTTCCGAGACCAGTGCCTCGGCATCATGATGATTGCGTATCGCCAGACATATTTCCTCGGGCAACCACCAATTCTGCGCCAGCAAACAACCTACCATCGCGTGGTTGGTCGGCAGTTCATCTTCCTCGACCTCGGTGAAACCGCGTTCCAGTTCCTGATTCGCCTTGGCCAGCAACTGTCCGTAGTGCGGGAAGCGACCCAGCAACACCGGAATGCCGCAATCACGGAACAGCCCAAAGGTATAGGCATCCTCAGCCCGCAGGCCGCGTATTTCGAAATATTGCGCCAGCCAGCCGGAAAGCAGCGCGATACGCGCTGACGCGTCCCAGAAACGTTCCAGATTAGGCACATTCGGGAAGGCATCCCGCAAAATCAGCCCTGCCACCGCACCGCTGGCCGTGCGTAACCCCAGTATGGCCAGCGCCTCGTTAACCGACCTGACACGCTGCCGCACACCGAAATAAGGCGAGTTGGCCGTCTTGATCAAGCCGGCAGATAAACCGACATCACTGCCAATCAGAGTCGCCAGACGATTGAAATCCGGGTCGTCCTGACGCATTTCGGTGATAAATCTGTCGAGGATGTAAGGGCATGGCGGAATGCCTACATCCAGTATCGTGCGTTCGATCAAATCCGCCACCACGGAGGGGGATGCGTCCCGCGAAGTTTCACTCATTTTGTACTCCAGGATTGCAACCACTGGACCAGTTCCTGTTCAGGCATGGGCTTGGCGTAAAAATATCCCTGGATCGCATCTACTCCTGCCTCCAGCAGCAAATCATTTTCTTCCTGTCTTTCGCATCCCTCGGCCACCACCGTCATATCCAGCTCATGCCCCAGTTGCACCATCGCTCTAACAACGGCAAGTGCGCGAGCATCTTCTGGTAGCACAGTGACAAAAGCCCGATCCAGCTTCAGCTTTCGTGCGGGAATGTCTTTCAGGTTGGCCAGGCAGGAGTAACCTGTACCAAAATCATCTATGGACAACGTGACACCTGTCGCAATGGCATTCCTGAGATTCATCTGTACCGTATTGGAAATATCCATGAACAGCGACTCGGTCAATTCCAGTTCCAGCAGCGCGGGGTTGACGTTTGAGCAAATCAGCGCGGCATTCAGGGCTTGGGTGAATTTTGGCGAAGTCAGTTGGGCGCGCGAGACGTTGATGGCCACCTTAATTTGGTAGCCCTGATTCTGCAACATCTGCGCCTGTAACGCCCCTTGCAGCAGGCTCCATTCCCCAAGGCGTACCACTAGTCCGGTCTTTTCTGCGACCGGGATAAACTTTGCCGGGGGCAGGTTTTCTCCCTTGACCGAACAGCGCATCAATGCCTCAACCGCCTCAATCGAGCCGTCAGCACGGACGAGTGGTTGGTAGTTGAGGCAAAGTCCCCCCGTTTCCAGCGCGACATGCAAGTTGCTCTCAATCAACAATTCTTCACGGGCAAGGGAAATGCCGAGTCGCCCGGGTGTCGGTTCATCCCCTGAGCAGACAATGCAATTCCCGCCCTTGGACTTGGCAGCCCCCATCGCGCGGTCTGCGCGTTCCAGCACATCCAGCGAAGTTTCCCCAGTTTCGTGAATGGCGATGCCGATGCTTGCTGTGGGACACAAGGTCATATTGCCAATCGGAATCAGCTCTTGTACCGTTTCGGCTAGTAAGCGGGAGAACGACTCGGCGTGTGGCCTGTCACATTCCGGCAGCAGAAACACGAACTCGTCGCTACTCATGCGTGCGATCACTGATCGCCCCACCACCCGCTGTAGGCGTTCGGCCAGATTACGGATGACCGCATCGCCACCAGTGTGACCGAAAGAGTCGTTGATTTTTTTGAAACGATCCAGATCCAGCCATACCACCGCAAATGATGTTTTATTGTGGAGGGATGTTGTAAGCAGTTTTTCAGCAGCTTGCAGGCACCCAAAGCGATCCAGCAAACCTGTCAAATTATCTTTGCTATTCATACCGATGAACAACGAAAAAAGAAAATCGAATAGCCGGAACCCTTTTCGGGTAAAACCTTCGCCACCCATCTGGCTCGATGTACGCGCAATGGCTGGAGTACGAATGAATCCACTGTCAAAATCCGGCAACCATTCGGCAATCTACGCAATTCTCCACCGGTGCTCAAGGCCATGCATCCGGGCGCAAAATACTCGAATGAAAGGTAGAAATTAGTGGACTGGTGGTCGAAAATCAGGAATGAGCGGTCGGATTGCCGACCACATCCCGGGGCGGGGGCATGTTAGTCCGCTGCTTCCACCTTGATTAACACCGTGCGCTGTTCGTTCTGCCGCGAGGTACTGCGCGTGGTGATTGCCGAGTTATCCTGACCGCCCTGCTGCACGCCGCCACCGACATCTATCCACTCACCCAAACGTCCCGATACCGTACTGGAAGTGCTTTGCGTCCGTGTGACCGGATAACCATTCGCCGGATTCTGATTCGGTGCCAGCCTGTCGTTCTGCGTACTTATCTCCAGCGTCACCCGGTCGCCATTCAGTCTGGGAAGCACATAGAAGCCACTGGACACATCCTGATACTGCGTGGTTTCCACCACCTGAGTCCCCCAGGCATTCTGGATTACCTGACGCTGCGGTATCGGCACAGTCTGGCCGGTGCGCACCAGTGCGCGATTGCCTTCCAGCACTTGCAACTGCTGGGTGTGGTGATCACTTTCCAGCGCGCGCGTACTGATGACACGGGCACTCAGCGTGTCCTGTCCTTGCGTATAACTCAC
The DNA here is from genome assembly GCA_028687575.1 of Gallionella sp. Taxonomy (GTDB): domain Bacteria; phylum Pseudomonadota; class Gammaproteobacteria; order Burkholderiales; family Gallionellaceae; genus Gallionella. The sequence goes on along the minus strand of JAQTZW010000005.1, from coordinate 133,956 downwards.
CGTCCCACCGCCTGCATTCAGCCCGGCATTGGGTTGCCCGGGCAGCGTGACGCGCGCATCACGACCCAGACTGGCGCTACCGGAAAGCTCCGTCAGGCGTGACGCCGTTTCACTGTCCACGTCCTGCATCACGGTGATCCGCAAGCGGCGTTGCACGGTATCCAGACTGCCCAGCAAACGCCTGATATCCTCGATGTGGCGAGGAGATGCGCGCAGGATAAGCTGATAATTCATGCCGCTGGCCGTTTCTTCTCTGTCCAGCAAGGGACGGATGACAGGCAATAATTCCTCCGCACGACGATGTTGCAAATTGATTATTTCCAGCTCGGCAGCCGTGGCGTTTGCCACAAACAAAAATACAAACACCAATTGAATCAATATGTTTTTCATACCCACCTCTTTACAAGAGATGCCACTCTACCGTAAATTCCCGAGCATGAAACGTTTCCTTGCCCTATCCATACTGTTGCTGATGAGTGCGTGCAGCACAACACGCCATGACACCGTCAGCCACACCACTACGCCCAGCGACGAATCGCGCATGAACAGCCTGGCCATTTACGCGATGAGTCTGTCTGACACACCTTATCGCTACGGCGGCGCAGACCCCGAGAACGGCTTTGATTGCAGCGGTTTCGTTCAGTTTGTATTTCAGAATTCGGTCGGTATGAGTCTGCCACGTACCAGTGCCGAGATGAGCCGTGTTGGCATCCCTATGGATATCAGCGAATTGCGCCCCGGCGATCTGGTATTTTTCAACACCCGCCACAGCAGGTTCTCCCATGTCGGCATCTTCATCGGCGAGAACCGCTTCGTCCATTCCCCCAAGACCGGCAAGGCCATCAGCATCGCCAGCCTGGATGACCGCTACTGGCGCAGCCACTTCGACGGCGCACGGCGCATACCAATAAACCAGAAGATAGTAAAAAATCAATAGTTTGTAGAATGAAGTTATTGTAGTTTAGAGGGCGCATCAGTTCCTTGCGGGTCGTTTATTGCGCCCTTGCCGCAACGCCTCGGCAAGCTGAAAAACGCTCATCGCGTAGTAGTCACTGTTGTTGTAACGGGTGATGACATCAAAGTTATTGAAAGCCAGCCAGTACTCCTTGCCTTCATCCACCGTGAAATCAATCAGGCGCGCCGATTCTTCGCCTTTTATCTTTTTCACCGGCACAACTCCCACCTCCGCCCAAGCTGCCAGACTGCGCGGCTGGTCAGGTTCAGCCAGTATTTCCGGTTGCGCCACTGTCACCTGCCTGCCGATTTTGCCGTGCGCTATCCAGCCATAGCCCTTCAGATAATTGGCTACGCTGCCGATTGCGTCGCCCGCTTCGTTGCGTAAATCAATGTCACCATTGCCATTGAAGTCCACCGCGTAGTGGCGATAACTGCTGGGCATGAATTGGGGAATGCCGATTGCGCCCGCGTAAGAGCCGCGTATTTGCAACAGATCAAACTGCTGGTCGCGGGCCAGCAGCAGATAGTTCTCCAACTCGTCCCGGAAAAATTCAGCCCGTCTGGGATAATCAAACGCCAGTGTGGTGAGCGCGTCCAGTATTCTGAATTTCCCGGTATTACGCCCATAAACGGTTTCCACGCCGATCAGGGCGACGATTATTTCTGGTGGAACACCGTAGGTCTTTTCGGCTCGAATCAGCGCCATGCGATTCTGCCGCCAGAATGCTTCTCCTTGCCGGATACGCTTTTTATTGACAAAGGAAGCGCGGTATTTGACCCAAGGGGTAGCTTTCGGCGGTCGCGAAATCGCTTCGATTATCTCTGGTCTGAATTCGGCCTGTTCAAACAGCTTTGTCAGTTCGGCGCGCTCGAAATGATGCTTATCCACCATTTCATCGATAAAACTGGTAGTTTCGGGCAGCTCTACCGAATTCGATGGCAAGGCAAACAGGCCAGAGAAAATGGACAATACGAAACAAATAAGTTTTTTCATGGTTGGTGATTCTAACCGATGCTCGACAGGCGATAGCCATTGCTGGTAAATTTCGCCTGATTTTGCAGGGAGGATCGGAAAGGAAGTTTTCCGGCCGCCGACGACAACCGCCAAGGGCAATACACAATATGACTACGACCACCCAACACCACCACCTCATCATTCTGGGTTCCGGCCCTGCCGGATATACTGCTGCCGTGTACGCCGCGCGCGCCAACCTGAACCCCGTGCTGATCACCGGCATGGCGCAAGGCGGACAGTTGATGACCACCACAGAGGTGGACAACTGGCCGGCAGATGCGATGGGCGTACAGGGTCCTGAACTGATGCAGCGCTTCCAGCAGCATGCCGAGCGCTTCAAGACCCAGATGATCTTCGACCACATCCACACTGCCAAACTGCAACAAAAGCCTTTCCTGCTGGTAGGCGATGCGGGCAGCTACACCTGTGACGCACTGATCATCTGCACCGGCGCTTCTGCACAATATCTCGGCCTGCCGTCCGAACAGGAATTCATGGGGCGCGGCGTTTCCGGGTGTGCCACCTGCGACGGATTCTTCTATCGCGGTCAGGACGTGGCGGTGGTCGGCGGCGGCAACACCGCCGTTGAAGAGGCGCTCTATCTATCCAACATCGCCAGACATGTCACGCTGGTACACCGCCGTGACAGCTTCCGCGCCGAGCGCATCATGGTGGATCACCTGATGGAAAAGGTCGCGGAAGGCAAGATCAGCCTGCAATTGAACAGCACACTGGATGAAGTGCTGGGCGATGCCAGCGGTGTGACAGGCATGCGCCTGAAGAACGTGCAAAGTGGTGAAAAGCAGGACTTTGCCCTGACTGGCGTGTTCATCGCCATCGGCCATAAACCCAACACCGACATATTCGCAGGCCAGCTGGAAATGAACAACGGCTATCTCCAGACACGCGGCGGCTCGAACGGCAATGCCACTGCAACCAGCATCTCTGGCGTATTCGCTGCCGGTGATGTGCAGGATCAAATCTACCGGCAGGCGGTCACCAGCGCGGCAACCGGCTGCATGGCGGCACTGGATGCCGACAAATATCTCGCCGCGCTGGGCAAGATTTGAAGCGTTTTTTTTGATGCCGTGACCAGGCCCAAATCAGCCGAAGAAAATCCTGCCAAGGTGGACGATGGCGTGCTGTTCCGCGCCGCCATCGGCGAAGTCACCCTGCTCACCGAACAGAATCACGCTCCCCCTGCGCGTGCTCCCCTTGCTGCCATCGTGCGCAGTACTCCAGCCCACGATGGCAGCAAGGACAGTCTTTCCGACTTTTCCGCCGCATCCCCGCCGGAAGAATTCCTGCGCAATGGCATAGCAAGGCAAACCTTACGCAAACTCAAACGTGGCAGCTTTCCGATTGAATCGGAGTTGGATTTGCACGGCTATCAAATTGATGCAGCGCGAGAGTTGTTGCAAGCGTTCCTGCACGAGGCGCTACAAAGCGAACTACGCTGCGTAAGAGTGATACATGGTAAGGGAATGAACAGCAAAACGGGGGAGGCAGTGTTGCGCAGGTTGACACGTAATTGGCTGACCCAACATCCTCAGGTACTTGCGTTTTGTCCCGCCCCCATCGAAATGGGCGGCGCGGGGGCGGTTTTACTGCTACTAAAAAGAAGTGCGACCGATAGGAGTTGATTTAATTTATCACTTTGATTTACTGGACTTGTTTCCCATAACATAGATCAGATATTCAAAAAACAGTTCGCACCATTCCTGATCGTTATCCTTGAGGGAGTGCAACAACTTCTTGACCTGAGAAACCGGCCATTTGGCATCATAAGAAACCAACTTGTCCACAGGATATATATCAAGTGAAGATTGCAGTCGTTCAGCCATCTTGTTGATACCATCAAACATCAGCGCCAAATCCTTGTCAGTGGCGATGTCCGCAGTCAGATCACCGTACATCTTGGGATTTTGCCGGGTGAACTCGATGAAACGAGTGATCAGATAGAAAAATTCACCTTTATTATTGGCAGTGACGGCATCTCCCAGCATGAAGGGCTGAACCGACAATTCCAACCAGTAATAACCAAGCTTGGGATTTCGGTGCTTGGAGACGCCTATCGTGCCACTTCGTTCCTTGGCACGCTTGATGCAGTCATCAAGCAGGGCTTTCTCGCCTGCTCGTGTGGCGATATCCTGATTTTCAAGGAACTCAGGCTTGACCAAAAAGTAATCGGGGAACTCTTCATAGACTTTGCCTGAATGATTGTGGGCGCGATAGTAAGCATTGAAAACCTTCAATGCCAAAGCGGCATTCTTCTCAATGTCAAAAAAGTCCCGCATATCAAGATCGGAAGATCTTCTATGCTGCATGGCTGTCCCCCCATTTATTTCATTTATATTTTTTGTGCCGACCATGATAACCGTTTTCTAATATTCTCCCGCGACTACTTGGCGGCTATTCTCAACCGCTTGTCAGATTTATGCCTACAAAATTTAAAAATATGCTAATCAGCCTCATCCCGCATACGTAATGCCTCTTCAATATCCACCGACACAATCTTTGACACGCCCTTCTCCTGCATGGTCACACCGATAAGTTGCAGTGCCATTTCCATCGCAATCTTGTTGTGACTGATGAAAACGAATTGCGTCTGCTGCGACATTCTGCGAATCAGGGCGCACAGACGTTCGGTGTTGGTATCATCCAGCGGCGCATCCACCTCGTCCAGCAGGCAGAATGGCGCGGGATTAAGCTGGAACAGTGAGAACACCAGCGCGATGGCCGTCAGTGCCTTCTCACCACCCGACAACAGATGGATGGTACTGTTCTTCTTGCCAGGAGGTTGCGCCATCACCTGGACTCCACTATCCAAAATCTCCTCACCGGTCAGCACCAAACGCGCTTCCCCGCCAGCGAACAATATGGGAAACAGCTCAGCCAGATGAAGATTGACCTGATCGTAGGTCGCCATCAACAAATCGCGCGACTCACGATCTATACGCCGTATCGCTTCTTCCAGAGTCGCCATAGCCTCCTGCAAATCTGCGGCCTGCGCATCCAGATATTGCTTGCGCTCGGTGGCAGTCTGCAATTCTTCGAGTGCGGCAAGGTTCACCGCGCCCAGCGCATCAATCGCGGAACAGAGCCGGTTCAATTCCAACTGCAAGGTGGCCGGCTTGCCTTTCCCTGCGGCCAATTGCGGGAGTAATACCAGTTCATCCACCCCCTGCAACTGCACGTCCCACTGCTCGAAATACAGCCGCGCCTCCTGCTCCTTGAGTGCCAACGCATTGAGCCTGTCGCGCAACTGGTTCAACTGTTGCTCGGATGACAAGCGCGCACGCTCGACATTCTGCTGCGCCTGAGTCTCGGCCTCCAGCCTGTTGCGCGCATCAAACAAAGCCTGCTCACAAAGCTGGCGGCTCAGCAAAGCCTGCTGCAAAACCTGTGATGCCGATTCGTCCGCCACACCTGCCATATCCTCCTGCAAGGCTGCAAGATTCTGTTCTGCCTGTTCATAACTCGCCGCGAGTTGTTCGATATTACGTTGCAGATCAGCGATCTTTTCGGTGCAGGTTCTGGAATAAAAACGTGTCTCCTGCAACGCGTGTTGCGCCTGTTGTACACGACCGCGCTGCTCACGTGAGACCCTATCCTGGTCATTGGCATGGTTTGCAGCTTGTTCGAGCCGTGTCTGGAACGCGGCAATTGCCGTGCGCGTTGACTCTCCCTGTTCCAGCACAGCTTGCCATTGCAACTGTTCCACTTCCAGCAACTCTGCTGCTTCCTGCAACTCCCGCTCTATCAGTGTAGACCGTTCGGCACTACGCTCATTTTCCTGCGCCAGTTTTAGCACCTGTATCTGCACGGCATGTTGACGCTGTTGCAAGGTGTTGACTTCATTTCGTAATGGCGGAATCAGCGACTCTATGGACTGATACTGCTGCTCGACTGCAGTGACCTGCTGACGGGTGGCTGTCGCGGCTTGCTGCTGCTCATCCAGCGCCTGTTCCAGCCGGATGATTTCGGCCTGCCTGCCCAAAACGCCATGCAAATCGCTGTCTGGCGCATGGAACAACATATTGTTTCTACCCACCAGATGTCCCTGCGGGGTGACGAAAAAAGCGCCGAGCGGCAACTTCTCTGCTTGTGTCAGGGCGCTCACCAAATCCGTGATGGCATAGACGGATGCCAGCCACTCGCGCATCACAGGTACCACACGCTCGTCCTGACAAACGACGTAATCCAGCAAAGGCGTAAATTCGCTGCGTACAGTGCTGGCCGAACAGGTATCAGTCAACGCAAACAGCGCCAGCTTGCCGGGCGGCGTACCGGTCCAAGCCGACACGCTATTGATGTCAGGCAGCGCAAACGCGTTCAGACGTTCGCGCAGCACCGCTTCCAGCGCATCTTCCCAGCCAGCAAGGATGGTCACGGATTGCCACAGGCGCGGCAGCTTTTCCAGTCCGTGGTGTTGTAGCCAACCCTGCATGTTTTTGTCGTTGTCCAGTTGACGCTGCAATTGCTGCAAGGCATGCAGGCGCGCCTCGGTCTGGGATGATGCCCTTTCAAACTGCTGCAGAGTGGCACGTGCACTCCGCCGCTCATGGTCTATCTGAGGGAGTTGCTCCTGTAACTGCGCCAGCTTTTCCTGATGCTCGGCGCGCAACATTTCCAGCTCAATCTGTTGTTGCTGCATTTCCAGCAGCAACTGAACATTAGGTTTGGGCAGATTGGCCTGCTCTTGAATCAGGCGCGCGCGGCGTGCCTCAAGTTGTGCGATGTTGCGTTGCAGGCTGGCCAGCTGGGTATCGGCAAGATGCAAACACTGCTGCAATTGCATCTGCTCGCGCTGCAAGGCGTGGTGATGTTCCTGTGCAGCGCGAGCGTCATCCTCGATTTGCGGCAGCCGTTGGGCAAGTTCTTCCGCAACCATTTCCGCCTCGGCCAGACGTTCTGCTGCGACCTGCTGCTCACCGCGCCAGTGTTGCAGCATATCTGCCGCCGCCTGGTGTTGTTGTCTTTGCTGCGAAAGCTGGCGTTCGGTATTGGCGACTTGCGTCTGGATGCGCTGGCGTTCGGCTGCGATGTGTTTGATCTGCTGCTCCAACTGAGCAATCTCCGCATTGGCGGCATACAGCTCACCCTGCCGAGTGTGCAGCGCATCGGATAATTGTTGATGCTGGCTGCGTACCGCCTCCATCCGGTTTTCGGTCTCGCGCAGCCGGGCGGTTTCCGCCTCCAGTTCCGTACGGGTCTTTTCGATGTTTTGCAGGTGCTGATTGCGCAGCCCTTGCGCTTCCTGCTTCTTCACCAGCCACAACAGCTGCTGAGTGGTGTCACGTTGCGATTCCAGTTCACGGTATTGCCGGGCTACCACGGCCTGCTCGCCCAAATGTAGCAGCTGTGCGTCCATCTCCTGAAGGATGTCGGCCACCCGCAGCAGGTTGTCGCGCGTGTCGTTGAGCCGCAGGCTGGTGTCGCGCCGTCGGTCGCGGTATTTCGACACCCCCGCCGCTTCTTCCAGAAACACCCGCAACTCCTCCGGCTTGGCCTCGATGATGCGCGAGATCATGCCCTGTTCGATGATGGCGTAGGCCCGCGCCCCAAGACCGGTGCCGAGGAAGATGTCGGTGATGTCCTTGCGGCGCACCTTCTGGGTATTGATGAAATAGCTGGAGTCGCCGTTGCGCTGCAACACGCGCTTGATGGAAATCTCGGCGTAGCTCGACCACTGGCCGACAGCCTTGCCCAGTGAGTTGTCGAAGATCAGTTCGACGCTGGCGCGCGACACTGGTTTGCGCTTGCCGGAACCGTTGAAGATCACATCCTGCATGGATTCGCCGCGCAGTGCGGAAGCCTTGGATTCGCCCAAAACCCAGCGCAGCGCATCTATCACGTTCGACTTGCCGCAGCCGTTCGGGCCCACCACACCGACGATCTGCCCGGGCAGATGAATGTGGGTCGGGTCAACGAATGACTTGAATCCGGCGAGCTTGATCTGAGAAAGACGCAATTTGGTAGTCACGGCGATATAATGCGCGCCATTCTAACTGAAGCAGGACGCACGACCAAATGACAACCCAACCCGCAAAAGCGCTGGAAACCTTCCCCAATCCCAATCCGAAACGCGATTATCACATCCACATGGAAATCCCGGAATTCACCTGCTTGTGCCCCAAGACCGGCCAGCCGGATTTCGCCACACTGATGCTAGATTACATCGCCGACCAGCAGTGCGTGGAGTTGAAGAGCCTGAAGCTGTACATGTGGTCGTTCCGCGAGGAAGGGCATTTCCACGAGGACGTCACCAACCGTATCCTGGACGATTTAGTTGCTGCCACTGATCCGCGCTTCATGCGTCTGACCGCCAAGTTTTACGTGCGCGGCGGCATCTTCACCAACGTGGTCGCCGAACACCGCAAGGATGGCTGGCAGCCCGCGCCGTTTGTCGAACTCAGCCAGTTCAGCAGCCAGTCGAACACGCGCGGCTAGACACACCCCGCGACCCAAAAAACAACGCCTGCCCGGGAGCATCCGGACAGGCGTTGTTTTTTGAGCTGGCCGCTCAGCGCGGCTTGCGCAGAGCTTCCAGTTTGGCTTTCAATTCCGGCATGATGGCGGCGACCGCCTTCTCGCCTTCCAAGATCGCCAGGTGGCGATCATCCAAACTGTCCTGCGCGATTTCACGTATCACCGGGCGCACCACCACATCGGCATTGGCCAGTTCATAGCGATTGATGGTCTGACTCATGATGTCGAAGGTCTGCAACAGCACCTCCACCGTGGATTCCGTCTTGTTGTTCTGCGGCGGGTTGGAGATGTTCACGGCGATGACGAAATCCGCCCCCATCGCGCGCGCTTCGCTGACCGGCACCGGCTTGACCAGTCCACCGTCCACATAGCTGCGCCCGCTGATGACCACCGGCTGGAAGATGCCCGGTACAGCACAGGACGCGCTGACCGCGATGCCGGTGTTGCCGGAACGGAACACGATCTCCTCGCCGGTCGCAAGATCGGTGGCAACCGCCGCAAACGGACGGCGCAGCTTCTCCAGCGGCGCATTCTTCACGGCACGGTTGATGAATTCCTGCAAGGGTTTGCCGGTGAACAGGCCGCGATTCGGCCAGGACCAGTCTATCACCCGCTCTTCCTTCATCGGAATGGACATCGCCTGCAACTGGAAGCCGGTATAACCCGCCGCATACAGTGCGCCGATCGCCGAACCGACGCTGGTTCCGACCACCATGTCCGGCACGATGCCTTGCGCTTCCAGCGCCTTGATCACGCCGACATGGGCAAAACCGCGCGCCCCGCCGCCGCCCAGCGCCAGCGCGATCTTCGGTGCGGGACGTGCCACAACAGGCTCGGATGCCGGCACCGCCACCTGCTTCGGCGGGGTGTTGCAGGCCGCCAGCAAAATAATCGCCAAGCTTGCCATCAGACGCGCCCCGCAGCTTTTTATCACGGTCATATGCCTTGCTTGGATCAGTCTTGGGATTCGGGCAGGATGGGTTTGCGACGTACAAACAAGGCCGGAATCTGCGCGGCTGGCCGGGCGCTGAGCGGAGCGACCGGTGAGCTTGACTCGACCTTGGGTTGATTGTTCACCGCAGGTTCGTAAGGCTTGTTGTACCAAGCATCATGACCGTGCTTTTTGGCAGCACCCGCGTGCCACTCGCGCGCCGCCGGCGCCGGACGGGCAACACTGTGAGCGGGATGCGGTGTACGGGGCGCACGGCGTATTTCAGGCAGCGCCTCACGCTGAATCTTGCGGTTGATCAGCTTCTCAATCTCGGTCAGGTATTTTTCTTCCTCGGGCGCCACCAGCGAGATCGCCATGCCCAAAGCGCCGGCGCGTCCGGTACGGCCGATACGGTGTACATAATCTTCCGGCGCGCTGGGCATTTCGTAGTTGATCACCACCGGCAACTGGTCTATGTCCAAGCCGCGCGCCGCCACATCAGTGCCGATCAGCACCGAGATGCTGCCGTCCTTGAAAGCTTCCAGCGCCTTGATGCGTTCCTGCTGGGTCTTGTCGCCGTGGATCGCGTCAGCGGCTATGCCTTCGCGGTGCAAGCGGCTGGCCAGCTGACCTGCGGTCAACTTGCGCTTGGTGAACACCAGCGTCTGGGTGGAATTGCTATCTCGCAGCAATTGAGCAAGCAGCGCATGCTTGTCGTCCTGCTCGACCAGATAGACCTTCTGGGTGATGTTTTCGTTGGTGGCATTGCTGCGCGCCACCTCGATGAGTTTGGGCGCGACCAGGAATTCTTCCGACAGCTTCTTGATCTCGGCAGAGAACGTCGCCGAGAACATCAGGTTCTGGCGCTGCTTGGGCAGCAGCGCGAGGATGCGCTTCAGGTCGGGCATGAAGCCCATGTCCAGCATGCGGTCGGCCTCGTCCAGCACCAGCATCTGCACCTGCCCCAACTGTACGGTTTTCTGCTCGATGTGATCCAGCAGGCGGCCCGGTGTGGCCACCAGTATCTCCACGCCATTGCGAAGATGCGGCGTCTGGGTCTTGATATCCACCCCGCCGAACACCACCAGCGAACGCAGATGGCTGTATTTCGCATAGGCCTTGACGCTCTCTTCGACCTGTATCGCCAGTTCGCGGGTGGGAACCAGCACCAGCGCGCGCACCGGATGGCGTGCCGGAGAAGTGCTGGCGCTGGCGAACGGCATCAGCTTTTGCAGCACCGGCAGAGCGAACGCCGCCGTCTTGCCGGTCCCGGTCTGCGCCCCCGCCATCAGGTCGCTGCCTTGCATCACCAGCGGGATGGCCTGCGCCTGAATCGGCGTCGGTGTCGCATAACCCGCTTCGGTAAGCGCCCGGAAAATCTCCGGGGCGAGATTCAAATCCGTAAAACTGATGTTATTCAATGTATTACCACCTTGGGAAAAACTTGCCGGAAAACCGGAACGCTGCATTATACGCGCATTGTCCAGCCCGAAATAACCGCGACCATATTCCGGCACTTCTATCGGGCATCAACGCCAAATTGAGTCCCTCATGCCCGGATTTGATGCGTTATATTTACGCACGACTGAATCGTGCATTAACCGATGTATTGCAAGTAATATGTCTACGATTAAAAATCGTTCGCATGATTCCAATCCGCTGAAAGCGAATCAACCGGGGGCAATATGAAAACAAATTGGTTCCGCACACATGAACAAGGACTGCGGCATCACGCGGGGCGTGTGATTGACTTGTTGATACTCGCGGTATTCCTGTTGCAGGCCTCGGGCGTTTTTGAAATTGACCTGCTGCGCCGACTCGAAGCGATTGCCTACGACACCCGAGTGCAATTGACCATGCCAAAAACGGTTTTCCCTGGCATTGTCATCGTGGATATAGACGAAAAGAGTCTGGCAGAAGAAGGGCGCTGGCCCTGGGGACGGGATCACATGGCGGTTCTAATGGATCAGCTTTTCGATCACTACAAGATCGCCGCAGCCGGTTTCGATGTCGTGTTTGCCGAGCCGGATGAAAATTCCGGCTTGCAGGTGTTGCAGCAACTCGGACAAACCGAGCTAAAGGCTGTCCCCCAGTACCAGGTCGCACTGGAAAAATTGCGCCCCAGTCTGGAACATGATGCCCTGTTTGCCGCCTCGTTGCAGGGTCGGCCTGTCGTTTTGGGTTATCACTTCAGCAGCGCCTCCGACGGCATACATACTTCCGGCACATTGCCGCCCCCGCTGTTTTCGAATGAGGTTTTCAAGCAAACAAATACCCAGTTTTTAACGGCAAGCGGTTATAGCGCAAACCTTGCGGTATTACAGGAGGCTGCAGCGGGTGGATTTTTCAGCTTTGTGCCCGGTTTTGATGGTGTATCGCGCAGTGTGCCCATGCTCATTCAATATCAAGGCAATTATTATGAGTCACTGACACTGGCGCTAGCGCGCGTCGTGCTTGGCGTGGATCAGGTGACCCCAGTCACGCCACAAAACGGCGATTACTCGGCACTGGAAGAATTAATCGTTGGCGCAATGAGGATACCGGTTGATGAGCATGCCAATGCCTTGGTGCCTTACCGTGGCGGTAAAGGCAGTTTTCGCTACATTTCCGCCAGCGACGTGCTGCATGGACGCCTGCCGCTAGACGATTTGGCAGACAAGATTGTGCTGATCGGCACGTCGGCTCCCGGTCTGATGGACTTGCGCGCTACGCCAGTCAGCAATGTCTTCCCCGGCGTGGAGGTACATGCCAATTTGCTTGCCGGCATCCTGGAACAAAATATCAAGCAAAAGCCGATTTACGCAAAGGCGATTGGAATCGTGACGTTATTGGCGACAGGAATACTGATGATCTGGCTATTGCCGCGCTTAAGCCCGGTCAAGGCCATCATGGCTACGATTGTTGCCTTGTTATCGATTTTTATTGGCAATCTTGCAGCCTGGCAGCAGGCCGACATGGTGTTGCCGGTCGCCAGTCCCATGTTGCTTATTTTGATCCTCTTTGTGGTTGATATTGTGAGCGGATTCTTTTTTGAGTCGCGCGCCAAGAAGCAGATGTCCGGCCTGTTTGGGCAGTATATTCCACCCGAATTGGTTGTTGAAATGAGTCGAGACCCGGCGATGTTTGACATGAAAAGCGAAAACAAGGAAATGACGGTACTGTTTTCGGATATACGCGATTTCACCAAAATATCGGAGACGCTGGATGCCAATGAATTATCGCAATTGATCAATGCCTATTTAACCCCGATGACCGGCATCATTCACCATCATCAGGGCACCATAGACAAGTACATCGGTGATGCCATCATGGCATTCTGGAGTGCGCCGATTACCGATGCGCTGCACGCACAACATGCCTTGATGGCGGCACTTGAGATGCAGTCCAGACTGCAAGAGCTGTCTGTAGCCTTTGCTAAAAAAGGCTGGCCCGAACTGCACATCGGTATCGGCATCAATACCGGTGTGATGAGCGTCGGCAATATGGGTTCCGAGTTTCGTCGTGCCTACACAGTCATGGGCGACTCGGTGAATCTGGCCTCAAGACTGGAAAGTCTGACCAAGCAATACGGTATCGGCATGCTGGTCGGAGAAAGTACCCGCAACAAAGTGACAGGGATTGTTTTTCAGGAAATAGATCAGGTCACGGTAAAGGGTAAACGTGAACCGGTGACCATTTACTGCCCGCTCGGATTGGAGGGCGCGGTGACGCAGCGCATTCTCGATAATGTGGCACGATTTGACAGTGTACTGGCACTTTATCGTGCAAGAGAATGGGCAGCAGCCGAAACCATCCTGTTATCCCTGCAAGAGAATGAGGGAAAACACCGCCTTTATTCACTGTATCTGGAACGGATTGCCAACTACCGCCTTAACCCACCGCCAGAAGGTTGGGTGGGCGTATTCGAGTTCAGTACCAAATAAACCTGGTTCGTTATGATCAACGGTGAAAGGCGACCACGCCGTTGACTTGCACGGCATTGTTTTGCAGGCCGTAGAGCATTACTGCGCCAATTCCGCCCGTTCCGACAAACACGCCGCCCAGATTACCGGAGGTCGTGCCGGTGCCGTTTACCGTCAACAAGCCGAGATTCGAACCCTGTGCGGAATTCGCGGTGCTGGCATTGAAGAAGCTCTTCTGCTCAATGGGGATGGCAGCGCCATTGGCCACCAGATTGCCCGCATTGGGGGTGGTGACATTAAGCGCGACATTGACGGTTTGTGCGGTAAAGTTGGCCGTTAGCGATGCGCTATTCAAAGTGCCAACGCCGCCCAGTGAGTCGGTCGGGGTCGTGCCCCCTGCCAGTACGTAATTGAAAGTGCCCGAAATCGGCAAATCTACCGGCCCTGTCATCACGGGGCCGGCGATCCAGTGAGCGCTGTTGGGATTATTGGGCAAATTGGTGACGGCGTTCGTGACAAGATTGGATACATCCAACGAACCGCCTACCCAGCGCCCCCAACTGATGCCGGAAACCGGGTCAGTGCCCAAGCCCGCTGCCGTGGCCGTGCCGATACCAATTGCTGCCGAGGTTCCGTTGCTAAATGGATAGCCGGAGTGAAACTTGGTTACGTTACCATTGACATCAGTCAGCACATTTGCACTGTTGTTGTACCCCCCCATCGTCACGGGTACGACAGTGCCGGCCCCGGTCAAGCCTGCGGGAACCGTGTCAATGGTAGACATACCGACGATGCGATACGGTGTCGCGGTATTTTGTGCCGTTCCGGTGTAGGCGGCGACCCCGGCGATTTGTCCGTTACCATTTGACAGGACATAGGACACAATGGCGCCATTGAGTGCATTACCGGTCAACTGTCCGACCACATCCCCGCTGGTGACGGCACCGCCGACTGTTAAAGGTGACCAGCCTGTTCTTGCGGCCGTCGTTGCTCTGAAACCTGCTTTGGCATTGTTCCAGTACATGGTTTGCAAAGGTACGCCGCTAGCACCTGCACTCCAGGGTATTGGAGTGCCAGCGCCTAAAGTGCCGCTCAACGAAAATGATACGGCCTGCTGGGCAAAATTAACCAATAACGAAGAACCGGTCAGTGCGGCAACATCATTGTAGGAGACGGTGGGTACGGTGCCGCCCGCAAACGTATAGTTCACGGTGCCGGTCAATACCTCCGGCAGATAAACCGGATTCACTGCCGGCCCCACGATCCAGTGCGAATAAACCGAACCTGGCGAGGTATAGACACCCGGCGCGCAGCAATTGACCGTCCCTACCACCGACTTTTGTGAGGATGTACTGGTGAAGCTGCCGTACTGTATGCCGGTCGCCGCAATGGTGGTGGCCGCCCCCACGATGGTCGTGGTGCCATTCAGGGTATAGGTGACCGAGTTGCCAGCGCTATGCCCCGCATAACGGTCAACTGCGAAAGGGTTAGGCAAAGCGTTGTTCACGTCAGCCGGAGCGGCAATGAAAGTACCGACCTCAGGGATGGGCAAGGTGGATGCCGCAGGTGCAATACCGCTGGTCGCGATGGCCACCGCCTTGTCGGTTTGTACATAAGCTGCGGTGGTAGGGGTAACGGGTGCCGTGAGCGGCGCGGCCCCGCCACTGATCAAGGTACAACTGGCCGGCAGCGGTTGCGTCCCGACACAAGGGTCAGTTGCGACTATGACAGCCGTAGGCAATAGCGCGCCCTGAATCCCGCCCGCATTATTGTCATTGCCATTGGGATTGGGGCCAGGATTGCTGTCTTGCCCATCCACCACCGCATTGTCGCGCACCCCATCATTACCCCCCCCGCCCCCATCCCCGCCTTGCAACGGTGCGGGAGAAAAGCCAAACAAATGAAGATTGATGGGGCGCAATTGCGGCGGCTGATCCAAACCGCCAGCAAATCCCATCTGGTTGGGCAGTACGTTGAGCGTGCCGCTGTCGGTCGTGATACTGGTTTCGCCGACATTCACTTTGTCGTAGGTTCCCGCCAAAGCGCCCGGTTTGGCAACCGGCAAATGGTAACTTTCGTGGTCAGTGCCGCGTATGCCTATGGTTGCGACTGGCGTAGTGATGCTGTAATCCTGTTTGTTGACCCGGCCGACCATGCCAGTCACAGCGCGAAAGCCGCCTTTGAGTAGCGAAACGGCACTCTTCTCGGGTTCACCCGCCTTGCCGCTATATTTGAAATTGTCTATTTTGAGTTGAGTGTCCGGGCGGACCGCGATAAAACCGCCGTCCTGCATTTTGATTTGAGCCGTGCCCAGATTGGTCGAGATGATGGTATCACCCTCATTGACTGCACCCCCCTTTACAGCTTTGTGCGATTTTCCGTCGGCTGTGGCAATGCGCACCTCACCGCTGACGAACTGGAAATATCCGGCTACACCCGCCCAAGCCTGCGTTGTCTGCATCATGAGCAACGCTATCGTGATTCCTCTGAGTGGCCAAGTGGCAGTCCGTTTCATGATGCACCTCTGTCAAATTTAACGATTGCGTTTTACTAGTAGAAATCCCGCCGCAGTGTCACTGAAAAATCGCTACGGTCGTACTGGTTGATCGGGATATTGGAATGGTTGCGTGACAGGGAAAGTTGCGGGCGCACAGTCCACAACTTATCCCAATGGAAATTCAAACCCAGACTGACATCATCCAGGCGGTCGCTGCGCAAACGCAGGAAGGCGATATTGAGCTTGCCGTATTGACCCCATTGCCTGCCGATATTGCCAAACAGCTCCATCCGTTCACTCAATCCCATTTGAGCGCCAATACGGATGCCCTGAATATTTTTGCCACCATCGGCGCGCCCCCCCGTCGGGTTGGTGAGTGTCACGGCTGCAATGTCCTGCTCACGTCCCAGATACACACTGCCAAACAGCACGGATCTGCCATCGGCCAACCCGTGCTGCCAGCCCGCTCCCAGCGTGGACTGGTTAAAATCGTTGATTTTCATGGCCGTATCAACAAAACGATACTGCATGTATTGCCCGAATACGCTCATCTGATCCGTCGGGCTAAAAGCATGATTCCAACTGGCGTTGACCCCCAGACTGTCGCGATTACGGCTATTAGCCAAGGTATATTGACCACCTGCCAATGCGACATTGAGACTGTTTTTATCGCGACTCCAGCTCATCCCGGCGCGCCCGTCCAGACTAATGGAATTGAATCTATTTTGGGTGGAGTTGCCACGCTGACGCAGATCTGCTCCTGCAAAAATTGCCAGCGTGGGTTGTATCTGCTGGCTCACTGTAGCGCCTGCCGCCAGCCCTGCGTAATTATCAGCCGTTTTAAGGTTAGATGGCGCCAGCGTAAAAATGGCGTTGTTGAAAAATGGCACCGGAATTTGCGACTGACTGGTGGAGTTATTGACGTTGCTGTCCTGTCCCAACACCCCTTCCAGGTAGCCGCTCACGTGCATCTGCTGCACCGATTCATGTGCCGCAATGTTGTCCAGATACTTCTGGATAGTGAGTTTAGCGGCTTCCGGCGGATTTTGATTCAGGACGATTTCAAACTCGATTTTGGCACGCACCATGTCCCCCAATTGGTAGTAAGCGCGCGCCATATCCAGTCGCGCACCGGCAAAATTGGCATCCATTGCCAGTACGCGCTCAAAGGCAAGGGTCGCCTTATCCGGCTTGCCGCTGTCCAGCGCCGCAATCCCCAGCAGGTAGTCGTAACGGATTTCCCCCGCACGTTCGAAGGCCAAGGGTTCGAGCAGGTCATAAGCTGCTGCAGGATTGCCGGCCTTCATCAAGGCATCGGCCTCTTGCAGTATCCGCTCCAGGCGAACAGCGTCCGACTCCGGTGTACTCTGTACCCCAGCAAGCGGTAGTGTCTCTTCGGATACTGGCGTTGCGCCGTTGGCAGTTGAAATGACAAAAAAGAGC
This sequence comes from Gallionella sp., assembly GCA_028687575.1. Taxonomy (GTDB): domain Bacteria; phylum Pseudomonadota; class Gammaproteobacteria; order Burkholderiales; family Gallionellaceae; genus Gallionella. The sequence goes on along the minus strand of JAQTZW010000005.1, from coordinate 116,719 downwards.
AGGATGCCCCATGTTCGATTGAATTGCATACTCGCTCCCAACCTATCACTTAATTATTTTTCTAAGTACCGCGCGACATTACGCCTTGCTCACGCCAGGGTCAATCATAAATCATTTCAAAACTGCTCGACCGGATAGGCATCCCATTTGTCACCGTTCAATTTACAAGTGGCATCAATCGGCTGGCGAGTCACCGACAGGCTGCTAGAATGCCGGCCCAATCTTGTTCAATTATCGGATTCCATATGACTGCAAGCGCCCCTGCCATCGTTCTTCGTTCCGCCTACACGCCGCCCGCTTTTCTGGTCGGAACGGTCGAGATCGGTTTCGACCTCGACCCCGCCGCCACGCGGGTCGCCACGCGCATCGCCATGCGGCGCAACCCTGCGGTCGCCAACCGCACGCTGGAGCTGTACGGCGAGGAGCTGGAACTGCTGTCGCTGCGGATCAACGGCACACTGCTCTCACCAGACGATTACCGGCTTGAAGCCGGCAAACTCTGCATCGCGGACGCGCCCGACGAGGTCACGCTGGAGATCGCCACGCTGATACGCCCGGCGAACAACACTTCGCTGATGGGACTGTACGTGTCCAGCGGCAATTTCTGCACCCAGTGTGAGGCGGAGGGCTTCCGCAAGATCACCTACTTCCCCGACCGCCCCGACGTGATGGCGAAATACACCGTGATGCTGCGCGCCGACAAGCAGCAGTATCCGGTGCTGCTCTCCAACGGCAACCTGCTCGAACAGGGCGACCTGGACGATGGCCGCCACTACGCGCTGTGGGAAGACCCGTTCGCCAAGCCCAGTTACCTGTTCGCGCTGGTGGCGGGCAAGCTAGTCTGCCAGCAGGAGACGTTCCGGCTGGATTCGGGCCGCGAGGTATTGCTACAGGTGTGGGTGGAGCCGGGCAATCTGGACAAGACTGCGCACGCGATGGAGTCGCTCAAAAACAGCATCCGCTGGGACCAGCAGCGCTTCGGGCTGGAACTCGATCTGGACCGCTTCATGATCGTCGCGGTGGGTGACTTCAACATGGGCGCGATGGAGAACAAGGGCCTCAACATCTTCAACACCAAGTATGTGCTGGCCAACCCGGCGATCGCCACCGACACCGATTACGCCAACATCGAAGCGGTGGTCGGCCACGAGTATTTCCACAACTGGACCGGCAACCGCGTGACCTGCCGCGACTGGTTCCAGTTGTCGCTGAAGGAAGGCCTGACGGTGTTCCGCGACCAGGAGTTCTCTGCCGACATGACAGGCTCGGAGAGTGGTCGCGCGGTCTGCCGCATCCACGATGTGCGCGTGCTGCGGCTGGCGCAGTTCCCCGAGGATTCCGGGCCGATGGCGCATCCGGTGCGCCCCGACAGTTACGCCGAAATCAATAATTTCTACACCGCCACGGTCTACGACAAGGGCGCGGAAGTGGTGCGCATGTACCAGACGCTGCTGGGACGCGACGGCTTCCGCAAGGGCATGGACCTGTATTTCGCCCGCCACGACGGCCAGGCCGTCACCTGCGACGATTTCCGCCGGGCGATGAGCGATGCCAACGGGCGCGACCTGACGCAATTCGAGCGCTGGTACAGCCAGGCCGGCACGCCACACGTCGCGGTGCAGAGCCGCTACGACGCGGAAGGCGGACGCTATGACATCACGCTGACGCAATCCTGCCCGGCCACCCCCGACCAGCCCGACAAACTGCCCTTCCCCATCCCGGTCGCAGTCGGCCTGCTGGACGCTCAGGGCATCGAACTGGCGCTGGATTCGGCAGGCAGCAAGATCCGTGTGCTGGAACTGAACGAAACCAGCCAGACATTCAGCTTCAGCGGCATCACCGCACAACCCGTCCCTTCCCTGCTGCGCGACTTTTCAGCGCCGGTCACGCTGGACTACGCCTATACCGACGAGCAACTGGCGCTGCTGTTGTCGCACGACAGCGACCCGTTCAACCGCTGGGAGGCCGGGCAACGGCTGGCGATGCGCCGCCTGCTGCAACTGACTGGCAAGGCGCAGAGCGGCGAGACACTGGTGCTGGACGACTTGTTTATCGTGGCGCTGCAAAGCGCGCTGAACGACGCGACGCTGGACCCTGCGTTCCGCGCGCAACTCCTGACGCTGCCCTCCGAGGGCACGGTGGCCGAACAGAGCGCCGTGGTAGACCCTGCGGCCATCCATACTGCGCGCCGGTTCATGGTGCGCGCGCTGGCCGACGCGCTGAAGAGCGATCTGATCGCTGCCTATGAAGCCAATCTGACACCCGGCGACTACAGCCCGGACACCCGCTCGGCGGCCAAACGGGCGCTGAAGAACGTCTGCCTCGCCTACCTGCTGGAATGGCGCGACGACAGCACACTGGAACTGGCGCAGGCGCAACTCGGCAGCGCCGACAACATGACCGACCGCATCGCGGCACTGGGCAGCCTGCTTTCCGCCAACCCGCAGGCCGCCGAAGCCGCCCTGCAGGATTTCTACCGGACGTTCGAACACGAGGCGCTGGTGATAGACAAATGGTTCAGCCTGCAAGCCGCAGCCCCCCACACCGACGTGCCGGCGATCCGCAAACTGGCCGCCCACCCGGCCTTCAAGCTCGGCAACCCCAACCGCGCGCGCAGCCTGATCTTCAGTTTCTGCAACGCCAACCCGGCGCGCTTCCATGCGCCGGACGGCAGCGGCTACACCTACTGGGCCGAACAGGTCATCGCGCTCAACGCGATCAACCCGCAGGTCGCCGCCCGTCTGGTGCGCTCATTGGATCACTGGAAGAAGTACCGACCAGACTTGAAGGAGATGATGCAGAAAGCGCTGCAACAGGTTGAACATTCAGGGAATCTTTCCAGGGATGTCAGCGAACTGGTCGGCAAGTCGCTGGCCTGAGATTCCCCGTCTAATCTATCGGTATCGTCATTCCCGCGCAGGCGGGAATCCAGTGCCGGGGTTTTGTCCGCTTCGCGGAGTGTTTGTCCTGCTGGATTCCCGCCTGCGCGGGAATGACGAGTTTTGTTCTGACGGATTTTCCTGGTTCACGTTACTGCCGCTGCCGCACTGCCTCGAACAGGCAGATTGCGGTGGCGGCGGCCACGTTCAGGGATTCGACTTTGCCCGGCATCGGGATGATGAGCGGATGGCTGGCCAGCGCCAGCAGTTCGTCCGACAGCCCCGCGCCCTCGTTGCCCATCATGAAAGCGATGTCGCCGGACAGGTCGCTATCGTACAGGCTGGCAGTGGCATCAAGGCGGGTCGCCAGCAACTTGCCGGAAAACGCCCCGGCCACCTGCTGCAAGTCCTGCCGCTCGTGGATTGCCAGACAGAAGTGGCCGCCCATCGCGGCGCGCAGCACCCGGGGCGACCAGGCGTCGGCGCAGCCCGCCGACAGGTACACCGCATCGCATCCGGCGGCAGCCGCTGAACGCAGCATGGAACCGAGATTGCCGGGATCCTGGATGTCTTCCAGCAGCAGCGCGAAATGCGCGGCGGCAGGCGCGGGCCGTGGCATATCTATCAGCGCCAAGATGCCGGTGGGGGTCTTGAGTTCGGAGAGTGCGGCGAACAGCTTGTCGTCCAGTTGCGTGACCGCCACCGCCGCCTCCAGCCGCGCCAGCAGCGCGGCTATCTCCGCGTCCGCCAATCCCGCCGAATTCACCAGCACGTGGCGCGGCTGATGGCCGCCGGCCAGATACGCGGCCAGCAGGTGCGCCCCGTCCAGCAGCGCCTGCCCGGCCTTGCCGCGTTGCCGTGCGTTGCCGGCGAGCCTGACGAGTTCCTTGTAGAACGGGTTGTCCTTCGACTGGATCAGCTTCATCCGGCCTCGGCCACCCGCTTGGCGATGTGCGCCAGCGCCTCGTCCACCTGGTCTATCAGGATCAGGCACAGGTCGCCCGGCTCAAGGCGCGACAGCGCGGTGTCTATCGCCAGGAACTCGCCGGTGATCTCCTCGACCTTGCGGCTGCGCGAGGCCTGCTCCAGCCCCTGCCGCAGCAGCGCCAGCACCTCGCCCTCCTGACGCCCGCGCTGACACTGGTCCTGATAGAGGATGACTTCGTCAAACACCTCGCCCAGCATCGCGGTCTGCTGGCGGATGTCTTCGTCGCGGCGGTCGCCCGCCCCGCTGATCACCACCATGCGCCGTTTGGCCGCGATGCTCTCGACCGCCGGGATTAGTGCAGCCATCGCGTCGGGATTGTGTCCATAGTCGGCGATCACGGACGCGCCCTTGTATTCGAAGAAATTAAATCGGCCCGGTGCGGTCGCCGCATCGTTAACGAACGAGGACAGGCCGGCGCGTATCGTTTCCCAGTCCATCTTCAGCCCCCAGGCGGCTGCGATGGCGGCCATCGCGTTCTCGATCTGGAAGCCTATCGTGCCGTTGCGGGTCAGCGGGATATCGGAGAGCGGGATGCGCTGCACGATCTTTTTCTTGGAGGCGACGATCTCGCCGTCCTCGACATACACGATGCGCTTGCCCTGCGCGCGGTGCGCCGCCATCACCGGGTGGTGGCGATCCATCGCGAAGAACGTCACCGAACCGGGACAATGGGTCGCCATGGCAGCCGCCATCGGGTCGGCGGCATTCAGCACCGCCACGCCGTCGGGTGCGACGTTCTGCACCACCACCCGCTTCACCACGCTCAGGTCTTCGACGGTGCTGATGAAGTTCAGCCCCAGATGGTCGCCCATGCCGATGTTGGTGACCACTGCCACGTTGCAGCGGTCGAACGCCAGTCCCTCGCGCAGCACACCGCCGCGCGCGGTCTCCAGCACCGCCGCGTCCACGTCGGGGTGCATCAGCACGTTGCGCGCGCTCTTCGGGCCGCTGCAATCGCCAGTATCTATGCGTTTGCCCTGGATATAGACGCCGTCGGAATTGGTCATGCCGACGCGCAGCCCCTTGCACCCCAGGATGTGCGCGATCAGCCTGACCGTAGTGGTTTTGCCGTTGGTGCCGGCCACCGTCGCCAGCGGGATGCGCGCGTCGTCGCCGTCAGCGAACATCATCGAGACGATCGCCCCGCCAACGTCGCGGCCCTTGCCGTATGAAGGTTGCAGGTGCATGCGCAGGCCGGGCGCGGCATTCACCTCGACCACGCCGCCGCCCTGCGCCTCCAGCGGCAACAACACGCTGTCGCACACCACGTCCACGCCGCACACGTCCAGCCCTATCATCTTCGCCGCAGCGACCGCGCTGGCGGCCAGATCCGGATGCACGTCGTCGGTCACATCGGTCGCCGAACCGCCGGTGCTGAGATTGGCGTTGTTGCGCAGAATCACGTGACAGCCCTTGGCGGGAACCGAGTCCTCCGTATAACCCTGCAATTGCAACCTGGCCAGCGCGATGCTGTCCAGCCGCATCTTGGTCAGCGAGGTCGCATGGCCGTCGCCGCGACGCGGGTCGGCATTGACGACATCTATCAGTTCGCGGATGGTGTGTTCGCCGTCGCCGACCACTTGCGGCGGCTCGCGGCGCGCCGCAGCCACCAACTTGTCGCCGACCACCAGCATGCGGAAATCGCTGCCCGGCATGAAGCGCTCGACCATCACCTGCGAACCGTATTCCATCGCCGCCGCATAGGCGATCTCCATGTGTTCGCGGGTCACCACGTTTACCGTCACGCCCTTGCCCTGATTGCCGTCCAGCGGCTTGATGACCACCGGAACGCCGATCTCGCACATCATCTGCCAGGCATCCTCGACATCCTCTACCGGCCTGCCTGCCGGCACGGGCACACCGGCCGCTTCCAGCATGCGCTTGGTCAAATCCTTGTCCTGAGCAATGGCTTCGCCTATCGCACTGCTGCGGTCGGTCTCGGCAGCCTGGATGCGGCGCTGCTTGCTGCCCCAGCCGAACTGCACCAGACTGCCATCGGTCAGCCGGCGATACGGGATGCCTCGTGCAATGGCTGCCTGCACGATGGCCCCGGTGCTGGGCCCCAAGCGCATGTCTTCGTCCAGTTCGCGCAGTTCGGCCAGCGCTGCCTCAACGTCGAACGGCGCATCCACCAGCGCCGCCTGGCACAGTGCCTCCGCCAGCCTGAACGCCTTGCGCCCGACCGCTTCCTCGCTGTATTCGATCACTACCTGAAACACGCCCGACTCGACGGTGGCCGTGGTGCGGCTGAAGGTGATCGGACAACCGGCTTGCGCCTGCAACCCGAGTGCGGCCACGCCCAGCGTGTGCGCCATGCTGACCGCCTCATGATGGCCGGGCGGCTGCAACCTGCCCAATTCAGGGAAACGGGCGCGTAAACGCGCTTCGAAACCGGCTATGCCGGCGATATCCTGCTCGGCTTCCGAACAGGATACGATGGCCTCGATCGAGGTATGCCGGCTCCACAGGTTGGGGCCGCGCAGAGAGCGCAAACGTGAGACTTCCATCAGGAAAGATTCCTTTTATCAACAGATTGATACATCAGATCAGCGGGCTTCATGCCGCGTTGGCAAGCCCGGCCTTGATCAGCGAATTCGACACGCCGAGCGCCCAGGCCGCCGCGACCACCGCCAGCAATTGCCAATCGTTTTCCGCATCGGTTGCCGCCAGCCGGTAGAGTTCCGTTTCCTGACCGTCTTCGCGCAGCACGATGACACCATCGCGCAGCAGCACCGCGCGCTTCACCGGATGATCGGAAGGCAACTGACCGTCGGCGCTGAAGAAGATCACTTCGCCGTCGCAATATTCGGCCAGCCCCGCCACCAGCGGGTCGCAGGCATTCAGCACCGCGACGCCGCCGGACAGCACCACATCCACCTGGGTACGCACCACGTTGCGCACCTGCTCTTCGGTCTCGATGTAATAGTCGCCGAAATGCCGGTCCGCGATGATGTTGGTGACGATGCCGACCTGGCAGCGGTCATAACCCAACCCCTCGCCCAGTATCGTCGTGAGGCCGTTCTCGATCACCGCCGCCTCGACCGAGCGGTTCATCAGCACCTTTTGCGCGGTCGCCCAGTTCGCGCCATCGCGCTTGTCGGTCTGCCGACCATCAAAATACATGCCGTCGCTGCAGGCCAACCCGACATGACGACCCGACAGTTGCAGTATCTCGGTCAGCAAGCGGGCGACGCGCGTCTTGCCGTGCGTACCCGAAATGCCGATGACCGGGATGCGACCGTCGTCCGAGGCGGTAAAAAGGCTGGCAACAATCGCTTCACCCACCGGTTGCGCCTTGCCCGAGGCCGGTTTCAAGTGCATCAGCAAACCGGGGCCGGCGTTGATCTCGACGATCGCGCCGCCCTGTTCTGCCAGCGGGCGGGAGATGTCCTCGGCCATCAGGTCTATGCCAGCGATGTCCAGACCGACGATGCGCGCCGCGAGTTCCACGGTCGCCGCCACCTCTGGGTGCACCAGTTCGGTGACGTCGAAGGCGACATTGCCATTGCGCTGGATCAGCACCGAAGTGCCGACAGCCGGTATGGATTCCGCCGTATACCCCTGGCGGGCCAGCTCGAACTGGGCGGCCGGGTTTTCGTCTATCAGGATCACGTCCAGCGGGAATTCTTCTTCCGCGCCGCGCCGTGGGTCGGAATTGATCTGAGTATCTATCAGCGCGCGTATGGTGGATTGCCCGTCGGCCACCAGCGAGACCGTCTCGCCCTTGATCGCTGCCGCCAGACGACCGCCCACCACCAGCAACCGGTGTTCATTGCCCCGGATAAAGCGCTCGACGATCACTTCGCTGCCTTCCGCGTCGGCCAGTTTGAACGCCGCCTCGACTTCCTCGCGGGTCATCAGCTCGGTGGACACGCCACGCCCGTGATTGCCGTCGCTGGGCTTGACCACCACCGGCAAGCCGATGTCTTCAGCCGCCTCCCAGGCTTCCTCCGGACTGTCCACGATGCAGCCTTCCGGTACGGGCACGCCGCAAGACTGCAACAAGGTCTTGGTGAGGTCTTTGTCGCGGGAGATGCCCTCTGCGATCGCGCTGGTGCGGTCGGTTTCAGCCGTCCAGATACGATGCTGACGGCTGCCGTAGCCCAATTGCACCAGATTGCCGTCGGTCAGGCGTATCGAGGGGATGCCCCGCTCGGTGGCCGCATCCACGATGCAGGCGGTGCTGGGCCCCAGACACAGCGAATCCACCATCGCATGCAGCCGGGCGACCGCCGCCGCCACATCGAACGGCTGGTCCTGCATCGCCGCCCGCATCAGGTCGCGCGCCTCGTGCAGTGCGGCGCGTGTCACTTCCTCGTTGCGCGAACGCACCACCACCTTGTAGACACCGCGCACCGAGGTGCTGCGCGCCTTGCCGAAGCCACTCTGCATGCCCGCCATGTTTTGCAGTTCCAGCGTGACATGTTCCAAGATATGACCCGGCCAGGTGCCTTCGCGCAGCCGCTGAAAAAAACCGCCGCGTTCGCCGATACCGCAGCGATGTTCGATCATGCCGGGCAGCCAGGCGCTCAGTCGTTCGTAATACCCGGGAATGGTGTTGGAAGGCGAGTCTTCCAGCGCGCCGATATCCAGCCATACCTCCAGCACGGGGCGGTAGGTCCAGATGTTCGGGCCACGCAGTGACAAAATCTTGAGGAATTCCATCAGTTCTTTCAGACGAATTAATACGGAAAATTTTAGGGGTAAACGCTAGCCACATACCACCGGTTTACCGCGCGGCGAAAGTGTACCAGAGAGCTTGGCAAAATGGCTTGTATTAGCCGTTTCCACTACTCTTGCCCAAAGTCTAGGTGCGCTCTTCCCTGCCCTACGTCAACGAGTGCCGTCCCCGAGGATTATTCGAGTAAGTCTTTCGATTTTGACAGGAGCTTAGCCATGCTAGCGGCGCTGCCGCACATGAATCTATTTACGCATCGCGAATTGATGACGTGGATTGACCAGCCTTTCACCGTGCCGTCCGTAAGCCGCATCAAATCCAGAGGGCATCTACCCGATTCAGGCTATTTGGGACTGCACGGTGTGAGCAGGTATTTTTGAGAGGCGCTTGGTCAAACTATTTTGCCAGCGTAACAAAGGACAGTTTGCCAACCCCTGCGTGTTGCGCCAGCGCCATCAACTCGGCGATACGTCCGTAGGGCACCGTTTTATCGGCCTGAATCTGCAACTGAAATACCGGATCGATGGCACGCTGATGCAACACTTCAGTCAAACCCGCATCACTGACATGCCGGTTATCCAACTCGACATTGCCGTGTGCATCAACCACCAGACTAAGGTGCTGTAGCTTGTCGCTCTGTGCAACTGCATCTGTTTTGGGCAAACTGATCTTCAGGGATTGTGGGGCAAGCAAGGGGGCGGTGATGATAAACACCACCAGCAACACCAGCATCACGTCCACCAGCGGCGTGACGTTAATCTCGCTCATCATGCTGCCTTCCGAATTGTGATTGAAGGCCATTGCGCTATCCCTTGAAGTTATGTTTTATCGCCAGACGCATAAAGTCATGGGCGAAGTTTTCCAGCTCGGTAACACGCAAGCGTAAATTGCGCAGATAGTAGTTGTAAAACAACACAGCGGGCAGCGCAGTTGCAATGCCGATAGCGGTAGCAATCAACGCTTCTCCTATCGGCCCTGCTACTACATCCAGTGAAGCCGTGCCGCTCTGCCCAATATTCTGTAACGCGTGCATGATGCCCCAAACGGTGCCGAACAGACCGACGAAAGGCGCGGTTGAACCAATAGTCGCCAATTCGGCCTGACCGCGTTCATGATAGCGCTGGATATTTTGCAATTGCTGGCTCAACCGGCGTTCCAGTATTTCCTGTGGCGCACCCGTGTGCAGCAAATCCTGACGATCCGAACCCAGCATCGAAAGTTCGGAGAAACCGGATTGTGCCAAGCGCGCGACATCGCCCTGCCCCTGCTCCGCCTTGTCAGCCGCATCCGTCCAATCGCGGGCAGCCCAAAATGAGGCCAGAAAATCACGGCTACGATTTTTTTCCTGAATTTGCCGCAAAAATTTATACAGCGCGATCGACCAGGTAACCACCGAAAGCAAAATCAACACCAGCAAAGTTGCTGATACCACGGGTGACTGGTCTGCAAATAAACCGTTCATACTTCGTTATCCTCAAGTGAAAATTGAATAGGTACCTTAAACCACTTGGTGATCGCTTGATCCCCGTGCCGTGCGGGAATAAATCGCCAATTTTTAACCGTCTGCATCGCGGCATTGTCCAGCACCTCGCGACCGCTGCTTTTAAAGACGTTCAATTCACCGCAACGCCCTAATGCCAAGACTTCGACGTTCAGTATAACCGTGCCCTCCCAGTTCATTTTTCGGGCTGCCATCGGATAATGCGGGCGGGAATTATTCAAATATCCAGCCTTATAGTCCGGCGCAGTTTCCACTATGGGAGTCTCTGAAACGTGCGGCGCCACAGGCACTTGCGCTTCGACAGGCGGCGCAGGCTGAAACGCCTGCGAAGGAGCGACTTGTTGCGCTATATCGCTGACAGGATTAACCGACTTACTAACCGCCTTGACCACTTGCTCTACATGCTGCTGCGGTTTTGGCGGCGCTGGCTGAGGTTGTACCACTTCGCTCTGCTGCATCTCGACCGACATTTGACTGATGACCACCGCAGGCTCATCCTTCGGATATGTGACCCATGCTGCGAATCCCGCAGCGTGGAGCAGAACAACCAGTCCAACCACGCCCAGCCAGTCACGCAACGGCTTAATCTGGTATTCCGACATTGAACCCATACGTAGAACCGTTGACATACTACAAACGTCCCTCAAGCGTTAAAAATACGCTGCGATACCCATAATCCGTATTGCTCACCTGCCATTGACCGGTTGGCGCTGTCAGCGTGTTTTGCCGCGCGTTATTGGCCGCCAACAGATTCTGTCCTGCCAGACGCAATTTGAATTGCGGATCGATTTGGTAGAGCCAGAACGCATCCAGTTGGGTACGGGCTGAGGTATAGCCTAGCTGCTCGCCTGGAATTACCGTCTGGCTCAACGCAGAATGCTGCACCGACACGCCATAGCTGGATTTCAAACTCGGCAGACTTTGATCCAGCCCCATTGACAGCACATAACGAGGCGTGTCGCGTGCCATACGGGTGATGCCCAAGCGCGTATCGTTCACCTGTGCATTGGGTAAGGTTAGATGCACCTTCACGGTTGCACCTTTCCAGCCAAACTTATCGGTACGTACCTTGCCGTCCAACTCCATTCCCCAATGCCGCGCCGTTCCTTCGTTATAAGGCCGATCCACCCAACGCAATCCTTCCAGTTGTACTCGCCGCTCGGTAAAGTCCTGTGTGGTACGGATATAAAAATTTGCACCGAAAACGCCGATATCGTCTGGTAAATAGTGCTCTAGTACGGCTTCAAAATTCACACTGCGCTCGGGGCGCAAATTGGGATTGCCACGTTTATCCGCTTCTACCGGCGTGTTGGTCGCGATGCTGCGCACAGCCGCATTGCTGATCTCATCGATCTTGGGCATTTTCAAACCCGCTCCCAACGAACTGCGTACCACCCACTTTTCTACGGGCTCCCAGCGTGCCGCCACAGAAGGTAGCCATGCCATGTGTTGCTGCGTAACCCCATCGGCACTTAATCCCATACTTTCGGCACGTAAACCTGTCGTCAACGTCAGCGATTGCTGGGGGGTAAAATCATCCTGCAGCCAAAGAATGCCGTCACGTGACGCGGAAACATAGTTATTTTGTGCGACAAAGCCCCCCGCAAAAAACTGCTGATCGTTACGGGTAAAATTGACGTATTCCGCACCCAGCGACAGCAGATTTTTTTCTCCCAACGCTCGATCAAGACGCATGGCAGCATTCAATTCCTGATCGACCCCCACAGAGCTATCGGTAAAGCCAGTCAACACATTTAGCGCATCATAGGCATTGCGAGATACTGTGGCGCTACGGCGGCTATTGCTCAGCGACATTCGTCCGGTCAACTTGCTATCGTCAAAATGCTTTTCACCATCAACACGCAAGCGCATCACCCGACTCAAGGAATCCTCGTGTGAAACGCGATTTCCGTTATAGGCAAGGCCGGTTCCGGTAGCTGGCACCAAGTATTTGCTCAGCGCCGTATCGGTATCGCGTGTGGTCGGCCCACCATAAAAGAACATCGGTGATACCGTGAGACTATCGCTACCCGATTTCCAGGTAAAGCGCGGTGTAAAGCCATGATGTCCCAGTTTGCTTACGCCAGTCTGGTTTTCCTGCTGCCACAGCGAGCGAACACCGAGTGCATTGCGGTCCTGTCGATCAACCCCTGAGTTAAGAGGTGAATTGCTCCAGATCAACGAGATTGGCAATGACCATGAAAACGCACCTTCTCCGCCATTTTCTGTCCAGCCCAGACTGTAATTTGTCACCCCGCCGCGCGAACCTATGCCCACACGTGATTCGGTCGAACGTTTCGGCAGCGCCTTTTTCAGCACCAAATTCACTGTTACTGCGGAAGCCCCGCCAAACTCTGCGGATGAGCCACGCAATATCTCAACCCGCTCCAGTTCACTGGAAGGCATGCGCCCCAAAGCGCCGAATATCACCAATGAACCATTAGCCTGCCGTTCGCCATCTATCAGTATTTGCACCGAATCGCGAGGCATCCCACGCGCGCTGGGCTTATCCCCTTTGATCTCGACACCGGGCAATTTACCCAACACCTCGCCGATATTTTGCGCGCTAAGGTTTTCGATCTCCTTACTATCCAGCACCACCTTTTGCGTATTCGATTCACGGCGCTCCGTCACATCACTTCGTTTAGAAGTGACCTTTACTTCGGGCAACGTATCAGCAGACTCAGCAAATGCAGGCGTTACCGTCGCCATTAACACCACACAGCCCATAATATATTTCATCAATTTCTCTTTCAAAAGTTCAAGATGTGCGCCTTACTTCACCTTGGTCGTGCCTAACCGCGTTCAATTTTTCTAAAAAACATTCCTAATCCGATCATTACTGCAAACATCAAACCGAACCATGCCGGGGCATGAGTGACCAGTTGTTCGCTGACTTTGGATTTTTGCTCTGTCATCTCGTAGCCATCCACTTGCACTTTTTGCCCAGCCATACCGCCATTTGAACTGGGGGATTTAGCAGCCGCCTGAGTTACTGTAGGTTTAGCTGTACTTTGCTGCGGCTGAACTGCGGTAAGTTCAGACGTAGCAGGACTGCGAGCCTTGGCACCTAGTTTCGGGGCGGGCATCTTGCTGGCCTGCTCACCGACTTTCCTGTCTTGCGCTTCAGCCAACGTAGTTATTTCTTGGCTCGAACAGCTATCGCGATCACATGCCACACCAGCCTCGGCGATGGCTTCTTGATTGGCTTTATCCAAGGCGCGCTTGGTTGCCTCATCCGCTTTCCAATAACCTTTGTTAATCGCAGCCGCCATGCGATCTATCATGCCTTGGTAGGCCAGCATATTTTTCGAGTCGCGGAATTTTTGTTTGATGTTCAAGCCGTTGCGATCAGCAACATAGGTTTCATACATTTCTTGCCACTTCGCGCCATCAATAGCTTCTGGCGTAGTCACTTGCCACCCCCACAGATTCTCCGTCACATGGCCAATAAAACGCGCGCCTGAATAGCCTTCCTTCATCATGGATTTAATCCATTCAGGATTGAGATAACGGGTGCGCATTTCTGTGCCGATAAATTTTTCCAGTGATTCGTGATGCGGGTCTTTTGGATTGGCAAAGTTTGCCACGATGGTTTCTGCACCTTTGCCATTCACCGCGCGCACCGCTAAGGCAGCTCCGCCTAAAGCATCATAAAAGTCATCGTTATCAAGCGCGGCGTAGGTGTTACTGGAACGGCTATGGATATTCGCATTTACGCCTGTAAGTGCCAGCTTGAATAAATCCACCCCCAAGGTCGTTGGGATTTCTTTACCCACTTGAGGTTGACCATCCTTTGCGCTTGTGTCCAAGCCGCCCCAGTAGCCTTGACCATAAGGGTTGCCGTTGCGATTCAGATATACATCGGCAATTTGATTTTCATCCGTCCACGTATTCGATTTAGGTACGACTTTATTCACGTTGTTGCCATAAACGCCAGTAGGGCTGGAAAAGATTCGTACACCGGCCAGACGCTGTGCTTGTTCTTCAGGCACGCCTTTTGCTTTCAGTGTCGTCACCGTCTTTTGATAATTTTTTGCGATGGGATTGTCAGCCTCATTCGCCAATCGCGCTGCGGTGGCGGCTTTATCCAGCAAGATCATTACAGGGGCAAACTGGTCGCGGTACATACCCGAAGGCAAAATCACAACATCCACTCGCGGACGACCCAGTTCCTGACGCGAAATTAGTTCGACTCCTTTCACTAATCCGCGCTCATCCCAAACGGGTTTCACGCCCATCAGATTCATGATCTCAGATTCCAACATGCCCTCGTGGCGATAACTTTCCACGCCCCACAAATTGAAGGTCAACTTATCGGGATATTGCCCATGACGCTTGCGATAATCTTCGGCTAAATCAGCGGCTTGCTTAGCCCCTGCGGCATAAGTTGCAGGCATCGGTAGCCGCGTGGCATCAAAGCCGAACATATTGCGCCCGGTAGGTAAAGCATCGGGATTGCGGATGGGGTCATTGCCGCCGCTCGCCGCAATGTAACCGCCTTTTAAACCATTCACCAAAGCATCCAATTCTGCTGCGCCACTGCGTTCCAGGCGCGACAAATAATCTATACGTTTGGCTGCACGCTGTACGGGTGTAAGTGATTTTTCGATACTCAACATCGCGTCCACCGTGGTCTCACGTGCACGAGCATCCGGCGACACACCAAAGGTATGTAATCCATATGGCACATTGGCTTCGCCGAGGGCTTTTAGATGGTCTTCAATCTCATCGACTTGCGCATCGGTAGTCACACTGGTGTAGCCCAAGTCTTTCGCAACACCCAGCTTCACGGCAAGCCCAGACAACTCGCCCAGAATCGCATCCGCAGCTACTGCGCCTTTTTGTTTTGCAACGCGATAGTCGCTAATCAACCCCATCAGCTTGACCAACTCACCATTGAGCGAGGCTTTATCCAATGCGGGTGTGAGGTAACTAATTAACGCCGCCATGCCACGCCGTTTGGCTTGTATGCCTTCGCCGATGTTATCCACGATGTAGGGATAAAGTTGCGGCACGGCGCCGACGAACACTTCGCCCGGATCGTCCGCGAGGTAACCCACTTCGCGTCCTCCATGCCATTCATGTGTACCATGCGTGCCGACATGCACCATCGCATGAGATTTGAAACCGTATTGCAGCCACAGATAAAACGCGAGGTATTGATGATGTGGTGGAATATGCACATCGTGATACAGCTTGCTGACATCCAAGCTACCGATTTTGTCGGGCTGTGCTGTGAGCAGGATATTGCCTTTGCGCACGGTAGGAAAAACAAAATAGGCAACACCTTTGGCATCCCGCCACAACATCGCTTTGGCTTGATCGGGCGCGCCCCAATAGTCGGTCACTTGTTTGCGTAGCGACTCAGGTAATTGCGCAAACCACTTTTCGTAGGTTTTAGTCGGCAACAAAGTGGCGTTTCCACTGCGCACCAACGCCTCCAATTCACCCGGACGATGTCCACTGATATTCGTGCCGCTTTGCGTGACTTGATTGAACAATAAGTTCTCATCAATCGGCTCAGTGCCGGTGTTGTAGCCTTCGGTTTTCAAGCGTTGCAACATCGTTGTGAGCGACTTGGGCAATACATTCAAATACGACGCGCCGACATTTTCTTTGCCCGGTGGATAGTTGTAGTAAATCAAGGCTACGCGCTTATTCAGATTCATTTCATTGTGCAACTCAATGTAGCGCGCCATCCGCTCCGTCGCACGCTCTACTCGTTCCAGAATCGACATGTCTTGGTCGTAGGTCACATCAAGTTGCGCATCATAATGACGTTCTTTGGTGGCAACTATCGTCGGTGCAATCGCTCCGCCTAGCTCAGGACTCCCCACTTGCCAAGAGCGTTCCATGATGTCCAAGCCGATGGGCGATGCCTCGAACTGCACACGACTTTTCGACATGGTGGTAATTAAATTGATCACCGGCACATTCATTTGCTGCAACAACGGCACAGTGGTAGTCGGCGACATATCGAACTTTCCGCCTAGAGCCAGTACGCCAGCGACACGCGAGTGACCGTTCTTATCCAGCAATAATTTTTCCAGCATATTGTCGGTTTTAATCGAATAAACCGGCAAGGCATTCAACCCGCGCGCGGTCAGCGATGCCATTAGCGCGTTCACTGTTTCCATTTTTCCCGACAAGGCGGTATTGCGATACATATACACCGCCACCCACTGCTTACCCGGCTTACACCAAGTGCAGTCTTGTTCGAATTGCTTAAAATCATCATAGCTACGTTGATTGGTCGGATTGAAATAAGCCGTTTCAGGAAATGGATCTGGCTCAGGAACACCTTGAATATTCAGTTTTTTTGCCAGTGCCGCGCGCACCATATTCGCCATATTGATGGCACCACCCGCCTCTTTGTAAGCTGTCAACGCGGGAGATTTGGTCAAACCGAAACTGGCAAAATCCGCATCCCAGACACCGCCCACAATGTACGCACTGCCCCCTGCTTGCGTTGCTTGTTTAATCTGCACGCCAGCCAAATCAATAAAGCGGCGACCAACGCTGGTGGAAACAAAAATGATGTTGGACTTTGCCAACGCGGCCGCGTGCGCCAAAGTCTCCACAGTAGCGCGCTCTGGGAAATCCAGCATCGAATACACGCGCACCTTAACGTCACGCAGCGCAGGATCAGTCTTGAGCAAACGCGCCGCATCCGCTGCCGTAGCGGTGTCGTTGCCGCCCATCATCAGGCTGACGGAAAGCGGCGCGGCAAGTGCTGCCGTTGCGCAAGCAAATAAAATAATTGCCAAGAGATAGTTAAGAATACGCAACGGTTGGATTCGATTTTTATTGTGGTACATAGACTACTTTTCCATCCGCCAAACGATATGCCGTGCCAAGACGTTCGCCCGCACCCGACATTTTTTTATCGGTCACTTTGGTGACTTTGATTTCTTTGCCCTTGCGCGTGATGATTTCGATTTGCCCATCCGCGCCTTTTTTAGTCATCGTGACTTCGGCGTTGGGATTAACCAAATCCATCATGTTGTAAGCCATGAACAAGGCCAACATCATCGAGACAATAAACACGATACTGGCATCGAATAAATTGGCAACACCCGCAATCGGATCTTCTAGCGCGTCATTTGATTCAAAACGGCGGCGACGTTTGAGATAACGCATCCTAATGTCCCAGCTTGCAAGCGGTGTCCAGCTTACCGTCGCGCACCACCATTTCGGTCAAAAACTCCATTTCAGTAATATCTGCACGCAACCATTTTTCTCGTTTGAGTGCGATGAGATACGCCACCACACCGCAGCCCAAACCCGCCACCGTTGCGGTAAATGCCGTGACCATACTGCCAGCCATTTTAGGAATATTGCCTTCGGCCAAAGCCGCCAAGGAAATACCCATCGGTATCAACGTACCCATCAAGCCCAACGCAGGGCCTACCTTAATGACAAAGCGGATGCGGTCAAGTTGTTGCACCACTTTCAACTCGCTTTGCTGCAACAGGCGTTCTAGGCGCGCATCCAAGTGCTCTGCATTATTAGCCAACTCTGCGGTCACCACTTTGCGATACCGATACACCGCCGATGCGCCATGACGATAACGCTCCCAGGCATCTCGCATTAAAAAACCCGTGGAAAGTGTCACGTAAAACGTTAATAAGGCACAACTCAAAATCACCGGCACATATAAAGCCGTCGAGACTTGATACAAAAAAGTTTCAATGACATGCACATTCAAAAATGATTCCACTGAGCTATCTTTCTTATGAGTGAGTTGTAGGTGTTGCTAAATTGCTTTCACTAACCGTTTGAATAACAGGAATGATCTCGGCGACTGGTTTAACTGCTTTCGCTTCACGCGCTTTAGCTTTTCTGGCATAAATCAAATAGCCCGTCACGCAAATAATCGTGATGACGATGCCGCTCAGTAGAATGATGATTTGACCGATTAGACCAAACACGCGACCGGAGTGCAGCGGCAACATCCATGCCAAAAAGGTATCGGCAGCGGTTTCATCTGCACGATCGTGTACATGCATCAACTCACCCGTAATCGCATTGACATATACCTTAGTCATCCCGACTTCTGCTGTAAGGTCATCACTACCTTTCATTGACACAATGAACTTGCGTGTATCTGGCAAGAAGGTCAAACCACCTACTCTTAAATCGGGCTTGGTTTGCTGTGCCAAGGCAATCGCACCTTGCCACGACGCTGTATCTGCCAACCATTTCGCATTCGGATCAACGTGGCAGGCGCATTCCACCTTAGTTACAGGCGAAAACTTATTCACCACCCATTTGAACTGCGTATTCAGATTCAGATAAACACTCGACAAAGCCAGCGCAATCAACACCGGCAATATCCACATACTGCCGCTGCGGTGCATATCGAAATTCAACTTATGCCCGCCTGCATTCCAACGAAATGCAAAAGACTTTTTCCAAGCTTTCAACTTCGGGAAAGACAAATACACCGCGCCAAAATGATCAACCAGCCACAACAATGCCGCGATGCCCATCAACCATTTGCCGAAGTCCCCCAAGATCAAGGTGTAATGCAGCTTCAACAAAAATCCGATGAGGTGACGCTTATCCAAGCCTACTTCACCGTTTACACGTCCGCCTAAAACTTCAGCGGTATAAGGATTGATAAATACTTGATGATATTTGGTATTGTTTTTGAAAAAGTTTTCAAAATTGTCATCGCCTTTTGCCGCAGGGGTGCGTAAATAAAACTGATACGCACTGCTCGCCTCCTCGCCAGTGCGCACAAATGTCACACGCTTGCCGGGATAAAATTTTTCTGCCGCAGGCACAAGCGCGTCCATAGACAAACGCTCACCTTGTGGCAAAACGGTGTACCAATCGTCATTCAACCAACCATCCAGCTCTTTATCAAAAGCCAGTATCGTCCCCGTGATCGCTGCCAAACCGACGAATGCCAATACTGCCAAACCAACCCAACGATGCAAATAAACGATAGCGTTACGCATGATATTTTCCCTTAAAAAGCGTTCCACCCAGCTATAAAGCAGGGTGGAATTTTGTGTATCAAATTACGCGGATTAAAAAGTTGCAGCCAAATCTATCGTCAAATTTCGACGAGGCATGGGGTAATACGCAAAGTATGCTTTATCAAAAAGATTGTTCACCGCAAGAGTGGCTTTATAGCCTTTATCAATTTGATAACCAATCTTCAGATCCGTCAGCCAGTATTTGCTGTAACCAGTCCAGACATCTTTCACAGTATCTGTGTTCAAGTTATCCGTTGAACCATACACCTCGCCGGTATAACGGGTGGATGTCATACCGGACCAATCGCCCTGCTTAGCTTCAAAACCAAAGCTGGCCATATTCTTGGGCACGTTTGAAATACGTTTACCAACCATGCCGGTTTTTAATCCGCCATCGTCGGTAATTACCGCGCCGGTATAGGTATAACTTGCATTGACACTCAACCAGTGAGTAATCGGCATCTCACCAGACAGTTCAACTCCGCGAATCGTGGCACCTGCCACATTGGATTGTTGACCATGAAAGTTAATTTGGCTCACTGTGCCTGGCAAAATATAGGGCGCAACAGCCGTCACTTTTTGGTAAATCATGTCCCTCATCTTGGTTTGATAGATGCCAACTTTAAAATTGCCGCCACGTTCAAAATCCATCTCCGCAGAAAATTCAACGGACTGCGATGTTTCTGGTTTTAAGTTCGGATTAGATAGAATCAACTTGCCATTCGGTGCGGCTGCACCTGAAAAGGTTGGATTGGTATACAGCTCATAATTATTTGGCGCGCGGAAACCCGTACCAACAGAGCCTTTCAAAGCCAAGTGTTCTGTCGCTTTATAAACAGCCGCCAACTTGGGATTGAAGGAACTTGCCGTTCTTTCTGGACTCACTCTGCTATTGATGGGCGTGATGAAATCTGTTGCTGAACCCTGGGAGCGCCATGCGTCATAACGACCACCGACGTAAAACATCCATTTATCCGCTACGCTGATCTGGTCTTGCAAAAATAATGCAGTCGTAGAACTGGTGCCATCACTGCTGCTGTTGACTCGGGTTTTGCTATTGAGATTAGTCCAGTTGGCCAAAGCATATTTCCTGGAATTCAACACGCCGTTTTCATAAGCAAGTCCGGCTACGATAAATTGACTTTGTCCTGCGGCAAAACTTACCTCAGCCGAGGCATCTGTCTTGGTGTTGGGTGAACTTAGCATCGTGCCCGCGCCACTGGTCATCGTGTTCAAGGTTGTCCTGGCCGAACCAGTGGACCATCCATCCGAATCAATACGGCCGAGGTTAACTTTCAGTTTATAGTCACCAAAAAGCTCCGTTTCCAAGCCCGTGAAATATCTACGCAAACTGCGACCACCGGGATTCGTACCGAAAAAGGCCGATTCCCTGAGCGATGCTCTTTTTCCATTGATACTCAAATTTGTCGCCGTCACATTTGAAGCTGGCAAAGCCAACGGTAGACCTGTCGCCACATCAGTTAAATAAACGTGATACGGTGAAATGAGATTGGTATCTTCGGTGTAGGCAACCCCTGCGTGCAGCTTGGTTGTAGCGCTCAGATCATAAAAAACCTTGACGTTGGCATTCACCGCCCTCGACGCATTGAATCCTTTGTCGCCAATAATATTGGTCGGCAAACCCGTTGTCGTCGTGGTCGGTCGCAAGCCCGTCACTACTTTGGCGCCAGCCAGCGGCACGCCAGCAGGATTCGCTAATGTAACCAAATCAGCGGCATAACCCTGACGCTCATCTTGCGACACATTTATCACCAGACCGATGCCGTTCTCGAACTTGTCGCGGTACCCTGCATCAATTTTTGTACGAGCACCATCGGAAAACCCCTTGGTCAACTTGGCGGTAAATTCACGCTTGGTCGGCGCCTTGGTGATCACGCTGATCACCCCACCCATTGCGGCACTTCCGTACAAGGCTGACCCCACACCCGGAATAACTTCAATCCGCTCGACATCATTCATGGAAATGGCTGCCCAATTTATTTGACCAGCGTAGGCATCGGTCATCGACTGACCATCGACCAGCAACAAATTGCGATTGATTCCCATACCCCGAAAACTGGGCTGCATCGTCGTGCCTGCGCGTCCACCGTCTACCGCACCACCACGCAAATAAAGGCTAGGCACTTTATTGGTAAGCGCATCGCCAATGACAAAATTGCTGCCCTTTTCCAGTTTTTTTGCGCTAAACACCGACACGTTCGCCGGTGCATCCTTGGTTGTTTGCTCGATCCTGGAGGCACTCACCACTACGTTTTCCAGCAATTCCGTTTCATCCGCACCATAAACAGCCTGACTGACCGCCAACGCAATTACACTTACCACGAAAATCTTTTTATTCACTGCACTCCCCGATACGATTATTTGTTTTTAACTGTGCGAATTGTAGGGATGAAAAGATTTCCCGAGAATGTGGCATTTTGTCGCGCGTCAACATGTCGCACCCCGGCAGTGACCGTTGCCAGGAAATAGCGGGCAAGCCTGTTGGAGACTGCGCACACCAATCAAATCTGTTCCGACTGATTTCTGTATCGGGAAATACTGTATGCGCCGTGCAATGTAGTAATATCGCCGCCCATCCCATCCTCATTTCCCGCATCGTGACGACTCCGGCGACAACCTCCCTCCCCGACCTGTGGCGCAATGTCGTCCCGTCACGACTGGCCCGCGACGAAACGCTACTGGCATGGCTGGAAACCGATCTGGATGCACGCCTGCATTTTTCGCGCGGCCTGCTGCTGATCACCGACCGTCGCCTGTTGAACCTCGCCAGCCCCGATGCGGCGGGCGACACCTACGACTATCGCGCAGGCCTTGTGATTGGCAAGAACGACCACGGCGGCATAGGCCGCGTCGAGCTGTTCGACGGCAGTGCGCGGCTGGCCTGCTGGCATTACACGCTGGCGCACGACATCCAGGCATCGCGTTTCGTCAAACAGTTCGAGCAGCGGCTGACGGAATTTCTGGCGGGAGCGCCCGCCACCCGCATCGCGCCGGACTGTTGCCCGGACTGCCTGACACCCTACCCCGACGACCGGCAGGAATGCCCGCACTGCAACACCACCATCAACGCGCCTCCCTCCACCTGGACGCTGCTGCGCCTGTGGCGCTTCGCCCAGCCCTACCGCTGGCAGTTGCTGAGTGGCTTTTTGCTGATGCTGGGTTCCACCGCCGCCACGCTGGTGCCGCCCTATCTGACCATTCCGCTGATGGATAAGGTGCTGGTTCCCTACCAGAACGGCAAGCCGATAGATTTCGGGCTGGTGGCGTGGCTGCTGGCCGGCCTGCTCGGTTCGGCGCTGCTGGCCTGGGTGCTGGGCTGGGCCAAGACCTATATCTTGGCGCTGGTCTCCGAGCGCATCGGCGCGGACTTGCGCACCATCACCTACGAACACCTGCTGCGCCTGTCGCTGGAATACTTCGGCGGCAAGCGCACCGGCGACCTGATGTCGCGCATCGGCTCGGAATCCGACCGCATCTGCGTGTTCCTGTCGCTGCATCTGCTCGATTTCGCCACCGACGTGCTGATGATTTTGATGACCACCGTCATCCTGTTCTCCATCAACCCGTGGCTGGCGCTGGCGACACTGCTGCCGCTGCCCATCATCGCCTGGATGATCCACAACGTGCGCGACCGGCTGCGCACCGGCTTCGAGAAGATAGACCGCGTCTGGTCGGAAGTCAGCAACGTGCTGGCCGACACCATCCCCGGCATCCGCGTGGTCAAGGCGTTCGCCCAGGAACAACGCGAGGCGGAACGTTTCCGCGTCGCCAACCGCCACAACCTGCAAGTCAACGACCGCATCAACAAGATCTGGTCGCTGTTCACGCCTACCGTCTCGCTGCTGACCGAGATCGGCCTGTTGGTGGTGTGGGCGTTCGGCATCTGGCTGGTGTCGCACAACGACATCACGGTCGGCGTGCTGCTGGCCTTTTTGGCCTACATCAGCCGCTTCTACGCGCGTCTGGATTCGATGAGCCGCATCGTTTCCGTCACGCAAAAATCGGCGGCGGCGGCCAAGCGCATCTTCGACATCCTCGATCATGTCTCCAGCGTGCCTGAGCCCGCCAATCCGGTGCATCTGGACAAGATCAGCGGGCGGCTGGAGATGCGCGACGCGGGATTCCGCTACGGCAACCGCGCCGTCATCAAGGGGCTGAACCTCACCATAGAACCCGGCGAAATGATAGGACTGGTCGGCCACAGCGGTTCGGGCAAGAGCACGCTGGTCAACCTGCTGTGCCGTTTCTACGATGTTTCGGAAGGCGCGATCAGCGTGGACGGTGTCAACATCCGTTCGCTGCCGGTCGCCGAATACCGCCGCAACATCGGACTGGTGCTGCAAGAGCCGTTCCTGTTTTTCGGCTCTATCGCCGAGAACATCGCCTACGGCAAACCGGATGCGACGCGCGCCGAGATCATCGCCGCCGCCCGTGCCGCCCACGCCCACGAATTCATCCTGCGCCTGCCGCAGGGCTACGACTCGCTGGTCGGCGAACGCGGTCAGGGCTTGTCCGGCGGCGAGCGCCAGCGCATCTCCATCGCCCGCGCGCTACTGATAGACCCGCGCATCCTGATTCTGGACGAGGCCACCGCCTCGGTGGACACCGAGACCGAAAAGGAAATCCAGAAGGCGCTCGACAATCTGGTGCAGGGACGCACCACCATCGCCATCGCCCACCGCCTGTCC
Source organism: Gallionella sp. (assembly GCA_028687575.1). Classification (GTDB taxonomy): domain Bacteria; phylum Pseudomonadota; class Gammaproteobacteria; order Burkholderiales; family Gallionellaceae; genus Gallionella. The sequence continues at coordinate 92,974 of JAQTZW010000005.1, read as the reverse complement.
ACGCTGCACAAGGCCAGCCGCCTGGTGGTGATGGACAAGGGCGAGGTCGTCGAGATCGGCAGCCACGACGAGCTGATGGAAAGCGGCGGTGCGTATTACCGGCTCTACCAGGCGCAGGCGCGCAACGTGGACACCGACCTCAACGACCTTCCCCCGGCGGCAACCGTTGATGCCAAGGTGACGACATGAACAACTACACACTGACCCGCAATCCGGCAGGCCGGCTGGTCTGCACCCTAGCCTGCGGCACGAGCGACACCGTCGTGCCGGTGCGCGCCTTCCCCATCGCAGCACCCGACGAAGGCGTTTCACTGACCGGCAGCGACGGCCACGAACTGGTCTGGATAGAACGGCTCGCCAGTCTGCCCGAAGACCAACGCACGCTCATCGAACAAGAACTGGCGCAGCGCGAATTCACCCCCGACATCCGCTGCATCAAGAGCGTTTCGAGCTACGCCACGCCGAGCGTCTGGCAAGTCGCCACCGACCGGGGCGACACCGAACTGCTGCTCAAGGCCGAAGACCACATCCGCCGCCTGCCCGGCGGCGCGCTGCTGATCTCCGACGGCCACGGCCTCACCTTCCTGCTGCGCGACCCCGCCCATCTCGACGCCCACAGCCGCAAACTGCTGGATCGGTTTTTGTAAAGTCCCGCTGAAGAAGCGACCGGGCATCGCTTGCGGTGAAAATGAGCAACCCGCCTATGCCATTCGGCATATTGCTCACCAATCCAAACGCTGTGACACTGCGCCCTGTTTTTGTCGCGGACTTGTTCAAGCGATTCAAACGTGACAGTGTTATAAACCTTCGTTTTCAAAAATATTCACATGTAAAGATGCCTACTTTACGTTGAGCCTCACAAGGGAGAGTGTTATGAAGATCACCGCTCAAGTCGTTATTGCAACCCTTCTCGTATTCGGTTTCACCAATATTGCAGACGCAAGGTGCAGAGCAGCGCAGGTCTGCGACGACAACGGAAACAATTGTCGGGTCAAAGATATCTGCGACAGCACGCTTGACTTACCGTCTGTGGAACTTCCTCCGCTTAGGCCACTTCCTTCCACTGACCTTAAGCCGCTCCCTTCAATGCAGTTGCCGCCGCTTGGTACCACGCAGTGCCAATATATGCAGGTAAACGGTCGTTGGCAAAACGTTTGCAGGTAAGCTGACGTAGCAATCGTAGGGCGGGTTACACCCGCCGTTTTCAGCTTCATTCACAACCAGCTAACGCTGTGAGTCTTATTTCATTTGGGTGTTTGTACGATGCGTTATGGCGGGTGTTACCCGCCCTACCACTACTGAAGATGGGGCGAACGGACGGGCTTGCCGTGCAACAAAATATCGCGTTTAATCCTGCTCGCAACGCTTGGGCCGTACGCAGGCTGCAAGGATAGACATCCAACTCGCGCCCCCCATCAGTAATACGTATGCAAACGACATCAATCTGCGCGATGAAGCCGCGCAGTGCCGATGATCTCCACGTTATGCTGCATGCCTCGGAGCGCGTATGCCAAATGGAATGAGAATGAACAATTACGTAACAAAGAGGGGGTATCTATGGCGCTAATCAAATGCAGAGAATGTGGCCACGAGGTGAGTGATACGGCAAAGACATGTCCAAATTGCGGGGCCAAACCTAAGGTATCCCGCACTTTCCTCAAGTATGCCGTCGGTTTTCTAGCTCTGTTGTTCGTGCTGGCTGTTGTCGGGCAGCTATCCGGTCAGTCTCCGACGCCACCAACTTCTGCTGAACAAGCACCGATCTCACAACCAAAAGAATCGCCGGTCAATTTCGATATACCCCTTGAAACAACGGCTGGCACGCTCGTATGCCCCCTCAGCGCAGCTCTGGATAACCGAGAAGGTCATGGGTTGCAGGCTGCAATGAAGAGTCGGCGCGAAGTATTCGGCCGGCAGGAGGATGCCGAGAAAGCCGGTTGCCAAGAATGGCGCGAGGGCCTGCCCGTCCAACTTTCTGACAAGGAAAAACAACAAGCGAAAGGGTGGCAAGTTGAGCACACGTGCGGCATGCTGACGTTCGCCGCTGGCTTCGTCTTCTCGTGTGACTTAAGGAACTCGACCGACAGCAACTCAAGCCCACAAGCCGCGAAGCCAACCAACCAAAGTGGCTCCGTGCGCCTCAAGTGGGAAGCACCAGCAACCCTAAGTGGCACTCTTGCATCTGGTGTATTCGATAACTGCTGCGTCAACGGCGAAGCATCGAAGCAGAAATACATCTACTTGCGCCCAGACAGCAAGGTCAGCATTGAACCAAACGATGAGGACGAACCGGGCATAGAAAATGTCGAGGCAATTCAAATCGGCGGTATCTTTCCCAACGTCCGCGATGGGCAGCATATCGTCGTCCAGTGCAAGCAAGTATGGCCAGGCAACACCGGGCATTACGCGCTACCGGTCTATTGCAATGAGCCAACGGTCCAGTAATCTACTCCGTGCACAACCCGCGTAAGTAGTAGCAGGCGTAGCAGGCGTAGCAGGCGCAGGGCGGGTTACACCCGCCGCTTTCGGCTTCATTCAAAACCCTCTAACGCTGCGAGTCTTATTTCATTGGGGTGTTTGCACGATGCGATATGGCGGGTGTTACCCGCCCCCCCCTTCTGTTTTCTCGGTTTTGCGAAGCAAGGCAAGATATATGCAGGCATCGGCGGGATGCTCGCTGAATCGTCCCGGGCTTCGTGGGGGATAAAACTCTTGAGAGAATGGCGAGTGATGTTACCCCATCCACGCCCCGCTACTCGGCTCAGGCGGCGGGAGTGACGGTGACGGTAGCCGCGCCTTGCTTCATGCTGCCTATCACTGCGGCCTGCTCGAAGCCGGCCTGACGGAAGCAGGCCAGCACCTCGTCTGCCGCCTCCGGCTCGACCGCCACCAGCAGGCCGCCACTGGTCTGGGCATCGGCCAGCAGGCGATGTTGCCAGTTCTCCAGACCGTCGGCGAACTTGACTTCCTTGCCGTAACTCTCCATGTTGCGTTCGATCGCACCCGGGCCGTAACCCTGCTGCGCCAGCGGCAAGGCCTCGGACAGCACCGGGACCCGATCGAACGCCACCTCGGCGGCCAACCCCGCGCCCCGGCACATCTCCAGCAAGTGACCCAGCAAGCCGAAGCCCGTCACATCGGTCATCGCATGCACGGCTGCGATGCCGGAAAGGGTCGCGCCCACCGCGTTGAGCCGGGTGGTGTTGGCCAGCAATTGTGCATAGCCTTCACCTGACAGCACGCCCTTTTTCAGCGCGGCGGCCAGGATGCCCACGCCCAGTCCCTTGCCCAGGATCAGCACGTCGCCCGGTCGCGCGTTGCTGTTCTTCTTGAGTCGGTCGGGATGCACCACGCCCAGCGCCACCAGCCCGTAGATCGGTTCAGGAGAATCTATCGAATGGCCGCCGGCCAGCGGGATGCCGGCCGCCTTGCACACCGATTCGCCGCCTTGCAGGATGGCGCGGATCGCGGTCACTGGCAGTTTGTTGATCGGCATGCCGACGATGGCCAGCGCCATGATGGGCGTACCGCCCATCGCATACACGTCGGACAGCGCGTTGGTCGCGGCGATGCGGCCAAAATCGAACGGGTCGTCCACGATGGGCATGAAAAAGTCGGTGGTCGCGATGATGGCCTGCTGGTCGTTCAGGCGGTACACTGCCGCGTCGTCGCTGTTCTCGGTGCCGACCAGCAGGTCGGGAAACGGCAGCTTGTCGGCAGCATCGCCGATGATCTGTTGCAACAGCGCAGGCGCAATTTTGCAGCCGCAGCCGCCACCGTGAGACAATTGCGTCAGCTTGATTTCTGACATTACCGTACATTCCGACATTTAAGGTTCCCCAATACATGCTTTTCAAAAACGCGAAACTAGCACAGCTTGCCGAGTTTGACGAAATTATTGACGTGCGCACGCCCAGCGAATTCGCCGAGGACCATATCCCCGGTGCGATCAATTGCCCGGTATTTTCGGATGAGGAGCGCGCCACCGTCGGCACGATGTACAAACAGGTCTCCCCTTTCGAGGCACGCAAATTGGGCGCGGCACTGGTTTCCAGGAATATCTCCCATCATCTGGAAACGGTGTTTTACGACAAGCCCAAGTCCTGGCGACCGCTGATCTATTGCTGGCGCGGCGGTCAGCGCAGCGGCGCGATGAGCATCATTCTCAGCCAGGTCGGTTGGGCCGCGCACAAACTGGAAGGCGGCTACAAGGCTTACCGGCGCGACGTGGTGGAAAAGCTGGACACGCTGTCGCGGCGATTCAGCTTCCGCGTGATCTGCGGGCCGACCGGCTCGGGCAAGAGCCGCTTGCTGGCCGCGCTGGCCGCACAGGGGCGGCAGGTGCTCGACCTCGAAACGCTGGCGCAGCATCGCGGCTCGGTGTTGGGCAGATTGCCCGATCATCCACAACCCTCGCAAAAATGGTTCGACAGCCTGCTGTTGCAAACACTGCAGGCATTCGATCCCGCACTACCGGTGTATGTCGAGGCCGAGAGCGGCAAGATCGGCCTGGTCTCGCTGCCTGCCGCACTGTTCGAGACCATGCATGGTTGCGAATGCCTGATGATGGACACGCCGCTGGATGTGCGTGTCGCCGGACTGATGGAAGACTACCGGCATTACGTCACTGACCCGCAATGGATCATCGCCGACTTGCAGCCTTTGCTGCGTTTTCATGGGGCGAAACAGTTGCAGCACTGGACGAAGCTGATCGAGGCGGGCGAAACTGCCACCATGGTCGGCGAATTGCTCACGCTGCATTACGACCCGAGTTACCACCGCACTTCGCTGCGCAACTACCCCAAGTTGCCCGACGCACGCCATATCACAGCACTCGACCTTTCCTCGGAGTCACTCAAACAGGTCGCCGCAACCCTATGATTACATTGTAAGACTGATAGAATTATTGAGGTGGGGTAGTTCCAGATAGTGGCGGGTCTGCATCTCGGCCAAGCGGCTGGCGATGCGCTTAAATTCACTGTCGTCCATGTCGGTGTCATACAGGTCGCAAGGCTCGACCGCAAAACTGGCCACCAGTTTGACGTGGTGGTCGTACAGCACATCTATCAGCCAGGCAAACCGTCTGGCGACATTGCCGTTGCTTGATGTCATTTTCGGCACATCGGACAGGAATACGGTGTGGTAACGGCGGGCGATCTCCAGATAATCCGCATGGTCGTGATTGCCGCCGCACAACTCGCCAAAATCGAACCAGACCGCCTCGCGCGCCGCCCGCCTGACTGGTATCTGCACATGCCCGACGGCGATGCTGCCGCCAAGCTCGGTGCGCCCGAAAGTGAGTTTGTCGAACAGGGTAGTCATGCGCGACTCATGCTGTGCATCGCAACAGTGCATGAACAGCGCGTCACCGCCCACCTGCATCAGCCGGTAATCCTTGCGACCATCGAAATGCAGCACACGCAATCGCCGCTTCAGCAGTGCTATTGCTGGCAGGAAATTCTGCCGTTGCAGACCGTTGGGATACAGACCGTCAGGCGGAAAATTCGAAGTAGTCAGCAACACCACGCCATGCCGGAACAGCGCCTCCAGCAAGCGACCCAGTATCATCGCGTCGGCAATATCCTCGACATGAAATTCATCCAGACACAACACACGGGTGGCGTGCGCGATGTCTTCGGCCAGCGCCATCAACGGATCGGGTTGGTCGGCCAGTCGTTGCAACTCGTGATGCACCTCGGTGATGAAGTGGTGAAAATGGATGCGTCGTTTGCGGCGGTACGGCAGACAGTGGTAGAAACCATCCATCAAAAAGGTCTTGCCGCGTCCCACCCCACCCCAGATGTAAAGCCCGCTGGGAACTTCGGGACTGAGCAGGCTGCGCCCGAGGAAGCCATCCCGCTTGTGCTTGAATTCGACCAGTTCGTGCCAGAGCCGCTCCAGTTCCTCGACCGCCACCAACTGTGTCTCGTCGCAAACGAATCCCGATTGCTCGCAAGTCGCCCTGTACCACGCTTTCGGTGTCAGGACAGTGTCGTGCGCCGCCTCAGTCATGCGTTAACAGGCCGCTGCAAAACTATTGCGCTTACTGATACTGCGTCAAAAAGTGGCTCAGAATGCTCATTTACTCTGTGTAAACTCCGCTTCTTCGCCCCTTTTTTCCTTGTCTCAGCTTCGCTCATCACGTTTTTCAGCAGCCTGTTCATTCGATGAATTCCAGCGCGTTGCTGTCTGGGTCGCGGCAGAACAGCGCGCGGCGGCCCGACTGGCTCAGGGTGTAGGCGACACCCGCCTCGTCCAGCCGCGCAATCAACGGCGCGAGATCGGATACTGCAAACGCCACATGTCGGTCACGCCCGCCATGCGCCGGCCTTTGCAGGCCGGCTTCCGGGTCGGGCAGCCGCATCAGATGCACCTGCTGGCCTGCCGCCACGTCGTACCAGATACCGTCGAAGCTCATCTGCGGACGATGCGGATCAGCCCGCAAACCGAGCAGACCTTCGTAGAATTGGCGCGACCGAGCAAGGTCGGCGGACAAAAAGGTGACGTGATGAATGCCGTTTATCATGTCTTGACCGGCCTGACCTTGCCTGCTGCGAGTTTGGCGCGTGATCTGGCCTCGTCGGTATCCGCGCCGGTCGCCAGCGCCACGCCCATGCGGCGGCGGGCGAAAGATTCCGGCTTGCCGAACAGACGCAGGTCGCTGCCGGGTACGCGCAGCGCATCGGCCACGCCCTCGAAGGCGATGGCGCTTGCTTCGTGCTGGCCGTAGATCACGGCGGAAGCGCCGGCGGCACGCAGGCTGACATCCACCGGCAGGCCGAGGATGGCGCGCGCGTGCAGCTCGAATTCGTTCTGTAACTGCGAACACATCGTCACCATGCCGGTGTCGTGCGGGCGCGGGCTGACTTCCGAAAACCAGACCTGGTCGCCCTTGACGAACAGTTCCACGCCGAACAGCCCCAGCCCGCCCAGGTCGGCGGTGATGCGGCCTGCGATTTCGCGGGCGCGTTGCAGTGCCAGCGGCGACATCGCCTGCGGCTGCCAGCTTTCCACGTAGTCGCCATGCACCTGCACATGGCCGATGGGATCGCAGAAATGGGTCTCCGTGCCGCCGTCGGCATTCAGCGTGCGCACCGTCAGCTGGGTGATCTCGTAATCGAAGTGGATCATGCCCTCGACGATCACCCGGCCCTGGTTCACTCGGCTACCACTGGCGGCATATTCCCAGGCGGCGTCCACCTGATGCGGGCCGTCCACTTTGGACTGCCCCTTGCCAGACGAGGACATCACCGGCTTGACGATGCACGGATAGCCTATCAATTCGATGGCCGCGCGCATCTCATCCAGACTGTCGGCGAAACGGTACGGCGAAGTCGGCAACCCCAGCGTTTCTGCGGCCAGCCGGCGGATGCCTTCGCGGTTCATGGTCAGGCGCGTGGCGCGCGCGGTCGGGATCACCGTCGCCAGCCCTTCGCGCTCGATTTGTTCCAGCATGTCGGTGGCGATGGCCTCGATCTCCGGCACGATCAGATCGGGCTTTTCCTGCTCGATCAGGCGACGAAGTTGAGCACCATCGGCCATATTGATGACATGGGCGCGGTGCGCCACCTGATGGCCGGGCGCATCCGCATAGCGGTCCACGGCGATGGTCTCCACCCCCAACCGTTGCAGCGCGATGATGACTTCCTTGCCCAGCTCCCCGCTGCCCAGCAGCATGACGCGGGTGGCAGAGGAACTGAGTGGCGTACCGATTGTTTGCATGTCGTATAATTTCCCTTAAGCATTTAGTGCGGAATTATACACAGCACCCTAAATAATTTTATTGGCAGGACGATATTGCCTCAAGGCCATGTACACAGTAAGGTTAGGAAGCCCGTTAAATCGGAATATTTCAAAGAAAAATATTAAGTTACGCCTTACCGCGTCAAAATCTGCAACTCGGGGAAACTAGAAGAATTCATGAAGAACTGGTGGCAATCGCTCAGCATAGCAAGCAAATTGAATCTCCCCATTCAGGCGATCTTGCTCGTCATGCTGTCCCTCGCACATTTCTGGATAATTGATCATTTCCAAAACGAGATTCTCGATGCCGCCGAGCGACGCGCTGAAGTATCGGCAGATGGCATCATCAACGGCATGAACATGCTGATGGTGACAGGCATGATCTCCAACCCCGACCATCGTCGTCTGTTCATCCGCAAAATGGGCGATACGCTGCACATCAAGGAATTGCGCATCATCCGCGCCCAAAGTGTCCAACAGCAGTTCGGCCCCGGATTGCCAGAAGAACAGGCCAGAGACGAGATGGACGCTCGCGTGATCAAATCGAAAAAGACCCAATTCCAGCTAGACCAGAACCATGCCTCCCCCACCCTGCGCGTGGTCGTGCCCTTCATCGCCAGCAGCAACTTCAGGGGAACCAATTGCCTCTCCTGCCATCATGTCGAGGCGGGCACGGTCAATGGCGCCGCCAGCATCACGATCGACATGAGCGAAGATTTTACACTCATCGAACAGACCCGCATGTCACTGCTGGCAGGCCAGTTCGCCCTGCAGATATTGCTGTTTTTCTCAATCAGTTGGCTGATACAGCGTTTCCTGCGACCCATCGAAAAAATGCAAATCTCGATGGAGACCATGCAGAGCATGGCCAGCATGGAATCCTTCATGCCTATCGAAACCGCTTCAGGCGGACAAGACAAGATTGCCCGACTGATCGGCGTCTATAACCAGATGTCGCTGGCATTGCGCGATTCGGAACGTTCCATGAGGCTGGCCTCCGCGATCTATCAGTCCAACGCCAACGCCATCGCGGTCACCGATGAGCACAACCGCATCGTTGACATCAACCCGGCGTTCACCCGACTTACCGGCTACATGCTGGACGAAATTCGGGGGCAGGATCCAAAGATCATGAAATCTGGCCGTCATGACGCACAGTTTTATCAGGCTATGTGGCACAGCCTTGGCGAAAATGGGCACTGGCAAGGTGAGATTTGGGACAAGCGCAAAGATGGTGAAATCTACGCCAAGTTGGTCAACATCATTTCGCTACGCAACGAGGACGGCAGCGTCTACCGCTATGTCGCGCAATTCTCCGACATCACCGAGAAAAAAGAGCAGGAAAATCTGGTTCAGTGGCAGGCCAATTATGACCCTTTGACCAGCTTGCCGAACCGCCGTCTGTTCCGTGACCGCTTGAAGCAAGCTATCAAACATTCCAATCGCAGCAGGCTGCCCCTGGCTGTGCTATTCATAGACCTCGACCATTTCAAGGAGATCAATGACAACCTGGGTCATGCTGTCGGTGACACCTTGCTGATGGAGGCCGCCCAGCGCATGAGCAGTTGCGTTCGCGAGGCCGATACGGTTGCCAGACTGGCAGGCGACGAATTCACCATTATTCTTCCAGAACTGTCAGACCTTAAACAGATAGATCGGATAGCCGCCAGCGTTGTCGAACAACTGGCACAATCGTTTAACTTATTCCTGAGTGATGAGAACAATTACCTTATTTCTGCAAGCATAGGCGTTGCCGTTTATCCGACCGATGCCAATGATATGGAGCAATTGCTCAAATGTGCCGACAAAGCAATGTATGCCGCCAAGGCGGCAGGCCGGAATCGCTACATTCATTATTCCGATTTGGGAGAATCACCCGCTAGAGTCTGAGCTTCGGCAGGTTCGGCATACAATTTTCCGGAAAGCAGGCTGGCACTGATAATTAGCATCGCTCCTAACCAGTCACGCATCCCCATCGCCTCATCAGCCAGCACATACGATGCCAACGCGGCTACCACCAGTTCGAACAAAAACAGCAGCATGGCACGATTCGCCGGAATCTTGCTGACGCCGTATTGCACCGCAAAACTGGAGGCGCACAACACCACGCCGAGCAGCAGCAATACCAGCCAGAGCCAGACTTGCGTATCCAGCGCCACCGCAGTGAGCCCGCCCTGCCACGACAACAATGGCGCAGTCAAAATCGCCGTGCCCAACCAGATGCTGTAGGATTTTGCCGCCACGCTCAGATGCTCGGCACGGCGCGCTACCACATTGGAGAGCGCAAAGCCCATACCGGCAGACAAGCCTAGCCACTCTGAGAGCGTTTGCGGTAACGGCGCTCCCAGTTCAGGCTCCCACAGCATGATGAACGCTCCGCCCAGCGACAGCGCGATGATCAGGTAGCCGTAGCGGTTCAGGCGTTCCGAGAGTATCCAAAATGAGAATAGGATGGTCCAGACCGGGGCTAGATAGAACAGCAGCAGCACCCGCATCACTTCGCCCTGCAACATCGCCAGCACATAGCCGAAATTCGCCCAGCCCGCGCTGAACACCAGCAGCACCGCCCACCAACCGGCAGTCGGCAACTCGCGCCAGACTCGCGGCAACATGAAGATGCCAAGCAGCATCGCGAACAGGTTGATCGCCAGCGTCGCCAGCGGACCGGAAACGCCGTACTCCTGCAACACCCGGAAGGGATACCAGATCAGCCCCCAGACCAGTGCGCCGCTGAGTATCCCTGCGATTGGCATGATATTTTGTTTTGATGACACTAGCCTGCCCCTTATAATGCGCAGCACTTTTGATGCCGGCCCAACCGCAATGAATCCAGACCTCACGCTGTTACAGCCCTACCCGTTCCAGAAACTTGCCGCCCTGTTCGGCTCAGTCACGGCCAATCCCGACTACCGCGCGATCAGTCTGTCCATCGGTGAACCCAAGCACGCTACACCACAGTTCATCAAGGATGCGCTGACTGACAACCTGGCCGGGCTGGCGAATTATCCCACAACCGCCGGCAGCGACGCGTTGCGCAGCACGATAGCCGATTGGCTGGCCCGTCGCTACGACATTCCCGCGCCGGACGCCAAAACTCAGGTATTGCCGGTAAACGGTAGCCGGGAAGCGTTGTTCGCCTTCGCGCAGACCGTGATAGACCGCAACCGGCCTGCTCCGGCGGTGGTCTGCCCCAACCCGTTCTACCAGATATACGAAGGCGCGGCCTTGCTGGCCGGTGCCACGCCCTATTTCCTGAACACACTCCCCGAAGACAATTTTGCGCTGAACTTCGACCAACTCCCGGAAGAAACCTGGCAGCGCACCCAGCTGATCTACGTCTGTTCGCCGGGCAACCCCACCGGGCGCGTGATGCCACTGGCGGAATGGCAGACGCTGTTCGAGATGTCCGACCGCTACGGCTTCGTGATCGCCTCGGACGAATGCTATTCCGAGATCTATTTCGACGAAGCCCCGCTGGGCGCTTTGCAGGCCGCGCGGCAACTGGGGCGCGACGATTACCGCAATCTGGTGGTGTTCTCCAGTCTGTCCAAGCGTTCCAACGTGCCGGGCATGCGCTCCGGCTTTGTCGCGGGCGACGCCGCCGTGATGGCAAAATTCGCGCTGTACCGCACCTATCACGGCTCGGCGATGAATCCGGTGATCCAGGCGGCCAGCATCGCCGCGTGGAGCGACGAGGCGCATGTCGCCGAGAACCGCCGCCTGTATGCCGAAAAATTCTCCCGCGTGGTGGACATCCTCAACCCCGTGTTGCCGGTCAGCCTGCCGGATGCCAGCTTCTACCTGTGGATACGCACGCCGATTGCCGACACCACCTTCGCGCAGGCCTTGTATCGTGATTATAATGTGACCGTACTGCCCGGCAGCTTCCTGGCGCGCACTGCTCAGGAAATCAATCCGGGCGCAAATTTTGTTCGTCTGGCGCTGGTCGCCGGCTCGCAAGAAACCGTGGAAGCCGCACAGCGCATCGCCCAATTCGTTTCAACGCTTGACTAACTTGACTGGAAATTATCATGGATCAATTACAAAAAATCATCGAAGCCGCTTTTGAACGTCGCGCCGAAATCACCCCGCGCAATGCCGACGCCCAACTCAAAGAAGCCGTTGATGCCGTCATCACCCAGTTGGATCAGGGATCGCTGCGCGTCGCCGAAAAGATCAATGGTGACTGGGTCACGCATCAATGGCTGAAAAAAGCCGTGCTGCTATCTTTCCGCCTGCAAGACAATTCCTTCATCAAGGGCGGCTTCACCAACTATTACGACAAAGTGCCCTCCAAGTTCGCCGATTACAACAGCCGCGACTTCCGCGAAGGCGGCTTCCGCGTGGTGCCGCCCGCTGCGGCGCGCAAAGGTGCTTTCATTGGCAAAAACGTGGTGCTGATGCCCTCCTACGTCAACATCGGCGCCTATGTGGATGAAGGCACCATGGTGGACACTTGGGCCACCGTCGGCTCCTGCGCGCAGATCGGCAAGAACGTCCACCTGTCCGGCGGCGTCGGCATCGGCGGCGTACTGGAACCAGTGCAGGCCAACCCGACCATCATCGGCGACAACTGCTTTATCGGCGCACGTTCCGAAGTGGTCGAAGGCGTGATAGTAGAAGACAACGTGGTGATCTCGATGGGCGTATTCATCGGTCAGAGCACCAAGATCTATGACCGCGAAACCGGCACCGTCACCTATGGTCGCGTCCCTGCTGGCTCGGTCGTGGTCAGCGGCAGCCTGCCTTCCAAGGATGGCAGCTATAGCCTGTATTGCGCGGTTATCGTCAAGAAAGTGGATGCCAAGACCCTGTCCAAGGTCGGCATCAACGAATTGTTGCGCGGAATCTGAAAAACAGGATAGAGGGAACAGGATTGAGGATTGAGCGGCACAGCCGCTGTGCTATTACTCAATCCTCATTCCTCAATCCCCGATCCTCGCTCCTGAGTCCTCAATCCTAAAACGAGGTGTCCATATGATCGTCATACCATTTCTGAAACTCGCGGCAGACAGACAGGCTTCCGACCTATTCTTCACGGCTGGCGCGCCTGTCAACATCAAGATCGATGGCATCACCATTCCCGTTAATTCGCAGCTCATGGAAGGGGAAGTAGTCAAGCGTATTGCCCATGAGATGATGAGTCCCAAACAGGCTGCCGAGTTCGAATCCACCATGGAGATGAATTTCTCCTACCGGGTCAGTTCAATCGGCAACTTCCGTGTCAACATCTTCCGCCAACGCGGCGAAATCGCCATCGTGATCCGCTACATCAAGGGACAGATCAACGATGTGACCGACCTGCATCTGCCTAGCGTACTGAAGTCGCTGATTATGGAAAAGCGCGGCTTGATTCTGGTGGTCGGCGCGACCGGCTCGGGGAAGTCCACCACGCTGGCCTCCATGATTGAGCATCGCAGCCGTACCCAGTCCGGCCATATTCTGACTATCGAAGATCCGATCGAATACCTGTTCAAACACGACAAGTCGGTGGTGAACCAGCGTGAGATCGGCTCGGACACCCTGTCCTACGAAAACGCACTATCCTGTGCGATGCGTGAGTCGCCCGATGTGCTGATGATAGGTGAGGTGCGTGATCGCGACACACTGAAACATGCGCTGATCTTTGCGCAGACCGGCCACCTGTGCCTGACGACCCTACATGCCAACAACAGCTACCATGCGCTGAACCGCATCGTGAATTTCTTCCCTTACGACTCGCGCCAAAGCGTGCTGTCCGACCTGTCCATGTGCTTGCGCGCGGTCATCTCGCAACGTCTGGTGCGCACCATCGAAGGCAAACAGATGCCGGCAGTGGAAGTCTTGCTCAATACCACACTGATCGCCGATCTGATCAAGAATGACGAGATCGAAAAGATACGCGAAGCCATCAACAAGAGCGTTTCGCCCGGCTCGCAGACCTTCGAGCAAGCGCTGTTCAAACTATTCAAAGCCGGCACCATCACCAAGGATGAAGCTATGCGCAACGCAGATTCAGCCAGCAACCTGTCGGCCTTGGTAGATTTTTCCGAACGCACCAACACGCTCCCCGTGCCGGAATTTTCAGCCGTAACTGAGCAGGCCAAACCACCGCAGCCAAAATCGGATTTCAGCAGCATCAAACTCGATCTGGATGTCAGCACATGAAGCTGTACGGTATCCCCAACTGCAACTCGGTCAAGAAAGCGCGCGACTGGCTGGCCGAAAACGACCAGATCGTCGAATTCCATGACTTCAAGAAACTGGGGCTTGCTGTCGACACCGCCGGCAACTGGCTGGCCCAGCGCGACTGGAGCGAGTTAGTCAACCGCAAGGGTACGACATGGCGTGGACTGGAAGATATTATAAAACAAAATGTTACAGATAACTCTTCAGCATTGGCATTGATGCTGGAAAAACCCTCCGTGATCAAACGCCCGGTTCTGGAACATGACGGGCGGGTGCTCGCCATCGGTTTCGATGCATCGCGGTATGCGGACATTTTTAAACAGGAAATCTAGAACATCATGACAGAAACACTGCAACTCGCCCAAGCCCTGATCGCGCGCCGCTCGCTCACCCCCGACGACGCTGGCTGCCAGGAAATACTGATAGCACGGTTGGAAAAGCTGGATTTCAAGATCGAGCGCATGCGCTTTGGCAACGTGGACAATTTCTGGGCGCGGCGCGGCACACAAAGTCCGGTGCTGGTATTCGCCGGCCATACCGACGTGGTGCCCAGCGGCCCGGTCGAATCCTGGGTCAGCCCGCCGTTCGAGCCGACCATCCGCGACGAGATGCTGTACGGGCGCGGCGCAGCCGACATGAAAACCTCCATCGCCGCCTTCATCACCGCCATCGAGGCATTCGTCGAGGATCATCCCGACCACCCGGGCTCCATCGCGCTGCTGATCACCTCCGACGAGGAAGGTGTGGCAGTGGACGGTACGGTGCGCGTGGTCGAGGCCTTGCAGGCGCGCGGCGAAACACTGGACTATTGCATCGTCGGCGAACCCACTTCCAACAAACTGGTGGGCGACATGATCAAGAATGGCCGTCGCGGCTCGCTGTCCGGCACGTTGGTCGTGCAGGGCGTGCAGGGCCACATCGCCTACCCACATCTGGTCAAGAATCCGATCCACATGGCAGCCCCCGCTATCGCCGAACTGGCCAGCACCGTCTGGGATCACGGCAACGAGTATTTCCCGCCGACTTCCTGGCAGATCTCCAACATCAACGGCGGCACCGGTGCGACCAACGTCGTGCCCGGCACGGTGGAGATCCTGTTCAACTTCCGCTTTTCCACCGCCAGCACCGAGCAGCAACTGAAAGACCGGGTGCATGCCATCCTCGACAAGCATCATGTGAAATACACGCTGGAGTGGGAGCTGTCGGGCAAGCCCTACATCACGCCCAAAGGCACGCTGGTCGAGGCGATCAGCCACGCCATCGAACAGAGTTACGGCATCACGCCGGAACTCTCCACCTCCGGCGGCACATCGGATGGACGATTCATCGCCGACATCTGCCCGCAAGTGATCGAGTTCGGCCCGCTCAACGCCACCATCCACAAGCTCAACGAATGCGTTGCGGTGGCCGACATCGAGCCGCTCAAATTCACCTATCAGCGCACGCTGGAAACCCTGTTATGCAAATGAATCCCTATTTTTCCGGCGCTGAACAGGACCTGCTGACGGTGCGCGACTGCCTGAGATTCGCCGTCAGCCGCTTCCAGCAGGCCGAATTATTCTTCGGCCACGGCAGCAGCGAGGCCTACGACGAAGCCGCCTACCTGATCCTGCACACCCTGCACCTGCCGCCCGATACGCTGGAACCGTTCCTTGATGCGCGCCTCACCGGGATCGAGCGCAGCGACGTGCTGAACATCATCCTCCAGCGCGTCGAAAAGCGCGTCCCGGCGGCCTATCTGACCCACGAGGCATTCCTAGGCGACTACCGTTTCTATGTGGATGAGCGCGTCATCGTGCCGCGCTCCTTCATCGCTGAATTGCTGCGCGAACAACTCTCCCCCTGGGTTGCCGATCCGGAAGAGATCACCAGCGTGCTGGACCTTTGCACCGGCAGCGGCTGCCTGGCCATCCTGGCCGCCGACGCCTTCCCCAACGCGCTGGTCGAGGCGGTGGACATCTCGCCCGACGCGCTGGCGGTCGCCGCCCACAACGTGGCGGACTACCAACTGGAGAACCGGCTGCAACTGATCGAATCCAACCTGTTCACCGAACTGCTCGGCCGCCGCTACGACATCATCATCAGCAATCCGCCCTATGTGGATGCCGAATCGGTCGCCGCACTGCCGCCCGAATACCTGCATGAGCCTGAACTTTCGCTGGGCAGCGGCAAGGACGGACTGGACGCCACCCGCAACATCCTCAGACATGCAGCCGACCATCTGACCGAAAACGGCATCCTGATCGTCGAGATCGGCCACAACCGCGAAGTGCTGGAAGACGCCTACCCCGACCTGCCCTTCACCTGGCTGGAAGTAAGTGCTGGCGACCAGTTCGTCTTCATGCTGCACAGAAACGACCTGCTGTAACCCATGTCGGTCGAGCATTACGAAAACTTCCCGGTCGCCTCGGTGTTGATGCCCAAACGGCTGCGCCGCCCGGTGGCGGCGATCTATCATTTCGCCCGTGCGGCGGATGACATCGCCGACGAGGGAGATTTACCCGATGCCGAACGACTCGCCCAACTCGACGCCTTCCGCGCCGAACTCGACCGCATCGCGGCGGGCATCACGCCGACCACCCCGCTGTTCCAGAATCTGGCCGTCGAGATCGGCATGCACGCGCTGCCGATGGCCCCGCATTACGACCTGCTCGACGCGTTCTCGCAGGATGTGGTCAAGAAGCGCTACGACTCCTTTGATGAACTGCTGGACTACTGCCGCCGCTCGGCCAACCCGGTCGGCAACCTGCTGCTGCACCTGTATGGAGAAGCCACGCCGGTCAACCTCGCCTACTCGGACGCCATCTGCACCAGTCTTCAACTGATCAACTTCTGGCAGGACGTGGCCAAGGACTGGGCGATCGGGCGCGTCTACCTGCCGCAGGACGAGATGGCGCGCTTCGGCGTCAGCGAACAGCAGATCGCCGAGCAGACCTGCGACGAGCGCTGGCGACAACTGATGAATTTCCAGGTGGATCGCGCCCGCAGCCTGATGCTGCAAGGCGCACCGTTAGGCAGCATCCTGACCGGCCGGATCGGCCTGGAGATGCGCATGATCATCGCCGGCGGCCTGCGCATCCTCGACAAGATTGATGCCGTTGACTACGACGTATTCCGCCGCCGCCCGGTGTTGAAGCCTTACGACTGGGTTATCATGCTGGCAAAATCCGCGCCCTATTCACATTAAGACATGACGCCCGAACAATACTGTCAAGACAAGACCGCTGCCAGCGGCTCCAGCTTCACCGCCAGTTTCCGCTTTTTGCCGCGCGAGCAGCGCTGTGCGATGACGGTGCTATATGCCTTCTGCCGCGAGGTGGACGATGTGGTGGATGAATGCAGCGATGCGGGCGTGGCGCGCACCACGCTCAACTGGTGGCGCGGCGAAGTCGCAGCGGTCTATGGCGGCAAGCCCACTCATCCGGTTTGCCAGGCGCTGGTGCCGGTGGCAGAGAGATTCAATCTCGCGCAGGAACACCTGCTGGAGATCATAGACGGCATGGAAATGGACCTCGACCATCCGCGCTATAACGACTTTAAATCGCTGCAACTGTATTGCTACCGGGTCGCCTCGGTGGTCGGCCTGCTGTCGGCGCAGATCTTCGGCTACAGCGACCGCCGCACGCTCAAATACGCGCACGATCTGGGGCTGGCCTTCCAGCTCACCAATATCATCCGCGATGTCGGCGAGGATGCCCGGCGCAATCGCATCTACCTGCCGATGGAGGAGATGCAGCAGTTCAACGTGACCGCCGCCGACATCCTCAACGCCAACGAGACCGAAGATTTCCATCAGTTGATGGCGTTCCAGATCGAGCGGGCGCGCCGCTATTACCGGCAGGCTTTCGAGCACCTGCCCGCCGCCGACCGCAAGGCGCAGCGCGCCGGGCTGATCATGGCGGAAATCTACCAGGCGCTGCTGGACGAAGTCGAGAGCAGCGGTTGCCATGTGCTCAAAGAGCGCGTCTCGCTGACGCCGACCTACAAGCTCTGGCTGGCGCTCAAGGCATGGTGGAAGAACTGAACGTCGCCGTCATCGGCGGCGGCTATGCCGGCATGGCGGCAGCGGCGACACTCGCGGAACAAGGCATCCCGGTCACGGTATTCGAGAGCGCGCGGCAGCTGGGCGGTCGGGCGCGCGGCGTGGAATATAACGGCGTGCAGCTGGATAACGGCCAGCATCTGCTGCTGGGCTGCTACCGCGAAACCCTGCGGCTGATCGAATTGGTCGGCGGCGAACGCGAACAGGACTTCCTGTGCTTGCCACTGCAACTGGACCTGCACGGCCATTTCTCCTTGCGCGCACCGCGCCTGCCCGCTCCGCTGCACCTGCTGGTCGCGCTGCTGTCAGCGACCGGCCTGACTCTGGCTGAACGCCTCAAGGCGGCGCGTTTCATGCTGGTGCTGCGCGGCATGGATTTCCGTTTGCCGCAGGACATGACCGTCAGCGAACTGCTGGCCCGCCACCACCAGGACAGCAACCTGACACAGAAACTCTGGGAGCCGCTGACCATCGCCGCACTGAACACGCCGATAGCCATCGCGTCCGCGCAGGTGTTGTTGAACGTGCTGCGCGACGCGCTGAACCGCCAGCGCGCCGATTCCGACATGCTGCTGCCCAAGCTGGATTTCACCGCGCTGTTCCCGCAACGCGCAGCCCGCTACGTGAGGCAGCGCGGCGGCCACGTGCTGACATCCTGCGGCGTGGAGTCGCTGGAAATGCTGGACGATGCCGTCAGGATCACCACCCGCCGGGGGCAGATGACCTTCAGCCATGTGATCTGCGCCGCGCCGCCGGTGGTCGCATCGAGACTGTTGCAGCCGATACCCGAACTGGCAGACAGTGTGCGGCTGATGGATGGCCTGCAACACCAGCCGATCTACACGCTGTACCTGCAATATCCCCCCTCAGTCCGTCTGCCGCACGCGATGATCGGCCTGCACCAGCGCGTCAGTCAGTGGCTGTTCGACAAGGGCCTCATCGCCGGTCAGCACGGCCTGATCGCCTCGGTGATCAGTGCCGAGGGCCTGCATCAGGAACTTTCTCAGGACGAACTGGCAAACCGCGTGATCGCCGAACTGAGCGCAGAGTTCGGCATCGTCGAACGACCACAATGGTACAAGGTCATTGCCGAGAAGCGGGCGACCTTTGCCTGCACCAGCGACCTCGCGCGCCCCGACCAGCGAACTGCCCTGCCGCAACTGCTGCTGGCCGGCGACTACACGGCGGGCGACTATCCGGCCACGCTGGAGGGCGCGGTATTGAGCGGCCTGCGCTGCGCCGAACGGCTGATGCAGCTTTCCTGAAAAGCGCGACCCGCGACAACGTTCAAACCCGCCGCAAACAGGCCGGTTTACCGATTCAAAATTGCGCCGGGGGGCGCATTCGTGACACAATTCGCCGCTTGCAAAATTGCACGTTATAAATCCACACATTACTTCAGCCATCATGACGACCGAACACAGCGCCCCTCAAGCCGAAACCCCTCAGGACGAGAACCAGATCATCGCAGAACGCCGCCACAAGCTGGCCGCCATCCGCAAGACCGGGGTCGCCTTTCCGAACGATTTTGCGCGCACCCACATGGCAGCCGATGTGCAGGCGCAATACGGCGAAATGTCCGCCGAGGAACTGGAAGCCGCGCAGGTGAAGGTCGCCGTGGCCGGCCGCATGATGCTAAAGCGCGTGATGGGCAAGGCCAGCTTCGCCACCGTGCAGGACATGGGCGGACGCATCCAGCTCTATATCAGCAACAACGACACCGGCGAGGCCGCGCACAACGACTTCAAGCATTACGACATGGGCGACATCCTCGGCGCGGTCGGCACATTGTTCAAAACCAAGACCGGTGAACTGTCGGTGCGCGTCTCGCAGCTGCGCCTGCTGACCAAATCGTTGCGCCCGCTGCCGGAAAAATTCCACGGCCTGTCCGACCAGGAACAGCGTTACCGTCAGCGTTATCTCGACCTCATCACCAACGAGGAGGCGCGCAGCGTGTTCATGAAGCGCACCCGCATCATCCAGGCGATACGCGAATTCTTCATCAACGAAGGCTATCTGGAAGTCGAAACGCCGATGATGCACCCCATCCCCGGCGGCGCATCGGCCAAGCCGTTCGAGACGCACCACAACGCGCTGGACATGAAGATGTATCTGCGCATCGCGCCCGAGCTGTATCTGAAGCGTCTGGTGGTGGGCGGCTTCGAGAAGGTGTTCGAGATCAACCGCAACTTCCGCAACGAGGGCTTGTCCACGCGCCACAACCCGGAATTCACCATGCTGGAATTCTACGAGGCCTATCGCGATTACAAGTACCTGATGGATTTCACCGAACGGCTGCTGCGCGAGGTCGCGCAAAAAGTGCTGGGCAGCACGGTGATCAGCTATCAGGGCAAGCAACTGGATCTGGGCCAGCCCTTCCATCGTCTGACCATGGTGCAGGCGATCCAGAAATACCACCCGCAATTCACCGATGCACAACTGGCCGACCGCGATTTCGTGGTCGCCGAACTGCAAGACCTGAAGGCAAAGTTCCGCCCGGATGACGGGCTGGGCGGCCTGCAACTGTCGCTGTTCGAGGAATTGGCCGAGACCTTGCTGTTCGAGCCGACCTTCATCATTGATTACCCGGTGGAAGTCTCGCCGCTGGCGCGCAGCAGCGATGCCAACCCGGAGATCACCGAACGTTTCGAACTGTTCGTGCTGGGCCGCGAACTGGCCAACGGCTTCTCCGAGCTGAATGACGCGGAAGATCAGGAAGCGCGCTTCGACCTGCAGGTTGCCGCCAAGGATGCGGGCGACGAGGAAGCGATGTTCAAGGATGCCGATTATGTGCGCGCGCTCGAATACGGCCTGCCGCCGACCGCCGGTCAAGGCATAGGCATAGACCGGCTGATCATGATGCTGACCGACAGCCCCAGCATCCGCGACGTGATCCTGTTCCCGCACATGCGGCCGGAAAGCTGACCGCTACAGGAATCCATCAAGCCGACATGTTAAGCAGCGATATCCGAACACGACTCCTGCAACAGTATCCGATGTTGCAGGAAATGCCGGTTGAGGAACTTGAGGCGATCATCGCTCAGGCCAGGCTCGTGCAAGTGCCGGCTGCCACCATCATGTTCGACGAGAATCAGCCCTGTCAGGGCTTCCCGCTGCTGTTGTCCGGCAGGCTGCGCGTCATCAAGTCCGCCGCCAGCGGGCGCGAGTTGCAGTTGTATCGCGTGGTGCCCGGAGAAAGCTGCATCCTGACCAGCAGCTGCCTGCTGGGCAACACCCCCTACCAAGCGCGCGGCATCACCGATGAAGCGGTCGAAGTCATCATGCTGCCGGCAACGGTTTTCCACAGCCTGCTTGCCAAAAACAACGCCTTCCGCCACTACGTGTTCCAGCTTTTCACAGAACGCCTGACCGACATGATGGAACTGGTCACGGCGGTGGCATTTCAGAAGCTCGACCAGCGGCTGGCCGCATTGCTGGTCAACCGGCCCAGCCCGCTGAACGTCACTCATCAGGCGCTGGCCGACGAACTGGGCAGCGCGCGCGAGATGGTGAGTCGCCTGCTAAAAAGTTTTGCCTCGCAAGGATGGGTCAGACTGGGAAGAGAGCAGATCACCGTGACCGACCGGGATGCGCTGAAACGCTTTGCCACTCTATAAGAATCCTCTTATGTGATTTTTGTCACAGACAGATTAATTTCCGACCAATATCATTCGCCCACCTTAACTCACTGATGGAGATTGAAATGAAAACGAATGAAGGCTCTCTGGACCGCATCGCACGCGTCATCGCCGGCCTGGCACTGATCGCACTGACCGTCACCAGCACTATCGGCGTATGGGGTTGGATCGGCGTAGTCCCATTGCTGACAGGAATTTTTGGTGTGTGCCCAGCCTACATCCCATTCGGCATCAGCACTTGCCCGATGAAAAAATAATCCTTCACACTCTCCCCCGAACGCCCGTACACTCCCGGGCGTTTTTCATTTTCGCCCACCGACGAAAGACACACCATGAAAAAAATCATTGCCCTGTCAGCACTGCTGGCCTTCAACAGCCTGTCCGCCCACGCTGAAGACCTAAAGCAATACACCGACGAAAGCCGCGCTGCCGCCATGCCGCTGTTGCAAAAGCTCGCCGCCGCCAACAAGCAGGCTGTCAGCGATGGCGGACCGGAATCCGCCATCGGCGCGTGCAAACTCATCGCCCCGCAAATGGCCGGCGACCTGTCCCGTCAAACCGGCTGGAAAGTCAGCCGCGTCAGCCTGAAGGTGCGCAATCCGCTGCTCGGCACGCCGGACGCTTGGGAACAGGCCCAACTGCTGTCTTTCGATGCCCGTGCCGCCCAAGGCGAGAAGCCGGAAACGCTGGAGGCCGCCGAGATCGTGCAGGAACCTGCGGGAAGATCATTCCGCTACATGAAGGCCATCGTCGCGCAACCGGGTTGTCTTGCCTGCCACGGCGAACAACTGTCGGCAGGCGTTGTAGCCAGTTTGCAGGCCGACTACCCGCACGACAAGGCGACCGGTTACCGCGCCGGTCAGGTGCGCGGCGCGCTGAGCATCAAACGCGCTCTGCCATGACGGCATTCGCAACCGCATGATACTGACGGCGCTATTGCTGGGTTCGGTGGTCGGTCTGGTACTCGCCTTGACGGGTGCGGGCGGCGGCATTCTGGCCGTTCCTGCCCTGACGCTGGGGCTGGGTTGGACTATGACTCAGGCCTCGCCAGTTGCGTTATTGACCGTGGCAAGCGCTGCCGGAATCGGCATGATAGGCGGCGTATTGAAAGGCCATGTACGTATCCGTGCCGCCATCCTGATCTCCACCGTCGGCCTCATCAGCGCGCCGTTCGGCCAACGTTTGGCACATGTGCTGCCGGAACGCTGGCTGATCGGGCTGTTCGGCTGCGTGATGCTGATCGTCGCCACACGGATATTCCTGAAGTCCCTCAATCGCCCCGCCCCAAGAACCATCAGTCAGACAAAATCTTGTGTCATTAATACAAAAACCGGCCGCATAGACTGGAATCTGACCTCATTTCTCAAACTGAGCGTGATCGGCCTGATTTCGGGCACGGCGACCGGACTGCTCGGCGTGGGCGGTGGTTTCATCGTCGTACCTGCCCTGCTGCGGTGCAGTAACATCTCCATGAACGGCATCATTGCCACCTCGCTGATGGTTATCACGCTGATCTCCAGTGGTGCGGTCATCGCAGCCTTTTCCTCCGGGCATCTGATTGTCTCGCAAGTTTCGATGCTGTTCATCGCCGGCGCGGTAGTTGCCATGTTGCTGGGCAGGCAGTTCGCACAACGGTTGCCGGCGCAACACATGCAGCGCGGTTTTGCCCTGCTGGTCGCCGCCGTTTCGCTGACACTGCTCTATAAATTGATCGCGTAAACGTACCCCACGTTTACGCACGCCTTGTATGGCGGCGGCAGTCTGCGCATATAATCGGCGCATGAAAAATTCAGCCCATGCCCCACTTACCCACTCCGATCTGCAAGTCACCGGCATGCATTGCGGCTCCTGTTCCGCGCGTCTGGAGAAAGTCCTGAACCAACTGCCGGAGGTATCAGCCTCGGTGAGCATCGCCACCGAAAAGGCCCACATCACCTACAACCCCGCCTTGACCCCGCTGGATGACTTGATCAAGGCGATACAGGGCGCGGGTTTCGATGCCCACCCGATGCGCGACTTCGCTGCCGAAAAACAGGCTCGCGCTAAAGCTTTGCAGCATGAGCAAACGCAATTCCTCATTTCCGCACTGCTCACCGCCCCGATGTTGCTGGAAATGCTGCTGATGTTCGCCGGCATCCACCTGATGCTACCAGGCTGGGCACAGTTCGCACTCGCCACTCCCGTGCAATTCTGGATAGGCTGGCGCTTCTATTCGGGCGCCCTGAGCAGTCTGCGCAACGGCGGCGCGAACATGGATGTGCTGGTGGCGCTGGGCACCAGCGCCGCTTACCTGTTGAGTGCTGCGGTGCTGCTGCTCGGGCTGGACCAGCCGCTTTACTTCGAGGCCAGTGCCACGCTGATCACACTGGTATTGATGGGAAAACTGCTGGAAAGCCGCGCCAAGGGCCGCGCTTCCAGCGCTCTGGAGGCATTGATCAATCTGCAACCCAAGATCGCCCATGTTGAACGGGATGGAATAGTCACTGAGGTCGCAGTCGAGGAGATGCTGCCCGGCGATATATTTCTGGTACGCCCCGGAGAAAGCGTGCCGGTGGATGGTATCGTTCAGGACGGTGCCTCCAGCCTGGATGAGGCTATGCTGACCGGCGAGAGCCTGCCGCAAACCAAACAGGCCGGAGATAAGGTGTATGCCGCCACCCTCAACCAGCACGGCCTGCTGAAATGCCGCGCGCTGGCGGTCGGTTCGCACACCCAGCTTGCCGCCATCATCCGGCTGGTGGAACAGGCACAAGGCTCGAAGGCCGCCATCCAGAAACTGGCCGACCGCATCTCCGGCATCTTCGTACCGACGGTGGTTGCCATCGCAGCCCTCACCTTCTGCGCATGGTGGCTGATGGGCGCAGGTTTTTCCGTCGCACTGATCAATGCTGTGGCGGTGCTGGTCATCTCCTGCCCCTGCGCACTGGGTCTTGCCACGCCGACCGCGCTGGTAGTGGCGACCGGACGCGCTGCGCAACAAGGTATTCTTATCAAGGATGCCAACGCGCTGGAACGAACTCACCAACTGTCGGTGCTGGTGGTGGATAAAACCGGCACGCTGACCGAAGGCCGGCCTGTCGTCACCGACGTGTTGCCGGCAGGCGGCAGCAGTGACACAGGGTTGTTGCAAACCGCAGCAGCACTGGCCCAAGGTTCGACACATCCGCTGTCACGCGCACTGCTCGAACACGCCGTTTCGAGGCAACTCGTTCCCGCCCAGTCAACGAACTTCCGCGAAACGCCCGGTGCAGGCTTGCAAGGGCTAGTGGCAGAGCAGAACTGTCTGCTCGGTTCTCCGGCATTTGCAGACAAGGCTGGCATCGTGACCGACCCGATTCTGATAGCGGGCTTGCAGCAGCAAGGCAAGACCGTGCTGATAATCGCGTGCGAAGCGGTACTGCTGGGGTATGTCGCCATCGCCGACCAGTTGCGTCCGAGCAGCCGCGCCGCCGTAGCAGCCTTGCACCAGGCAGGTATCCGGGTGGTGATGTTGAGCGGCGATAATCAGTCCACTGCTCAGGCGATTGCCGCACAAGCTGGTATCCGGGAATTCCGCGCCGAAGTATTGCCGCAGGACAAGGCTACTCATGTGCAATCGTTCAAGTCGGAAAAAAAGCTGGTCGGCATGGTCGGCGACGGCATCAACGATGCCCCTGCACTGGCTGCCGCCGATGTCAGCTTTGCGATGAAGAGCGGCAGCGACATTGCCATCGAGGCCGCCGACATCACGCTGATGCGCAATGACCTGATGAGTGTGGTAGATGCTATATCGCTGTCGCACGCCAGCTTGAAAAAGATACGCCAGAACCTGTTTTTCGCCTTCGGTTACAACGTGCTCGGCATCCCGCTGGCCGCCGCCGGTATGTTGAACCCGGTGATCGCGGGTGCTGCGATGGCGATGAGCTCGGTCTCGGTAGTCAGCAACGCATTGCTGCTGAAGCGCTGGCGGGGACAGTCATCCCATGAATGATCAGACAGTCGCCGCTAACACGTAGTTTTTCCCGCTAGCCAGCCACCACTCCTAGCCGAAGTGGGATATTGAAAATGAGTTTCATCCTGCCATTCCTGAAACACACAGGCGAAAAAAAACCGCTGATTTCTCAACGGTTTTTAGTTGGCGGAGTGGACGGGACTCGAACCCGCGACCCCCGGCGTGACAGGCCGGTATTCTAACCAACTGAACTACCACTCCATAAACTTACTACTAATTTACTACTTGAAACTGGTGGGTGCTGACGGGTTCGAACCGCCGACATTCGCCTTGTAAGGGCGACGCTCTACCAACTGAGCTAAGCACCCGAATCTCTAGATCAACTCACAGATTATGGAGCTTCTTTCGCAGACTTTGGCAAATTAATCTTGATATCCGCCTTGTCCTGCAAATCCTTCAGGTAAGCCTTGAACAACTCTTCACCTGTCATCTGACGCAGTTGCTGCACATACTTGCTACGCTTCATCTCACTGGGTTGCTCGGCTTCCTTAACGGCTTCGACGCGAACAATCAAGTACCCCTCTTGCTGGGACTCTGCACCAACATATTGCGGTAATTTCGCGGCATCCACCTGGAAGATCTGACGCACCATTGCTGCATCCAGTGCGCCATGCTGAGCATGGGATATTGACTCTGCAACCGCCCAATTCATCGCTGGTTTCTCACCTTGCTGCAATTGAGCGAGCAGCATTTTACCTTGTTTTTCTGCCATGTCCAGTGCTTTTTTGCGCAACAGTATCTGTTTGATAGATTCCTGCACTTCAGCAAGCGCACGCAACGATGCAGGCTTGTGCTCAACAACATGTGCGGCCAGCAAAGTATTCGGAGCGACTTCGATTGCAGCGGTATTGCGCTTGTTCTTGACGGCGTCATCACTGAACACCGCCTCCATCACCTTGGCATTCCATGGATCGCCCGCTGGCGAGCCTTTACTCATCCAGCCGCTTTGCTGAATCTTCCCACCAGTCAAATCGGCAGCCGGTTGCAGACTGTCGCTCTGTTCATAGACGGTGTTGCTAAACTTTTCAGCCAATTCCGCGTAACTGTCGGCGGCTTTTTGCTGACGCAATTTGCTGATGATTCCGGCCTTTACTTCGTCGAAGGGCAATGTCTTCGACGGCTTGATGCCCACTAATTTGATGATATGGTAACCAAAGTCGGTCTGCACCACGCCTGATATCTCGCCCGGCTTGAGTGTGAATACCGCATCGTCAAAAGCCTTAACCATCATGCCATGGCCAAACCAGCCCAAATCACCGCCATTCGCTGCAGAACCGGGATCCTGGGAGTTTTGTTTTGCCAGTTCCGCGAATTTCTCGGGATTTTGCCTGACCTGCTTAAGCAGTGCTTCGGCCTTTGCCTTTGCCGCATCCTTGTCCGCCTGCGGCGCATCAGTTGCAACTGCAATCAGTATGTGTGCGGCCTGACGCTGTTCCGCAGAACCGAATTCTGATTGACGTTCATCGTAGTACTTCCTGACATCTGCGTCCTTGACATCCACTTTGGCCATCAGGTCATTGATCGAAAATATCAGGTAATCGACCCTGGCCTGTTCCGGAAGCTTGAATTCGGATTGATGCTGGTCGTAATAGTTTTTGATTTCGGTATCGTCGACCTTTACCTGCGAGAGGTAAGACTGCAACGAGACCTTGCTCACGCCAATCACACGCTGCTGCTCGTTGATGGCGATGATTTTGCCGGCGACTTCTTTGGATGCGTAACCATTCTGCGCATAGGAATCTCGCAATTGTTGCACAAGCAGATCTTCCCGCAGTTTCGCCTCGAACATCAGCGGAGACATATTTTTGCTTTCCAACAGGCTCGTATAGCGCGCCTTGTCGAATTTGCCATCCTTCTTGAAAGCATCTATGCCGCCTATCACCTGCGCGACCTGATCATCCGTTACTGTCAGGCCAGAGGATTTGGCACGCTCGATTAACAATTGACGGGCTACCAGCGTGTCAATGATAGCTTGCTTCAATTCGGGAGTATCAAGCATCGCGGGGTCGAAATTCGCACCTAGTGCCTGACGCATCCTATCCTGCTGTTGCTGGAACGCCTGATCAAATTCTTGTTGGGATATTTTCGTGCCATTCACGGTGGCTGGCGCATTGTCGCCGCCGCTATGACGATAGGATTCCAACCCGAAGAATGCAAATGGCAAAGTAATCAATACCAGAACTATTTGGACTAATTTTCTTCTCTCATGTACAAAATCAAACATAGCGATCACACCCAAACATGATTTTTACGGCAGATATGAAAAAAGGCGAACTTTCGTTCGCCTTAATTTGGCGGAGTGGACGGGACTCGAACCCGCGACCCCCGGCGTGACAGGCCGGTATTCTAACCAACTGAACTACCACTCCATAAACTTACTACTAATTTACTGCTTGAAACTGGTGGGTGCTGACGGGTTCGAACCGCCGACATTCGCCTTGTAAGGGCGACGCTCTACCAACTGAGCTAAGCACCCGACTAAAGAAAGCTAGTTTACAGCATCTTTCAAACCTTTGCCAGCGCGAAATTTAGGAACTTTCGCCGCCTTGATCTCGATAGCCTCACCTGTACGAGGATTGCGACCCATGCGACCGGCACGCTCATCAACACCAAAAGAACCGAAACCGACCAGATTGACTTCATCGCCCTTTTGCAAGGCCGCTTTGATGGCATCTATCGCAGCATCCAATGCGCGCGCAGCGGACACTTTGGAAATATCAGCAGAACTTGCTATTGCTTCAACCAAATCAGATTTATTCATTACATCTCCCCTAAATCGTTATATCCCCCGATGCAGGCGGCTTTATATCAAGGCCACCAAGCCTCGGTCAAGTGAAATAACAGCTTCCGTGACAAGGCATTTCAAATCACTCAATGCTTGGTTGGCGCAACGGTTGCAGGCAATTGAACATCGGCAGCGATTTCCACCACTTGAGGAATAACAGCCTCCTCGTTACGAGCTTCCGGCTTGCGCTCCAGCGCCAATTCGAGCACCTGTTCGACCCATCTGACCGGGTGGATGTCCAACTTGTTTTTGACCTTGTCAGATATCTCGGCCAAATCCTTGACGTTGCCCTCCGGGATCAGAACGATTTTGATGCCACCCCGCTGAGCTGCAATCAGTTTCTCTTTCAGGCCGCCAATCGGCAATACCTCGCCTCGCAAGGTGATCTCGCCAGTCATGGCCACATCTGCGCGCACCGGGATACCGGTGAGAGCTGACACCATCGCGGTACACATACCCACGCCAGCACTTGGCCCATCCTTGGGAATCGCACCTTCCGGCAAATGGATGTGCAAATCGGTCTTCTGATAAAAATCATCCTCAATGCCCAGTCGCTTGGTACGGTTGCGCACGACACTCAGGGCAGCCTGTATGGACTCCTGCATGACCTCACCCAGCTTGCCGGTAGTCGTGGTCTTACCCTTACCCGGCAACACCACAGTTTCAATGGTCAGCAATTCTCCACCGACTTCCGTCCAAGCCAAACCAGTTACTTGCCCGACTTGATTCTTTTTCTCCGCCACACCATAGGTATAGCGGCGCACCCCCAGATACTTGTCCAGATTGCGCGAATTTACGGTAACCATGCTTTCACGCGACTTGAGCAACAATGACTTCACCACCTTGCGGCAAATTTTAGAGATTTCCCGCTCCATCCCCCGCACACCCGCTTCTCGAACGTAGTAGCGCACAATGTCACGCAAGGCACTCTCCGTGATATTGATTTCCTCGGGCTTGAGGCCATTGTTCTTGATCGCTTTGGGGACAAGATAACGCGCCGCGATATTGATCTTTTCGTCTTCCATATAGCTGGAGACATGGATGATCTCCATACGATCCAGCAGCGCCTCAGGTATGTTCAAGGTATTGGCAGTTGCCACGAACATCACGTCAGAAAGATCGTATTCCACCTCAACATAGTGATCCACAAAGGTACTATTTTGTTCTGGATCAAGAACTTCCAGCAGCGCAGCGGATGGGTCGCCGCGCATATCCATGCCCATTTTGTCCACTTCATCGAGCAAGAACAGGGGATTTTTCACGCCGACTTTGCTCATGTTTTGCAGAATCTTGCCGGGCATGGAACCGATGTAAGTGCGACGATGGCCGCGAATCTCGGACTCATCTCGAACGCCACCCAGCGACATACGCACAAACTTGCGATTAGTGGCGCGTGCGATGGATTGTCCCAACGAGGTCTTACCCACACCTGGTGGACCAACCAGGCACAGGATAGGTGCCTTCAATTTGTCAACGCGTTGTTGCACCGCCAGATATTCAAGTATCCGTTCCTTGACCTTATCCAGACCATAATGATCTTCTTCCAGCACCTGCTCGGCCTGCTTGAGATCGGCACTGATCTTGGTTTTCTTCTTCCAGGGCAAGCCGATCAGCGCGTCAATATAGTTGCGTACCACAGTCGCTTCGGCAGACATGGGCGACATCATGCGTAGCTTTTTCAGTTCAGATTCAGCCTTGGCGCGCCCTTCCTTGGACATGTGGGCATCCTTGATCTTCTTTTCCAACTCATCAAAGTCAGAACCCTCTTCGCCCTCGCCAAGCTCCTTCTGAATCGCTTTGACCTGCTCGTTCAGGTAATACTCGCGCTGGCTCTTCTCCATCTGGCGTTTAACGCGACCGCGTATGCGCTTTTCCACCTGAAGGATGTCAATCTCGCCCTCAAGCTGACCGAGCAGATGTTCGAGACGCGTACGCACACCCGCAATTTCCAACACTTCCTGTTTCTGCTCCAATTTCAATGGCAGATGCGCCGCGACGATGTCCGCCAGACGCCCCGCTTCGTCAATACCGGCCAAGGATGCCAATATTTCAGGAGGAATCTTTTTATTGAGCTTCACATACTGTTCGAACTGCGCAATCAGCGCGCGACGCATTGCTTCTGTCTCACTGGCACTATCGTCGGTAGCCGGAATCAATTGCACCGTGGCATCGAAGTGACTATCCTCATCCACCACATGCATCACTTTGACACGATGCGTACCTTCGACCAGCACCTTGACCGTGCCATCAGGGAGTTTAAGCATTTGCAGAATGTTTGCCATGCTGCCAATTGAGAATAGATCATCCGTATTAGGATCATCCTTGGAAGCCGATTTCTGTGCGACCAGCACGATGGCTTTGCCTGCTTCCATCGCCGTCTCCAACGCCTTTATGGATTTGGCACGACCGACAAACAGCGGGATAACCATATGCGGGAATACCACCACATCGCGCAACGGCAACAGTGGATACAACTCGTCAGGGCTGGGGATTTTCTGTTCGGACATGGCAATACCTTTTTGTGGTCAGAGACGGTACATGTGGGCAATGCGGAATAATTCAACCCCTGCAACAGGAAATTCTGTCCCGAAATATGCTTTCGAGCGTGTTTCCATGCACTAGAGCAAGATCACGGGGGCGATTATGTACCAGCCATCCTGTTCCGCAAAGTCTGCCCGCTGAATTCGGTGCAGACTGCGGCAATTTCGATGAATCAAGCGGCTTTGTGCGTATCAGCGTAGACGATGACAGGTTTGATGTCGCCAGCAGAACCCGCCTCATCCAGCACGACCTTGCTGACATTATCCATGGAGGGCAGGTCGAACATCACGTCCAGCAGCGCCTGCTCCATGATGGAGCGAAGTCCGCGCGCTCCAGTCTTGCGGGTCAGCGCCTTACGGGCAATTGCCTGCAATACACCCGCATGAAATTCGAGTTCGACGCCTTCCATCGTGAACAGCTTCTGATACTGCTTGGTCAGGGCATTCTTAGGCTCGGTCAGAATCTGCACCAAGGCCGCCTCATCCAACTCTTCAAGTGTCGCAACCACTGGCAGACGACCGACGAACTCCGGAATCAGGCCAAATTTAACCAAATCCTCGGGCTCGACATCGCGTAGCGTCTCGCCGGTCTTGCGTTCATCCTGAGAACTGATGGTTGCACCGAAACCGATACTCGCCTTCACAGAACGATTGCGGATGACCTTTTCCAGCCCGTCGAATGCACCACCACAAATGAACAGAATATTGGTGGTATCCACTTGCAGAAATTCGGTGTTCGGGTGCTTGCGACCACCTTGAGGCGGTATGGATGCCTTGGTGCCTTCAATCAGTTTGAGCAAGGCCTGCTGCACGCCCTCGCCCGACACGTCGCGGGTGATCGAAGGGTTGTCTGATTTGCGAGAAATCTTGTCAATCTCGTCCACATAGACGATGCCACGTTGCGCCTTTTCCACATCATAATCACAGGCTTGCAACAACTTCTGAATAATATTCTCGACATCCTCGCCGACATAGCCGGCCTCAGTCAGCGTAGTCGCATCGGCCATCACGAAAGGCACATCCAGCATGCGTGCCAGCGTTTGCGCCAACAGCGTCTTGCCGGAACCGGTAGGCCCAACCAGCAGGATATTGCTCTTGGACAGCTCAACGCCATCCTTGATGTCAGACTTCAGACGCTTGTAGTGGTTGTATACCGCGACAGACAGGATACGTTTCGCACGTTCCTGGCCGATGACGTATTCACCCAGCGTGGCATAAATCTCCTTGGGGACAGGCAAATCGACCTTATCGCCCTTAGTTTCACCACCCTGCAACTCATCGCGCATGATGTCATTACACAAGGTGATGCACTCATCACACACGAACACTGACGGCCCTGCTATCAGTTTACGAACCTCGTGCTGACTCTTGCCACAGAATGAACAATACAGCAGCTTCTCATCCGATTTTTTATCGCCAGCCATTCAAATACTTCCTATCAGGTTAGCTGTTAAACACGCTTTTCAAGCACTTGGTCAACCAGACCATATTCCACTGCTGCCGCCGCACTCAGGAAATTATCCCGATCGGTGTCGCGCTCTATGGTCTCGACCGGCTGACCGGTATGCTGTGCAAGCATCTGATTTAGCTTCTGTTTCAGGTACAAAATCTCACGCGCATGGATTTCTATATCAGAAGCCTGACCACGGAATCCGCCCAGAGGCTGATGGATCATCACACGGGAATTCGGCAGACAGAAACGCTTGCCCTTCTCGCCCGCAGTCAGCAGAAAAGCGCCCATGCTGGCCGCCTGACCGATACACAGTGTGCTGACATTGGGCTTGATGAACTGCATGGTGTCATAAATTGCCATGCCAGCCGTGACCGAACCGCCCGGTGAGTTGATGTAAAAATGAATATCCTTATCCGGATTCTCGGACTCCAGGAACAGCATCTGCGCAACGATCAAGTTCGCGGAATGATCATTCACCTCGCCCACCAGAAACACCACACGCTCCTTGAGCAGGCGGGAATAGATGTCGTATGCGCGCTCACCGCGACCGCTGGTCTCGACGACCATCGGAATCATGCCGATATTTTGCGGTTCCAGGTAAGACATCCTAGTTCCCCATCAACTCGGTGAAGGTCACAGGCTGATCGGTCACTTTGGCATTAGCCATAACCCAGTCGGCCACATTCTCTTCCAACACCAGATTTTCGATCTCCTGCAAACGTGCGGGATCGGCGTAATACCAGCGCACCACTTCTTCCGGCTGATCGAAACTCTGTGCGTAATCTTCCACCAAGGCGCGCAGCTTGTCGGCCTGAGCACCCAGATCATGCTTCTCGACCAGGTAATTCAGGATCAGACCCAGCTTGACGCGCTTCTCGGCACGCTCACGGAACAACTCTGGTGGCAACTGCATGCCATTCATTTTCATGCCGCGTTGTTCCATATCGCGCACGGTTTGCTGCATCAGGCTTTCCATTTCCCAACCCACCAGGGCGCGAGGCAAATCGAACTCACAGACCTTGACCAGCACATCCATTGCCGCTTCCTTGTTGCGCGACTTCAGGCGGCGCTCCACTTCACGGGACAGATTGCTACGAATTTCTTCAATCAACTTGGCAACATCGCCATCTGCAACACCAACCGACTTGGCGAATTCCGCATCCACTGCCGGCAATACAGGTGCTTCGACACTCTTCAGTGTGATGGTAAAGGTCACTTCCTTACCCGCCACATCCTTGCCGTGGTAATCCTCAGGGAAAGTCATGTTAAAGGACTTCTCTTCGCCAACACTCATGCCGGCGATCGCAGCCTCGAACTCGGGCAACATGCGACCGGAACCGACCGTGACCGGGTAATCCTTGGCTTCGCCGCCCTGGAATACTTCACCGTTCAACTTGCCAACGAAATCAATCATAACCTTGTCGTCATTTTGCGCCGGACGGTTGACCGCCTCGTAAGTCGCACGCTGCTTGCGCATCGTCTCAACGGTGCTATCCACATCGCCCTGACTCAACGTAAAAGTTACACGCGTCACCGCCTCAGCGGCCACATCGCCCAACACGACTTCAGGATAAACCTCGAAGGTTGCGCTGTATTCGATTACTTCTGCATCCAGGTCGCCAGTTTTCAGATCGAATTCGGGATTACCCGCAATCTTCAGACCCAGCGCTTCAACTTCCTGCGCGAAAGCGCGCTGCAGCGCCTCGCCCACGGCTTCCTGACGAGCCTGACCACCGTAATACTGATCAAGAATCTTGTGCGGAACCTTGCCTGGACGGAAGCCGGCGATCTTGGCGGTACGACCAATCTGCTTCAAGCGCTCAGCGACTTTGCCACGGACAGTTTGTTGGGGAATAGATGTATTCAGGCGACGTTGTAACGCGCTTACAGTTTCCAAGCTGGACATGCTGTATTTCCTTGAGTTTGAATTTGAATGAGATGCTGGTGCGAAAGGTGAGACTTGAACCGACCCATTTGCAGGGTTAAATGGATATTTTCAGGGCTTCAGCTACCCGTTCAGTTAACCATTAATCAATTCGCTGTCTTCCCTGGATGGCACTTCAGGCCGCAGCATTGTAGCAGATAACCGCGCAGCAGTTCTACAGCGCAAGGCAACACCTGACGGCGGCTTGCAATCTGGGGATTGCTGCGACCGTCAAGTGCCAGCCGTTTTGCCCGACAACCACTTCAGCAGCGTGGCATAGAGCAATTCCGGTTTGACCGGCTTGGTGATGAAGTCATTCATGCCAGCAACCAGACATCTTTTGCGGTCTTCGGCGAAAGCGTTCGCGGTCATCGCCAGGATAGGTATCTGACCATGACCTGCCAATTGCCGTATCCGCCCGGTCGCTTCCAGACCGTCCATGTTCGGCATCTGCATGTCCATCAGGATCATGGCGTAATCTCGCTCCTCGGCCAGTTTGAGCGCAGCCAGTCCATCTTCCGCCACATCCACCACAAGGCCGACATCCTCCAGCATCATCAGTGCGACCTCGCGATTGACTGGCTCATCCTCGACCAACAAGATGCGAGTACCGGAGAAATCACGCTTAAGCATCTCCTCGGCCATTTCAGGCAGACTGCTTTCGGCAGACGCCTTCTGCACCCGGCCCTTCTTCAGCCGGACGGTAAACCAGAAGGTGCTGCCCACGCCAGGCTCGCTTTCCGCGCCGGCATCGCCCCCCATCAATTGGGCGATCTTGCGGGTGATGGCCACCCCAAGACCGGTCCCGCCGTATTTGCGGGTGGAGGTGCTGTCGGCCTGCTCAAAGGCCGAGAACAGTCGGGTCAGCGCTTCCGGGGCAATGCCTATTCCGGAGTCCTGCACCTCAAAGCGAATCAGCGCGCTGGCGTCGGCTTCCCCAAGCAGGCGAACACGCAGGGTGATGCTGCCATGCTCGGTGAATTTGACGGCGTTACCCGCATAGTTCAGCAACGCCTGCTGGATGCGGGTGGCATCTCCCAACAAGCTGTCAGGCAGCACGCCGATCTCGGTTCTTAGCTTGATGTGCCTGGCCTGTAAACGCTCTTGAAGTATCGAAGCGATATTGGCCACCAGACTCTCAATCTTGACTTCATTTTCTTCCAGGGTGAACTTGCCGGCCTCAATCTTGGAAAGTTCAAGAATGGCGTTGATGATGTTCAGCAGGTGTTCACTCGAGGTTTGCAGCGTATCCATGCGCTTGACCTGTTGGTCGTTAAGCCCCTCGCGGCGGATCAGATGCGCCATGCCTAGAATGCCGTTCAACGGCGTTCTGATCTCGTGACTCATGTTCGCCAGAAACGCGCTCTTGGCGATATTGGCAGTCTCGGCAGCATGCATCGCATCCACCAACGCCTGCTCGGCCGCCTTACGTGCGGCGATATCCAGCACAGAACCGACCAGTTCAACGACTTGTCCATTTTCAACCACGGGATGTCCGCGAATAAATGTAACGTTATAACTTCCGTCCGGACGGCGATGACGAATCTCGATTTCATACGGAACATGCTGGGATACCGCCCGCGCTATGCACGCCTGCAGAGCAGGCAAATCTTCCGGATGGACGGTTGCCAGATATTCTTCAGGGGTGGGCGCCGTATTGCAAACGGCCATTCCGGCGATGCGGAAAGTCTCATCTGACCAGGTCAGCCGATGCAAGGCCAAGTCGAACTGCCAACTGCCGAGATGGGCGATGCGCTGCGTCTCGGCCAGGCGCTGCTCCCGTTCAGCCAAAGCAGAGGTACGCTCGGCGACCAACCGTTCCAGATTCTGCCGATGAAGCTCCAACTCTTCGGCCAATCTTTGCTTTTCCTTGATATCGTCCTGCAAATGCAGATTGGCGGCAATCAATTCACCATGCGTATTCTCCAGCCGGGAAGCCATCTCATTAAAAGTTTTCGCCAACTCACCAAATTCATCTGTCGAAGTCACAGGCACCCTGAGATAAAACTTACCGTCGCCGATCTGACGCGCAGCCTCACTCAAATCACGCAGCGGCTGGGACAGTATCTTTGCCAAATAGAGGCTGAGCACCAGTGTGAAAAGGAGAATCGAGACCACATTGAGCAACCATTGTTGGCGGGCCTCATGCCCCATCCGTTCCACTTCAGCGATCTGGCGGTAATTCCTGGCAATGTCATGCTCGATATAAGGCAACACACGTTCGGAAAACTTGCGGACAAGAAGATGTATACGCGAGAAAGCCTTTTCCAATTCGTCACGACTTGCCCCTCGTTGGACAAGCAACAGATATTGGGCGATTTCTCGATTAAATCCTTGCACCAACATCTCGACATCGGCATTCAGCGCCTCATCACGGTGATGAAGTGCATGAGCCGTTTCATGCCCCGCCAGATTGGCAAGCGACTTCTCTATCTGCTGGCGGAGTTCCTGGCTCTGTTCATGATCATATTCATGCACCAGAAACTCCGCGTGGTAGAACTCTGCCGACATGCGTGCCATGGCAATGCTGCCCGGCAAGGCTTCGCCGCCGAGTTCCCGAAAGGATTCCAGCGTCTTGTCAGCTATCGCATAAATACCCCAGAAGCTGACCCCCAGCGTAAGCAGCGACACGCCAAAAACCGCCAGCAGCAGTTTATTCCTGATGCGCAATCACTTTCTCCCGAAACCGTGTTTCTCGAATACCGCCCTGCCCTCCGACGCAACGAAATCGGCAAAGTCGCGCGCATCACGCGGTGCAAGACTGCTGGACAGCGTAGCCACCCGGATCTCCTTGACTTGATGGAATTCCGGCGGCAGCGCAATGGCGGTCAAACCCTTGGCATCCTCCCATTGCAACATATCCCCCCATAGCAGGGCGGCATCCACTTCTCCCGCAGCCACCAGTTTCAACAACTCATTCACTGTGGATGCCGAGACAACGATGTTCCGGCTGAAATTCAACTCTGCCGGAGCCTCTTTGAGCACCGCATCGGACAGCCGTCCGATAGCCGCCATATCCTTGTTGCCGACAGCGATGCGCACCCCCAGTTTCAGCAAATCTGCATAAGTTTTCAGCTTGTCGCCGTGAACGGCAAAGACCGGCGTATGCATGGCCACAAACTGATCGCTGGTGATCAAGGAGCCTGCCTCGGTGAGGTAGGAGGATGAGCCTGGAATGAATACATCCCCCTTGCCGGTCGTCTTGAGGGTCGAAAGCAGTGTGTCGCTGCCGGCATAGATGACATTGAGTCCGATTCCGGAACGTTTTTCATAGACCTGTTTGATTTCCTCAAGAGGGCGCTGCAACCCCTTTCCCGCATAGACCACCAGAGGTTCCTGACGGCCACAGCCGGCGATGAGGGCGACCAACATCCCTAAAAAAAACAATCTCATACCCGACATCAATCGCTTCATCTTTTCTCCTTGCTTAACAATGGGCGCTGACCTGACGCCCTGCGACATCTCGCCTGAAAAATCATCATTTTCCCGACAACCAATGCAGCAGCGTGGCATAGAGCAATTCCGGCTTGACCGGCTTGGTGATGAAATCATTCATGCCGGCAACCAGACATCTTTCACGATCCTCGGCAAAAGCGTTCGCAGTCATCGCCAGGATAGACATCTGCTTTCCCCCTGCCAACTGACGTATCCGCCGGGTCGCTTCCAGACCGTCCATGTTCGGCATCTGCATGTCCATCAAAATCATGGCGTAATCCCGCTCATCGGCCAATTTAAGCGCCTCAAGGCCATCTTCCGCCACATCCACCACAAAGCCGACATCCTCCAACATCATCAAAGAGACCTCGCGATTGACAGGCTCATCCTCGGCTAACAGGATGCGAGTGCCGGAGAAATCACGCTTGAGTATCTCCTCGGCC
This sequence comes from Gallionella sp., assembly GCA_028687575.1. Taxonomy (GTDB): domain Bacteria; phylum Pseudomonadota; class Gammaproteobacteria; order Burkholderiales; family Gallionellaceae; genus Gallionella. The sequence goes on along the minus strand of JAQTZW010000005.1, from coordinate 54,812 downwards.
ATGGAATACGGCTCGGCCTTGATGGCGATCTGGCGGCCAATACCTTTCTTCAGCCGCAGGGTAAACCAGAAGGTGCTGCCCACGCCCGGCGTGCTTTCCGCCCCGGCATCGCCTCCCATCAACTGGGCGATCTTGCGGGTGATGGCCAGCCCAAGACCGGTTCCGCCGTATTTTCGGGTCGAAGTGCTGTCGGCCTGCTCAAAGGCCGAGAACAGCCGGGTCAGCGCTTCCGGGGCAATGCCTATGCCGGAGTCCTGCACCTCAAAGCGAATCAGCGCGCTGCTGTCGTCTTCCTCAAGCAGGCGAACACGCAGCGTGATGCCGCCGCGCTCGGTGAACTTGACAGCATTCCCGGCAAAATTGAGCATACCTTGCTGGATACGGGTGCCATCGCCGAGCAGGTTGACGGGTAACGCGCCGATCTCGGTTCTCCAGGCCAGATGTTTGGCATGGACACGGTCGCGCAGCATGGAAGAGATATTGACAACCAGACGTTCGATGCTCACTTCGGACTCTTCCAACACGAACTTTCCAGCCTCGATCTTCGATAGGTCGAGGATGGCGTTGATGATGTTCAGCAGGTGCTCACTCGATGTCTGCAGCGTGTCCATATACTTCAGTTGTTGATCGTTCAGCCCCTCCCGGCGAATCAGGTGAGCCATGCCGAGTACGCCGTTCAACGGCGTTCTGATCTCGTGACTCATGTTCGCCAGAAACGCGCTCTTGGCGATATTGGCAGTCTCGGCAGACTCCTTGGCCGAGGCCAGCTCCTCGGTGCGGATTCTGACCAATTCTTCCAGATGGGAACGATAGTCCTCCAGCTCCCGTTCAGTTTGCTTGCGCTCGGTGATGTCCGCCACCACGCCCCGCAACATGAGAGGATGCCCGTCCTGATCGCGCACCAGTTCGCCGCGCGCCAACATCCACTTCCTGCCGCCGGTCTTTGGCAGCATCTCCAGCTCCAGTTCGTAACCCTGACCGGTTTCCATGGCGCGCGTGATGGCAAAACTCAACCGTTTCCAACTTTCCGGGGTAAAGAGCGTCACGGATTCGGTATAAAGCGGCGGCGGTAGACTTGGGTCATAGCCGTACATCTTGTACAACTCTTCCGACCAGAACACTTGCTGGGTCGCCATATCCAGATGCCAACTTCCGACATGGGCGATGCGCTGTGCCTCTTTCATCGCATGCTCGCTTTGCCGCAACGCCTGTTCGGTCTGCTTGCGGTCAGTGATGTCCTGAAGCGTACCCATCAGGTAATCAATGCGACCCTCGCCATCACGATGCGACTGGCCGCGCAACTCCGTCCATTTGACGGTGCCGCTCTGTGCGCCGCGCACCTGGACCTGGATGCTGAACGGCTCGCCGGTCGCCAGCGTCTGTTGCAGCTTTTCCACCACGCGCGCACGCGAGTCAGGCAGATAGGCATCCAGTGCAGTCTCCAGATTGGGTTTATAGCTCATGGGCATCTCGATGATGTCGTAAACACCCTCGGTCCACATCACGGTGTTGCGCACCGGATCGGCGCGCCAGCCGCCGATTTGCCCCACTTGCTGGCTCTGACGCAGGAAAAACTCTCGTTCCGAGGCTTCTCCCAGCAGGCGATGGATTTTCTGGTCGGCCTGTTGCTGGTCCTCCAGCATGGAAAGGGCGGTGCGGCGCATATGATCGGATTGCGCCAGCAAGCGTTCGGTTTCAGACTTGGCCTGACGCAGTGCATTTTCGACCCGTCTGCGCTCGCTGATGTCCCGGCACAGGGAGATGATACGCATCGAACCGCCTTCGCTCTGGACGGTAGCGTTGACCTCGATGGGCATGACCCGGCCATCCGGCCAGAGGTAATCAATCTCAAGATTGCGGATGCCCCGGTCCCGCACACATTGGGTCACCGCCTCAGCATTCTTCGCTTGTTCGTACGGCGCCGTCCACTCTATGACGTTGCGACCGAGGATCTCACTCAATGCTTTGTAACCAGTCAGCCTCACGTATTCCGGATTGGCATCCACCACGCGGCCCTGAGCATCGAGGATGAGATAGCCGGTGACCGTAGTCTCTATCAACGCCCGGTATTTTGCCTCACTCTCGCGCACGGCCGCGTCGCCCCGTTTTTGCTCGGTGATGTCGCGTGCGACCGCCAGCACCGTGCGTACTCGACCATCTGGGGTGAAATCAGGGGTCAGGCGCCAGTTGAAGATCACGTGTCCGGCGGGCCCATCAATCTCAAACTCGGTCTCATAGGGCTGACCAGTGAGGAAAGGCTGCCGGATGGCATGATCCCAGAGTCCGCACAGATGCTCCGGGAATCCCATCTCATGGTGAGTCTTGCCGATGAATGCGGCGGCAGGCACGCCGGTAACGGCTTCGACACTCCCGGAGGTGAAGAGGTGGCGACCATCGGCATCGAAACGCATGATAACGTCCGGCAAGGCAGCGATCAGGGTGCGCTGGTTTTCTTCGCTCTCGCGCAATTCCTGCTCCGTCCGCTTGCGCTCGCTGATGTCCCGCACGATGGCCCACATCCCGTCTGGCTGGCCCTGCTTGTCACGCAGCAGGAAGGTCTTTAGCTCGATGGATATGAGGCTGCCATCCTTGCGGCGGTACTCTTTCTCGTACACCTCGGACTGATCATGGAGCAGCACTTGTTCCGCGATGATCCGTGCTTCCATCGCGTGCCACTTCGCGGGTGTCAGTTCGACATAGGTGAGTTTGCCCAGTTCGTCATCTGTGTAGCCCAACATATCGCGGTACGCAGGATTCCAGAACTGGAGACTGCCATCCATGCCCACCTGGACGAAGGCATCGCGCAGGCTCTCATGCAGGCGACGGAAGCGGCTTTCGCTTTCCTTGCGTTCTGCCTCAAGCTTTTCCCGCTCGGCCATTTCCTGTTTTTGCTTGAGGTTGGCGTAGCCCATCTCCGAGATCAACTGGGCCATGTCGCCCAGGAAGCCGGTGGCATCCCTGAGTCGTTTCTCATCCACCACTTCGACTTCGGACAGCGCGGCGAGATAGGGATCCGCCTCGAAGCCGAATTCCCCAGCCTGGGCACGAAAACGTACGAGGTCGGGTTTCTCCAGCAGCAACTGCCCAGTGGCCAGGCTGGCGATATGCTTACCCTCGATGATGATGGGCACAGCGCAATCCACCAAGCCGTTGTCGCAAGCCTCGATGATGGTCTGGTCAGGCGAAACCAGCGCATCCAGCAGTTTACGATTGCTTTTGATGCAGTTGGCCTCGGCTGCCGCACAACCCCGGTGAAATTTAGTGCAGATGTCCCGCCAGTTGGTGGCGATGAGAATGTTCATCGCGGGGTGGTCGAGAAAGCCGATGGTCAGCCCCGTAGCTTGGCTGAAGCGCTCGAACAAACCGCGCAAGCGTTCCATATCCACCAGATCCTGAATGCCGTATTTGCCATCCACCAGATGGTCGGTGTCGGAGTGCGGGGTATGCGTGCTCATGGCTTGTCCTTATCGGATACAGCGCTACCGTAGCGTGGGGATTCATCCAGACGTGCCAGCAACTCGTTGACCTCACGCTTGAGTTCGAGCACGCGATCCTCACGATTCAACATCACTTCCTGCCAACGGAGCAGTTCCTGATACTGCTTACCCAGTTGTACCACGGCCTTTTTTTGCTCAGTCACATCATCATAGAGACCCAGTATCCCTATGGTTTCACCCCGCACATTGCACAGCGGCACCTTGGAAGTTCTAAGCCAGATGGCCTGACCATCAGGCGTGGTTTGCGGCTCCTCGTAGTTGAGCTTGGCAACCCCTGACTCCATGACCTGGCGATCGTCCGCCTGATACAGTTCGGCCTGCTCTGCCCAGCCCATGTCGTGATCGTCCCGGCCCAGCAGTTCGTCAGGAGTGGATTTCCCGGCATCCCTGGCGAACAGCGGGTTGCAGCCGAGATAACGCGATTCGCGGTCTTTCCAGAAGATGCGCATGGGGACTGCATCTATCACCGTCTGAAGGAGATTGCGCGAATCGGAGAGTGCCTGTTCGACCCGTTTTTGATCAGTGACGTCATACAGAGAGAGCAGCAGGTGATCAGCTTCCCCCCGGATATTGAGCAACGGCACCAGCGTGATGTCCCAGTAGCTCACGCCGCGCTCCGGATGAGCGGCATACTCGAACGGCCTAGCAAATGCCTGGAATGGCTGCCTGCTTTTCACCACCTCCTCGAAAATGGCTCGGGCGTCCGAGGGATAGAAATCGAAATGATTGTGACCGGGGAATTCGGAAATATCCCGCTCGTCTGCGCGCGCATAGGCTGCGTTGACGCGGATGAAGTTGAAATCACGGTCAAGCAGGGCCAGCGCGTTCAGAGAATGGTCGAAGTATTGTTCCAGCAGACTCGCCTGCTCGGCGATCCTTTGTTCAGCCGCGATCCGTTCGCTGATGTCGCGGCTGACCCCGAACAGTGCCGGCTGACCGTTCCATTGCCCCGCGACGACCCGGGTCTCGACCGGAATCAGGTGGCCATCGGCAGCCTGCAAAGGCACGGGGCAATAATTCCCTTTGCCGGAAAGCATCTCTGCGATGACGCGGCGGGCATCTTCATGCCGATCCTCGGGGTGGACTTTGAGGACGTTGAGTCCGATGAGGTCCGATTCGGAATAGCCCAGCCGATCCAGCACGGTGCGGTTGACCTCAATGATTTTTCCCTGACCATCCAGCACGAAGAGGAAATCATCAATGGTGTCGAAAAAGGTTTGCAGGTTGGATTCACTTTCCTGCAAACCTTGTTGTGCGCTCAGCAGTGCTGCCTTGTCCTGACGGTGAGTGGCCAACTCCCGCATCAGATTCAGGGTATTGACGGAAAGCGTGGAGTAAATCGCCAGGATGATGTCAATCAGCGCGCGCGTGGTACCGCTCATCTGCTCTTTGGCGCGCAGTTTGGCAGCGTCCAGCGACAAACCCTCCATCCGTGCCAGGACGGCATAGGCCATATAGCGGTCACTTTCCAGTATGTGGGAAGCCAACCAGCGCGCCAAGAAACCGAGCGCCTCCTCGGCGATCTCGGATATAGGCCGCGATATCCTGGCAGTCTTGAGGGCTACGACTTGCTGCACGAAGGAGTTATGGATGTCGCGATGGGCGCTTTCAGCGGAATCCTCGGCAAGATATTCATGCCAGATCGCTTCTTCAGTCTCGAAGTGATAGACCGCATATGCCGCCAGTTCGTCCAGCACCTGATCCAGCACATGGGCTTCGGCACCGAAAGCGACGCGTCCGGCCAACATGTTGATCAATTGAACCAGCTTCTTGTGCTGTTCATCTATCTTCGGGATGCCGGTGTTGAAGTTGTCATCCCACGGAAAAATATCAATTTTGCTGTTTATCATGACGAATCATTATGTGTCGTGGATTCAGATTTGGAGGGCAACGCCCTGCCGTGCGTTACCAGCCGCTACTCACCCTTCCCCGGCTTGCTGAGCCATGTCAGCAGACACCCGTACAGTTGCCCCGGATCTATCGGCTTGCTGGTAAAGTCGTTCATTCCGGCATCAAGGCAAGCGGCACGATCCTCGACGAAGGCGTTGGCGGTGAGCGCCACGATGGGAATCTCCGCACCATTCGGCAATCCCCGGATCACACGCGTCGCCGTCAATCCATCCATCACCGGCATCTGCATGTCCATCAGGATCAGATCGAAACGCTTTTCACGCACTTTCTGCACCGCCTCCTCGCCGTTATTGGCCACTTCCACCTTCAGCCCGGCATCTTCCAACAGCATCAGCGCCACTTCTCGGTTGATCGGCTCATCCTCGACCAACAGGACGGACCGTCCGGCATGCAGCCGGCTCAACAGCATATCGGCATCTTCCGGCGCATCATCCATGTTCGCCATTGGCTTGGCCCCGGATTTCTTCAAGCATGCGGTAAACCAGAAGGTGCTCCCTTTCCCCTCCGTGCTATTCACCCCCACCTCTCCGCCCATCATCGCGGCCAGGCGCTTGTTGATCGCAAGACCAAGTCCAGTTCCCCCGAATTTTCGGGTTGTGGAACTATCGGCCTGCTCGAAGGCAGTGAACAGCCGCTCCAGCGCTTCCTTCGGAATGCCGATGCCACTGTCTTCCACCTCGAAGCGCAACTTCACGCTGTCGGCCGTCTCCTCGGACAACCCGGCACGCAGGATGATCCCGCCGTGCGAGGTGAACTTGATGGCGTTGCCGACGAAGTTGAGCAGCACCTGCTGCAACCGGGTCGGGTCGCCCAGCAGACTATGGGGCAGATAATCAAGCTGTTTGGTGAGGCTCAGTCCCTTGGCTTTGGCGCGGTCATGCACCATGGACACGATATTGCCCATCACCGCTTCCACATTCAGGCTGGTCTCTTCCAACACCATCCGACCGGCTTCGATCTTGGACAGATCGAGGATGTCATTGATGATGCCCATCAAATGCATGCTGGCCGATTCCAGCTTGTCCAGGCGAGCCCTCTGTTCGGCGTTAACCCCGCTGCGACGGATGAGATGCGCCATGCCGGCAATCGCATTCAGCGGCGTACGGATCTCATGGCTCATATTGGCCAGGAAGGTGCTCTTGGAGCGACTACCCTCCTCGGCCATTTCCTTGGCTCGAATCAGGATCGCTTCATTGCGCTTGCGCTCGGTGATGTCGGTGTAGAACGCGATCAACACGTCCTGCTGGCCGGCATGGTAAGCATAGGCTGTCACCTCAACGGGCAGCACGCTGCCATCCTTGCGGAGATGCGTCGTTTCGAGACGCATAGGCTTGCCGGTTTCCAGGATGCGCAGCCCGACAGCCTTGACTTCCTCTATGGAATATTGCGTGGTGAGGTCGGTCACCGTCAGGGTCAGGAACTCCTCTCGGGTGTAACCAAGCTGCTCGCAAGCCGCATCGTTGACATAGACGAAGCGACCGGTCTCGATGTCATTCCAGGCGATGCCGATACCTACCCGCGCCAATGCGAACTCGGTTTGCGTCAATTGCAGATTGGTCGCGCTCAACTCCTGAGTTCGCTGGATGACCAATTCTTCAAGATGTTGGCGGTATTCATCCAGCTCGGCCTCGACTCGTTTGCGCTCGTCTATATCCATGTGGATGCCGGTAACCCTGAGCGGCCTGCCTGCGGCATCGCGTTCAGCCACCGCACCGGAGGTATGCATCCATTTCCATTCGCCGGAACGGGTGCGGCGACGGTATTCGCCCTCGCTCGGCGCATCAGACTGCAGCATCCGCTGAAAAGTAGCCTGCACCAAGCCTACATCTTCGGGGTGAATATTCTCGAACCAGTTCTGCAAACTGGTATGGAACTCCTCCGGCTTGTAGCCCAGCATGCGCGGGTACTCCGGCCCGACATCGGTATGTCCGGTTTGCACATAGGCATCGAACCAACCCTGATGTGCCGCTCCCAGCGCAAAACGCAGACGCTCCTCGTTGCGCCGCAGAGCATCTTCCGCAGCCTTGCGCTCGGTGATGTCACGCCACGAGCAATAAAGGACACTCTGCCCGCGCAGGGTAATCGCGGAGAGTGTCACCTCCGCATAAAAATCGCTGCCGTCCTGGCGGCGGTGCACCCATTCAAAACGGTGCACCCCATGCTCACGAGCCAGCTGCATCATGCGTCCGGCTTTGCTGAACGATGACTCTCCATCCGGCTGGATGGGTGGCGAAAGTTCGGAAGGATGGGTGTTGCGCAAGGACTCCTTGTCGGCATAACCCAGCATCTCCACCGCAGCGATGTTGCACTCAACGAAGTGATCCTGCTCGATGATCCAGACCGGGTCTGGCGATAATTCGAACATGCTGCGGAACTGCTCGTCACTCTGGCGCAACGACAGTTCCTGCTGCCGGGCGAGTGTCACATCTTCGAAGAACACCGCCATCTGTCCCGGCATGGTCTGGAATGCCTTGATCCGGAAAGCTCCCCCGATGGCACTACCATCATAAACAATCTGATCGCCCTCCCACTCGCCGCCCTCGCGAGCGATGCGACGGTAAAGATCGGGAACTTCAGTGTGCGCGAGGAGAGGAAAGGCTTGCTCTATGGTTTTGCCAATGAACTGGCGATTCTCCATGCGCAGGATGCGGTCTGCCGCGGGATTGGCACCGGTGAACACCATCCGTTGGTCTGCTTCTAGGCGATAAAGGTGGATACCCATCGGTGCGTTGTCCAGTACCGATTGGGTAAAGGTGTACTGCTGCGCCATCTGCACCGTAGTATCGCGACTTGCCTCATACAGCTTGGCATTGGCGATGGCCAGTGCCGACATGCTGGCATAATTATTGCAAATCTCAACATCAGATGCAGACAACACTTTCCGCTCACCCGTGGTACCGGCGATTAACACGCCGGAGACCTCGGCTCCGACACGCAGCGGCAGATAGATGATAGAGCGGAGGTCGCGCGCCTCAACAACCGCCTGTTCCTCAGAGGTAAGCGCCACTTTCCGGGCATCCTCCAGAAAAAGAGGCTGATCGGTTTCCAGCACCTGGCGGATGTATGGGTGTTCAGACAACTCTGCATAGCGCAGATGAACAGGAAAATCACTGGGGATCGATGGGACGGCATCCATCAAGCGCAGTTTGTCGCCCTCGCAGAAATAGATTGCGGACGTGGTGAATGCCGTCAATTCCGTAATTCGGGCCGCCACCATCTGCAACACCTCGTTCAGTTCGAGAGATGCAGAAAGCTCGCGCACGATCTCCAGCAGGAGTGCCTGCTCTTGCGAGCGCCGGGCCAGCGCATGCACCGCCCGGTTACGTTCGGTCACATCGCGGAAACTCCAGACTCGACCGACGATAGCGTCACCCAGTTTTTGCGGCAGCGAATACCGCTCGAACACGCGCCCATCGCGGAAGCTCAATTCGTCCCTTGAACTGGCTTCCGGCGTGCGGTAAAGCTCTGTCACCTTGGCGATAAAAGCCTGCGGATCGTTCAACTGCTCCAGCACGAACTGGATCAGCCGATTGTCGTCGCCAGACACTGCCAGTTCCTGCGGAATACGCCACAACTCCAGGAAGCGCTTGTTGAAGTGCGTCACCTTACCCTGACCGTCAGCCACCAAAATGCCGTCCGCTGTGGATTCCATCGCGGCTTCGATCAGCGAGTGTGAGCGCTGCAACGCCTCTTCGGCCTCTTTGCGCACCGTGATATCGGTCGAGATGCCGCACAACGCATAGATGCCGCCATCGTCGTTCCGCAGCGGCAGCTTGATGGAAAGATAGGTGGCAGTCTTTCCGGTGGCGGGAACTGTGTTGGTTTCCTCGATGTGCACCGCTGCGCCATGGTCCAGCACCTGCCGGTCATTCGCCCGAATCTTGTCCGTCGTGGCAGCATCGAAGAACTTGCCATCCCCGGAGCCGATGATGTCTGATAGTTCCGCACGCCACAGTTCGCGCACCGGGCGGTTGGCGAACAGGTAATGACCGTCCCTATCCTTCAGGTAGATATAGGCTTCGACGTTATCCAGAATGGTGCGCATCAGCAACTCGTTCTGTCGCAGAGACTTTTCCGCCAGTTTTCTGTCCGTAATATCGCGCACCACGGCCAGTACCTCGCTTCCGCCGCAGTACACCATGCGCGCCTCAAAATCGCGCAAGCCAGCATCCGGGATGGGAAGCTGATATTCGAAAGTGCGCAGGCTGCGATTCGCCAATGTCAACTCGATCTCGTTCTCGAGCAGGCTGGCAAAGTCGGCGGGCAAGGTTTCCCGTATGTTGCGACCGACGAGAGACTGGCTGGATTGGTCATATAGTTTCGATTGCTCGGCGCGGTAATCCAGAAACACGCCCTGCTCATCAATGCGGAACATCAAGTCCGGGATGGCATCGAGCATCGCAAGTGCCTTGGCCTCACTGGCTTGCAGCGCCCGCTCTCCCTGCTTGCGGGCGGAGATGTCATGCGCGATGCCGGTCACTTTGAGCGGATGCCCGGATTCATCCCATTGCACTTCGCCCCTGTCCTCTATCCAGAGTATTCGATCAGCCAGCAGTACACGGTATTCGGCAAAATACGGCATGCGTTCTGCCAGTGCCCGATCCATGGCCTGCTGGGATACCAAGCGGTCTTCGGGATGCACCATCTGCAACAGAAACTCTCTGGAAGGCTCGCTTGGCGGCATATGCAGGTATTTGAATATCTCTGGCGACCAGTAGAGTTCCCCAGTGGCAAAGTTGAACTCCCACACCCCCATTTGCGCCGCATCCAGCGCCAGTCGCAGACGCTGCTCACTTTCCTGCAAGGCGGATTGCGCTTTTTTGCGTTCGGTCACATCCCGGCTGATGGCATACAAGGCCGGCGCGCCATTCCATGTACCCGCCGTGATCCGGGTTTCAACGTCAATCAACTCACCGGACTTGGTTTGCAGTGGCAGCGAACACAGCTCCATTTCACCAGCCAGAATCGCCGCGATGGTGCGACTGGCTTGTTCCCGAGTTGATTCGGGGCGCAGATCCAGCGCCATCATCTGCATCATTTCCGCTTCGGAATAGCCCAGTTGCTCGCAGGCGTGCCGATTCACCCTGAGCAATCTTCCATTCATGTCTATCACGAAAAGAAGATCTTCCAGGGTATCGAATAGCGTCCGGAAGTTGACCTCGCTTTCCTGCAGACGCTGCGCATCCTGCTTGCGCTGGGTGATGTCCATATGCGTACCGACCAGCCGCCGGGGGACCAATGGCACGCCGGATTCGTCGCAGGCCAACCGGGCGCGGGACAGGATATTCAACCAGCGACCATCCTTGTGACGCATGCGGAATTCCACCTGATAGGCGGTGCTGCAGCCCTCCAGATAATCCTGCACATGCGCCAGCGTCGCTTGCCGATCATCGGGATGCACCAGGGTGGCCCAAGTTTCCAGCGTCTGCGGCAACTCGCCGGGCTGGTAACCCAGCATGCCCAACCAGCGCGGGGAGTAATACACCTCGTCGGTTTCCAGATTCCAGTCCCACAGGCCATCATTGGCCCCTTGCAGCGCAAAACCCAGACGTTCCTGACTGAGTCGCAGGGCGTCCTCCGCCTCCTTGTGGCGGGTAACGTCTTCCTGCACGACGACGACTTCCAGCAGCTGCCCTGCGGCATCCCTTACCGGATAAGCGAGCACCCTCAGCCAGAGTCTGTTCTCGTCTCCCGACGGCATGGCTAGAACTTGTGCGACAGCCTTGTCGTAGAAATGGAGCGGCAGTTCGACAGCCTCTCCGGCAAAGACGCGCTTAAGGGAGTCCAGTATCCCGGCCTGTGCCAGCTGCTCATCCTGCAGGACGTTGTATCCCGCAAGGGTGTCCAGCGATGCTCCCCACAGATTTTCCCAGGCCCGGTTGACCCGCAACGTCCGGCCATCCGGTGCGAACACCTGAATGGCCAACGGCAGGTTTTCCATCAGGATGCGCTGGCGGAACTCGCTCTCCGCCCTCGCCAATTCCGTCTTCTTGCGCCCCGAGACATCCACGTCCATACAGACGAAGAACGGCTCACCTTCTGTTTCACCGAGTATGGGAAAGATCGTGGCATCCACCCAGCGAGGCAGCCCACTCCGGTCACGCGTCTGATATTCCTCGGGACCGATGGTTGCGCCAGACTCCCCGACTTCACGCAAGGTGCGGATAAAACTGTCCAGTTCATCCTCTGCCAGCAAGCCGAGTTCGCTCAGCGTCCTGCCCATCGCCTCGGTCGCCGCCCAGCCATACAGCAACTCGGAAGCGCGGTTCCAGTAGTGGATGCGTCCATTCGAGTCATACCACTGCACCGCAACATTAGGGGTGCTTTCCAGCGTGGCTTCAAGTTGTGCTTCAGTCTGCAGCAACTGACTTTCCACCAGTTGTCGGGCTGCCACTTCTGCCTGAATGGCACTGCGCACGCTTTCCAGCAATCTGGACTGGGCGATGGTACCCACGATCTCGCCGCTTTCTCGCACCACCACCGCATATCCCACGCGTTCACCAACCAATTGGGTCACCACGTCGGCAACGCTGGTATCTTCCGAAATCGGCAGCACATCCGTGCGCATGACCTCCTTGAGCGTCACGCCACGCTCATCCAGGTGACGCGCCAGGATGGTCGGCACCTGATGTTCGGTGAAAATACCGCAATAACGACCGTCTTCTACCACCAGCACGCAACCGCGCCGCTCGTGGATCATGGTGTCTATCACATCCACAATGGGGCAATCCGGCGCCAACTGTGGCACCCCGGTGTCTATCTGCCCTGTCAGACTACGCACCCGCTGGTACAACTCCACGCCCAGATGCCCGAGAAAATCCCGTTCTGCGGCTACACCCACCACCTTGCCGGACGGGTCCACCACCACCAGGTGGCGCAAACGGCTCAGACACAACTGGACATAGGCAGAACGAAAGCCAAGGTCAGCGGGCACCACCACGACCGGCACACTCATCAGTTCGCGCACACTCTGATTGCGATCGAGGCGTTGATGGATCAGGCGCGTCAGATCCCGCTCGGTGAACATGCCGGCCGGCCTGCCATCGGTGACCACCACGACATGGGCGACATGAGCTTCCTTCATGCGCTCTATCATCTGAGCTGCCGTTGCAGTCTCGCCAACAGCAACCACATGGCGATCCATTACATCGCCTATCTTCAACTCAGAGATATGTTTCAGGATTGAACCCATTTTCCCCTCCCAAGATCCGATACTGTACGCTTCTGCTTCATTCGGCCCGGCTTCGTGAACAGATAGCCATCAGTCGGCGAATTGCTCGGCGATCTCCCTGAAACGGTCACCGATACGCAGCGCGGCGGTCGCTATGTCCGGGTCAAAATGTTTGCCCACGCCTTCGGCAAGGATTTCCATAGCCGTCTCATGCGTGAAAGGTGCCTTGTAAGCCCGGCGGGATATCAGCGCGTCATATACGTCTGCCACCGCCATCAAGCGTGCAGACAGCGGGATGGCATCGCCCGCCAACCCTTGAGGGTAACCGCTGCCATCCCATTTCTCATGATGGCTGTAGGCGATCTCACGGGCGAATTTCAGGAAATTGTCGCCAGCTTCCATCAGCGAACGCTCGGTTATCGCGATGGCGTTGTAGCCGTGATAGGCATGGGTCTTCATGATTTCCCACTCTTCGGCAGTCAGCTTTCCCGGCTTATTGAGTATGGCATCCGGTATGGCCACCTTGCCGATGTCATGCAATGGTGCGGAGCGGTAATACAGTTCAATGGTGGGTTCATCCAGTGCCGTCTTGAAACGCGGATGGTCACGCAAGGCCTCGGCCAGCGCTCTGACGTAATGCTGCGTACGCCGGATATGATTGCCGGTCTCTTCGTCGCGGGTTTCCGCAAGGGCGCAGAATGCCGAAATGATCGCGCTTTGCGCGGCCAGCAATTGCTCGGTCTTTCTTACGATAGCGCTGGTGCGCTCAACCACCAATGCTTCCAGATCTTCATTGCGCCGCTGCAACTGCTTGCGCGCATCGGCAAGTTGCAGGTGGGTGTGTATGCGCGCCTTCACCACCGGCGGATGGAAAGGTTTGTGGATGAAATCTTCCGCCCCCATCTCCAACCCGTAAGCCTCGTCCTCGCCGGAGGCAAGAGAAGAAATATACAGAACCGGGATTTCGCGTAGCGCCGAATCTGATTTGATCTTCTGGCAGAGTTCATATCCACTCATGCCACTCATGATGATGTCGAGCAATATGATGTCCGGCTGCAACCCATCATGCAGCAAGACCATGGCCGCCTCCCCACTGCCTGCCGTCGTCACATCGAACTCGTCGGTCAACAAATCGGCAAGCACCAGCAAACTTACCGGTTCATCGTCAATACAAAATACCCGCTTCATATCAACACTCCAGATAATCTAGTCCGGTGACTGCCCACCCAGATAAGCCTGCAAACATTCCAGAAATTGCTCCAGGATGACGGCGTATTGCTCTGCAGCCATAAACACATCCGGGTCACCCGACTTGGCCGACGACTCGATCTCGCCGATTTGCAACAACAAGGGCATGGCATGAACCATCACCATGGCGCCCTTCAGCCGATGTGCCTCGGCAGCCAGTGCCGATAAATCCTGAGCCTCAACGATCTGGCGCAACTTGGCAGGAACATCAGCATGACTTTCCAGCATCAGAACCAATAATTTGATCACGAAAGCCTGCCGCTGCTTGTATTGCCCCTGCAAGGCAGGCATATCAATATATTCATCTATCATGTTCATCTCTTCTTGCTGAAAACGCTTCTCAGTGGTTTAACGGCATCCCGTCCGGGATTTTAATACTACCAGTATTATTATTTGGGCAGCATTTAATAATCCAAACCAGCATCCATCCCGGGACACTCCCGCGCCGACGGATTTCTTGCTTGCCAGCTCGACTGACATCCGAAAAAAAACGCTCCGATTCTGAAATATATCCAGCATCGGAGCGTGATTATTGGGGACAGCGCGCACGAAGACCCACATCCCGAATGGATGCAGGACACTGCCAACCGCACGGAAATTTCGCCGCCTGCCAGGGCTTCCTTCGGGCGATGCGGACAAACGGGAAGTGTGAAGTATTGACGGGATACGCTGACACCTGCTGGCATCCCGATTGAATGATGTTGCTGGTGCGAAAGGAGAGACTCGAACTCTCACGCCTTGCGGCGCTGGAACCTAAATCCAGTGCGTCTACCAATTCCGCCACTTTCGCGCTGTATGAAACCAGCGAAGTTGCGGATTATAGCACCACTCCCGACACATTCGCACAATAGTTGCCACTACGAAACGCAGCCCGGGATATGCATCCCGCCTCATTTACACTTTAAGAATCACGCCTCCGGACGGAAGCGGACGACGGTGCGGCCACGTGAGCGGCCCTGCAACAAATCGGGGAAAACGTCCGGCAGCCGAGCGAAATCCACCTCGTGCGTCACACGCCCCAACTGCAAGGGCTTGAGATCACCCGCCAGCCGCTCCCAGATGGTGCGGCGCAACGGCATCGCGGTGGCCGCCGAATCCACGCCGATCAGCCGCACGCCGCGCAGGATGAAAGGCATCACCGTGGTATGCAACTCGACCCCGCCGGCATTGCCAAAACTGGCAATCACGCCGTTCTGCCGCATGGTGCGGGTCAGCCAGGCCAGCGTCTCGCCCCCCACCGAATCCAGCGCACCGGCCCATTGCGCCTTTTCCAGCGGGCGGTTTCCCATCAATAATTCCTTGCGCGAAAGAATCTCCGAGGCTCCTAGTGATTCGAGGTAGGCGTGGGCATCGTCCTTGCCGGTCAATGCGACGACCCGATAGCCGCGCTGCGCCAGCATCTGGATCGCCAGACTGGCCACGCCGCCGGTCGCGCCGGTGACGATGACAGGCCCGCTGTCGGGGGTCAATTCGTTCTGCTCCAGCCGATGGATGGACAAGGCGGCGGTAAACCCGGCAGTCCCAAGCGCCATCGCATCATGCAGCGACAAACCCTGCGGCAGCGGCACCACCCAGTCCGCCGGCACGCGCACCTGTTCTGCATAGCCGCCATCGTGATCCACGCCCATGCCGTAGCCGGTGACCAGCACCGCATCGCCCGCGCTGAAGCGGGCATCCGCCGAGCTTTCCACCACGCCCGCGACATCCACGCCGCCGACACAAGGAAAACGGCGTATCACCCGCCCGGCCCCGGTGGCCGCCAGCGCGTCCTTGTAATTCACGCTGGAGAAATGCGCGCGGATAACCACTTCGCCGGCATCAAGATCGTCCAGTCCGAGCCAGACCAGACTGCCGGCGGACCGACCATCCTGCTCGGTGATGCGGAAAGCCTGAAACTTCGGCATCTACAGATCCAGCAGCACCCGTCCCGGGTATTCCAGCGCGTCCTTGATGGCGGCGAGGAATTGCACGGCTTCGCGCCCGTCTATGATGCGGTGGTCGTAGGATACGGCGAGGTAGTTGATCGGGCGGATCACGACTTGCCCGTTCTCCACCACCGGGCGATCCTTGGTGGCATGGATGCCGAGGATGGCGCTCTGCGGCGGGTTGATGATGGGCGTGGACAGCATCGAGCCGAACACGCCGCCATTGGAGATCGAGAACGTGCCGCCGGTCAGCTCTTCCATGGTCAGCTTGCCAACCTTGGCGCGTGCGCCAAAATCCGCAATCTGCTTTTCGATGTCGGCGAACGAAAGCTTGTCGGCATCGCGGATGATGGGCACGACCAGGCCGCGTTCGCTGCCGATGGCCACGCCTATGTCGAAGAAGCCGTGATAGATGATGTCGGTGCCGTCCACCGAGGCGTTGACGATGGGGTAACGCTGCAAGGCCTGCACCGCCGCCTTGACGAAGAAGCTGGAGAAGCCGAGCTTGACGCCGTGTTTCTTCTCGAACACGTCCTTGTAGCGGTTGCGCAAGTCCATCACCGGCTGCATGTTCACTTCGTTGAAAGTGGTCAGGATGGCGGCGTTCTGTTGCGATTGCAGCAGACGTTCGGCGATGCGCTGACGGATGCGCGTCATCGGCACGCGCTGCTCGGGGCGATTGCCGGCTGGCGCGATGACAGGCACTTCACGCGGCACGGACACGGCTTCGGGCTGTTGCGTGGCGACTTGCTCCATCGCCAGCAGCACGTCCTCGCGGGTAATCCGGCCACCGCGCCCGCTGCCATGCAGGTGCGAAGTATCCACATCCAGTTCGTGCGCCAGCTTGCGCACCGAGGGCGGCACCACCGGCGCAGTGTCATCCTGTGCGGCAGGCGTGCCGGGTACAGCATGGGCGACCGCCCCTGCTTCGGTATCGATCAGCGCGATCAATTCCTCGCTGCCGACCTTCTCGCCGTCGCCCTTGATGATCTTGGTGATTACGCCGCTCTTGCTGGCGGGCAATTCCAACACCACTTTGTCGGTTTCGACATCAATCAGGTTCTCCCCTTCGCGCACCGCATCGCCGACCTGCTTGAGCCAGTTCAGCAGGGTCGCCTCGGAGACGGATTCGGATAATTGCGGGACTTTGACTTCAATGATGCTCATGACGTGATGCTCCTGGGTTGTTCTTGACATCCAAATCGGGTCTGAAGGCGGCTTCGATCACCGCTTTCTGCTGTTCGTTGTGCACCGCGAGGTAGCCGGCGGCGGGCGCTGCAGACGAGGGGCGCAACGCGTAGCCCAGTTTCATGCCGGCACGCAGATGGCGCAGCAGATAATGCTGGATGCGGTGCCATGCGCCCTGATTGCCCGGCTCTTCCTGACACCAGACGAATTCAGTGGCGTTCGGATAAGCCGACACTTGCGCGGCGAAATCATCGTGCGGAAACGGATAGAGTTGTTCGAGCCGGATGACGGCCACATCCTCCAGTTCCTTGCTGCGGCGGGCATTGAGCAGTTCGTAATAGATCTTGCCGCTGCAGGCGATGATGCGGCGCACCTTGGCGTTTTCCAGCGCGTCCACCTCGGGAATCACGGCACTGAAGCCTCCGCCGGTGAAATCGCCCAGCGGCGAAGAGGCATCCTTGCTGCGCAGCAGGCTCTTGGGCGTGAATACGATCAGCGGCTTGCGGTAAGGCCGCAGCATCTGGCGGCGCAGCAGATGGAACATCTGCGCCGAAGTCGAAGGGATGCACACCTGGATGTTGTAATCGGCGCAAAGTTGCAAATAGCGTTCGATACGACCCGAGGAATGCTCCGCTCCCTGCCCTTCGTAACCGTGTGGCAGCAGCATCACCAGACCGCACAACCTGCCCCACTTGGCTTCACCCGAAGCGATGAACTGGTCTATCACGACCTGCGCACCGTTGGCGAAATCGCCGAACTGCGCTTCCCACAACACCAGCGTGTTCGGTTCGGCGGTGGCGTAGCCATACTCGAAACCGAGAACCGCCTCTTCGGACAGCAGCGAATCGATCACCACGAAATCGGCCTGACCGGGGGCCAGATGCCGCAACGGCGTATGCACTCCCTCGTTCCACACCACGCGATTCTGGTCATGCCAGGAAGCATGTCGATGAAAGAAAGTGCCGCGCCGCGCATCCTGCCCGGACAGCCGCACCGGGTAACCCTCGGTGAGCAAGGCCGCATAGGCCAGATTTTCGGCCATCCCCCAGTCCAGCGGCAATTCACCCCGCGCCATCGCGCCGCGATCCTCGACGATCTTCTGTACGCGGGAGTGCAGCACGAAATTCTCCGGCACGGTGGTTAGCGGGATGGCCAGTTGCTGCAAACGTTCCGGCGTGATGGCGGTGTTTACCGGCTCGTTCCACTTCACGGCACGCTTGAATTTTTTCCAGTAGGAGGCCGGTTTGTCGGCATCGCTCTCCAGCGTCGGCTGAATGGAGTTACGCCCCTCGTCCATCGCCTTGCGGTATTCGAGGATCATCGCCTCGGCCTCGTCCGCCTGTATCACCCTGTCCTCCGTCAAGCGCTCGGCATAGACCGCCCGTGTGCCGGGATGTTTGCGGATATAGCGGTACATGAAAGGCTGCGTGACCAGCGGCTCGTCCTGTTCGTTGTGGCCCAGTTTCCTGAAACAGATCAGGTCTATCACCACGTCGCGCTTGTATTTCATGCGGAAATCCAGCGCGATCTCGGTGACCAGCATCACCGCATCGGGATCGTCGGCATTCACATGGAAGATAGGCGCATCTATCATCCGCGCCACATCGCTGCAATACTGGCTGGAGCGCGTGTCACGCTTGTCCGAAGCCGTGAAACCGATCTGGTTATTGATGATGATGTGCAGCGTGCCGCCGGTACGATAACCGCGCGTTTGCGACATATTGAGCGTTTCCATCACCACGCCCTGACCTGCGAAAGCCGCATCGCCATGCAGCAAAATGGGCACCACCTTGTCGCCGGTGACATCCTTGATGCGGTGCTGTCGGGCGCGCACCGAGCCTTCCACCACCGGATTTACAATCTCCAGATGAGAGGGATTAAAAGCGAGCGCGACGTGCAAGTTGCCACCAGGAGTCGCTACATTGGCCGAAAAACCCTGATGGTATTTCACATCGCCCGAAGTCAGATGATCGGCATGGATGCCTTCGAACTCGGCAAACAGCATCTTGGGCTGTTTGCCCAAGATATTCACCAGCACGTTCAGCCGCCCGCGATGCGCCATGCCGATCACTGCCTCCTGCACGCCCTGACTACCGGCGCGCTGCAACAGGTGATCGAGCAACGGGATCAGCGTCTCGCTGCCTTCCAGCGAAAAACGCTTCTGACCGACATATTTGGTGTGCAGATAACGCTCCAGCGTTTCGGCAGCCGTAAGCCGTCCGAGGATGCGGCGACGCTGCGCGCCGGTCAGCACCGCTGCACCACGCACCCCTTCCAGACGACTCTGTATCCAGCGCTTCTGTGGCACATCGCTCAGGTACATGTATTCCGCACCTATGCTGCCGCAATAGGTCTGGCGCAGCAGCTTCAGTATCTCGCGCAACGTCATGCGCGCCGCCGAGACCAGCGAACCCGTCTCGAACGTGGTGTCCATGTCGGCATCGGTCAGCCCGTAATGGGCCGGATCGAGTTGTGCCACCACCGGTTTCTGGTGGCGCGCCAACGGATCGAGGTTGGCCACCCGCAAACCCAGAAAACGATGCGCGTTGATGAGTTGCAGCACGAACACCTGCTTGCGCCCGTGATCGGCATCGGAAGCCACCACGCCGGTGGAAACCTGCTTGGGCAGTGCCTCGAAGGAACGCTGAATGGGGCGATGAGGCTGATCCTTGGAACCCTGCGGCAAAGACGGCAGACCATCGAAATAACTGCGCCACTCATCACTGACGCTGTGCGGATTGCTCAGATATTGTTCGTAAAGTTCCTCGACGAACGGAGCGTTGGTGCCGAACAGCAAAGAGCTGTCCTGCATCATCTTCAGAAAATCGGCAGATTTATTCACGTTCATTGATAGCAACATAATCGCGGCGGGTCGCGCCGACATAAAGCTGGCGCGGACGACCGATCTTGCGATCGCTGGCAGCCATCATCTCTTTCCACTGCGACACCCACCCTACGGTACGGGCTACGGCAAAGATTACCGTGAACATATTGGTCGGAATACCCAGTGCGCGCAACACGATGCCCGAATAGAAATCCACATTCGGATACAGCTTGCGCTCGATGAAATACGGGTCGCTGAGCGCGATCCGTTCCAACTCCATCGCCAGTTTGAACAGCTTGTCGTTCTCCAGCCCCTGCGCCTTGAGTACCTCGTAGCAGGTCTCGCGCATCACGGCGGCGCGCGGATCCATATTCTTGTAGACGCGATGCCCGAATCCCATCAGACGGTATTTCTTGTCCTTCACGCCCTGCACATATTCCGGCACGCGCGATATGTCGCCGATTTCTTCAAGCATATTTAGTGCGGCCTCGTTAGCCCCACCATGCGCCGGCCCCCACAGTGCCGCAATACCGGAAGAGATGCAGGCGAACGGGTTCGCGCCGGAAGAACCGGCCAGGCGCACGGTGGAGGTCGAGGCATTCTGCTCGTGGTCAGCATGCAGGATGAAGATGCGCTCCAAGGCACGCACCAGCACCGGATTGGGCACGTATTCCTCGGCAGGCGTAGCGAACATCATGTACATGAAATTCTCCACATAACTGAAGCGGTTCTGCGGATACATGAACGGATAGCCGGTATGGTACTTGTGGGCCATCGCCGCGATGGTCGGCACCTTGCCCAGCAGACGTGCCGCCGCCAAGTCGCGGTGCTCGGGATTATTGATATCCAAAGAGTCGTGATAGAAGGCGGACAACGCCCCCACCACGCCGACCATCACCGCCATCGGGTGCGCATCGCGCCTGAAACCGCTGAAGAATTTGGCCATCTGGTCGTGCACCACGCGATGCGAACGCACCTTGTGCTCGAAATCGGATTTCTGCTGGGCATTGGGCAGCTCGCCTTCCAGCAACAGGTAACAGACTTCCAGAAAATCCGGGTTTTTGGCCAACTGCTCAATCGGATAACCCCGGTAATACAGCAGTCCGGCATCGCCATCAATATAAGTGATCTCGGAGATACAACTCGCCGTGGAAAAGAAACCGGCATCATAGGTAAAAACACCCAGCTTGCTAAGCGCATGAATGTCCAGCACATCCGGCCCCAGCGTACCCGACATCATCGGCAGTTCGATACTGCGGCCGTCGTCGAGTGTGAGTGTTGCAACACGTGTGTTCTGGCGATCATCGCCCTGTTTCATTTCCATCAATTTTCCAATCTTCTGTCAATTACGAGGTGTTAAACCAGTCTGAGTTTTTCCAGCAACGCCGCCTGCGCTTCGGTCGCCGCTTCTTTCCGGCCCGAAATCATATCCCATAGCGGGTTGTCCGGCATATCCAGAAACTCATCAAATATTTGCCGTTCACTTGCGGATAAATCGTCATGCTGCGTCTCGACAAAACGCCCCAGCACAATATCCAGTTCCAGCAATCCGCGCCGACACCGCCAGCGCAGTCGCGCCTGTTCCGCATTCCCGCTCATACCATCCGCTTGACCATCAGGTCCTTGATCTTGCCTATCGCCTCGGTGGGATTCAATTCCTTGGGGCAGACATCCACGCAGTTCATGATGGTGTGGCAGCGGAACAGGCGATACGGGTCTTCCAGGTCGTCCAACCGCTCGCTGGTGGCTTGATCGCGGGTATCGGCGATGAAGCGATACGCCTGCAACAGCCCGGCGGGGCCGACGAACTTGTCGGGATTCCACCAGAACG
Source organism: Gallionella sp. (assembly GCA_028687575.1). Classification (GTDB taxonomy): domain Bacteria; phylum Pseudomonadota; class Gammaproteobacteria; order Burkholderiales; family Gallionellaceae; genus Gallionella. The sequence goes on along the minus strand of JAQTZW010000005.1, from coordinate 33,217 downwards.
ACGGGCACGAAGTGGTGCAGCAACCGCACAGGATGCATTCGTACAGGCCGTCCAGATGCGCGCGCTGGGCGGGCGATTGTAACCGCTCTGTCTCGGGCGGCGGGTCGTTGTTGATCAAATAGGGCTTGATCGAATGGTATTGCTTGAAGAATTGCGTCATGTCCACGATCAGATCGCGGATCACCGGCAGACCGGGCAAGGGGCGCAGTTCCACCGGCTGTTTCAAGGTAGCCAGCGGCGTGATGCAGGCCAACCCGTTGCGACCATTGATGTTCATCGCATCGGAGCCGCACACGCCTTCGCGACAGGATTTGCGCAACGACAGGCTGTCGTCCTGCTCCTTCAGCGATACCAGCGCGTCCAGCAACATCTTGCCAGCAGGCTCGATGTCCAGTTCATAGTCCTGCATGCGCGGCCTGGCATCGGTTTCCGGGTTGTAGCGGTAAATACGGAATTTCATTAGTCCATTCTCCCTGCTAGTAAACCCGTGGCTTGAGGGGGAACGAGTCCACCGTCAACGGCTTCAAGCGCACCGGCTTGTAATCGAGCCGGTGATCCTCACGGAAATACAGGCTGTGCTTCAGCCAGTTAACATCGTCACGCTGGGTGTAATCGTCACGCGCATGCGCACCCCGGCTTTCCTGACGCGCCTGTGCGGCTATCATCGTCGCCGTCGCCACTTCGATCAGGTTGTCCAGCTCCAGCGCCTCGACGCGTGCGGTATTGAACACGCGGCTCTTGTCCTGTATTTCGGTGCGTGCCGCGCGCTCGGCAACCTGCTTGATCTGCGTCACGCCTTCGGCCAGCAATTCGGGGAAGCGGAACACACCGCAATGTTGTTGCATGACCTTGCGCATCTGTGCGCCGACCTCACCGACCCGCTCGCCGTCCTTCTGATTCTCCAGCCTGTCCAGACGGGCCAGCGAACGCGCCGCCGCATCGGCAGGCAGCGGTTTGGGATGTGGATTACGCTTCAAATCCTCGATGATCTGCCGGCCCGCCGAGCGCCCGAATACCAAGAGATCGAGCAGCGAGTTGCAGCCCAGCCGATTCGCGCCGTGCACCGACACGCAGGCGCACTCGCCCACGGCGTACAGGCCTTGCACCACTTCTTCCGGCGCGGTGTGGCAGGGGGCGACCACTTGGCCGTGATAATTGGTCGGGATGCCGCCCATCATGTAATGCGCGGTCGGCACCACCGGGATCGGGCTGTGCACCGGGTCCACATGGGCAAACTTCATGGCGATCTCGCGTATCCCCGGCAGGCGGTGGCGAATCACCTCCTCGCCCAGATGGTCTAGCTTCAGCATCACATGGTCGCCATGCGGGCCGCAACCGCGTCCCTCGTTGATCTCGATGGTCATGGCGCGCGACACCACGTCGCGGCTGGCCAGATCCTTGGCGTTCGGCGCGTATTTCTCCATGAAACGCTCGCCGTGCTTGTTGAGCAGATAACCGCCCTCGCCGCGCACGCCCTCGGTGATCAGCACACCCGCGCCATACACGCCGGTCGGGTGGAACTGGAAGAATTCCATGTCTTCCAGCGGGATGCCGGCGCGCGCCGCCATGCCCAGCCCGTCGCCGGTATTGATGAAGGCATTGGTGCTGGAGGCGAAGATGCGCCCCGCCCCGCCGGTCGCCAGCAGGGTCGCGCGCGCTTGAAAGATCATGACCTCGCCGGTCTCGATCTCCATCGCGGTCACGCCCAGCACGTCGCCATCCTCATCGCGGATCAGGTCGAGTGCCATCCACTCGATGAAGAAATTGGTATTGGCCTTGACGTTCTGCTGGTACAGGGTATGCAGCAGCGCATGGCCGGTGCGGTCGGCGGCGGCGCAGGCGCGCTGCACCGGGGTCTTGCCGTATTCCTGCATATGGCCGCCGAACGGACGCTGGTAGATTTTTCCGGAATCCAGCCGGTCGAACGGCATACCGTAATGCTCCAGCTCGTACACCACCTCGGGTGCGGCACGGCACATGAATTCGATGGCATCTTGGTCGCCCAGATAGTCCGAGCCCTTCACGGTGTCGTACATGTGCCAGTGCCAGTTGTCGGCATTGATGTTGCCCAGGCTCGCGGCGATGCCGCCCTGCGCGGCAACGGTATGCGAACGGGTCGGAAATACCTTGGACAACACGGCCACCTTGAGGCCTGCCTCGGCCAGTTGCAGCGCGGCGCGCATCCCGGAGCCGCCCGCACCCACCACCACCACGTCAAATGTTCGTTTGCTCACCGACATTACATTCCCCACAGAATTTGTACCGACCAGATCGAGTAAAGCAACAAGGCCAGAATCACCAGCACGTGTATCACCAGCCTCACGCTGGCAGGCTTGACATAGTCCATCACGATGTCGCGCACGCCGACCCAGGCGTGATAGAACAGGCTCAACAGGAACAGCAGCGCGAACGCCCGCACCGGCTGGCTGGAGAACAGCGCAATCCAGCGGTCATACCCCATATCCGGGTGCAGCAGGATGTAGATGCCCATCGCCAGACTGCCGGCAGCCATCACCACCGCCGTAACGCGCTGGATCAACCAGTCGCGCAAACCATAATGCGCGCCGACCACGACACGATTCACCATAATTGAACTCCGATCAGAATGGTCAGCAGCAGACTCACCGCCATCACCACCATGCTGCTGGCGCGTGCCTGCCCCAGGCTGCGCACATAATGCAAATCTATCGCCAGATAGCGCAGCCCCGCACAGAAATGATGCAGGAACGACCACAGCAGCCCCAGCAGCACGAGTTTGGCGATGGGATGCGCCAGCACCACCATCAAATCGGTATAAGTCGCAATCGAATTGAGGCTGTATTGCAGCATCAGCAGCAGCACCGGCAGCGCCAGAAACAGGACAAGACCACTAACTCTATGAAGGATTGAAACAAAACCCGGAAGGGGCAACTTGATGAGATGCAACGCAAGATGCTTGGGACGACGTTTGTTCATTGCCAGCCTTTACCGTGAGGAAAATACTGGGCGGCATGTTACACCTATTACATGGCACGATGAAACCAAACGCACTATGATGCGCACACTATTTCCACCGAGGAGGCATCAATGAAAGCACCCATCCGCGTCACCATCACCGGCGCCGCTGGTCAGATCGGTTACAACATGCTGTTCCGCATCGCCAATGGCGACATGCTGGGCCGCGAGCAACCCATCATCCTGCAATTGCTGGACATCCCGGCGGCGCAGCAGGCCTTGCGCGGCGTGGCAATGGAACTGGAAGACTGTGCTTTCCCGATGTTGCAGCAAATCATCACCACCGATGACCCGCGCGTCGCCTTCCGCGATGCCGAAGTGGTGCTGATGGTGGGTGCGCGTCCGCGCAGTAAGGGCATGGAACGCAAGGACCTGCTGGAAGCCAACGGCGCGATCTTCTCCGAACAGGGCCGCATCCTCAACGAGGTCGCCGCGCGCCATGTGAAAGTGCTGGTGGTCGGCAACCCCGCCAACACCAACGCGCTGATCGCGATGAAGAATGCCCCCGACCTCGATCCGCACAATTTCAGCGCGATGATGCGACTGGATCACAACCGTGCCATTACCCAAGTCGCCCTGAAACTGTTCCAGCCGATCCAGGACATCAAGAAAATGGTGGTGTGGGGCAATCACTCCGGAACCCAGTATCCCGACCTGTCGCACGTCGAGGTCCGTGGCCGCAAGGTATTGGACGTGCTGCACCACAATGGCTGGGAAGATTGGGTAGAAAGCGAATTCATCCCGACCGTGCAAAAACGCGGTGCGGCAGTGATCGAAGCGCGCGGCCTGTCCAGCGCCGCGAGTGCCGCCAACGCCGCGATCAGCCACATACACGACTGGCTGCTGCGTTCCCACCACAACGACTGGGTGACCATGAGCGTACCGTCAGACGGCAGCTACGGCATCCCGGAAGGCGTGATGTATGGCTTCCCGGTGATCTGCCGTAATGGCCATTACGACATCGTGCAGAATCTGCCAATCAGCGAATTGGGCCGCAAGCACATGGAAGACAGCTACCGTGAACTGATGGAAGAGCGCGAGCACGTGAAGCATCTGCTGGGCTAAAAACCAAAGGGGGCGCAACGCCCCCTTGCAGTCAGACCTATTGAAATTCCTCAAAGCGTATTCTGTATCATCAGATAAAAAGCACGCCCCGGCAGGGGTAAATCCGACGGCATGCCGACCGACTTAAAGGTCGGATCCCAAGCGGTGCGGTTGAATAAATTCGTCACCACGGCTCGCACATCCCAGTCATTCGCAAAATTATCGTGACGAAGTACCATGTCCACCGTGGTGTAGTCAGGCACGTTAGGCCTCACATCGCCCGGCTCGCGCATCCGGCCTGCCACATGATTAAGGGTCGTGCCCAATTGCCATTGCGGAGCGACACGCCAGTCAGCACGCACGAACACGCGACTATGCGGTGCTATGCCGGCATCCTGCCCGGTAGTCTTGTCTGTCGAGCGTTGCAAAGCGATATTGCCAGCAATCCGTAGTTTGCTGGAAACATCGTAAGTCGCATCAAATTCCATGCCGTGCCCTGTCTGATCGCCGATATTTTGATACCTGGCTGCGACCGGCAGGATGATGTTGCGCATCCGGTACTGGAAGAAATTCAGGTTGGTCTCTAAATCGGGCGAAACCTTCCAGGAAAACGCCAGCTCATCGCTGGACATCGTTTCTGGCTGAATATTGGGAGTGCCAACAGCCACCGGATTATTTATGGAAAATTGTTCTGCGAAAGATGGTGCGCGAAAGGCACTGCCATGCATGGCCTTGACCACGACGTTGTAGGCCGCATCCCAAACCAGTGCGAAACGCGGGTTGGTCGTGCTGCCAAAATCCGAGTAACGATCGGTGCGCACCCCAGCGGTCAGCGTCCAGTCCTGCGCAAAACTCCATTCATCCTGGGCGAAGGCATAAACCAGATTGCGCTTGTGCGGCAACATGTAGATCAGTGCCGGGTTACCGGTCGCATTCACTATGCCGGGCAAGGGAGCGAAATTCGCATCGTAGTTCTTGGCCTCCCAGGTCGCATAAAGATCCTCGACCCGAAAGCCGGTTCCCACCCGCACACGATGATCGGCAAACCCCGTATAGAAGGCGGACACGCTGCCGTGCGTGTGCTGCTCTGCGTGACCGGGGTTGCCTATCATGCCATTCGGGAATGCCCCCGAAGGCAAGACAGACCCGGCCGGAAACAGGGTATAGGCCGGATTGCCGGGCTTGTCCTTGATGTTGTAATACCCCAACACAGCCGATACATCCCAGTTTGGCAGACAGTTGACCTTGTCGTAGCTCGCGTCCAAGTAAAGCCGGGAAGAATGCGCCCGCGCCAGCGGGTCGAGCGCACCCGCCACGCCGGCGCCAGTTCCCAACTCGCGTTGCTGATACCCCGCCCGCATATGCCACTCATCTTTCGCCAACTCGGCGCGCATATCAACAGACTTATTCTGGGCATTGACTGGGCCTGGTGCCAGCGATGCCCGTGTACCGAAAATCGTATCCAGCACCGACTGCGCATCCTGCCGGATGATGCCATTTTGTCCGTCGCTGTTAGAGGCGCGCAGATAAAAGGACGCATCCAGTTCGCCCAGCTTGCCGCCATGTTGTATCCAGGCAGCGCGGCTGTTGAAACTGCCCGCCCCGAAGCCAAATTCGGTGCCGTTGATATCCGCCGCTGTTTTGGTGATGACATTGATCACGCCGGAAAAGGCATCCGCACCATATACCGCCGAGCCCGGCCCCCGTATCACCTCGATGCGCGCCACATTCTCAAGCGGCATACCCCCCCATATCAGGCTACGGTCGCCCCAAAACACGTTGGTAATGGGAATGCCGTTGACCAGCATCAGCACCTGCGGATTGTGGCTGGTGGCAATGCCACGGAAACTGTAGATAGAATTCAGTCCTGAACTGGAATAGGAAATATGAAGCCCGGGTACGGTTTCCAGCACCGTATCCAGATTGGTCGCCCCCATATCAGCGATGTCGTTGGCCGTGATTACGGTCGCGGATGACGGCGCACGACGGGTGGACTGCGAATTTCCCGTGGCAATACTGATATTGGCCTTGTCACCATATACCAGCGCCAACTCCTCCTCATCAGAGGGCGTTGCATAAGCGGCTCCGCCCCATAACATGGCGAGCAGCACAGTCAGTTTTCCAGCATGAAATGATGGCATATATCGTTCAATTGTTCCGATCGTACCGGGCCCTATATCGGCACATCATTACCAGACTTTAACCAGGGGCGACAGGATTCTCCCTCATACAGAACGTCATCGCAAGCCAGAGGATACAAAGTCCCCTCGGTACGCTCTGAGGCTTCAATGAAACCGGGGGGCATGCCTGCCAAAAAAGCCGGAAATGCAAACAGATAGAACTCACGAGGAGAAAAACTCATGTCCGCCACCAGTGCAGCCGACAGGCCGACATAGTTCATTTTTATGCGCATACGGCTTGCCAGCAATATTTGCTCTATCTCCAAGGCCATGCGCAAGTAAACCCCTTGATCCAATTCCAGTTCTTCGGCAAGAGCAAGGATATGGGGATTACGCTCGTCACCATTAACGAGCGGGCGGCCATAGCCGGCCATGCTGCGGTTACGTTTGAGCTCCTGATGCACACATTCGGCCAGATCGCCCCCCGCTGCCACATGCTCTCTGGCGAAAACAAGAAAGCGGACAGCACGGGTATAGTTACCTCCCCCATAAATCGAAGCCTCCGAGACCGCCAACGCTGCCGCCATCCCCAGCGTCCCGGTGCTGCGTGCGCTGCCAGCCAGTGCCGCTACGCGGTTATTCCACAGCCTGACATCGGGATAGCTGGTGTAAGTCCACAGGGCATGGAGCAAACGCAACTGTTGCTCACTGAAGCGACGCCCTGTGATACCGAACACATAAAGCGCCATCCAGTCCATGTCCTTCAGGTCACGGTGCAGGTCATGGCCGCGAAAGATCACATGACTACCGGGATAGAACGTCCCCATGCGGCTTTTCAGTACGCCGACATTTTCCTGCAAGCTGTCCGGCCCGTATTTTCGTTCACTCATGGCTGTTCCTCATTCTCCAGTTCCACCGTACCAAAAGGGAAATTCTTGTAACCCAGCGGCTTCTGCTCCAGCGCATGCGCTGCCGCACCCGGCAGACGCAACAGCAGGTGCAGCATCTCGCCCTGATCGGGCGAAAACCCCAGATCGGCAAACGCGGCGGCAGCCACACCCGACAAGGCGAGCGGACAGCCCACTATTGACTCCAGCTCCGGCAGATTTTGTTGCAACCAAACCAGATATATTCCCTCGCTCAAACCGGCAAGGCAGGAAAGCGTTTGTTTTACATGCGTGGCAGTACTGACACCGTGCGGGTCGAAGCCGGGCGGATGCTCAGGCTCGGGCCAAATTGTATCCATACCCAATGCCAAGCGCTCACGCCTGTTACGCCACGCCGCAACATCCGTACCGCACTCACCCCACCCCTGCATGGCCAGATACACTTCGCGTCCGCCGGACAGATTGCCCGCCCCGACCGCCAGCGCCGCCATCAGCGTCGAGGCAGCCGTCGAGCCGCACACCCCGCCGCACATGGCAGCATGCACCGAGGCATCGCGCGGGCCGGGGTTGGCCAGCGCCACGGCCAACGCTTCCAGCAAATCGGCTTGTGCCGGGCTGGGAGCTTGCTCACGGAATAGCAGATAGAGCATCTCCACCCAACGCGCGTTGCCCAACATCTCGCCATACACATCAAAGCCCCGGCAATAGGCGGCGCGGGTGGCGAACGGGTTATCGGCTTCAGGCTCTTCCCGCCAGATGCGGGTGCGGATCGCGGCGGTTTTTTCAGAATTACTCATTGTTTTCCTTAGGTATTATTCAGGACGCGCATCCTGACATTCATCGGCGGAACTTCATCGGGGTCTATCAGCACATCCAACAGGGTTGGCCCCCGGCGGGCGCAAAGCGCGGCGATGTCGAAACGGGAGAAATCCTCCGGCGCCCGGATGGTATGCGCTTCAGCCCCCATGGCGCGCGCCAGCATCGCAAAATCGGTCGGCGGCAGGCCGCAGCCTATCTGCTCCGCACCCGCCAGACGCTGGCCATGCTTGACCATCCCCAACGCCTGATCGTTGAGCACGACAAAGATGACCGTCATATTTTCCGCCACGGCAACCGAGATCTCCTGGCCGTTCATCAACATGCTGCCGTCTCCGGTAATGCACACCACCGGCACACTGGGGTTGGCCGCCGCCGTGCCTATTGCGCCGCCGATCGCCCAGCCCATCGGCACGAAATTCATCGTCACCCTGAGCCAGCCGTTGGCCGCCTTGCGGCGTCCGGACGAAATCTTGCGACCGCGACCGCACAATCCCAGTCTTCTTTCGCAAAAGCGCCGGTCGGCGGCAGGATTCAGGTAATGAACTGCCCAGGAAACGCTGTTGCCGGTATCGGCGAGAAAGCGGGTGGTCGGCGGGAACGCCTGGCCCAACTCGAACATCAGCCGTTGCGGCGTGATTGGCGTCGCATCACTCAGGAATTTGTCGGGGGCAGCCTGCATTTTTTGCAGCAACAGTTCTGCTTCCGTCTGCCGCAACGGCAGAGATTGCTGGCAATAGCTGGCACTGTCAGCCATCTGACTGTCGTAGAGACGCTCTATCAGCCCATTGAAAATGCTCAGGATACGACCCCGCACATGCAGACGCGCCATCGGCGTGCGCGAAAGATGCTCTTCAGAATCATCAATATGCACCAAACGCGTGTTGAGCAGACTCTCGCACCAACCGCCGCTGTTCCACTCCCCCATGCCGGTGCCGACCGCAAGTATCAACTGCACGGCGGGATCCTTCAGGGTGTCATCGGCGCAAGCATGACCGCCGAAGCCGAAAACGCCGCAATACAGGGGATGACGTGGATTGACGAGTCCTTTACCGTCCGGTGTCGTGACGAAGCGCATGCCCTTCAATGTTGCGAATCTCAGTATCGAGCCTATCGCCTCGCCACAATCCCCGCCGATCAACAGTACCACCTCGCCCGTTTCGAGCAGCATTTCGCTCAGTTTCTCGACAGCCTCGTCATCCACCATGGAGGAAGCCAGCAGCAGGTTGCGCAGGTCGTAGGCTGGCATGGAATTCGCTGCGGGGCTGCGGAACACATCCACCGGAAAACTCAGATGCGCCGGCCCCTTGGGCGCACGCACCGCACTTTGCAAGGCGGCGATCAACTTGGCCTCCATCTGCAGCGGATGCGAGACCAGCGAGTTGTAGCGGGTGCAATGGCGGAACATGGCCAGGGTATTGATGCCGGTGCAACTCGATTCCTGTAACGGATTCTTGCCAAAGGAAGGCAAGGCAGGCTGCCCGGTAATCACCAGCATGGGGATGTTGTTGTCATAAGCACAGGCCACGCCCGTGATGAGGTTGGTTGCCCCCGGGCCGGATGTCGAACAGCACACGGCGAGCTTGCCGGTCTCGCGTGCATAGCCATCCGCCATGAAGGCGGCCCCGCTTTCGTGACGGGCAAGAATATGACGGATGCGGCCCCGTCGAGTGCTTCTTGCGATGGCGTTATACAGCGGTTCTATCGCGCCGCCGGGTACGCCAAACACATACTCCGCCCCTATCTGTTCCAGATACGCCACCAGCAAATCGGCCACATCCAGTTGTTGCCCACCCTTGCCTACAGGCGCGGCACTTGGCGATACTTCAGTATCCATGACTATCCATTCTCCACACGCCTCCCCCATTACTCCATGCCGAGGAAATCCCCCTCCGAACCCGTCAAATTCTTTCAGTTGACAATGCTAACCCAGCTTTTCGTCCAAGCTGAATTTTTTTGTTCCCGCTTGGCTAACAGGGGGAAAAACTTGGTAGTATCCGCCCACCTGATTCAACTGACCGGCTGACCTTCAGCGCCTCCTCCGAAACCACGACACCATGAATCGCACAGCCACAGCACCGCTGATCGCAAACCTGCCGCGCCGCTGGTTGCAGGCAGCTTTGCTGTTGCTGATCTCGTCGCTACTGCCGGGCGCAGTCTATGCCGCCGCCCCTGCTGCCAAGCCTCTGGACAACAAGACTGTCCAGTTACCCGGCACAGGCAGTATCGCCGTCCTCTATCCCGACATCAGCGAACCCTACCGCAGCGTATTCACCCAGATCATCGCGGGCATTCAGGAAAGAACCCACGGGCGCGTCAATGAATTCGCCGTGCAAGCGAATGCCGATGCGACCGAATTGAACGCCAACCTGCGCCGCAAGGACACCAAAGTCATCATCGCGCTGGGCCGACAGGCTGCCAGATTGACTACCGCGCTGGACAACAGCTTCCGGGTAGTGGTCGGCGGGGTATTGACCACCCAGGAAAGTCGGCCACGAAATCTGCAAGTGAACGTGCTATGCCCCGACCCCGCGCTACTGTTCTTGCGCATCAAGGAGTTGATGCCGAAGGTACGGCGCATCTACACCGTGTACGATCCACGCGTGAATTCCTGGCTGGTACGCTTGGCTAGAGAGGCCGCCCGCGCCCAGAATATCGAATTGATCGCCATCGAGGCACTGGACTTGCGGGGAGCGATGACTGCCTACAGCAAGATCATGACCGAGAGTGACAATAGCCGTGATGCCCTTTGGTTGCCACAGGACCCCACCACGGTAGAAGAAGGGACAGTGCTTCCCATGGTGTTGCAGGAATCCTGGAATCGCAACCTTGCCGTATTTTCGAGCAATCCCGGTCATGTTCGTCAAGGGGTGCTTTTCTCGTTATATCCGGACAATGTCGAACTGGGTCGCCATCTCGCCGAATCCGCACTCGCCTTTTTGGGCAATGACAGCAACGACACCGACAGCCTGCTTCCGCTGCGTGAGGTGCTGGTCTCCGTCAACCTGCGCACCGCCAAACACCTCGGACTGAATATTGGTCGCGCGCAGCATTTCGACATGGTTTATCCGGAACGCTAGGAGAAACGATAATGCCGGACAAATTTCCATCGTTTCTGCAGAAGTTCACCTTCCGACGTCAGATCAGTGCCTCGATCACGCTGGGCATCCTGCTGCTGGCCATGCTTTCGTCCCTTACCGGATCGTGGCAGGGCAACAGGCGGGTGCGCGAGAATCTGATCGAACAGGGCCAACACATTACCGAGAATCTGGCGCGCGAAAGTACGCTGGCACTGATCTATTCTTCCGCCGACAACGCCGCCGAAGCCGTTAAAGTCACCCTAGCCTTCCCGGGCGTGACCGGCGTTCAGATCAGGGATAGTGGAGGAAAGGTATTGCTCAGCAATGGCAATATTGACCTGACCGATACCACATCACATCCCCTACAGCAGGCAGACTACCACCCACTGCAGGATGATGCTCAGATCACCGCAAAACTGACAGCGGAAAACAACGAAGCATGGCACTTCACCGCGCCGGTATATTCGAAAGCAACGGCCGCAACCCCATTCAGTGATGCCACCAAACCGGAGTTTCTGGGCCAGGTTTCGGTCGTGATGAGCAAGGCGGCACTGGACAAGATGACCACGAGCATTCTTATTTCCAACCTGACCATCGCCATTTCTTTCGCACTGTTGTTCCTGTTCGCGATACGCACACTGACACGCAATATGTCTCGACCACTGGAACAATTGTCAATCAGCATGAGACGCGCACGCAGCGGCCAATCCCAGGTACGCGCCATCCCCGGCGGCCCCAGCGATATCGCCGAACTTGCCCATACCTTCAACAGCATGATGATAGCCCGAGAGGAACATGAAGCCGCCTCGCGCATCGCCGCGATTGCTTTTGAGATCGATGAAGCCATCATGGTGACGGATGCGCACGCCGTAATCATCCGTGTCAACAGCGCATTCACGCGGATCACCGGCTTCAGCCCTGAAGAAGTCATCGGCAGCAAACCTTCATTGCTCAAGTCGGGTCGCCATGATGCCCTGTTCTATCAGGGCCTGTGGGACAGCCTGAACAGCAATTACCACTGGCAGGGCGAAATCATCAACAAACGCAAGGACGGCAGCATCTTCCCGGCATGGATGAATGTTTCCGCCGTACTCGACCAGGATGGCCACGTCACCCACTATATTGGTTCCTTCACGGACATCACCGAACGCAAACAGGCCGAGCAAGATATACACAAGCTGGCCTACTACGACTCGCTGAGCCAGCTGCCCAACAGGCGCTTGCTGCTTGACCGGCTACATCATTCGGTCGCCGCAAGTATTCGCCACCGAACCGGCGGTGCGTTGATATTCCTGGATTTGGACAACTTCAAGGCACTCAATGACACCAAGGGCCACGACATAGGCGACCTGTTGCTGGTCGAAGTGGCAAAACGATTACAGGGATGTGTGCGAGAGGAAGACACCGTGTCGCGTTTCGGGGGCGACGAATTCGTGCTGATCCTTGAAGGATTGAGTGATGATGCTTCCCATGCCGCGATCCAGGCGCGGAGCGTGGCTGAAAAAGTGCTAGGCGTACTCAGTCAGCCCTATTTGCTGGAAGGATACGAATTCCACAGTTCCTCCAGCATGGGCATCACGCTGTTCATCAACTACCGAGGGAAACTCGACGAGCTGCTCAAACAGGCCGACACCGCGATGTATGCCGCGAAGAAATCAGGTCGCAATACACTGCGCTTCTTTGACCCGGTCATGCAGGATGAACTGGAAGCGCGAACTCAACTGGAAGCAGGGATGCGCAACGCCTTACAAAAACAGGAGTTCCGCCTGTATTACCAGATGCAGGTTGATCAAACCGGAAAAATTACCGGTGCCGAAATCCTGCTGCGCTGGATACATCCTGAACGCGGCCTGATCTCGCCAGTACAATTCATCCCGATGGCCGAAGAAACCGGTCATATTCTGGCTATCGGTCGCTGGGTGATCGAATCGGCCTGCCAGCAGATTAAAACTTGGGAAAACGACCCTTTGACCTGCGAATTGCAACTGGCGGTAAATGTCAGTGAACGACAATTCCGTCAGCCGGATTTCGTCAATCAGGTGACAGAGATCATCAACCGCTCAGGAATAGACCCCAGGCTGCTGAAGCTGGAGATGACCGAAAGCATCGTCATCCATAACATTGGCGACACCATTACCAAGATGCTGGCCTTGAAACAGACCGGCGTACGCTTCTCTATGGACGATTTTGGCACGGGCTACTCGTCGCTGTCTTACCTGACGCAACTACCGCTCGACCAACTCAAGATTGATCAGTCCTTCGTGCGTAGCATAGGCATCAGGGCTGCAGACACCGTGATTGCGCAAACCATCATCGGCATGGCCAACAATCTGGGCATGGAGGTCATCGCCGAAGGCGTGGAAACCCAAGCCCAGCGCGACTTCCTGGAAAAAGCCGGATGCCTTTGCTATCAGGGCTACCTGTTCGGCAAACCGGTGCCGCTGGACGAGTTCACCCGCCTGCTGAATGGCCGCTAGCGCCCGGTAGACAGCCATACAAGGCAAGCGGATGTTGCCAGTTGATTCTGCGCCAGTCATCCCCACATGGGCGGTGTCGCACCAAGGAGATAACACCATGCTTGTCGTCCGTCCGCCCGCCGTCGCAGGCATGTTCTACCCCGCAGATGCCGATGAACTTGCCCGGCAGCTCGCGCAATTCCTGGACCTTGCCCCCCTCTTTGACCTGCAACCCAAGGCGCTGATCGTACCGCACGCCGGTTACATCTACTCAGGCTCAATCGCCGCCAGCGCCTACGCTGCGCTGCGCAATGTCGCCCACCGTATCCGCCGCGTCGTGCTGCTGGGCCCCACCCACCGGGTCGCGGTGCGCGGACTGGCGCTGCCCGGCGTGGAGGCCTTCGACACCCCGCTGGGGCGAGTGATGCTGGATGGCGAGGCCGCACAGCGCATCGCACAACTGCCGCAGGTCTGCGTCAACCGGGCGACTCATGCAGAGGAACATGCGCTGGAAGTGCAACTGCCGTTCCTGCAAAGCGTGCTGGACGATTTCACGCTGCTGCCGCTGGCGGTCGGCATGGCTGACGCCGCCGAGGTCGCCGAAGTGCTGGAAGCCGTGTGGGGCGGAGACGAGACGCTGATCGTAATCAGCTCCGACCTCTCCCACTACCTGCCCTACCCGACAGCCTGCCGGGTGGACCGGGAAACCGTGGACGCTATCCTCAAGCTGCAACAGCCCATCGCCCACGAGCGCGCCTGCGGCGGCACGCCGGTCAGCGGCCTGCTGCTGGCCGCAAATCATCATCACCTTGCGCCGCATCTGCTCGACCTGCGCAACTCCGGCGACACGGCGGGTTCGCGCGAGCGGGTGGTGGGCTATGCCGCGATCGCCTTCACGGAGAACAACCATGACCGCTGAATCCCTGACCGATAAACAAGGCCGGCTGTTGCTTGCGATCGCCCGTGACGCCATCGCGCAGGCGCTGGGCGTAGCCCACACCGCCCCGAATGTGGAGGCCGACTGGCTGGCCGAGCCCGGCGCCTGTTTCGTCACGCTCACCCAGCAAGGCGAGCTGCGCGGCTGCATCGGCTCGTTGCAGGCACACCGTTCTCTGCTGGCGGACGTGCGGCACAACGCGCTGGCGGCGGCGCTGCAAGACCCGCGTTTTGCGCCGCTCGGCGCTGCGGAACTGGCCCGCACCCGCATCGAGGTGTCGCTGCTTTCCGCCAGCCAGCCGATGCAGTTCACCGACGAAGCCGATGCGCTGGCGCAATTGCGCCCCGGCGTGGACGGGGTGGTGTTCGAATTCGGCTACCACCGCAGCACTTTCCTGCCGCAGGTCTGGGAACAGTTGCCACAGCCCCGCCAGTTCATGGCGCAACTCAAGCGCAAGGCCGGCCTGCCAGCCGACTTCTGGTCGGACCAAGTCACCCTTTCGCGCTACACCGTCAGCAAGTGGCAGGAGCAGGATCATGGATGAAGCCATCAGCCAGGCCGAACGCTACCCGGCAAAATACTGGCACATGCGGGACGATGGGCGCATCCAGTGCGACCTGTGCCCGCGCGACTGCAAGCTGCACGAGGGCCAGCGCGGCGCGTGCTTCGTGCGCGGCAGGATAGAGGACAAGATGGTGCTCACCACCTATGGCCGCTCGTCGGGGTTTTGCGTGGACCCGATCGAGAAGAAGCCGCTCTACAACTTCTATCCGGGCAGCAGCATCCTGTCGTTCGGCACGGCGGGCTGCAATCTGGCCTGCAAGTTCTGCCAGAACTGGGACATCTCCAAATCGCGCCACTTCGACAAGCTGGCCGACCAGGCCAGCCCGGAAGCCATCGCCAACAGCGCCGAGCGGCTGGGCTGCAAGAGTGTCGCCTTCACCTACAACGACCCGGTGATCTTCGCCGAATACGCGATGGATGTCGCCGACGCCTGCCATGCGCGCGGCATCCAGACGGTGGCGGTCACGGCGGGCTACATCCATGAGGCGACGCGGCGCGATTTCTTTGCCAAGATGGATGCGGCCAACGTGGACCTGAAGGGATTCACCGACGAGTTCTATGTAAAACAATGCGGCGCGCACCTGCAACCGGTGCTGGACACGCTGAAATACCTGTGCAATGAGACTCAGGTGTGGGTCGAACTGACCACCCTGCTAATCCCCGGCCTCAACGACAGCGAAGCCGAAATAACGGCGATGTGCGAGTGGATAGTCCGCGAACTGGGCAATGACGTGCCGCTGCATTTCACCGCGTTCCACCCGGATTACAAGCTGACCGACCTCCCCGCCACCCCGCCGGCGACCTTGACCCGCTCAAGGGACATCGCGCTCAAGGCCGGCCTGCGTTATGTCTATACCGGCAACGTGCATGACCGGGAGGGCGACAGCACCTGGTGTCCGTCCTGCGGCGTGCTGCTGATCGGGCGCGACTGGTATGAGATCGGACAGTACCGGCTGACCGAGGATGGCCATTGCCCGGACTGTCATGCCGCCATCGCCGGATATTTCGGCAGATTCGAAGGTGCGTTCGGCAGGCAGCGCTTCAGGGTGATGCCGGCCTGAGCGACTTCTCAGCAACACCCGCATGGACAGCCTGCTGCCAGCAGGCATCCAGATTGTCACTGATGTAGTCCAACACCCCGCCGTCTATCTTTCCTTCCGCCGCTTGCATCCGGAGTTCCTGCATGATCGCATCGGGCTGCATGGCAGCTCGGTAGGGGCGATTTTGCGCCAGTGCTTGGAACATGTCTGCCACTGCCACGATGCGCGCCTCCAGGGGCAATCCGCCTTGCCCCAGATGGTAGGGATAACCCGAACCGTCCACACGCTCATGATGCAGCGCCGCCCACTGTGTGATCTGCTCCAACCCCTTGATATTGCGCAGAATGGAATAGGTATCAAAACTGTGGCGCTTGATCCTCAGATATTCCTCATCCGTCAATTTGCCAGGTTTATCCAGCAGTTCATCTGGCTGGCGGAGCTTGCCGATATCGTGCAGCAACCCCGCCAGTTCCAGCATCTCGCATGACGTCTCGGCAAGTCCCATCAACTCTCCCAGATAGCGCGCCAGCCTGGCCACTCCATCTGAATGGTCCTTGGTAAACGAACTCTTGGCATCCACGATGTAGGAAAAAATTCCGACGATGCTGCGCAGTTCTTCAAAACTCATGGCTTTCACCGGGGTCTCGGCCAGCCATACCGACACATAGCCATCCAGATGTTCGTTTTCCAATGTCAGCCAGAAAGCCTCGGATCGCGATAACTCAATAAAGGCATCCACCAGTTCAGGGCAAAACCAGATTCCGCGCTTTTCGAGAATCTTCTCGCAAATATGCTCCCGTCCCAGCAGCAGATTGGATTGATCCACCAGCGAGGCCAGCGACAACACATCCACTCTGTCCACCATGAAAATGCAATTGGCACTGAGCTTGACTTGCATCGGCAAGTCCATGTCTTTCAGTTCCTCCCAATGCGTATGGTGGTAACGCACGAAAGGAGAGATGTTCGATGTCAGCGCGCAACTATCGAGCAAATCTGCGCCGATCTGGCAATGTCCGCTTTCCAGCTCCCATTCAAATTGCAACAGTCTGGAATGAACCACCGTCTTGGATACGCCGCAATCATGCAAGATAGCCGCCTGAAACAGATCATCCAGACCTTGTCCCTGCCAGCCCATCCTTTTGCCGCATTCCGCAGCCATGTAAGCCACGCGTTTACCGTGATGGATGTGCGTCACGCCGACCAGATCGAGCGCATCGGACAGCGAATAGATCGCTTCATGCAAGTTGATGTGATAGGTACTCATGGCTTTAAAGGATTTCCGGTAGGTCAAGCAGCGCTTCAAATTGTTCGATGGGAACTGGCTTGCTGAACAGATACCCCTGGAAAGCATGGCAACCGCGCAAGTCGAGAAACTCCATCTGCTCTTCGGTCTCCACGCCTTCCGCGATCACGTTCAGGCCCATCGCCTCAGTCATCGCAATCACCGTCTGCACGATGGCCGCATCGTTGGGGTCGCTGGTGATGTCGCGCACGAAGGACTGGTCTATCTTAATCTGATCCAGCGGCAGGCGCTTCAGGTATTGCAGCGAGGAATAGCCCGTGCCGAAATCGTCCATCGAGAAACTCACCCCCAGCATCTTGATTTCACGCATCTTTTCGATGGATGCCTCGGTATTCTGCAACACGATACTCTCGGTCAACTCCAGCTTGAGATGGGATGGCTTTGCGCCGCTTTGCAGTATTGCCCGCTGTACCTGCCCGACAAAGTCCGGCTGGCGGAATTGCCGTGCGCTGACGTTGACGGCCAGCACCAATTCACGGGTCAGCACGTTTTCCTGCCACTTTTTCAGTTGTTCGCAAGCCGTTCTGAGCACCCACAAGCCGATAGGCACAATCAGACCGGTTTCCTCGGCCAGCGGGATGAATTGCAGCGGAGATACCAGACCGCGCTCCGGATGTTCCCAGCGCAACAGCACTTCGGCTCCGATGGCGCGACGCAGACTGTCCACCTGAATCTGGTAATACAGTCGGAACTGCTGCTTTTCCAGCGCACTGTGCAACTCGGTTTCCAACTCGCTGCGTTTCTCCATCGCGGCCTGCATCTCGGGATCGTAGAAACGTATCGCATTGCGACCCGCAGCTTTGGCCTGATACATCGCGGTATCGGCATATTTCAGCAGATTATCCAGACTCTCTTGCTGCCCTTTGAACAACACGATGCCGATACTGGAAGTGGCGTGATGGGCATATTTGTCCAGTTGGTAAGGCTGAGTCAAGGCGGCAGAAATCTTCTCTCCCACCAGTTCTGCCTGCACGACCGCCTCATCCACTTTGGAACTTAACATCTCCAGCACCACGACGAATTCGTCCCCGCCCAGCCTTGCGACACTATCCCCCTCGCGCACACAATGATTAAGTCGCTGCGCGACTTCTATCAGCAACAGATCACCGATGTCGTGGCCCTTGGTATCGTTGAGCGTCTTGAAGTTGTCGAGATCGAGGAACATCAGTGCGCCATAGCGATCGTTCCGCTCACTGTGCACCAGCGCCTTGGCCAATCTATCCAGCAGCATACGTCGGTTGGGCAAGCTGGTCAGGTCGTCGAAATAGGCCAGTTGATGGATCTTCTCTTCAGCCCGTTTGCGGTCACTGACATCCAGGAAGGTCGCCACCGCCCCGGTGATGATGCCATTCTTGATGATGGGATGCGACCAGTATTCGACTGCCACCGGTTTGCCATCCTTGCGCCAGAACACCTCATCGTCGGCATAGATCGCCTGACCGGCACGGAAAGACTGGTACATCCGGCAGTCATCCCCGGGATAAGGGCTGCCATCCGACCTGGTGTGATGTATCAGGTCGTGCATGTACTGGCCAACCACTTCTTCTGCGCTGACAAATCCCAGAATGCGCAGAAAAGCCGCATTGACGAACGTGCATTTCCCCTCGTTATCCACGCCATAGATGCCCTCGGCGACCGAATTGAGCAGACGTTGCAGATTTTCCTGGGAGTCCTGCAAGGCGCGCTGCACCGCCTTGCGCTCGGTTATGTCCCTGCAGGAACCATAGATGCGACCATTGGGCAACAATACCGCATTCAGCTCCATCGGAATCTTGCGGCCATCCTTGGCTATCTGTCTGATTTCGACAACATGGTGCTGATTATCGGCCAATACCGTGCCAAAATTTTGCCGGTAGGTCTCGCGCCAATCTGCGGGAACCAGATCGAACACGGACATTTTGTATAGTTCGGCATGACTGAAGCCCAACGACTCAACGGCATTCTCATTCGCGTACACGATACGTCCGTCAGCCTCGCAAATATAAACAGCATCTGGCGCGAACTTCAGCGTCATGCGCAGTCGTTCTTCGCTCTCGCGCAAGGATTGTGTCATCTCGTGGGAATTGCGTTCGCTATCAGCCATCAGGCGCTGATGGCACTCTTCCAGAGCCACCAGCGCCTGAGCATTTTTCCTGGCCATGTTTTGGTCGGACAGGGCGGCGATGATACCGCCGCCAAAAAATAATACCGAAGTGAGCGACACGATCAACGCAAGATTGTGAGCATCCATACCGGAACCAGTGACCAGGTTTAAGCTGCCGGACGGTAATAACGCGCCTATCATCGCAATGTAATGCATACCGCAAATCGCCCCCCCCATGATCAGCGCAGCAAGCATCAATCTCGGCACGGCTGAAATCCGTAATCGTGCGCCTCGGAACATTACCAGTAAGGCACTCCAGGATGCGATGGCGGCAATAATGACTGACCAACTCAGCGCGAGCGGATTGTAGGTTATGGCCGGTGAAATCTTCAGGGCAGCCATACCGAAATAGTTCATCAGGCTAACACCTGTTGCGATAAATAGCGCACTGATGGTGATACGCGCATAACCCGCGTGCTGGCCGCGCAATAGCCAAAAACCGAGTAATGCAGTAACGATGGCGGGAATAGCCGATGCGAACGTCAATATCCTGTCAACCAAGATTTCTACAGGCAAACGGAGGGCCAGCATGCCGACAAAATGCGTAGCCCAGGTTGCCACTCCTAGCGTACAGCCGCCCATGATCATCCATAATGTCGCACCCACCCCCTTGCTTTCCAGCATGCGTTGCACATGGATGAACGCGCTGAACGCCCCGACCATCGCGACCAGAATGGAAATCAATACCAGCGAAAAATCCCAGGAAATCTGCACAAATCCACTTTCATTACCGATTCCTGCCGCGCAAGGCTATGAGCCCCCCGACGGACAAGGTTTACCTACTGACAGGATAGGCATCACTATTAGCCTCCCCTCCCCTCAATCATCCAGTTGCCTTAACGGCAAACATCGGCAAACCTTTAGTCGTTGCGTCAATATTCCCAATGCGCACGTACACCGGCGATGGACACCGGTCCCCGGTCGGCGTTGTAGGCGGGATTGCGCAGGTACTGGTAATCCAGCGTCACGGCCAGATCAGGCCGCACCCCCAGACTGTAATAAGCCTCCAACACCTGCTCGTCGGCATAACTGATTCTGCCATCGCCGATGAAATAGCCCAGCCCGCCTGCCGCCAGGTATTGGCGATAGACCCCGGAAAGCGCGTTGCGCACCAGCGCCAGCCCGACGGTATCCTGCCCACGTTGCCACAATGCGCCGTTGATAGCAGTCCCCAGCGAAAAGGAACGGTGCGCCTCGGTGAAGGCGTAGGTTTCAAAGCGCCCATCCTGCCAGAACAGGCGCGCGAACAGGCCGACCTCCGGGGTGATGGCCTGCTCCAGGTTCAGGCCGGCGCCGTATTTCACACCTTCACGGCGCACCTGCGACGTTGCGGGAATACCTGCCGCATTGCTCGCAGCAAAACCCGGACTCGACATCGCATCGGCAAAGCTGCCGGTGCGGGCGGTATTGCGAAACGCCAGCAGGCGCAGCTTGCCGGGTTGGCCGCCGATCTGATGGGCATGCTCGATCTCAAGATTCTGACCGTGGTGCTTGAAGAACTGCCAGTCCAGCGGAAGCTGGTTCGGATCCTTGGGCTGCATGAACTGCCCGACGCGCCACACCCAGTCATTGCGGTGCAACTCCAGCGCCACGCCCCAGCTATTGCCGCGCGCATCGGCGGCATAATCGAACGCACAGTGCGTCATGTTGCACCAGTTCATGAACTGGCTGCGCGGGTCGTGCGCATAGCGGTTACCGTCGAAAATATCCTGCGGCGGCAAGAAACCTGCCGTAAGCACCAGCCGGTCGTGATCCACCGTGCCCGCCAGTTGGTTCATCGCGCTCGGTAACGACTCCTGCTCGCCACCCATGCCCCAGGTCTGCCTGACAAACATCCGCACCCGATAGGAGATCGGATTTGCTCCGCTGGCGCGGGTGATCTCGCCGTTATAGAACGCCCCCATACCGGTCAGGTTGGATAACGGCACGCCTTGGGTAATCTCGGGATCGAAATACGCCTCGCCCCCCTGCCACAACCGCGCACCGAATGCACCGGTCAGCGAAAAGGTATAGGTATTCTCGGCATATTGCACAAGGCTGAACGGCCCCGCATAAGGTGAACGGATGGCTGGCTTGTGCTGCCAGATATAGGTGGATTGCACATGCGCGCCAAACTCCTCGGTTTCGCCATCACTGGCCAGGCAGATGGCGCTGACGCACAGCAGGCTCAAGGCAAGCACAAGATTCCACGCAGATTCCATACCGACTCCATCATTGACGGGATTGCCCGTCCATATACACACACAAACATAGGCGATGATTTTTCCGGCCTCATGTCTTAACATCTGCTACTCGAACACCTTGAACATTCGGAGCAAGCATGGAATACCGTCAATTAGGCAACAGCGACCTTTGCGTATCCGCCCTGTCACTCGGCACAATGACCTTCGGCGAACAGAACAGCGAAGCGGATGCCCACGCGCAACTCAATCTGGCCGTATCACGCGGCATCAACCTGATAGACACTGCTGAAATGTATCCGGTCGCACCGCGTGCCGAAACACAGGGTCGCACCGAAAGCTATATCGGCAGCTGGCTGAAACACCAGCAGCGCGACAAACTCATCGTCGCCAGCAAAATCGCCGGCCCGTCGCGCGGCTTCGGCTGGATACGCAACGGCCCGCGCATCAACCGCGAACACCTCAACGCCGCCATCGAAGGCTCATTGCGACGCCTGCAAACCGATTATCTCGACCTCTACCAGATCCACTGGCCGGACCGCTATGTGCCGATGTTCGGCGCGACCAGCTACGACGCGGCACTGGAACACGACACCCTACCCATTGCCGAGCAACTCCAGGCACTGGGCGAACTGGTCAAGGCCGGAAAAATACGCCACATCGGGCTTTCCAACGAAACCCCCTGGGGCATCAGCGAGTTCGTGCGCTGCGCCGAACAACTCAGGCTTCCCGGCATCGTTTCCATCCAGAACGCCTATCACCTGATGAACCGCACCTTCGAGGCCGGTCTCGCGGAAGTCTGCCGCCACACCAATGTCGGCCTACTGGCCTACAGCCCGCTGGCGTTCGGCCATTTGACCGGAAAATATCTGGCCAATCCGGCGGCGCATGGCCGCATCACGCTGTTCCCCGGTTTCGGCCAGCGCTACAACAAACCCAACGTGCCCGCCGCCAGCGCCGAATATGTGCGCATCGCACAACAAGCAGGACTCAATCCCGCACAGATGGCACTCGCCTACGCCCGCACCCGCTGGTTCACGACAAGCGTGATACTGGGTGCGACGACCGTGCAACAACTCGGTGAAAATCTGGACAGCAGCGCACTCACGCTGTCCGATGACATCATCGGACAGATCGAGTCCGTACACCAACGCTACCCCAACCCTGCCCCGTAACCTTACCAAAAAACTGCCATTCCCGCTTGCGCGGGAATGGCATCCTACAATCACTTCAGATTCACTCGCTGGTCAGTGGCTGCCCGGGTTCTATGCGTTTTTCTTCCGCAAACACCGGATACAACAACGGCAACAGCAACAAGGTGAACAGCGTCGCCGAAACAATGCCGCCGACGATCACCACTGCGAACGGCCTTTGCGTCTCCGAGCCGATGCCGTGTGACAACGCAGCAGGCATCAAACCGAGCCCCGCCATCAGTGCGGTCATCAAAATCGGACGCAAGCGGGACAACGCGCCATCCATCACGCTTGCCGCCAGATCCTTGCCGTTGCGCATCCCTTCGATGAACTGCTCAACCATGATCACGCCGTTCTGCACCGAGATACCCGCCACAGCGATGAAGCCCACCGCAGCCGAGACTGACATGTGTAACCCTGCCAACCCCAGCCCCGCCAGACCGCCAATCAGCGTGAACGGCACCATCATGATGACCAGCAACGCCTTGCGCATGGATTTGAACGCCCAGAACAGCAGCACGAAAATCATCAGCACCGACAACGGCACGATCACCTTCAAGCGCTTGATGGCGCGCTGCTGATTTTCGAACTGGCCGCCCCAGGTCATGCTGTAGCCCGGCGGCAAGGTGACTTTATCCTTGACCTTGGCCATCGCTTCGGCAACGAAACTGCCCTGATCGCGTCCCAGCAGATTGGCCTTGACCGCCACCACGCGCCCACCCGCCTCACGCCCAACACGCGCCGCGCCCTGGCGGACTTCAATCCTGGCGATTGATCCCAGCGGGATCGAGCCACCGTTAGGCAGGGCAACCGGCAAATCGGTCACGTCATCCACCGCATCCCGGAAAGGCTTGTCCAAGCGCACGGTCACATCAAAACGGCGGTCGCCTTCATAGAAGGAGTTGACCGTGCTGCTCGCCATCGCGGTCTGGATAGTGGCATTGGCATCGGCGATGTTGATGCCGTAGCGCGCCATGCGCTGCCTATCGAGCGTGATGTTCAGTTCGGTCTGGCCGCCCACCTTGATGGCTGCCACGTCGGTGGCACCGCGTATATCGGCCAGAATGTCGGCAACCTGGGTGGACTTGTCTTCCAGTATCTCAAGGTCGGGGCCGAAAATTTTCACCGAAATCTCGCCCTTCACACCGGACAGCGCCTCCTCGACGTTGTCCTGTATCACCTGCGAGAAGTTGGTCGGCACACCCGGAATCTGCTGGATCTTGCGGGTCATGTCGGCGATCAATGCCTCCTTGTCGGCAAAGCGCCAGGTGTCATGCGGGTTCAAGTCGGCCATCACTTCCAGATTGTTCGGCCCCTTGGGGTCGGTGCCATCGTCCGGCCTGCCCACCTGGGTAGTGACATTGTTCACCTCGGGATACTCGTTGAGTATCTTGCGCACCTGGCGCTCGATGTCCTTGGTCTTGTCCAGCACGGTCGCCGGCGGCAGGGTGATGGTCAGCCAGATGTTGCCCTCGTCCAGTTTGGGCAGGAATTCGCTGCCCAATAGCGGAGACAAGGCCAATGTCACCGCCAACAAACCGAGGGAGGCAGTGAGAATCGCCTTACGGCGCTTTGCTGCCCATACCAACAGACTGCGGTAGCGCTCCTGCAACTTGTGCATCCATTCGCTATGTTGCTCGGCCAAATCCTTGTTTTTTACAGCGAAACTCAGCAGCGCCGGCAATAGTGTCAGCGTCAGGATGATGGCGCCCAGCAAAGCGAAGCTGAGTGTGAAAGCGACAGGCGAGAAGATTTTCCCCTCCACGCGCTGGAAGGTAAAAATCGGTAGAAACGCCAGGATGATGATGCCCTTGGAGAACAGGATGGGATGCCCCATCTCGATACTGGTCTGCTTAATAAGATGAATACGCCAGCCGTAGGCGTGGTGCTGTGGCAGTGCATCGGCCTTGGCCAGCGCGAGCTTGACCATCAATGCCTCTATCAGCACCACCGCGCTATCTATGATGATACCGAAGTCCACCGCACCGAGCGAAATCAGGTTGGCCGACACGCCGCGCCAGTCTATCAGGATGAAGGCGAACAGCAGCGCCAGTGGGATGATCACCGCCACTGCCAGCGCGGCATACCAGTTGCGCAGGAATATCACCAGAATGGCAACCACCAGCAACGCGCCGACCAGCAGATTCTCGCTAACGGTATGCACGGTATGCTCCACCAATTGGGTGCGGTCATAGTAAGGGACAATTTTCACGCCCGGTGGCAATTTGGACGACAGTTGTACTATCCGTTCCTTCAGCGCCTCGACGACCTTGGAAGCATTCTGCCCCTTGGTCATCTGCACGATGCCCTCGACTACGCTGTCATGCTCGTTGAAGGCCACCATGCCGGAAAGCGGGCGCGCACCGATTTCGACCTTAGCGACATCGCCTACCAGCACGGTCTTGCCGTCCCTGGCCTTAACCACCACGCGTGCGATGTCCTCTATATTCTGGAACAGGCCGATGCTGCGCATCACCAGCGCCTCATCGCCGCGCTTCAAAATGCCGCCGCCGGCATTGTCGCTATTCACTGACAGCGCCTGCGCCACTTGATCTATCGTCACGTCAAACTTGCGCAACAGGAAGGGATTGACGCGTATCTGGTATTCCTTCACCGTGCCGCCGAAACTGACCACATCGGCCACACCCTGCACCTGGCGCAAGGCGGGACGTATCACCCAGTCCTGCAGCGCCCGCGTTTCGTTCTGCGACATATCAGCCGGCACATCCAATACATAGCGATAAACCTCGCCCACCGCATTGGTCAGCGGCGCAAGACTGGGCTGCACACCTGGCGGCAAATCTACGTTATGCAGTTTTTCCAGCACCTGCTGGCGGGCGAAATAATCGTCGGTATTGTCGGCAAAGGTCAGCGTGACCACCGACAAGCCAGTGATGGATACCGAGCGCAATTGCGTCATGCGCGGCACACCGCTCATCTCGCGTTCGATCGGCAAAGTCACGATACGCTCGACTTCTTCCGGTGCCTGACCCGGCACCTGGCTGACAATCTGCACCTGCACGTCCTGCACATCGGGAAATGCCTCAATCGGCAGATTGCCGGTGGCGCGCACGCCAGCAATCACCAGTACCAGCACTGCCGCCAGCACGAAGACGCGTTGCTGCAACGAAAAAGTGATGAGTTTTTCCAGCATCAGTCGTTACCCGCCAATTCCGCATTCAGCAACAACGCGCCAGTGGTGACGACACGTTCACCCGCCTTGAGTCCTTCCTTGACGAAACTGAATTCATGCCCTTGCAAGCCCAGCGTCACCTTGCGGCGTTGCAGCACGCCCACGCTCTGTTCGACGAACACATAGCTGTACAAACCCTGTGTAACGATGGCGGTATTGGGTAGTCGCGGCAGACTGGAATGCACATCGGCAATAGGCGAAACGCGTGCGAACATTTCGGGTTTGAGCTTGCCTAGCGGATTGTCAAGTTCGCAACGCACCTGTATGCGGCGAGTGAGTGGATCGAGCGCACCGCCTATCACAGTGATAGTGCCGAGAAAAGATTCGCCGGGATAGGCATCGACTTGAATCAGCACCTTCTGGCCGACGCTCACCTTGCCGAGTGCCAATTCAGGCATATCCACCAGCACCCAGACATGACTGGTGTCGGCAATGACGAACAGCGAATTGCTGGCATCCGGACGAACCTCGCTGCCGGCGCTCACCTGCCGCTCGGTGAGCGTGCCGCTCAATGGTGCGCGCAACACATAAGTGCCGCCCGCATCGTGTCCATTACCGTTCAAGTTACGCAGCCTGGCGCGGGCGCGCACGGCTTCCGCTTCGGCCTGATGCCAGTCAGCCTCGGCCAGTTCCAGATCCTTCTGCGCCACCCCCTTGGCCTCATACAGCAAACGGGCGCGCTCCAAGACTTCCTTACTACGCAACAAATCAGCATCGGCCTTGGCAACATCGGCAGCCGCCTGTGCGTATTCCGGAGCATCCATCTCCAGCAGACCGTCCCCTGCCCTGACTGGCTGACCCGCCTCGGCAAGAATCTTCACGACACGTCCGTTGACCGGAGAGAATACCCGCGCGGTATGGTTGTCATCATAGGCAATCCGCGCATTCAGTGGCTCGACCAGCGGCTCTGGCAGCGCTTCGACCGGCTCAACACGAATGAAGGTTAACTGCGGTGCGCTGGCATCAAAATGCAGGGTGTCGGCGGTCTTGTGTGTTGCGGGCGGTGCTGCTTGCGCGTCGCTTGGCGTGCCAAAATACCTTTTCCAGCCCAGATAACCCGCGCCGGCCAATCCCAATAGCACAGCCATTACTACGATTTTTTTATCCAGCTTGATCATGAAGCCTGTACTCCTGATGCCGATTTCTCTGATTGTTTGGGAAGCGTTGCGGGTGCATCCGGGCGATTCCACCACCCGCCGCCCAGCGCCTGATACAGCGCGGCGCTATCACCCAGCCGTGCGGCCTGCGCCTGAATCAGGCCAATGGCAGCTAACTGGTAATTTTGTTCGGCCAGCAGCAGATTCTGGTAGCTGACATAGCCCGCCTGGTATTGCTTTTGCGTCAATTCCAGCACCCGGTGACTGGCCTGTTCGGCAGTAGCTGCTGCTTTCAGCACCTCGGCATCGGATGCTATGCAATGCAGGGTATCCGCGACGTTCTGCAAAGCGGCGATCACTGCCCCGTGATACTGCGCCGCACTCTGGTTCAACGCCTGTTCCGCCACTTTAGATTGCGCCCGCAAACTGCCGCCGTCGAACAAGGTCTGCGCAACATTGCCGACCACACTGAAGAACCCGCCACCGGCGCGGAACATCCAGTTCGGTGCGGAGGCCATGCCGCCCATCGAAGCCAGCACCGAAAATTGCGGCAGGCGGTTGGCGATCGCCACGCCGTATTGTGCGCTGGCAGCATGTAGCTGCGCCTCGGCAGCACGCACGTCGGGACGCTGCTCAACCAGCCGGGACGGCAGACTGAGCGGCAATTCTTCCGGTAAATGCAGGTCGGCCAGCGTGAAAGTTTCGGATACATCCTGATCGGGCGTGTTGCCGGCCAGCGCGCGTATCAGGTCGCGCGTCAGTTCCAGTTGCTTGCGCAGTGGCGGCAAGGCCTGCTCGGCCTGCGCCAGCGTCGCCTGCTGGGCTGCCACATCTATCTCGGCGACATAACCCAGCGCCTGCTGTTTGCGCATAATGTCCAGATTCTCGCGATTGAGTGTGATGACATTTTCCATAGCGGCAATCTGGCCGCGCAAACTGGCTTCCTGAAACGCTGCTGCGACCACGTTGGAAGCCAACGTGATGTAAGTTGCCTGCAACTGCATCTGCTGGATTTCGAGTTGCGCCTCTGCCGATTCGACCGTCCTGCGTTGCAGGCCGAATACGTCCGGCACATAACCGACCGTCAGTTGTGCAACATGGAAATTATAGTAAGCTGGGCCGTTATATTTCGGGCCGGCGGGGTTGGCATAGGTCTGGATCAGTGTGCCGTTGCTCTGGATGCCCGGCGAATTCCCGCCGTTGTTGCCAGCCAGCTTGTTGCGCGACGGGGTATAGCTGATACCCACTGTCGGATAGAAAAAACCCTGTTGGGCGATGACGTTCTGCTGAGCCTGCGCCAAAGCTGCCTGTGCCGCGCCAATATCGGGATTGGCCTTGAAAGCGCGCTCGACCAGACTGTTCAATTGGGCAGAGCGAAACAGCGTCCACCAGTCCTGTGGAATGTCCCGCGACGGCATGAAAGTCTGTGCCTTGCCTTGTTCAACCTTGGCTTCGGCAGTTTGTGCCGGTAAAGGCTGCGGCGTATAGCCCGCTGCGACCGGTGCCGCCGGGCGCTTGAAGTCCGGCCCCACGGCACACGCAGACAGTAATGCCAGCGGAATCAGCCATACAGCGCGGCGCTGTACATCGGAAACAATAGTTTTCAATAACAAAATCGGCAAACCCAGAGTGTGTTTTTAATACTGCTGCGCGTACCAACCAACCCAGCAAAGTGGCGCATCCTAGCAGACTTAGTGCGGATTTTTTCATCTAGTTCCGCCGAAAATCCTGCAATTCCGATATTTATTTCCAGCCGCGCCATCTGCCGCCGACAATTGCTTGATTTTCTTCGTTTTATATTATTTTACAGATACTTACACATTCCTTACAAAATCATTCAACCTCTAAAAACTCGCCTATCCGGCAACATTTCCCGATGACTTGCAGCACACAGGAAGCACGTCCGCAAGAACCATCCCGTCATTTTTCACAAGCCTTATGGATGCCCATATGGGAGGGTAAAAATCTTGCCATGCGCGCGCCAGTCAACGTAACTGGTTATAATCGCCCCTCACTTTTCACGCGTATCCGGAGCCTTTGCCATGTCGCACAACCTGTTCAATTCCCGCCAGACCTTCAGCCTCGCTTCCGGCAAGCAGGGCACTTATTACTCGCTGGCGGCACTCGCAACCGCTGGTGTCGGTGACATCTCGCGCCTGCCGGTGTCCATCCGCATCGTGCTGGAATCGGTACTACGCAATTGCGACGGAAAAAAGGTGACAGAACAGCATGTACGCGAACTGGCGAACTGGAAACCCAACGCGCCGCGCAGCGAAGAAATCCCCTTCATCGTGGCACGTATCGTGCTGCAGGACTTCACCGGCGTGCCGCTGCTGGCCGACCTGGCCGCGATGCGCGATGCCGCTGCCAAACAGGGCCGCGACCCCAAGGTGATCGAGCCGCTGGTGCCGGTGAATCTGGTTGTTGACCATTCGGTGCAGATAGACAGCTACAACAATCCGGACGCGCTGAAGACCAACATGGCGCTGGAATTCGAGCGCAATACCGAACGTTACCGCTTCATGAAATGGGGCATGCAAGCCTTCGACACCTTCAAGGTCGTGCCGCCCGGCATCGGCATCGTGCATCAGGTCAACCTGGAATATCTGGCGCGCGGCGTGATTCAGAAAGACGGCGTGACTTACCCCGACACGCTGGTCGGCACCGATTCCCACACCACCATGATTAACGGTATCGGCGTGGTCGGCTGGGGCGTGGGCGGCATCGAGGCGGAAGCCGGCATGCTGGGCCAGCCGGTGTATTTCCTGACCCCGGACGTGGTCGGCGTGAATCTGACAGGGCATCTGCGCGAAGGCGTGACCGCCACCGACCTGGTGCTGACTGTCACCGAACTGCTGCGCAAACAAAAGGTGGTCGGCAAGTTCGTCGAATTCTTCGGCGAGGGTGCAGCAGCGCTGTCGCTGCCGGATCGCGCCACCATCGCCAACATGGCCCCGGAATACGGCGCGACCATGGGCTTCTTCCCGGTGGACGACGTGACCGTGCAGTTCATGAAGAACACCGGCAGGACTGCCGACGAGGTGGATGCCTTCGAAGCCTACTTCAAGGCGCAGGGGCTGTTCGGCATCCCTCAGGCTGGCAGCATAGACTACAGCAGCGTGGTGGAACTCGATCTTTCCAGCATCGAACCGTCGCTGTCAGGCCCTAAGCGCCCGCAGGACCGCATCGCCCTGCCCGACATGCGCGACACCTTCAACAGCCTGTACTCCAAGCCGGTCAACGAGAACGGCTTCAACCAGCCAGCCGACAAACTCAACACCCGCCACGCCACCGGCCAGGGCGACCTTGCCATCGGCAACGGCGACGTGCTGATCGCCGCGATCACCAGCTGCACCAACACCTCCAACCCCGGCGTGCTGCTGGCCGCTGGCCTGTTGGCACAGAAGGCGGTCGCCAAGGGCCTGACCGTAGCGCCGCACATCAAGACCTCATTAGCCCCCGGCTCGCGCGTCGTCACCGAATACCTGACCAACGCCGGCCTGCTGCAATCGCTGGAACAACTGGGTTTCAGCGTCGCCGCCTACGGCTGCACCACCTGCATCGGCAACGCCGGTCCGTTGCGTGAAGACATCGAAAAGACCATCGTGGACAACAATCTGGTGTGCGCCGCCGTACTGTCCGGCAACCGCAACTTCGAGGCGCGCATCCACCCGAACATCAAGGCCAACTTCCTGGCCAGCCCGCCGCTGGTGGTCGCCTATGCCATCGCCGGCAAGTCCAACATTGACCTGACCACAGAACCGCTGGGCACAGGTGCCGACGGCCAGCCGGTGTTCTTGCGCGACATCTGGCCAAACAGCCACGAGGTCGCCAGCGTGATGAAGTACGCCACCGATCCGGCGATGTTCCAGAAGCTGTATTCCGACCTGACGAAAGACCTGCCGCTGTGGAACGCCATCGAAGCGCCCACCGGCAACCAGTACCAGTGGGACGACTCCACCTACATCGCCTGCCCGCCATTCTTCGAGGCCGCCGCCCCCAAAATCGGCGACATCGTAGGCGCGAAGGCGCTGGCGCTGTTCGGTGACTCGGTCACCACCGACCACATCAGCCCGGCCGGCAGCTTCAAGCCCACCACCCCGGCAGGCCAGTACCTGCAAGGCCGTGGCGTGGCCGTCAAGGATTTCAACAGCTACGGTTCGCGCCGGGGCAACCACGAGGTGATGATGCGCGGCACCTTCGCCAACGTGCGCGTGAAGAACCTGATGCTGCCCGCCAACGCCGACGGTTCGCGCATCGAGGGCGGCTACACGCTGTATAACGGCGAACAGATGGCCATCTACGACGCGGCGATGAAGCACATTGCCGATGGCACACCGACCGTGATCTTCGCCGGCGAGGAATACGGCACCGGCTCGTCCCGCGACTGGGCCGCCAAAGGCACGCAGTTGCTGGGCGTGAAGGCCGTCATCGCCAAGAGCTACGAGCGCATCCACCGCAGCAACCTGGTAGGCATGGGCGTACTGCCGCTGCAATTCAAGGGCAACGACACACTGGCCACGCTCAACCTCGACGGCTCCGAAACCTTTGCACTCACCGGCCTGACCGGCGACATCAAGCCGCAACAGGACGTGCAGCTTGCCATCACCCGCAAGGATGGCAGCACACAGAGCGTCACCCTGCTGCTGCGCATAGACACCCCGATCGAGGTGGATTACTACAAAAACGGCGGCATCCTGCCGTTCGTGCTGAAGGAACTGGTGAGCCAAGCCTGATCGCCAGCCAATAAAAAAGTCCGCTCCGGCGGACTTTTTTAGGCCATCTGCATTTGGAGTCCACCTTGGATTGCACAAAACGGACACAGGGCGCGATTGCCAAGAAGTAACGTTTAAGTTACCATTAATCCGTGAAAATAAAGCTTGAAGAATATGTGAAGGCCGATGGCAACAATCCGTACCAAGCATGGTTTAACGGACTGGATGCACAGGCGGCGGCGAAAGTGACGGTTGCCAAGACTCGAATGGAGTTGGGCAACACTTCGAACATTGAATGGTTTAGAGGCATAGGCGAGTACAAGATAGATTGGGGGCCTGGCTACCGGATCTATCTGGCAAAGGATGGCGAAGCGCTCATCATTCTGTTTGGCGGCAGCACCAAAAAGGGGCAACAGAAAGCCATTGAACAGGCAGTTTCTCTGCATGACGAATACAAGGCAAGAAAGAAGACTCTTGCAGAAACCAAGCGAGGTAAGAACAAATGACTCTGACCAGAGATTTCAAACAGACCGTTGTCGAGCGCGTACAGCGCGATCCAGAATTTGCCAAGGCACTCCTTGATGAGGCCGCCACACTTTTTCTCAGTGGCGAACCCGATGCCGCTCGTCTCATTCTTCGCGACCTGGTTAATGCGACAGTCGGATTCGAACACCTTGCGGAACTGACCAACAAGCCAAGCAAGAGCCTCCATCGTATGCTATCGCCGAAAGGGAACCCTAGCATGGATAATCTGGCCGCGATTTTTGGCGCGATTCGAAATTGGCTCAAGGTTGCCTTTAGCGTCCAGGTGATCGAAGTTGTTTAGCAATACACTATTCGGCTGATTCCAGCCTCAGAATGCATATAACCCTTTTTTTGCGCGTTACCGGAAGGAAAGCCGTTCGGCTACTCGATCAGCCCGGCCAGTTGCGATCTGCCTTCCTGGGTCGCCATCGCGATCAACATGCCGCAGAAGCCTTTGCCATCAAGTTACTGTACAACACCGCAAACTGACCCGAACACCGCAGCCCGGCTCGCCAGCCCCAGTCGCCAATCCGGGCGCATGAACCGGCACAAGCAAGGCTATAGGCTGGGTGAACTTCCGGGCTATAATGCCCCGCCCGGATGCGTTCACGAACCACTCTCAGCAGCCAAACAGGGGCGCTGAGTTTGCAGGAGTGAGCGACCTGTTTTATTTACAGTGCACTGTTAAATCAAAAGGTTACATAGCGCCATGACACCTTATACAGAACACCGATTTTCTTATACAGAAGTGGTTCTGTATATTTCACGTTGAACTAAACCGCTAACGCGGTGGCGCGCTGATCCCTTCTCGTTTTCTTCCGATATCCAAATTACCTTGCTGCAACTCACGTAGAAATCTCCGATCCTTGATCGCGGGGGATGTCCCCGATTCGATCAAGGAGACGAAGATGACTCAAGACATTTGTCCGG
>JAQTZW010000004.1 GCA_028687575.1 Gallionella sp. | reverse complement strand
GCAAAACCTTACAATCCCCATAGGTTCCGCTCTCCGATAGGTTCAGTCCAACAAGGTTTATCCGCCGCCGATAGTTCAGCGGATGTAATTAGTTTGGGTGGGGCGGCAGATAAACGCTATTCGTTAGCCGTCTCAAGCCAGCGCTATGCTCCGAACCCGCCTTCAGGAAATCACAGACAGTAACGATGTTGCTTCGCACCAAGCGCAAATTGAGGCTGCGCGTACAGTTATACCGCACACCATAGAGGCGCTCACGAACGCAAACGACAATCGGCTGTACAACTGCGTCATGTTTGCTCTCGGTATCGCAACCGACCCCAATTACTTCGCAATGGCCTGTCGCTGTCCCGACGATGTCCACGCGAGCACGCAGTTCATTCATTTTTTGGCTGAGCGCGGCTATCTCGTGGAGTCTGAGTCGCAAAGTCCCGGGGTTCTCATCGCCTACCTCGACGGAGACCAGTTCAGGCACATTGGCATCGTTACCGAAGGTGGCCGCGTTCGCTCTAAGTGGGGCATTGGGCATCTGTATGAACATGCCCCATTTGAAGCACCTGCATCGTATGGCAGCACCTTTCGATTCTTCAATCCCATGGACCGTGAAGCGGTACTCGATGCCTTCTTTGAGTTTGGCGAGCTTCGTGGCTGCCGTTTTGAAGACTCCGATGGCTAACCCGGCAGCCCGAGTAGCTCCGATTAGCACAGCGTAATCGGAGGTATGCCATTCGCGCGATTACGCTACGCTAATCACACCTACGAAACTACGCACGCGAAGTAAACGCAAATTGGAACGTCATCAATCCGGTGGGCAACGCGGCGCGTTGTCCACTCTACGAACTCTGTCCGGGAGCATCTGATGCTTGAAACCCTGCTGGAATGGTTGTTGCGCGGCTTTGGCGTGTTGTGGATCGTCGGCAGCGGCATCGCCTTCCACAAAGCCCGCGAGCCGGCACTGATGGATCGCGTACTGGAAGGAATCACCGGCACACCTGAAGACCCCATGATCACGCGCTTTCTTTTCGTCAGTTCGCTGCTGACCCTGTTCAGTGGCATGGGGCTGGCGCTGGCCACGGCGTGGGTGCTAGTGCCGCTGGGACTGCTGGTGATCTCGCAACTGATCTATTTCGCACTGATGCAGCGCAAACAAGAGCGGGCGCAAATCCCGGAACAACGCGAAGAAGCACAAGTACAACCCGCGACCCGCAATGCCTTCCGGCTCTCGCTCGCACTAACACTCGCCGCCGGCATCGCCGTCTGGCTGGGACGGTTTGACTGGTGACCAGGCAGGCAGGGTGAATCCGGCAACCTACCCCTGTCTGCCCTTTTCGGCCAGCGCGTGGCGGCGGATGCGGTCGGCCAGCGGGGCATCTATGGCCTTGCGTTTTTCCAGTTGCGCCAGCACTTCCAGCACGCCATCCCAGTTGCCGGCTTCCTGTTGCGCCTTGAGTTCCATGGACAATGCGCCGGAATGGAGTTTCATGCCGCTCTCGCGCAGGGTTTGCAGGTCTTTGAGCGCGCCCTGCGGGTCGTGCTGATCCAGCTTGAAGCGGGCAGCGGTCATGAAGCGCATGGTGGTTTCGCCCGCCGTGCGGTCGCCGACCGCCGACATGTAGGCGTCGCGCCGTTCGATGGCGGCCAACTCATGCGCCGCGCGCGCCGCGACGATGGGATACAGCGCGGAAGTCTCGCCCATCTTGATGGCCCGCGCCGCCGCCTTTTCCGCTTCCGCGTAACGTCCCTCGAAGAAGCTGGACAGGGCGATGTCCAACAATTTGCGGGCCTTATGCTGGGCGCGCTCCAGCCGCATCTTGTGCGCCAGTTCGGGCAGGCGCACCGCGAGATAGAACATCTGTGTGAGCCAGTAGACCAGCCCGAAGGTTGCCAACAGCAGCAGGACGAACAGTCGCAACGACAGTTCAATGCGATAGGGTGGATAGACCAACAGCACATAGGCACCGTTCTGCAACAGGGTACTCAGCGCGACAGCCAAAGCGAACAGCACCAGGATGGAGACCAGGTATTTCATCGCACGGCCTTATGGTGACCACTGTTTACATCAGGCGAACTTTCATGACTCAGGCGATAGGTACGCACCGCCTGCAAACTAGGGCTGATGTCGGGCAGGTCTATACGGATACTGGCGCTGGCCAGCTTGTCGAGTTCCTGAAGCATGCGCTGCCCCTCCGGCGATTTGGCATCAAAGAAACGCCGCGTCCAGAGTTGTGCAGTCTTGATCTCCTGACGGTAGCTGGTTTCGTCGTGCGACATCATCGCCAGCCGCGCCAGCATCAATCGCATCTTCATGTTCTCGCGCAGGAAAAATTCTTCCTTGGGAGGCAACAACGGAATCTGCCTAAGGCCGGTATCCTCCACGCGCACCAGCAACCGGACTTCGCGCCAGACGGCGTGCAACGCCTTGTTCCAACTCGACTCCTCCGCGCTTGGGGTCGTGGCCTGTGCAGTCTCCTTGCGAACCTGCCGCTGGTGATCTATCAGTGGCAGGTCATCCATCGCCGCCAGCAGCCGATTGATCTGCATATCGATGCCGGGAATATCCACCTTGGGCAATGCGCGCAATTTGTCTATGTCCTGACCGATGGAGAGTCGCAGCCCATTGAAAGCCGGCCTGTCCATGCGCTGCAGACGGGCATCGGCACTTTCCATCGCAATCAGCGCCGCCTTCACGTTGCCCAGCAATTCCAGTTGCTGTCCGGCGATCAGCAGCAGTTGCTCGACATCGGCCAGTGCGGTCTCGTCGCGACTGATAGACAGGTTGTTATACAGCGTCTCCAGCGCGGTACGCTGATTTTGCATCTCGTCGTAATAGGATTCCAGCTTGAGCAGCTTGGCTGAGAGTGAGCGCACTTCCGCCTGATTTTCAGCGATCAGGATAGCATTCGCCTTGCTCGATCCATCCATCTCGGCGATCTTCTCAGCCAGTTCGCGGCGCATGTCGCTGATTTCTCTATGTCCGTCCAACCATTGCCAAACGAAGATCGCCACCAGCAAGGCCAGCGTCATTTGCGTAATGCTCATCCTGACGAACAGATCACCGATGAAAGACTTGTGCGCAGGAGACGACACCTGTTCGGCCTGTGCGTCGGGCACGCCTGTGGTATGGCCATCCGGTGTGACTTTATCGCTCACGCATCCCCCCTCGCTCTCGCCCAGTCCTTCAATGCCGCCAGCAAACCCTCATCTCCCGCCCCCGTCTGATGTACCTGCCGCCAGCCCTGCGCATCGGCCAGTGCGGCGATACGCGGATGTGGCACGAACAACGGCGTATCGCACATCGCATGTTGCGCGGACGCATCCAGCATCGCCCACAAGTAGCCGAGCGCCTCGCTGCTGGTCACGGTGAGCGCGTCGGGCAACATTGCCAACAGGTCTGCGGCAGACTGCTGCGGCTTGCTGCGACGGTAGCAGGTGACATACTCGACCGCTGCGCCACGGGATTTCAGCGTATCGCCCAGCAGCTCGCGCCCTCCGTCACCGCGAAAAATCATCACCCGCCAACCGGCAATCTGCTGCAATTCGGGCAAGGCCAGCAGCCCTTCGCTGTCGAATCGTTCGGTCGGCGCAATGACCTGGGCGACACCCGCCGCGCGCAGGGCTTTCGCGCTGCCCTGCCCCACCGTGGCGACCTTCACGCCGGCGGGCAAACCACCCGCCGATTCGATTGCTGCCATACCGTAGCTGACTGCATTCGGGCTGATGAAGATGGCCAGATCACATCCGGGCAGATGCGCCATCTGGCGCTGCAACGCCTGCTGATCCTGTGCCGGCGCAATATCGAGCAGCGGGAACAACAGCGGCACACCGCCCGCCGACGCAATCGCCTGCGCCAGCGGCATCGCCTGATCGCGTGGCCGGGTGACCAGCACCTTCAAACCCGACAAGGGCAGATTCTCGGCTGACATGACGCAGGCGCGCTGCGCCTCAGTCGTTCAGTGCAGCAAGGATCTCGCCCGCACCCTGCGCCAGCAGTTCGTCGGCGATGCGCTGCCCGAGCGTCTCGGGATCATTGATATTGCCGGCGGCTTCGGCACGCACCATGCGCACGCCGTCCGGGCTGGCGACGAAACCTCGCATGCGCAAGCTGTCGCCCTGCACTTCGGCAAAGCCGCCCAGCGGCACCTGGCAACTGCCCGCCAGCCGGCGGCTCATCGCCCGTTCGGCGAACACGCAGGCTGCGGTCGGCGCGTGATGCAGTGGTTGCAGCGCGGCGATCACATCGGCGCGGTCGGCACGGCATTCGATGCCCAGCGCGCCCTGACCCACTGCCGGCAGGCTGTCCTCGCTGGAGATGATGCCGCGTATGCGGCTGGACAAACCCAGACGCTTCAGGCCGGCAGCAGCCAAAATGATCGCGGCATACTGGCCTTCGTCGAGCTTGCGCAGACGGGTCTGCACATTGCCGCGCAGCGGCTGGATGACCAGATGCGGGAAGCGCGCACGCAACTGACTCTCGCGACGCAGACTGGAAGTACCCACCACGCTGCCCGCAGGCAATGCATCCAGATTGTCGTAGTCGTTGGAGACGAAAGCATCGTGCGGGTCTTCGCGCTCACCGATGGCCGACAAGACGAAACCTTCCGGCATCACCATAGGCACATCCTTCAATGAATGTACCGCCAGATCGGCGCGACCATCTTCCAGTGCCGTTTCCAATTCCTTGACGAACAAGCCTTTTCCGCCGATTTTGGAAAGCGTCACATCAAGTATTTGATCGCCCTGCGTCGTCATTCCCAAGATACTGACCTCGGTTTGTGGATATAATGCGCGCAGTCTGTCCCGAATGTGTTCCGCTTGCCACATGGCCAGCGCGCTTTCGCGAGAAGCGATGACCAGACGGGCCAAAGGTGTTGGAGAAGTCGAGGTTGAAGAAGCTGGTGCGAGCGACGAAGGTGTTGCAGAAGCTGGACTCATCTGATTTCCTGAATTCTTGGTGATTAATTACGCGGCGCATTCTATCACGGAGCCAGCCGCGCTTTTTTACGTAAAAAATATGACGAATCTACTTTTTGCCCCATCCGATCTTTCCAGCAAGGATCTGCCCTTGCGCGATGACGTGCGCCTGCTGGGCCGCATCCTCGGCGACACGATACGCGAACAGGATGGCGAAGCAACCTTTCAACTGGTAGAAAACGTGCGCCGCTCGGCGGTGCAGTTCCGCAAGACGCAGGATAGTCATGACCGCATTCAGCTGGAAAAGCTGCTGGACAGCCTCTCTACTTCTGAAGCACTGGCCGTGGTGCGTGCCTTCAGCTACTTTTCGCAGCTTTCCAACATCGCTGAGGACTTGCACCACAACCGCCGCCATCGCGCCCATCTCAAGGCAGGCAGCACACCCAAGAACGGCAGCCTGAAACTGGCACTGGATCGCCTGGAACAGAAGCCCGTCAGCAAGGAATCCCTACAAGCCTTCCTCGACAGCGCGCTGATCTCACCGGTCCTGACCGCCCATCCTACCGAAGTGCAACGCAAGAGCACGCTGGATTGTCACCTGATCATCTCCAGCCTGATGTCCCTGCGCGATCGCATGGACATGACACCGCAAGAGCTGGCTGACAACGAGATTGCGTTGCGCCGCTTCGTGCTGATCCTGTGGCAGACACGCATGCTGCGTACCGCAAAACTGACGGTGCGCGACGAGATCAAGAACGGTCTGGAGTTCTATCGCTACACCTTTCTGAAAGAAATTCCGGGCGTGTACGCCGATCTGGAACGCGAACTGGAAAGCCGTTACGGTCAGGGCATCAAAATCCCACCGTTCCTGCGCGTGGGCAGCTGGATAGGCGGCGATCGCGATGGCAATCCGTTCGTCACACATGACGTGATGAACGCAGCCGTTGAGCAGCACTCCTCGGTGGCGCTGGAGTACTACCTGAACGAAACGCATGTACTCGGCACCCGGCTGAGCCTGACCATCCGCCTGACCGATGTCAGCGACGAGTTGCGCGCGCTGGCCGATGCTTCGCACGACACCGCTGTGAGCCGCGAGGACGAACCCTACCGCCGCGCGCTGATCCTGATCTATTCGCGCCTGTCGGCCACCGCCAGGAAGCTGGGCCACGACATCGCGCACCTGCGCCCGGTAGACCCGGATGCCGAACCTTATGCCACCCCGCAGGATTTCATCGCCAATCTGGACGTGCTGATCGAGTCGCTGCTGAGCCACGGCGCGCTCTATCTGGCGCATGGCAGGTTGGCCAATCTGCGCCGCGCCGTCGAGGTATTCGGCTTTCACCTGGCACCGCTGGACATGCGCCAGCACAGCGCGATACACGAGCAGACCGTAGCCGAACTGCTGACACACGGCGGCATCACGGACACCTACCTCGGCCTCTCCGAGGCGGAGCGCCGCGCAGTCCTGTTGCAGACCCTGCAGGCCGGCAAGCCACTGATCGGCGAACTCGAACAATATTCCGAAGGGGTGCAAAGCGAACTGCGCATCATGCAGGTCGCCGCAAAGATACACCGTGAATTCGGTCGCGAAGCGCTGCCCAACCACATCATCTCCAAGACCGACTCGGTCAGCGACATGCTGGAACTGGCGCTGATGCTGCAACAGGTCGGCCTGCTGGAAGGCGGCGACCACCCGCAACTGCACGTCAACATCATCCCGCTGTTCGAGACCATAGACGACCTGCGCGGTTGCGGCCCGATCATGGAAGACCTGTTCAGCATCCCCTACTACCGCCAACTGCTGGCTGGCCGCAACAACACGCAGGAAGTGATGCTGGGCTATTCGGACAGCAACAAGGACGGCGGCTACATCACCGCCAACTGGGAGCTGTACAAGGCCGAGCTGGAACTGGTCAAGGTATTCAACAAGTTCGGCGTGGAGATGCGTTTGTTCCACGGTCGCGGCGGCACCGTCGGTCGCGGCGGCGGCCCGAGCTACGAGGCCATCCTGGCGCAACCGCCGGGCAGCGTGAACGGCCAAATCCGCATCACCGAACAGGGCGAAGTGATCTCCAGCAAATACTCCAATCCGGAGATCGGCAAGCGCAACCTGGAGACGCTGGTTTCCGCCACGCTGGAAGCGACGCTGCTGCACCATCACGGCGCGGACAGCACCATGCCGGAATTCCACCGCATCATGGAAGCCCTGAGCCTGGATGCCTTCGCGGCCTACCGCAAGCTGGTGTACGAAACACCCGGCTTCAATGATTTCTTCTTCGCCGCCACGCCGATCCGCGAGATCGCCGAACTCAACATCGGCAGCCGCCCGTCGGCCCGCAAGGCGTCCAACCGCATCGAAGACCTGCGCGCCATCCCCTGGGTATTCAGCTGGGGACTCACCCGCATCCTGTTGCCGGGCTGGTTCGGTTTCGGCAGTGCGGTGAACCGCTTCATCGAACGCGAAGGCCAGACGGGCCTTGAGCAATTGCAGAAGATGTATAAGGAATGGACGTTCTTCCGGGGCCTGATGTCCAACATGGACATGGTGCTCTCCAAGACCGACATGGGCATCGCCGCAGGGTATGCCGAACTGGTAGAAGATCAGTCGTTGCGCGACCCCATCTTCGGCGCAATCCGCACTGAGCGCGAAGAGACCGTCAAGATGTTGTTCGCCGTGACCGGCAACACCGTACTGTTGCAGGACAACCCGATGTTCGCTCGCAGCCTGCTGACCCGCATGCCGTACATTGACCCGCTCAATCATCTGCAAGTGGCGCTGCTGGCACATCACCGCGCCGGCGACAGCAACGAGCTGACCAAGCGTGCCATCCACCTGACCATCAACGGCATCGCGACTGGTCTGCGCAACAGTGGCTGATATCACGGGCTGCCATTACAACCATCAAGGATGGGCAATGGCAGCCGATAATAGCTGCAACTGCCGGAAAACTGCGTGAGGGAACCGCCAGGCACCCTCATTCTTAACGCCGCCCTCACCGCCATAACGGAACTGGGCACGCCCGGCCAACCCTCGCTCATGACCAAGGCATGCTAGACCTGATTACGACAGCGCCGCCAAACAGCCTGCTTTACACCGGCCACTATGACCCGGTGCTAGTCGTACTTTCCCTTATCATCGCCGTCGTCTCGTCTTATGCGGCACTACTGGTCTCGCACCACCTTCAAACCCTACCCGTGGGCAAAGTTCGACATCTGTGGGTGGCAGGCGGCAGTCTGTGCCTGGGCATCGGCATCTGGGCGATGCATTTTATCGGCATGCTGGCTTTCAGCCTGCCCTGTTCGACCAGTTATGATGCCACCCTGACGTTCATCTCGACGATACCCGGCATACTGGCCAGCGCGCTGGCGCTACAGACCATCAGTCATCCCACGATGAGTCGGGGCAGGCTCGCATTAGGCGGCCTGCTAATCGGCATAGGCATCGGCACGATGCACTATTCAGGCATGTCCGCCATGCGACTGGACGGCTTGATACGCTACGACCTCAGCCTGTTCCTGCTCTCCCTGCTGGTTGCAGTGGCGCTGGCCTCGCTGGCATTGCAGGTAAAATTCCAACTGCAATCCAGCCTATCCCGCTGGAACAGATGGCAGCTTCCCGCTGGCGCACTGGTGATGGGACTGGCCGTGTCCGGCATGCATTACACTGCGATGGCTGCTGCCTATTTCGTTCGCAACACTGAGCAGCTTGCATCGCCGGGCATAGCTCCGCCGCTGCTGGCCGCCATCGTACTGGCCGCCAGCAGCCTGATCGTGGTGCTGACTGTCGTAGCGACGGTCGCACCCGGCAAACACACGGTACACCCCTATCGATTGATCAGCCTGCTGATCGCTTGCTGGGTTGCCGTTTCATGGCTAAGCGCCGACTACTACTTTAAGCGGGAAGCCTCTGAAGTCTATTTGCGCGAGTTGCAACTCGCGAGCAGAAGAGCTACACAGGTTGCCGACAACATTTCGGAAAGCATTGCCCTTTTCAATAACATTGCGAAAATGCTGGCACACGACACCGACACGGCGAGCATCCTGCTGCCATTCGGCGCCAATCTTCAACCCTCCCCATTACCCGAAGATCAACTGAAGTTACGCTGGACTCAGGATCCAGTCCTGTCAAAATTCAACGAAGAACTGTCGGTAATCGCCAGCAGTCTTGGCACAGATCAGATTTTCATCATGAATGCCGCAGGCGATTGCGTCGCCTCCAGCAACGCAGCAGAGAAAGACAGTTTCGTAGGCAGCAATTACGCTGACCGGACATACTTCAAACAAGCCATGAGCGGACAACCTGGCCACCAGTATGCCGTGGGCCGCACCAGCCACATCCCTGGCCTGTACTATTCTCAGGCAGTATCGAAAGGAAGTCGTGTGATCGGGGTGGTGGCGGTCAAGCGCAATATCAGCCGTTTTACTCACTGGGTAGACCAGCACAACGCCTTCATCACCGACAGCAACGGTGTGATCCTGCTTGCCTATGACAAGTCGCTCGAATCCCACCATCTCCCCGATGCTGGATTTGTGCGCCTAACGACTGATGACATTCTCAAGCAATACGGCAGTTCACCCATCACCACGCTGACCATCACGCCCTGGCAAGTGGCGCGCTTCCCTGCCGCCCTGCAGATTGGCAGTGATCTCAAACTTATGGTGCTCGCCCACAAGGAACTGCCGGAAGATGCCATCACGATACATGCCACCCGCTCGCTGCAAGAGATTGTCGATCTTGAAGCTCAACAAATCTGGCTATTCCTGCTGCTCGCCACCACTGGCAGCATGCTAATCATCGGCGCTTCCGGTTTTGCGCTCTATCTGAGTGAATCGAAGCGGACATCAGCCGACCTGCGCATCGCCGCTTCAGCCTTCGAAGCTCAGGAAGGCATGCTGATCACCGATGCCGATAGCACCATCCTGCGGGTCAACAAGGCTTTCTCCAACGTCACCGGCTATTTGGCCGAAGAAGTGATAGGAAAAACCCCCAGACTGCTCAAATCAGGGCGTCATGATGATGCTTATTATCGGGCGATGTGGGACAGCATCCATCACTCTGGCAGTTGGGAAGGGGAAATATGGAACCGGCGCAAGAACGGCGAGATCTACCCCGCTTACATGACCATCACTGCCGTGCATGACAG
The DNA here is from genome assembly GCA_028687575.1 of Gallionella sp. Classification (GTDB taxonomy): domain Bacteria; phylum Pseudomonadota; class Gammaproteobacteria; order Burkholderiales; family Gallionellaceae; genus Gallionella. The sequence goes on along the minus strand of JAQTZW010000004.1, from coordinate 221,386 downwards.
CGCAGGCCTCATCACCAATTATGTCGGCACCTTCAACGACATCAGCAAAAACAAAATGGCCGAGGCCGCCATCAACAGACTGGCATTCTACGACCCGCTGACCAATCTGCCCAACCGCCGCCTGCTGATGGACCGGCTGCAACAGGCGATGAGCAGCAGCAGCCGTAGCGCCCAGCAATGTGCACTGATGTTCATTGATCTGGACAACTTCAAGGCCATCAACGACACGCTGGGTCACAACACCGGCGATCAACTGCTGCAACTGGTGGCCGAGCGGCTGCACGTCAGTGTGCGCGAAGGCGATACGGTGGCCCGCATGGGCGGCGACGAATTCGTAATCATGCTGGAGACGCTGGGCACCTCCCCCATCGAGGCTGCCGCCGAGGTGGAAACCATAGGGGAAAAGCTGCTCGCCGTACTCAACCGCCCCTACCAGCTTAATAACCAGCCGCACAACAACACCCCCAGCATGGGCATCGCCCTGTTTTCCGGCAACGATCTGGAAGCCGAGGAATTGATGAAGCAGGCCGACATCGCGATGTATCAATCCAAGAAGGCAGGACGCAATACCTTGCGCTTCTTCGACCCGAAAATGCAGGACAGCATCAACGCACGCGCATCGCTGGAGGCCGAATTACGCCGCGCGATCACCGAACAGCAGTTCCGGCTGCATTACCAGATACAGGTTGATGGCGCGCGCCGCGCCGTGGGCGCCGAGGCGCTGCTGCGCTGGCAGCACCCGGTGCGCGGCATGATCTCCCCCGCTCAATTCATCCCGCTGCTGGAAGAAACCGGACTCATCCTGCCAGTCGGACTATGGGTGCTGGAAACCGCCTGCGCACAGATCAGCGCCTGGCAGCATTCCCCTCTGACCAAAGACCTGACGCTGGCGGTGAACGTCAGCGCCCGGCAGTTCAACCAGCCGGATTTTATAGACCAGGTACGGCAGGCAGTCGCGCATCACTCGGCAGACCCGCGCCGGCTGAAGCTGGAACTGACCGAAAGCCTGCTGTTGGAAAACGTCAACGACACCATCGCCAGGATGAACGCGCTGAACGATGCCGGCATCCAGTTTTCTCTGGACGATTTCGGCACAGGCTATTCGTCGCTGCAATACTTGAAACGCCTGCCGCTGGACCAGCTCAAGATAGACCAGTCGTTCGTGCGCGACATCACCTCGGACAGCAACGACATGGCCATCGTGCGCACCATCATCGCGATGGCGGAAAGTCTGAATCTGGACATCATCGCCGAAGGCGTGGAAAGCCAGGAACAACTGGAGATGCTGCGCCAACACGGCTGCACCCACTTCCAGGGCTATCTGTTTGGCAGGCCGATAGCGTTGGAGCAATTTGAATCCCTGCTGAAAGACCTCCAGGCATGATGACTCTGAGCTACCGCTAGGGCGCTACCGTCGAGAACTCGGCGACTGTTTTTGCATCCATTACGGAACGGTAGAATGCCGCCATCTTTTCGGCCTGTTGGCTGGCCGACCAGCCGTGAGCATAGTTACGACCCGCCTCGCCCACTTGCACGCGCACTGCTGCATCGTTCAACATGCGCACCACTTTCTCGGAAAAGTCTGCCAGTTCCTCGCGGGCAACCCATACACCCTCGCAGTCGCGCAATACATCGATTGTGCCCAGTTCGGCGGTTGAGACCAGCGGCACGCCCTGCGCCATCGCTTCCAGTAACACCAGCCCCTGTGTTTCGGTACGAGATGCGAAGATGAAGATGTCTGCGCTGCGATAGCAACTGTTCAGCTCGGTTTTTCTATCCAGATAACCGATGAACTTCACGTGCTCCGACAGCCCCTGTGTCTTGACGTCATGTTCCAAACGCTTGCGCGCCGGTCCTTCTCCTGCGATCACGAACAGCACTTCGGGCACACTTTCCTTGACCAAGCCCAGCACATCCAACAGGAAATCGATGTTTTTTTCAAAAGCGACCCGCCCGACAAACAACAACATCGGGCGATGCTGCGCAATGCCGTACTTGTCTCGAAACGCCACGCCGTCCCCCGGCACAAAGCTGTGCGGCTCGATACCGGTCGCGATGACTTCGGTTGGCGTAGTGACACCATAAGTTTTCATCACATTCAGCATCGGCCTTGAAGGCACGACCATGCCATCCAGACTATTGCCCTGATGTTGCGAGAAGCGCTTGGCAATCAGCTTCATCAATGACTTGGGTACGAACGGAATGTAATGGTGCAGGTATTCTTCGAAGAAGGTGTGATACGTCTCGATGCAGGGAATACCTAACAGCTTGGCCAGCTTCACCCCCAGATAGTGGGCCACGAATGGTGTCTGCACATGGATGATGTCGTATTGCTCGGCGCGCAGTTGGTCGAGGCACCTCATCACTTCGCCGTAGCGCATGAACCTGTCTTCCGGATCGCGCGGCACACTGCGTGCGGGAATGCGCAGGATGTCGCTCTCGTCCGAACTGGGCTTTTGGTAATCGGGCGCGATCAGGTGCACGGTATGACCGAGTTGGCGGAGCTCACGCCGAAAGGTTTCAATCGAAGTGGAAACGCCGTTGATGCGCGGGAAATAGACGTCAGAGATGAATAAAATTTTCAAGGTCATATTTTCTTTCAGTTAATTGCCAGTATTCCGCCACCTGCCGCCTGTCCGTTCCAGTGAATGAGCTCCATGCGCCCGTCCAGATGCTCAACGATAGCGGTGCAACTATCCACCCAATCACCGCAATTGATGTAGGTCAGCCCGTCTATCTGCTTGATTTGCGGCCAGTGGATATGCCCGCAGATTGCGCCGTCCAAACCGCGCTCGCGGGCATGGCGCATCACCGAATCTTCAAAATCAAAAATGAAGTTCAGTGCCGTCTTTATTTTACGTTTGGCATAACCTGCCAGAGACCAGTATCCAGGTCGTTTCAGGGTGCGCCGCAGCCAGGACAAATAGATATTCAGATTGACCAGCAGGTTGTATGACATGTCGCCGAGGATGGCGACCCACTTGTGATGCAGCGTGACCTGATCGAACTCGTCACCGTGTAACAGCAGATAGCGTTTGCCGTCACTGGCAATGTGTACATGTTCGGACATCACCATCACATCGCCGAACGACGTGCCGACGTATTCGCGCAGCGCTTCGTCGTGGTTGCCCGGAATGAAGTAAACCTGTTCGCCGTGACGGGCGCGTCGCAGGATTTTTTGCACGAAGGTGTTCTGATCAGCCGACCAGTGCACACCGCCACGGCTCATCGCCCACAAGTCCACAATATCGCCAAGCAGAAACAAGTTTTCTGATGTATACGCCTTGAGAAACGATAGCAGATGGCCTGCCTGACACGCCTTGGTTCCCAAGTGGATGTCCGACAGAAAGATGGAACGAACCTGTTGTGCACTCAACTGGCACACCCTTTGACAGCAAACCGGCACAGCCGCCCCAATGCCATACGCCTACAATTTTTTGACCTGTTTCCCATGGCGTCAGCATGGCAGGGAAATATTGCCGAACGATTACTGTTTTATTGCGGCTGCGTGACAACGCATTCCCAACATCAATTGGCGATACGTGAACGCAGGCGTCCAAGCAGCCCAAGAAAGTTGCCGGATTGCCGTTTTTCCTGCGGATCGCTGATCTCCGCCACTTTCTGACGATTTTGCAATACCGGCTGATCCGACAGGACGTGAAACCGCTCCAACATAGATTCCAGATAACGCGCCAGCATGTTGCGACTGAGTGGTTTGGGCAGATAGCGGCTGATTTGCGCCTGGTTGATCAACTCGATCAGGCGCGAGGTATCGTTGAACGAAGTGACCACAATGCATTGCGTCTGCGGATTCAACTGCTTGATAGTCTTCAGGATATAGCCAACATTGGTGTCGCCCAGCATCAAGTCGGACACCACCACTGAAACATCCTGCTTAGCCAGTTCTTCCATAGCGTGCTGCGCATCGGCAGCCCAGACGATCTCGCAACGCCCCCCCAGTATCTCGTGTACCACCTTGGCGGTGGTTTCCTCATGATCCATGATCAGCACGCGAGGTTTCTGGCGTGCGGCACTGGGTGTCTTGACCGCATGGGATTGCACCGCAAAGCTGGCCTCAGCGATAGCGACTGCATCGGCCACCACCTGTTTCACCTCGTCGCCTACCCAGGGTTTGAGCAGATAACGAAACACCTCGCCCTCATTGACGCTGGCGATTGAAGCATCCATGTCTGAATAACCGGTCAGCAGGATGCGCATGGTGGCTGGCGAAGCCTCACGCGCCAGACGTAGCAACTCGGCGCCCAGCATCACCGGCATACGCTGATCGCTGATGATGACGTGAACTTTTTCGTCACGCAGAATACGCACCGCCTCGTGCGGATCGGTCGTCATGCGCACGGTGTAATTGCTAAAGAACAACATACGTAACGAACGCAGGATGCGTTCTTCGTCATCCACCAGCAAAATCGTCGGTTTGGTCATTGCTTATCCCCTGTTGGTTATGCGTACTGCGCCTGCTGCCGAGCCGGCGATGCGGCAACGGTCAGTGGCAAACGGATATGAAAACTTGTGCCGGAACCCAGCACGGATTCGACGGTGATCTCGCCGCCATGCTTCTGGATGATCTGGTGACTGATGGCCAGCCCCAACCCCGTGCCCTCGCCGACCGGCTTGGTGGTGAAGAACGGATCGAAGATGCGCGTCAGAATGTCCGGTGCTATCCCCTTGCCGTTATCCGACACATTGACATATACCGAATCTCCGTCCGACCAACTCCTGATCCGCAACACACCGGACTTTTCCATCGCCTGCGCGGCATTGGTGAACAGATTCAGGAACACCTGATTGAGCTGCGAAGGTGAGCAAGTGAGCTTGGGCAACTCACCCAGCTCGCGAACAACTTCAACCTTGTTTTTCAACACGTTACGCCCAATATTCAGCGCACTATCAATGCAATCATTCAGGCTGACAGCCTCGGTTGCTGCCGCATCCATGCGTGAGAAGTTCTTCAGGTTCAACACCAGCTCGGAAATCTGGTCTATGCCATACAGCGAATCCGCCATCAGCGCCTGCATCTCCACCAACATCTCGCTGGCATCAAACCCGGCGCGCATCTCTGCAATTCTGTCCATTCTGATGGCGATCTGTTCCTCAGAAGCATCCACGCTCATCAACTCCTCCACCAGCGCCTCGTACTCGGCCATCATTTCCCGCACCTGTGTGAACAGTTCGTGACCCATCGCCACATTGTTCTGCACATAACCCAACGGCGTATTGATCTCATGTGCAACGCCGGCCACCATCTGACCCAGCGATGCCATCTTCTCGGATTGCACCAGTGCCATTTGCGAAGACTTGAGCTGGGTATAGGCATGGCTAAGTTCGTCGGCGCTGGCGCGCATGCGCAATTCCATCGCCTTAAGCAGATCCATCACGAAGCCCACACCGAGATACTTGCCGTGGCGCGTGACGATGAAATCCTCAGTCAGCGGAAATTGCATGTTCTCGGTAACATGAAGCGCAGCCTCGGCCAGCGGCCTATCGAGCTCGACCAGTAAAGGGCGCGGATTGATGAAGCTGCGTATAGGTCGCTTGCCATACAGTTCGCGGGCGAACTGTTTCAGATACATATCCATGAAACGATAGCGGCTGATTGCACCGATAGGGCGCCCGTTCTCGACGACTGGCAACGAAAGCAACTTGGCGTATTCATCCCCGAGAAAAAGCTCAGCCACCTCGGCGACCGTACATTCGGGAGAAATGGCTTTGATAGGATTGACCAGCGCCAGGATATCGCGCGCATGGATACCCTGCCCAGAATGACCGACATGGTTCATAACAAACTCCCAGACTACTTGATGACAAGTCGGGATTGTATGTATGTCGTGTGACAGAAAAGTGACAAAAGAAAAGAGGCGATCACCGCATCACGGCAATCACCCCTCCACTGCGCCAAGTTGCAACGCCTTGGCGGACTTTACGACTAGTAGCGCACCACCTGATTATTGTTGACCCGCACACGGTCGCCAACGCGCAAGTCGCTGATGGCTTGTGTGACGGTCAATACGCTACCATCTTCCAACCTGACGCGGATGCGGTAGGCATCCTGCTGACTATTGCTCTTTTCGATTTGATGGCCGATCACTGCGCCACCGACCGCGCCGGCCACAGTCGCCACATCTCGCCCGCTACCGCCGCCGACCTGATGGCCGAGTACGCCGCCGACGATGCCGCCGATGACAGTGCCTGCGCCGATTTGGTCATTGGCGACACGCACGACCTCAATGCCCTCGATCACGCCGTAATTGGCCGCTGGCTGCGCGGATTGCACGGCAACCGGACGAGAGTCAGGATTTGCGCATCCGCCGATCAGCACGGACAGCGCCAGCAAACTTGCAGAAACATATTGATGGTTTTTCATATCACACCTCCAAGCGGGCGCGGCACCATTGCCCACCCTGAATTCAAGAGCCCCATGATACGCCCAACCCGACTGAGCTGCGCCCTTGCATCAGCTGAACTCCTTGACGATCTGCTGCTGGCGGCGGCTGATGGGCAAGCGCTCTGCCAGCCCGCGCAGCTTGACCTGCCAGCCACTCTCCCCCTCGTCGTCACCCCGCTCGAAACCGATGATCGCTTCCCTCGCCACCAGACAATTACGGTGAATGCGCACGAAACGCAGGGCGAACTCCTTTTCCAGCGCCGTCAGAGATTCCTCGATCAGGTATTCGCGCTCGACAGTGCGCACCGTGACGTATTTCAGCTCGGCGCGCAGATAAAGCACGTCCTCAACCGGAATCAGGTGAATCTTGCCGCGCTCGTGGATGGAGAGGTGCTTACGGGCCTCGGGCAACAAATCTCGCAGCACTTCGGTCTTGACGGGCACGGCGTTGCGCGCACGAGACAGCGCATCAAACAGGCGACCCAATCGTATCGGCTTGAGCAGATAGTCTATGGCGTGCAACTCGAACGCCTTGATTGCATAGTCATCGTAGGCCGTGGTGAAAATAAACACGGGCGGCGTCGGCAATCTGGTAAGGTGTTGCGCCAGCTCTATACCATCCATCAGTGGCATGCGTATATCCAGCAACACCACATCCACCGGCGTCTCAGCCAGCTTTTCCAGTGCCTCTAGCCCATTGCCCGCCTCGCCCACCACGACCAGTGGCAATTGCTCATTACAATCGCCCAACAACTCCTTCAGACGATTACGCGCTGGCACTTCATCATCAACGATGAATACGCGCATAGCCAATTCGATTGTGCTCACGTCGTTTCTCCCTCACATAAGGCATGATAATTTCAACCCGGTAATACCCCTTGCCGCTACTCACCTGATAGCGCGCCTCGGCATCAAACAGCAATGCGAGTCGCTCACGGATATTTTTCAAGGCAATCTTGTTGCCCACATGGTGATCTCCACTGGCCACCGGGCAGGGGTTTTCCACCTCGATACGTAACTCAGCACCTTCCCGGCGCAGCTTCACGTGGATGACCCCGCCCTCGACCAGTGTCTCGATACCGTGGTACACCGCATTCTCCAGCAATGGCTGCAGCAGCAGCACCGGCATCAGCGCATCGTCCGGAATGTCCTGCACCTGCCACTCCACACACAGCCGCTCTCCCATGCGCAACTTTTCCAGCGCAATATACTGTTTGCTCAACGCAACTTCCTGATGCACCGGTACCAGGTCTTTTGCTTCCGACATTGCCATGCGGAACAAGTCAGCCATATCTTCCAGTGCGGTCTCGGCTTTTTTCGGTTCGGCGCGCACGATACCCAGTACCGCATTGATGGTATTGAACAGAAAGTGCGGGCGGATACGCGCACGCAATACTTGCAGGTAGGCATCTTCCAGGGCATGGGACAATATCCGCATGCGTAGCCGGAAATACATTAGCATCAGGCTGCACATCGCCACACTTAACAACACGCATCGCAACACATCGAAGTAGTAGTCCGATTCAATGACCGGCTGATAGAACTCGCCACCCAAATAATAAGTCAGCAGCGCCACCGCGCCCGCAATGGCATTGACGGCAGCCACACCACGCCAGTAAGCGATGCGAAATAACGATGCCTGCACTAGCCACAACACCAGCAAAATACCCAACACGATGGGCGTCATAAGAGTTGAAATTTGCAGCATCTGCACCAGTACATTCGGCCAACTCCTCGCCTGCATCACCGATGCGAGAAATCCCATGCCGTTGGTGAGCAGCAGGATGCGCAAGGTCACGCCAAGGTTGCGGAAGTTGGGCAACGCATCGGGCAGCGAATTTTGTTTTATACTGCGCGCCTCAATCATGGCGGTAAACCTCAAGTTTCACTGTCTTTACATAAGCTCGGCAGCGCATCACCGAGCGTCTGACGGATTCTGGACAAAACATGGCAAGCATACAAGATAAAGATACCTGGTCGGGCCGTTTCTCGGAACCAGTGGCAGAATTGGTAAAGAAATATACCGCGTCAGTGGATTTCGACCAGAAAATGGCGATGTTCGACATCCAGGGTTCGCTGGCACACGCGCAAATGTTGGCTGAATGCAGCATCATCGCGCAACAGGATCTGGCAGACATACGACGCGGCCTGGCACAGATTGAACAGGAGATTGCCGAAGGCAAATTCGTTTGGTCGCTGGATCTGGAAGATGTGCACCTCAACATCGAAAAACGACTTACCACACTGGTCGGCGATGCCGGCAAACGCCTGCATACCGGACGTTCGCGCAACGATCAGGTCGCCACTGACATCCGTCTATACCTGCGCCATGCAATTGACGACCTGCTGGCACTGCTTAAAGCACTGCAAATCGCTATTCTCGATTTAGCCTCGCAACATACCGAAACCATCATGCCTGGCTTCACCCACCTGCAGGTGGCCCAGCCGATCAGCTTTGCGCACCACCTGATGGCCTACTACGAGATGCTGGGGCGGGACTCGGAACGCATGGCCGATTGCCGCCGCCGGGTTAACCGCCTGCCGCTGGGCGCTGCGGCGCTGGCCGGCACTAGCTACCCCATCCAGCGCGAGCGGGTCGCCGAACTGCTAGGTTTCGAGGCGGTATGCCAAAATTCGCTGGATGCCGTATCCGACCGCGACTTCGCCATTGAATTTACTGCCTGCGCTTCGCTGGTGATGACCCACCTGTCGCGCTTCTCGGAAGAACTCATCCTGTGGATGAGCCCGATGGTAGGCTTCATAGACATCGCCGATCGCTTTTGCACCGGCTCTTCCATCATGCCGCAAAAGAAAAATCCCGACGTGCCGGAACTGGTACGCGGCAAGACAGGCCGGGTGAACGGCCACCTGATCGCCCTGCTGACTCTGATGAAAGGCCAGCCACTGGCCTATAACAAGGACAATCAGGAAGATAAAGAGCCACTGTTCGACACAGTGGATACGCTGACACAGACGTTGCGTATCTATGCCGACATGATTTCCGGCATCAAGGTGAAACCGGATGCGATGCGCCGTGCCGCACTACAGGGCTACGCAACTGCCACCGACTTGGCCGATTACTTGGTGAAAAAAGGCTTGCCGTTCCGTGATGCACATGAGGCGGTCGCCTTGGCGGTGCGCTATGCCGAAAAGAAGGGCTGCGACCTATCCGACATCGCACTCGCTGAATTGCAGACCTTCTCCCCACTGATTGAAGACGATATTTATCAGGTATTGTCACTGGAAGGCTCACTGGCCAGCCGAAACCATACCGGCGGCACCGCTCCAGCCCAAGTCAGCGCCGCTATAGCCAGTGCCAGGGCACGCTTGGCACAAGCATAAAAAACGGGCGATCCGAAGATCGCCCGAAATAGGAGGAGAGTTTGAAATCCGGTTGGAGCCAACCGCCACTTCACACACTCGGGGCGGACTATAACCGCCCATTCTCATCACGCCAATATGCCAAAAGGCCTAGGTAGCAAGGCCTATCCGGCATGCCCACTCAGCAACTGCTGCAACTCTCCGCTCTGATACATCTCAGTCAGGATGTCCGAACCACCGATAAACTCGCCGTTGATATAACACTGTGGCAGCGTTGGCCAGTTCGCATATTCCACCAATCCTGGCACATAGGCTGGATCGTCAAATACATTCACTGCCAGAAAATCCTTGACCCCCAGTAGATTGAGGATACGTACCACATTGGCCGAATAACCGCACTGCGGGAATTTCGCACTACCCTTGATGTACAACACCACCGGATTGCTGGTGACTTGCTCATGGATGCGCTGCTGAATATCTGTCGTCATGGCTCTTACCTTAATTAAATAGTCGGGCATTATTGCGATGTAATGCCAGTTCGTCAAGCCATCTTCAAATACGCCCGAAAGTGACGCGCGCTATCCCGGCCAAGTCACGCATCGAGTCCACTGCGGAAAATCCACCCTGTAACAGCAATTGACGCACCTTTTCAGCCTGATCGTAGCCATGTTCCAGCATCAGCCAGCCACCGGGTTTGAGATGCGCAGGCGCTCCGCTGATGATGCGGCGAATGTCATCCAGCCCGTCCGCGCCGGAAGCCAGTGCGGTGATCGGTTCGAAACGCACATCCCCCTGCGACAGATGCTCGTCCTGCTCGGCGATATATGGAGGATTGGACACGATCAGATCGAATCGTGCGTCCGTCAGCGCGGCGAACCAGTCGCTTTGCAACAGCTGTGCATTGTTCACTCCCAGTCGCTGCATATTCTCGCGCGCAACTTGCAGCGCGGCGGTCGAGGCATCCACCGCCACCACTTCCGCAGCAGGGCGCGCCAGCGCAATCGCCAGCGCAATCGCACCACTGCCGGCACCCATGTCCAGCACACGACAAGCGACTCCGCCGGTAGCAGCGCTGGACTCCGGGATGCGCTGTAGCGCCAGTTCAACCAGCAATTCGGTATCCGGACGGGGGATCAGCGTGGCAGGCGTAACCTTGAAAGTCAGCCCGAAAAACTCGCGCACACCTAGCAGGTAGGCGATGGGTTCGCCGTTCAGACGACGCGTCAGCAGCGCCTGGTAACGGCTCAGCTGGTCAGCATCTGGTAGGTATTCGGGGTGGGCGTACAACCAGGCGCGGTTGGTCTCCAACACCGCCTGCAACAGGCATTGCACCTCGATACGCGCACCGCCGCCATCCAGATTCAGCGCATCCTGCAATCGTCTGCCGTCACGCCGCAGGATGTCCTGCAGCGGCATTTGACACGGCTCAGAAGCTGACTTCATCCGCCATCGCGGCAAGCTGTTCGGCCTGGTGTTCGGCCATTAGCGCATCGGTAAGCTCGTTGATGTCGCCGGCCATGATCTGATCCATTTTATACAGCGTCAAATTGATACGGTGGTCGGTGACGCGGCCCTGCGGGTAGTTATAGGTACGGATGCGCTCCGAGCGGTCGCCGCTGCCCACCAGACTCTTGCGGGTCGCGGCGGTCTCTGCATTCTGAGCGCGCACGCGCGCATCCTGGATACGCGCGGCCAGCACCCGCATCGCCTGCGCCTTGTTTTGATGTTGTGAACGCCCATCCTGACATTCCACCACCACGCCGGTCGGAAGATGGGTGATACGCACCGCCGAATCAGTCTTGTTGATGTGTTGCCCGCCGGCACCCGAGGCACGGAAAGTGTCTATGCGCAAGTCTGCCGGGTTCAGCACCACCTCGTCCAAATCGTCAGTTTCCGGCATGACCGCGACGGTACAGGCAGAAGTATGCACACGCCCCTGCGTCTCAGTGGCTGGGACTCGTTGTACGCGATGCGCGCCGGATTCAAATTTCAACACCGAATAAGCGCCCTGACCAATGATGCGGGCGATGATCTCCTTGTACCCGCCCATCTCGCCGGGACTTTCCGAGATGATCTCGACCTGCCAGCGGCGACTCTCGGCAAAACGCGAATACATGCGGAACAGATCACCGGCAAACAGCGCCGCCTCGTCGCCACCAGTGCCGGCGCGCACTTCAAGGAACACGTTGCGGTCATCGTTCGGATCTTTGGGCAACAACTGTTTTTGCAACTCGCAATCCAGTTGCTCCAGCCGCGCCACGCCTTCCTTGACTTCTTCTTCGGCGAAGTCGCGCATTTCCGGGTCTTCGGCCATTTCCCTTGCGGCGGCGATGTTTTCCTCGCAGGCCTGATAGCTATGAAACAACTCCACGACCGGCTCGAGTTCGGCGCGTTCGCGGTTGAGCTTGAGGTACACCTCCATATCCTTGGTGGCATCCTCGCTACACAGCAATTGATTGACTTCGTGCAGACGCTCGCTCAACTGAGCAAGTTTGGTGGCGATATTCGGCTTCATTCGATTGGCTGATTATTCTTCAGGGTGAAGCTGGAACAGGCTGTGTACGACCTCGATGAAATTATCCCGCGAGTCGCCATGCACCTGATTCAACGCTTTGGTGGGCGAATGCAGGAACTTATTGACCATGCCGCGCCCCATCATCTCCAACACCTTCTCGGCGCTCTCGCCCTTGGCCAGTGCGCGCATCGCCTTCTCCAGCTCGGCATTGCGCACTTCCTCGACCTGTTCGCGTAGCGCACGGATGATAGGCACGACTTCGCGCGATTCCATCCAGTGTATGAAATCAGACACACCGGATGCGATGATGACCTCGGCTTCCTTGACCGCACCCTGACGTGCCTCCAGGCCATCCTTTACCACTTCGGCGATATCATCAACGGTGTACAGAAACACATCGCTCAGCTCGGAGACCTCGGCCTCCACATCACGCGGCACAGCCAGATCCACGATAAACAGCGGCTTGTGACGGCGCGCCTTCAGCGCGCGCTCCAGCATACCCTTGCCCAGTATCGGCAACTGACTGGCAGTACAGGTCACAATGATATCGTTCTGCGCCAATTGCTCAGGAAGATCGCTCAACGTGATGGCATGTCCATTGAACTGACGCGCCAGTGTCTGGGCTCGTTCCAGCGTGCGATTGGCGACGGTTATACGTTTCGGGTTACGTGCCGCAAAATACACAGCATTGAGCTCTATCATCTCGCCCGCGCCGATGAACAGTACGTTCTGTTCGCTGATGCTGGGGAAGATGCGCTCGGCCAGACGGACTGCGGCAGCGGCCATGGAAACCAGATTCGCGCCGATTTCGGTCTCGGTGCGCACCTGCTTGGCTACCGAGAAGGTGCTCTGGAACAGCTTGTGCAGCAGGATGCCCATGGTTCCGGCCTGCTCGGCCTGGCGCACCGCCTGCTTCATTTGACCCAGAATCTGCGGTTCGCCCAACACCATGGAGTCCAGCCCGCTGGCGACCCGGAAGGAATGCTTGACCGCCTGCTCCCTAGGCAACGAATACAGATAGGGTTCCAAATCCTTGCGCGGCAGATGGTGATACTGCGCCAGCCAGTCTATCGCATGATCAGGCTTGGTCGCATTGCAGTACATCTCCATGCGGTTGCAGGTGGACAGGATGGCTGCCTCCTTGGCGGCGCCATTCTCCACCAGGTCGCGCAGCGCGTTCTCCATTCCGTCGACGTTAAACGCGACTTGCTCTCGCACGGAGAGCGGCGCAGTCTGATGATTTATGCCAAAAGCGTACAACTGCATCTTGATATTTGCTGGATGACCATACGAAAGGAGGCGAATTATAGTCGGAACAGCGTCGCAACGCCATCTGCGCGACCTCGTACTGGTAGAATGCGCGCCTGCCGATTCACGCAACTCCAACATGGCCATTAAATCCATCATATTCAAAGCCCAGCTGCAAATCGCAGACATGGATCGTTACTACTATGCCGACCATGCGCTGACGGTTGCACTACATCCCTCCGAAACCGAAGAGCGCATGATGGTACGCATGGTTGCCTTTGCAATCTTTGCCGATGAAGCACTGGTTTTTGGCAAAGGACTTAGCGACGATGATGAACCAGATTTATGGCAAAAGGACCTGACCGGTGCAGTCGAACGCTGGATCATGGTCGGCCTGCCAGACGAGCGACTGATCAGGAAGGCCACTGGAAGAGCGAGGCAAGTTGTGGTCTGCTGCTATGGACGCACTGCCGATATGTGGTGGAACGACAATCACAGCAAGCTTTCACGCCTGGACAACCTTACCGTGCTGCGTCTGCCGGTCGAATCCACCCAGGCGCTGAAGCAACTTGTCAGCCGCACCATGCAACTTCAGTGCACCATACAGGAAAGCCACATCATGATGACCAGCGAGGGCGGCATGGTGGAAATCGAGCCGGAAATTTGGCAGGGCAGCCTGCCTTCTGCCCAGACATGAACACCACCATCCTGACATGTCCATGCGGCACAACCGAGTATGCAAAGTGCTGCGGACGCTATCACAGCGGCACACCCGCACCGGACGCGGAATCGCTGATGCGCTCCCGTTACAGTGCTTACGCACTCGGATTGCAAGACTATCTGCTCTCCAGCTGGCACCCCGACACCCGCCCAACATCACTGGACTTGGGCGCAGATAATGAAAAATGGCTAGAACTTGAGATCAAAAAACACAACCTCAACTCATCTGATAGCGCTACCGTGGAATTCGTCGCCCGTTACAAAATCAAGGGCCGCGCCTACCGCCTGCACGAAATCAGCCGTTTCGTTCGAGAAGATGGGCGATGGCTCTATCTTGACGGCGAGTTTCCTGAAAAATAGCCTACCTGCGTGCGTGTAGCCCGCCGCGATCCAGTCCGGCAACTGAATGATTCTGTTAAAGTCATACCATGAGTAAATTGACCCTAGATCGCATCCTGCAACAGCAGGGTTTCGGTACCCGCAAGTGGTGCCAGGCGCTGGTCGCCGATGGTGATGTCACCATTGACGGCACCGTGATGAACGACCTGAAATCCACCTTTGAAACGGAGGGGCTACCCCTCGCAGTGATGGGCGAAACATGGATTTGCCGCACACACATCTATGCGGTACTGCACAAGCCCGCCGATTACGAGTGCTCCCGCAAACCCAGCCATCACCCCGGCGTACATACCCTGCTGCCTGACCAGTTCATTCGCCGTGATGTGCAGCCGGTAGGCAGACTGGACCACGACACCACCGGCATGCTGCTGCTGTCAGATGATGGCAGATTCATTCACACCCAGTCTTCACCCAAACATCACGTTCCGAAGGTGTATGTCGCCACCACGCACGACCCGGTAACACCCCAACTAATCGAACTGCTTCTAAATGGTGTCAAATTGCATGACGAACCCGCCCCGTTGGCGGCAGAAACCTGCAAAATACTGGACGAGCACCATTTGGAGATTGTCCTGGAACAGGGCAAATATCATCAGGTGAAACGCATGCTTGCCGCCGCAGGCAATCATTGCAGCGCACTGCACCGCGCGCAGATCGGCAACCTTAAACTCTCTGATCTGAACCTCGCTGAAGGCGAGTGGTGCTACCTTGAAGAATCGCAACTAGCGCAACTCGCGCCACCGTTCACAATATAGAGGGAAGTATGGCAATCCAGTGGTTTCCCGGTCACATGACCTCTGCGCGCAGAAAAGCTGCCGAAACGATGGAATTCACCGATGTGGTGATCGAAGTGCTGGATGCGCGCGCGCCTGAGGCGAGTTGCAACCCGATGATTCGAGAGTTGCGCGAGTTCCGTCAGCGTCCTTGTTTGAAGATCCTCAACAAGACCGACTTGGCCGACCCCGCCATCACACAGCAATGGCTGGACTACTACAATCAGCAGACTGGCGTGAAGGCAGTCGCGTTGAGCTGCAAAAGCGCAACTGATGCGGCGCGCGTACCCGGCCTGTGCAGACCGCTCGCTCCGCACCGCGACAACCCACACAAACCGCTCCGACTGATGATCATGGGCATACCCAACGTTGGCAAATCCACGCTGATGAACATGCTGTTGAAGCGGAAGGTCGCCAACGTTGGCGATGAGCCTGCCGTAACAAAATCTCAGCAGTGTCATAAAATCAACGACCAAACGACGCTGACCGACTCACCGGGCCTGATGTGGCCGAAGATCGAGCATGACGAGGATGGCTACATGCTCGCGGCAATTCATGCCATCGGTCGCAACGCCGTGATAGAAGAAGAGATCGCCGAACACCTCGCCACCATCCTGCTGGCGCGCTACCCGGAACGGCTTAACGAACGTTTCGGGATGGACACCTCGATACTGGATGGATTCGGCGTGGTGGAAGCCATCGCAAAAAAACGCGGCTGTCTGCTCAAAGGACGCGGTGGCGAATTGGACATCGAAAAGGCCGCGATGATATTCCTGACCGAATATCGATCAGGAAAACTCGGCCGCATCAGCCTGGAGTCTCCCCAGACCCGCAGCCTGATGCTCTCCAAGCCCAGCGAAACATCCTTCACGGCAATCGAAGCAGAATGAACAACGCACCCAATGCCATGATTAGCTGGAATGAAAACGGCGAGGAAAAATCCGCCCGCTGGCGCTCGGAAAACGGCACTCCGCCGCCCAAGCGCACCATCCTTGCCGACGACCGCATCACCGCCGACGCAGCTTATCGGATGGCCTGCGAAGGCACTGCACTTTTGTGGCGAGGCAATTTCCAGAACGCGCGTCAGTTGCTACAGGCGATGTCAAGGCGCGCGGATTCCAGACGGAAAAAATCCGGGGATAAACCTGCCCCCGCCACCACACCAAAACAAGCCTTCCATCTGTATCGTCAGGCGCAATCGCAGCGCGCACGCACCCTAGGCATGTTGCTGCTGCCGTTCGATGCCGACCACCACATCCCATTGCGCCGCGCACCGGATGTGCGAGAGGCGAGCCTCGAAGCCTATGGCGATGAAGGGGCGGCCAGCGTACCCTACGTGATGTCACTGCGCAGCCTGCTGGGCATTATCGGCGCCCATGAATGGCATAAGAAAGGCGTGGAAATCCCCGCACTACATGCGCGTATCTTTCCCGATTACGGAACATTTTCGCCTATTCGTGGCGAATATGTTGACATGGTCGCACAAGCCCCCCTACCCCCAGCCTTAGTCACGCAATCCGTCGCTTTCGACATCGGCACCGGAACTGGCGTACTTGCCGCAGTACTGGCGAAACGTGGCATCCGGCGCATCGTTGCGACCGACCAAGATAGTCGGGCGATCAACTGCGCCAGTAAAAACCTATCCCGGCTCGGTTTTGATTCACAGGTTGAGGTGGCACTGGCTGACTTGTTCCCTGAAGGACGCGCCGCGCTGGTGGTATGCAACCCGCCCTGGCTGCCGGCACGCCCCAGCTCGCAACTCGAATACGCGGTGTTCGACCCTGATAGCAGCATGTTGAAAGGATTTTTGCGTGGGCTAGCCGAACATCTCGAACGTAGCGGCGAGGGATGGCTGATTCTTTCCGACCTGGCGGAACACCTCGGCCTGCGCAGCCGCACAGAATTGCTGGGCTGGATAAACGAGGCAGGCCTGACCGTGGCAGGCCGGATGGATGTTAAACCGACCCACCCGCGCAGCGCAGATGCCAGTGATCCGCTACATGCCGAACGAGCCGCCGAAGTCACCTCACTCTGGCGACTGCAATCCAGACAGCCATAATTCCCCCTCTCGATTACCACCATGCAACTGGAGAAAGTCATGAACAAGCCAGCCGTACGCACTCCTCATGCAGTCCTCGCTATGCTGTGCCTGATGTTCGCCGCACCCTGCCTTGCCGGCAACGTATACAAGTGCCGAAACTCACAGGGAAACATGGAATACAGCGGCTCCCCGTGCGACGCACAAAAGCAGTCCGTTTCGTCCTGGAATGCGGCAATTGATCCCAATCTGCCCCAAGAACCGCCCATGATACTTACATCACAGGAAGGCGGTCATTTCTTCGTTGAAGGCAAGATAAACGGAAATTCACTCAGATTCCTGATTGATACCGGCGCAACTACGGTGTCACTACCGGTCTCGATGCAGCAGGGTGCCAAACTGACTTGCCATCAGAAGATTACGATGGATACTGCCAACGGTAAGTCGCTAAGCTGCGTCACGCACATTGCAGAATTGCGTTTCGGTAAATTCAGCCTCAGGAACGTCACCGCCACACTGGCACCAAATCTCACACAGCCGCTACTGGGCATGAATGTGTTAAGCCAATTCCGCATCGAGCAAGACAAAAATGAGATGCGCATCTCCAAGCGAAAGTGAGGTCACCCGGCAGCTTCGTGACAACTAGCCCGGTGGCGTATTGGTGTCCGCGTCCACATTGATCTGCAACCACCACTCCAGCAGCGCCAGATGCCAGAGTTTGCTGCCCTGAATACGCGTTAGGTGCGCCTCTGGATCAGCTAGCAGTTTTTCGACGTAGTTGCGCTTATATAGCCCCCGCTTGATGCAGGCATCCGAATTCAATATGCCACGTATTTTTCCCAGAAAATTGCCGCGCAGATATTTCAATGCGGGCACCGGAAAATAACCCTTGGGACGATCTATCACAGCATCGGGCAGCAGGCCTCGCGCCACCGCCTTGAGTGGAAATTTACCGCCTTCCTGTAATTTAAGAGAGGGCGGCATCCGCGCCGCAAGTTCCACCAACTCGTGGTCTATGAATGGCACGCGTGCCTCCAATCCCCAAGCCATGGTCATGTTGTCCACCCGTTTGACTGGGTCGTCCACCATCAGCTCAGTCACATCCATGCGCAACACCTGGTCGAGGAATTCATCTGCAAGCGGTTGATGCAGTTGTTCATCTACCCATGCGGAAGTCACATCCGGCACGGCATAGTCGTCGCTCATCATCTCCAGATATTCGGCATGATCGCGATCGAAATAATGCTGCGAGAAGCGATCCAATAACGAGCCGTGATCTGCTTCCATGCGCGGATACCAGAAGTACCCCCCGAACACCTCGTCCGCACCCTGCCCGGACAACACCACCTTCACCTCATCGGACACCCGTTCACCAAGCAAATAGAACGCAGTCGCGTCGTAGCTCGGCATAGGCTCGGACATCTGCGCGATGGCCTGCGGCAAAGTGTCCAGCACAGTGGCGTTGGGCAGCGCGTATTTGTGGTGACGGGTGCCGAAATGCGCGGCGACCAAATCGGAATATTCGAATTCGTCGGCCTGTTCGCCCGCCACGGCCTCGAAACCGATGGAAAAGGTGTTCAACTCATCCACGTGATCGGCCAGCAGCGCCACCAGCAGCGAGGAATCCAGTCCACCGGACAGTAACACGCCCACCGGCACGTCAGAGGCCAAGCGGTGGCGTTCCACCGCACGTTGCAGTACAGCGCGCGTTGCCGCCAACCAATCCTGTTCGGACAGCGGCTGCACGGGGCGACTTGCATCTAGCTGCCAGTAACGCTGCAACGTCACTTCGCCAGTGGCAGTGAATCGCATGATGTGTGCCGGCGGCAGTTTTCGGATACCCCTCAGGAGGGTGCGCGGCGCGGGGACTACACTGTGCAATGTGAAATGATGGTGCAAGGCGATCGGATCAAGACTGACATCCACACCGCCGCCCGCCAGCAACGCCTGCAAAGTGGAGGCAAAACGCAGCCTCGCTCCGTCCAGCGTGTAATACAAAGGCTTGATGCCCATACGATCGCGAGCCAGGAACAACGAGTGATCGCGTTTATCCCAGATTGCGAACGCGAACATACCGGCAAATCGCTGCACACAGCGACCTCCCCATGCATGATAGGCCTTCAGGATGACTTCGCTGTCGCCTTCCGAGAAGAACTCATAGCCCATCTCGACCAACTCGGCGCGCAATTCCCGATAGTTGTAGATAGTGCCATTGAAAACCAGCGCGAGGCTCAAGCCCTCATCCACCATCGGCTGATCAGCATGCGAAGAAAGATCGATGATCGCCAAGCGGCGGTGGCCGAAGGCCAGTGGGCCATCCTGATAATATCCCTCGTGATCCGGCCCACGCCGCTCAAGCAGCGCCGTCATGCGTCCTATCGCCAGCTTGTCAGGTACCCCCTGATCAAAGCGCAACTCCCCACAAATTCCACACATAATTACTCGCCCCCCATAGCCGGCGATTTCTGCGCTGCCAACTCAATAAACCACATGATATGAACCTGACAATTCGCCGACATCGAGATTTGGCGAACGCGTGAAAACAACACGGATCAGCGTGCCTTGCCCATTGCTTCCGGATTGAAGTGAGAGCTTGGCATTATGCTGGTAAGCGATCTCGCGCACGATGGCCAGCCCCAGCCCGCAGCCGTCCTGATTGGTGCCCAACACGCGATAAAAACGCTCGAATACCCGATCACGCTCCGCCTCTGGCACGCCCAGCCCATCATCCTCAACTTCCAGCGCCACCTTATCACCCGATACGTTGACTCGCGCTGTCACCCGCCCCGCGTCGGGAGTGTAACGTATTGCATTATCCAACAAATTGTTCAGCAACTCGCCCAACAGGGTGGCATTTCCCAGCATCCGCCCGTTAACTCCAGAGAACTCGAAGCCCAGGTCTATATTTTTATGCAAGGCAGCAGGCACCCACGCTTCGGTCGTTGCCTTAGCCAGGGCAATGAAATCCAACTCCCGCATCTGGTCCTGGGAACCGGGTTCAGAGCGTGCCAGCAACAACAATTGATTGGCAAGATGGCTTGCATGATCGGCAGCCTTGCGTATCTGTATCAGCGAGTGACGGATATCTTCTTCGTTTTGCAGGCTCAGTGCCAGTTCGGCCTGAGCCTTCAAGCCGGTGAGCGGCGTACGCAATTGATGCGCTGCATCTGCAACGAAACGCCGCTTCAATGCGAACGAGGCATCCAGCCTGCCCAGCAATTCGTTGAAACCGTGGATTAGCGGCCTGATCTCTGCCACCACGTCATCTTCCGGCAATGGGCTCAGATCCAGTGACGAACGCCGCTTTACCTCATCACGCAACTTCGACAGGGGCAACATGGCCCGATCCACACCGAACCACAGTATGACCACCGTCAGCAACATAAGCAGCAATTGCTCAGGCAGAATGCGCCACATCCACTCCAGCGCACGCTCGTCGTGCAGCACCAACGTCTTGCCGACGATGACCAATACTTTACCGCTATGCACATCCGTCTCGGGAATGATCGCCGCCATCATTCGTACCGGTCTCCCTGCATAGTTGGTAAGGTAATAGACGGGGCGGTCGCTGATCTTGACGTTTGGCAAAGGCAGGTCTGCATGCCCAAATTCGAAGTCCTGCTGCCATCCTTGCAGCAAAAAGTACACCTGATCCTTACTATCGGCCGACAGCAGATTCATCGCACCGCTATGCAGATTGAATTCCACCACACCATCATTGGTGCGCAACTGATCCAGCAAGATTTTACTGATATCGTTCAAAAAACGATCATGCCGCCGATCCGCACTGTCGTGCCCCAACTTATAGATCAGCGCAACGTTGAGTACCAACAATACCATCATTGGCAGCAATACCCAGCGCAGCAATTTCTCGCGCAAAGTGTCGGATTCAAACACCCGCAACAACCTTCTCACGATTTTTCCAGCATGTAGCCCATCCCGCGCAAAGTGCGGATATTCACTTTTTCAGACTCGATTTTCTTGCGCAAGCGATGCACATACACTTCGACGGCATTGGTGCTCATCTCCTCCCCAAGATCGGACATCTGTTCGCTAAGTAGCTCCTTGCTCACTACACGACCAGCACGCAGCATGAGCATCTCCAGTACCGTGATCTCGCGCCCCGACAATTCCACGGGAACCCCGTCAAGCGTGGCGCGGCGACCAACGGTATCCAGACTTAGAACGCCAATCTGTAACACAGAACCGCTGGCCGACTGCCCGCGCCGCAGCAATGCCCTGATGCGCGCCTCCAGCTCAGGGAGATTGAAAGGCTTGGCGAGATAATCGTCTGCACCATAATCCAACCCCCGCACCCTATCTTCCACGCCATCTCGTGCGGTCAGAATCAACACCGGCACTTTATTGCCACGCTGGCGCAAGCGACGCAGCACTTCAGTGCCATCCATCCCTGGCAGCCCCATATCCAGGATAACCAATTCATATTCATTGGAAGTCAGATACAAATCGGCCTGCTTGCCGCTTGATTCATGCGTAACGGTATGATTCGCCCGCTGTAGGATGCGGATCAGGCCATCGGCCAACACCGGATCATCTTCGACAACAAGTACGCGCATTATCCCCCCCGAAACTAAATGCTAATCCGAAAAAATTTGGGCATTATCCGTCAAAATCCACGACCTAGCCATGTAACAACCTGCAGGCAATCAGTTATCCTTGGCACCCTGATCTACCCAGCTTTTCAGTACGCTAATTTTCTCTTTCGAGAGACTGCCGTTCATACCATAGGGCATCCTGATAGAAACGTGTACTCGCCCCTCAATCACCTGAATAAGGATGCTGGAAAAACCATCCCCAGGTTGGATAACTGAACCGAAGCGAGTGCCCTTCATCAGGCTTGCATAACTGCGCATATCCAGTCCGCTTGTTTCAAAACCCTTGCCACCAGGTTCGTGACAATTCAAGCAATAATCATGCAGGATCGGAGCAACTTGCTTTTTAAAGCTAATCCCGCTCTGCGCAGACTGCGCTGACTGAGAAAATAGCAAGGCGAACGCCAGAGGCACTAGGATGATTTTCATGGCTCACTCTCTCCGTAATCCTGACCAAATTTGTTGCTTAACTAAATACAGCAGGGTCGTCAGCACAAACAAATAAGCGAGAACGTAATTGCCTAGGTGGAGGCGCTCCACCTCGTGCGGATCGGCCGCCCAGTCCAAAAAAGACACGATGTCGCGTGCCCTGCCCTGAATGGCAACGCGTTGCTCGGTACCAGTTGCGCCAGCTATGCCCAAGGGATCGGGCATGCGGGTTTCAGGATAGATGTGATTGCCCAGCATGCCATCGGGTTTGGTGTAATAGCCCAACAGATAAGAGTACACGTAGCGATCTCCGCCCTCGCGTGCCTTGACCATCAGACTTAGGTCCGGCGGTGCCTTGCCGAATGACTGAATAGCGTCAGACTCCGGCATTTCCGCCATCATCGGCGCATCCATTAATTGCTCACCACGCAAAGCGTCCACTTTTCGCTTGTCCAGCCCCATCTGTATCAGGTCGCGGTACTTGACATATTTGAGACTATGACAACTATGGCAGTCGGCCATCAGAGCTTCTACGCCCCGCTCCAGCGCAACGGAATCAATCTCTTTATGAATTTTTTCAAGTTCAATTTCAGAGGCAGTAGCAGAATTAGCCAAGCACCACAGCAAGGCAAGGTTAAGCAGCTTATTCATGCCTGATCCTCTTCACGGCGGCGGCCATGTTTACGATTTTGCTTCTTTAGTGCACGCGCCTCACTCTCCATTAAACTGATTACTTCCGGTGGCAAGCCACGCGCAATCAGCCAACGCTCCTCTAGTTTGGAAACAAAGGGGATGAAAAAAAACGAGCCAAAATAATACAGTGTCGCCACCTCCCCGATGAGCAAAGTCTGGTCAGTAGGCGGCGTGTAACCAACATACCCCAGCACCAGCATATCCAGTAAAAACAGATAAAATTGCAGGCGATATATGGGGCGAAAATGCGCACCACCAGGGATGCGCGAGCGATCCAAAAAGGGCATGAAGGCAAACATCATCACCGACAAACCCATTGCCAGTACGCCTCCCACCATATTGGGTACCGAACGTAAAATCGCGTAGAACGGCAGAAAGTACCATTCCGGCACGATATGATTGGGTGTTTGCATCGGATTGGCGGGAATATTATTGGCAGGCTCAATCAGACTGTCTGGCAGGAAAAATACGAACACGCTGTACAACATCAGAAACAGCCCAAGCCCGTACAGATCCTTGATAGTGAAATAAGGGTGAAACGGAATGTTATCTTTGTGAGCCAAATCAATGCCGCTCGGATTGCTGCTCTTTACCTTGTGCAACGCCACCAAATGCACGATCACCGCGCCAATGATGAGAAAGGGGAACAAATAATGCAACGCAAAAAATCGCGTCAGCGTGGCATCACCCACGGTGTAATCGCCTCTTAACCAGATCACCACCTGATCACCGATGAAGGGCGTGGCGCGAAACAGATTGGTAATGACCGTTGCCCCCCAGAACGACATTTGCCCCCAAGGCAGCAAATACCCCATGAAAGCCGTTGCCATGAGCAGCAGCAGCAAGCCCTGCCCCGTCCACCACAGCAATTCGCGCGGCGCTCGATAAGAGCCGTAATAGAGCGTGCGCGCCATGTGGATGAAAATCACAAAAAAGAACGCGGAAGCGCCAGTCGCATGCATATAGCGCAACAACCAGCCGTAATTCACGTCGCGCATGATGTGTTGGATGGAATCGAATGACAGTGCCACATCGGCCTTGTAGTGCATTGCCAAAAATATACCGGTGGCCACTTGCAGCATCAACACGAATCCGGCCAAAAAACCGAAATTCCACCAGTAACTTAAATTATATGGGGTCGGATACCCGGTCAACTCATGCTTGACGAAGCTGCTGAGTGGGAAACGCTGATCTATCCATTCGATAAGGCGTCCTGGCATGGTGGACTCCTAGGCTAAGCCGATGGTAATTTTGTCTGCCGTCACAAAATGATATGGCGGCACCTCGAGATTTTTCGGGGCAGGTCCGCGAATCACTCGACCACTGTGGTCGTATTCACTACCGTGACAATGGCATATCCAGCCCGGACCTTCCTGATTCGGCACACAGCCCATATGTGTGCAAACGCCAACCACCACCAACCATTCGGCATGCTTAACACGAGCACTATCCAATTCGGGATCAATGCCACCGTTGGATGACTCGGCAGATTTAATCTGCTCTGGCGTACGATGCAAAATAAATACCGGCTTACCCTGCCAAGCGACGGTTAGCATCGCCCCTAGGGTGATACTGGACAGATCAACCTCAGTCAACGACTTAGCTAGCACATCGGAGCTCGGATTCATGCTGGCAACGAAAGGGACGCAGGCCGCAGCCACGCCACCCGCACCGACCACAGAAGTCAGTCGAATCAAAAATTTGCGCCTATCGTTATCACTTAACACTTGAATCCGCGCCTTATCCATCATGCAAGCTCCCCGGGTTATGCCTAACGGGTTGGCATGCTACGCCTGAAGGATGGCAATCACAACGAATAGCCCTGTCCAATGTAGAAGCAAAGTAGTAATGTCTCCTTTTGATTGTGAGCGGGGGCAGCATGGAAGGGGAAGTTATCGCGATGAGCAAGCAGGAACTGGTGCGGCTCGACATTGTGCAGCGGGTGGCGCACCGGGGTTGGTGAGTAAGCGGCGCGGCCAGTCATCGCACCATCGCTTCGCTGAAACCCTCAAGGCACAGGTGCTGGATGTGTTGCGCCCCCGCTATCCCGGCTTCGGCGCGACGCGGGATTCCGGGTGTTTGCGCCACTGGATGATCGAGGCTGGGCTGTGGCGAGCCGCGCTGTACGCTGATCGCCTTCATTGACGACGCGACCAGCCGCGTGATGGCCGCTTGCTTTACCCGTGCGGAAACCACGCAGCATCCACGCCTATGTCCGTGCCTATGGCTGCCCGGCAGCACTCTACAGCGACCGGCACGGCATCTTCACCAAGCACAATCCGGAGGATGCGGAGCCCACGCAGTTCCAGCGCGCAACGGACAGTCTGGGCATCGCCACCATCCAGAGGCGCTAACGCCGCAGGCCAAGGGACGCATCGAGCGGCTGTTCCAGACCTTGCAGGACAGACTGGTCAAAGCCATGCGACTGGCCGGAATCAACGACATGGAGGCGGCCAATGCGCACCTTGCAACCTACCTGTCTGGTCACAACGAACGCTTCGCCATAGCGCCTGCGGATGCACAAAACGCCCATATTCCGTGTCCGCTGGACGAGGTGACGCTGGCCCGCGCCTGCGCGATGTGGCATCGCCGCAAGCTCGCCAAGGATTTGGGAATGTCATCCAACCGGCAGCGCTACATCGTCCAGACAGGCCGCGCAGCCGGTTCCTCTTGCGGTGGACGACAAGACGCTGAATCCTCGGATGGATGAAGTGCTGGGACAACGGCGGCAACCCTCGACACAAAAGCCGCCGACCAGCCATCCTTGGCGAAAGTCCTACAAGCAAAGCCCCGCTTCCTCGATCCGCCCGTGAGACAGAAAAGGGGACATTTCTACTTTGCTTTGACAATACCGGGCGCTGACATTGACACGCATTTGGTGAGAACCGATACTGCCAGCGGTCGCTGTGAGTCGCATTGCTGTTCGCTCAAGGAGAACTGATATGGTCAAGCCGCTGCTGCTTCCCCTGCCTCTTGCCTTTGGACTGGCCTGCCTGTCCATGCCGGTCGCACAGGCCACCGAGAGCGCACCCGTACCGCACTTCACCTTCCGCCTAGCCGGCATAGACGCAACGCTACTCACGCCCGAAGTCGAAAAAGTCGTCGCGGTCTGCAACCTCAAGGGGGTTGCGCCCAACGAATCACTGGGAACAGGACGCAAGGATTTCCCCGTGACGCAGGTAAATGGCGAAAACGTGGTGCATACCGGCCCATTCAACATCGGCGTGAATTTTGGTCAAAATGTGAATGCCGGCGATCACCTGATAACTGAAGTGCAGAATTGGGAATGTCACTTTGAACTGGTGCGACGCGGGGGTGGCGTAGTCTCAGCCGCTGGCCCATGCACCGCCGAGTGGGCTTGCCCAAAACCCGGCGCGCCGCTCGTGGCCTCCCAGAGCGGGCATTTCACATTCTGATGAGCATGTGACCCGCCGATGCTCAATACCTCCCGACCAGCCAGTCTTTCTCAAGGAGAAATGCCATGCTCAAACCGATCCTGATTGCAGCAACATCCTGCCTGCTCCTGAACGCCAGCGCCCAGGCATCCGAAACTCAGCCCCAGACCCGAGCCCAGGTGACCATGCAAAAACAGTTCACCCTCAACATTGCGGGCATGGACATCAAGGGTTTGATGCCGGGAGTTGACCGTGCACGTGTCGAGTGCCGGATCCAGAAGCAGGACGCCGACTACTTTGGCAGGAGTGTGCTGGGAAGCGCCTCCGTCGAATTCCCGGTAACGCAACATCTCCAATACGGCGGCGCGGTGCAGTCCGGCCCCGTCTCTCTCGGCATCAATATCGGCGACGGCTACCACAACACGCCGGAAGACTCTGCACCCACCATCGCCCACCGCTGGCATTGCGAACTCCAACTCCATAACGCTACAGAAGGATGGCGGCGCTTGGAGACGGGCAGCAATGGCTACTGCACCGTAGGCGGCACCCTCAAATGGTGGTGCAGTGTGGCAGGCTCGACCATGAATGACGAGCCCAAAGGGCAATTCTGAAGTGCGCCACCCAGACCACTTTTACGCTGGCAGCCGAGATGAACGGGATTGAGCGAACAGTCTCTGCCAATCGTCCGAGCGGCTTTGCACGCTGGATGCTTGCAGTCGCCCTGAGTGGCGCCAGCCTGACAGCGGGTGCGGAAGTGGAAGGATTCCATCCCGTTACCCTGGCAGTGCCCGCCATCACCTTTACCGGCCAAGTATTCCAGCCCGTCACACTGGAAGTGCCAGCCATCACCTTCACCGGACAGGTATTCCAGCCCGTCACACTGGAAGTGCCAGCCATCACCTTTACCGGACAGGTATTCCAGCCGGTCACACTGGAAGTGCCCGCCATTACTTTCACCGGACATGTGTTCCAGCCCGTCACGCTGGCAGTGCCCGCCATCACCTTCACCGGCAATGCAATCAACGAAGTGGCAGTGGAGGTTCCCGGACTTTCTTTCACCGGACGCGGCTTCAGGCCGGTATCGGTGGATGTGACAGGCTTTTCCATGACCGGGCAGGGCAGCACGCCTGCCGCTGTAGACCGTAACGAGGACAACGCCGCCGGGCAAACCTGGACGTTCTCCCTGTTGCGCTCCATCCCGCGCGGCACTGCCATGCAGACGGACAACCCCTTCGACTTCCAGGCATTGCAGACCGACATCGAACGGGCGCAAGGCAAACTCGCCGCAGCACCTGCCGCCCCGCTCGGCCCGGTGACATTGACGATGCTGACGGCGATGCCGATGGACATCACGCTGTCCGGCTATCTGGTGATAGACGGCGGCGGCCCCAACACCTTGAGCCTGCTGCCCGGACCCGCCGCCCCTCCCGGCGCGCTGCTCGGCTTTATGGGCGGAGCACAGGTTTTCGTGAACGTACTGGGCGGCACGACGGTCGTGTCCTCAGTGCCGGCAGCGACCTGGCCGCTTGCCACATTTTGGCCCGGCCCCGCCAGCGTCATCCTGCAAAAGCCCGGCGGCGGCGACTATTACAAGATCAGTTTCACCTACGCCAACCCGATGCTGATCACGGCGCTGTCCGGCGTCCGTTGCGGCCCTCTGCCGAGCAACTGCCCATGAACGCCCGCCTGCTGATCATGCTGCTGTTCCTGCTGCTCCAGCCATGCGGCGAAACGTTCGCGCGCGGCTTCCGCAGCCCCGCACAGATCGGCCAACCGCAGATGCTGGCACA
This sequence comes from Gallionella sp., assembly GCA_028687575.1. Classification (GTDB taxonomy): domain Bacteria; phylum Pseudomonadota; class Gammaproteobacteria; order Burkholderiales; family Gallionellaceae; genus Gallionella. The sequence goes on along the minus strand of JAQTZW010000004.1, from coordinate 193,049 downwards.
GGGTCAAAGCCGTCCGGCGCAGATCAGGCCGGTCAGCCCGGAACGGGTGCGCCAGGCAGTGGATTCCATCGCCCAGGCATGGAACGGCGAAGGACTGCCCGCCCTGCTCGACAATAGCTTCGCCAGCCGCGACCGGCTGCTGGACACCATGCTCACCGTCGTTCCCAGAGATGCGCGGCTGCGCGTCACCGCCGTCCAGTCCGTCGCCACACTCGATCAGATCATCGAGACGCTGCCCGGCCAGCCTCCCAAACGCATCAGCACCGTGTCCGTGCTGGTGGAGACGCAGATCGAGTTCAACGACCCGGTCACCGGCTTCCAGCGGCTGCGCGGCCTGAACGAATTCCTGCTGCGATTCACAGAAACGGACTGAGCAGGCCATGCACTCCCCTAAGCGCAGAACGACGCTCCTGTTGCTGTTGGCAAGCTCAAGCGCCTTGGCCGGCCCGAACGAAGTCAGTTCTTCACCACCGTCTGCCCCCCTGCAAGACTGGCAGCTTTCCGGCGTCATACAGGGCCGTTACGACAGCTACCATGTGTCGGGCGACAGCCGCAGCGCACCCTACCCTTACCTGGGCAGCCAGGGCTATGGCAGTTTCAGTTTGGACGCAAGGCGCACCCTTTCCGCGTATGAACGTCTCAATACGCAGCTTGCCGGCACGCTCAACCGTTCGGAATACCGTGGCGTTCAGGGCGGCATTCTGGAACGCGCCCGCATGGAATGGACCAAGGGAGACGCCGCAATGCCGTTCCGGCTGGAACTCGGAGATGTCTACAGCCTGCATTCCCAGCGGACGTTGCAACGCGGCATGAAGGGCATGCAGCTTGAAGTGCAGAACGGCGCAGCTGACACCAGCCACTCCCTGCTGCTGACCGCCGGGCGCGCTGCGCCGACCTGGCGGGGGCTGAATGTCAACCGCGAGGATTTCCTTGCCGCCTCTTGGGTTTTGCAATCAAAGGCGTGGGGCGATTTCATCCTTTCCTCGGTCAATGCCAACCGCCAGCGCCCCAACGGTGCCGCAGATATCCGTCAATGGAGCGGCGGACTGGGCTGGGCCAAGGACATGCAACTGGCAAGCCAGCGTTGGCAGGTGGAAGCGGAATTGACGCGACTGTCCGGCGACACCTCAGCCTATGCCGCCCGCCGCGATGCCGCACAGTATTTCAGTCTGGATGGTCACGATGCCGCTCTGCCGCTCCAGTACAACCTGCGATTCGAAAAGAACGGCTCGGCCTATCAACCGTTGGGCGGGGCAGTGACGGCCAACCAGAAAGCCGCTTCCGGCCAGTTGCGCTGGCGTTTCGACAACGGCATGGCGATCACGGGCCGACTGCAAAGCTACCGTGACGGCTGGGACAAACTGGCCGGCATCGTCAATCCGGTTGGCGTGAACACCGATATCGGCGGCATCACGCTCTCAGGACGATTGCCAGAAGTTTTGTCCGGCAATGTCAACATGGACATGCAGTCGCAGAACCGGCTGGCCGATGATGGCAGTCAGCACCTCAAGAATCATGCCATCCGCGCGGACTTTTCCCACACCCTTCCTGCCGGCATGGGGCTGCGCTGGGGGGTGTTCGACATGACCGTCCACGACCTCAGGAACGGCGTCATCACCAATACGCGCGAACCTTCTGTAAGCCTGAGTAAACGTTTTCAGGCAGGCACACTCAATGGCAGCGGATCGCTGGGCGTAGTTCGGCGCAACGTAAGCGGGGCGAACCCGGCCCAATCGAGCTGGGCGCCGACCCTGCAATTGCAACTCGCCAGCGGCGCACATTCTTTCGGATTCTCCTATAACTTCCTGCATGCGCGCGCAAACAGCGGCATTCTGGAACTGTTCAACCGCCAGACCGCCTTCCGCTACCAGTACCGCAGCGGATCACACGAATTCTCGGTGGATGGCGACCTGCTGCAACGCAACCCGATGGGCAATCTTGCGACGCGCGCCTGGCGCGTCGGCCTGGGATACAGTTTCCATTTCGAGCAGATGCCCGCCGATGTGAACGCTACCCCGCCCGCCTCGCATGTTGCCGCTCCGGCCTCCGCCGACCTGTCTGAGCGCGATCTGACGCTGATATCCCCGGGCACGCTGCTTGCCGATGCGGAAACCCTGCTCATACACTGGGGGGCTGGCGCCGCCAGCCGCAACGGGAATCTGCTGTCCTTCGACTACCCGTGGTTCCCCAATATCGCAGCCCCCCAGCAACTGTTGCTGGAACATCAAACCGGGGCCGTGGTTCGCGTTGGCATACAGGTTGACCTTCAGGATCAGACCCCGGCGGAAGTGCAGCGCCTCTACGCCCGCATCCGCGAATCGCTGCTGCGCCAATTCGGCCCGCCCACGCTGGCCATCGAGGAAGGCAGTTTTACCGACAACTGGGGCGACGATCTGGCGGTCGGTCGTTTCCGCTATCTGATGGATTGGCAGACCGCGCAAGGGCGCGTCAGGCTGGGCATCCCGCAACGTGTAGACGGTCAGAGGATGGTCGAGGTCGCCGTCACGCCAGCTGGCGCGCCCGCGCTTAACGAGCGCAACTGGAGCTTGGAACGGGTGCGCTGAGTAGCCGCCATCAGTCGGCTTCCCGATATCGGCAATGGGTCTCGCGGACGAACAATATCGCGATCAGCCCCACCAGCGAGAAACCCAGCATGATGGCCATGCCGGCTTGGTACTCCGCCAGTCCCGGCAGACTGCCCGCGCCGCGCGCGCGGTCTATCGCCCAGCCCACCAGCGGTTGCAGGATGGCCGTCCCCATGAACGCGCCGATGTTCACCACGCTGGTCGCCATGCCGGAAAGCGCGGGCGGATTGACTTCCTTGGCGCACGCCCAGCTCAACGTAAAGCCGGGGGCGCACAGCCCCATCACGAAGAACAGCAAGTGGCCGGCAGCACCGCGCAACTCCACACCGGCCAGCAACGGCAGCCAGCACAGGCAGTACGCCAGCGCGGCCATGAACATCACCGGTTTGCGGCGTCCCAAGCGGTCGGAGATCATGCCGATGAACAGCGCGCCGATGGCAAAGCCTGCCAGCAGCGACGAGGTATGCGCGGTCGCCTGCGCCCGGTCCATGCCGTACACATCGCGCAGGAACGGCACCGCCCACAGCCCGGCGAACGCGAACAGCGTGCCGGCCAGCCCCATGTTCACCCACAGCCCCGGCCAGGTCGCACGGTTCTTCAGCACCACCAGCAGGCCGTCGTACCAGTGCCCCTGATGCGGCGCATGCGCCGCCCGTCCGTCCAGTTCGCGCATCGAAGGAAGATTGGCACGCCCCGGATGGTCGTGCACCAGCCACCAGGTCAGCCCGGCCAGCGCCAGCGAGAACACCCCCACTGCCTCGAACGCGCTGCGCCACGAGACGAAGTTCAATGCCCACGCCAGCGGCGCTGCGGCCAGCAATGAACCGACATTGCCCAGCAGGATGGTCGCGCCGGTGACGCTGGCGAAATGCCGGTCATGGAACCACACCGCGTTCAGCTTCAGCATCGAGATGAACGTCACCGACACGCCCAGCCCCACCAGCAAGCGCCCGATGGATGCCGCAACCAGCGTGTCGGCCATGCCGAACAGCAGCGCCCCGCCGCCCGCGACCAGCCCGCCCAGCGTCACCACGCGGCGCGGCCCCAGCGTGTCGGCCAGTATCCCGGCGGGTATCTGCATCACCATGTAGACGTAAAAATAGGTCGCCGCCAGCCCGCCCAGTTGCGCGCCACTGGCGTGGAAGGCCAGTTGCAGGTCGGACGCGATCGCGGCAGGTGCCAGACGATGGAAGAACGACAGCGCATAAGCCAGTCCAACGATGACGAAGGCCGACCAGCGCAGGCGCAACAGCTGACGAGACTGATGTTCGTTAAGCATTATTTATCGTCACGATGCCGACTGTTCGACGAGAAAGACCGACGTTTCTGCCGTGTTCCGATTTACCTCCAGTTGTATCTCGCAATACTCGTTGAGTTCGCCGACGGGCGTGGGATCGTCTGCGCAGCTGCAACCGCCGAGCATGCCCAGATAGAATATCCCTGCGCGCACGCGTATCACCTCATCCTGTTCGGATACACCGAGGATGATCGCGGTGATCGGCGCATCGACCACATGGTTGGAGTTGGAGAGACCTTGCTGCAACGGCAACTTATCTTTGTCCAGCGATTCCAGCTCCTGCTTCAGGATGCGCTCGAAATCCGACGTCCCCCAGGCCGCGAGCGACCTTTGCAAACTAGGATTCAGGACGCTCATGGCTTTGCCAGCGCGGTCAACACCGCCTTGAGCAGCGTCCAGCAGCGCGTCACCGAGGCGATTTCCACCCGCTCGCCGGGCGCATGCGCGCCCCGGATGTCGGGTCCAAACGAGATCATCTCCAGATGCGGGTGGCTGGCGGCCAGCAGCCCGCATTCCAGGCCGGCGTGAATCACCTGTATGGATGCGGCATGGCCGAACTGCTCGGCAAAGACCTGCTGGCACTGCGCCAACAATGGCGAGGCCGGATTGGGCGTCCAGCCCGGATATCCGCCGTCCTTGTGTGCGGCAAAACCGTGGGCTGCGGCATAGCCGACCAGCTTGTCGGCAAGCGCATCGGCGCGCGCGTCATGCAGCGAACGCACCTTGAAGGTCACGGCCAGCTCGCCGCTCCGCAATGCGGCCACCCCGAGATTGCTCGACGTATCGGTCACGCCGGGAAAATCCTCGCTAATCTGCGCAACCCCGTTGGGCGCGCTATCAAGAAAGGCCAGCAGCGCCTGCTGCACATCCGCCGACAGCGCGCTCCCCGGCGCATCATCCAGATGCCGGCAGGTGAAGGACACCGCCGCATCCGTTTCGGCAAAGCGCGCCTGCCAGGCATCGAGCCTGTGCCGCACCCACTCGTCCAGACTCGCCGCGATGCCGGCAGGCAACGCGCACAGCGCCTGCGCCTCGCGCGGAATGGCGTTGCGCGCCGTGCCGCCCTGCAACTCAACCAGCCGCACGTCCGCATGCGCCGACAAATCGCGCAACGCCTCGGCCAGCAACTTGATGGCATTGCCGCGCCCGGCATGGATGTCTATGCCGGAATGCCCGCCACGCAAGCCGCCCACCGCAAACTGCACCAGCGAGTAGTCCAATGGCACGGACTGCAACTCGCCGACATGCCGCACTTCCACGTCCACGCCTCCCGCACAACCCAGATAGAAATGTCCCCATTCCTCGGTATCCAGATTGATCAGTGATTTGCCCTTCAATTCACCTGCAGCCAGCCCGCGCGCGCCGTCCATGCCAGACTCCTCGTTGACGGTCAGCAGCAACTCCAGCGCGGGATGCGTCAATTCCGGCGCTTCCAGCGCCGCCAGTGCCAGCGCCACACCGATGCCATTGTCCGCACCCAGCGTAGTCTGGTCAGCCACCACCCAGCCGTCGCGCACCACCGCCTTGATCGGGTCTTGCAGAAAATCGTGAACGGTCCCCGAGTTCGCCTGGCACACCATGTCCAGATGGCCTTGCAGGATCACCCCGGGACGCTCTTCGCTGCCTGGGCTGGCTGGTTTGCTCAAAATCAGGTTGCCCGCCGCATCCACGCGGGATGCGATGCCGTGGTTTGCCGCCCAATCCATCAGGTACTCCACCAGCGCGGCCTCGTGGTACGAGGCACGCGGAATCGCGCACAGCGAGGCGAAATGCCGCCAAACGACCTCGGGGTGCAGTTTTTCAAGCTCAATTGTCATCATTTCCCCATCAAATTCAGTCAAACGTCTTTCATCAGCCAATCCAGCACGCCCTGCCCGGCGCGTTGGCCGGTTGCGAAACAGCCGGTCAGCAGATAGCCGCCGGTGGGCGCTTCCCAGTCCAGCATCTCGCCCGCGCAGAACACGCCAGGCAACTCGCTCAGCATCAAACCTTCATCCAGTTCTTCGAACAGTACGCCGCCCGCGCTGCTGATCGCCTCGTCCAGCGGGCGCGGCGCGACCAGCCGCACCGGCAGCGATTTGATCGCGGCTGCCAGACGCTCCGGCTGCTCGAAGTCTTCTCGCGATACGAATTCACGCAACAGCCCGGCTGCCACGCCCTTGATGCCGGCACGACTTTGCAGGTGGCTGGCCATTGAGCGCGAACCGCGCGGATGGGCGATCTCCGCAACCAATCGTGACAATGGCTTGCCGGGAAACAAGTCGAGCTGGATGACTGCGCTGCCGCTCGCCGCTATATCGTCGCGCAACGGTGCGGACAGCGCATAGACAGGCCCGCCCTCCAGCCCGCTCGCCGTCACCATCAAGTCGCCCTGACGGACATGCTCCCTGCCGGTAGCGTCGGCGAAGCTGAGCTTCACCGTTTTCAGCGGCTGGCCTGCGAAGCGATCGGAAAAATGCGCGCTCCATCCGACATCGAAACCGCAATTCGCCGGACGCAAGGGCGCGACCTCTACACCCCGTTCGGCCAGCAGCGGCAGCCAGGCACCGTCGGAACCGAGTTTGGCCCAACTGCCGCCGCCCAGCGCCAGCACCACGGCATCGGCCTGCACGCAAACCTCGCCCGATGGCGCGACAAATCGCACAGCCTGCCGCCCGCCTTTCGGCTCGCCCCACCCTGTCCAGCGATGCCTCATGTGAAACTTCACTCCCGCCTCGCGCAAGCGATGCAGCCAGGCGCGCAGCAGCGGGGCCGCCTTCATCTCCACGGGGAAGACGCGTCCGGAACTGCCGACAAAGGTGGCAATACCGAGCCCATGCGCCCATTCGCGCAGCGCCTGCGGCCCAAAACCTGCCAATAGCGCCGCGAATTCACCGCTGCGTGCGCCATATCTGCCGACAAAGTCTGCCATCTGCTCGGAATGCGTGATGTTCATGCCGCCTTTTCCGGCCATCAGGAATTTGCGCCCCACGCTGGGCATGGCATCGAACAGTTCGACCCGCACACCGCCCCGGCTCAACACCTCGGCGGCCATCAAGCCGGCAGGGCCGCCGCCGATCACGGCAACCGTATGATTTTTCAGGGGCATATCAAGACTTGCCGAACAGGGCATCGAGCGGATTCGCTCCGCCAGCGGGCTTGCCCGACGCGCGCTTCGCCGCGAACTCTTCCTCAATGTTGTCGCGGTAGAAACTCCAGGCCGCAGCGGAACCGGCCAGCCGCCGCCAGGCTTCCTCACCAACACCGCCGTATTGCAGCGTACTGCCGTCATCTAGTTGCACTTGCAACAGCCGGGCGCAGGCGTCGTAGCCGATGGCGCGCAGCTTGCCCGAGTTGATCTTCTTCATTTCCATGCCAGCCTCCGTTTCACTTCGAGCCGGATTCTACCGTCTGGCGCGGCTCCGCTGTTACAGCCGACCCGCGCAAGCGGCAATCCGCGAACACGAAACCGTCGCGCTCCACCACTTCACCCATCTCGACATCGAGCGGATAGTCGAACATCGGGCCGTCAAACACGAAACTGTGGAACTCGCCGTTCTCGCCGCACGGGTCAATGCCCTCCGGCAAACTATCCAGCAATGCCTGCGTCAATTCCTGCCCGGCAAAACTGGCCGGGAGTGAGCGCGGATCCACGCAGGTGAGACAGGCTCGCAAACCGCCAGCCAGCATCTCGGACAGCAATTCGCGCGTCGGCCGCCCCCACAGTGGGAAGATCGCCGCCATGCCTGTACCCTGCAAGCGTTCCTCCCGGTAACGCCGCACATCTTCGAGGTAAAGATCGCCAAAGGCAAAGTAACGCACGCCTTCTTCATGGGCATGCGCGACGAATTCCGTCATTGCGGCGGCGTATTGTTCGTTGCTGCAAGGATAGGGGATTTCGATCAGATAGAGCGGCAGGCCGACCGCGCGCGCCTGCGCGCGCAGCAATTCGACACGCACCGCATGCATCGCAACGCGGTTGAACGCACTGTTGACGGTGGTGAACAACCCGGCCACCGGATAATCGCCGGACTGGCGCAGCACATGCAGCGCCCAGGCGCTATCCTTTCCGCTGCTCCAGCTGAGCCAGGTTTTATTGGACATAAGCCATCGGATAGCGGACGTTGAAATCAGAATGACTGACGATGAAGCACAATCAGCTCAGAAACCTTGCCAGCATGCCGCGCCGCCAGTCGCCCTGCAAAGGAATCTGCACGCGATGACCGCTGCCCGATGCCACGCTGACCGCCTCGCCCGTCATGCTGCGCATCTCGCCCAACTGGATGATCTGATTGCCGGACGGATGAATGATTTCCAGGCGGTCGCCAACCGAAAACTTGTTCTTCACGTCCACCTCGGCGTAGCCGCCCGCACACGCGACGATGTCGCCGACATATTGCTGGCGGGTGCTCTCGGAATGGCCACGCATGTAGTTCTGCTGCTCGTGGGTGTGGTGGCGCTCGTAGAAGCCGTCGGTGTAGCCGCGATTGGCCAGCGCATCCAGCGCGCCCAGCAGGCCGTAGTTGAACGGCCGACCGGCGACCGCATCGTCTATCGCCTGACGGTACACCTGTGCGGTACGCGCGACGTAGTAGATGGATTTGGTGCGGCCTTCGACCTTCAGCGAATCCACGCCTATCTTCGCCAGTCGCTCGACGTGCTCGACAGCTCTCAAGTCTTTCGAGTTCATGATGTAGGTGCCGTGCTCGTCCTCCATCACCGGCATCAGCTCGCCCGGATGGTCATGGCGCGAGATCACGTAGACGCGCTCGGCCATCGGATGGCGCTTTTGCTCACCGCAGTCGGACAGCGCGGATTGGCTCAGTGCCTTGTCGAAATCGAAATCCAGCTTCTCGATATCGCCGGTACCATTTTCCTCGGCATTCTCTACCTTGTAATCCCAGCGGCAGGAATTGGTGCAAGTGCCCTGATTCGCATCGCGGTGGTTGAAATAGCCGGACAACAGGCAGCGACCCGAATAGGCAATGCACAGCGCGCCATGGATGAATACTTCCAGTTCGATGTCGGGACATTGCTGACGGATCTCTTCGATCTCGTCCAGCGACAGTTCGCGTGACAGTATCACGCGCGACAAGCCGAGCGACTTCCAGAATTTCACCGCCGCGTAGTTGACGGTGTTGGCCTGTACAGACAAGTGTATCTCCTGTTCGGGCCAACGTTCGCGCACCATCGCAATCAACCCGGGATCGGCCATGATGAGCGCGTCAGGCCGCATCGCGATCACCGGCTCCATATCGGCCATGTAGGTCTTGATCTTGGCGTTGTGCGGCATCAGGTTGCTGGCAACGAACAGCTTTTTACCCAGCGCATGCGCCTCCTCTATGCCGGTGCGCAACTCATCCAACTGGAATTCGTTGTTGCGCGCGCGCAACGAGTAACGCGGCTGGCCGGCATACACGGCATCCGCGCCGAAGGCGTAAGCGGCGCGCATCTTGTCCAGCGTGCCGGCGGGCAATAACAGTTCGGGTGCTTTCATGGCTGACTTCCTGATGACCGCCGCCCCGACGGGCGGCGCTTAAGACTAGGCGCGATAGCCCAGCCGGTTCAAAATCTCCAGCGGGGCATTCGCCTGATTCAACGTATAGAGATGCAGCGCAGGCGCTCCGCCCGCGATGAGCTTCTCGCAAAGCGCAGTGACCACATCCAGACCGAACGCCTGCACTGCCTCGACATCGTCGTTGTAGCCTTCCATAGTCTTGCGCATCCAGCGCGGGATCTCGGCGCCGCAGGCATCCGAGAAACGCGCCAGTTGCGAGAACCGCATGATGGGCATGATACCTGGCACGATGGGTGCATTGATGCCCAGCTTGGCCGCAGCCTCGACGAAATTGAAATAGGCATCGGCGTTGTAAAAGTACTGGGTGATCACCGAATCTGCACCCGCCTCGACCTTGCGCTTGAAATTGAGCAGGTCGGACTGAGCGGAAACGGCCTGCGGGTGAAACTCGGGATAGCCCGCCACCTCGATATGGAAGTGGTCACCAGTCTCCGCCCGGATGAATTCCACCAGCTCATTGGCATACTGAAACTCGCCGATGCTGGCCATGCCGGACGGCAGATCGCCACGCAACGCGACGATGCGGCGGATACCGATATCCTTGTAAGTCAGCAGCAGATTGCGGATGTTGTCGCGGGTAGAGCCGACACAGGACAGGTGAGGTGCGGCCTGATGACCTTCGGCATGGATCTGCCGGATGGTGTCCAGCGTGCGATCCTGCGTGGAGCCGCCGGCGCCGAAAGTAACCGAGAAGAATTCCGGCTTCAGCGCGGCCAGACGCGCCCTGACAGCCGTCAGCTTCTCTGCGCCTTCGGCTGTTTGTGGGGGGAAAAACTCGAAACTAACAGGGATGTTATTCATGATTCCTCGCAAGGAGTTGTGAGGCAGCCGAACTCAGCGCCCATGAGAATATGCTGTACAGCACCGCGCCCAGCACGCCGTGCCAGAAACCGTCCACCACGAAATCGCGCAGAATGGAACCAGCGAACCAGAACATCAGGCCGTTGATGGCGAAGATGAACAGTCCCATCGTGACGATGGTGACGGGCAGCGTCAGCACCAGAAAGACCGGGCGAATCAGCGCATTGACCAAGCCAAGGACAATGGCGGCGACAAAGGCCGCAAAAAATCCTTCCACATGGATGCCCGGCACGAAGCTCGCCACCGCCACCAGAGCGAGAGCGTTCAACGACCAGATGAGTAGCAGCTGTAGCACCATTGATCTCTAAAGTATTAAGGCGCAGACAAAGTCTGCGCCCGGCAAAACGCGGCGACGAATCGCCGCGCTTCAAAACTGCAATTAATAACGATAGTGGTCAGCCTTGTACGGGCCTTCCTTCGGTACGCTGATGTAGGCGGCTTGCTGATCGGTCAGCTCGGTCAGTTGCGCATTCAGCGTCTTCAGCTGCAGGCGGGCGACCTTCTCGTCCAGATGCTTGGGCAGTGTATATACGCCGATTGGATACTTGCCAGAGTCACGCTCGACCCACAGTTCAATCTGAGCGATAGTCTGATTGGCAAAGGAAGAGGACATCACATAAGACGGATGACCAGTACCGCAACCCAGATTCACCAGACGACCCTGAGCCAGCAGGATGATGCGTTTGCCGTCCGGGAAAATGACGTGGTCAACTTGCGGCTTGATCTCTTCCCACTGGTATTGCTCCAGCGAAGCAACGTCAATCTCGTTGTCGAAGTGGCCGATGTTGCAGACGATGGCGTTGTTCTTCATAGCAGCCATGTGATCATGGGTAATGACGTGGAAGTTGCCGGTGGTGGTAACGAAGATGTCGGCCTTGTCGGCAGCATATTCCATGGTTACCACGCGGTAGCCTTCCATTGCCGCTTGCAGCGCGCAAATTGGATCAATTTCAGTGACCCAGACTTGTGCGGACAGCGCGCGCATGGCTTGTGCAGAACCCTTGCCCACGTCGCCGTAACCGGCAATCACGGCGATCTTGCCGGCGATCATCACGTCAGTGGCGCGCTTGATACCATCCACCAGCGATTCGCGGCAGCCGTACAGGTTGTCGAACTTGGACTTGGTCACGGAGTCATTGACGTTGATGCCGGGGAACTTCAGTTCGCCGCGCTGATGCATCTGGTACAGACGATGTACACCGGTGGTAGTTTCTTCGGTCACGCCCCTGATCTCTGCCAGACGGGTGGAGTACCAGGTTGGATCGGTCGCCAGTTTGGCCTTGATGGAGGCGAACAGACAGGTTTCTTCTTCGGAGGTCGGTTTGCTGATCAGCGAAGCGTCCTTCTCGGCACGTGCGCCCAGATGCAGCAACAGTGTTGCGTCGCCACCGTCGTCCAGAATCATATTGGAATAGCCGCCGTCAGCCCATTCGAAGATGCGATGGGTGTAATCCCAGTATTCAGCCAGCGTCTCGCCTTTGACCGCGAAAACTGGTGTGCCGCCCGCAGCGATGGCAGCGGCAGCGTGATCCTGAGTGGAGAAGATGTTGCACGAAGCCCAGCGCACTTCGGCGCCCAGCGCGCACAAAGTCTCGATCAGAACCGCAGTCTGGATGGTCATGTGCAACGAACCGGTGATGCGCGCGCCCTTCAGGGGTTGAGTCTTGGCAAACTCTTCGCGGATCGCCATCAGACCCGGCATTTCATGCTCAGCGATAGCGATTTCTTTGCGGCCCCAAGCGGCCAGATTGATGTCAGCGATAACGTAATCGTTGAATTTTGCTGCTGTATTCATACCAAACTCCATTCATAAAGTTAATGAATGGGTGCAGTTAGAACGTAAACTGATCCGAGCCTGACGGGGGACTGATTATCCAGCCCCGCTGCAGCACCCCTCGGAGGTCGCGGATTATAAACGACAAAACACCAATTCACCAAGCGACATGAATTCACCAGGTGGCCGCAGCCACGCCGCTCCACAATTCCTGAATGTCAGCGATCTTCCATTTCACCGGGTCTTCATATGAAACAATCTTGTCCTTGCAGGCCGGACTAGACATATCTATTACCTCTGGCTGAATTCGGCAATTTGACTTGATCGAGAAGAACACCTTGACTACGGGGGTGAGCAGCGACTTGCCAGTCTGCTCCATAACCACGCCCAGTCGCCCAGACTCCAGACTCACCAGCGAACCGGTCGGGTAGATTCCGACACTACGAACGAAAGCCTGAAAGATGCGCTGATCAAAATGCCCCTTGCTCCATTCCGCCATCTTGCGCAGCGACTCCGCCGGCTCCCAGCCGTTCTTGTATGGGCGGTTGGAGGTAATTGCGTCATACACATCGCACACCGCCCCCATCTTGGCATACAGACTGATTTGTTCGGCGGAGAGTCGCTCCGGGTAGCCACTGCCATCCATCTTTTCGTGATGGTGCAGACAAACATCCAGCGAAATATCACCGATACCCTCCCCCCCCAGCAGCAGCTTGTAGCCCTCGACAGGATGACTCTTGACTGCCTCGAACTCTGCATCGGTCAGCTTGCCAGGCTTATTCAGTAACTCTGGCGGCACCATCATCTTGCCCACGTCATGCAGCAGGCCTGCCAACCCAGCCTGCCGGGTCTGCTCTCCATCCAGTCCAAGTTGCCTTGCCAGCGACACCATCAGCGCGCAGACCGCGACCGAGTGCATATAGGTGTAATCGTCCTTATTCTTTAAGCGCGCCAAGCTGATCAGCGCACCCGGATTGCGCATCACGGAGGTGGATATTTCATCAACGATGGGCAGCGCATCATCCGCATTCAGCGCACGACCCATGCGCGCTTCATGGAACATCGAAGTAACCGCCTGCCTGGACTGCGCGCAGACCTTGACTGCACGCGCCGCTTCGCGCTCGACGCTGACGCGCTCGGCATGCGCCGCCGGAATACTGGCTTGCGCCAGCGTGGCCTCGACATTCTCGGCGATTGCCTGCTCTGTCTCGACCCCCTCGCAATCTTCCACATCCAGCCCCTTATCTGTGTCTATCCAGACTGTCTGGAGTCGTGTTGACAGCAAGGTCTGCAGATCCTTGGGCTCTTCAAGCAAAAAGGCGCTGCGCCAGAATGGGTGATCCATCCACGAACCTCCCAGCTCATGAATGAACATGCCCAGACGCACTTGCTCCACCGGAATACGCTTCAACATGACTTGCCCGCCGTACTCGTTATGCAATGAGCCGATTCTAATATAAAAAAACCGCGCCCGGCATTTCGCGGGGCGCGGCCTGCATTACTTCGGCACCAGTCTTACAGACCTGCGTCTGCACGCAAGGCTGCCGCCTTGTCAGTACGTTCCCAAGTAAATTCCGGTTCTTCGCGGCCAAAGTGGCCGTAAGCAGCAGTCTTCTCATAAATCGGACGCAACAGATCCAGCATCTGGACAATACCCTTAGGACGCAGATCGAAGTGACGCAATACCAGCTCGGTCAGCTTCTCGTCGGCAATCTTGCCGGTGCCGTAGGTGTCTACCATTACGCTAGTCGGCTTGGCCACGCCGATCGCATAGGAGACCTGCACCTGACACTTGCTGGCCAGACCTGCCGCGACGATATTTTTGGCCACGTAACGGCCCGCATATGCTGCGGAACGGTCCACCTTGGAGGGATCCTTGCCGGAGAATGCGCCGCCGCCGTGAGGAGCCGCACCGCCGTAGGTATCCACGATGATCTTGCGGCCTGTCAGGCCACAATCACCCTGCGGGCCGCCTACAACGAAACGACCGGTCGGATTGACCAGATAGTTGATGTTGCCTTTGATCAACTCCTTAGGCAGCACGGGCTTGAGGATCTCTTCGATGGCAGCTTCACGAATCTGCTCCAGCGTCATCTCTGGTGCGTGCTGCGTGGACAGCACCACAGTGTCTATGCTGTGCGGCTTGCCATCAACGTAGCGGATGGTGACTTGCGATTTTGCATCCGGACGCAGCCAGGGCAAGCGACCGTCGTGGCGCAGTTGCGCCTGACGCTGCACGGCCTGGTGAGCCAGATAGATCGCCAGAGGCATCAAAGTCGGCGTCTCGTCACAGGCATAACCGAACATCAGGCCCTGGTCGCCCGCGCCCTGATTCAGGAAATCGTCGGAAGCGCGATCCACGCCCTGGGCGATGTCCGGACTTTGCTTGTCGTAAGCCACCAGCACCGCGCAACCCTTGTAGTCAATGCCGTATTCTGTGTTGTCGTAACCGATGCGCTTGATGGTGTTGCGCGCCACCTGGATGTAGTCCACATTGGCGGTGGTGGTAATCTCGCCAGCCAGAACGACCAAGCCGGTATTGGTCAATGTCTCTGCGGCTACCCGCGCATAAGGGTCTTGCGCTAGAATCGCATCCAGAATGGCATCGGAGATTTGATCGGAAACCTTGTCCGGATGTCCTTCGGATACAGATTCTGATGTAAACAGAAATTCACTCATGGTGTCGCGCTCGCTCAAGTTGTTATCAAAGGACGCGGATTATAACAAATACCCGTAAAAAAACATCATTCCCCATATTAATGAGTAAATTCCTAGTAGTTGCCTTATTTGAGCTGTTGTCACGCGTGCCGTTAAGGCTGCTACACGGCATCGGTGCGCTGATGGGCTGGCTAACCTATTGGCTGTCGGGAGATTACGCAGCGCGCCTGCGTGAGAATCTGGGACGCGATGGGAAAGGTCGTTCAGCGGAAGAGTTGCGAGCCGTGTTGCGCGCCAACGTGACGGAAGCAGGCAAAAGCATGGCCGAGTTACCATGGGTATGGCGGCGTCCGCTAGAGCAGGTGCTCGCCAAAGTGAAAGAGTGCCAAGGATGGGAGTTGGTCGACGCGGCGCAGACACAAGGCAAGGGGCTCATCATTCTCACCCCTCACATCGGCTGCTTCGAGGTCATCGGACTCTACCTCGGCGCGCATACGCCCATGACCTGCATGTACCGTGTGCCCAAACTGGCATGGATGGATGTCGTAGTGAGGCAAGGTCGCGAACGCGGCCAAATGAAACTGGCGCGCGCCGACATCGGCGGCGTGCGCACCTTGCTGAAGGCGCTCAAGCGCGGTGAAGTGATTGGCATTCTGCCGGATCAAGTGCCTAGCAATGGAGAAGGCGAGTGGACGCCCTTTTTCGGCCGTCCTGCGTACACCATGACCTTGGTGACGCGCTTGCTGCAGACCAGCGGAGCAACGGTACTGATGTGCGTCGCCGAACGTTTGCCACAAGGGGCAGGATATGCAATGCGATTCACTCCACTAGAGTTCACAGCAGATGCATCAGTCACCCTACAAATCAATCGCGCAGTTGAAGCAGCGGTGCGCAGCTGTCCGACGCAATACCTGTGGAGCTACAACCGTTACAAAGTGCCACGCGGCGTGCAGCCTCCCGCACCGACAGGAGCAGCATGATGGCAGCCAAACTCGGGGTATTCATCCTCTGGCTGATCCATTTCCTGCCGCTGGGCGCGATTGCCGCTATCGGCAATGGGGTCGGCTCACTGCTCTACCGCGTGGCCGCCGAACGCCGCAACGTCGGCGCAATCAACCTGAGACTGTGCTTCCCGGAAATGAGCGTAGCGGCACGCGACCAACTGCTGCGTGACCACTTCAAAATGTTCGCTCGCGGCTTGTTTGAACGCGGCATCCTGTGGTGGTCGCGCCCGGAACGCATTCTCGGCATGATACGCGTGGAAGGTGTCGAACATTTCGACGCAGTCAGAGGGCGCCCCGCAATCTTCCTCAACCCGCACTTCGTCGGATTGGACATCGTTGGCCAGTGGATTGCGCTACACACCGACACAGTGTGCATGTACTCAAACCAGAAGAACCCCTATCTGACCGAATTGCTGCTGAAGAAACGCACCCGCTTCCGCACCCAACTGCTGTATTCACGCCAGCAAGGGCTGCGCCCCATCATCAAGGGAATGCGCGCCAACATGCCGTTCATCTACCTGCCCGACCAGGATCAGGGCGTCAAGGATGGCGCTTTCGTGCCGTTCTTCGGCGTGCCCGCCGCGACCATGACCTCGGTCTCGCGCATCGCCGAGATGACCGGCGCCAGCGTCGTCCCCTGCATCACCCGATTACTGCCAGGCGGCCAGGGCTATGTGCTGACTTTCTATCCAGCCTGGGAGAACTACCCCAGCGGCGACCCCATTGCCGACGCGCGGCGCATGAACGAATTCCTCGAACAGCGCATCCTGGAAATGCCGGAACAGTATTTCTGGTTGCACAAACGCTTCAAGAACCGCCCGGAAGGCGCAGAAAAATACTACTAGCGCCCCATCAGGGCGGGAGATGGCAATGAAATACCACGACCTGCGCGACTTCATCGCGCAACTGGAAAAGATCGGCGAACTCAAGCGGGTGACAGCAGCAGTCTCCAGCCATCTGGAAATGACCGAAATCTGCGACCGCGTACTGCGCGCTCAGGGGCCGGCGCTATTGTTCGAGAACGTAACAGACCGCGACGGCAATAAACAGGCCATGCCGGTGCTGGCCAACCTGTTCGGCACGCCGCGCCGCGTGGCGCTGGGCATGGGCGAGGAAAGCACCGACGCGCTGCGCGAGGTCGGCAAACTGCTGGCCTATCTCAAAGAACCCGAGCCACCCAAGGGGCTGAAAGACGCATGGGAAAAGTGGCCGGTATTGAAGCAGGTGCTGTCCATGTCGCCCAAGGTGCTGTCCTCCGCGCCCTGCCAGGACATCGTCTGGGAAGGCGCGGAAGTTGATCTGGCCAAGCTGCCCATCCAGCACTGCTGGCCCGGCGATGTGGCCCCCTTGATCACCTGGGGACTGGTGGTGACACGCGGCCCTGCCAAGACGCGCCAGAATCTCGGCATCTACCGCCAGCAGGTGCTGGGGCCGAACAAGGTCATCATGCGCTGGCTGGCGCATCGCGGCGGCGCGCTGGATTTCCGCGACCATTGCGAAAAGAATCCGGGCCAGCCGTTCCCGGTGGCAGTGGTAATCGGAGCCGACCCGGCCACCATCCTCGGCGCGGTTACGCCCGTACCGGACTCGCTCTCCGAATACCAGTTCGCCGGCCTGCTGCGCGGAGCCAAGACCGAGCTGGTGAAATGCATCGGCTCCGACCTGCAAGTGCCGGCAAGCGCCGAGATTGTGCTGGAAGGCGTGATCCATCCCGGCGAGACCGCGCTGGAAGGGCCGTATGGCGACCACACCGGCTACTACAACGAGCAGGATCATTTCCCGGTGTTCACGGTCGAGCGCATCACCATGCGCTCTAACCCCATCTACCACAGCACCTACACCGGCAAGCCGCCCGACGAGCCGGCGATGCTGGGCGTGGCGCTGAACGAAGTGTTCGTGCCGCTGCTGCAAAAGCAGTTCCCGGAGATCGTGGATTTTTACCTGCCGCCGGAGGGATGCAGCTACCGCATGGCGGTGGTGTCCATCAAGAAACAATACGCCGGCCACGCCAAACGCGTGATGTTCGGCATCTGGAGCTTTTTGCGCCAGTTCATGTACACCAAGTTCATCATCGTCGTGGATGACGACATTGACACCCGCTCATGGCAGGAAGTGATGTGGGCGATCACCACCCGCATGGACCCGGTGCGCGACACGCTGCTGGTGGAGAACACGCCGATTGATTACCTCGACTTCGCCTCGCCCGTGTCCGGGCTGGGCGGCAAGATGGGGCTGGATGCCACCAACAAGTGGCCGGGCGAGACCAACCGCGAATGGGGCACGCCCATCGTGATGGACGAATCGGTCAAGGCCAGGGTGGATGCGATGTGGGGGGAGTTGGGAATTTAGCACCAGCAAACGAAATAAGCCGGGGCATCCCGGCTACAAGCAGACTCACTCCAACCCCCGCACCCACTCCACCAGCGCATCCTGCGCGGCTTTTCCGGATTTCGCGCTCGGGTGGGCGATGAAGCACACCACCACCCACTCGCGGCCAGCATCCGAGCGGACGTAGCCGGCCAGCGTCCTGACGCCGTCCAGCGTGCCGCTCTTTAAGTGGGCGTGACTGGCGGCAGGGCTGTCCTTCAGGCGTTTCTTCATCGTGCCGTCCACGCCCAGGATAGGCAGCGAGGCTTGCAGTTCGGCGCTCAGCGGGTGCGCCGCCGCGCGCAACAACAACTGTGCCAGATGGTCGGCGGAGATGCGCTCGATGCGCGACAGACCGGCACCGTTTTCCAGCACCAGTTCGGGGAAATCCAGCCCCTGCTGCACCAGCCAGTCCTGAACGGTCTGCACGCTGCGCGCCACACTCATCGGCGCGGCTGACACACCTTCGCCATCGGCGGGCAGCGCCGGTGCGGCCTCACCCAGTGTCAGGAAAAGCTGCCGCGCCATCACGTTGTTGCTGAATTTATTGATGTCGCGGATGACCTGCGCGAGCGGCTCGGAGCGATGGGTGGCGAACAGCCGCGCCCGTTCGCTTGCCGCGCCATCGCGCGCCACGCCCTGCAACGTGCCGCCCAACTCGCGCCACAGCGAGCGGAACACGGCCTCGACGTAGCGGGCGTGCGGCATCAGGCTCAGGTTGTGCGAACGTTCTCCGCACACGCCGGGGTAGCCGCCCCGCAACGCCACGACGTCGCCGCCGGTCTCGACCAAGATGCCATCATCCCAGTCGTCGCACGGGCCATCGGCAAGCGCCGCCAGCCGGTTGTCCAGTGGCAGTCCATCAAGCCTGGGCTCGGTAAACACACGCAACGCTCCGCCCTCGGGCAGATAGCTCAGCTTCAGCGTGTTGAAATTGAGCAGCAGCGCGTCCGCGCCGACGTTGTAGGCGCGCACCGGATCGTTGTCGAAAGCACCGGCATCGAACGGCGGAATATCGAAGTAGCTGCGATCCAGCACCAGGTCGCCGCGTATCTCGCGCAGACCGCGCGCGCGCATCTCGGCCAGCCACAGCCAGAATTGCTCGACGGTGAACTTGGGGTCGCCATAGCCCTTGAGGACGAGATTGCCTTCCAGCACACCGTCCTTGAGTTCGCCGTCCAGATACGCCTCGGTCTTCCAGGTGTAAGCGGGGCCGAGCAGATCGAGTGCGGCGAAGGTGGTGAGCAGCTTCATGGTGGAGGCGGGATTCATCGCCCGTTCGTCATTCAGATGCAACAAGGGCTGGCGCTTGCCTACCTGTTGCACCACCACCGCGACCGACGACTGCGGGATGCCCGCCTGTTTCAGCTCCTGCCGGACGGCGACGGGCAGCGATGCCGCCATCGCACCGGCGGCAAAGCACAGGGCGAATAGCGCAAGCCAGCCGCGCTTCATGTCAGCGCCCCGATAACGGCCAGCGTGCGTTCAACGAGCCATTGCATCTCGTCCTCGCTGATCACATACGGCGGCATGAAATACACGGTGTTGCCCATCGGACGCAGCAGCAGCTCGTGCTGCAAGCCCAGCGCGAAGCAGCGCCGCGCGAAATCGGCATGCGGCGATTCCACCTCGAACGCCCAGATCATGCCGGTGTTGCGCCAATTTCGCACCGCCGGATGGGCGCGCAGCGGTGCGGCAATCTGGTTGAGCCGCGCCGCGCGATGGCGGTTGGCGCGCAGCACGTCGTCCGCCGCGAAGATGTCCAGCGTGGCGAGTGCTGCGCGACAGGCCAGCGGGTTGCCGGTGTAGGAATGCGAATGCAGAAAGCCGCGCGCGGTCTGGTCGTCATAGAACGCCCGGTAGACCTCGTCCGTGGTCATCACGATGGACAGCGGCAGGTAGCCGCCGGTGATGCCCTTGGAGATCAGCAGAAAGTCCGGGCTGATGCCGCCCTGTTCGCAGGCGAACAGCGTGCCGGTGCGGCCCATGCCGACCGCGATCTCGTCGGCGATCAGGTGTACGCGGTAGCGGTCGCACAGTTCGCGGGCGCGGCGCAGATAGGCCGGGTGGTACATCGCCATACCCGCCGCGCCCTGCACCAGCGGCTCGATGATGAAGGCGGCAAGCTGTTCGTGATGCTGTTGCAGATGCGCTTCAAGCTCGCCGGCAGCGCGCAGCGCGACCGCCTCGGCATCCTCCCCGTCGCAGGCCTCGCGCCAGTCGGGGCTGGCGACGGTAGCCTGTTGCCGGATCAGCGCGCCATAGGCATCGCGGAACAACGCCACGTCGGTGACCGACAGCGCGCCCAGCGTTTCGCCGTGGTAGCTGTTCGCAAGACTGATGAATTGGCGCTTGTCCGGCTGGCCGCTGTTGCGCCAGTAATGCGCGCTCATCTTCAGCGCGATCTCGGTGGCCGATGCGCCGTCCGAGCCGTAAAAGCAATGCCCGAGTCCTGTCGGTGCGAGTTCGCGCAGCCGTTCGGACAACTCCACCACCGGCTGGTGCGTGAAACCCGCCAGCATCACGTGCTCCAGTTGGTCGAGCTGGTCGCGCAGCGCGGCGTTGATGCGCGGATTGGCATGACCGAACAGATTCACCCACCACGAACTGACCGCATCCAGATAGCGCCCGCCATCGAAATCATATAGCCACACGCCCTGCCCACGCGCCACGGCAACCAGCGGGAAAGCCTCGTAATGCTTCATCTGTGAGCAGGGATGCCAGACGGCAGAGAGGCTGCGACTGACGAGATCGGCATTGGAACTGGCAGACTTTTTCATCGCCGCATGATAGCGAATTACCGCGCAAAATGTCAGGGATCAGGCCTTGCCCAGTCGGGCTTACCGGGGAATCCTGCGCGCGAATTGTGGATAACAATATGTTTTTATCCGTATCTTTGCGATAATGCCGCTTCCTTGCGACCCGATTTCGTTCCGTCCGGTCGATAGGAGGGGGATTATTACAATAATGTCTGGCGCACCATTGATGCGGCAGTTGGAGGGTGGCAGTAATGAAATGTGTAGATGATTTCCGCCTGCGCTTCGGCAAGCGCGAGCTGGTGCCTATCATGATAGGCGGCATGGGTGTGGATATTTCAACCGCAGAATTGGCTCTGGAAGCTGCGCGGCTGGGCGGTATCGGACATATCTCCGATGCCATGCTGCCAACGGTGACCGATAAGCGCTACAAGACCAAGTTCGTCAGTGAGAAGCAAAAGCAATACAAGCTGAATATCCTGCAAGCCGATAAATCCATCGTCAAATTCGACCTTGAGCAGGTTGCCAAGGCGACCCACCTGCATGTCGGCAAAACCATGGAGGCAAAACGTGGTGACGGCATGATCTTCATCAACTGCATGGAAAAGCTCACCATGAACGCACCGCGCGAAACACTGCGCACGCGCTTATTGGCCGCGCTGGATGCCGGGATAGACGGCATTACCCTCGCGGCGGGTTTGCATCTGGGCTCATTCGCGATGATGCAGGATCATCCCCGCTTCCGCGATGCCAAGCTCGGCATCATCGTCTCCTCGGTGCGCGCATTGCAGCTGTTCTTGCGCAAAAATGCCAAGACTGATCGTCTGCCCGATTTCGTCGTTGTGGAAGGGCCTTTGGCGGGGGGGCATTTGGGTTTCGGCATGGATTGGGCCCAATATGATCTGCGCACCATCACCGCTGAAGTGATCGCCTATCTCAAGGCCGAGCAGCTGGATATTCCCGTGATACCGGCTGGCGGCATTTTTACCGGCAGCGACGCGGTCAGCTACCTGGAAACCGGCTCGGCAGCCGTGCAGGTCGCCACGCGCTTTACCGTCGCCAAGGAGTGCGGCATTCCGCCAAAGATTCAGCAGGAATACTTCAAGGCCAGTGAGCAGGATATTGAGGTCAACACCCTCTCCCCTACCGGCTACCCGATGCGCATGATCAAGGGCTGTCCAGCCATCGGCTCGGGCATACGGCCAAACTGCGAAGCTTTCGGTTATGTGCTTGATGGCACTGGAAACTGCGGTTACATAGATGCCTACAACCGCGTGGTGGAAGCCAATCCTGACGCCAAAAAATTCTCCGTGATGGACAAGACCTGCTTGTGCACTCACATGCGCAACTATGACCTATGGACTTGCGGCCACTATGCCTACCGCCTGAAAGACACCAGCCATCGGAATGACGATGGCAGCTATCAGTTGCTGAGCGCCGAACACATCTTCAAGGATTACCAGTTCAGCACCGACAACAAGATCGCATTGCCCGCAAAAGAATAGTCCGCCAAAAATAATTTAGCTTTTCGCACTTGAAACCGCAGAGACCGACCCCATTATCGGTCTCTGCGAGCGGCGAGCAATCCTGCATCCCGCCTTTGCATTTAACTCAACTCATTGATTCAGGAGATATTAAGTATGAACATTCGTCCTTTGAGCGATCGCGTCATCGTTAAACGTATGGAAGAAGACGTTAAGACCGCTTCCGGCATCGTACTGCCAGGCGCAGCTGCCGAAAAACCTGACACCGGTGAAGTCGTGGCTGTTGGCAACGGCAAGGTAAACAGCGACGGCAAACTGCAGGCGATGAGCGTCAAAGCGGGCGACAAGGTGCTGTTCGGCAAGTATTCCGGCCAGACCTTCAAACTGGACGGCCAGGAATACCTGACCATGCGTGAAGACGACATCATCGGCATCATCGTAGCCTAATCAACCGAATTCAGGAGAATACAGACATGGCAGCAAAAGACGTAAGATTCCACGACGCAGCACGCAGCAAAATGGTTGTAGGCGTGAACATTCTGGCCGACGCGGTCAAAGTGACTCTGGGCCCGAAAGGCCGCAACGTAGTGCTGGACCGTTCCTACGGCTCCCCGACCATCACCAAGGACGGCGTATCCGTCGCCAAGGAAATCGAACTGAAAGACAAGTTCGAGAACATGGGCGCGCAGATGGTCAAGGAAGTCGCTTCCAAGACCTCCGACGTAGCCGGTGACGGCACCACCACAGCAACAGTGCTGGCACAATCCATCGTCATGGAAGGCATGAAGTTCGTTACCGCCGGCATGAACCCGATGGACCTGAAGCGCGGCATTGACAAGGCTGTGATTGCCGCAGTCGCCGAACTGAAGAAAATCTCCAAGCCTTGCACCACCAGCAAGGAAATCGCCCAAGTAGGTTCCATCTCCGCCAACTCCGATTCCGCCGTCGGCGACAAGATCGCCGAAGCGATGGACAAAGTCGGCAAGGAAGGCGTCATCACCATTGAAGACGGCTCCGGCCTGGAAGACGAACTGGCCGTCGTTGAAGGCATGCAGTTCGATCGTGGCTACCTGTCGCCCTACTTCATCAACAATCAGGATCGCCAGATCGCTGCAATGGAGAGCCCCTTCATCCTGTTGCACGACAAGAAGATCTCCAACATCCGCGAACTGCTGCCAGTACTGGAGCAAGTCGCCAAGGCTGGCAAGCCACTGCTGATCATCGCCGAAGACGTTGATGGTGAAGCGCTGGCGACTCTGGTCGTGAACAACATCCGTGGCATCCTGAAGACCGTCGCCGTCAAGGCACCGGGTTTCGGCGACCGCCGCAAAGCCATGCTGGAAGACATCGCCATCCTGACTGGCGGCACGGTCATCGCCGAAGAAGTCGGCCTGACACTGGAAAAAGTCACTTTGGCCGAACTGGGCCAAGCCAAGCGCATCGAGGTAGGCAAGGACAACACCACCATCATTGACGGCGCAGGTCAGGAAGACGCGATCCGTGGTCGCATCGCCCAGATCAACAAGCAAGTCGAAGAATCTTCCAGCGACTACGACAAAGAGAAGCTGCAAGAGCGTAAAGCCAAACTGGCTGGCGGTGTTGCCGTGATCAAGGTCGGCGCTGCGACCGAAGTCGAAATGAAGGAAAAGAAAGCCCGCGTCGAAGATGCCCTGCACGCTACCCGTGCGGCAGTTGAAGAAGGCATCGTCCCCGGCGGCGGCGTGGCACTGTTGCGCGCCAAGGCCGCTGTTGCCGCCCTGAAAGGCGACAACCACGACCAAGACGCAGGCATCACCATCGTGCTGCGCGCGATGGAAGCCCCGCTGCGCGCCATCGTCGCCAACGCAGGTGACGAGCCATCCGTAGTCGTGAACAAGGTACTGGACGGCTCCGGCAGCTTCGGCTACAACGCCGCATCCGGCGAATACGGCGACATGCTGGCAATGGGCGTGGTTGATCCAACCAAGGTGACACGCACGGCATTGCAAAATGCCGCTTCCGTGGCCGGCCTGATGCTGACTACCGACTGCATGGTTGCCGAACTGCCGGAAGACAAACCGGCTGCCGGCGGCATGGGTGGCGACATGGGAGGCATGGGCGGCATGATGTAATCCCGAAGCGGCGACCCGTCGCCGCATTTTGGAACACATCGGCATTACCCAACAGACCCCGCTTCGGCGGGGTTTGTCATTTTCGTCGCGCGCCTTTAGCTGTTGCGGTTTTTTCGGATATGGGTATAATGCGCGGCTCGCAAGCTCGGAAGCGTCAGTTTCCGGTGAGCGTAAGCAGTATGGCCTGGTAGCTCAGTCGGTAGAGCAGAGGATTGAAAATCCTTGTGTCGGTGGTTCGATTCCGCCCCGGGCCACCAAATAACATCGAAAAGGCTTGCCAAAATTAGGCGAGCCTTTTTGTTTTGTGGTGCAGAAAGATGATCCAGACTTCCGAAGAATTCCAAAGTGGCGATGCGCCGGCAGGCGCAGACGGCATCACCCGCGAGGTGAAACGCCGCCGCACGTTCGCCATCATCTCCCACCCCGACGCGGGCAAGACCACGCTGACCGAGAAGCTGCTGTTGTTCGGCGGCGCGATCCAGATGGCCGGCACGGTGAAGGCGCGCAAGAGCGGTCGCCACGCGACCTCCGACTGGCTGGACATTGAAAAGCAGCGCGGCATCTCGGTCGCCAGCTCGGTGATGCAGTTCACCTTTGACGATTGCGTGATCAATCTGCTCGACACGCCCGGCCACCAGGATTTCTCTGAGGACACTTACCGCGTGCTGACCGCCGTGGATGCCGCCGTGATGGTGGTGGACGCCGCCAAGGGTGTCGAGGAGCAAACCATCAAGCTGCTGGAAGTGTGCCGCTTGCGCAACACGCCCATCATCACCTTCATCAACAAGATGGACCGCGAGGTGCGCGAGCCGCTGGAAGTGCTGGACGAGATCGAGTCGGTGCTGAAGATCCATTGCGCGCCGGTCACCTGGCCGATCGGCATGGGCAAGCGTTTTCAGGGCGTGTACCACCTGGTCAACGACGAGGTGCTGCGCTTCACGCCCGGCGAGGAGAAGGCCGATGGCAGCGTGGAAATGCTCAAGGGCGCCGAGATAGACCGGCTGACCCAGACCTGCCCCGCCGAGATGCAATCCATGCGCGACGAGACCGAATTGGTGATGGGCGCGGGCGCATCGTTCGACTTGCAGGAATTCCTGGCTGGCCGCCAGACGCCGGTGTTCTTCGGCTCCGGCGTGAACAATTTCGGCGTGCGCGAGATCCTGCGCGCGCTGGTGGACTGGGCTCCTGCCCCACTGCCGCGCGAAACTGACGTGCGCATGGTGCAGCCCACCGAAGCCGCATTCACCGGCTTCGTGTTCAAAATCCAGGCCAACATGGACCCCAACCATCGCGACCGCATCGCCTTCATGCGCGTCTGCTCGGGGCGCTACAGCTCCGGCATGAAGGTCAAACACCGCCGCACCGGCAAGGAGATGAAGCTCGCCAACGCGGTGACTTTCATGGCCAACGAGCGCGCGCGGCTGGACGAGGCCTATGCCGGCGACATCATCGGCGTGCATAACCACGGTCAACTCCAGATCGGCGACGTGCTGACCGAAGGCGAGGCGCTGACCTTCAAGGGCATCCCGTATTTCGCGCCGGAGCTGTTCAGCCGTGCCCGGCTGCGCGACCCGATGAAGGCCAAGCAGTTGCAAAAAGGCCTGCGCCAACTGGGCGAAGAAGGCGCGGTGCAGGTGTTCGAGCCGCTGGTGGACACCAGCAACCCGCTGATCGGCGCGGTCGGCCAGTTGCAGTTCGAAGTGGTCGAGCATCGCCTGAAATCCGAATACGGCGTGGACGCGGCGTTCGAGCGCGCCGGCATCCATACCGCCCGCTGGGTGACTTGCCCGGATGCCGCGCACCTCAACGAATTCGTCAAGGCCAACCAGTCGCGGCTGGCCAAGGACGTGGACGGCAACTACGCCTACCTGGCCGACACCAGCGTCAACCTGCGATTGGCGCAGGAGCGCTGGCCCAAGGTGCAATTTTTCGCCACCCGCGAACACGGTCAGCAGCTGGGCTAAAGAGACGCTGACTTATTCGTCATGCCCGCGCAGGCGGGTATCCAGCTTGCTGATTTAACTGGGTTCCCGCCTTCGCGGGAACGACGAATTCGAATAGATCACGCCTCCCCAACAACCTGCTCGACCACCGCATCGCCTGCAAAGGCCTGTTCAGCGCATCACGTACATCGTTCAGGCTGCGCCAAGCAGGCCTTTGCGGTAAGCTACGCCCCTTCATGTCCCACACTTCAGAGAACACAAAATGGCACAAGGTCAATATGTAATGTCCATGCTCCGCGTGAGCAAGATCGTCCCCCCCAAGCGTCAGATCATCAAGGATATTTCCTTGAGCTTCTTTCCCGGCGCCAAGATCGGCCTGCTGGGTCTGAACGGCTCGGGCAAATCCACCGTGCTGCGCATCATGGCCAAGGCAGATCAGGAATACGACGGCGAAGTGCAGCACCTGCCCAACATCAAGATCGGCTATCTGCCGCAGGAACCGGTACTCGACCCCGCCAAGACCGTGCGTCAGGAAGTCGAATCCGCATTGGGCGAAGTGATGGAAGCGCAATCCAAGCTGGACGCGGTGTATGCCGCCTACGCCGAGGAAGATGCCGACTTCGACGCGCTGGCCGCCGAACAGGCGCGACTGGAAGCCATCATCGCCGCTTCCGGTTCTGATGCCGAACACCAGATGGAGATCGCCGCCGACGCGCTGCGCCTGCCCGACTGGGACGCTGCCATCGGCAACCTGTCCGGCGGTGAGAAGCGCCGCGTGGCGCTGTGCAAACTGCTGCTGGAAAAGCCCGACATGCTGCTGCTGGACGAGCCGACCAACCATCTGGACGCCGAATCGGTGGAATGGCTGGAGCAATTCCTGGTACGCTTCCCCGGCACCGTGGTCGCCGTCACCCACGACCGCTACTTCCTGGACAACGCCGCCGAATGGATACTTGAGCTGGATCGCGGCCACGGCATCCCGTGGAAGGGCAACTACACCCAATGGCTGGAACAAAAGGAAGCGCGTCTGGAAGCCGAGAGCAAACAGATAGACGCGCACATGAAATCCATGAAGCAGGAACTGGAGTGGGTGCGCCAGAATCCGAAAGCGCGTCAGGCCAAATCCAAGGCGCGTTTGAACCGCTTCGAGGAACTCTCCAACACCGAATACCAGAAGCGCAACGAGACGCAGGAGATCTTCATCCCGGTCGGCGAACGTCTCGGCAATGAAGTCATCGAATTCGACAACGTCTCCAAAGCCTACGGCGACCGCCTGCTGATAGACAACCTCAGCTTCAAGATTCCGCCCGGCGCCATCGTCGGCATCATCGGCCCGAACGGCGCGGGTAAATCCACCCTGTTCCGCATGATTACCGGCAAGGAACAGCCCGATTCAGGCGAAATCAAGATCGGTCAGACCGTCAAGGTCGCCTTCGTTGACCAGTCACGCGAAGGGTTGGAGAACGACAAGACCGTGTTCGACGCCATCTCCGGCGGCAACGACATCCTCACCGTGGGCAAATACGAGACTCCGGCGCGCGCCTACATCGGCCGTTTCAACTTCAAGGGAGCGGATCAGGGCAAACTGGTCGGCCAACTCTCCGGCGGTGAACGCGGCCGCCTGCATCTGGCGCAGACCCTGATCGCCGGCGGCAACGTGCTGCTGCTCGACGAACCGTCCAACGATCTGGACGTGGAAACCCTGCGCGCACTGGAAGACGCCCTGCTCGAATTCGCCGGCTGCGTCGCCGTCATCTCCCACGACCGCTGGTTCTTAGACCGCATCGCCACCCACATCTTGGCCTGCGAAGGCGACTCCAAGTGGACGTTCTTCGACGGCAACTATCAGGAATACGAGGCGGACAAGAAGAAACGCTTGGGTGAGGAGGGGGCTAAGCCCAAACGCATACGCTACAAACCTATCAGCCGATAGCACAGGAGAGCGCGAGATCGTTGCGACCACAACAGGAGTAATTGAGCATGCCTATCTTGTCCATATTTTTTGGCATCATCATCCGTATGTGGCACGACGATCATCCGCCGCCTCACATCCATGTGGAATATCAGGGATTCGAGGCGCTAGTGGAAATACAGACCGGAGAGATATCCAAGGGGCAACTGCCGAACAAGGCCGCTGCGATGGTCAAGGAATGGTGCTTGCGGCATCAGGCCGAATTGCTGGCAAACTGGGAGCATGGACAGCGCTTTGAACCCATGGAGCGCATACCGGGAGCGGATTACGATGATTAAGATAATCGCGGCGCGTTATTTGACTGACTTTCAAATCGCCCTGACCTTTTCAACCGGACAAGAAGGCGTTTTTAACGGGCGCGCCTTGTTGCAACGGAGCGGCCCATTGCTGGAGCCTCTCCGCTCGGAATCCTATTACAGCCGCGTATTCATTGATGCAGGCGCACTGTGCTGGCCGAACGGACTGGAACTCTCCCCAGCGAGAATTTACGAATCGTGCAAGATACTGGAATCGGCGTGATGACCATCCTTTCCTGCGAAGGCGATTATCAGGAGCTCGAGGCCGACAAGAAGAAGCGGTTGGGCGAGGAAGGCGGGAAGCCGAAGCGGATTCGGTATAAGCCGATTGGTCGATGAAAGTAAGTCGTAAATGCTCCTGTTGTGAGGTAATGAATTCAAGTGAAATTAGAAAGAAATAATAAGATTGTGCAAGCAGATCGACCTCGAATGACTGATTTCGAAGCATACGTACGTGTGCTTGAATCACACGCAGTAGCCGCACTAGAAGGACAAAAAGTTTGTGTTGATCGCCAAAGACTCAGTAGGTTCCTAAATGGAGAAACAGGTGCGGAATTGCGCCGTTGTGTGCCATTGGCAGATCGGCAATCTATTGGAGCTTTCTTTACAGGAGAAAGTCTTCGATCTCGTGCGATTGGTCCACGACTTAATGGAAGGGTGTCCGGGACAATTTGGGATCCAGCCTGTGGTGCTGGAGATTTGTTACTTGGCTATGGAGAAAAGCTGCCCATTTATCCCGATATTGGGCAAACGTTGATTGACTGGGGGAAGAGAATCGGTGGGAATGACACTGAGGAAATCTTCCTGAGGGCAGCAAAGGCACGACTGGTGTTGGCAGCATACTCAAGGGGGGCTCGCAAGATTGCGACTACTAAACTTAAACTCTCCCTTGACGAAGTTTTCCCCCTACTTCAGTGTGAAAATTCTTTGGAGGCCTCACTGGGCTTTGAGCCAACAGAGATTGTTCTAAATCCTCCCTTCGTTTCTATTAAGGCACCAGAACGTTGCGAATGGGGAAGTGGCAATATTTCTGCGGCCGCTCAATTTGTTGATAGTTGTCTGAAAGTCGCAAAATCTGGCTCCCGTATCATTGCCATCCTTCCTGACGTACTCAGGGCAGGAAGTCGTTATGGGCACTGGAGAAAATATATTCAGGAGTTTGCGGCAATAGAACGAGTTGATGTTTATGGGAGCTTTGATCCGCAAGCCGATGTTGATGTATTCATCTTGGAGTTGAAAGTGCGAGAGGCGCGTCTTACCAGTACTGGTAGTGAAGAGCCTTGGGGCGTCAGACATAAGCCATCGAGTAAAAAACTGGCTGATTATTGTACGGTTGCCGTTGGGGCGGTCGTACCTCATCGAGATAAGGAGATAGGACTAGAGTATGCCTATCTCCATTCGAGAGATGCACCACCTTGGGAGCGCATTAACTCTTTGTCGTCACGTCGAAAATTTGCTGGAACTACATTTCAGCCACCTTTTGTAGTTATTAGGCGAACATCAAGCCCAAGTGACAAATTTAGGGCACTTGGCACGTTAGTTAATTGCTCTGAACCGGTCGCGGTAGAAAACCATTTGCTAATATGCAAGCCGCACGATGGGACAGTCAAAACATGCAAGGCCATTCTTGAGACATTGAAATCACCAGCAACGAATGAATGGCTAAATAGCCGCATTCGTTGTCGCCACTTAACAGTGGGGGCAGTTAGAGATATCCCGTGGGAGACATAACTTTGGAAACCAAAATTTCTCGCAGTAGCAATTACAACTAGCTGCATTGAAAGGAACAATTAAATGGCACGCAATATCGCTCCACAAGACATCAGCTGGTTCTTAGACCTCAATAAGCGCGGACTGCTGGATTTGTCTCCACCTTATCAACGCCACTCTGTTTGGACTCCCAAAGAGAGGAGGTATTTTCTGGATACTATTTTTAACGGATATCCCTGCCCGCCCCTTTTTCTCTACAAATCTCTTTCCGATGAGGGGGTGGCAACTTACCACGTTGTAGATGGAAAGCAGCGGCTGGAAACGATAATTAATTTTGTCGCAGGCAAGATTACTTTGTCTCACGATATGCAAGATGCAGGTTTGGCTGGAAAAAAATGGAAAAATATTGATGTCGAGCAGCGCAAGAAATACTGGAATTATCAACTTGCAGTAGAGATGCTCGATACCGTTGACAATGCTGTCGTAAAAGAAATTTTCGATCGATATAACAGAACCTCTAAAAATCTAGAACGGCAAGAGTTACGTCATGCAAAGTTTGATGGTTGGTTTGCTACATTCGCAGAAGATGAAGCTAAGAAAGAGGAATGGAGATCAATTGGAATCGTCACTACAGCCAATGCCAGAAGAATGAAAGATGTTCAATTTATTTCTGAGTTGATGGTTGTTCTGCTAAAAGGCCAGCTTTCGGGATTCGATCAAGATGAGCTTGATACGTATTACGCCGACTATGACTCTCCGACAGAGATGGATCCAAATTTCTCCGAAGATGAATTTATTGAAAAATTTGAAAGAATAAAACGTTGGATTCTCGAACTAGAGAAAGCAGATGGAGTTGTCAGCTCGCTTGGCAGAACCTCCACAAATTTTTACTCTCTGTGGTGTTTTGGTGCACTCAGCGATAACTTAGATGCATTAAGTGTTGCACCGCGTTATAAAGAGTTTATGGAATCTATTGTAGCTATTTTAAAAGCTGAAAATCCGGAAGAGTGGTTGGCTGGTGCTGGTTCGGAAAATAATCGTCACCAATTCAACTATGCACAGAATGCCCGTGGCGCTAACACAGAGCTTCCGCAAAGACTAGCCAGACACAAAGCCCTTCTTTCATTTATTACAGGCGAAGAGCCGGCGGATGAAAATCAATAAGACCATTCGAAGTTTGTACCAAGAGCAGTACGCAATCAATAAACTCTTGGAAACACGGGTAAAGGAAATTTTTGAGGGCAAAAAGAAAGCTCAGTGGTTTTTTCTTTGCCGCATTAAGGGGGAGGAGAGTTTTGCTCTTAAGCTTGAAACAGGGAGAGTTCATCAGCCAGAAGCTATGGAGGATTTTTTCGCATGCACGCTTGTCGTCGAAAATCGAACCTCGATAGCGGAAGCACTCAATCTGGTCTCAGAAGTCTGCGATATTGTTAAGCGCCGCCCCCCCGCAGATGAGAGGACCCACAAATCTCCAGAAGAATTTTCTTTCGATGATCTACGACTTTATGTAAAGCTGAAGTCAGGCGAAGATCTTCCTTCCAGACCACTCGATGAAATAGTATTTGAGGTACAAATAAAGACATTTCTACAGCATGCCTGGGGCGTCGCTACTCATGATTTGGTTTATAAGGGAAAAAGTGTTCATTGGGGGCGTGCGCGGGTTGCCTTCCAAATTAAGGCTATGCTTGAACACGCTGAGATATCCGTTGAGCGTGTAGATGCAATAGCTGAATCTTCACTGCTGAATGTTACGGATGAGAAAATTCGGAAGTTAAAAACCGTCATTGATTGGTTACAGAAAACTTGGGCTGAAGAATTGTTGCCAGAGGATATGGTCAGGTTGGCCGAAAACATCCTTTCTATTGCTCATGCATTGAAATTGGACATCGAAGAGATCATTAATTGTGTAGGTATCGATACTGCCCAAGGTCAGGGCGCACAACTATATGATTTAACGCCATTCGCGGTTGTCATTCGCAGCATCTACAATCATCGCAAGAGTAGCCTTGAAAGATATTTGTGTAATGAAGGGGGAAAATTTAGAATCTTCTTCGCAGATGACCCGGAATTATTAGGGAAAGTAGCATTACTGAATGGTGTAAAACCTAGTAAATTCATCGCACTTGGCGACATAGAAGCAAAATCACAGCAGACCGCGAACGGGGTGGAACCCGGTAGGCTGGGGTGAGGCACGAACCCCAGCAATCAATAACACCCTCCCCCCCCACATGCCGGGGTTCGCAAGCTCACCCCAGCCTACCGGTGCTCCACGAAAACCGGAGCGATTCATCCCCCTCAATCGCCACCTCAACGCGAACCGCGTCATAATGCGTAACGCTGGGGTTCGTGCCTCACCCCAGCCTACGTGGGTTCTCTCGGTGCGTTGGTTGGTTTTCTGGATGTGGGGGTGTGATGCGAACTTATACCCGTGCCTTTGCTCCCGGCGGGACGTTCTTCTTCACGGTCAATCTGGCCGACCGCTCCGCGACTTTGCTGACGGATCACATTGACGCTTTGCGGGCGAGTGTGCGGCGGGTGCGGGAAGCGCATCCTTTCCATATCGACGCGATGGTGGTACTGCCGGAGCATCTGCATGCGATCTGGACATTGCCCGAGGGTGATACGGACTATCCGACGCGCTGGGCGTTGATCAAGGCGGGATTCTCCCGTCAGCTGGACAAGATTGAGCGCATCAACGCCAGTCGCAAGCGGAAGGGGGAGCGGGGGATATGGCAGCGCCGCTATTGGGAGCATCAGATACGCGATGCAAACGACTATGCGCGGCACGTGGATTACATCCACTACAATCCGGTCAAGCATGGCTATGTGTATGCGCCGCGCGACTGGCCGCATTCGTCCTTCCACCGTTTCGTGCGTGAAGGTATCCTGCCTGAGGACTGGGGAGTGAATCAGGTTGCGTCGGAACCGCTGCATTGCGGTGAACCAACGTAGGCTGGAGTGAGGCACTAACCCCTGCCTACGTACTGGATCAGTCCCGCGCACATGAGAAGCAGGTCGCAGCCCAGCCCGGATTCGCGATTTTCCGCCTTTTCCCGCCCGCATCCGTCTGGCTTCGGGCATAATTTCGGCCTTCAAACAGGGGGACGAGATGGCGAACAATATTTTCCGCACCAAGCCGATCACGAGCGGCGATCACACCGGGCTGAAGCGTTGCCTGTCGGCATTCGATCTGACGCTGCTGGGCATAGGCGCGATCATCGGCACCGGCATTTTCGTGCTCACCGGCCTGGCGGCGGCCAAGATGTCCGGCCCGGCGGTGGTGCTGTCCTTCATCATTTCCGGTTTTGCCTGCGCCTTTGCCGCACTGGCCTACGCCGAACTGGCAGCGGCGGTGGGCGGCTGCGGCAGCGCCTACGGCTACAGTTACGTGGCGTTCGGCGAGATCGTCGCTTGGGTGATTGGCTGGATATTGCTGCTGGAATACAGCGTGTCGGTGGCGGCGGTGGCCAACGGCTGGTCGGGCTACTTCAACAACGCGCTCTCCGCGATGGGCATGGGCCTGCCGGATGCACTGACCAAATCGCCGGAGCTGGGCGGCATCATCAATCTGCCGGCCAGCGCCATCATCCTCATCCTGATGGGCATGCTGATCGTGGGCATGAAGCAGAGCGCGCAGCTCAACACCGCGATGGTGTTCGTCAAGGTGCTGACCATCTGCGTGTTCGTCGGCATCGCTTCATTTAACGTGCATCCCGAGAACTGGCATCCGTTCATGCCTTACGGCTGGTTCAACACCCTGCCGGACGGCTCCACCACCGGCGTGCTGGCCGGAGCTTCGCTGGTGTTCTTCGCCTACGTCGGCTTCGACGCGGTGTCCACGGCGGTGGAAGAGGCCAAGGACCCGCAGCGCGACGTGCCCATCGGCATCATCTCTTCGCTGGTGTTCTGCACCGTAATCTACATCATCGTCTCCGGCCTGCTGACCGGCGTGGTGCCCTACACCGAGCTGGGCGTGTCCTCGCCGGTGGCGCACGCGCTGCAACTGATGGGCTACACCTGGGCCTCGGCGCTGGTCTCCACCGGCGTGATCGCCGGGCTGACCACGGTGATGCTGGTGCTCTACTACGGCCTGACCCGCATCATCTTCGCTATGGCGCGCGACGGCCTGCTGTCGCCGTTCTTCGCCGAGGTGAACCACAAGACCCACACGCCGGTGCGCGTGATCGTGCTGACCGGCATCATCATGTCCATCGCCGCCGGACTGTTGCCGCTGGGCGCACTGGCGGAACTGGTGAACATCGGCACGCTGGCCGCCTTCGTGCTGGTCTGTCTGGGCGTGATCGTGCTGCGCATCCGCCAGCCGCACCTGCATCGCCCGTTCAAGAACCCGTTCAACCCGCTGTTCCCCATTATGGGCATGATCTCCTGCGGTGGGCTGATGGCCTTTTTGCCCTCGCAAACCTGGCTGCGTTTCGTGGTCTGGCTGACGCTGGGGATAATCGTTTATTTCACTTACTCGATGCGGCACAGCAAGCTGGCGAAAAAGGGCTAGGCCGGAAGCGGTAGCGCCAAAAATTCGGAAAGAGCGATAAAAATAAAGCCGCTTGCGTTTGAGGATTCTGGATGAGCACGTTCTGCAGCTCGCTTGCCATTTAGCAAAACGCGGTCACGGTGACATATAGTCAAATTCGACGAGAAATCAGGTGGTGGAATTTTCGGTAGTCGCCAAATGGTCACCATTTAGTCACCGAATAGTCACCAATGCGTTGGGATGGGAATTTTGATGATGCAAAATCACCCAATTCATTGAGAAATATGGCGCGCCCGACACGATTCGAACGTGCGACCCCAGCCTTCGGAGGGCTGTACTCTATCCAACTGAGCTACGGGCGCTGTGGGGAAAACGATTTTGCAGCGGATGCTTCGTGCTTGGCAAGCCGCACTCCGATATGGGGCGAGTTGCGAAAGCGCGCGCAGCATAGCGGTTTTTGGGGGTTTCGTCCATGCGGGCAGGCATTTTGGGTGGCGGAAGCTCGCAATGATGGTATCTTTGCGCCTCCTCAGTTCCGGTCTAATCGTGCTTATGTTTACCAATCCCGATAGCGAAACCATCCGGCAGTTGCTGGCGCAGATACACACGGTCGCCGTGGTGGGCCTGTCGCCCAACGAGACGCGCCCCAGCTTCCGCGTGGCGCAGGGGCTGCAAAGCCTGGGGCTGCGCATCATCCCGGTGCGCCCGATGACCGGCCCGGTGCTGGGCGAGACGGCTTACGACGATCTTGAAAGCCTGCCCGAAGTGCCGGACATCGTGGATGTGTTCCGCGCCGCCGAGCATGTTCCGGCGATCGTCGAGAGTTGCATCCGGCTGGGCGTCAAATGCCTGTGGCTGCAACAGGGCATCGTCCACGAGGCGGCTGCTCTGCGCGCACAGCAGGCCGGCATTACGGTGGTGATGGATCGCTGCCTGTGGCGCGATGCCAACGCTCTGCTGCCATGAACGGGACTTGCTGCGAGCCAGTGCGCTGCGGCTGGGCGGGCGACGACCCGCTGTACCGGCAATATCACGATCTTGAGTGGGGCGTGCCGGTGACGGATGACCGCCGGCTGTTCGAGTTTTTGCTGCTGGAAGGCGCGCAGGCGGGCCTGAGCTGGATCACGATTTTGCGCAAGCGCGAAAATTACCGCGCTGCGTTCGACGCTTTCGACCCGCTGAAGATTGCGGCCTATGACGCGGATAAAATAGAATCGCTGCTGCTTGACGCGGGTATCGTGCGCAACCGGCTCAAGGTCGAATCGGCGGTCATCAATGCGCGGCAATTTTTGCGCGTGCAGGACGAATGCGGCGGTTTCGCCCGCTTGCTCTGGCAGTTCGTGGAGGGTCAGCCGATACAGAATACCTGGCGCAGCCTGGCCGAGGTTCCCGCCCATACGGCGGAATCGGATGCGATGAGCCGCGAGCTGAAGCGGCGGGGTTTCAAGTTCGTCGGCTCGACCATCTGTTATGCGCTGATGCAGGCGACCGGCATGGTCAACGACCACACCACCGACTGCTTCCGGTACGAACAATTACGCAACACCAACCGAGTGGAGATTCCTTAGATGCTGTTGAGATTTACCAAGATGCACGGCGCCGGCAACGATTTCGTAGTGCTGGACGGTGTGCGCCAGCAGGTTTCGCTTAGCGCCGAACAACTGCGCCTGCTGGCCGACCGTCATTTCGGCGTCGGCTGCGACCAGATTTTACTGGTCGAGAAGGCGCGCGATGCAGCGGCTGATTTCCGTTATCGCATCTTCAACGCCGACGGCGGCGAGGTGGAGCAATGCGGCAACGGCGCGCGATGCTTCGTGCGCTTCGTGCATGAACAAAAGCTGACCAGCAAGCCCGAGATCGTGGTCGAGACGCGCAACGGTCTGATCCGCCCCCGCCTAGAAGACGACGGTCATGTGACGGTGAACATGGGCGCGCCGGTGTTCGACCCGGCCCGCCTGCCCTTCACCGATGGCACAGGCGACATTAGCGAACCGCTGGAAGTAGCTGGCGAAACATTGACGATCAGCGCGATTTCGATGGGCAACCCGCACGCGGTACAAGTCGTGGCTGAGGTTAAGACCGCCCCGGTTGAATCACAAGGCCCGCTGATCGAACATCACCCGCGCTTCCCCAAACGCGTCAATGCCGGATTCATGCAGATCATGGACCGCAATCACATCCGCCTGCGCGTGTTTGAGCGCGGCTCGGGAGAAACACTTTCCTGTGGCACTGGCGCGTGTGCGGCTGCTGTGGCCGGCATCCGCCGTGGCCTGTTGGACAGCCCGGTGAGCGTTGCCACGCATGGCGGCACCCTGACCATCAGTTGGAACGGCGACACCACCCCGGTGATGATGACCGGCCCGGCCATCAGTGTTTTCTCCGGCGAGATCAATCTATAAGGAACCATGATGTTTACCTCTGAAGACGTTGCACAATATCTGCTCAATAATCCTCAGTTTTTCGATGAACACGCCGAAGTTCTGACGCAAATCACCCTGCCACACCCTCACGGTGGCCGCACCATCTCACTCAGCGAGCGGCAACTGTTCGATCTGCGCGCAAAGAACAAGGCGCTTGAAAAGAGCCTGCACGAGCTGATGATTTATGCCAAGGAAAACGATGCACTGCAAAACAAGGTGCATGAGTTCAGCACCGCGCTGTTTGCTGCACGGGATTTGACCACGCTGCAAGAGATGATCCCGCACCTGTTGCGCGACATCTTCGCCGTGCCGCATGTCGCGCTGCATCTGT
The DNA here is from genome assembly GCA_028687575.1 of Gallionella sp. Taxonomy (GTDB): domain Bacteria; phylum Pseudomonadota; class Gammaproteobacteria; order Burkholderiales; family Gallionellaceae; genus Gallionella. Next base: position 155,431 of record JAQTZW010000004.1, on the reverse strand, counting down.
GGCAGACCCAGCCGCCCAGTCAGGAAGTGTTGTCCTTCACCGATGGTCAGTCACAGCCCGTCTGTCTGCATCAAGCACCGCACGACACTGCCGACTGGTTCGGCGAGCAAGCCGCGCAACTGCATTCGTTCGCCTTCCTGCCGCTGCACGCGGGCAGCGCGTCCATTGGCCTGCTGATACTGGCCAGCGAAGACAAGCAGCGCTTCTATCCGGAGATGGGTACGGTGTTTTTGCAGCGCATCAGCGAGGCCGCCGGCAGCGCGCTGCACCCGCACCTCGACCACTAAGCCATGCCGGACGCCGCCAATGCGCAGTATCTGGACGGCTATCTGGCTTGGCTGCGTAACGAGAAGCATTATTCAGAACTGACTGCCGAGAACTACGCGCGCGACCTCAAGCGGCTATTCGAGGTGTGCGGCGACACACCACTGGCCGAGCTGAAGATCCAGCACATCCGCCGTTTCATCGCCCAACTGCACAGTAAGGGGCTGAGCGGACGTTCGCTGGCACGCATGTTGTCGGCCTGGCGCGGCTTTTTCAATTACCTGCTGCGCGACCACGGCTACACCGACAATCCCTGCATCGGATTGCGCGCGCCGAAATCGCCAAAATCGCTGCCGCAGGCGCTGTCGCCCGACCAGGCCGCGAAACTGGTGGACTTCCCCGCCGAGACCGTCGATGCGATACGTGACAAGGCAATGTTCGAGCTGCTGTATTCCTCCGGGCTGCGATTGGCCGAACTGGTCGGTCTGGACAAGGACACGATGCAGGCCAGCCTGGCTTCCGCCGAAGTGCGCGTCACCGGCAAAGGCAGCAAAACCCGCATCGTGCCGGTCGGCAGCTGCGCCTTGCAGGCGTTGCAGAACTGGCTGGCGGTGCGTCCACAGTTGGCCGATGCCGACGAGCCCGCGCTGTTCGTCGGCAGCCGTGGCCGTCGCATCTCGCCGCGCGTGGTGCAGTTGCGCATCAAACATTGGGGCATCCGGCAGGGCGTCAACGGCAACGTGCATCCGCACACGCTGCGCCACTCCTTTGCCACCCACGTGCTGCAATCCTCCGGCGACCTGCGCGCCGTGCAAGAGATGCTGGGACACGCCAGCATCTCCACCACGCAGGTCTACACCCATCTGGATTTCCAGTATCTCAGTAAAATTTACGACGACACGCACCCGCGCGCCAAAAAGAAACCATGACAAAAAAGAATCCCGCCCCCGCCGGCTCACGCCGCCATTCAACAGGCAACCGCGACTTCCGCAACCGTTCCCGTACCGGCAAAGGCCCGACCGAACGCCATCCCGCCGCCGTTCGCGACAGCGCACCCCGCACCCGCCCCGGCAACGGACAACCCGCCGTGCTCCTCAAGGAAGGCCGCGAGAAATCGCTGCTGCGCCGCCACCCCTGGGTGTTTTCCGGCGCGGTCGAGTTCGTCGAGGGTGCGCCGGCCAATGGCGACACCGTGGCGATCTGCGATGCGCAGGGCGGCCTGCTCGCCTGGGGTGCGTACAGCGCCGGCTCGCAGATCACCGCACGGGTCTGGTCGTGGGACGTGCATGAATCCATAGACGCGGCGTTCTTCCGCCGCAAGATCGCCGCAGCACTCGCCGCCCGCCATGCGCTGGGCCTAGCCCGCGACAGCAGCGGCATGCGCCTGATCCACGCCGAATCGGACGGCCTGCCCGGCCTGATCGTTGACCGTTACGGCGACGTGCTGGTGATGCAGCTGGGCAGCGCCGGCCCGGAACGCTGGCGTGACACGCTGGCCGACATCCTGCAGGAACTGTGTTCGCCCGCCTGCATCTTCGAGCGCTCGGACTCGGACGGGCGGGAACGGGAAGGGCTGGAGAAACGCACCGGCGTACTGCGCGGCCAGTTGCCGGAACATGTCGAAGTCATCGAACATGGTTTGCGTTTCGCGGTGGACATCGCCGAAGGCCAGAAGACCGGCTTCTTCCTCGACCAACGCGACAACCGCAAACTGACCGAAACGCTGGCGCAGGACAAGGATGTGCTGAACTGCTTCTGCTACACCGGCGGCTTCTCGCTGTACGCCTTGCGCGGCGTGGCCAAATCGGTGCTGTCCATGGACATTTCGGGCGACGCGGTACGCGTTGCGGAACAGAACGTGGCGCTCAACGGGCTGGACGCATCGCGGGCTGAATGGCAGGAGGCCGACGTATTCGCCGCGCTGCGCAAACTGCGTGATCAGGGCCGGCAATTCGACTTCATCATCCTCGACCCGCCCAAGTTCGCCCCCACCGCCGCCTTCGCCGAAAAGGCCGCGCGCGGCTACAAGGACATCAACCTGCTGGGCTTCAAACTGCTGCGCCCGGGCGGCCTGCTCGCCACCTACTCCTGCTCCGGTGGCATCAGCGATGAACTGTTCCAGAAGATTATCGCCGGCGCAGCCCTCGATGCCGGCGTGGACGCGCAGATCGTCCGCCACCTCCACGCCAGCCCCGACCACCCCGTGCTGCTGAGCTTCCCCGAAGGCGCATACCTGAAGGGGTTGCTGCTGCGGGTAGCGGGGTGAGCAATCCAACCAGCTCGTAGGGCGGGTCACACCCGCCATAACCCGGCATTCAAATCACAGTGAGTTAATTCGCGCAGCATCGGCGGGTGTGACCCGCCCTACATGACTACCGTTGTAAATCCACAGCGGTAAAGGATTTCTGCAGGTATATGACAGCACCCGTATTGTCATCACGAACCTGCGTTTGTACTATGTACCTGCCTCGCTGTTCGTGTGACTCAACTATAACTTTGAGATATTCAATGCTCAGCTCTAAGGAACGCCTAGGTGGTGCAGGCTTGTCTTGCCAAACTTCCATGTTAGGTGTTTCGGAGTACACCTTTCCATCTGGCTGTAACACTCTGAAGCGCATAGAAACATTACAGTTCCCAGACGTGGAGGGCTTACAACCGCAGAAAATGATAAACGCGCTAATTGGCTTACCAATCTCTACGCTGTCAACATTGTCAATATTGACGCCTTCAGATGGTGTGGCCCATTTATTGAAGAGGCCTTGCTCGTCAGTTGTAAAAATGAGCTGCGCTCCAAAATTACCATTTGCCTTTCTGTCTTCAACATCAACAAGTGGATTGCCTTGTCTATCAGACCATCCGGCATGCGCATAGCTGCCTACTAGGCAAGCCAACAGTAGAGCTATTAACTTCATGCGCTGATTACCTTTCACGAGAAACACGACGCAGGAGTCAGACCTTGTCTTTTACCATTCAAACTTGCCGCGCAATCGCTGCGGGTGGACCGTTCCAGCGCGGGTTGAACCGCGCTATTGGTTCGGCCAAGTGAAGTTTGAAGTTGTGAGACCGAACCCCCTCCAGCTCCCCCTTGTCAGGGGGAGGGCCCTGTCCGCTCCTCCCCTGATAAGGGGAGGCCGGGAGGGGTTGGGGTGCAATGCTCTTCCAAGTTCAAACATAATCTGGCCGGATCAATAGTGCACGTTCACCACCGGCATGAATCCCAGCCGGTCATGCAGCGCCTGGCGGCTGTTGCGCGCTTCGGTCTCGCTGGCGTAGGGGCCGTAATGCACGCGGGTCTTGTTGTCCTGCTGGTAGAGCATCAGCTGGCGGCCTAGGCCGCCCAGTTTGGCGCGCATCTGCTCCATGAAGCGTTCGGCGGATTGCCGGGTGCTGAATGCGCCGAGTTGCAGGTAGACGTTGCCGCGCGCGCCAGCCGCCTGAACGACGGGCTGGGCTGCCGGCTGTGCGGCGGCTTGGGCGGCAGGTGCGGCGGGCTCCAGCGGCGCGCTCTCGACCTTGGGCTGTTGCGCTACAGTACGCGGCGCAGCTGACGGGTTGACGCTCTCGACCTCGACTTCCTGACTGCCGTTGCCGATGATGCCGAGCTTGTAGGCGGCGGTGTAAGAAAGGTCTATCACGCGGTCGTGCAGGAACGGGCCACGGTCATTGATGCGCACCACCACCGACTTGCCGTTGGTCACGTTAGTGACGCGCGCATAGCTGGGGATGGGCAGGATGGGGTGCGCGGCGGTCATGGCATACATATCGTATTCCTCACCGCTGGAAGTGCGCTGGCCGTGGAATTTTTTGCCATACCAGGAGGCGATGCCGCGCTCCTTGAAATTGCCCGACACGGTGAGCGGCGTGTAGGTCTTGCCGAGTGCCACATACGGCTGATTCGCATAACGGTGCAACGGTTCGCTGACCGGTACGGCGTCGGGTATCGCTTCCATATTGGCCGGCGCATTGGCGCCCGGGCCGTCGCCCGGCAGATAGCCGCCACTACCCGGACGCGGCTTGTCCACAGGATGCGTCGCCGCATGGTCTTCTATCGGCGCGCGCGCTGGCTGCGCCTCGGTCTGACGTTGCGGTTCACTGCCGCAAGCAGTCAGTAATAACGCGGCCAATGCCAGAACTACCGTTTGCTTGTTCATTCCCTCTCCTTGAATATCAGGTCTTGACCAGTTTCTGGTGCGTGTGGATGCTCATAAGCATACCCAAACCGACCAGCAACGTCACCATCGAAGTGCCGCCGTAGCTTACCAGCGGCAGCGGCACGCCCACCACCGGCAGGATGCCGCTGACCATGCCCATGTTGACAAAGGCGTAGGTGGCCAGCGTCAGGGTGATGGAGCCGGCCATCAGGCGGGTGAAATAATTCGAGGCGTTGGCGGTGATGACAAAGCCGCGCCCGATGACGAACAGGTAGATCGCCAGCAGGATCAGGTTGCCGACCAGCCCGAACTCTTCCGAATACACCGCAAAGATGAAGTCGGTGGTGCGCTCGGGCAAAAAATCGAGGTGGGTCTGCGTGCCGGACAGATAGCCCTTGCCAATCAGCCCGCCGGAACCGACCGCGATCATCCCCTGGATGGTGTGGTAACCCTTGCCCAGCGCGTCCTGCGAGGGGTCGAGCAACATCTCGATGCGGTGGCGCTGGTAATCGTGCAACAGCGACCAGGCCACCGGCGCGCTGGCCACTGCCGACACGGCCATCCCGGCGATCACCTTCCAGCTCAAACCGGCCAAAAACAGCACATAAAAACCGCTGGCAGAAATCAGGATGGCGGTACCCAGATCGGGCTGGCGCGCAATCAGGCCGACCGGCAATAGCAGCAATATCGCTGCGATCAGGTAATTCTTCATCGTCAGGCTGGCCTCGTATTTCTCGAAGTACCACGCCATCATCAACGGCACGCCGATCTTCATCAGTTCCGAGGGCTGGATGGTCGCTACGCCGATGTTCAGCCAGCGGCGCGCGCCGTGACTGATCTCACCGAACAACGCCACGCCGACCAGCAGTAGCAGGCCGAACACATAGACCGGCACGGCGATGCGCATCAGCACGTGCAGCGGCATGTTGGCAATGATCCACATCAGCGTTAGCGCCACCGCGATGTTCGCGCCCTGCGCCAGCACACGCCCGAAATTCTGGTCGCTGGCGCTGTATAGCGTCAGCAGGCTGATCGTCATCAGCAGCCCCATTCCGGCCAACAATGGCAGATCGAGATGCTTGGTGAGGTATTGCAGCAGTTGTCGCCTAGTCATGCTCGTCCTCCACTTCCGGAGCCGCTGTTGCCGCCGGGGTTGCCGCCGGAGTTGCCGGCTTTTCGGGGGGCGGTGCTACCGCTGGCTCCGGCACCTTGCCCAACAGATAATAATCCAGCACCTTGCGGGCGATCGGTGCTGCCGTACCGCCACCGTGTCCGCCGTTCTCGGCCAGCACCACTACCGCGATCCTGGGCTGTTCGGCGGGCGCGAACGAGATGAACCACGCGTGGTCGCGGTTGCGTTCCGAGATCTTGCTGGCGTCGTATTTCTCGCCCTGCTTCATGCCGACCACCTGGGCCGTGCCGGTCTTGCCGGCGATGGTGTATGTCGCACCGGCAGATGCCGCGACAGCCGTACCGCCCGGCTGCGTCACCGCTATCATCGCACGCCTGACCAGATCAAAATTTGCCGGGTCTAGCTGGACATCATTCGGCGGATATTCCAGCTTGCGCACCTCGTTGCTGGTGGTGCTGCGTATCTCCCTGACCAGATGCGGCTGATAACCCACACCGCCATTGGCCAGCGTGGCGGTGGCCGCAGCCAGCTGCATAGGCGTAACCAGACTGTAGCCCTGACCGATGCCGACCGAGACGGTGTCGCCGGTGAACCACTTCTGCTTGAAGCGCTGCATCTTCCATTCCTGGGTCGGCAGCAGTCCGGGCTTTTCGCCTTCCAGATCTATGCCGGTCTTCTTGCCGAAGCCGAAACGCGACAGGTAGCCGGCAATGTTGTCTATGCCCATTTCGACCGCCAGCCCGTAATAGTAGGTGTCGCAGGAAACCACGATGGACTTGAACATGTCCACCGTGCCGTGACCGTCTTTTTTCCAGTCGCGATAGCGGTGGCTGCTACCCGCCAGCGTATAGAAACCGGGGTCACTGATGGTGCGCTCTGGCGAACGAGTCTTGTAGAACAGCCCCGCCAGTGCCATGAACGGCTTGATGGTCGAACCCGACGGGTATTGTCCGCGCAGCACACGATTATTTAGCGGGTGGTCGGGGGAGTCGTTCAATTCCTTCCAGTTATCCGCATCTATGCCATCTATGAACAAGCTGGGATCGAAACCGGGGCGGCTGACGAACGCCAGCACCTCGCCATTGGTCGGATCTATCGCCACCAACGCGCCGCGATAGTCGCCGAACGCCTGCTCGGCGATGTCCTGCAATTTGGCATCTATGCTCAGCACCAGCGTGCTGCCTGAGACCGGCAGAGTACGCGACAACACGCGCGCCGCACGTCCGGCAGAGTCTACTTCGACCTCTTCCATGCCGGTCGTGCCGTGCAATTCCTTTTCGTAATACTGCTCAAGGCCGGTCTTGCCGATGTAATCGGTGCCGCGATAGTTGGCCGCCAGGTCTTCATCTTCCAGTTTATCCATATCCTTCTGGTTGATGCGCCCGATATAGCCCAACAAGTGCGAGGTCTTTTCACCGAACGGGTAATCGCGGAACAAGCGTGCCTTGATCTCGACCCCGGGGAAACGGTATTGCTGCGCGGCAAAACGGGCGACCTCCTCATCCGTCAGGCGGCTGCGTATCATCAGCGTCTCGAAGTCGTGGCTCTCTGCGAGCAATTTCTTGAAGCGTTTACGGTCGCGCGGCTGGATGTTCACCAGCGGTGCCAGTTCATCTATCGTGGCTTGCAGGTTCTTTACCTTGCTGGGGGTGATCTCCAGCGTGTAGCCGGAATAGTTGTGCGCCATCACCACGCCGTTGCGGTCGAGGATCAGGCCTCGATTGGGGACGATGGGCATCACCGAGATGCGATTCTTCTCGGCCATGGTGTGGTAATAGTCGTAACGCATCACCTGCAGGTAGACGAAGCGCGCCGCCAGGGTGGCGATCAGCAACAGCACAAAACCCACGCTGATGAACAGCCTCAAGCGAAAGTTAAATATCTCCTGCTGATGGTTCTTTAACTCGATACGGCTGTTCATTCACGATCCACACGCATCTGGCGCATTGACTGGAACAGCACGCTGATCGGCATCCACAACAGTGTTGAAGTCAGACAGCCCCAGAAATAGTTCCACTCGACGATGCCGTTGACCTGCCAGTGCACCAGCGCATACATGCCGTAGGTCAGCAACAGTATCCCCAGCACCTGCAGGGTCTGCTTGCGCAACTCGAACATGCGCAGGCGGTGACTCAACACTACGCCACCGAAAGCCAGCACGCTGTAAGCCAGCGCATGCTGGCCGAACAGGCTGGCATCTATCACGTCGGTCAGTACGCCCACCGTCCAGGCCATGCCAACACCGACGCTCAGCGGCCTATGCATACACCAGTAGAGCAGCACGATGGCGACAAAGTCTGGATGCAACGTAAGCCACAGCCCACTCCAGGGAAGTGCGTTGAGCAACAGCGCACATAGCACGCTGGTAAATATGAACAGCCCACTGACCGGACGCAAAATCTCGGATTGTGATTCGCCCATATAACCCATCATTGCACCTCAACCTTGTCTTCCGGAACCGTCACGCCCGGATCGTCCGCAGCGGGTCGCGCGGGTTGCTGAGCCAGAGGTGCCAGCACCAACATGTGCCGGTGCCTGTCCACACCGCCCAACGGCATGCAAATGATGCGTGCAAAAGGATAGCCCGCATTGCGCTCGATCTTGATCACTTTGGCGACCGGGATGCCCTGCGGATAGATGCCATCTATGCCGGAAGTCACCAATATGTCGCCGTTCTGGATGTCGGTGCTGACCGGCATGTAACGGATCACCAGTTGACTGGTGTCACCTGCCCCAAACACCACGGTACGCACCCCGTTGCGCTGAATCTGCACCGGCACGGCATGATCCTTCTCGGTGACCAGCGTCACCTCGGAAAGCCAGGGATAAACGCGGGTAATCTGCCCGATGACACCCTGCTCGTCCATCACCACCTGACCGGGACGGATACGATCCGAAGCACCCTTGTTGATCAGCAGCTTCATGCTGAACACATCGTGGGCCGCGTACACGATCTCGGCAAAACTACCCCTCAGGTTTTCGCGCTGTTGCAACTCCTGCATGGCGCGCAACTGTTGGTTTTCCTGTTGAATCGCCAGTGCCGGCAACAGTTGGGCCGCATCGCGCTCATGCTGGCGACGAAGTTCCTTATTTTCAGCGATCAGGCGGCCTTGCGTGACGAAAAATTCTGCGCCCTGCTCAAATATCACTGCAGGCAAACCCGCCATCCGCTGCAAAGGCGAGATCAGCACCGAGACCACGCTACGTGTTGATTCCAAATAATGAAAACGCGTATCCACGAACATCAACAACAGGGAAAGTACCACGAAGAACACCAGTCGTACCGCAGGCGTGGGGCCTCGACTGGAAACCTGAAAAGATTGCGCGCTGTCGTTCATTGGGGGCATGCAGGTATTTGAAACGTGATGGCAGTTGCTACTGTCAATTGACTGGTCATTCCGCCAGGTAATCTTGCGAAATGACCTAGTCTAATGAAACTTACTCGGTGGTGAAGATGCCGGTGGACTTGTCCATGCTCTCCAGCGCGCGACCGGAACCGCGCACCACACAGGTCAGCGGGTCTTCGGCGATCAGCACCGGCAGGCCGGTCTCTTCCATCAGCAGGCGATCGATGTCGCGCAGCAACGCGCCGCCGCCGGTCAGCACCATGCCCTTGTTGGCGATGTCCGCGCCCAGCTCAGGAGGCGTTTGTTCGAGAGCAATCTTTACCGCGCTGACGATGTTGTTCAGCGGGTCGGTCAGCGCTTCGAGGATCTCGTTGCTGGAGATGGTGAAGCTGCGCGGCACGCCTTCGGCCAGATTGCGACCCTTGACTTCCATCTCGCGCACTTCGGAACCGGGGAAAGCCGAACCGATGGTCTTCTTGATATCCTCGGCGGTGGTCTCGCCGATCAGCATGCCGTAGTTGCGGCGGATGTAATTGATGATGGCCTCGTCGAACTTGTCACCGCCAACACGCACCGAGCCGGAATAGACCGCACCACCCAGCGAGATCACACCGACTTCGGTCGTGCCGCCGCCGATGTCCACCACCATCGAACCGGTCGCCTCTTCCACCGGCAGACCCGCGCCGATCGCTGCCGCCATCGGCTCTTCGATCAACTCTACGCGACGTGCGCCCGCACCGACTGCTGATTCGCGGATGGCACGACGTTCCACCTGAGTGGAGCCGCATGGCACGCAGATCACGATGCGCGGACTGGGGCTGAAGATGCTGGCCTTGTAGACCTTGCGAATGAACTGCTTGAGCATCTGCTCGGTAACGGTGAAGTCAGCGATCACACCATCCTTCATCGGGCGAATCGCGGTAATGTTGCCCGGCGTACGCCCCAGCATCTGCTTGGCACCCAAGCCTACCTGCTGAATGATTTTTTTGCCGTTCGGGCCGCCTTCCAGCCGAATAGCAACAACCGAAGGCTCGTCCAGCACAATGCCCTGTCCGCGTACCCAGATCAGCGTATTAGCGGTACCCAGATCAATCGCGAGGTCGTTAGAAAAGTATCCGTTGAAAAGTCCAAACATGTTGATTCCCAGAAAGTCTAAAGAGGTGTAACGAAGAAACGCGATATGATACCCTATTGCCCTCGTTAATATAAACTTTTTACTATGTCTTTAAGCACTTCCGATGTCCAGAAAGTCGCACGGCTGGCAAGACTGGCCATGAACGACACCGAAATTGAAGCCGCGAGAATTCAGCTCTCCGGAATTTTTGAACTGATCGCCGAGATGCAGGCCGTAGACACCACCGGCATAGAACCGATGTCCCATGCTCAGGACGTGTCGCAGCGCCTGCGTGAAGACCGCGTCACCGAGCCCGACCAGCGCGAACTGTTCCAGAGCATCGCGCCGCAAGTCGAAAGCGGCTTGTACCTCGTTCCGCAAGTTATTGAATGATGCGCGAAACGTGACTCGCCGCGATGCGGCTCAAGTGAAACGTGAAACGCACGAGCGGTTTTACCTTTCACATTTCACGTTTCACTTTTCACTCCCCAAAAATACGAAAAATGATAAACGCCACACTCAAACACCTCTCGTCCGCACTGGCGGCGAAACATATCTCCAGCGTCGAACTGACGCAGCTCTACCTCGACCGCATCGCGACCCATAACCCGGTGTTCAACGCCTACACCACCGTGGACGCGAAGATCAGTCTGGCGCAGGCGCAGGCCGCCGACGCGCGCATCGCCGCAGGCTTGGCAGGGCCGCTGACCGGCATCCCGTTCGCCCAGAAGGACATCTTCTGCGCCAAGGGCTGGCGCACCACCTGCGGCTCGAAGATGCTGGGCGACTTCATCGCCCCGTATGACGCGCACGTGATCTCGCAGTTCGACCGCGCCGGCGCAGTCAATCTGGGCAAAACCAACATGGACGAGTTCGCGATGGGCTCCTCCAACGAGACCTCGTATTTCGGGGATGTCAGGAACCCGTGGGACCCGCAGCGCGTGCCCGGCGGCAGTTCCGGCGGCTCGGCCAGCGCGGTCGCCGCGCGGCTGTGCGCCGCCGCCACCGGCACCGACACCGGCGGCTCGATCCGCCAGCCGGCGGCGCTGTGCGGCATTTCCGGCATCAAGCCGACCTACGGCACGGTGTCGCGCTACGGCATGATCGCCTTCGCCTCCAGCCTCGATCAGGCCGGCCCGATGGCGCGCAGCGCGGAAGACTGCGCGCTGATGCTGAACGTAATGACCGGTTTCGACGAACGCGACTCGACCAGCCTGCAACGCGACCAGGAAGATTACAGCCGCGACCTGAACCGACCTCTGAGCGGATTGCGCATCGGCCTGCCCAGGGAATTTTTCGCCGAAGGCTTGTCTGCCGATGTGGGCAGCCGCATCGCGGAAGCCATCGCCGAATACCGCAAACTGGGCGCGACCGTGGTCGAGATCAGTCTGCCCAACACCCGCTTGGCCGTGCCGGTGTACTACGTGCTGGCTCCGGCGGAAGCCTCTTCCAACCTGTCGCGCTTCGACGGCGTGCGCTACGGCTACCGCGCCCCCGAGTACACCGACCTGGCCGACATGTACGAGAAGAGCCGCGCGCAAGGTTTCGGCGAAGAAGTCAAACGCCGCATCATGATAGGCACTTACGTGCTGAGTCACGGTTATTACGATGCCTACTACCTGCAAGCGCAAAAGATCCGCCGCCTGATCGCGCAGGACTTCACCGACGCCTTCAAGCAATGCGACGTCATCATGGGCCCGACCGCGCCTTCCACGGCCTTCAAGCTGGGCGAGAAGGGCGACGACCCGGTGCAGATGTATCTGTCCGACATCTACACCATCGCGGTGAATCTGGCCGGTCTGCCCGGCATGTCCATCCCCTGCGGCTTCGGCGACAACGCCATGCCGGTGGGCCTGCAAATCATCGGCAACTACTTCGACGAAGCGCGCATGCTGAACGCCGCGCATCAATACCAACTGAATACCGACTGGCACACACGCTGCCCGCAAGGTCTGTAAGGAAACGCAAATGACTTGGGAAATCGTCATCGGGCTGGAAGTGCATGCGCAACTTTCCACCCAAACCAAAATCTTCTCCGGCGCGTCCACCACTTATGGCGCGGAACCCAATACGCAGGCCGACGCGGTGAGCATCGCGCTGCCCGGCGTGTTACCGGTGCTAAACAAGGGTGCGGTGGAACGCGCCATCAAGTTCGGCCTCGCCACCGGCGCGCACATCGCGCCGCGCTCGGTGTTCGCGCGCAAGAATTATTTCTACCCCGACCTGCCCAAGGGCTACCAGATCAGCCAGTTCGACCTGCCGGTGGTGGGCATGGGTGCATTGACCATACAGGTCGAGCCGCTGTCCGGCCCTTCGACAGGCTCAGGATTCAAGCCTTATGAAAAAGTGGTGCGCATCACCCGCGCCCATCTGGAGGAAGATGCCGGCAAGTCGGTGCATGGCAGTTCGCAAGGCATGACCGGCATTGATCTCAATCGCGCCGGCACGCCGCTGCTGGAGATCGTGTCCGAGCCGGACATGCGCTCCGCCGCCGAAGCAATCGCTTATGCCAAGGCGCTGCACACGCTGGTGAAATGGATAGGCATCTGCGACGGCAACATGCAGGAAGGCTCGTTCCGCTGCGACGTGAACGTGTCGGTGCGCCGCCCCGGCGAGCCGTTCGGCACGCGCCGCGAGATCAAAAACCTGAACTCGTTCAAGTTCATGCAGCAAGCCATAGATTACGAAGTTCAGTGGCAGATAGACACCATCGAGAGCGGCGGCAAGGTGCAGCAAGCCACCATCCTGTTCAACCCGGACAGCGGCGAGACGCGCGCCATGCGCAGCAAGGAAGACGCGCACGACTACCGCTATTTCCCCGACCCAGACCTGTTGCCGCTGGACATCAGCGAAGAATGGAAAGAACAGGTGCGCGCCACCCTGCCGGAACTACCAGAAGCCCGCCGCGCCCGTTACACCGGCGAATACGGCCTGACCGCCTATGATGCCAACGTGCTGACCAGCTCGCGCGAGATGGCCGACTACTTCGACACCTGCGTGGGCGCGGTCGGCGCTGCCGGCGCCAAGCTGTGCGCCAACTGGCTGACCGGCGAACTGTCCGCCCAGCTCAACCGCGACGGACTGGACATGACGCAATGCCCGGTCAACCCGCAACAGATGGGCGGCATGCTGGCGCGCATCGCCGACAACACCATTTCCAACTCCGGCGCCAAGGAAGTGTTCCGCGCACTGTGGGCGGAAGGCGGCGACGCCGACGCGATCATCGAGGCCAAGGGCCTGAAGCAAGTGTCGGATTCCGGCGCGATCGAAGCGCTGGTGGACGAGATCATCGCCGCCAATGCTGACAAGGTGGCGGAGTACCGTTCCGGCAAGGACAAGCTGTTCGGCTTCTTCGTCGGGCTGGCGATGAAGGCCAGCAAAGGCAAGGCCAACCCGGCTCAGTTGAACGAGGTGCTGAAGCAGAAACTGGCAGGCTGATTCCCGTCCGGCGGCGGTAAAGCCCTGGCCGCCGCCGGACGCATCCACTCAGGGCCACGAGGGTCGAGCATGAACTGGTATCTGGAAGTGTTGAAGAAATATGCGGTGTTCGAAGGGCGCGCGCGCAGGACGGAATACTGGATGTTCTTCCTGTTCAACTTCATCATCGGAGTAGCACTCGCCATCCTTGAACTTGCACTCGGCGGTCACGACCTGCTGGTCAACGTGTACCAAGCTGCCGTGCTGGTTCCGAGCATCGCGGTGGCCGTCCGCCGCATGCACGACATCGGCCGCAGCGGCTGGTGGATATTGCTGCCTATCGTCGATTTTGTGTTTCTTTTGCTCGACAGCCAGGACGGCGACAACGAATACGGCCCCAACCCCAAGGCTGTCGCAGCCTGAGCTGCCATGCAACCCAAACCGCCCCGGCAGGCCCTGCCCTGTCAGGGCGGTTCGTTCAACAAATTGCCGTTGTCAGTTTCCGGCCTTTCACGCATAATCCGCCCGCCGTTCAGACCAATGGGAGAGCGTGGTCACAGACCACCGCCGAAGGCGTAACACCCGTAACCGCTCAGGCACAAGGAACTATTGGCACAGGCAAATCTGGAGAGCGCAGGCACGGCCTGCCACCGAAGGGGCACACGAAAAACCAGTTGTCATTCCCGCGCAGGCGGGAATCCAGTCAAATAAAACCGCTGGATTCCGGGTCAAGCCCGGAAGGACGATGCAATTTATTCGTAATCTCTCAGGTACCAAGGACAGATGGGGCGCAGCACGATTTTCGTGCTGCGCCTTTTTTATTTTTGGAAAGCAGACATGACTCTCAAAACGACTCCCTTGAATGCAGCACACCGCGCGATGGGCGCAAAAATGGTGGACTTCGGCGGCTGGGACATGCCGGTCAACTACGGCTCGCAAATAGATGAACACCATCAGGTGCGCAACGATTGTGGCATGTTCGACGTTTGCCACATGCGCGTGGTGGATGCCAAGGGCGATGGCGTGCGCGCCTTTCTGCGCTATCTGCTGGCCAACAACGCCGACAAGATCACTATGCCCGGCAAGGCGCTGTATTCCGCGATGTTGCGCCCCGATGGCGGCGTGATAGACGACCTCATCATCTATTTCATGACTGAAAGCTGGTTCCGCATCGTGGTCAACGCCGGCACGGCGGACAAGGACATCGCGTGGATGAAGGAACAGGCGGCTGTGCATGCACCCAACTTGACCATCACTTCCCGCGACGATCTGGCGATGGTCGCCATCCAGGGCCCGAATGCCCGCGCCAAGGTTTGGGAAGTACTGCCGCAAACCCGCGCTGCCACCGACAATCTGGTGAATTTCCAGGCTGCCGACTGCGGCGAGTATTTCGTCGCCCGCACCGGTTACACCGGCGAAGACGGCTTCGAGGTGATGCTGCCCAAGGAGAAAGTGGAAGCGTTCTGGTACGCGCTGAACAAAGCGGGCGTGAAGCCTATCGGCCTCGGCGCGCGCGACACGCTGCGTCTGGAAGCCGGCATGAATCTCTACGGACAAGACATGGACGAAACGGTAGGCCCGCTGGAATCGGGACTTGCCTGGACGGTGGACTTGGCCAGCGAACGCGACTTCATCGGCAAGGCCGCGCTGCTGGCCAATCCGCCGACCAGCAAGCTGGCAGGGCTGGTACTGCTGGATCGCGGCGTGCTGCGCGGCCACCAGAAAGTGGTCACGCCGCATGGCGACGGCGAGATCACCAGCGGCAGCTTCTCGCCGACACTGGAAAAATCCATCGCGCTGGCACGTGTACCCAAAGCGGTCACCATCGGCGACACCGTGCAAGTCGTCATTCGCGATAAGATGCTGAACGCGCAGGTGGTGAAGTATCCGTTCGCGCGCAACGGCAAAGCCGTCGTGAGTTTGTAGGCCGGACCTCAGTCCGACACCATAGGTTTAACCGAACGATTTACATTTTTATGTCGGGTTGCAACCCGACCTACACTAGGAGAAAACATGAGCAACCCAAGCAATCTGAAGTACACCGAATCCCACGAATGGGTCAGAGCCGAAGCGGACGGCACAGTCAGCATCGGCATCACGCAGCACGCACAGGAACTGCTGGGCGACATGGTATTCGTCGAAGCGCCTGAAGTGGGCCGCCAGCTGAACGCCAAGGAAGAATGCGCCGTGGTGGAATCGGTCAAGGCCGCCGCCGACGTGTACGCACCGATCGCCGGTGAAGTGGTCGCCGCCAACGGCGATCTGGACAGCTCCCCGGAAGCCATCAACAGCGACCCTTACGGCGCGTGGATATTCCGCATGAAGCCCGCCAACGCCGCCGACCTGGACGCTCTGCTAGACGCCGCCGCCTATCAGGCCGTAGTAGACAGCGAAGCCCATTAACCCAGTGAAACGTGAAATGTGAAACGCATAGCCTTCCCACATTTCACGTTTCCCTTTTCACTTTTCACGCCATGACCACCGACCAATTCGTTAATCGCCACAACGGCCCCAGCACGCAAGATGTTCAGGCCATGCTCAATACCGTCAACGCTCCTTCTCTGGATGCGCTGATAGACCAGACCGTGCCGGCCAATATCCGCCTCGCGCAACCGCTGAACCTGCCAGCCGCGCTATCCGAACACGAATATCTCCAGCATCTGCGCGGCATCGCGGCGAAGAACAAGCTGTACAAGACTTATATCGGACTGGGTTATTACGACACCATCGTGCCGCCGGTGATCCAGCGCAACGTGCTGGAAAATCCCGGTTGGTATACCGCCTACACGCCCTATCAGGCCGAGATCGCCCAAGGCCGTCTGGAGGCGCTGCTGAATTTCCAGACCATGATCTGCGACCTGACCGGCATGGAGATCGCCAATGCGTCGCTGCTGGACGAAGCGACCGCCGCCGCCGAGGCGATGACCATGATGCACGGCCTGCGTTCGCGTGATGCGGTCGCCGCCGGCAAGAACAGTTTCTTCGTGTCGCACGAATGCTTCCCGCAGACCATCGAACTGCTGAAGACGCGCGCCAAACCGCTGGGTATCGAGCTGGTGATCGGCGACTTCAAGACCGTGACGCTCAACGACAAGCTGTACGGCGCACTGCTGCAATACCCTGCCGCCAACGGCGTGGTGCATGACTACGCCGATTTCGTGGCGCGCGCCAAGGCCAACGGCATGACCGTGGCAGTGGCCGCCGACATCCTGAGTCTGGTGCTGCTGACGCCGCCCGGCGAATGGGGCGCGGACATCGTGCTGGGTTCCTCGCAGCGTTTCGGCGTACCGATGGGCTACGGCGGCCCACACGCCGCCTACTTCGCCTGCCGCGACGCCTACAAGCGCTCGATGCCGGGCCGCATCATCGGCGTGTCGGTGGATGCCGACGGCAACCCCGCGTTGCGCATGGCGTTGCAGACCCGCGAACAACACATCCGCCGCGAAAAAGCCACTTCCAACATCTGCACCGCACAGGCGCTGCTGGCGATCATGGCTTCGATGTACGCGGTCTATCACGGCGCGACCGGCCTGCGCGCCATCGCCACTCAGGTGCATCAGTCCGCCGTGGCGCTGGCCAACGAACTGAAAAAACTGGGCTATCAACTCAGCGAAGGCGCGTTCTTCGACACGCTGAAACTGCTGCACACCGACAACGTGAAGATTCACACGCTGGCGGAAGCCGCTCATATCAACTTCCGCTACAGCGCGGCGGGTCTGGCTATCGCGCTGGATCAAACCACCTCGGTGGACGACCTGAACGCCATCCTCGCCGTGTTCGCGCAAGCCGCCGGCAAACCTGCGCCGGTGTTGTCCGCCGCCGATGTGTCAGCACAAGCGCTGGCCTTCACGCCGCGCAGCTCCGCCATCCTCAGTCATCCGGTATTCAGTCGCCATCATTCCGAAACCGAAATGATGCGGTACATCAAGCGCCTGGAGAACAAGGATCTGTCGCTGACGCACTCGATGATCTCGCTGGGCTCCTGCACCATGAAGCTCAACGCTGCTTCCGAGATGCTGGGACTGACCTGGCCGGAATTCGCCAACCTGCATCCGTTCGTGCCCGCCGAACAGGCCGAGGGCTATCAGCAACTGATCGAGGGGCTGAACGCGGCGCTGACCGAGATTACCGGTTTTGCGCAGATGAGCTTCCAGCCCAATAGCGGCGCATCCGGCGAATACGCCGGCTTGCTGGTGATTCAGGCCTACCACCGTTCGCGCGGCGAAGGCCAGCGCAACGTGGCGCTGATCCCCTCCTCGGCGCACGGCACCAACCCGGCCAGCGCGGCGATGTGCGGCATGAAGATCGTAGTAGTGAAGTGCGACGCGCGCGGCAACATAGACGTGGACGACCTGCGCGCCCGCGCCGAAGAATTCAAGGACACGCTGTCCTGCCTGATGGTCACCTACCCCAGCACGCACGGCGTGTATGAAGAATCCATCACCGAAATCACCGGCATCATCCACGCCAACGGCGGCCAGGTGTACATGGACGGCGCGAACATGAACGCACAGGTCGGCCTGACCAGCCCCGGCAACATCGGCGCGGACGTCTGCCACCTGAACCTGCACAAGACCTTCGCCATCCCGCACGGCGGCGGCGGACCGGGTGTAGGCCCGATCGGCGTGGCAACACACCTGACACCGTTCCTGCCTTCGCATCCATTGGTCAAGACCGGTGGCGAACAGGGCATACACGCGGTTTCCGCAGCCCCCTTCGGCAGCGCGCTGATCCTGATGATTTCCTACGGCTACATCCGGATGATGGGCGGCGCGGGGCTGACCGAGGCAACCCGCATGGCCATCCTCAACGCAAACTACATCAAGGAGCGTCTGGCCGACCATTACGCCACGCTGTACAGCGGCGCGAACGGTCGCTGCGCGCACGAGATGATCCTCGACTGCCGCGCCTGGAAAGCGGCTGGCGTGGAAGTCGCCGACATCGCCAAGCGCCTGATGGACTTCGGCTTCCATGCGCCGACCACCTCTTTCCCGGTGGTGGACACGCTGATGGTCGAGCCGACCGAGAGCGAATCCAAGGCTGAACTGGACCGTTTCTGCGATGCGATGATCGCCATCCGTGGCGAGATCGAAGCAGTGATCACGGGTCAGGCGGACAAGAAGGACAACATCCTGAAACATGCGCCGCATACCGCCAAGGCGGTGGTGAGCAGCGAGTGGAGCCGTCCTTACAGCCGTGAACAGGCCGCCTTCCCGCTCGATTTCGTGCGCGACAACAAGTTCTGGCCAGCTGTAGCCCGCGTGGACAACGTCTACGGCGACAAGAATCTGATCTGCTCCTGCCCGCCTATCACGGCCTACGAATAACAACAAGGATCACCATGAGCAAAAGTAAGCAAACATCCGATAGGGTGGCCGTCAAACTGGATGGCGCACCCGTCACACTGCACGGCAGTTTCCCCCTTGCCGGGGAAATCGCGCCTGCCTTCACACTGGTTAATAAGGACCTCGCGGACGTCTCCCTGGAAAGTTTTGCGGGAAAACGTAAAGTGCTGAACATCGTCCCCAGCCTGGACACTGCCGTGTGCGCGACTTCCACCCGCAAATTCAATCAGGCTGCCAGCACTCTGGACAATACTGTGGTGCTGGTGATTTCAGCTGATTTACCCTTTGCGATGAGCCGTTTTTGCGTAGCCGAGGGACTGGAAAACGTCGTAACTTTGTCGTTGATGCGCGGTCGCGACTTCATGCGCAATTATGGCGTGAAGATTGCCGATACGGCGTTGGCGGGACTGACGGCTCGCGCCGTGCTGGTACTTGATGAGCAAAACCGCATCCTGCATGCCGAACTGGTAAGCGACATCACTCACGAACCCAATTACGATTCCGCACTCGCTGCGTTGCAAGCACGTCAATAAAATCATAGCAGTAACCCTGCCATTGCTCGGCTGCAACCAGCCCCGCAATGGCAGCCGCAGGCCATGCCCCGCAAACCCGGCATCCAGAAAACTCCTGGCACTGCTCAAGCCTTTCTCCCTCCGCCATTCGACCCGTTCCGCCTGCGCCTGTACAATCGGGCTGTCGGGCTTTGCGCCCGTCCCGCAAAAACACACTGGAACCCGTGCAATCATGGTGCTTTGGCTGGAGTTGATGTGTTGCCTGCTGGTCATTGCTTACGCAGGCTATTTCCTGTCCCGTTACGGCGATGTCATCGCCGAGAAATCGGGCCTGTCCGCCTCCTGGGTGGGGCTGATCCTGCTTTCCGTCGCCACCTCGCTGCCTGAGCTCGTGACCGGTGTCTCGGCGGTCACCTTTGCCGATGCCCCCGATATCGCCGTGGGCGACGCGCTGGGCAGCACGGTGTTCAACCTCGCCATCCTGATCGTGCTGGACGCGCTGTACCGGCGCGAAACCCTGTACAGCCGCGCAGGGCAAGGGCATGTCCTGTCGGTGATGCTGGGCACGATACTGATCGCCTTTGCGGGCTTCAGCCTGCTGCTGGATCGGGCTGGCATGAGTCCGGCGCTGGGCCATGTCGGGCTGTATTCGCCGCTCATCGTGGTGGTCTATCTGGTCTCGATGCGCGCTATCTACAGCTATGAGCAGCGCACGCTGGCGGAATACACCGAGGTCTCCGCCGACCGTTACCCGGATGTGACGCTGCGTACTGCGGTGCGCGGCTACGCGCTGGCGGCGCTGGCCGTAGTGGCTGCCGGCAGCTGGTTGCCCTACCTCGCCAAGGACCTGTCGGTGATGATGGGCTGGGAACAAAGCTTCGTCGGCACACTGCTGGTGGCGGGTGTCACCTCTGCACCCGAGATCGCCGTGACGATTTCCGCAGTACGCATCGGCGCGCTGGACATGGCCATTGCCAACCTGCTGGGCAGCAACTTGTTCGACATCGTCATCCTGGCGCTGGACGACATCTGCTACACCCACGGTCCGCTGCTGGCGCATGTCAGCAGCAGCCACGCGCTGACCGCCTTTACCGCCGTGATGATGAGCGCTCTGGTGGCCGTGGGCTTCGTCTTCCGCCCGCAAAAGCGCATCGTGCTGGGGCTGACCTGGGTCAGCCTGGGGCTGTTCATGTTGTACGTACTCAACACCTGGATACATTTCAGCCATGGATAATAAGACATTCGACTGGCACGCCCTCACCCCCGAACAGGTCGCCAGACAACTGGAAAGCGACCCCGCATCCGGACTCAGCCAGCCACAGGCTGACCAGCGCCTGCTGCGCTTCGGACCTAACAGCCTCAAGGAGAAGCCTCCCCGCGCCGTGTGGCTGATGCTGCTCGACCAGTTCAGCGATTTCATGATAGTGGTGCTGATCGTTGCGGCACTGGTCTCCGGCTTCGTCGGCGACCTGGCAGACACCGCCGCGATTGCCGTCATCATCATCCTCAACGCGGTGATTGGCTTCGTGCAGGAATACCGCGCCGAGCGTGCGATGGCCGCGCTCAAGCGGATGTCCGAAGCCAACGCACAGGTGCTGCGCGACGGCCACAAGCAGGCGGTCAGCGCAGCGGGACTGGTACCGGGCGATGTAGTGCTGCTGGAAGCCGGCAACATCGTTCCCGCCGACCTGCGCATACTTGAGGCCGCGCGCTTGCGTATCGACGAATCGACACTGACCGGCGAGTCGGTCGCCATCGAGAAACAGACCCACGCACTGCAACAGGGCGAGTTGCCACTGGGCGACAAGACCTGTCTCGCCTACAAGGGCACTATCGTCACCTATGGGCGGGGGCGCGGCCTAGTGGTGGCGACAGGCATGCAGAGTGAGCTGGGCAAGATTGCCTCCCTGCTGGACGACAACGCAGAGACACGCACCCCGATGCAGCGCCGACTGGCGGAACTGGGCAAGCGTCTGGCCATCGGTGCGCTGGCGATCTGCGTGCTGGTGTTCATGGTCGGCATCCTGCGCGGCGAGCCGCTGCTGCTGATGTTCATGACCGCGGTCAGTCTGGCGGTCGCGGCGATCCCTTCCGCCCTGCCCGCCGTGGTCACCATCTCGCTGGCGCTGGGCGCGCACAAGATGGTGAAGCAGCACGCCCTGATCCGCCGTCTGCCCGCGGTGGAGACGCTGGGCTCGGTCACCTTCATCTGCTCAGACAAGACCGGCACCCTGACGCAAAACAAGATGCATGTCACAGCACTGTTCGCCGATGCCACCCGGGTGGGCACCTGGCATCACGACGGCGAACCCTGGGCATCGCTGTTGCGCGCCATGGCCCTCAACAGTGATGCGCATTTGGACCAACACAACAAGGCGCAGGGTGAGCCGACCGAGGCGGCTTTGCTGCATGCGGCGCAACAGGCGGGCTACAGCAAGACCGTGCTTGAGGGTGAGATGCCGCGCCTGTTCGAATTGCCGTTCGATTCCGAGCGCAAGCGCATGACCACCTATCATCGTTGCGATGGTGAATTCATCGCCTACTGCAAGGGTTCACCCGAAAGTCTCCTGCCGCGCTGCACCCATACCTTGCGCCATGACGGTGAGTTCTCCCTCGACCGCGACGGGCTGCTGCAACATGCCGAGGCGATGGCGAGTGATGGCCTGCGCGTGCTAGCCTTCGCCTGTCGGCGCTGGCCGGAACTGCCGACCGGCACGGATCACGATGCACAGGAAAGCGATCTGACCTTCCTCGGCTTCGCCGGACTGATCGATCCGCCTCGGGGCGAAGTCAAGGATGCGGTCACGCAATGCCGCACGGCGGGCATCACGCCGGTGATGATCACCGGCGACCATCCTGCCACGGCGCGTGCCATCGCGCGCGAGCTGGGCATCCTGCATACCGACGACGACCGCGTCATGACCGGCACGGAACTGTCGCAACTCGATCAGCAGGCGTTCGAGACCGAGGTGGAAAGTGTGCGTGTGTATGCGCGGGTCGATCCGGCGCAGAAGATCAAGATCGTGAAAGCCCTGCAGGACAAGGGCGAGGTGGTGGCGATGACCGGCGACGGCGTCAACGATGCGCCCGCGCTGAAGGCCGCCAACATCGGTGTCGCGATGGGCAAAGGCGGCACCGATGTGGCGCGAGAGACCGCACATATGGTGTTGCTGGACGACAACTTCGCCACCATCGTGCATGCGGTACGCCATGGCCGTCGCCTGTATGACAACATCCGCAAATTCCTGCGCTACGGCATCACCACCAACTCAGCCGAGATCTGGACCATCTTCCTCGCCCCCTTCCTTGGCCTGCCCATCCCGCTATTGCCGATCCAGATTCTGTGGGTCAACCTTGTGACGGACGGCCTGCCGGGCCTAGCGCTGGCGGCAGAACCGGCCGAACGCGGCATCATGCGCCGCGCCCCGCGCCCTATCCGCGAGAGCATGTTCGCCCACGGCCTGTGGCAGCACATGATCTGGGTCGGATTGCTGATGGCGGGAATGTGCTTGCTGGTACAAGCCTGGGCACTACACAGCGGCTCATCGCACTGGCAGAGCATGGTGTTCACCGTGTTGACCCTGTCGCAACTGGCACACGTGGTAGCTATTCGATCAGAGCAGGAGTCGTTGTTCACCATCGGATTTTTCTCCAACCCGGCGCTGGCGGCCACCGTCATCTTCACCTTTCTGTTGCAGATGGCCACCCTCTACCTGCCGCCGCTCAACGCCGTATTCAAGACCGAGCCGCTGGATGGCGCTGAACTACTGACCTGTTTTGCCCTATCCAGCGTGGTACTGTTCGCCGTGGAAGTCGAGAAGTGGCTGATGCGGAAAAATTGGCTATACTCCACCCCGCCCCTGTGAACGCCACCCTCCCATGAACCCACTGATGAATGACCTGATCGCCCACCCACTCTTCATGAAAGGTGTCACTGCCGCGCTGCTGACACTCATCATCCTGCTGCTGACCCGTTTCGCACAGGACAGCGCCTCGCAGCGCATTGACGACAAAGACATCCGCTACAAGACCCGCAAGGCGATCAGCTTCGCTGGCTACATGCTGGCAGCCATGAGCGTGCTGATTCTCTTCAACGATCAGATGAAGAATCTGGCCGTCATCCTCGGGGCACTCAGCGTGGGTATCGGTTTCGCGCTGCGCGAGGTGATCCAGAGCCTGCTGGGCTGGCTGGCAATCTCGTTCTGGAGCCTGTACAAACCGGGCGAACGCATCCAGATGGGCAACGTGATGGGCGACGTGATAGACATCAACCCACTGATCACTACCGTCATGGAGTGCGGCGGATGGGTCAGGTCAGACCTCTACAATGGCCGACTGGTGCGCCTTTCCAACAGCCTGGTGTTCAAGGAGAACATCCTCAACTACACCGCCGACTTCCCGTTCCTGTGGGACGAGATCGTCATTCCGGTGCGCACCAGCTCGGATCACAAGCTGGCGCGCAGCATCATCGAAAAGGCCGGCAAGGCCATGCTCACTCGCATCGCTGATGACTCCCGAGAGGCTTGGCACAGGTTCGCCCAGCAATATCGCGTCGAGGATGCACAACTCGACTCGATGGTGACCATGAGCTTCGACTCCAACTACATCGAATTCACGCTGCGCTACGTGGTGGACTACCGTGTGCGGCGCAGCACCAAGAGCCTGTTGTTCGCCCGCATCCTGGAAGACTTCCAGGCGACCGGTGGCAAGGTACAGATCGGCTCCTCCACCCTGGAACTTTCCGATGCCCGCAGCAGGCCGGGGCCATCGGCAGAGACAGAGGCTGCCGCACCATCGCGTCCAGATTAGCCGCGCACCGCACCCATAAACAACCCGCCGGCAGTCATCCGGCGCGCCGGAGTCTCATCATGAACGAACAACGTCTGGTCAACATCGAAACAAAAATCGCCTTTCAGGAAGACGCCATCGAAGAACTGAACAAGGTGGTCTATCAGCAGCAGCAAAAACTGAACCAGTTGGAAGCTCTCTGCACCTCGCTGGCCGATCACGTCAGGTCGCTGCTGGAAGCCGGCAATGCCAGCAAACCCGGCCACGAGAAGCCGCCGCACTACTGAGCGGCGACCTTCCCGTCCACCGCCGCCCCGCATAGCTCCGATTAGTTGCGTAGGTGTGAAATTCGTGCGATTACGCTCCGCTAATCGCACCTACGCCTGCTGCTTGGCAAGTCCGATGCCGATGGCGATAATGCCAGCCACTTCAACCCTCTCGGCGGTTTTGATGAAATCCGGCAATCCCATCAAGGCATTTTCGATGCCGTTCGGGGAAACTTCTCCGCTCCTTCGGGACGGGGAAGTCCTTTTCATTCGTTAGCCATCATGAGTGCCATGCCGATTTCTCTGTTTGTCGACAGCAACGCTTGGGATGCATTCTTCGACCGAGGAGTCGATTTGCGCTTGGAGCTTCCTAGCGATCAATTTTCCATTCAGATAACAAGGGAAGCGGAGTTTGAAATCCTTCACATGCCCTCTGACAAGCGCAAGTATGTCGAGACCGCTCTGAACGACAGAATGATTTCTACCGATACTTATTTCGGACTCTACGACGAATCTCTACCGCCGGAGCAACAACGGGTAGCTGGCTTGGATTGTGGGCGTTTTGCAAGCGAGGAAGAGTTGGCGATTCTCCGCACGGAGAGGTCTTCGGTTGGCCCAACTATGAGGCCCACCGGCCTATACAAAAATGAGGCCGACGTCTCGCTTGCCGCGAGATCGACGGTATCAGTTGTCCTGACCTGCGATGGAAAAAAGGCGCTAAAACGCGCCAAGACGATACACGGTGGCACCATCGTCGATTTAAAGAAATGGAACGCCGGAGAGTTGCTTGCAACTTTTATTCGCGCTGAACTTTTCAAATGATGGCTAACCCGTAAGGCACGGCACACACGGGGTCAGGTCTAGCTTCGTAGCACTAATCGGTATCTACGTGCTGGCCGGTCACGTCAGGTCGCTGCTGGAAGCCGGCAATGCCAGCAAACCTGGCAACGAGAAACCGCCGCACTACTGAGCAGCTGCCACACCCACCCGTTCCAGCGAGACCGCCAGTTTGCCTGAGCGGATATGCAGATCGCGTTGCGGGAAGGGTATTTCGATATGGCGTTTGGCGAGTTCGTCCTCTATCGCCCACAGGTAACTCGCTTCGGTGCGACCCGGCGAGCCGATGGCATCGGCCCCCACCCAGACGACCAGCTCGAAATCCAGACTGCTGTCGCCGAACTTGACCAGCCAGACATCGGGTTCGCGCCCCGTTTCGCGCACCGTACCCGGTATGCTCATGGCGGCGGCGATGCCCGCCTCCCTGACCAGCTGCTTGTCCGTACCGTAGGCCACGCCGAACGCGATATGCAGCCGGCGCACCGGCTCGCCCAGCGTCCAGTTGATGACCCGCCCGGTGATGAATTCGGAATTGGGCACGATGACGTCTATCAGGTCGGTGGTGGTGATGCGGGTATAGCGCAGGTTGATCTCGGCGACCCGTCCCATCACGCCGGACTGCAAATCAACGAAGTCGTCCACCTTGATGATCTTCTCGACCAGGATGATGATGCCCGAGACAAAGTTGCTGATGATGTTCTGCAAGCCGAAGCCCAGACCGACACCGATCGCGCCGCCCAGCACGGCAAAGCTGGACATGTTGAAACCGAGATAACCCAGACCTACGATCACGCCGACGATCCACACCAGATAGCGGCCTATCCGGCTCAACGCATAGGTGCCCGGAGTGACTTCCTTGCCCTCCTCGCGCCCGATCTGCGAGACGGTGCGTTCGAACACATACCCCACTCGCCAGACCGCCGACAGAATGATGGCCAGCCCGGCCAGCTTGAAAAAGTTGACCGGTGTGCCGCCTATATCGAACCAGGTGACCATCGCAAGCGCCCTGATGCTTGCATAGGCCGACTGAAAAAACTCCATGTGTATCTCTCCGCATTATCGCCCGGGCATTCTACACCCCCTCAGTTGTCAACCCATCCGATTGGCCGCTAACGGTTTATTCTGTGATAATCGGACGGTCAACCACTCAAAGGAGCTTGCTGCCAATGATAGCGACATTACTGATGATCACGGGGATACTGTTCATAGCCCTGCAACTCCAGGACAAGCTGGGCATCCCTTCGCCGCTCGGCCTGATCGTACTGTCGTTCACCGCGCATTACGCCTTCCAGCAGGCCCCGGTACTGACCGGCGATGCAGAACATTTCGCCACGCTGGTGATCTTCCTGTTGCCGGTGCTGTTGATCTCAGATTCGCTGGAAGTCAGGATCGCCGACCTACGCGAGCATGGCTTAAGCCTGTTCATGCTGGCAGTGGTGGCTGTCGCCTTGTCGGTGGTGATGGCGCTGCTCGTCTCCGACTGGCTGTTCGCCAGCTATGCCCTGACCTTCGATGCCATCATCGTGCTGTTCGCAATGGTGCTGGCGACCGACCCGGTGTCGGTGGTCAGCATCTTCTCGCGCTTTGAGTTGCCACACCGCCTGAAGATACTGGCCGAAGGCGAAAGCCTGTTCAACGACGCGACGGCACTCATCATCTTCGTGTTCATCGGCATTTTTGCAATGAATGGCGGACAGGTCACCGCCGCGTATGTCGCCGAGATCAGCGCCGCCGTCATCTTCGGTTCGGTCGCGGTCGGTGTGGTGATCGGACTGATAGGTTTGTTCGCGATGAAAACCACGGACAACCGCATCGCGGAGATGATGGTGCTGATCATCACTGGCTACGGCGCTTTCGAGCTGGCCGAACACTTCTACTCGCTGCTCAACCTGTTCGGCAGCCATTCGCACCTGCACCTGTCGGGAATACTGGCCTGCATCTGCGCCACCATCACCGTACACCACGTGATGACCCGCGCGATAGAAGAAGAGAACACCCAGATACATCTCGACGAGGCCACCCTCCGTCTCGAAGCGGATCATCGCAACACCTCTTCCGGCGTGATCAACAACGTGCTGCAGCGCATCAAGGCCACACTGGCCGAGCGCGACCGCCACTTGCGCAATCAGGAAGACATCCAGTTGTTGTCCATGGTGGCCAACACTATCCTGTTCGTGGCGATGGCCGAGATGATAGACCTGCAACTATTGTGGCAATACCGCGTCGAGATCCTGGCGATGTTTATCGCCACCACGGCGATACGCGCGGTGATGATGGCGCTGTTCGCCTGGCTGACCAACAAGACCGACCGCATGACCAACATCAATCCGCGCTGGTGGGGGGTGCTGACTTTCGCCGGCATCAAGGGTGGGCTGTCCATCGTGATGCTGACCATGATCCCCGCCACCTTTGTGCATCTGGAGATGTTCAAGGCGGTAGTGATCGGCGTGATCCTGCTTTCTACCTTCCTCTATTCCGCTGTATTGATTGTGCTGATCGGCCTCAATAAAGCGCAATTCATCGCCGAGAAAAATGCCGAGCAACATTGAATCCGGGCGACACCGGCGCATTATGGACGGAGCACAACCATGAACAGCGAAAGCCCCGCACGCGCTCACTGGCGCGATGTGACCTACCGCATCATCTTCAGCGCCGACACCCCTGCGGGAAAACTGTTCGACATCCTGCTGGTGTGTTCCATCCTGGCCAGCGTGCTGGCCGTGATGCTGGACAGCGTGGACGCGATCCACGCGCGCTGGGCCACCGCTTTCATCGTGATCGAATGGATATTCACCATAGGCTTCACGCTGGAATACCTCGCCCGCATCGTCTCGGTCAGCGCCCCCAGGAAATACATCTTCAGCTTCATGGGGCTGGTGGACCTGCTTTCCACACTGCCCAGTTATCTGGGCTTGTTCCTGGCCGGCACCAATTACGCGTTCGCGTTGCGTCTGTTGCGTCTGTTGCGCATCTTCCGGGTGCTGAAACTGGCAAGCTATCTGGAAGAAGGCCAGTTGATGGCACAAGCACTGGCGGCCAGCAAACGCAAACTGCTGGTGTTCCTGCTGGCCATCCTGACGCTGGTGATGATACTCGGCACGATGATGTATGCCATCGAAGGCCCGGTGAACGGTTTTACCAGCATCCCCATCTCGATCTACTGGGCGATCGTCACCATCACCACCGTGGGTTATGGCGACATCGCGCCGCACACCCCGCCTGGCCAGTTTCTGGCTTCGATAGTGATGATACTGGGCTACATCATCATCGCCGTGCCGACCGGCATCGTGGGCGTCGAACTCAATCGCATCAGACCAACCCATAATCTGGTCATCGCCTGCCCCCGCTGCCTGCTGGAAGGGCACGAAAAGGATGCCAATTACTGCCGGCGCTGTGGCGAGCATCTGCAAGAACACGACCGGTCATAACAAGTTGCAAGCCGTGACCGTGCGGTGTGACCCCGAGCACGGTTATAATCCGAGCTTCACCAATACTTTCAGGCAACGCTTACCATGAATACACTCATCTGCGGTTCGATGGCTTACGACACCATCATGGTGTTCAAGGACCAATTCAAAAAACACATCATCCCGGAACAGATCCATATCCTGAACGTTGCCTTCCTGGTGCCCGAGATGCGCCGCGAATATGGCGGCTGCGCCGGCAACATCGCCTACAACCTGCACCTGTTGGGCGGCAAGCCGCTGATCATGGCGACCGTCGGCGACGACTTCCCGCCTTACGCCAAGCGTTTGGAAAAACTGGGCATCCCGCAGAGCCACATCCGCCACGTGCCGGATAGTTTCACCGGTCAGGCCTTCATCACTACCGACCTGGACGACAACCAGATCACCGCCTTCCACCCCGGTGCGATGGGCTTTTCGCATCAGAACAAGGTCGCTGAAGCCGCAGGCGTAACGCTGGGCATCGTCTCGCCGGATGGCCGCGACGGCATGATCGAGCACGCCGAACAGTTCGTCGCCGCCGGCATCCCGTTCGTGTTCGACCCCGGTCAGGGCATGCCGATGTTTGGCAAAGAAGACCTGCTGCGTTTCATAGATCAGGCCACCTACGTCACGGTCAACGATTACGAAGCCAAGATGCTGGAAGAAAAGACCGGCAAGTCGCTGGCCGAGATCGCCAAATCGGTGACCGCGCTGATCGTCACGCTGGGCGGCGACGGTTCGATGATCTACGCCGATGGCCGCGAGATCGCCATCCCGACACCCAAGCCGGATGCGGTGGTAGACCCGACCGGCTGCGGCGACGCGTATCGCGCCGGCCTGCTGCACGGCATCCAGAAGGGCTGGGACTGGGAAACCACCGGTCGCCTGGCCTCGCTGATGGGTTCGATCAAGATCTCCAGCCGGGGCGGTCAGAACCACGACCTGCGCCGCGCAGAGATCGAGACCGCGTTCGAGAAGCATTTCGGTTTCGCCATCAAGCTGTAAGTTCTGCAATGCTGAAACGTAGCTTGCTGTTTGCCGCCCTGCTGCTGGCCGGTTGCGCCAGCGGCCCGCACGGGGTCAATGCCGAGAACAAACCCAAAGAGATCGTCAGGATGGCGGTGGTGGAAAGCATCACGCCGATTGAGATGGATGACAGCTCCAACGGTGGCTCGATGGCGGGTGGCATTTTCGGCCAGGTGGGCGGTGCCAACAGCGGCGGTGGACGCGGCGCGGCGGTCGGCTCCGTACTCGGGTCGGTGCTGGGCGGCACGCTAGGCCAGCAGGCAGGCATCGGCACCCGGCCCGGCCTCGAATTGTGGGTCAAGGTGGACAACGACGAGCAGAGCACCTATGTGATGCAACCCGGCAAACCGGATGCCTTCAAGGTTGGCAAACGCGTGCGACTGGTGCAGAAGATGGGCGTGCTGCGTGTCGAGCCGCTACCCGCCGAAACCGCCCCGCCCCCTGCAATGCCCAAACCCTGATGGTTGACTGGTCGGCCATCGCCGCTGCTATCGGTTCGGCGACTGGGCAGACATTCCAACTGGCAAACTGCACGCCGCTCGGCGGCGGCTGCATCAATTTGTGCTACCGGCTGGCAGGCCGTGATGGTCGGACATTTTTCATCAAGCTTAACGATGCACACCTATTGCCCATGCTGGTTGCCGAAGCGGCAGGGCTGGCTGTAATCGCCGCGACCCGCACACTGCGAGTGCCGCAAGCTATTACTTACGGCATTGCCGGACGACATGGTTTTCTGCTGCTGGAACATCTAGCGCTGAACACGCACGGCGATGTACGACAACTGGGCGAACAACTCGCCGCGCTACATCGTCATACCGCCCCGCGCTTTGGTTTTGCTCAGGACAACTTCATCGGCACCAACCCGCAAAGCAACGACTGGTCGGATGACTGGCCGACCTTCTGGGGCGAACGCCGGATTGGCTACCAGTTACGGCTCGCCGCAAAAAACGGCTTGGGCAGCAAACTGCAAACTGTCGGAGAAAAACTGCTGGATGCGCTGCCTGCGCTGTTTGGCGGTTATCAGCCGCAGGCTTCGCTGTTGCACGGCGACCTGTGGAGCGGCAACCACGCTTACCTCGCCTCTGGCCAACCGGTGATTTTCGACCCTGCCGCCAGCTACGGCGACCGGGAATGCGAGTTGGCAATGACCGAACTGTTCGGCGGCTATCCGGCTGACTTCTACGCCGCCTACCGCGCCAGTTACCCGCTGGATGCCGGCTACCCGGTGCGGCGCGAACTGTACAACCTTTACCACATCCTCAACCACGCCAACCTGTTCGGCGGCAGCTACGCAAGGCAGGCCGAGGGCATGATGCAACGGCTGCTGGCGGAAGCGGGATAGGCGGGCGACAGGGCTTCAGCGCACTGCGAGATAGCGGCTGATGACTTTCATCGCATTGTCGGTCGCCCCCTGATGGCCGGTAACGAAACGCGTACCTTTACCACGCATGTCGGCCAGCGCAGAGTCGTCGGCCAGCAGGGTCTTCGCGCGGCCAAACAGCTGATCCGCGTCCTGCACCCGCAGCGCCGCCCCCGCCTCTACCGCCAGTTTGCTGGCATCGGCAAAATTGAAAGTGTGCGGGCCTATCAGCACCGGCGTGCCGACCGCGCAGGCCTCAATCAGGTTCTGCCCGCCGAACGGCAACAGGCTGCCGCCGATGTAGGCAAGATCGGCGGCAGCGTAATAGGCGAACATCTCGCCCATGCTGTCGCCCAGCACCACCTGCACTTCGGGCGCGACCGCTTGGTTATCGCTGCGACGCTGGCAGCGCAGACCGTATCTTGCGAGCATCCCGGCGATCTCGTCGAAACGTTGCGGATGGCGTGGCACGATCACCAGCAACGCCCCCCCCAACCCGCCGCAAGCGCGCAATGCGTCCAGCAGCAGCGCCTCCTCGCCCTCCCGCGTACTGGCGGCCAGCAGCACCCGCCGCCCCGCACCGAACTGCCCGCGTAGCATCGCTCCCCGTTCCAGCATCGCGGCGGGCGGTGCGATGTCGAACTTGAGGTTGCCCATCACACCGACATGCTGCGCGCCAAGCGCCGCCAACCGCGCCGCGTCGTCAGGCGTTTGCGCGGCGATGGCGGTAAGCTGCCCCAACGCATTGCGCGTCAGACGGGCGACGCGCGCATAACCCCGAGCCGACTTTTCCGACAGCCGCGCATTGAGCAGCAGCATCGGCACACCTGCCGCATGGCCTTCGTGGATCAGGTTGAACCAGATCTCGGTCTCCATCAGGATGCCGAGCTTTGGCCTGAAATGGCGCAGGAAACGCCGCACCGCAAACGGGTAGTCGTAAGGCAGATAGACGCGCATCACCTGATCGCCATACAGCTGTTCGCTGGTCGCCCGTCCGGTCGGTGTGGTGTGGGTCAGCAGAATTTGATGGTCGGGGTAAGTGGCGCGCAACTTCGCCACCAGACTGACGGTGGCGCGCGTCTCGCCCACTGACACGGCATGTAACCAAATGAGCGGCTTTGCGGCGATTTGCGAATAGCGACCGAAACGCTCGCCGAGGTGTTGCAGATACTCGGGCTGTGTGCGCGCGCGTAGCGCCAGTCGCACGAAAATGAATGGCAACAGCAACCACAACAGCAATGTGTAGAGGATTCTCACCAGTGTTTGGCAACGCTGGAGATGCCTGATGCGACCTGTATCACGGCACGGTCGGGAAGCCGTATCGCGGTCAGCGGCCCACCCCACAGGCAGCCGCTGTCCAGCGCGATGGCATTATTCTTTACCATCAGACCCAGCGCAGACCAGTGCCCAAACACCACCGTCGTCTCGCAGCTCGCGCGCCCCGCGACATCGAACCAGGGCAGATAACCTGCCGGAATCTTGTGCTGTTCGGCCTTGAAGTCGAATTCCATTTCGCCATCCGCAGTGCAGATGCGCATCCGCGTCAGCGCGTTGGTGATGACCCGCAGCCGCTTGTAGCCCTCCAGCCCGTCATCCCAAGCGGTCGGTTTGTTGCCATACATGTGCGCGAGGAAATCCACATAGTCGTCGCCGCGCAGCGCCGTTTCCACCTCGCCGGCCAGGCTGGCGGCCTGCTCCACCGTCCAGCCCGGCAGCAGCCCGGCATGCACCAGCACATGACCCTCCGCCGCATGCAACAGGCGCTGGTGTCGCAGCCAGTCCAGCAGTTCGTCGCGGTCGGGGGCGGCGAGTATCTCGTCCAGTGTGTCGCCGCGATGCAGCCTCGCAACCCCTTCCGCCACCGCCAGCAGGTGCAGGTCGTGATTGCCCAGCACGGTAATGGCACTATCTCCCAGCGACTTGACCAACCGCAGCACCTGCAGAGAACCGGGGCCGCGATTGACCAGATCGCCCACCAGCCAGAGCGTGTCCGTGGCCGGATCGAAACGTAATTTTTCCAGCAACTGCACCAGTTCGACATGGCAGCCCTGAATGTCTCCCACCGCATAAATCGCCATCGCGCTTTTCCAGCAAAATATCCTGATAAAATAGCGTAACAGATTATTATGGTTTTTCGATGAAATCCACCTTGCTTTTGAACGCTGCCCCCCTGATTCACGCGAAATCGGCCGCCTGATGCTATTCAACTCCTACGGTTTCATATTCCTGTATCTGCCGGTGGTGCTGCTGGGGTTTTTCCAGTTGGCCCGGTTGAACCACACCTACGCCGCCGCCTGGCTGGCACTGGCTTCGCTGTTCTTCTATGGCTACTGGAATCCAGCCTATATCGGCCTGTTGCTGGCTTCGATCGCCTGCAATTTCGCCTTCGGCTCGTGGATCGCTCGGGCGGCAGGAAAGGCGGGAAGGGAGAAGGGGGAAGGGGGAAGGGCAAAGCATCTGCTGACTTTCGCGGTGGTCGCCAATCTGGCGCTGCTGGGCTATTACAAGTATGCGAATTTCTTTGTGTCGAATCTGGATGCGCTGCTGGGAACGGACTGGAATCTGGTCAATATCATTCTGCCGCTGGGGATTTCGTTCTTTACCTTCACGCAGATCGCGTTTCTGGTGGATACCTATCAGGGCAAGGTGCGGGAGTTCAATTTCGTCCATTATGTGTTGTTCGTGACGTATTTCCCGCATCTAATCGCAGGGCCTATCCTGCATCACAAGGAGATGATGCCGCAGTTCGCCAAGCCGGCGACTTATCGGTTCAATTATGAGAATCTGTCGGTTGGACTGACGATCTTTTTCATCGGCTTGTTCAAGAAGGTGGTGTTGGCGGATAACCTGGCGTATTACGTGCCGATGGTGTTCGATGCGCCGGCCGCCGGGGTGCATCTGACGTTCGTGGAGGCGTGGGGCGGGGCGCTCTGTTATACCTTGCAGTTGTATTTCGATTTCTCGGGTTATTCGGATATGGCGATCGGGCTGTCGCGGATGTTCGGCATCGTGCTGCCGCTGAATTTCCATTCGCCTTACAAGTCGGTGAATATCATCGAGTTCTGGCGGCGCTGGCATATGACGCTGTCGCGTTTTTTGCGCGATTATCTGTATATCCCGCTGGGCGGTAACCGCAAGAGTAAGCTGCGCCGTTATCTGAATCTGACGACGACGATGTTGCTGGGCGGCTTGTGGCATGGCGCAGGTTGGACGTTCGTGATCTGGGGTGGGCTGCATGGGGCGTTCTTGGTGGTGAACCATGCCTGGCATGCAGTCCGCAAATCGCTGGGGCAGGACCCGAAAGCGCCGCTGTCGCGCCCGGCGCACCTCGCCTCGGTGCTGGTCACCTTCCTCGCCGTCACCCTCGCCTGGGTGTTCTTCCGCGCCCCCGACCTGCATGCCGCTACGGACATCGCCAAAACCATGCTGGGATTTGATGGCATCGCCATGCCGGACATCTGGTTCACCCGCTACCCCGGAATGCATGCCTGGCTCGCGGGTCACGGCTGGCTGATGCCCAGCAACGGCATCGCCTCGGGCGGCATGGTGAACTGGGTGATCATCGTGCTGATGATCGTCTGGCTGGCACCCAACACCCAGACCATCATGCAGTCGTTCAGGCCAGCGCTGGATGTGCCAGCACAGCCTGAACACACCCGCTTGCGCTGGCGCGCCAATTTCGTATCGGCGCTGTTGATCTGGATACTGGCCTTTGTGGGGCTGATCAACCTGTCGCAACAATCCACCTTTCTTTACTTCCAGTTCTGACCATGCATAAACGCTATCTACTCTGGCTGGTGTTGTTGTGCTGCCTCACACTGCTGCCGGCCATCGCGCTGAACTGGATGCTGCTGAAGAACGAGGGCGACGTACCCGCCATGTCGTTCGAGGCCAGCGACTGGCAACAGCGCACCCACGGCATCACCTTCACGCCCACGCTCGGCAACAACGGCTTCTTCAAGACGCTGCGCCTGAACGACCGACTGCCCGAGATAGACACAGTGATCTTCGGCGCATCCACCGCGATGACCATAGACAACAGCATGCTTCCCGAACCATGGCGGCTCTACAATTTCACCCAGAGCGGCAGCCCGTTGCGTGACAGCATCGGCCAAGCCGAATACCTCGCCGCACATGCGCCGCAGATCAGGCACTACATCATCATGCTGGACTGGGCGATAGACTTCATCTACGAACCCGAGCCGGTCGTGACCAAAGACCTTGCCCTCCCCGACCGCGAGAAATCGCTACACGCCGTACCTGAACATTCCTTCATCCAGACCTTGCAGGAGGCCATCTCCGCGCCGCGCATGACCAAACTCTGGAAGATACTAACCGACATCGCCCATGCCGCAGACTCGCATAAAGCCTTCCGCGAATACTTTCTGCAGATCGGCAGCGACGAATACACCTGCCCGGCACCCGACCAAGCGTATCTCGGCAAGGATTTCGGCGTCTACAACCGTGGGGCATGCAACGGCTTCCGCTACGACGGCAGCGCCACCTTCTCGGATTACACTCGGGTAGACAACGGCCAGCGCACCATCGTCGCCGCACTGGCCTCCAGTTCGATGTATGCCCACGCGCTGCAACACACGCAGGGCGTGCCGGACAAGATGCTGTTCGACCGACTGGCCGCACTGAATACGAGACTGAAGGCGCAGGGCAGCCAGCTCATCCTGCTGAATCCACCGCTGGTTCCCGGCATGCAGCGCGCCTTCATGGAACACCCGCAGCTCTCCTTGTTGCTGGCGCGCACCCATCAGGAGCTGGATCGTTGGGCCAAACAGCAACAGGTGACACTGGCCGATTTCAGCGAGAGCGAGAAATACGGCTGCAGCTACGACGAATTTCTCGACGCCCACCACGCAGTCAAGTCCTGTTACCAGAAGATCTTCAAAGATTTCTGGCAGAAGAATTTCTGGCAGAATGACTTCCCCGCGAACGAGGTGCCCTCGCCCCACAAAGACAGGCAAGCCCAGTCATG
The DNA here is from genome assembly GCA_028687575.1 of Gallionella sp. Taxonomy (GTDB): domain Bacteria; phylum Pseudomonadota; class Gammaproteobacteria; order Burkholderiales; family Gallionellaceae; genus Gallionella. The sequence goes on along the minus strand of JAQTZW010000004.1, from coordinate 119,439 downwards.
ATCATAGGTTCAGGTTTAATCGCACACGCTTTCAGGCCGTTCTACGCACACAGCGACAGGGTCTGCCTGTATGCGGCAGGCGTCTCCAACTCCGGCTGCACTGACGACCAGGAATTCGCCCGCGAACGTGAGCGGCTGACGGCCGCCCTGCAGCAGGCGCAGCAGATGGATGCCTTTGTCTATTTTGGCACCTGCAGCGTGGCCGACCCGGAAGTGCGCGGTACGCCCTATGTGCAGCACAAGCTGGCGATGGAGCAACTGGTCGCGGCGCATCCCCGTTACCTGATCCTGCGGCTGCCGCAGGTCGCAGGCATCACGCCCAATCCGCACACCTTGCTCAATTTCCTCTATGCGCACATCGCGCGCAGCGAAGCGTTCCAGTTGTGGCGCAACGCCCGGCGCGACATCATAGACGTGGACGATGTCGCGGCAATCGCCCGGCAACTGATAGACGACCCGGCAGCACGCTGCCTCACCGTCAACATCGCCTGTCCGGAAAACTACGCGATGACCGACATCGTGGCGACGATGGAACGCGTGGTCGGCAAGCGCGCCATCTACAAGCTGGTTGAGCGGGGAACCGGATACCAGATAGACACGCACGACATCCAGCCGCTACTGGACAAGGCCGGCGTGCAGTTCGGCACAGGCTATCTGGAACGCGTCATAGGAAAATATTATGCCAAAGCCGACTAATCCCCCCACCTGCAAGCTTTCCATCATCGTGCCGGTCTACCGCAGCGAGGCGATTCTGCCCAAGCTGGTCGAACTGATACACGATGAGATGGAAAAAGAAGGACTGGCGCACGATTTCGAATTGATGCTGGTTAACGATTGCAGCCCAGACAACAGCTGGCAGGTGATCCGTTCGCTTGCCGCAACCCGCCCCTGGATCAAAGGCGTTTCGCTACGCCGCAATTTCGGTCAGCACAATGCCATCATGGCGGGGCTGAACCATGCCGGTGGCGAATTCATCGTGCTGATGGACGACGATCTGCAGCACCCGCCACACGCCATCGGCGACTTGATGCGCGCCCTGCAGGAAGGCTACGACGTCTGTTACACCCGCTATCTGAACCGCCAGCACGCGGCCTGGAAGAAACTGGGCAGCCAGTTCAACGACTGGGTGGCGACTCACTTGCTGGGCAAACCCAAGGGGCTTTATCTCTCCTCATTCAAGGGCTTGCGCCGCGAGATTGCCACTGAAGTGATCCGCTACGACGGCCCCTACGCCTATCTGGACGGGCTGATTCTGGACGTAACCCGTGCCATCACCACCATAGACATCGAACACGGCGCGCGCCATGAGGGAGAAGGCAATTACAACCTGTCGCGCTCGATTGGGCTTTGGATGAAGATGGCGACCAGCTTCTCGGTGTTGCCACTGCGACTGGCGACCTACGCCGGATTCGCTATCGCGGCCTTGAGTCTGGTGATGATCCTGTTCGTGGTCGCCCAGAAGCTGCTGCACCCCGAACTGCCGGCAGGCTGGGCCTCGCTGATCGCCACCGTGCTGTTCATCGGCGGCATACAGACGCTGTGCATCGGCATGGTCGGTGAATATCTGGGCCGCACCTATCTGAAACTCAACCACAAACCGCAGTTCGTGGTCGGCAGCACCACCTGGTCGCGCGAGAACGATGTCCAAACCTGAATTCGACCAATACGCCCAACAGTATGACCGGTTGATGCAGGAAGCCATACCGGATGGACTGAACGAAGACGGCTACTTCGCCGAATACAAGGTCGCGCTGATGGCGCAACGCCTGTCGCCTGCCCGCCCCCGGCGCATCCTCGACTTCGGTTGCGGCGCGGGGCGTGGCCTGCCGTTCCTGGCACAGTATTTCCCCGATGCTGAACTGTGGGGCTACGATGTCTCGCCCGAGTCGCTGAAGATCGCCGCACAGCGAACTCCAGATGCGCGGCTGTTCTCGGACTGGGACGCACTGGGCCAGACGCGATTCGATGCCATCATCGCCGCCAACGTGTTCCACCACATCCCGCCCGATCAACGCCGCCAGGCTCTGGAACAATGCCGGGGGGCGCTGGCCGACGGCGGCCAGATGTTTTTGTTCGAACACAACCCCTATAACCCCGCCACGCGCTGGGTGTTCGAACGCTGTCCGTTCGACGCCGACGCCGAGATGTTCAGCCTGAGCGAGGCACTGCGGCTCGCCGGCGAGGCCGGCTTCGGCCACACACAACAAGGCTACACGCTGTTCTTCCCGCGCCCGCTGGCTTTCCTGCGTGGACTGGAACCGATGTTGAAACGCCTGCCGCTGGGAGCGCAATACTATGTCCAGATGGAAAAGTGAGTCGGCCTATCTGGGGCGCTATGCCGGCAGCGGCGCGCTCAACACGGTCGCCGGCTTCGCCGTCATCTTTGCGCTGACGGGCTTAAGCTTTTCGCCCTACCTCGCCAACGTCGGCGGCTATCTGACCGGCTTCGTGCTGGGCTTCGTGGTATCCAGGAAATTCGTGTTCCGCAGCAACGGCCATTTCGTGGCCGAGAGCGTCCGTTACCTGCTGGCATTCCTGTGCTGTTTCGCCCTGAATCTGGCCGCGCTCAAGTTCGCGCTGGACTGGCTGCAGATGGCGGCGCTGCTGGCGCAACTGTTCGCCGCCGTGGTTTATACCGGCGCGATGTACGCGCTGACCCGCTGGTTCGTGTTCGCCGCCGGCATTAAGGCACACTCGCCCGAATGAGGAAGATTTCCATGCAACGCACGCCCCTGCTACTGACGCTCGCCGCGCTTAGCTTCATCCCCACCCTGTTCTTCTACATGGTGGGTGAGGAAGGCATCTACACCATCAGCACGCTGGAGATGTGGCACAGCCGGCAATGGTTCATCCAGACCCTGTACGGCATCAACCTGCAACGCCCACCGCTGATGAACTGGCTGGCCATCCCGGTCGCCCAGCTGCTGGGCTGGCTGCACGTGCTGATCGCCATCCGGTTGGTGAGCGCGCTGGCGACGCTGGGTATGGCGGCTTGGCTGTACTGGCTGTGCCGACGGCTGTTCGCGGATAAGGACTTTGCGCTGTTCGCCACGCTGGCCTGTTTGTCACTGGCCGATCTGCTTCTGTACCGGGGCTGGCTGGCTTATACCGACCCGTTGTTCGCCTGCTGCACCTTCGGCGCGCTGGCGACGCTGTGGGTGTCGGCAGTCGCGCGCCAGCGCGGCTGGCTGATGGCCTCCGTGCTGCTGATAGGCTGCGCGCTGCTGACCAAGGCGATCACCGCCTACATCTTCTATGCCACCGCGATCTTCGTGCTGCTCTGGCAGCGCGAGACGCGCCGCTTCCTGCTGACCCCGGCATCGGTACTCATCCTCGCCTCGGCGCTGATCGTGCCGTATGCCTGGCTGTCCAGCCTGCCGCAGACCAGCGGCCAGGGCACCTCCATGGTGCAGGAGATCGCCGTCAAACTATCGGCCGGCGACGGCCTGGGCTACCTGCTGCGGCTGCTCACTTACCCGCTGGAGAATCTGTTCTGGCTGTCGCCGGTCGCGCTGCTGGCGGTCTACCTGCTGCTGCGCAAGCGCGTCACGCAGGCCGAACCGCAGCGCGGCAATTTCCGCACCGCGTTGTTCATCGCCGGCCTGTCCATCCTGCCCTACTGGCTGGCGCCGCAGGGCGGCATACGCTACCTGCTGCCGGTCTATCCGCTGATCGCGCTGATCGGCGCGCGCATCATCTGGCGCGCCGGCGACCCGGCCCGCCGGCTGGCGCTGAACTGGTTCGCCGCAGCGATCGCCTTCAAATTCCTGTTCGCGCTGGTGCTCTACCCCTATTACCAGCATCACTACCGTGGCGAGAACTATGTCACCACCGCCCACCAGATCGCCGCGCGGACGGCAGGCTATCCGCTCTATGGCCGCGATCTGCGCTCAATAGGCGAGAACATCATCGGCCAGATAGACCTGGACCGGCTGCCGCTCGAACCGGTGAAACTGCCGCCGGCAAGCTGGGACAACGGTTTCTGGCTGGGCATGACGCCGGATGAGCTACCGGGCACACTGGTCGAGAAATACACCGTCGCCAAGGATGATCTGTACCTGATCTGCCGGGGTGCTGCCTGTCAGGCCGCCCAGTCACGCGGCGTATTCCCCGTGAACGAACCGCTAGCAGACCGCTGATGCTATTCAACTCCTACGGTTTCATATTCCTGTATCTGCCGGTGGTGCTGCTGGGGTTTTTCCAGTTGGCCCGGTTGAACCACACCTACGCCGCCGCCTGGCTGGCACTGGCTTCGCTGTTCTTCTATGGCTACTGGAATCCAGCCTATATCGGCCTGTTGCTGGCTTCGATCGCCTGCAATTTCGCCTTCGGCTCGTGGATCGCTCGGGCGGCAGGAAAGGCGGGAAGGGAGAAGGGGGAAGGGGGAAGGGCAAAGCATCTGCTGACTTTCGCGGTGGTCGCCAATCTGGCGCTGCTGGGCTATTACAAGTATGCGAATTTCTTTGTGTCGAATCTGGATGCGCTGCTGGGAACGGACTGGAATCTGGTCAATATCATTCTGCCGCTGGGGATTTCGTTCTTTACCTTCACGCAGATCGCGTTTCTGGTGGATACCTATCAGGGCAAGGTGCGGGAGTTCAATTTCGTCCATTATGTGTTGTTCGTGACGTATTTCCCGCATCTAATCGCAGGGCCTATCCTGCATCACAAGGAGATGATGCCGCAGTTCGCCAAGCCGGCGACTTATCGGTTCAATTATGAGAATCTGTCGGTTGGACTGACGATCTTTTTCATCGGCTTGTTCAAGAAGGTGGTGTTGGCGGATAACCTGGCGTATTACGTGCCGATGGTGTTCGATGCGCCGGCCGCCGGGGTGCATCTGACGTTCGTGGAGGCGTGGGGCGGGGCGCTCTGTTATACCTTGCAGTTGTATTTCGATTTCTCGGGTTATTCGGATATGGCGATCGGGCTGTCGCGGATGTTCGGCATCGTGCTGCCGCTGAATTTCCATTCGCCTTACAAGTCGGTGAATATCATCGAGTTCTGGCGGCGCTGGCATATGACGCTGTCGCGTTTTTTGCGCGATTATCTGTATATCCCGCTGGGCGGTAACCGCAAGAGTAAGCTGCGCCGTTATCTGAATCTGACGACGACGATGTTGCTGGGCGGCTTGTGGCATGGCGCAGGTTGGACGTTCGTGATCTGGGGTGGGCTGCATGGGGCGTTCTTGGTGGTGAACCATGCCTGGCATGCAGTCCGCAAATCGCTGGGGCAGGACCCGAAAGCGCCGCTGTCGCGCCCGGCGCACCTCGCCTCGGTGCTGGTCACCTTCCTCGCCGTCACCCTCGCCTGGGTGTTCTTCCGCGCCCCCGACCTGCATGCCGCTACGGACATCGCCAAAACCATGCTGGGATTCGAGGGCGTGGCGATACACAGCGACCATGCCATCTCCACCCGAGGCATGATGAACTGGCTGTTCGCGGCGCTTGCCATCGCCTGGCTTGCACCCAACACCCATACCATCATGCAGTCGTTCCGCCCCGCGCTGGATGCCCCGGAGCCTACTGAGAAGACGCGGTTCATCTGGCGACCTTCCGGCAAGCTCGCCTGGCTGCTGGGCGGAATCGCCGGTTATACGCTGATCTTCCTGTCGGGAACGACCGAATTCATCTATCACCAATTCTGAGATGACGCGCGCTTATTCCCTCAAATTCCTGATCGCCCTGCTCGCCGTATTCCTCGGCATCGGGCTCGTCAACCACATCGTGGACCCTTACAGCATCTGGGGCTCGCCGCAGATCAAAGGCATCAATACCTCGAAATATCTGGTATTCCATGAGCGCATCCCTGCCTTTGTCGGATGGTCTAAATGGACCCATCCGCCGGAAACCATCTTATTGGGAACATCGCGAACCGCCGATGGCTTGCGCGCTGATCATCCCGCATTCCAGAACAGCGTCACCCTGAACATGGCACTCGGCGGACAACCAGCACATGAGACCCTGCTGCTTTTCAAGCATGCCGTGAAAAGCGGCAAACTGAAACGCGCCGTGATCGGGCTGGATTTCTTCGCCTTCAACGTCTATTGGGCGGCAGATTCTGCCAGTCAGGAAAAAAGGCTCACACCTGGCGCCAATCTCGATCTGCTATTCAATTCCAGCACCTTGTCCGACAGCCTGACCACAATCCGCCAGAGCTTGCCGTCATTGCATGTCGTGAATGAAGCGCATGGCGCAGATAACCTGCCAGGACAGTCCGACGCATCACCGCCCGCCATGCCGATGCGTACCCTGTTCAAGGAAGTAGAAAAGATCTATGTGGATTATTTCCACCCCCCGCCCTATCGGCTTTATGCCCATACGCTGCCTGACGGAAGCGGCAATACGCTGGACGATTTCCGCGAATTGTTGCGCCTTGCTCATGCCAACAACATCGAACTGCACCTGCTTATCTCACCTTCCCACGCTTGGCATTGGCAGACGGTGGCAGATGTTGGCCTGTGGCAGGAGTGGGAACACTGGAAGCGCAGCCTGGTCGCAATCAACGCCCAGGAGTCGCAACGCTCGGGACAACCGGGCTACCCATTGTGGGACTTCACCGGCTATAACAGCATCACCAGCGAGACAGTCCCCACTGCCGGATCGGCAAACAAAATGCGCTGGTATTCCGACTCATCGCATTACAATCATGCCTGCGGCGACCTGATACTCAGCCGAGTGCTGTCCCAACCCGACCCGGAAGGGCATATCCCGGCTGATTTCGGCATCCTCATTGACACAGGCAACATTGACGAACATCTGGCCGACATCCGGCAGGCGCGCGCGCGCTATATCGATACGCACCTGACCGACACAAGGGAATTGACGGACTTCATCAAACAGTTCTGGAATCACTAAATGCTTTTCAATTCGTACGCTTTCATCTTCGGTTTTCTGCCCATCGTACTGCTGGGCTTTTTCTGGCTTGCGCGCACCAGCCATGCCTATGCCGCCGGCTGGCTGGCACTGGCCTCGCTGTTCTTCTACGGCTACTGGAATCCGGCCTATATCGGTCTGTTGCTGGCTTCGATCACTTGCAACTACGCGTTCGGAACCTGGATCGCCAAGGCGGCAGGAAAGGCGGGAAGGGGGATGGGGGAAGGGAGTAGAGCGAAACACCTGCTGACGTTCGCCATCGCGGCCAATCTGGCACTGCTCGCCTATTACAAATACGCCAATTTCTTCGTCGGCAGCGTCAACACGGTGGCCGGCACCAGTTGGAGTCTGGGCGAGATCATCTTGCCGCTGGGCATCTCGTTCTTCACCTTTACGCAGATCGCCTTCCTGGTGGATACCTACAGAGGCGAAGTAAAAGAGTTCAACTTCGTTCATTACACGCTGTTCGTCACCTATTTCCCCCACCTGATCGCAGGCCCGGTGCTGCACCACAAGGAGATGATGCCGCAGTTCGCCAAGCCTGCGACCTATAGCGTCAACTGGGAACACGTCGCCACCGGCCTGCTGCTGTTCACGCTCGGGCTTTGCAAGAAAACGCTGTGGGCCGACCCTATCGCGCATTATGCTGACGGCATCTTTGCCGGCGTGGCAATGGGCGTCACGCCCACCATCTACGAGGCGTGGTGCGGCGCGCTGGCCTATACGTTGCAGATCTATTTCGACTTTTCCGGCTACACCGACATGGCGCTGGGCATCGCGCTGATGTTCGGCATCAAACTGCCGATCAACTTCGACTCGCCTTACAAGTCCACCAGCATCATCGAATTCTGGCGGCGCTGGCACATGACGCTGTCGCGCTTCCTGCGCGATTACCTGTACATCCCGCTGGGCGGCAACCGGCACGGCAAGTTACGTCGCTACCTGAATCTGGCAGCCACCATGCTGCTGGGCGGGCTGTGGCACGGTGCCGGCTGGACGTTCGTGATTTGGGGCGCGCTGCACGGGCTTTACCTGACGATCAATCACCTTTGGCGCGAGATGCTGGGAGATAAGCGCTGGATTCCCGCATGGCTGAGCACCCTGTCCGGCGGACTGCTGACCTTCGTCGCCGTGGTCGCCGCCTGGGTGGTGTTCCGCGCCAGCGACATCTCACATGCCGCGACGATGCTAAAAGCCATGTTCGGCATCCACTACACGCCCGTCACCTTCGACGAAGTCGTCCACGGCAAGCTGCTGCTGACCACCAGCCTGTCGGGACGCGACCTGATCAAGCTGCTGATTCCCGGACTGGCCTGGGTGTGGCTGCTGCCCAACTCCACCCGGCTCAGGTTCATCAAGGGCAACGCCCTGCTGGCACTGCTCCAGGCTGGCATCACCGTCTATTTCCTGTATACCGCGATAGACCAGTTCGGCAGCTATAGTCCGTTCCTCTACTTCCAGTTCTGAGAGATGAAGTCAGAGAAACTGTTTTCGATCCTGGTCGCTGTTTCTATAGCCTGTTATGGCGCGGTCGGTTACTACTTCCAGCCGCTGGCCAGTTTCGATGGCGACTTGTCGCGCGTCAGCATGTTGCCCGAATCACTGTTCGGCTGGACCAAGCCACAGCCAGCACTGGATGCTGCATTGTTCGCGCAGGCGGATTGGGGTGAAGCCGACGTGCTGGTCATCGGTGACAGCTTCTCTGTCCCCGGAATCTGGCAGACCGCACTGACCCGGGCCGGATTGCGCGTGCGCACCGAAACCTGGACCAACCTGCCCGCCATCTGCGAAGATTTCAGCGCATGGGCACACGATCAGGGATTCAGGGGTCGCTATGTCATAGTCGAGATCATCGAACGCAACACGCCAGGCACACTGGGAAACTCCATCGCTTGCAAGAACACCGCCTACCGGCCTGCCGCGTTGCAGATCGGGCCGCCCGCCACGCTCCCCGTGCGGAACATGAACGATCACTCGGGCCGTCTCTCGGTCGGTCTGCAGGTCTACCTGAACAGTCTGAATTACTTGCGCCAGCGTCAGCAGGACCAGCGCGCCAGTCTGGCCATGCCGGGCGGCGTCCATGTCCATCATCTCGACGCAGGCTGCCAACTGTTCAGTCACCCGCAATGCGAGGATGTGTTGTTCTTCGATCAGGATCAGGCAGGTGAGTTGGGTCAGTCCGTACAGGATGATATGCGTTCACTCGCAAAGCGCATTACCGGCGCCCAACTCATCTGGGCTATCGTTCCGGACAAGACCACGACGTATCTGCACCCGGAAAAGACGTTCTGGAAGAAGATAGCGAACACTTTTCAGTCGCCCGACATCCTTGCCGCCTTCACCCAGGCGACCCAGAATCGCGTCGTGGACCTTTATCGCGGCAATAATACTCACCTGTCCACCACCGGTTACCTGCTGATGGGTGAAGCCATTTATCAAAGCATGAATAGTAGCCAAACCGTATACTCCAACCAGCCATGAGATCAGCAAAATTTTTTTCCATCATCGTCATCGCCGTGATGGGCGCGTATGGTGCGGTCGGACTGTATTGCCTGCCACTGGCAGGATATGAAGGTGACCTGACCCGCGTCGGCCTGTTGCCGGAATCGCTGTTCGGCTGGAACAAGCCACAACCTGCCATTGCCCCGGAACTTCTCAAGTCGGCTTCATGGCAGGATGCCGACGTGCTGGTGGTCGGCGACAGTTTTTCCGAACCCCGCATCTGGCAGACCATACTGGTGCAACACGGGTTGCGCGTGCGTACCGAACACTGGACCAGCGTGCGCGGCGTCTGCGAGGATTTTTATCCCTGGCTACGTGCGCAGGGCTTCAAGGGCAAGCATGTGATCTTTGAGGTGGTCGAACGCAATATCGCCGCAGGCATACCCAACTCGGTCGCCTGCAAACAGGAGGTGTATCACCCGGATGTCAAGGCAGACCAGCTGCGCCCTCCCCCCATCACTGTGCGCAAGGAACCCGATTATTCTGGAAGGTTCTCCATCGGCATCGCGACCTGGCGCAATGTCGAGAATTACCAGAGAATAAGTGACGCGCCTGACTTTAAGGAATGGGCTGCGCCCGGAGGCGCCCGCCTGGTTCGGCTACCTGATGGCTGCGAACTGTTCAGTCACAAGCGCTGCCAGGACACGTTGTTCTATACCTCGGACAGCGTGGCGGACATGGGAGACGAAGTCATAGACCAGGTGCAAGCGCTTAATGGCAGAATGGGCGACATCACCCCGCTGTGGGTGTTCATGCCTGATAAATCCACGGTGTTCCTGCACTCCGACAAACAATTCTGGAACAAGGCCGAGCAACGTCTGTTAGCGCCGAACGTGCTCAAAGTGATGCGCGACGCGCTGGCCCGCAAAACGGTAGACCTGTACCCGGCCAATAATTCGCATGTTTCAACGACGGGCTATCTGCTGCTGGGAGAGACCATCTATCAAACCTTGGCGCCCACACTGGCAGCCAAGCACAACGAGGCCTCCAGCCAGTAATGCACTGCAGTCAGGCTCAGCCCCGTTGAGAGCATGGCAGAAACTTACTCGCCGCCACCCTCTTCCCATTTGCCTACGGCAGAACGCTGATCCCATTGCTCTATACCTTCCAGCGGGTAATCGCAGAACCAGCCGTAGCCGGCACGGCGGAACTTGCCTAGGCGCGTGGCGCGTGGGAAACGCGCGGTTTGCCCCCCTGCCTCACCTGAGTTGTGCAACGAGCCTAGATAGTCTCTAAAGAACTCTTTCTGGGTCATGCCCCATTTCATCGCGAAGATGCGACCGCCGAGGTTGTGCTTGATCTTGCCGGTGCTCTTGAAGCCGAAATGATAGAAACGACTGTTGCCTACCACACGGAAATTCCGGCAACCAGCGACCCAGAATTTCATCAACAAGTCGTCATCTGTGCTCATCCCCGGACTGAATTCGATGCTATAGCCACCGACCACCGTCCACCATTTGCGATGCACCAGCGTCGGCTGCAGAGCCGCACCCTCTATGTCATCGCGCACCTCGTTCATATAGTTCGCCAGCAAGGCAGCCTCGTTGAACTCCTGAGGGTTCATGCCGTGATTCTGGTTGATGATCAACGGACTTTGCGATTGGTTAGGCTCTATCAGCGTACCGAAATACAGCGCCAGATCGGTATCCGTTGCGTTTATCGCATCGTTGAAAGCGGCATCCCATCCCGGACAGGCCACCATGTCGTCGTTCATATAGAGCATCCAGTCATGGCTGGCTTTGGCCGCGAGGTTGTTGAGCGACAAACAGATGCCGACATTCTTCGCGCTATGGCTATATTTCAGGCCGCTGGCTTTGACCCATTCCAGCGTGCCGTCGCTGCCATCGTTGACATGGATGATGATCTCATGCGGCTGGCTCGAATATTTTTCGATGCTGGCGACACAGAGCTGCAAATAAGGCAGGTTGTTCCAGGTGGGGATGAGTATGCTAAACATGTGTAGCCTTAAAGTTTATTGGCGAGTAGTGCTCGCCGTGGTGGATATTCATACAGGCAGCCAGCAACACTGCCACAGTCAAGCCATAAAAGGCCGCCGCCAGGGTCAGGTTCAGCACTTCGACGGTCAGACCGAACACCATGAAGCCACTGACGAACACCAGCCCCATCATGCCTGACTGCCGGATCGGTCGAACTTCGGAACACATCGCTCTGTAGAAAAACCTGAACGGCACCAGATAGACCATCAGCATGGCGATTAAACCAAACAAACCCAGTTCTGCCGCCTTGGCTAGCAGTTCGTTGTGCACCTCGCCCTGCCCGAGTATCGCGGCATTTTCAGTGATCAGCCCCGCCTTGACCATGGGCTCCAGTTCACGCCTGAAGCCTTCCGGCCCGACACCGAATAGCGGATGATTTACAAAGATGATACCTGCCGCCTTATAGAGCTGCAGCCGTATCCCAGTGTCGGTATCCATACTCCCGGCACCGAATGCAATCAAGTCCTTTTCGACCATATTGACGCGATCATGGATGACCGGGTTGAAAAGGTAAACGGGCAGACACAATACCGACATCAGCATTACGGCGGCCGATATTGCTTTCAGTGAGAAACTACCGAGCCGATAGCGCATAAATATCAGTGCAAACACCGGCAAAGCGACCCACCCACCCCGTGTGCCAGTTCTCATTGAGACATAGATACCTACGACAAATCCTGCTATTTTAAGCATACGCAGTAGCAATTTATCGCGCCCCACCCAATCGATGCTCAGCAGCGACAATACCCCCAGCAGCAACTCGAAATCGCCGAAATGAATTAAATCCATGAAGAGCACGAGCAAGCGCCCATCTTCCAGCCTCGTGGCCACAATCAGCCCCGCTATCGTTGCCAGCGGAAATCCATACGCAACTAGGGTGACCACGGCAAACCGCAGCCGCGACAACAGCAGCAAGACTGGAACCGCCAAAAAGTAGCGCGATGCGGCATCATAGGGATGCCCATCGTAATGCTGGTGGACACTTTGGCTGATGAAGATGGCGCATGACAGGGCGACCATTGCACACAAATAAAGTGCCAGTTCGCCATTCCAGACCACCTTGGCCATTCCGACCGGACGGACAGCCCAAACCACCAAGGCAAGAATCAACAAAAACAGGAACGCACCGTTCATGCCGCCTTTCACCGTAAACATCAGACTCGGATAGGCGATCAGCAGTAATGCCGCGACGGTTTCAACAATTCTTGTATAAGGAGAGAACACTATGCTCATTGCAAATCTTTCCTGGCCATCGACAGATAAACGGATTCATATTCACTTGCCACTTTGGCCCAGCTCCGTTCGAAGACTGGCACAGGAGAACTGCGCGCCAGTTGCTGCTCTACAGCCTGCACCCACCTTTCAAAAGGCGCTGCCAGTGGCAGCACCGCACCGGCTTCTTCAACCACATGCTCAGCCGCACCGCACACATCTGACACCACTACCGGTACGCGCGCCGCCATCGCTTCTGCGATAACCATGCCATAGGGTTCGGCGAGCGCCGGGTGCAGCAGCACGTCCACTTCACGGAAGTGGTCGTTGTCCTCGCGCCATCCCATCAGCCGGCAGCCTCCCTGCCAGCCCGCGAACAACGCTTCCAGCTCGGCCGGCGGCGGGCCGACCACCCATAATTCCAGATTGGGGCGGCTACGGCGCAACTCCGCCACGATATCCATCGCCATCGGCAATCCCTTGCGCTGCCATTCCCAGCCGACGAAGCAGACCACCCCGCCATCCGCCGGCACGATGCGCGGTTCGCGTTGCCGTACCGGCAGCACGCCCGGCACCACGGGCGCAATGATATTTCCGGAGAGTTCCGGGTAATAGCGCTCAAGTTGGCGGCTGATGAATGAAGAATTTGGCACGATGACGCGCGCGGTTTCCAGTTCACGTCGCTCAAGATAGAGCCGCACCCACACCCGCAACGAAATGAACCGCCACCAACCCTGCTCGAAGATGGTGGCAAACGGTGGGCCGTGAAAGGTGGTCACATCATGTACGCCGACGCGTTCATGGCTGTGGATGACCCGATCAGCCTCCGAATGCGCTCGCACCCAGCGCGTCACCCTGGCACTGAAACGCACCTGCGACAGCCAGCGCGGACGCTTGGCAGTTTCACCCAGCTCGACCACGTTGATACCTTCAGGGGGCGCCACGTGACAACGTTCGCACAACACTGTGATGCGATGCCCCATCCGCTGCAGTTCGCGGGTGACTTCCCATACGTAGCGCTCCATGCCGCCTACCGGACCGTAGCGTTTCACGACATGGATGATGTTCAGTTTTCCTTGCATAGCGGCGCATTGTAGCGGCTTAGCCCCGTCAGTGCATGTGTGCGGTGTGACGCGCCCCCCTGCTATTGCGTTGTGCAGTAAAATCCACCACCTACTTCTGTCCTTTGTGCCGGTATCCTCTATGTTCTCCATCATCATCCCGAGCTGGAACAACCTCGAACTACTCAAACTGTGCGTGCGCAGCATCCGGCAAAACTCTGCCTACCCTCACCAGATCATCATCCATGTGAACGATGGCAGCGACGGCAGCCTGGCCTGGGTGCGCGAACAAAACCTGACCCATTCCGCCTCGCCCGACAACATCGGCATCTGCCTTGCTGTGAACGAGGCGGCGATGCATGCCACACAGGATTACATCCTGTACCTGAACGACGACATGTACTGCTGTCCGGGCTGGGATAGCGCGCTGGTGAATAAGCTCAAGGGACTGGAGACCGACCTGTTCATGCTATCCGGCACGATGATAGAACCGAACGACACGCAGAATCCTTGCGTGATCGTGCGCGATTACGGCAGGGACGTCGGCGATTTCGACGAAGCCACGCTGCTTGCCGAGTTACCGCAACATCGCAAGGCCGATTGGTGCGGCGCGACTTGGCCACCGACGCTGGTCACTCGCCGCTGGTGGTTCCGCGTCGGTGGTTACAGCAGCGAATTTTCACCCGGCATGAGCAGCGACAATGATTTTTCGATGAAACTATGGGATGCGGGCTGCCGCGTGTTCCTCGGCGTGGGCGATTCGCTGGTCTACCATTTCCAGTGCAAATCCACCGGCAAGATCAAGAAAAACAATGGCGGCAAGCAGTTCCTGCACAAGTGGGGCATGCGCCAATCGGTATTCGATCGTTATTTTCTGAGACGCGGCCAGATCGCACAGGGGCCGGCGCTGGCCGAACCGGAAGACACCGGAGAGTTCCGCTGGCAGATGCTGCGCAGCCGTATCAAGCGTGCGCTGAGTTAGTTCGCAACCGCGCGCAAGGCTTCGAGTTTGCGATATTTCAGGTAAGTGGTGCGCGCATTCATGCGGGCGATATTCCATCCCGCACGCCCGTCCAGCACCCCAAGCCGCAATAAATAGGTACGTACGAACGCCCAGCCGCCGCTCAGCAGCGCGCCGACAAGGCTTGAGCGTTTGCCGGCCTCGAACATCTGGCGTGCGGCAGCCGTGGAGTAATGTTCGACCTTGCGCGTCACGTCCTCACGGGTGCGGTAACTGTAGTGCAATAACGGGCTGGTCAGCCGCGCCGTGCGCCCTTCCAGCAGCACAGTCTCGTGCACCAGACTGTCGGAAAAGCGGCCTGCGCCGCGTTTGAACAGGCGCAACACATGGTCGGGATACCAGCCGGAATGATGGACGAACTGCCCGCAGAATTGCGACAAACGGGGGCAGAAATAGCCATCGGCGTCCGCCGTGTTCATCGCCTGCTCAAGCTCTTTGCGCAATTCCGGCGTGACGCGCTCGTCGGCATCCAGCGAGAACACCCAGTCGCCGCTGGCATAGCCCAAAGCGCGATTCTTTTGCGGGCCGAAACCCGGCCAGTCAGCATGGTTGTAGACCCGCGCCCCCATGCTCCTGGCGATGGCAACGGTCTCATCGTTACTCCCCGAATCCACGACCACAATTTCGTCCGCCCATGCGACCGAAGCAAGGCAATCACCAATGTTGAGCGCTTCGTTACGGGTGATGAGAATGACGGAAAGTCCGGGCATTATGCCTGCCGAGTATCGGGCTGGTATTCCGGCACCCACTCCTGCAGCGCCGTCTTAACTTGCCGGTCTGGCATAGTCTGGGCATGTGTCCAAACCAGCAGCTGCGCCAACCAGGCCGCGTCTGCCTGCCTGGCCTGAGCGATACGCAGTTTTGGATGCGGGGTTGGCAGGGTGTGTTCATTGTCTGCCAGCAACTCCTCATAGAGTTTTTCACCCGGACGCAATCCAGTGAATTCAATCTTGATCTCACCTTCCGTGAAACCAGACAAGCGGATCAGCTCTTTCGCCAAATCCACGATCTTCACCGGTTCGCCCATATCCAGCACGAATATCTCGCCCCCCTGTCCCATCAAGCCTGCCTGCAACACCAGTTGCGCCGCCTCGGGGATGGACATGAAGAAGCGGGTGATCTCCGGATGCGTGACGCTGATTGGTCCGCCTTGCGCGATCTGGGAACGGAATTTCGGAATCACACTACCGGTACTGCCCAGCACATTACCGAAACGAACGATGACGAAGCGCGTTTGACCACTGGGTTGCAGCGCCTGGCAGACCATCTCCGCGAGTCGCTTGGACGCGCCCATCACGTTGGTCGGATTGACGGCCTTGTCGGTCGAGATCACCACGAACTTGTCCACGCCATGCTGTTGAGCCGCCTTGGCCACGGTCCATGTGCCATGCACGTTATTGCGGATCGCCTGCCAGGCGTTGTTCTGCTCCATCATTGGCACATGCTTGTATGCTGCCGCATGGAACACCACGGCAGGCTGATATTGCTCCATGACCTCGCTCACCCGCGCGGCATCCCGCACGTCACCCACCAGACAGACAAAATCCAACGCCGGGAAGGTGAGTTTAAGCTCCTGTTCGATGGTATACAGCGCGAATTCACTGGCTTCGAACAGCATCAGCTTGGCTGGCGTAAAACGCGCAATCTGGCGACACAGTTCGGAACCGATCGAACCGCCCGCCCCGGTGACCATCACAACCTTGCCGTGCAACAACTCTTGCAGCCCCTCGGTATCCAGCACCACTGGGTCGCGGCCCAACAGGTCATCCAGTTCGATAGGGCGCAACTGGGACACCGCCACCCGACCGCTCATCAGGTCATCGAACGATGGCACGGTGAGGGTTTGGATGCCCACCTTGTTGCATATCTGCATGGCCCGTTGGCGCACCCGATGGGAACGCGCCGGCATGGCGATGATGACGCGATCCACGCCGAAGTGTTTTGTCCAGTGCTCCAGTTCATCCAACCCACCCAGCACTTTTACGCCATTCAGTACGAAGTTCTTCTTGCTGGCATCGTCATCAAGGAATCCCACTACTTGCCAGGCCGGATTCCTTTCCAGTTCCTTTGACAGCATCACGGCAGCATCACCGGCACCCATCAGCAGCACGGGCTCGCCTGCTATTTTCATGTGCCCGTGGAAGCGCGTTTCCTTCCACAACCTGTACAAGATACGGCTGCCGCCCATCATCAGGATCATCAGCAGCGGATCCATAATCAGCACGGAACGGGGTACGATCAGGCCACTGCGCATCATTCTCAGCACCACCGGAATGGCGAGTGCCGCAAACAATACTGCCAGCACGATGCGGCGCAGATCGTTCAAGCTGGCATAACGCCAGATCCCCCGGTACAGCCCCATCTTCCAGAATATAGCGACCTGCAGTGGCACAATCCACATCAAGGTCTGTTGCATTTCTGTACTGAAATGTTCGGGCAACTCGAAATTGAAGCGCAGCAAATAAGCGAATATCCACGCAAGCATGGATGCCACAATATCGTGGAGGATCGCAAGAACAGTCCTTATGCCAGCTTTACGCAGCATCACCATCCCCCCGGCCCAGCTTCATATACCCTCGCCAGCGCTTGTCCACCCACATGCTCAATCCCAGATAAATAGCCGCCCAATAGGCCAGCAGGTTACTTTGCGCGCCGGTTTCAAGGCCGATCCCGACCAGTGCCGAGATGCCTGCCAGCGCCATCAGCACGTATTCGGTGGTGGCTATCCTGCTGCTGTCCCATCCCATCAGTTTCAGGCGCTGGTAGTAATGACCATCCATCGCCCCCTGCTTGTTGCGTAGCCGTTTCAGTAAAGTCACCGTCGCATCCACTACGAAGGGTGAGAACACCAGCAGCGGGAACCAGAATGGCCAATATCCCCGTTGCCATCCCCACACGCCAAAAGCTGCCGCCAGAAAGCCCAGCGGAACGGTCCCTGAATTACCCAGTAAGGCTTTGGCCGGATGGAAGTTGTGATACAGAAAACCCAGTCCCGCTGCCCCGACGGAAAAACACATCATGGCAAAGGTTTCGTCGCCGTGCATCAAACCGGCAGCGCCATAGAAGGTAAAGCCGAACAGCGCCATGCCGCCACCCAACCCGTCCGAGCCGTCCATGTCGCCATACAGATTAGCCATCCCCACGACAGCAGCCAGCACCGGTATCCACCATAGCCAATGTACGCCCGCCCCGAATACCACGCAGACAGCGGCCAAGACCAGTCCGCCCTGGCGCATCTTCGCAGACAGGCCGCCCGCCTCATCGAGCACTGACAAGGCAAACAGAACTATCGTCGGAATTATCAACCACCAAGCCCAGAGCTTGATCATTACGACCCAGCCCGCCAGCACGCCCGCCATTAGGGCGATGCCGCCAGTACGCGGCAATGGTCCGGTATTCGCTTCGGCTTCGGAAGTACCGTCCTGAAGCATCCCTTGCTTATTCAGGGACAGGAACAGCGTCAGCAACATGGTGACGAGAGCTGAGATGATAGGCGAATAATGGGGGGACATAGGGGATAACAAAAATAAACTAGGCGGATTTTAACAGCTTGTGAGACGCTATCCACATTAACTTCATTGGTACTTTATTACAAAATCCTTAACGAATGCTGACATTTCCCCGTTCCCGCGCACCAAGAATATTTCCTGTTTTCACCCGCCATCCTTTAAGATGCGGATTGTTCAAGAATCAGATGCACACATGCAGCCACTCTTCGCCGACCCCGATTCCCCGCGCATCCTGCTGGTCAAAACCTCATCGCTGGGCGATGTGTTGCATAACTTGCCGGTAGTCAGCGACATCGTGCGCGTATACCCGAATGCCCGCATAGACTGGGTGGCCGAAAATGCCTTTGCCGCCCTGCCCAAACTGCATCCGGCGGTCCGAAATGTAATCCCCGTCGCCGTGCGCAGTTGGCGCAAGAAATTATTCAATGCCGAAACATGGCATGAAATAGCGAGTTTTCGCGACACTTTGCGGTCAGAAAAGTACGACATCGCAATAGATACGCAGGGCTTGCTGAAGAGTGCGCTCTTGATGCGCGGCGCGAACGGGCTGCGTTGCGGCTTCGACCGCGACAGCGCCCGCGAGCCGCTTGCCTCACGCTTCTACCAGCACACCTTTCCTGTCGCCAAAGGCCAGCACGCGGTCGAGCGCAACCGGCAGCTAGTCGCGCAGGCATTGGGCTACGCGCTGTCAGACGGACCGAATTACGGCATCCACCCGCCTGCCATCGAACGTCCCGCATGGTTGCCGGAAGGCCGCTACGCCGTGCTCCTGCACGCCACCAGCCGGGACGACAAGCTTTGGTCCGAGGCGAACTGGGTCGCTCTGGGCCGACATCTGCAACAACAGGGCATAAGCTGCGTCCTGCCCTGGGGAAATGCTGCCGAGCAGGCCCGCAGCGTCAGACTGAGTAGCCAGATTCCGCAGGCGAACACACCAGGCAAGCTCAATCTGACCGAAGTCGCTGCACTGATAGGGGGGGCTGGTGCGGTGGTCGGCGTGGATACCGGCATCGCCCATCTGGCCGCTGCGATGGATGTGCCGACCGTCGGCATCTATACCGCGACCGACCCGGTGCTGACCGGGCTTTATGCCGGAGAACGAGCCGTCAATCTGGGCGGCATCGGGCAACCGCCTGAGGTGACCGAGGTGATCGCCACACTGGCGCGACTCACCGCTATTGTCACTCTATGAGAATAAATCAGCCTCGGACAGGGGCTTACCTTGTGCATCCTTGCTGGAAATGAGTGGGATGGCGTCCAGTTGCCAGTCTATGCCCAGTGCAGGGTCATTCCATAGCAGGCTGCGCTCGTGTTCGGGGAACCAGTAATCGGTCGTCTTGTAGAGGAATTCCGCCGCCTCCGACAGCACCACGAAACCGTGCGCGAAGCCTTCCGGTATCCAGAACATGCGCTTGTTCTCGTCGCTCAGTTCAACCGCCACATGTTGACCGAAGGTGGGCGAACTTTTGCGGATATCCACGGCCACGTCCAGCACACGCCCCTGTACCACGCGCACCAGCTTGCCCTGCGGATGCTGGATCTGGTAATGCAGGCCGCGCAGCACGCCTTTGGCCGAACGCGAATGATTGTCCTGCACGAAATCCGTGTCACGCCCGCTTAACTCGGAAAATTTTCTGCGATTGAAGCTTTCGAAGAAAAAGCCACGGTCATCGCCGTAAACCGTCGGCTCGATAATCAACAGGTCCGGAATTTTTGTCGCTACTGCCTTCATGCTGGCCTCACCTCTTTCAGCAACTGCATCAGATATTTGCCATAGCCGCTCTTGATCAGCGGTGCAGCCAATCGCTCAAGCTGTGCCGCATCAATAAACTTGTTGTGATAAGCGATCTCCTCGGGGCAGGCGATCTTCAAGCCCTGACGGTGTTCGACGGTCTGGATGAACTGACTGGCCTCCAGCAGCGATTCGTGGGTGCCGGTATCCAGCCAGGCGAAGCCGCGCCCCATGGTTTCTACCGACAGCTTGCCGCGTTCCAGGTAGATGCGATTAACGTCGGTAATCTCCAACTCACCGCGCGGCGAAGGCTTGAGATTTTCCGCGATGTCCAGCACCTCGTTGTCATAAAAATAAAGTCCGGTGACAGCGTAGTTGGACTTGGGTGCCAGCGGTTTCTCTTCCAGAGATTTAGCTTTTCCGTTCGCATCAAACTCGACTACGCCGTAGCGTTCCGGGTCTCGCACATGGTAGGCAAATACAGAAGCCCCCTCACGATGCCTAGCCGCATGGGCCAGTTGTTCCTGGAAAGTGTGTCCGTAGAAGATGTTGTCGCCCAACACCAGTGTCGAGGCATCCTTGCCGATGAACTCGCGCCCGATGATGAAAGCCTGCGCCAGTCCATCCGGTGAAGGCTGGACAGCATATTGCAGATTCAACCCCCAGCCGCTGCCGTCGCCCAGCAATTGCTGGAAGCGTGGCACATCTTGCGGGGTCGAGATAATCAAAATGTCGCGTATCCCGGCCAACATCAGCGTGGACAGCGGGTAGTAGATCATCGGTTTGTCGTAGACCGGCAAAAGTTGCTTGGATACTGCCATCGTCACCGGATGCAGGCGCGTGCCGGAACCGCCGGCCAGAATGATGCCTTTGCGTTTGATCATGATTTTTCGTCCAGGATTTCTGTAAGCATTCTTGCCACGCCTGCCTGCCAGTGCGGCAGGTGCAGGCTCATGGTGTTTCTGAGTTTCTCAGTATTCAGCCGCGAATTGTGCGGACGTTTCGCCGGGGTGGGGAAGGCGCTGGTCGGCACCGGCTGAATCGCGTCAGCCGCCACTTTGATCGCCACTCCTTTGCGGCGTGCGACATCCAGCACGAAACTGGCGTAGCCGTGCCACGAGGTTTCGCCCGCCGCGACCAGATGATACAGGCCGGATATCTCAGGCTGGCGTTGCGCCATGCGTATCGCGTGCGCGGTCACGTCGGCCAGCAGGTCGGCACCGGTCGGCGCACCGATCTGGTCGTCTATCACCTTCAGGCTGTCGCGCTCTTTTGCCAGCTTCAGCATGGTCTTGGCGAAATTGCCGCCCAGCGCGCCATATACCCAGCTGGTGCGGAAGATCAGGTGCTTGCAGCCCGATTGCCGGATCAGTTGCTCGCCCTCCAGCTTGGTCGCGCCATACACGCTCAACGGGCCGGTCGCATCGTCCTCGCGCCAGGGCCGCTCGCCGCTGCCGTCGAACACATAATCGGTCGAGTAATGCACCAGCCAGGCATCGAGCCGGCGGGCTTCCTCGGCCAGCACGCCGGGGGAGGCCGCATTGATGGTGCGCACCAGTTCCGCTTCGCTCTCCGCCTTGTCCACCGCAGTATGGGCGGCGGCATTGACGATGACATCGGGAGCAATTTTTCTGACCGTTTCCGCCAGCCCTGCCGGGTTGCTAAAGTCGGCGCAGAGGTCAGGATCGTCAAAATCCAGCGCCACTACTTCGCCCAATGTGGCGAGACTACGCTGCAGTTCCCATCCGACCTGCCCACCCTTGCCCAATAGTAGGATTTTCACTCTGTACGCCCCGCGTAGTTTTTCTCGACCCACTGCCGGTAGTTGCCCGACAGCACATTGCTCACCCAGTCCTGATTATCCAGATACCAGTGCACCGTCTTGCGGATGCCGGTCTCGAAGGTCTCGGCAGGCTTCCAGCCTAGTTCGCGCTCGATCTTGCGCGCATCTATCGCGTAACGGCGGTCATGGCCGGGGCGATCAGTGACGAAGCGGATCTGTTCACTGTAGGGTTTGCCGTCAGCGCGAGGACGCAATTCATCGAGCAGACCGCAGACGGTATGCACGATGTCGAGATTGGCCTTCTCGTTCCAGCCGCCGACGTTGTACACCTCGCCCGTCCTGCCCTTTTCCAGCACACAGCGGATTGCGCTGCAATGGTCCTTGACGTACAGCCAGTCGCGAATCTGCTGACCATCACCGTATACCGGCAGTGCCTTGCCCGCCAGCGCGTTGACGATGAGCAGCGGTATCAACTTCTCGGGAAAATGATACGGCCCGTAATTGTTGGAACAGTTAGTGGTCAGCACCGGCAAGCCGTAGGTGTGATGATAGGCGCGCACCAAATGGTCGCTGGCAGCCTTGCTGGCGGAATACGGGCTGTTAGGCTCGTAGCGGTGGGTCTCGGTGAAGGCCGGATCGTCCCGACCCAGTGAGCCATACACCTCATCGGTGGAGACATGCAGGAAACGGAAGTCTGCCTTACGGTCGCCTTCCAGCCCGCCCCAATAAGCGCGCACCGCTTCCAGCAGATGGAAGGTGCCGACGACATTGGTCTGGATGAAATCTTCCGGCCCGTGTATCGAGCGATCAACATGGCTCTCCGCCGCGAAATTGACCACCGCACGCGGCTGGTGCTCTGCCAGCAAACGGCCCACCAACGCCGCATCGCCGATGTCACCCTGCACGAAGATGTGGCGGGGATTATCCTTGAGTGTCGCCAGATTCTCCAGATTGCCAGCGTAAGTCAGCTTGTCCAGATTGACGACCGGCTCGTCGTGCTGCGCGCACCAATCCAGAACAAAATTAGACCCGATAAAACCCGCACTGCCCGTCACTAGAATCATCTTCAACCTTCAAGTCGCCGTTAATAACAATTTTGCGATTATACGCAACAACCCGTCACTCTGAGCTCTGTCTCGTTGTTGCCACCCGCATCACGTCACGCACTACCTCTACGGTTCTGTGCATGTTCTCCTCATTCAAGGTGGGATGCACAAGGAACATCAGACTGTTCTCTCCCAGCTCTTTGGCAACTGGCAGCCGCCCGACTGGACGCGATGCCGTCCCTTCGAAAGCCTTCTCAAGATATATCTCGCTGCACGAACCACTGAGGCATGGCACCCCTGCCTCATTGATTGCCTGCATGATCCGATCTCGCCCCCAGTCCTCGCGGATGCTCTCCGGCTTGATGAACACATAATATTTGTAATAGGCATGCTCGATGTGCGGCGGTGGCATTGTAAGACGTATGCCTGGCACGCCGGCGAAACCCTCATTCAGGATTGCAGCATTGCGCCGTCTGGCTGCGATCCATTCAGGCAGTTTTCTCAACTGCATCCTGCCCAGCACCGCCTGTAATTCCGTCATGCGGAAGTTCGTACCGAACGACTCGTGCAACCAGCGATATCCGGGGGGCTGTGGACGGTTGTAGACGGCATAGAAACTCTTACCGTGATCCTTGAAGGCCCACGCCACCTCCCAGGCATGCTCATCATCCATGACCAGCATGCCACCTTCACCGCCCGTCGTCATAATCTTGTCCTGACAGAACGAAAAGGCTGCTGCATGGCCGAATGAACCGACCGGCTTGCCACGGTAACTTGCGCCGTGAGCCTGCGCACAGTCTTCGATCACCTTGATGCCACGCTCATTGGCGAACGCCATGATTTCATCCATCTCGCATGGCCAACCAGCCAGATGTACGGGAATAATTGCCTTGGTGCGATCCGTCACCACACGTTTGATGGTGTCCAGTGTGACGTTCTGGCTGACCGGGTCCACATCGGCAATCACCGGGGTGGCGCCGCGCATCACCGCCGCGCTGGCTGACGCGATGAAAGTCCGGGTAGTGGTGATCACTTCGTCCCCCGGACCGATACCGAACGCGTACAGGGCCAGCTCCAGCGCCACGGTTCCATTCATCAGCGCAATGGCATGACGCCTGCCGGTATAAGCCGCATATTCACGCTCGAACTGCCTCGCCTCTTCCCCGGTCCAGTAATTCACCTTACCTGAGCGCAGCACATCGCCGACCGCCTGGATCTCATCCTCGTCATAATGCGGCCAGGGTGAAAAAGGCACATTCCCGGTTTGTTTGTTTTCGTTGCTCATATCATCGTCTCATCGCTGTTGCCGGTGTTCCCACCACTGTCTGTCCATCGGGGATATCGCGGATCACGGTCGCTCCGGCCCCTATCGTCACATTCTTGCCGATACGCAGATTCGGGTGGATCACCGCCCCCGCTCCAACCAGCGTATTGTCTCCTACCGCTATCCCGCCGCACAGGGTGGAACCCGGTGCCACATGTACCGCATCCCCGATCACGCAATCGTGCTCGACAATCGCGCCGGTGTTGATGATGGCATTCCTGCCTATCCGCGCATCGGCGTTGATCAGCGCGCCCGCCATGATGATGGAGCCGGCGCCGACGGTCACCCCGCGCGCCAGCTGAACCGAAGGATGGCAGATCGCCGGGCACAGCTCGATGCCATTGGCCTCCAGCCAGGCTGCCACTTCGGCCCGGATGCGGTTGATGCCGATGGCAACGATGGCCGCAGCGGGCCTCCAGACTTCCTGCCGTTCAAGCAACTCCTGCTTGCCGCCGATCACCTGGTAGCCATAGACCGTGCCACCTTTCAGCGCCGGGTTGTCGTCCGCCAGCACGCGCACGCTGAAATCCGCGCTTTTCTCGATGGCGTCGATCACCACCTTGGCGTGACCGCTGGCTCCGAACACCAGCACACCCGCGCTGGCATCCACATTCGTCCGCGTCATTCCCGATCCTTTCCGCTATCCGACTGCCCCCGGAATTTTTCCATCGTCACGTTGCCCGCCTGGCTGACCCCCTCGGAGCGCAGCACCTTCATCACCGTCATCCACAGGATCTTCATGTCCAGCAGAAAGGACTGATTATCCACATACCAGACATCGTAACGGAATTTATCTTCCCAGCTGATGGCATTGCGGCCATTCACCTGCGCCCAGCCGGTTATGCCCGGACGCACATCGTGCCGACGCGCCTGC
The DNA here is from genome assembly GCA_028687575.1 of Gallionella sp. Taxonomy (GTDB): domain Bacteria; phylum Pseudomonadota; class Gammaproteobacteria; order Burkholderiales; family Gallionellaceae; genus Gallionella. Next base: position 94,503 of record JAQTZW010000004.1, on the reverse strand, counting down.
TCTGCCGTATAAAGTGGCAGATATTCCATCAGCAACGGACGAGGACCGACCAGACTCAGCTCGCCCTTCAGCACATTCAGCAGCTGCGGCAACTCGTCCAGACTCAGCTTGCGCAGCAGCGCGCCTAACGGCATCAGGCGCTGCGCATCGGACAGCAATTCGCCATCCGTACCGCGTGCCGAGGACATCGTCCTGAATTTGTAGATATTGAAAGGTCGGCCATGCAAACCTGGGCGCTGCTGGCAGAACACCACCGGTGAACCCATGTTGATCCGGACCAATACCGCCGTCAGCAGTATGATTGGCCAGGCGAGGCTCAACACCATTATCGCCACGATCAAGTCGAAGCTACGTTTCATAATCTCGCCCGATAAAATGCGAGCCAGGCATCTGCCAGATGTTCGCTCGAAAACTCAGACAGCGCCCGATCGCGCGCCTGCCTACCCAGCTTCAGTCGCTGCTCGTCATCGCTGGCCAGCGCTGACAGACAAGCACGCAGACCGACCACATCGCGCGCTTCGAACAACAGACCGCTGACCCCGTCTGCAATCGAATCCTCCACCCCATATATCCTTGAGCCTATCGCCGGGATACCCGCTGCCGCAGCCTCGATAACCACGCTGCCGAAGCCTTCCCGATAACTCGGCAAACAAAGCACATCGGCGGCGGCCATATAATCTTCGGGACGGCGGGTAAAGTCCACAAAGTGAACGCGTTCGGTACAGGCCTGCGTCAATTCGCGTATCTGCGGACGCAACTGCTCCTCGTCCGGCCCGACCACCACGAGATGTGAATGCGTGTCTGACATTCCGGAGAAAGCAGCGGCCAGATCCAGCACCCCCTTGTCACGATTGATTCGTCCGAGGAACAAAAATATCACCTCATCCTGCGGAATACCCAATTCCTGCCGCAGTCGGGCACGGACAGCCTCATCCGGCCTGAATCGACCGACATCCACGCCGGAAATCGAACCCTGCGCCAGCACGCCGGAACGGTCCGCCGCCAAAACCCCTTCATCGAGCAGGAACTGGCGCTGCGAGGCACTGTCCACCAGCGCGTAGGTCGTCAGCGATGCGATCAGCCTGTCCATGCTCTTGAGCAGACTTCTGGCCATCCCGCTGCGCGTGACCCAGACTTGGCCGGTGAAGGTATGGATGCGGATGCCCACGCCGGCGAGGAAGGCCGCCAACATCGCAAGCAGCCCCGCCTTGGGCGTAACCGAATGAACCAGCTTGTATTGATTGCGGCGGAACAGGCTGAACAATTGGCCCAGCGCTCTAAGGTCGCGCCAGGGCGTAATCTTGCGCTCGATGCCGACCGGGATGACAGTGACCAGCGACTCCACGCTCCCCAATGTCTCTCCCGGTGCCAAGTTGACCGCGACATGCACCTCGTAATATCCGCTCAGCCGCCGTATGGGTTCCTGCAGAAAGGCATTCACCGTCATGGCGCTGGAAACGACCAGACATACTTTTTCTTTCACGAGACGACCTTGTACTCCATGGGTTTTTCATCGGACAACGAGTAGAAGTATCCTACCAGCAAAACCCCATAGGCCAAAACAATCACGCATATGCTCGGCACGCTGGCGAAATGCACCCCTACCAGCAGCGTCACGAACAGCATCCAGTTCATCAACATCACAAAAGCATCCGTCCAGGTGATGTGCCAGTAACGTACCAGTATCAGCACCAGCAGGATCGTGGAAACCACCATGGAGAACGTCGAGCCCAACGCGATACCGGCCACCCCCATGTGTTTCATCATCAACAGGCTTGCGCCGATATTGACCAGCAGTCCGATCAGCGCAACAACGAATATGGCGATGACGTGTTTGGTCGCTGTGGCGAATTTCAGCAACAGCGAGTTGCAGACGAAGAACGGCAATTGCACCACCGCATATTGCATCACCCGCGCCACCATTTCAGTCGAACCGCTATCGAAGTTTTTTCCCTCGAACAGGATGCTGACAATAGGCTGCGACCAGACATACAGGAAGGTGCTGACAGGCACCGAAATGAACGTCGAGAACAGCAGGAACAGCGAAAGCTCGCGACGGGCGGCAACCAGATGATTCTTGCTGACCAGACTGGAAAAGTACGGCAACACCACCGCCGTGATCGCTGTCCCCACCAGCCCGGTCACAAACAGCACCACCTTGTTGCCCAAATTGAAGGCCGAAACCGCACCCTCCGGCAATGACATGGCAAGTAGGGTGGAAACCAGTGCGGACACGCTTACAAAGAATGCCGTTGCTGCCATCGGCGAGTATTGCGACCAGAACGAATTGAGCTCAGCCGGCTTATGCGGATCCAATGTCGGCAGCAAGGAGACATCGTGACGCCTGACGAGATATTGAATTATCAGCAGATTCAACAATTGCCCTGCCAACATGCCGTACATGACGACCTCGACTCCATAACGTTCGCCGAACATCAACAGCGCCAATATCGCCACAACGGGCACTACTAGCTGGGCGGCACTGCTCATTACCGGCCGCCCATTGGCATTCAATACCGAATTACCGAGAATCACCATCCCGCTGAATACCATGATCAGCAGCGCCCAGCCCAGCAGGGAAGTCAGCTGCGCCATATCAGGTGTGACATCGTGCTTGTAGAGTAACGGCAACAGGGTGGGGCTGGAAAGATAGATCACCACCGCGATCAGCAGCAAGCCGAAAGTCACCCACGAAGCAATACTACCCACCCATTTCCTGATGGCTTGCGGAATCTCCCGCTCTTTTAATTCCAGATAGAGGGGAACAAATACCGAGCCCAACGGCATGCATAGCACGGTGACGACAAACATCGGAACCAGCAATGCGATGAAGAAGTTATCTAGACTCCCGCCCAGCCCGAAAGTGTGCGACATCATGATGTCGCGCATAAAGAAACCCAAAAAACACAGCAACGTCAACCCCATCACCAGCAGACCGCTACTCAATGTCTCTTTGCGTTGGGAGCTACCGGCTTCCGCCCCGCCCCCTTCAGGGGCGATGGCTGGTGTCGGTGGCTTCAGCAGACTTTGCAGCCATTCCAGATACCCGGTCTTATCCAGCCAGGTAAACCAGCCCAGCACTCCCAGCAATACCATGATGAACTCATAGGCATAGCGCACCCTGTATAGGGTGCCCACATTGGCGAGCGTAAATCCGTTGACCACCAGAAAGAAGCCGGCAAACAGCACGGAAAGCAACACCTCAGGTCTGCGGTTATAAAACAGCAACAGCAAGATGCCAGGGAAGCAGAGGTAATTGATCATCGTCTCGCCCACCGCCACCATTCTGGTCGGCGTGATCTGGGTGAACCAAGATGTCGGGAATGGCGCCAACATCGCCACCTGCAACGCGCGGGGCAGGTAGGTGATCACCTCTGCCGTGCTTTGTGGCGTGACATCTTGATCTATCATGGATTGCGCATTGACGGCGATGCCCGATGCTATCAAGCCAGCCCGAGTCCTTGCCGCCACTTCAATATGACGTTCGAGGCTGTCGGGTAGCAATGGGTTGTCCCTCCACTGCCACGTCCCGTCGCCCTGCCAGGCCGCATAGCTTTCCCCCATGCGCGCCAAGGAGGCATAGTCACTGGCACTGGCACTGGCCGCATAATCGCCTATCAACTTGCTGGAGGTTGCCAACAAAATGGCCGAGCAGACAAAAAAGGCCAGCGCCCTGACAGCACCTGCCCTGCGCTTCGCCAAGATGCTAGGCAGCATGAACAGACAGATGACCGCCGCCGCGATCAACAACAGCTTCAGGTTGTAGGGTCGCACTGCGGCGACCAGTCCCACACCCGCCAGATTGGCAAACAGCAAGCCTAGCCAGTTGCGGCGCAATTCCGGCTGGCGCAGCGCCTTCACCCAACATAGCAATATCAGCAACATGCCGGCGATCGAGTAGCCGTCCTTGTGTAACTGACCGAACCAGTTCAGAGCGGAAGGGTAAATGATGAACAGACTGGCCGCGACCATGCCGGCATATGTCCCGACGTTCTGCTTGCCGGCCAGTTCGCGAGCTAGCGAAAATACCAATACACCGCCCAATGCGTGTATCGCCGCATTGACCGGGATGATCAGCGTGGGATCATGCCCGAATACCGCATACAACGCGCCCAGCAATGCGACATTGCCACTGGCACCTTGGGCCGGGAAAAGATGCCAGTTGTGCCATCCATCCTGCCGGATGCGCTCCGCCATCTCCCATGCCACCGAATCAAAATATAAGGCATCGTCCGACAACAGTCCGCCGACTGCATGCAGCGAGGGCACCAAAGGCAGCAGGACTTTCTGGAATATCAACGCGGCGCATATCGCGTAGCAGAAATAGACCACACCCAGAATCATCGATTGATGATTCCATGACGCAACTGGCTCGTTAACAAGACTTTTCATGCTGGACTTTTACTTTTTCAACGCGAGACAGGGCAAACTTCCACATCTTCTCAGCCGCAACTGACTCAGAACTGACACGCGATTGCACTGTGCCCGTAAAAAATCTCAACAGATCGGACAGCAACCTGCCCGAAAGCACCATGAATGCCAACATTGCAAAGCCCACTTGCCCGCATCGCAGGAAATGCCGCAATTGCACCTGCGCAACGACCAACCGGGTCTTGAGATGCTTGCGCCAATTGATCCCATCACGAATTCGGTAAGCGAATAAAGGCTCCTCGAGCATCTTGAAATGACTGTTGCGGTAACTGCGAAGCAGGAGCTCTTGATCCTCGCAGAAATAAGGACCCGGGATTCTGTAGCGATAGCGTGTGAACCATTCCGTCCTCCCCATCCAGGTCGGATGAGGCAGATAAAATCCTCGCCAAGGTCTGGCGGTTATTTCCTGGTGGGTCTTGTCGTATGGCAACCAGCCTGTGAAAAGATTGTCGCCCGAGATCGTCATTGCCCGCACAGCGACCAAATCCAGACCGGATTCTGTTTGCAAGGCATGGACCTGCCGCTCAAACCGCTCAGGGAATGACACGTCATCCTGGTCCATGCGTGCGATATATTGCCCGCGCGCAAGATCAATACACTCATTCAACCGGGCAGCCAGCCCCTTGTTGACGCCATCCCGGATGATCCGGATGCGCGCATCGACAATGTCGGCGATGTCTTGCAAGGCATTGTCGGTCGAGCCATCGTCGATGATCAGCAATTCCCAGTCGCTGAAGGTTTGCCCAACGATGGACAACACCGCCAATCGCAAGTATTTGCCGGCGTTATAGACCGGCATCGCCACAGTCACCAGGGGCGGTTTGCGATCCGGCGGGTCACGGTCTGTGTTCATAAACTTATCCAGCCCGGCAATATCAGGTCTTTGGTGCTGTTGCCATTGACGAACCAGTTGGCCGGCGCGATGACGATCTTTTCCGGATTGCTGTTCAGCCAAGCGCCCCACCAACTGAACGAACTGTTGGCGATCACATGGTGTTTGCACAGACTCATCAGATGCATATCGTTATAACTCTCGATGCCCTGATTGTGGTCAACATAGTGACAGGAGAAATCCAGCTTGAGATTGTCTTTCACCCAGCCCGGGTCATCCGAAAAAATAAATAAGGTCGGCTGTGCGACCCGATCGGCAAGATAGTTGATGGCGGCGCGGTAATAGTCGAGGGAGCAATGTCCATAGACAGCCTTGTTCTTGTTGTCGGACACATAATCCCCCCGGCGCACATGCAGGCTTACCGCATCCGACGCGGCTATCCTGTCCGACAATTCGGCGTTCATGCCCGTCAACGGCGCCTTGAAGCTGAAATCCTTCCTGATCTGAGAGATCACATCCCGGAAATATCTCTCCGACTGCCAGTAGCCTGAGAGATAACTTTCATCCGGCACGCTTTTTATCCCCGGCCAGTAGTGGAAGTACGGCTCCACGACAAATCCTTTGCGGCGCAAGGCCGCAAGCTGGGGACGCGCTGCTAGCCTTCTGATGACCGCAGGATGTTGCCATCCTAGGATGCTGCGCACATCCGCCTCCTTTGCAGCTTCCACCGGGCAATCGAAGACCTGCTGCAACAGGAAGCCGTGATGCAAGCCGTATCCCGCAAACCCTGAAAGATCAAGACGAAAAGGCAAACCGCGCTCCAGTGCCAGCGCACGTCCGGCCGCATACTGGAACATCTGGTTGCCCAAGCCACCCAGCACCTTGGAAATGATCATGATGTGGTAACGCCGCGCTTTAGCGCCTTATCGAAACGCTATGCCAGCCGAAGCAGGCAAGATCGTCGGCCTTCTTCGAACTCCCGCGCAGCATGAAATACATCAACCCTATCAATGCGACCGGATACGCCAAAGGCCAGCACCAATCACCATAGTCGCGTGCGGCACGAGGCAAGCGAAGCAATTCCTGTCTGGCAAAATCGAACCAGTCGCCGTTGGCAAACAGCTCCTTGATCTCCAGTCCCCGGATAGGGAAATGATGTTCATACCAATAGCGGCTGAATCCGGTGGAGTAATGGTAGGGCGCGAAATGAACCAGAGAAGCGAACGGCGCAGTAACAATCAGCTTGCCGCCCGGCTTCAGCAGACGAGAAAACTCATTCAGCGCTTGCAATGGATCGGGCAAATGCTCGAACACCTCACTACACAAAATGATGTCGAACGAAGCATCCGGCTCTGGCACATCGGTAATATCGCAAACAATGTCAATCTGACTGGTATTCCAGGTTCCAGTCTGCAATCCCTTCGCATCGCCCTGCCCCTCATACTGGCAAATATCCTGCGAAACATACGCCAGATGCGCGCACAGCGGCTTGTTCCGCAACTCTCCCGCACCCGCATCCAGAATACGCAGGCCGGCAGGCATTTCTGCCAGCGTTTTGGCTAGCCACCGATCCCGATTTGCCTCGTTGGCGTTGATTCCGGCCATTCTTTTGATAAATGCTTTCACTGGCACAACCTCATTGTTTGACAAACGTAAAAATCCCCAAGGCATACGGCAATTCTTTCAGGCGCGCCATATCATCCAGCGGGGCTACAGAAGTAATCAATTGCCGCTCCTCGCCTATCCAAGAGAACTCGCTGACCGACAGGCGATTCTCCCCGGCGAGACTGGCAAGCTTGAGCGGATCGAAGACCCGGTGCGCGTTGAATTCGACCCGCTCCATGCCGATCGGCACGGAAAGATAGAACACCCCATCCGGGCGCAATATTCTGGCCATGTTGCGCAGCCCTGCGACAAATCCATACGGATCGATTGGATCGCCATAGCGACCTAGTCCGAAATGCTCCAGAGCATGCAGACAGGATAAGGAATCGCAATAATCGACGAACTCGTCGCTGGGACTCATCAGGTCGGCCTGCCTGAATACCACACCCGGGATGACAGATGTGACCGGACGGATATCGAATATCTCGATCTCCCTGAAACTGGCCACATGAGCGACGAAACCATCTATCCGCGAGCCGATGTCCACATGCTTTCCCGGTGCCGCCTGATGGATTTTCTTCGCAACGTGCAGGTCCTGCCAGAAGTATTCGTCCTTGGTGGAACCGCCTTCTTCGAACCAGTCATACAGGCACGGGAAGAACACCAGTCGACCGTCATACCGTTTGCGGAATGCGAGCCAGCTGGCAATGTATCTCGGTATCCCCCGGACAGAACGCAACATGCGTCTCAGGTCGATGCCGAACTGGATGCTGACCAGCCAGTAAATCTTTCTTGCGATATTCTTCATCTGTTTTCAGCCGCACGACAGGTTTTGCACCGGTTCGCCGGAATGCCGTTCTGATTGGTAAATATATCTGGCAACCCTGCTGCGAACCCGGACTGCGAACCAGTAATACATTGCCAGAAATTGCCGGCTCATCCAATGAGCCTTGCTGTTGTCCAGTGCCACCGCACGGCATTGATATCGCTCGCGCTTATACTGCAACTGCCCTTGGATGGATTTTTGTCCGTCATGGCGGCGAAAGGCGCTGAAAACAAACGGCACATATTCGCTGCGTCCTGCCATGCTCATCCGCAGGAACAAATCATAGTCCGCCGCATATTTCAGCCCCACATCCAGACCGCCGATTCTTTCGTACAGATCACGCTTCCAGAAGCAGGCATCCTGCAACGGGGTCCAGCCACCGAAGAGCATCATGTCCCGCAACGAACGCACCTTGCCGCAACTGCGGAAAATGACCCGGTCCGCTTCGTCAATATAATAATCATCGCCAAACAGCATGTCCGCACTGGCGCTCTGGAACAATTCGCGCGCCTTTTCAAGCGCCCCGTCCAGCAACAGATCTCCGCAGTTTATCCAGCAGAGATACTCGCCGTCGGCGAGTTTGAAACCTTTGTGCAGCGCATCCGCATAACCATTGTCGCGCTCACTCACCCAGCCCGTCAGATGGCCAGAATACTGCTGGATGACATCGAGGCTGTCATCCGTCGAGCCGCCGTCTATCACGAAATACTGATCGCCCGGGCGCAAATTCCGAATCACCGACTCTATCGTCCGCCCAAGGTATGCGCCCATATTGTAATTGGGAGTCACGATGGTAAACGTTCCACCTGTTGTCATTATCACTACTCCCGAAAACCTGTCTGCTGCGCTTCTGCCCGCGCAATCTGGAAAATTCCCAATTTTATTGCCCACCAATCACTGCGCTGACGATCTGCTCATACGAAGCCGCAAATGCTTGCCGCCGTGCAGGCAATGCAAGCTCCGCCCGCTTCATGCAATGCGCATCCTCCTCAATGCAGTGCGCTTGTACGACATTCAGCATGGTCGCCACCAATGCCTCTGGCTCGCGCGGATCGAACAAATATGCCCTCTCCAGCGCCTGCTCGCAATGCACAGGAATATCCGAAATGATGGCAATTTTTCCGAGGGATTTGGCTTCTTCAACGGTGGTACTCCAGCCCTCAAAAAGGGAAGGATTCAATACGGCGACAGAGTGTGCCATCAAACCCATCAAATCAAGATAAGGCACCATGCCCAGAACGACGAAATCACTCTCGACCTTCTCTTCCGCAATCATACGCATTAGCCGTTGCCCATGAGTTGGCTGGCGATGATCCTGCAGGTTTCCGGTTGCCACTACGGCAAGAGGTATGCCACGCCGTCTCAACAGTCCCAACGCACGGATCACCACTTCATGATTTTTATGAGTCCAGAACTGATTGGGCAGAAAGAAATAATTCTGCGGAAGTCGATACTTCTGTTCAAGCTCCACTCTAGATGGGATATCTGACAACTTTGGCACCGAGGCAACAAAGGGCAGCACATAAGCATTAGTTGCGGCCTCGAGTGAAATCCCCGCCAACCCTTCCCTCGCATGCTGGCTGCTAAGCAATAGGGCTGACGCTTGGCGAACCGTGCGAGCACATTCACGCTTTCTTGCATCCAATTCTGCCGGAGAGAAGAACTCCGGCAAATATCGCTCCTGAAAATCCGGAATCCAGGTCAGTGATGGGATACTTGAACGCTTCCCGAGATATCCCATGTGTGAATACAGTGAGATGCGCTCGCGTCTTAATTCACGTTCAAACACAGAGTCCCGGCCTACACCGAGTGCCAGTGATCTTCTAAGTTTCCAGCGCCATCCCAGCGAGTCTGCCCAAGGTGTTATATGAACTTCTGCAGCACCCAGCGAATTGAGAATAGTCTGGTCAGCTGACGGTCCAGCATAGACAACAGGCTCAATCTGCGGTGAAGCCGGCAATCGCAATGCCTCAAACAGGTTGCGAAAATAATTTACCCCTCCCATCCAACTTCTGTCGCGGAAATTAAGGGGGAATGCAACACGTATCATATGGCACCGCCCCGGTACCATTGAGCATATTCATGCACACCTTCTCGCCATTCAATTTGTGGCTGCCAGCCCCAGTTGCAGGCCCGTGATATGTCTGCCAGATAATTCACTGGGTCGCCTGCACGCGCATTTCCAGAAAATTCCGGCCTGTCGCCACTGCCGAAAGCAGCGAATAATTCCGACAGGATCTCTCGCACTCCAACTCCCTGACCGGAGCCACCATTTACCACCGTACAATCTGCAGAAGCGTGTTGAGCGGCGATTGACAACAGTTTTGCCGCATCACTGACATGCAGCCAGTCTCGTATTTCGGTGCCGCTGCCAAAAAACAGCTTTTCCCCAACCGAAATCTTCGTGCAGGCATCCCACAGCAATTGCTTGCGCAGACCGATACCGTACACCGAAAACAACCTGACGACTGTCACAGCCAGACCAAAATGACGCGCATAGGATTGGCACATTTCTTCTGCCATCAGCTTGTGCATGCCATATGGCGAAGCGGGTGCAAGCGGCTGGGATTCGACGATGGGCAAACGTTCCGATGCGCCGTATACACCGGCACTAGAGGGATAGACCATGCGTGCAGCCGGAACATGCAGCCGGATAAATTCAAGCACCTCCGTGGCACTGACCACCGTCCGCAAGAAATCCTGATAGGGTTGAATCAACGAAAAGCTTACTGCCCCGCTACCAGCGCAGTGCATTATTACTTCCGGCTTACCGCCATATCTAACGAGCGTATCCAGTGTGACATCCGCCTCATGCCATTCCGCCAGTCCCCATCGTTGCCACTCTGCACGCGTCCATGAACCGTGCCCGACACCGACCACTCTCCAGCCTTCAGCAGCCATTTGACGCGCGACATAACGACCGACAAAGCCATATGCCCCTGTAACCAATGCGGTCCTAGCCATTTTTCCTTCCCACGAAGCTGTATAGCCTCCCTGGTGCGTTACTCGCCGCCCCCCACATGCCCAACACAAAATCGGGGATGATACTTGCCGGCAAATGAAGCTTACGGGCGAGTCGCTGCTTGAATCCTGCAACAGTTTCTGGATAGAGATTGATATCAGATTGATTGGGGTTCAATATCTGGATCAACTCAATGCCGCTATCCTTGATCGCTCGCAGATATTCTTCCAACAAGTAAGCGTGCTCGCCACCATACAAATCATGCAGCGCGTGACCCGCCAGGAATAATGGCAAATCTTCTTTCCGGGAAATCACATGTTCTCGCGTTGCCACCAACATCCCGCCGGGTTTCAGCACCCGTGCCGCCTCGGAACACAGCCGTTGCAGATCATGCGCGTGGTGCAAAACCTGGCGCCCGTGCACCAGTTCGAAAGAGGCATCTGGGAAGGGAAGCGACTCACCCCAATTTTGTTCAACGCTGATATCGAGATTTGCGTCTGTGGCAAGTGTGCGAATCGCACCTGCCCCGACCAAATCACTGGGGTCCGGCTCAAGTGCGGTGACGCTCCAACCATCGCGCGCAAGTGCATACGAGGATATGCCCCGTCCCGCCCCCAAATCCAGTGCAGAGCCGGGCTTGGCCGGAAGCAATGCACGAACCGCTCGCCACTCCGTACCGTTGTAATATCGTTTCGCTGCGTCCAGTAACGGATCATCATAGAAACATGCACGAACCAACTCGGATCGGTCCGGTTGCTCACGCAACCAGAGAACCGCATCCTCCCAGGAAGTCATTTTATTATCGCTCATCTGGAGGAATTTCCCGAATGACCCGGGCAGGATTTCCTGCCACGATGGTGTACGGAGGAACGTCACCAGTCACGACACTACCGGCACCAACCACCGCACCACGCCCTATGTTGACACCTTTAAGGATAATGGACATGCACCCTATCCACACGTCATCATCCAGCCGAACTGGCTGCTCCAACAAATCAATATTTTTCGGGTGTCGTCCGCCAATAATTTCACAGAATTGATTGTGCCTCGCCTCAGCACCAAGGGGGTGAGTATCGTTATCGAAGATATTGACGTTATGCGCAATCAACACACGATTCCCTATTGAAACGTTTTTAGCCGACCAGATGTGGCTTTGTTCGCCGAGAAAGCAATATTCTCCTATCGTAATCTTTCCGCCATGCGCAAAAGTCAGCAACTCCCCCTTGATATGGGAGTGCTCTCCAACAACGATAGCAGATGAATCCGGCAGATTATTGACGATACGCCCACCTTCATGAACTACTGCCGATGCCGCAAGATTGTAGTTCGTCTTGCGTAACAGCTTCTTCAATCCTGCCAGAGCTTTCACTTAACCAGTTCCAAACAAACGATTGCGCGGGACGCTGCGGCATAATCCGCATCATGAATTCTCTGGGTATGGATATCAAAGTAAGTTGCGTCCTTTGATAGCTCTCTGCTAGAAGACTGCCATCCAGCAGATTCATATTTGTAATAAAACACCTCTTGCCGGCTTGGACCAAACGCTGCTATCAACTCATCAACCATTTCGCCATCGAAAATCTGGAACCAATCCCTTTTCTGGCGTTTTCCAAAAGGAAAGCTAAGGTAGAGCACCCCGCCCGGCTTGAGCATGCGATGATATTCCCGTATTGCCGCTAGGTAGGAGGAAGAATAATCCTCCTTTTTAGTGGTATCTGAGGTATACAGCATGGTGTTGTCCAAGCCAATGTGCTCAATCGTTGACAGGCTGGCGATCCAGTCAAAATATTCTGACTTGAAACAAGAGTCCCTCAGATCCTCATATACATATGAGATACCATCCTGCCAGTAACACAACGCTTCAGGCGCAAGCGTTGATATAAATACCTTTTTTGCCTGCATCGCAGGCTGCCGCAAAACAATATCAAAGTTTAATACCGAGCCTGCATCAAGCAACCTACCGGTTGCATGCTCGGGAAGTCTGGCAAAAAACCAAGGATACTCCACGACTCGTTCATCAATACGGAATCCATATCCCGACGGCAACTCCGCCTGCTTAAAGGGATTATTCGCAAGCGCTTGTTTGATTTTTTTCGTTTTATATTCTGCATAGCCACGAGTCCAGGGCTTCATACCTGTCACATAAAACAGCTTCTCGTAAACCCTGCTCTGAACAGCCCTCAACCACTTCATCGAAAAATCCTCTTAATTTTGTTCAGCACCCCGCCCGAGCCGGATGACTTCATATATCCAGCAATCGCCTCATAGTGGGGCATTGAGGCAGAAACCCGTGTTGGAAAGAGACCCACTTCTACCTCTATCAACCCGCTATCAGTACGACTTTGTGCAGCATCTCCCTTGCCGCAGTGTGTGCCGCTCCCATCAAACCCGATATTCTCAACCAAAGACCTGGGCGGATAAAGTACCAAGCCCTTGCGCATAAACACACACAGATACCATCTGATTGCCCAAGAGTCTATTTTGCCCAGCAACTGCGAGGCCAGCATATCAGAATACGGATATGCCCCTTGCAGATCAAATGCCTTTCTCGATTCCCTGCTATTCAACAACTGACTCTCCGGCACTGAAGAATCAAAACATTCCCAAGCACGCTTCCAAGTCGCCCATCCCCAAGAGGTTGTCAAGGGCAGGAAGAATGCCTGGTGATCAGAACCTGTTTTTACCGGAAACATGTAGGCAGAAACTTGCATCACCTCACTGCACCCCTCATACCTATCCAGGGCCAGATTCATATAAGACAAAAAATTCTCGGCAACGAGTAGGTCATCTTCCAGCACGATGACACGCCCATAGCGGTCGACTACCGATGTCACACCATCAATCACTGAATTGGCCAACCCCCAGTTACGCTCGCGCAGGATGATACTGACCGATGCAAAGCCTGTAATCGTTGCGAGATATTCCCTTACCTGCTGAACAGCTTGGGCTGCCTCGGGCTTTTTGGGCGCGTCTGAATAAATGATCAGATCACTCTCCGCGGCCAGCTCATTCTTTAGCAACGCATCTATTGTCTGACGTGTATGAAGCGGGCGGTTATATACAAACAATACGATAGGTGCGTGGCTCATGCTGACCTCTTCGCACGCTTAATCACCGAACGTTCCCACAAATAAGGCGTTAACAATGTCCAAGCCAACTCGCCATCAGAGAATCTGGCATTCGGATTGTCTATGACATTTCTCACAACTGAAGCGACACGCTCCGAATCAATCAAGCCGCACTCTTGGAACGAGCGACTCTGCACCAAATCGAGCATGAATTCCTTTAATGGCCCTTTCATCCAATCCACCACCGGAGAATTGAAACCAAGCTTGGATTTACGGTATGTCACCGCATCCGGCATGAACGGTGCAGCCGCATCGCGTATCACTGCCTTCGAATACCCTCCCCGGATCTTGCTGGTCCAGGGTAGAGAGAATGCAAATGACAGTATGCGATGATCCAGAAATGGCATGCGTATCTCTACACTGCTTGCCATGCTGTAGCGGTCATAATTCCTCAGCAGAGTCGGAAGCACCGTCTCGTGAGTAGATACATACAATTGCTGATTGAGATGCCCCAACCCCTTCCATGCCGGATGACTGGCATCCTTGCACTGATATTCGGGAATCCGGCGCAAGGTTTTTCTGGCCAGCCGTCTGGCATGGTACTCGGCGATATAACGCGTTTTGGACGGCAACTTTGCGAACTGCGACGAACCGGCGGGCCAACCACCATAGTAGGTGCCCACAATCTCATAGGCCTGCTTCAAATTCCATCCCGCATCCCGCAACCCGACCAAATAGTCAAAACTGTAGCCGCCGAATAGTTCGTCTGCGCCATGACCATCCAGCGTTACAGACACCCCTTGCGCCTTCACAGCCTCATAAGTCAGCATGAATGGGATGGGACTGGTGATGTACAGGTCCTCGAACAGGTAGAAATAATCATCCAGCCGGTCTATCGCTTGCAATGGATCAATATTGATGATCGTAGCGTCAATGCCGATATGATTCGTGACTATTTTGGCGTATGCCGTTTCATCCAGCGGCGTACCGGGAAAAGCGGCCACAATGGCATGCTGCCAACTATGACCCATTCTTTCCGCTTGGCTGCCATTTCCCAGGAAGGCCATTGCCGAAATTGTAGCGCTCGAGTCCAACCCCCCACTAAGGGCAGTACCCAATGGAACATCGCTTCTCATCCGCAAACGGCAAGCATCCAGAAATAGTTCACGGAACATTTCCACCTGCTCTTCATACCTAACAGGCAAACATTGCAAATGGTCTAATGTGTGCCACCAACGCTTGATTTCCAATTTTCCGTTTTTCAACACGCCTGCGTGGCCTGCGGGAAATCGTTTTATCCCCTTGATAACACATTCATCCGTGGCTTCATACGAGAACATTCTGTCTCGCGCAGCCATCACCAGTGAAGTATTCGCCTCGACATTCCCCATCAACGGAAACAGCGCTTTCATTTCCGATGCAAACGCAAACGCCCCGTTAGGCAGGGCTATGTAAAACAAGGGCTTTTTTCCCAAGCGATCTCTGGACAAGAAAAGTTGCCGCTCCTGATCGTCCCAGATGGCGAACGCCCACATACCGTTGAAGCGATATTGACAATCGCTCCCCCATTCCGCATAGGCTGCCAACAGTACCTCGGTATCAGATTCGCTGGTGAAACAATGCCCCGCTTGTTCTAACTCTTCCCTGAGTTCGAGAAAGTTATAAATCTCACCATTAAAAGTGATGTGATAACGGCCTGCCGCGTAACTCATCGGCTGTTTGGCATGTTCTGAAAGATCGAGAATGGACAAACGGCGATGCCCCAGGGTTACATACGGGGTGTGCCATACTCCTTCCCCATCCGGCCCGCGATGTTGCAGCGTTGCCAGGCAACTGCCGGCCAGTTCAACAGAAACATGTCCAACAACACCAAAAATCCCGCACATTCAGACAGCTTCCTCATTCGCAACATAAAACACCGAATTGAAAGTGCGTGCAAACACCCGGTATCCCATGCTGATCAGAAAGTCACGTACAGATGAATCCTCAGCACCTGCAGGTGAACGCAACTCTTCGGTAATCACAACCTTGGGACGGAATACCTGCCAATCATTAGACCTCAGCACATCAAGATCAAAACCTTCAACGTCAACGGACAGGAAATCAATACTCGTACCCTCAGGCACATACTCTGACAGCAAGTCTACGAGAGGGCACGCCTTCATCTGCAACCGCGAAATAATCGCATGCCCGGCCTCTACGTATTGCTCCGCAAGTGTACTATCACAGGTATTCAGTGCCTTTTCCCTGAACACATAATATGTAAACTGCCCTTCCTTACCCGCAACGGCACTCTCCACATTGATGTCCCGCGGCCTCAATCGGCGAAAAACCTCCATGCTGCCGGGCATTGCGTCAATATTGACCCCTCGCCATCCACGCAGGTAGAACAAGTAAGTGTTCGAAAACCTTAATGGGTGATGCGCGCCCACATCCACATAGAAACCAGCCTGTTGCCCAGTAAAGAATCTTTCCAGCACGATATCCTCCCCTTCCTGAGCGTAGCTGGTACGTCCGAAAGGGTCGATATACCTGACGATACGCCTTAGCAACCGTGCCAGCGCCTGAAAAACGGGGCGCAAAAAAATCGCCTGCCTAACCATTTTCATTTACCTTCTGCACGATACCCGTAAGCGGCAATGGATCAGAAAATGCTTGTTGAATTCTGGTCGGCGCATGCATGAACAGCGAACTGGTCCATGCATACTGGTTGATAGGCCCAGGCCCATTAAAGTCGATCTGAAAAAGACCGTGGGTACGCAAATACTGGCTAGTGTCAACAAACCAGTCGCTATTATCAACAAGCATCAGCCCACTTGATGAAAGCAGGTCGAATGATTCCTTTGCGCACATCAATCGCCATTCGCCATCAATGACCACGATATCAAACTCGCCACCCATCTCTTTAATCGCCGCAGCATACTCTTCAGCATTCTGTCGCAAGAGCAGCGTTACATTGCCAGGCAGTCGTGCACGCATATGTTCGTACCATTCTGGATTATGTTCGACTGCAATCACTTCTGCGCATCGGGAAGCCCAGAACAAAGTCGAATGTCCACAGCCGAATTCAAATACACGGCAGCCCTTAAAGTCAAATTGGCGTAAGTACTCAATCAGGGGATAGGTATACCAAGGGATGGCTTTGTTATCTGCATCCACTGCGCGCAACGTCTTCAGACTATTATCGTAACCCTGCGCTTTCAGCCATGACGACAGATACCTTACCGCATAAAACATGATCAGCATCTTGGACTTGCGAGCGACATGAAATAATTTACTTCTCATACGCAGTACTTTCATTTATCACGTGAATCAAGGAGACTCACTTTAGAGCGGAATTGAGGCTGATTCCTTTCATGGAAAAAGCCGCCACCTTCATGAAGAAGGTAGACTTGGTTTTCTCATGAAAGAGATCAAACAAAAATCCTGCAAACATATAACTAATCACTGTTGCCACGGCCGCTCCGACCAACCCGTAAACGGGTATCAACACCAAATTCAGCAGAATATTGATCAGCGCACCGCCAAAGGTTCTGTAGAAGGCAATCTGCTGAAGATTTTCACTTGCCAGCCAACTGCCACTCGCCATTCCCAGAAACACGAAAATACCTGCCCAAATATTTACCATCAAGACTTGCCCCGCCTCCCGATAGGCCTCACCGTAGAGCATGATGATCAGCCTGTCACTCAGAAAGGTCATTGGCAATGCTATGGCAATCGCCATCCACACCAAGATCGTGTACAACCTTTGCAACCTTGCATAGTAGTGGGTACTGCCCACTTTTTTTGCGTTGATGATAGAGGGAAATATGGAGTTCATTATGATACTCGGTATCACGTACCATATCTCGCTCAATCTCACTGCCGCCGAATATTTCCCCACCTCAGCCGCACCTAGCATCCCGTTAATCATAATCTGATCAATACGCATATAGATCATGACCACCAGCCCCCCCAGAATGAGCGGCCAACTATCTCGCAGCAATTGTTTGGCAATTGCCAAATCGAATTTTTTGTAGAAACTGCCTAGTCTTTGATGCCGGTAGGCAATATGAAGCGAGATCGCAAGCATCATCTGGTCAAACAGGGTGACTAGCACGAACCAGACTAGCTCGGCTCCCACCAAGATTAAATATATCTTGACCAACGATGAAAGAACTAACTGCGCAATTTTGCAGATTGAGACAAATTTGGAAAGCACCAGAGATTGGAAATAAAAGTCCACAACCTCAAATGATTGGAAAATCACTCCTCCGGCTATGATGAAAATGTACAGCTTTACATGAATATCTTGGGAAGCAAACTGGACAGCGAGGGCAACAAAAGCAAGCGCCAAGAATGCGCCCATAAGTTTCAGCCAGAATGCCGTCCCCAACAACATATCCCGCAAATCTGGTGTATCCACCAAACCGCGCACCACAATGGCATCTAGGCCCAACTTGGCGATACTGCCAAATATCGCTGTGAACGCAATCGCATAATTAAACACGCCGAATTGTTCTGGCCCAAGATAGCGCGCAACCCAGATACCCACCAATAACCCCGCCACCATGCGCAAGAGTTGCTCAGCAAATAGCCAGGAGGTATTAAAAAAATAGCGGCGGAATCCGCTGTGCGCCAAGACACCAGTGATCAGGATTTTAATGCGGGATGGCACGATAATTGCCTAATTCAGATTTGTATGGGGCTGCAAACAGATATTCATGCAGTTGCTTGTCAGGTTTGGGAGCTTGCGCCCGGCAAACCTAGGCTGTAAACGCCAAATATGCCATTACGCTTTATACGGCTTCTTCAATCCTTGCCAAACAAATCGCGGCTATAAACTTTATCCGCCACATCCGACAAATCGGCATGCATGCGGTTAGCGACGATGACATTGGCTTGCTGCTTGAATTCCGCAAGATTGTTAACCACGCGGGAGTGGAAGAATGAGGACTCCTTAAGCGCCGGTTCATAAACAATGACCTCTATCCCTCGCGCCTTGATGCGCTTCATGATGCCCTGAATGCTGGAGGCGCGGAAGTTGTCCGAGCCGCTCTTCATGATTAGGCGATAGATGCCGACGACCTCCGGATTGCGCTTCATGATGTCGAAGGCGATGAAATCCTTGCGGGTGGTGTTAGCCTCGACGATGGCATGCACCAGATTCTGCGGCACATCGCGGTAATTGGCCAGCAACTGCTTGGTGTCCTTGGGCAGGCAATAGCCACCATAGCCGAACGAAGGGTTGTTGTAATGACCGCCGATGCGCGGATCCAGACTCACGCCCTCGATGATCTGCCGGGTGTCCAGCCCGTGCGTAGCCGCATAGGTGTCCAGCTCGTTAAAGTAGGCGACACGCATCGCGAGGTAAGTGTTGGCGAACAGCTTGACCGCCTCGGCCTCGGTCGAATCGGTGAACAGCACTTCAATGTCTTGCTTGACTGCGCCCTGCTTAAGCAATTCGGCAAATACTTCGGCCCGCGCGGAGCGCTCGCCCACCACGATGCGCGACGGATGAAGGTTGTCGTGCAAGGCCCGCCCTTCGCGCAAAAACTCGGGGGAAAAGATCAGGTTATCGCAGTTGAATTGCGCGCGCGCCTTAAGGGTGTAGCCCACCGGCACGGTGGATTTGATAATCATCACCGCTTGAGGATTGATGTGCAGCACATCCCGAATTACCGCCTCGATGGAGCGGGTGTTGAAATAATTCGTCTCGGGGTCGTAATCGGTGGGCGTGGCGATGATGACATAGTCTGCACCCTCATAGGCTTCGTGCTTATCCAATGTGGCGCGAAAGTTCAGCGCCTTGTTGGCAAGGTAATCTTCGATCTCAACATCTTCGATGGGCGAGCGCTTGCGATTGAGCATCTCGACCTTCTCGGCCACGATGTCCAGTGCCACCACTTCGTTGTGCTGGGCCAGCAGGATTGCGTTGGAAAGCCCCACGTAGCCGGTACCGGCAATAGCGATTTTCATTCTTTCAGACCACTCAAATAATCGTTGTAAGCCAAGGCAATTCCCGCAGGCAGACTGGTGCTTGCCTGCCAGCCCAGATTACCGATGCGGGACACGTCCATCACCTTACGCATGGTGCCGTCCGGCTTGCTGGTATCTTGCACAAATCCGCCTTGATACCCCACCACCGCAGCGACGGTTTCAGCCAATTCGCGTATGGTCAGGTCTACGCCTGAACCGACGTTGATCAGCGGGCAATGCGCAGGATCAACCAGCGCGCTGTATCTTTCCTCGTCCAGCGTCGCAAGAAACACCAGCGCATTCGCCAGATCGTCCACATAGAGGAATTCGCGTTTGGGGGTGCCGCTCCCCCATAGCACCACCTCCCTCGCATTTGACTGTTTTGCCTCGTGCATCTTGCGGATTAGCGCGGGCAACACATGGGAGTTGTTCAGGTCATAGCTGTCGCCCGGCCCGTAAAGATTGGTCGGCATGGCGGCCAGCCATTTCGTGCCGAACTGGCGGTTGTACGACCAGCACATCTCAATGCCGGCGATCTTGGCCAGCGCATAGGGCCGGTTGGTCGCCTCCAGCGCACCGGTCAACAGATATTCTTCGCGGATAGGCTGCGGACAATCGCGCGGGTAGATGCAGGAACTGCCCAGAAAGATTAAACGACCCACTTGGGTCGCGTGCGCCGCTCGGCATACATTGGCCTCGATCAGCAGATTCCTCATCAGGAAATCTACCGGATAGCTATTGTTGGCATGGATACCGCCGACCTTGGCCGCCGCGAGGAACACCAGTCCCGGCCGCTCCTGCTCGAAGAAACGCTGCGTCGCCCCGGCATCTTCGAGATCGAGTTCGGCATGGGTGCGTGTGACGATGTTCGCATAGCCCTGACGACGCAACTCGCGCTCAATCGCACTGCCGGCCAGCCCGCGATGACCGGCGATGTAAATCTTGAGGTTCTTATCCATGTTGAGGCGATTTACTCGTTGAAGTCGAACGCTGCAAAACCATGCCTCTTGACCAACTCATCACGCTCGGCGCTCTTCAGGTCTTCACGCACCATCTCGGCAACCAGCTCATGGAAGGTGATTTTTGGCTTCCAGCCCAGCTTGTTGTGCGCCTTGGTCGGATCGCCCAGCAGTGTTTCCACCTCGGTCGGGCGGAAGTAGCGCGGATCGACCTGAACGATGCAGCGCCCCTGCTCGTCGTAGCCCTTCTCGTCCACCCCTTCTCCGCGCCAGGTGATATTGATGCCCAACTCTTTGGCCGCAATCTCAACAAATTGGCGCACGCTGTACTGCACGCCGGTGGCGATCACGAAATCTTCCGGCTGATCCTGTTGCAACATCAGCCATTGCATCTCGACGTAGTCTTTGGCGTGGCCCCAGTCGCGCAGCGAATCCATATTGCCGAGATACAGGCAATCCTGCAGGTTGAGTTTGATGCGCGCCAGCGCGCGGGTGATCTTGCGGGTGACGAAAGTCTCGCCACGGATCGGGCTTTCATGATTGAACAGGATGCCATTGCAGGCATAGATGCCATAGGCCTCACGGTAGTTGACGGTGATCCAGTAGGCATACATCTTGGCCACGGCGTAAGGGCTGCGCGGATAGAAAGGCGTGGTTTCACGCTGCGGTATTTCCTGCACCAAGCCGTAAAGTTCGGAAGTGGAAGCCTGATAGAAACGGGTCTTTTTCTCCAGCCCCAGAATGCGGATAGCTTCCAGGATGCGCAAGGTGCCGATGCCGTCTGCGTTGGCTGTGTATTCGGGCGTCTCAAACGAAACAGCCACATGGCTCATCGCTGCCAGGTTGTAGATCTCGTCGGGCTGCACTTGCTGGATGATGCGAATCAGGTTGGTGGAGTCGGTCAGGTCGCCGTAATGCAACTTGAAGCGCCCGCCCTTGACGTGCGGGTCCTGATAAAGATGATCGATGCGGTCTGTGTTGAACAAAGATGCGCGACGCTTGATGCCGTGCACCTCATACCCCTTGCTCAACAGCAATTCGGCCAGATACGCGCCATCCTGCCCCGTGACACCGGTGATCAATGCAACTTTACTGGTTTGGCTCATGCTTCTATTCCCCATATCCCGCAATCTCGTTAACGATACCACTGCGATGCTTTGCCTGCTGTCCGGCCCGCATATCTACTTCAAGTTTCAGTTCTGCTATTTCGGCACGTAGCAACTCATACTCCCGCATCTTGATCTGCAGAAACTGCATGGTCAGACGCGCTTTTTGCTCTGCTCCCTGCGGAGTAAGCAAATAGGCATAAGCCAATTTCTTGTCACTGCTGCGGAAATTTCCGACTTTAAGCCAACCCTTTTCAATCAATGCATTCAGACAGAAATTGACTTTACCCAGGCTAACACCCAGCCTTTTCGCCAAATCTCTTTGCGAAAGACCGGGATTATCTTCCAGGGTTTTAAGCAGGCCGTAGCTGGTGTGGTCGTCGTTCATGATGCGCGTTCATCAATTGAACGCGCATTTAACCAGCCCACAGAAAGCGCTGTCAAGCGCGACGGAAGGAAAGTATTGAGAAATCAGTTGAGTGCCTGATTAACCTTGGTCAATTCAGCTTCATTCAGCGCGCCGACAGCTGACTTAAGACGCAAATGACTCAGCAGATAGTTGTATTCAGCCTGATACAGGTCGCGGCGGGTCGAATAGAGTTGTTGCTGTGCGTTCAGCACATCGAGATTGGTGCGCACGCCCACTTCTTGGCCTAGTTTGCTGGCCTCCAGCAGGCTTTCGCTGGAAGTAAGCGCCTGCTGCAACGCCTTCACTTGGGCGATGCCGCTCACCACTCCAAGATAAGCTTGGCGCGTCTGTAACGCCACGCTACGCCTTGCGTTCTCCAGCTCCTGCTTGGCCCGTTCGTTATTGGCTTCGGCTTCGCGCCATTTGGAATTGATTGCACCACCTTGAAAGATCGGCACATTGAGCTGCACGCCCACGCTCTTGCTAGTCGTGTCACTGCCCACGCCGAAACTGCCGCCATTGGAGAAATTCTTCGAGTAATTGGCAACCAGATCCAGGGTCGGATAATGCCCGCCGCGATTGCGGTCCACTTCCTTCTCGGCAAGCTGGGCGGCGGCCTGCGCGATGGCCAGTTGCGGGCTGTTCAATTGCGCCTCGTCCACCCATTTTTCCATGTCGGCTGGTTGCGGTGCTTCCAGCTTGAATTGCTTGCCCAACGCCCGCAGAGCCTGTGGCTGCGCATTGATGAGTTGCTGCAAGGCGCGCCGCTTGATCTCCAGATTATTTTGCGCGGCGATTTCCTGCGCACTGGTCAAATCGTAACGGGCTTGCGCTTCGTGGGTGTCGGTGATGGTCGCGCTGCCGACCTCGAAATTGCGCTTGGCCTGCGCTAATTGCTCGTTGATAGCGGACTTCTGCGCCTCGGCCAATTGCACGCTGTCCTGCGCGATCAGCACATCAAAATAAGCTTGCGCCACGCGCAACACCAAGTCCTGCTCTGCGATTCTGAACTGGGCATCGGTCTGCGCGACCTGCAACTCAGCCTCGGAATAGGCCACCCAGTTCTGCTGGCGGAACAAAGGCTGAACCAGCGTCACGCCATACCCGTGAGTATTGAAGCGGTGCGTGCCGCCGGGAAAGGGGAAGACCCCCTTATATTGGGTGTTCTGATCGTTGAATGTGCTGTTCGCGCTGAGATTGACGCTGGGCATCAACAGCGAACGACCTTGCGGCAACTTCTCCTGTCCAGCCTGCTGCGCCGCACGCGCGGCAGCAAATTGCGCATCGCTAGTCTGCGCAGCATGGAAAGTGTCAATCAGATCAGCAGCTTGAGAAAAGGCAGGCGCGCCAAGCACCGCAGCCAGGATAAGGGAGATCGGTTTAATTTTCATCGGATTGCACAATGACGTTTATTAGATTTTTCTAATATTACCGCTTGCCGACGCAATGTGCAATCCGCCCGGAAAAGCCTGGCATATACTCAAAACACAAAACGTTTGGGTTGTGCGGCGTTCTGCAGCGGTGCAATGCTGGTTTCCATGATGTTGACAGTTTCAAAGGTATCGGTCGAAACACGCGTAATCAGCTTGGCCACCATCATCGGTGCATCACCCACCACGGCAAACAGGCGACCGCCGACTTTCAGGCTGGCCTTGAAGGATTCTGGCAGCACTGGAGTGGAACCGGTCAGCACAATGGCATCGTAGCTTTCGCCATGACTCCAGCCTTGCGCGGCATCGCCGACTTCCAGGGTGATGTTGTCGCGATGCAAAGGTTGGAGATGTGCTTTGGCCATCTCGCTCAGTTCCGGGACGATCTCAACAGAAGTAACCGAGCCGGCCAAAGAAGACAGCAAGGCGGTCAGATAACCGCTGCCCGTGCCGACTTCCAGCACCTTGTCGCCACCATTCAGGCGCAGTTCCTGCAGCGCGCGCGCCTCCAGCTTGGGCTGCCACATCGATACGCCATAACCCAGCGGGATTTCCATATCCATGAAGGCCATTTCCTTCTTGCCCTCCGGCACGAAATTCTCACGGCGCACATGGTGCAGCAAGTCCAGCACCTTACCGTCCAATACTTCGCATGGACGAATTTGCTGTTCTATCATGTTGAAGCGTACTTGTTCCACGTTCTGCATTTTGATTTCCATCCCTGTTTGTATTGGTCTATAGATATTATTCTGCGCGAGTATAGCAACACACCCCGCCATGCTCAACACAAGCATGCGCCCATATTCACGGCAAGGTTGCTTTTCCCCTACTTTTCCAGTAACTTGCGCAACTCGCTAGGGGTCTTCGCCGGCAATTGTGCCACGAAGTGAGAAACACCCTCTGAACCTGTACGGGTAATGCCGTCGTAGGGAAGCATCCTCCGGTGCTCCCCGTAATTTTGGAGCATCACAATGAACGCCAATCCTCAATTCCTCGCTAATGCCGCCCACGTCGATGAGGCTGCCGTTAAGCCGTTGCCCAACTCACGCAAGATCTACGTCGAAGGTTCGCGCCCCGACATCCGTGTGCCGATGCGCGAGATCACGCTGACCGACACGCATCTGAACAACGGCGTAGAGAAAAATGCCCCCATCTACGTGTACGACTGTTCCGGCCCCTATACCGACCCAGCCGTAAAGATCGACATCCGCTCCGGATTGGAAGAAATGCGCGCCGGCTGGATTGCCGAACGCAATGACACCGAGGCTTTGCCGCGTCTGAGTTCAGACTATGGCCAGCAACGTTTGAGCGATCCGACTTTGGCAGACATGCGCTTCAACCTCAAGCACACCCCGCGCAAAGCCAAGCCCGGCAAAAACGTCACGCAGATGCATTACGCACGTCAGGGCATTATCACCCCCGAGATGGAATACATCGCCATCCGCGAAAATCAGAAAATAGACGGCCTTTCCGGGATGATGCTGCAACAACATCCCGGCGAGAATTTCGGCAAAGCCATGCCGAAGAAGATCACGCCGGAATTCGTGCGCGATGAAGTCGCCGCCGGTCGCGCCGTCATCACCACCAACATCAATCACCCCGAATGCGAGCCGATGATCATAGGCCGCAACTTCCTGGTGAAGATCAACGCCAACATCGGCAATTCCGCGCTGGGTTCCAGCATTCAGGAAGAAGTCGAAAAGATGACCTGGGCCATCCGCTGGGGCGGCGACACGGTGATGGATTTGAGCACCGGCAAGAACATCCACGAAACGCGCGAATGGATCATCCGCAACAGCCCTGTGCCGATCGGCACCGTGCCCATCTATCAGGCGCTCGAAAAGGTCAACGGCAAAGCTGAAGACCTGACCTGGGAAATCTTCAAGGACACGCTGATCGAGCAAGCCGAGCAGGGCGTGGACTACTTCACCATCCACGCCGGCGTGCTGCTGCGCTACATCCCCATGACCGCCAAGCGCATGACCGGCATCGTCTCGCGCGGCGGCTCCATCATGGCCAAGTGGTGTCTCGCGCACCACAAGGAAAACTTCCTCTACACGCATTTCGAGGAAATCTGCGAAATCATGAAGGCCTACGACGTGACCTTCAGCTTGGGCGATGGCCTGCGACCCGGCTCGATCTACGATGCCAACGACGAAGCCCAACTGGGCGAACTCAAGACGCTGGGCGAGCTTACTCAAATTGCGTGGAAGCACGACGTGCAGGTGATGATCGAAGGCCCCGGCCACGTGCCGATGCACATGATCAAAGAGAACATGGACCTGCAACTGAAGTGGTGCCACGAAGCGCCGTTCTACACCCTCGGCCCACTCACACAAGACATCGCACCCGGCTACGACCACATCACTTCTGCAATTGGTGCGGCCATGATCGGCTGGTTCGGCACCGCCATGCTGTGCTACGTCACACCCAAGGAGCATCTGGGCTTGCCGAACAAGGCCGATGTCAAAGAAGGCATCATCACCTACAAGATCGCCGCCCACGCTGCGGATCTGGCCAAGGGACACCCCGGCGCGCAGGTGCGCGACAACGCCATGAGCAAGGCGCGCTTCGAGTTCCGCTGGGAAGACCAGTTCAACATCGGCCTCGACCCCGACCGCGCGCGCGAATTCCACGACGAAACCCTGCCCAAGGAATCCGCCAAGGTCGCCCACTTCTGCTCCATGTGCGGCCCGCAATTCTGCTCGATGAAAATCAGCCAGGACGTGCGCGACTTCGCCGCCAAGCAAGGCGTCTCCGAACAGATGGCGCTGGAAAAAGGCATGGAAGTGAAATCAATCGAGTTCGTCAAGCAGGGCGCGGAGGTTTATCACAAGGCGTGATGCCTGCTCCGCTGCGAACACTGGACATGTTATGATTTTTGCCAATGGCAGCGCGGGCTTGCCAGCAAAAAGGAAATCGCATGAGGCTTACATCGGATCAAACGCAAATTACCAAAAGCACCGTAAATCGTGTGCTGGGCGCGGAGAATCGCGTCTGGCTGTTCGGTTCGCGCGTGGACGATGACTTGCGAGGCGGCGATATTGATCTGCTGGTTGAAACCGATGCAACATTTCCCAATCGCGCCAAAGTGCTGTGCACTTTATACGGCGCTCTGATCCTCGCCTTGGGCGATCGCAAGCTTGATGTTTTGCTCAAAGATGGGCGTACCGCCGATGCACCTATCTTTGGCATCGCAAGACGCACGGGAGTGATGCTGTGAGCTTGGCCTACCTGCCAGAACACGCCGAGAACGCCCTTCTCGCGCTTGAACTCGCGAAAAAAGAAGCAGCTCACCTGAGCTATACCCATCGCACCCTGTTTGCTCAACACATCGATTTAGCGTGGGTACAAAATCTCACGCAGCGCGATGACCTTGCAGAAAAGATCGACGCTTTTGTTAGTCGCTTCGGTCGGCTACAAGATCACATCGGAGAAAAACTCATTCCCCGCTTCGTCGTCCTGCTGGGCGGCACTCCACAATATCTGCTCGATAATCTCGCCTATGCCGAAAGAGCCGGATGGCTGGAAAGCACCGAATCTTTCGTGAGCGCAAGAAAACTCCGCAACCTTCTCGTTCACGAATACATGTCAGAAGCAGAGCTGTTCCTTGAAGCGTTGCAAACGGCTGACGAAGCAACCCGTATGCTCATCGCAATCGTCGAGCGCATGGAGCAGCAAGCTCTGAGCGTAGGTATTCGCAAGCAGGAATGATGTTTGCGACTTTGCCGCCAAGCAAGGCGTCTCCGAACAGTTGGCGCTGAAAAAAGGCATGGAAGTGAAATCAATCGAGTTCGTGAAGCAGGGGGCGGAGGTTTATCACAAGGCGTGATAGCGGCACTTGGTGAGTTGCTCCGGTTACGCTGAACCAAAGGCGATCGCTCGCATGCAGAGGGTGATCTGCCGCTGACCGACTGAAATCACGGCCTTGGTTTCATCGCGATTGTATTGGCGCAAATCTTCATATAACGCACGGCGAACTGGGTACACCAGTGTGGCGCGAACCCGATCTGCAGCGCCGGTTGTAGCTGCATAGGCCAGAATTTGGTGAAGGTCAGCTCGCATAGATGCTTGTGTTTCTTCTGCCAAAGCAAACCAACGGTTTGCATCTAAATCCGCGAAGTGTGATTTGTATTTGGCATCGACAATTTCGATGCCATCTCGTCGATGCACAAGGAAGTCAGGCACAAGGTGGCCAAGCGCCTTATGGCTTGGATCATTCCATGCCAGAGGCACGGTAGTTTCTCCCAAGCGCCCAACTTGCACCTTGCCTCCCGTAAGAGCCGCATCGCTTCGCACCAAGCTCTCCACATATCGCTCCCATAATTGTTCAAGGGGAAGAGACCAGGCCAGGCCGTCTGATGTTTGGCCTCCTCCAAGGCCGCGCTCATCCGCGATCCATCCTATTGCTTGTAAGCCCTCGCGCAACTCAAATGAAGTCATTAGGCCACCACCAATGCCCTGCTCGAGCTCCCCACGTAGCGGTCGTCGCGCCGGCACATCTACAACTTTTTCAAGAAGTAGAACGATCTGCCCGATCAAAGATAACGCAATCGGATCAGCCCCACCCACGACTCCTAAATCCGTATGCAGACGTTCTAACGTCCAGCGAATGATCTGACGGAGGCGCGAATCTGTGTCAAGTTCGCTAAAGCGGCACGGGAGGTGATGCCATCGGCCTGTCGGCATCTGACGGCTCAAGTATGTATTCCATTGGATCTGCCCCCGAGGATGACTCCGTACTTCATCACATTCGATATAACCGGGTTTAAGATGCAACAACAAATCCTTCAGACGGCGAAGAACCGGGCCAGCTAAAACCCACGGAGGAACTTCGCGGCCACTACCCGGCACGAGCGGCAGGCTCAGAAACTCCGGACCACTTCCCCAACCGGTGTCGGACAACACTTGCCCGACACCGGGCCATCCAAACCGAGGGTTGATTACTATTCCCCCTGCAATTTGGCCCGTAACTACCGACCTCAGCGGAACGGCCCCGGCACGCAACCCCGGCTGAAGTTCAAGGCGAACGCCGTCGCGACCGGAAACGATTCGGGGCTCAAGATCCAGGGCGTTCAATGCTGCCCGATTGCGGGATAAAAAAGCATCGAGGTAAGTCCCCCAGCCTGGCTCACGGGCTGTGGCTATATAGGGTGAAGGATCAACGACAAGGGGAGCTCCACAGTCAACGCCGTGAAGAAGAGGGCGTGATTGAGGCGTTTTGCCAAGGTGAACCTCCTCCCTACGAGCGCGAACTACGCTAGTGCGATTTCCACCTGTTCTGCGCTTCGTGACTGGAGGGGCTGCCATGTTAGGCAATATCGTGACGTATCTGAGCAGCGTCGGCGATTTGGTTCCGTACAGCATGCAGCGCCGCCGTTGCTGGGCCCAAATATCCCTCACGGATGTAGTCATCCACAAGAGGTAGCAACTCATGGCGCAAGCGCGTGCTCAAAGCGACCTCATCCTTATCCGGCACAATGAAATATGAATGTCCGGGTAGAAGCGCCAGAGCGTCGTCTGGAGCAAACTCCAAAAAGACATCGCAGAGCGCGTCAAAAAGTTCCAATCCCGTCTGGGTGCTATGAGCCTGGACGACTCGGCGATCTGGCATCATGGTAACGAAAGCGAAGCGACGACGAATCGCAAGATCCATCCGTGCAACGCTTCGGTCAGCAGTGTTCATGGTGGCTAGAACATGCAACATCGAGGGGAGCGTGAAGGTCTGTTCTCCATCAATCGAGTGTGGCAATCGAACAGACCGCGGTGCCCCAGATTCAGCCTCAAATAGGTAGATCGCCTCGCCGAGGACACGACCAAGATCAGCGCGATTGATTTCATCCACGACAAGCAATGCGGCATGCGCTTGAGCTTTTATTGCCGCCTCCATCAAATGGCCGCGACGAGCCTGAAAGCGAAGATGTTCATTGGCGACATCAGGCGACAGACCTGCGACAAAATCTTCGTATGTAGTAGAGGGGTGAAACTGAGTGATCAATCCATTGTCATCGTATTTTTCGCGCAGAATCTGTTCCGCGACTCGCGATTTCCCTGTTCCAGGAGGCCCCTCGAGGACTACAAATCGTCGTGTTTTCAGCAAGGCTGAAATATCCTCAAGAGTCGGATTTGCGAACCACATCGCATTGAGACTAGCAATGAACTGTCGATATTCATCCTTGGCGCTCGTGAGCACCTCCCATCCTCGCTCATATGCATAAAGATCGAGGAAAGCCTGTACGACCAGTCGTGCCTTGGCAGGGTCATCTTTCGGCACAACAGCAAGACAATAGAGCTCGTTGCTATAGCGTTTGAACACTGATTCCCACGCCGGGAGTTGCTTTGTGACGATGTCAGGCACTGGCACGCCAATGGTTGCGGGGTCTTGCCGAGCCCAGACCACCGGTATGCCTTGGCTTATCAAATAGCGGCGCAAACTCGAAATTCGCCGACGATGTCCGGGACGCGTCAAGATGCCTTCATCGGGACTCAACCCTCGCGTGCCAATTCCGAAATCAATCAAACAACCCTCTGCGCGCGGGAACCAGACCAAACTGGTCCCACCATAGGGGCCGCTGGATGGATTGTCAGGATTTATGAATCCGGCATACGCCACATGCTCCGTTTCACTGCCAGCTTTGCCGTACGCATTTCGAATGAATGGGGGCCTGTCATGCTCAAGGTGTTGAGCAGAGCGTTTGTGATACCGCTCTCCAAATATGCCACGCATCGCGGACAGCATTTCGGTATCAGATGTTGCTGTTCCTGCGGCAATAGCATCGGCCAAAGTTTGAAGTGCGTCAGTCATGTTTACCCCTTGAGTTCAGTGCATCCCTATTTGTTGCGCTTCGACGCCGCCCGATATGCTGCATCGCCTTCCCGTTTGCCCACCGACAGCACCAGCACGATCAACTCGTCGTCCTCGACCATGTACACCAGTCGGCATCCCTGTTTGAGCAGCTTGATCTTGTAGCAGCCCGCCAATTCGCGATGCAGAAGCGAACCCGGCACATGCGGATTTTGCAGGCGCTTTGCCAACAGTGGCTTGAGAGCCTGTTTGATGGAGCCGTCGAGCGCCTGCCATTCGCGCCATGCGTCCGGCACAAATTTCAGCCGGTATTTCGCGGGGGCTTTGCCCTGCTTAGAGATCATCCAGCGTCACCTCGACGGCACGGCCTTTTTGTTTGAGGCGTTCTTTTGCCAAGCGGACAAGCTGAAGGTCGTCGAGTTCTTCCAGCATGGCTTCGTATTGTTCGGGCGGCACCATGTAGAAAGCGGGCTTGTTGTGGCTGAGCACGGCAACCGCGCGCCCGCCCGACTCGCGCAGGGCTTCGTTCGGGTTTTTCTTGAATTCCGTCATGCTGACGGAAAGGTCGGAAAGTATCGTTTCCATGGCCATGGTTCGGCTCCTTGTTTGGCTCAGATTTATGAGCTAATTAGGCCAGCTAGAGAAGTTGGAGTCAAGCATGAATTTCGCGATATATGAGGAGCCGTTTACTGGTCCTGCTTGTGGAGGGATTAATTCACGCACCACTAGCCTGCTCCAGCGTAGCAACCGGCAGATACAGCGCCAGCGGATTATCCATGCAGGGGATGAAGCCCAGCTTGGTATAGAACGCTTTTGCTTTGTCGTGTTTGGCATCAACCACGACGGCATAAAGCCCCACGCGTTGCGAGAATTCCACCGCCAAGCGCAATGCGAACGCCAGCAGGTCTTGGCCGATGCCTTTGCCCTGATGGTGCACATCCACCGCCAGGCGACCGATGCGCAGAATGGGGGCGGGGTGGCGCGGTAGTTTGGCTTGGGCGGGTAGCGATGCCGTGGCGATCTGGCCCGCGCTCACAGTGACGAAGCCGATGACGGCTGCGCCGTCTTCCGCCAGCGCCACATAGGTTTTGCCGAAACCGCTCCGTTGTTGCTGGCCTGCCTGTCGCTGTAGAAATTCGTTAAGCGCCGCATCGCCGCAATCAAAGCCGTCGCGGTTATGCTGCTTGACTAGCAGTTGGATGGCTGCCACGTTTACTTGCGCGCCATGAGTTTGCGCAGTGCGGCTTTGGGTTTAGGCGGTTTTTCCACAGACGAGG
This sequence comes from Gallionella sp., assembly GCA_028687575.1. GTDB lineage: Bacteria > Pseudomonadota > Gammaproteobacteria > Burkholderiales > Gallionellaceae > Gallionella. The sequence goes on along the minus strand of JAQTZW010000004.1, from coordinate 62,835 downwards.
CAAATGCTTCGAAGTCGCGCTGGGTGAGCATGAGCGTGTCGTAGTCCGACACCACGCGCCGCGCCGCCTCGTAGGCGTTTTGCAGCATGAAACCGGATACGGTCGTGCCCATCAGTGCGGCGGCACGTTCGATCATGGCTTTAGTATCGGCGCTGGTGCGCAGATTGATGCGCGACGATTCGTTGGCGGTGGTTGCTGACATGGCTGTCACTCCCGATTTGTTGACACGGGAATTGTACGTCATATTTACGCACATTTGAAATTCGGTGGTAGCCGGGCGGATTTCCGCGATTGGAGCGCACCGCCCAGCCGCAGGTATAATGCTGCCATGCCTGCTTTCCCCACCCACGATCAGCGCCTCAACATAACCTCCGATTCACCTTGTGTAGGTCACTGCACCACGGTGCTGGGCGATGATGTGTGCCGTTCGTGCCTGCGCACTTTCGAAGAAATCACGCATTGGGTGGAGATGGACGAGGCGGAGCGGTGCGCGGTGAACCTGCGCATTGCAATTTTACAAACTACTGGATTCCCGCCGGCGCGGGAATGACGGAATCTCATGGACATCATCCTGTTACTCAAAGCTGCCATCCTCGGTCTGGTCGAAGGTCTGACCGAATTCCTGCCGATCTCTTCCACCGGCCACCTGATTCTGGCGGGCGACCTGCTGAATTTCAACGACGAGCGCGGCAAGGTGTTCGAGATTGTCATCCAGTTCGCGGCCATCCTCGCGGTGTGCTGGGAATACCGCGCCAAGTTGGCTTCGGTGACTAGCGGTCTGCTGCAGAAGCAGGAGGCCGCACAACGCTTCACCTTCAACCTGTTCATCGCCTTTTTGCCGCTGGCCATCCTCGGCCTGCTGTTCGGCAAGGCGATCAAGGCGCATCTGTTCGCCCCCGTGCCGGTGGCGATGGCCTTCATCATCGGCGGCTTCATCATCCTGTGGGCAGAGAAGCGCCAGCATACTGAGCACATCGTCAGTGTGGACGACATGCACTGGAAGGACGCGCTGAAGATGGGCTTCGCGCAAGCGCTGGCGCTGATCCCCGGCACTTCGCGCTCCGGTTCGACCATCATCGGCGGCCTGTTCTTCGGATTGAGTCGCAAGGCGGCGACCGAGTTCTCGTTCTTCCTCGCCATCCCTACACTGACTGCGGCGACATTTTATGAGGTGGTCAAATACCGCGACCAGTTCCATGCCGACGATATGGGCGTGTTTCTGGTCGGCTCTATCGCCTCCTTCATCAGCGCCTTCATCGCCGTGCGCGGCCTGCTGCGTTACATCAGCCGCCACGACTTCACCATCTTCGCCTGGTACCGCATCGCCTTCGGCCTGGTGGTGCTGGGTACTTCCTACAGCGGCGTTGTGAACTGGTCGGCAGCCTGACCCTTTCGGCAAATCGCAGCCCACAAAAAACCGCCGTGAGGCGGTTTTTTGTTGTCCACAGATCGCGTCGCGTCAGAACTTCACCGTCACGCCCGCATTGATGGAACGTCCCATGCCCGGCACGCCGATACCCGCCACCACAGGGCGCTGCCCCAGATAGCTGCCGCCCAACGGATCCACATAGAACTTGTTGAGCAGGTTCTCGACGCTGACATCGAAGCGCACCTGATGCCACTCGTAGCTGCTGCGCAGGTTCAACAGGCTGTAACCGCCGCTGCGGTTTTCGTTGCGCGCGGCCTGCACGCTGGTATGCGCGCTCACCAGTTTTGCCTCGACACTGTTACTCCAACCGCCCCAATGCTGCTCCACCGCCAGTTTCGCGTTCAAAGGCATGATGTGGTACAGGTTGTCGCCGGTGGTCAGGTTCTTGCCGTTGACGTAGTTGAGCACGCCGGTGAGTGTGAAGTCACCGTAACCGCCGCCCTGCGCCAGCGGCACGTTCGCGGATACGTCTACACCGTACAGGCGGGCGGTCTGGTTGGCCAGACTCAGGTTGAGAAATCCGGGGTTGGGCGCGGGGCAGACCTTGCCGACCGACGCACAGCTGACGGCATCAATGTAGTTCTGCACATGGGTGTAATACGGCGCGACCTTCACTTCAAAACCGTCTTCGTCGTGCCAACTGGCTGAGCCGCTCAGGGTGCGCGCCACTTCGGGCTTGAGGTTGAGGTTGCCGACATAGCCGTTGCCGTCGCCGACCCAGTTGTTCATGGACATCGCCATAGTGTTGTTGGTTGACCAGGCAAAGCGCTCATACAGATTAGGCGAACGGGTCTTTTGTGCAAAGCCGAACTCGAACGTCCGGCGCTCGTCCGGCGTATAACGCGCCAGCGCAGTCACATCCAGATTGCCGTCACTGCGGGCGCGGTTGGCGGCGTTGAAAGCACCGGGGATGCTGGCTGGCAACAGTGGGTTGCCATACATCATGGTGTTGTAACCCTGCACCGTGCCGGTGTTCATAGTCACAGACTCGTAGCGCAAGCCCAGTTGCGACAGCCACTGCTGGTTCCAGTTCGCCTCCCATTCGCCAAACGCGCCCAGCCGGTCGCGCTGGCCATTGTTGATGTTCTGGAAGATGCCGCCGCCCATCATGCCGGCAGCCGCGACCGGCGACCACCAGTCGCTCATCCGGTAGCGCTGGTATTCCGCACCCACGCGCAGCATGTCGCGCTCGGACAGGATCACATCGCCCTTCAACACCAGCCCGCTGTTCTGGCCGTTGGTGTCCATCGGCATGCCGAGCAGCGATTGCTGCTTCTCCGGCAGGAAATTCATGTAATGGCGGGTATGCTCGTTGTAGCCGCGCGCGTGCAGCGTGCCCCAGCCATATTGGCCGGTGTAGTTCAGGTTGAACTGCTGGCTGTCGTTCTTCAGCATGTCCATGCGCTGGTTGGGGAAGCCCTGATAGGGGATGCTCTGCTGGCCGAGTTTCAACTCCAGCAAATGGTTGTCGCGGCGCAACGCCAGATCGAAGGCATGGTTGGTGGCCTGAAATTTGGACGAACCCACCTCGTCGCCCGCCAGATACGCCCCTGCCAGCCCTGCCGGCAAAGGCTTGGGCGAGACACCCGCCGCATGGAACACGCCGCCTGCGGTGTAGTTCCTGGCGCGCGCCGTGCTGCCGGTATAGCGCACAGAGACATCCTCGCCGGCAATGGTGGCGGAAAGATTACCGCCCTGCGCCGCGTTGTTGCTGCGGTAGAACACGCCTGCCTCGCCTTTCAGCAGCGTGCCCTCCCCAGCTCTGGCGAACACGGGAGCGGCGGAATCCACCTGCACCGTGCCGCCGATGCTGTCGCCGCCGATGCTGACCGGGGTGATGCCGGCGAACACTTTGACGCTGGCGACATTGGCCGGATCAATATAGGAAAGCGGCGAATTCATGTGGTTGGCGCAAGCGGAGATCAGGTCCATGCCATCCACCTTGACGCGCACCCGGTCGTCGGCCATGCCGTGCACCACCGGCAGGCTGGAAACACCCCCCGCGCCGGACAAGCTCACACCCGGTTGACCGTCCAACAGTCTGGCAGCATCGCTGGTGTTGCTGCGTTTTTGGGTCAGGCCCGTCTTGTTCAGTCCGATGTTTGCCGGCGATGGCAACGGTGACAGTTTTTCAGCCTTGACGCTGACTTCCGGCAGCTCTGCCGAGTCTGCCGCGTAGGCTTTCGGCACGAAGGCTAAAGCGACACAAACGGTGATAAATTTGAATTGCATGGTTTACTCCAGAATTATTGGCTCTCAAAATAGCGGCGCAATTCTAAAGAAAATTCCCCTACCAACTCTGCGGCATATTGTCGCACCCCGCGTATTTACTGGCTTGCAGCGTAATTCAGTAAATATTTCATTTCATCACCACGTCATACTGGTGTCATAATCAAGGCGCATAATCACCCAACGGAGCATATGAAATGACAAGAATGGTTAACTGCATCAAACTGGGGCGCGAAGCCGAAGCGCTGGATCGCCTGCCCTACCCCGGCCCGCTCGGCCAACGTATTTTCGAAAACGTCTCCAAGGAAGCCTGGCAAGGCTGGATCAAGTTCCAGACCATGCTGGTCAACGAAAACCGCCTCAATCTAGCCGACCTGCAAGCCCGCAAATATCTGGCCGCGCAAATGGAGAATTACTTCTTCGGCGCCGGCGCGCAGATGCCTGAGGGTTATGTCCCCCCCAAACAATAAGGTATCGCCTCTTGCCTAATAATTTCCCGGCGCAGCATTTCCTCAATCGCGAGCTCAGCCAGCTCGAATTCAACAACCGCGTGTTGGCGCAGGCTGAAGACCCCGCCATCCCGCTGCTGGAGCGTTTGAAATACCTGTGTATCGTCAGCAGCAACCTGGACGAATTCTTCGAGGTGCGCGTCGCCGGGCTGATGGAGCAGATCAAGCTGGGAGGCATCACTACCAGCGCCGACGGCATGACCGCAGCGCAGATGCTAAAACTGGTGCGCGAACGCGCGCATCAGCTGATCTGGCGGCAATATCAATTGTTCAACACGGAACTCACACCGGCGCTCGCAGCCCAGAGCATCAAATTCCTGCGCCGCACGCACTGGAACGAGGCACAGCAGGCCTGGGTAAAGGATTTCTTCTTCCGCGAAGTGATGCCGGTGCTGACGCCTATCGGCCTCGACCCGGCGCACCCCTTCCCGCGCGTGCTCAACAAGAGTCTCAATTTTGCGGTGGAATTGCAGGGCAAGGATGCTTTCGGACGCAATTCCACCCGTGCCATCGTGCAAGCCCCCCGGGTATTGCCGCGCACCATCCCGTTGCCCCCTGAGGTCAGTGGCTGTGAGCACGGCTTCGTGTTTCTCTCTTCCATCCTGCATGCTCACGTAGATGTGCTGTTCAGTGGTATGGAAGTGATGGGCTGCTACCAGTTCCGCGTCACTCGCAACAGCGACCTGTTCGTTGACGAGGAAGAAGTCAAAAATCTGCGCCTGAGTCTGCAAGGCGAATTGCCGCAACGCCATTACGGTGATGCGGTACGCCTGGAAATCGCCGACAACTGCTCGCCGGTAATAGAAGAGATGCTGCGCAAGGAGTTCCGGCTGGCGCCAGAGGATGTGTACCGCGTGCACGGCCCAGTCAATCTGGTGCGCCTGATGCAGATACCCGACATGGTGGCGCGCGACGACCTCAAGTTCCCCGCCTTCGTGCCGGGCGTTCCTGCCGTGCTGCAAAAAAAGGGCGCGGACATGTTCAAGGTGATACGCAAGGGCGACGTGCTGCTGCACCATCCCTACCAATCCTTCAAACCGGTGATAGATTTCATCGAACAGGCGACCAGCGATCCGCAAGTGGTGGCAATCAAGCAGACCGTGTACCGCACCGGCGCGGATTCCGCGCTGATGGAAGCGCTGATCGCCGCCGCCAAGCGCGGCATGGAAGTCACCGTCGTGGTGGAGTTGCTGGCACGCTTCGACGAAGAGGCCAACATCAACTGGGCGACCCGGCTGGAACAGGTCGGCGCGCATGTGGTGTACGGCGTGGTCGGCCACAAGACTCATGCCAAGATGCTGATGGTGGTGCGCCGGGAAGATGGCAAGTTGCGCCGCTACGTGCATCTGGGTACCGGCAACTACCACCCGCGCACCGCGCGACTCTATACCGATTTTGGCCTGTTCACCTGCAACGACGAGGTCTGTGCCGACGTGAACGAAATGTTCGGCCAGCTCACCAGCCTGGGCAAGGCACGCAAGTTGCACCACCTGTGGCAATCCCCGTTCTCGCTACATACCGAGGTACTGCGCGCGATACGCAACGAGACCCGTCTGGCCAAGGCCGGCAAACGCGCGCACATCATCGCCAAGATGAACGCGCTGCTGGAACCGGAAACCATCTCCGCACTTTACGAAGCTTCTCAGGCCGGCGTGAAGATAGACCTGATCGTGCGCGGGGTCTGCGCGTTGCGGCCCGGCGTTGCCGGCCTGTCCGAAAATATCCGCGTACGCTCCATCATCGGTCGCTTTCTGGAGCACACGCGTATCTTCTATTTCCGCAACGACATGAAGCACGACGTGTATCTGGCCAGCGCCGACTGGATGGACAGGAATTTCTTCCGCCGCATCGAGACCTGCTTCCCGATACTCGATGCGCGCCTGAAGAAGCGCGTGATAGATGAAGGTCTGAAAACCTACCTGCAGGACAACTGTCAGGCATGGGAAATGGACGGGGAAGGCGCATATCGCCAGAAGCAATCGCGCCGCGCCACACTCAAATGCGCCCAGCGAGAACTGCTGGCCGCATTAGCCAAACTACCGGTCAAGGATTCCGACCCAACCTGAAGTGCTCTGGCGGCCCGAAGTCCAGCAGACCGCCAGCTCCCCCTCGATCAATGCTTGTTCGGCCGACCAGTCTTGATCTTGTCAAGGCCGCCCAGCGCCACCTTGACCTGATCCAGACTCAACTGCGACAACAGCTTCAGACCGGCACGCAACACTTCACTTTTCTTAACTGGCAGGCCGCTTTCCAGGCAGAGGGCCTTCAGCTCGGCAATTTTCTGATATTCGCTTTGCGGCATGGTAAAGCTGTCGCGCACCACTTTCAGCTTTGGCTTTTTCTCGGCCTTGGCTTCTTTGACAGCTTTTGTTTCCTTGGCAGGCTTTGCCGATTTTTCCGCCTTGGCTGGCGCGCTTGCCGGCTTGGATGCTACGGGTTTCGGCGTGGCGGCCTTGCCGACCGGCTTGGCTGCCGCCGGAACCTTCTGAACAGATGCAGACGCGACCTTGTCGGCTACTTTTTTGGGCGAAGCGGAAGCCGGTTTGGGCGTGAGCTTTTTATCTTTCATCTTGATTCTCCTAGGGTTATGGAATTGCACAAACAGTATATACGGTATATTCTGGATAAAAAATTGTAATATTCAGGAGGATAAAATGGATTTGATCCTGTGGCGTCATGCTGAAGCAGAAGAGGGGACAGACGATCTTGCGCGCAATCTGACCGCAAAGGGTCGGCAACAGGCCGAATCCGCTGCGGCATTCCTGCGCCGACACCTACCAGCAGAAACCCGCATCCTGGTAAGCCCCGCAGTCCGCACCAAACAAACTGCGTCTGCCCTCACCGAGCGATACACCCTGACCCCTGCCATCGCACCCGACGCCTCGGTACATGCCGTATTGAAGTCCGTGCGCTGGCCGGACGCGGAAGGCACCGTACTGGTGGTCGGTCACCAACCCACGCTGGGCGCGGTCGCCGCCAGCATACTGGGCAGCGGCCATGAATCGCTGCGTATCAAAAAAGGAGCGCTGTGGTGGCTGAGCCGCCGTCCCGGCTCGACGGAGCCGACGGTCAAGCTGATCATTTCACCAGAATTCTTCTAACCGCCACACTGCAATATCGGGAGGCATCATGTTTGAATCAGCCGAACTCGGTCACAAAATAGACAAAAAAACCTACGACAACGAAGTGCCTGTGTTGCGCGAAGCCTTGCTGCACGCGCAGCTGGAATTTGCCATGGCGGCAAAATTCCCCATTGTCATTATCGTCGGTGGCGTAGACGGGGCGGGACGCGGTGAGACCGTCAACCTGCTCAACGAATGGATGGATCCACGCTACTTGCAGACCCACGGCATGGGCACCCCCTCCGACGAAGAGCTGGACCGACCGATGATGTGGCGTTTCTGGCGCGCCCTGCCCCCCAAAGGCAGGATAGGCATATTCCTCGGCTCCTGGTACACCTGGCCCATCATCAATCGGGTACAAGGTCTCATCAAGACAGCCGATCTGGATCAGAGTCTGGGCCGCGCAAAACGGCTGGAAAAGATGCTGGTGGATGAAGGTGCGCTGGTGCTTAAATTCTGGCTGCACCTATCCAAGGATAAGCAGCATAACAGATTGAAAACGCTCGAAAAGAATCCGAAAACCCGGTGGCGCGTTACCAAGCGCGACTGGGAACATTACCAACAATATGATCAGTATCTGGCGGTTGCGGAGAGCGTCATTCGCCACACCAGCACCGCCGAAGCGCCCTGGACTATCGTCGAGGGCGTGGACGCACATTACCGCAACCTGACGGTCGGCAAAGTGATACTGGACGCGCTCCAAAAGCGTTTGGCTGAAACCAAAATCACCGAAGTTGCCGCGCCCCCTCCGCTCCCCTCAATTGACCAACTTAATATTCTCAGTACGCTTAATCTTGGCTTGAAAATAGACAAGAAAACCTATGCGGACGAATTGGAAAAATATCAGGGGAAATTGGCTTTATTGACTCGCAACCCGAAATTCAAATACATCACTGTCATCGCCATGTTCGAAGGCAACGATGCCGCCGGCAAAGGCGGGGCGATCCGCCGCATCACCGGCGCGCTGGACGCTCGCAATTACAACGTTGTGCCGGTTGCAGCCCCCACTGAGGAGGAACGCGCCCAGCCCTATCTATGGCGTTTCTGGAGACACATTCCGAGGCGCGGCTGCCTGACCATTTTTGACCGTTCTTGGTACGGTCGGGTGCTGGTGGAACGCGTCGAAAAATTCTGCTCCGAGGCAGACTGGATGCGTGCCTACAGCGAAATCAACGACTTTGAGGCGCAGTTGGTACGCCACAATATCGTCATCGTCAAATTCTGGCTGTCAATTTCCAAGGAGGAACAACTAAAACGCTTTAAGGAACGCGAAACAATCGCCTTCAAACACTTCAAACTCACCCCGGAAGACTGGCGTAATCGGGAAAAATGGGATGTATACGAACAGGCCGTGTGCGATATGGTGGACAGGACCAGCACCAAAATCGCCCCCTGGACGCTGGTCGAGGCCAATGACAAGTACTACGCCCGCATCAAAATTCTCAAGACCTTGTGTGAGCAGATAGAAATCATGCTGAAGAAGAAGGGCATCAAGTACAAGCCGGCAAAACTTAGCGCCTGAAACTCAGCACCACCACACCTGCGGTGACGAGTCCTATCCCCAACCATTCGCGCAGACTGGGGCGTTCGTTCAAGAACAGCACGGCAAACAGTGCGACCAGCACCACGCTGAACTTATCCACTGGCGAGACCTTGGAGGCCTCGCCTATCTGCAGGGCGCGGAAATAGCAGACCCAGGATGCGCCGGTCGCCAGCCCGGACAAGCTCAAAAACAGCCAGTTCTTCTGCCCCAGCGCAAAGGGGTCGCTCCACTTGCCGGTGAAATACACGAAAGCGGACAGCACCACCATGATGATGAAGGTACGCACCAGTGTGGCGTAATCAGGGTTGACACCCTGCAGCCCGATCTTGGCAAAGATCGCCGTCAGCGCGGCGAACATGGCAGAGAGCAATGCCCAGTAGAACCAGCCATGCGCTGCCATCTCACCCTCCCCGCTTGACACTCATCTGTCAGCCCTGTGTCACCGGCTGCACCAGCACCCAGGGGCTGACCACCACCGCCCACAGCATCGCATCCTGTTCCAGCCAGAGGCTGGCCTGCTCGTCGCTGACCTTGCCAAAAGCACCGGCGGCCATCCACTGACCGATCTGCCCGGCATTGTCTACCGACATCTGATAGCCGACCTCGACCAGATCGAGTTCCGGCGACACGTACAGCGCGGCCCCGCTGGCAAAATACCGTTGCATGTCGGTCCACGGCATCTGCGCCGTCTCCAGGTTGAGCTTGGCGCGATGTATCTCTTCTGGTGTTGTCTCTGTCATAACTTTACTCATTTTCCGTTAAATCCCCTCGTTCTCACCCTTGCTGCCCAGTTCACGCCATATCGCTCTGGCGATGCTGGCCCATGCGGGTTCCAGACTGGACATTTCATCCATCTCCGACACATAGCTGGGCCCCAGGGTCTCGATGTTGATTTTATGCACCATCATCGTCAGGGCGTAAATCTCGACCTTGACCCGCGCCGCCACGTCGCCCCCGCTGGCCGCGCTGTTCAGCTTCCCGGTGCTCCAGAGTACCTCGTGCGCCAGCCGCTGCAACGCTAACTCGTCCCGACAATCCACTCCGAGCGCGATACAGCGTCGGCGTATCTCGACATCTATTTCGCTGACATCGTGCAGCAGTTTCTCGCGCCGGGTCATCCGCCGCCGGCCTTCCCCTGCTCGCCGCCGCGCAGATAATTATTCTTGACCCGCATGTAATGCTCAGCCGAATAACGCAGATAGGCGAGCTCCTTTTCCGTCAATGCGCGCACCGCCTTGGCCGGTCGCCCCATGTACAGCATGCCGCTCTCCAGCACCTTGCCGGGAGAGATCAGGCTGCCCGCACCCACCATCACGCGGTCGTGGATCACCACATCGTCCATCACGATGGAACCCATGCCGATCAGGCACTCGTTACCTATGGTGCAACCGTGCAGTATCACCGAATGCCCCACCGTGACGTAATCGCCGATGATGAGCGGCGAACCTTCGGGCTTGTCGGCGGACTTGTGCGAGACATGGCACATGGTCAGATCCTGGATATTCGTGCAATGGCCGATCACGATGCGGTTCACATCACCGCGCAACACGGTATGACACCAGATGGAACTGTCGTCACCGATCAGCACATCGCCGATGACCTGACAGGAAGGATGCAGATACGTTCGCGCGCCGAACTGCGGCGCGGTATTCAGATAACTGGAAGTCGGCATCAGCGCATCAGACGAAGTTCAATTCCATGAAGAACTCGGACTGGCCGACGCAGATCGGCAGCAATACCGTCTGCCCGTCGTAATGATGCTTGAGCTCGTGACCCTCGCCGGTCATCAGCCTGGGCGACTGCATATCAAAGTCGAAGCCCTTGTCCGCCAGGATGCTCTTGGCACCGCCGGCCAGCATATTGACCAACTCGCCCACCAGATCGCTGGCCTCGCGGTCGAAATCAACGATGTCCTCACCTTCCAGGCGGCAGAATATCTCATTCACCGAGGCGCGGTTCAGCGTCAGCGCGATACTGCCGTGCGCATTCTCGGCATTCATGCCGATCATCGCCGAAACCTCGCCCATCGCCTGCCGGCTGTGTTTCGCCTCGGGGACGCCCGCCTCGATCTCCAGCCCGACCATGGTGTGAAAGATATTGTGCAGGGAATGGAACAACGCATTGATCATCAATACGTCCATGTGCTTGCCGTCGTACATGGATACGGAATCTGAAAAGCCCATCATCTCACCCGCGATTCATCGTCAAAGATGGCGCGATTCTAGCAGGCTACGGCACCACCATAGATTAAAAATGCGCCAGAAAAACAAGCCAGTTCGCTCGTTATACGACACCAGACGATCAATACTGCTCCAGCAGTTGCTTGTGCTTTAGCGAATATTCGTCAGCGGTAATGACGCCATCGTCGCGCAGCTTTTGCAGCGCGCGCAGTTTCTCGCTCACATCGCCGCTGACCTGCGCGCCCTGCGGGGTGATGTCATTGTCCGCGATGCTTGCAGCCAGCATCTTGCATTCCTTCACCCCTTTCTTACCCGCTTCCTCACTCATTTCCTGCAACAGGCTGCGCGCCATCCACACGCCCATCTTCACTTCCTGCCAGACGAAATATCGCTTGCCCGGCTCAACATTCAAGGACAGCGTCGAAGTATTTTCGGCAATGGATTCGAGCGCATATTTTCCGGGCTTGAGATTGAACCAGAAATAAGTCATCGGCCCGCTCTTGCCAACCACCCTGCCATTGATGGACACCGGCATGGAAATCGCGCCGCCCATGGACTCATTGCGGTAGATGTACAGCGAACCTTTGTCAGCCGGCTGCGGGAAACCCTTGGCTTGTTGATCCAGATTGGCTGGCGCCATCGGAACCTGCGCACACCCCGTCAAAGTCGCCGCAAGGATCAGCAGCACAACCGCAAACTTGTTCATGATTTCTCCCTTTAATTAACCATCCGAATGGGCATCAGCCCCTGCTTTCTAATATTGTCGCACACCCATCCAGCCTGGCAGACCTCGTAGGACGCAATCGTTATTGCGCCAGAGTCCCATTTCTCTTACAGGCCGCAGCCCTTCATGGCCGTCCTGCCTGCCGCGAATTGCTATGTGCGTCTTGATACATGCGCCCATAACCCACCAGCAACCAGCCTCGACTAATTGGAGAAGTACCAGAAACTTCTTTCGCTAGAACCGTTTCCGGCGCGGACTCCATAACCCAGTAGCGATTACCCTCTACTGCCGTTACCAGCGCAACATGTGTTACGTACGATTTTGGATCGTGCTGGTAAAACGCCAGATCACCAACTTTGGGGATTGCATCTGGCGGGAGTGCCCGACCATTTGCTTGGAAATATGAAAATAAGTTTCTGGCACGGCGATGAAAATATGGATTGCCCGGTACATTGCCATTCGCAGTGTTATAAGCATTGGGATGAACCTTGAAGTCTCTTTCCAGCATTGTCTGTAGCGAATAGCCGGCCAAGCCATAGGCTAGATTTGGCACATCACTGCATACAATAAAACCTGCCGTTGCGCCGATATTTCCGTGTGCTCCCATCAGCGGATCATAAGGCGTTCCAGACAGTTCCTTCGCTGCTTTAACGACGTTGCTTACTTCCGGAAGCACGGCAAGCGGATACTGAAATGAACGCTGGCCGTGATAGCCAATAGCATAGACAACTCCGCCGAAGGCAATGCCCAAAAGAATGAATCTGATGACTATTCGCATCATCGTTTCATGCAATGCACATAACGTCTGACATGAGAAGCCCCGATAGGCGATCCCGATCGCTGGATGAATCATGCGTCATTCGTTCAGCCCTCCGAGTTGCATAGAAACCACGAAGACCTGCACACTGGACATAGAACACTCTTCGCTCGAAGCGTCATTTACCGTAATAGCCTCAATTGTGCGGCCCGACTTTTCTGTAAATGTGACGTGGTGAACTTGGCGATACAAGTCCTTTCCGATCCTTTCAGAGGCAAGCCGAACAGTCTTTGTTTTCGTGAAGTCGAGAGCATCATTGTTTGTGATTTTCTGATTCTTGAGATACACAAATGCCATGCTTGTCGCCCAGTGTTCGACTCCGGCGCAGTCGGGATGCTTTGCAATAGCAGTTGGTGCAAAACACGCCAGCATAAGCATTGTGACTAGATGAGGAACACGCACGATTATTTCACCCAACCGCAACCCGATCACCCCACCATCTTCCACTTCATCGTCTCCCCCGCCCGCAGCGGCACAAGTTGGGAGCCGCCGAATTCTACGCTGTGGGGCATGTGCCATGCTTCGCGGCGTAACGTGATCGTGTCGGTGTTGCGCGGCAGGCGGTAGTAGTCCGCGCCGTGGTGGCTGGCGAAGCCTTCCAGCTTGTCGAGCGCGCCGGCGGCATCAAAGGCTTCGGCGTAAAGCTCGATGGCGGCGTGGGCGGAGTAGCAGCCGGCGCAGCCGCAGGCGTTTTCCTTGGTGTGCTGGGCGTGCGGGGCGCTGTCGGTGCCGAGGAAGAATTTCGGGCTGCCGCTGGTGGCGGCCTTGACCAGCGCCTGGCGGTGGGTCTCGCGTTTCAGGATCGGCAGGCAGTAGAAATGCGGGCGGATGCCGCCGACCAGCATGGCGTTGCGGTTGTAGAGCAGATGTTGCGGGGTCAGCGTGGCGGCGACGGTGTCGGGCGCGGCGGCGACGAATTCGGCGGCATCCTGGGTGGTGATGTGCTCGAACACTACGCGCAGTCCGGGCAGGTCGCGCATCAGCGGCTGCATCACACGCTCGATGAACACGGCTTCGCGGTCGAAGATGTCTATGCCGGGGTCGGTCACTTCGCCGTGCACCAGCAGCGGCATGCCCATTTTCTGCATGGCTTCCAGTGCCGGGTAACACTTGCGCAAGTCGGTCACGCCCGCGTCGGAGTTGGTGGTCGCCCCCGCCGGATACAGCTTCACGGCGTGCACCACGCCGGTCGCATGGGCATGGCGCAGCTCGGATGCGCTGGTATTGTCAGTCAGATACAGCGTCATCAGCGGCTTGAAGCTGGAGTCTGCCGGCAGCGCGTCCAGGATGCGCGAGCAGTATTCCAGCGCCATCCTGGTGGTGGTGACCGGTGGACGCAGATTGGGCATGACGATGGCGCGGGCGAACTGGCGCGCGGTGTCGGGCAGCACCGAGGCCATCAGCGCGTCGTCGCGCAGGTGCAGGTGCCAGTCGTCGGGGCGGGCGAGGGTGAGGGTGAGTTGTTCCATGATGGTTTCCGCTGGTTGAATGGGCAGGATTGTAATTCAACCGGCAACCGGCGGGCCGGTCGGCTCAGGCAGATTTTCTGGCCGCCAGCGCCGCCAGCGAAAAATCCGCGATGTGGGCGGCGGTCGCCTCGATCTCGTCGCGCCGGAAACGCAACTCGGGATACAGCCGTTGCAGCACCGGTTCACCGTGGTAGTAAAAGGTGCACTGACCGAGGATGCTGAACACGCAGCGTCGTCGCTCGGCATCGTCAAGCGTACCGCCGGTGATCGCATCCACCAGCGCCCCCAGATGCTCGTGCAGCGGCGCGATAGCTTCGCGGGCGATCTTGTCCAGCGCAGGCGTCGGGTCGGCCAGTTCGCGCGCCATCATGCGGCATTGCCGCGAGGCACTGTTCTCGTCCAGCAGCATCAACATGAAATCGCGAATGAACAGTCTCAGGCGCTGCTCCGCGCAGCTTGTGGCGGCGAGATTGGCGGCCTGCATGGCCTTCAGCTGGTTGAAGTTCAGCGCCTCGGCCAGCAGGCCATCCTTGCTGCCGAAGTGATAGTTCACCGCCGCGACATTGGCATCGGCACGGCGGCAGATCTCGCGCACCGTCGCACCCTGGAAGCCGTGTTCCGAGAATACCTCTCGCGCGGCTTCGATCAGGCGCTCGCGGGTCTGTTCGGCGCAACCGGCATCGTTCATCTTGCGGCTTCCGCCTGTTCGCCAGCCAGCGCCTTATACAGCTGGGTAGCGGTGGCAAGCTGTGCGCGCTTAACCTGCAACTCGGCCTGCGCGGCGGCAAAGTCGTCGCGCTGGGCGTCCAGCAGTTCCAGATGGCTGGCGACACCGGCCCGGTAACGCGCCTCGACCAGTTGCGCACGGCGGTGCTGTGCCGCCGCATTGGCCTGCTGCGCGGTCAGCTGTACGGCGGTCTGCTCGCGCGCCGCCAACAGGTCGGCCACCTCTCGGAACGCCTGTTGCAGGGTCTTTTCATATTCCGCCACAGCGATGACCTTACGGGCCTCGGCCACATCCACATTGGCCGCTGTGCGTCCGGCGTCGAACAGTGGCAGCGTCAGCGCGGGCTGGAAGCTCCAGGCATCGCTGCCGGCGTTGAACAGGCCGTTCAACTGGCGACTGGCGGTGCCGAAGCTGCCGGTAAGACTGATGCGCGGCAGGAATGCGGCGCGCGCCGCACCGATGTTGGCGTTGGCGGCGATCAAGCGTTGCTCGGCGGCCAGCACATCGGGGCGTTGCAGCAACACTTCGCCCGGCAGGCCGGCGATGAGATTGGCCGGGATGTCCTGATGCTCCAGCTCACGGCCTGCCGGCAAGTCTGCCGGCATGTTGCCTACCAGTTGCGTCAGCAGGTTTTCGGCGGCGGCCAGTTGCCGTTGCAAGTCGGCCTGCGCGGCCCGTGCTGCCTGATAGTTGCCTTCGGCCTGCAAGGCGTCCAGTTCGCTGGCCACACCGACTTCACGGCGGCGGGCGATCAAATCGCGCATCACGCCGCGCCCTTCGGCAGTGTCGGTGGCGAGCTTGCCGCGTTGTTGCAACTCCAGCACCGACAGATAGGCGTTCGCCACATCGGCAATCAGCGACAGCCGGAACACGCGCTGAGCCGCCTCGGTCGCCAGATAACTCGCCTTTGCGGCCTCGTTCAGGTTGCGCACCCGTCCCCAGAAGTCCAGTTCGAACGACATCAGGCTTGCGTTCACGTCGTAACGCTGCGCCTGATACGGCCTGCCGGTCAGCGAGGTGCTGGCCGGCGTCAGCGATGCCGTGCGCGAGGCGTTCAGGTTGAGGCCCGGCAGACGTTCGGCCTGCTGGATGCCGTACTGGGCGCGGGCTTCGGCAATGCGCGCTGTGGCGATGCGCAGGTCGCGGTTGTGTTCCAGCGCCGCCGCGATCAACGCCTGCAGGCGCGGGTCGGGGAAATAGGCTTGCCAGTCTGGCTGCGCCGCCGTTGCCTGAACCGCCTGGGCGGCAGGTTTGGCGGTGGCGGGCCACTCGGCGGGAATCGGTGCTGCCGGGCGCTGGTAGGCCGGCGCCAGCGAGCAGCCACCCAACGCGACCAACAGCATCAGCAGCAGATGTCGGTTATTCATGTCCACTCTCCTTAGTCGCGGTATGCGTGCGCGCATGGCCTGGGAATATCCTGCGCACCACCACAAAGAACACCGGCACCAGGAACACCGCCAGCAGGGTCGCCGCAATCATGCCACCCATCACGCCGGTGCCGATTGCATGGCGGCTCTGCGCGCCCGCACCGGTCGAGATCGCCAGCGGCAGCACGCCGACGATAAAGGCGATGGAAGTCATCAGGATAGGGCGGAAGCGCAAGCGGCAGGCTTCCAGTGTGGCCTCCATCAAACTCATGCCTTCATCCTGCAACTTGCGCGCGAATTCGATGATCAAAATCGCGTTCTTGGATGACAGGCCGATGATGGCGATCAGGCCAACCTTGAAATACACGTCGTTGGGCAGTTCGCGCAACGTCACCGCCAGCACCGCACCGAAGATACCCAGCGGCACTACCAGCAGCACGGCGAACGGGATAGCCCAGCTCTCATACAGCGCGGCCAGACACAGGAACACCACGAACAGCGAGATGCCGAACAGCAACGGGGCTTGTGCGCCGGACTGGCGTTCCTCATAGGACGTGCCCGACCACTCGAAGCCGATGCCCGGCGGCAGTTTGGCGGCAATCTCTTCCATCGCGGCGACCGCCTCGCCGGTGCTGCGACCAGGGGCTGCGCCACCCGAGATTTTCATCGAAGGCAAGCCGTTGAAACGATCCAGTTTGGGTGCGCCGACTACCCAGCGCGCCTTGACCAATTCGGCCAGCGGCACCATGCCGCCCCGGTTGTTGCGCACCGTCAACTTGAGAATGGTTTCCGGCGCACGGCGGGTGTCGGCTTCGGCCTGCATCTGCACGCGCAGGATGCGTCCCTGCCGCTCGAAGTCATTGATGTAGGCTACGCCCAAGGTGGATTGCAGGGTGTCATTCAGGTCGGCGATGGACACGCCCAGCGCTTCCGCCTTTAGCCTGTCCACATCCAGCAGCAGTTGGGGCCCGGCCTCCTGGCCTTCGGGGCGCACACCTGCGATCACCGGATTGGTCGAGGCCATGCCCAGCACCATGTTGCGGGCTTCCAGCAGTTTTTCGCGGCCCGCGCCGCCCCTGTCCTGCAAGCGGAAATCGAAGCCACCGACCGCAGCCAACTCGGGGATGGAGGGCGGATTGATGGCGAAAATCATCGCCTGCTTGATGCGGAAGAAGGTCATGTTGGCCTTCTTCACCAGCGCGGTCGAGGCACTGGCTTCATTGCGCCGCTCGTCCCAGCCCTTCAGCCGCACGAAGGCGATGCCCATGTTCTGACCGCGCCCGAAGAACGAGAAACCCGCCACGCCGACCACGTGCTCGACTTCCGGCTGCTTGAGGTAATACTGTTCGACTTGCGACAGCACTTCCAAGGTGCGCTCCTTGGTCGCACCGGAAGGTAGCTGAATCACGTTGATGAAATAGCCCTGATCCTCTTCGGGCAGAAAGCTGCCCGGCAGCTTGGCGAACAGCCAGCCCATCGCCGCGAAAATCACCAGATAAACCAACAAATAGCGGGTAGTCTTTTTGGTAATTTTGCCTATCGTACCGACATAACGGTCGGTAGTACGAGAGAACAGTCGGTTGAACCAACCCAGCAAACCTGCTGTGGGAAGTACCTGCTGACCGGGCGTATGCTTGAGCAGACTGGCGCACAACGCCGGTGTCAGCGTCAACGCCATCAGTGCCGAGAACATCATGGTCAGCATCAGTGTCACGGCGAACTGGCGGTAGATCGCGCCGGTCGAGCCGGGGAAGAACGCCATCGGCACGAACACCGCCATCAGCACCAACGTGATGGCGATGATCGCGCCGACAATCTGGTCCATCGCCTTGCGGGTCGCATCGCGCGGCGACAAGCCCTCCGTAGCCATGATGCGCTCGACGTTCTCCACCACCACGATGGCATCGTCCACCACGATGCCGATCGCCAGCACCATCGCAAACAAGGTCAGCACATTGATCGAATAGCCCAGCAGGAACAGCCCCACCAGCGCGCCAACCAGCGCCACCGGGATGACGATGGCTGGGATGATGGTGGCACGAACGTTGCCCAGGAACAGATACATCACCAGCACCACCAGCAACAACGCCTCGGCCAGACTCTTCAGCACCTCCTTGATGGAGATGTCTATGAACTGCGAGGTGTCATAAGGCACGGCCCAGCTCACACCCGCCGGGAAGAATTTCGACAGCTCGGTCATTCTGGCCTTCACATCGCGCACCGTATCCAGCGCATTCGCGCCGGGCGACAGGCGGATGGCGATGGCGGCGGTTGGCTGGCCGTCTATCCGTGCGCTGCGAGTGTAGTCCTGCGCGCCGAGTTCAACCCGCGCCACATCCTTGACTCGCAGTGACGAACCATCGGGTAAAGCGCGCACGATGATGTTGCCGAACTCCTCCGGTGTGGACAAGCGCCCCTTGGTGACGATGACCGCATTGAGTTGTTGACCGGGTGCGGCAGGCACCTGCCCCAGTTCGCCGGTGGCCAGTTCCACGTTCTGCGCACGCACCGCACGGGCGACATCTGCCGGAGACAGGCTGTAATGTTGCAAGCGTTCGGGATTCAGCCACAACCGCATTGAGTATTCGGTGCCGAACAGCAGCGCCTCGCCCACACCCGGCACGCGGCGGATGTTGTCCAGCACGCTGGCGCTGGCGTAGCTGCCGAGCGCCACGTCATCCAGGCTCTTGTCGGGTGAAAACAGCGCGATGAACATCACATAGTTGCGCGCCGTCTTGGCGACCGTGATACCCAGTCGGCGCACATCCTCCGGCAGGCGCGCCTCGGCGCGCTTGATGCGATTCTGCGCCTCGACCGAGGCCAGATCGAGGTTGGTACCGGGCGCGAAAGTCAGCGTGATGCTGCCGCTACCGAGTTCCGAGGCCGATTCCATATACAAGAGATGCTCGATGCCGTTCATCTCCTGTTCGAGCAGCGCCACGCTGGTCTCTTCCACGACCTGAGCGGAAGCACCCGGATAGGTGATGGTGACCGACAACGCGGGCGGCGCCACGGCGGGATATTGCGCGACCGGCAGCCCCTTTAGCGCCAATGCGCCGCCCAACAGGATGACCAGCGCGATGACCCAGGCGAAGATAGGCCGGTCTATGAAGAATTTGGCAAACATGGGCTGACCTTATTTCTTGCCGGAATCGGCTTTTGCGGCGGCATCAGCCGGCTTGGCCGGCGGTGCGGCGATGAGGGGGGCAGCGGGGTCCCAAGGCACCGGCTTCACCACCGTGCCCGGCCGCGCCTTCTGCAGACCGTTGACGATCACCTGCTCGCCGCCCTTGAGTCCGGAAGCGATGATGAAATCTTCAGCCGCCATGCCGGAAGTCTTCACCGGCTGCGGCGTCGCCTTGCCGTCCGCACCCACCAGCATCACGAACTGACCCTGCGGCCCGGCCATCACCGCGCGCTGCGGCAGGCGGATGACACCTTCGGCGAGCGCCTCGGGGAAACGCAGGTGCACGAACATGCCCGGCAGCAACTCATGCTGCGGGTTGGGGAATTCCGCGCGCATCGCCACCGCGCCGGTAGCCGGGTCCACCGACATGCCGGTGAAGAAGACTTTGCCCGCCAGCGGATAGACGCTGCCGTCTTCCTGCAGCAATTCGACTTTGACAGTGCCGGCATTCTTCAGCTTGCCCGAACGGATCGCCTGTTTCAGGCGCAGCAGGTCGCCGCCCGACTGGGTGAAATTGACGTAGATCGGGTCGAGCTGCTCGATGGTCGCCAGCAGCGTCGCTTCGCCCTTGCCGACGAACGCGCCTTCCGTCACCAGCGCGCGGCCGATGTGGCCGGAGATGGCCGCCGGGACGCTGGCGTTCTCGAGGTCTTCCTCGGCACGCGCCAATGCTGCTTCGGCCTGCTTGACCTTGGCTGCGGCCAGATCGTATTCCTGCTGGCTGACCGCCTTGACCTCCAGCAACGGCTGGTAGCGTGCCACCGTCTGCCGCGCGATTGCCAAATCTGCCCTGGCCGCCTCGGCATTCGCCTGATAGGTACGCGAACTAATTTTGAACAATGACGCACCCGCTGCCACATCGCTGCCTTCTGCGAACAAGCGCTTCTCGACCACACCCTCGACGCGCGCCCGCACTTCCGCCGTGCGATACGCCTGCAAGCGCCCCGGCAAGTCCTGTGTGAGCGTCGCGCTGCCTTGCGTTACCGTGACCACATCCACTTCCGGCGGCGGCATTGCCCCGCCCGGGCCGCCGGCTGCGGGTTTATCACTGCCCGCGCCGCAACCGGCCAGCATGGCGATCAATAACAAAGTCGGAGCAATCTGCTGATATTTCAGGTTCATGTAATTTTCCACGCTTACGATCCGGTTGGTGCTTACTCAACTTACCGGAGCTAAATTTATAGATACTCATCTTTAGGAATTGCCTAAAGCGCAACAAACCAGTGCGCATCGTCCATCTAGTGAAACGGACGAAGGGCAACATATCAAACGCTTGTTTGAAAGTAAAGCACCACACAAAATATCCACAACTGAAATAGTCCTGACAATTTGCCCGCATAAAATTACAATGCGCCCCGCTCGACCCAACCCGTTGACTTTTTACATAAAAATTAAAGACATGAACAACACAAAAAGGCTCATAGCCGCCACTGCCACGCTGTTGCTGTGTGCCTGCAATAACGTGAAGCTTCCCGCTATCATGCACACTGCAAACGCACCCCAGCCCGCGAGCGTGACCAAGCCTGCAACGGTGGCCGAACCAACTGCGGATAGCGCATTCAAGGAACAGGTCATCATCAAGCCCAGCGAGAGCGTCGAAAAAGACCAGTTACAGGTCAGCTACAGCATCAAGGCCGTACCAAACGAGGCGAACTCGCTGTTGCTTTCGCTCACCTTCAGAAACCTGAAGAGCAAGAGCGTCAAACTGCGCCCCCGCATCGTGCTGAGCGACGCCGAGGGCAAACCGGTTGCAGCCTACAGCAAGCAGAGTTTCATCAAGCAGGCCAGGCTAGATGGCGGCGGGATGAGTAGCAAAGCTCCAAGCAGTGATCAGAAGGCTCAACGCATCAAGATGGAAGAGAAAGTCAAATGGGCCAACAGTTTTTGGCTGAAAGAACATTTCAATATCCCAGCCAATGGCATCGAGGTCGGCGAAATCGTTTTCCATTGCAAGACCGCCTGTCAGCCGCAACAGCTCAATGTGTACATCGGCAAGCAGCAATTCCCCTTCGTCATCTCTGCTCCGTCGCGCAATTGATTCGGCATGGTGAAGTCTGAACATGCGTTAGCCAGCTACAACCCCAATGATGTCGAAGCATGAAAAGATTTTCTGACGCGGAGACGCGAAGCACGCGGAGCAAAACAAGGCGGGTGCGGGGCGGCCTGCTCCGCGCTCTCCGCGCCTCCGCGTGAAATCTCGTTTGGTTTTGGCGGGTTTGGTTAGGGATCAGGACGAACTGACTTCAAACTTCACTGGCCATATCAATAGGCTAATCCAGCGCGGTCAATTCCCCGCCCGCGCCCACCTCGGTCACTTGCGACTGTTCGTCCGCGTCCAGCGGCAGCACGGTTGCAAGCTGGTGTTCCAGCACCCGCAGATCAGCATCTGAAGCATCGCTGCCCTGTGCGGCACGCTGGCAGATGCGTTCGCGCAGCACGTCCGCTTCGACCCGGATGTCCACTATCCTGAACAGTGCGCCTGCGCGCTGCGCCAGTTCGCGGAATTGGTCGCGTTCACGGCGTTGCAGAAAAGCCGCATCCACGATCACCGGCCAGCCCGCTGCCAACAATGTTTCCGCCAACCAGGCCAGATGCGCAAAAGTCTGGCGGGTCGCCGCATCGCTGTACAGACCGATGGCCTCGCCGCCGCGTGCACAGGCATCCAGCCCGAACAAGCGCTTGCGCTCGACGTCGGAACGCAGCCGTATCAGGCCGTATTGCTCCAGCCAGCGCTGCGAGAGCGTGGTCTTGCCGCTGCCGGACAGGCCGTGAGTGATCCACAGCTGCGGCGCGCCCGCTACCGACAGCTTTTCCGCCAGATGCAGGCATTCCGCAAGCTCGGTGCGGCTTGCCTGACATCCCTGCGCGGCCCGCAGACCGGCCACCTTGGCGCGCACCAGCGCCCGGTACACCGCGTAATAACGCAGCAGCGGCACACCTTGATAGTCGCCGGTCGCTTCCAGCCAGGCGTTCAAAAAGCGCACCGCCAGCCGCTCAAGGTTGCGGTGCAGCAAATCCATGTAGCAGAACGCCACTTCCGAGATCACGTCTATCCAACGCAGCGCCGGGCTGAATTCCAGACAATCGAAGATCACCAGCCGCCCGTCCACCCAGGCGAGGTTGGCCAGATGCAGGTCGCCATGGCATTCGCGCACCCGTCCCTGAAGCTTGCGCTGGCGCATCAGCGGCGCGAGACGCGCATGCTCCGCCTCGCACCAGTGCTGCAAACCCGCCAATGTCCCGCCTTCCTTGCCATTGCCCACACAAGCCGACAGGCTCTGGAAGTTTTCCGCCACCGGCATGGCGACCCGTTCAGGCGCGCCCCACGGCGTGTCGTCTGCCGCGATCGCGCATTCGTGCTGGTGGAAATGCGCCAGACGGGCGGCCAGCGCGTCTATCTGCTGCGCACTCAACGCGCCGCGCTCGGCCTCCCGATCCAGCGTCGCATCCGCCGCGAACTGGCGCATCTTCACGGCGTACTCGAAGACGTTACCGTCGCCGTTGATGCGCGGCGCGGTCGGGCTGCCATTGATGGCGACCACTTCCAGGTAATAGTCCGCCGCCAGCCGCCGGTTGAGGCGCAACTCTTCGAGGCAATCCTGATGCCGCAGCGTCAGCGTGGAGAAATCGAGGAAGCCGAGATTGACGGGTTTTCTGATCTTGTAGACGAACTGACCTGTCAGCACCACCCAGGAGATGTGCGTCTCGATCAGTTCCAGCTTGCCGACCGGATGGTCGTAGCAAGCCGAGTCGGCCAGCAGCGCACGCAGCAGTCGCGGCAGCCCGGCGGGCTGTTTGGGGTTCAGCGTTGCGGGGTCAGTCACCATCTTTCAGCTGTAAGGCGAGCTGATAAAGCTCGTTGCGATTCGCACCGGTGATCTTCGCGGAAAGTTGCACGGCCTGCTTGAGCGGCAGTTCTTCCAGCAACACCGCCAGCGTGCTGCGGGTGTCGTCGGATAACCCAGCCGCAGGTTCGGCACCGGATACCAGCACGACGAATTCGCCGCGCTGCCGGTTGGCGTCCGCCAGCAGCCATTCTTCGGCTTCTGCCAGCGGACAGGAATGGATGGTCTCGAACAACTTGGTGATTTCGCGCGCCAGCACGATCTGCCGTTCGCCACCCAGCACGGCGCTCAGGTCGGCGACGCACTCGATGATGCGGTGCGGTGCTTCATAGAACACCAGCGTGTACGGATGGCCGGCCAGCGCCTGCAAGGCGCTACGCCGTGCTGCGGACTTGTTGGGTAAGAAACCATAAAAGAGAAAGTGCGGTGCATTCAATCCGGAGGCCGACAGCGCGGCGACCGCTGCGGAAGCACCCGGCACTGGAATCACGCGCAGCCCTGCTGCCAATACCGCCTGCACCAGCAATGCGCCGGGATCGCTGACGGCGGGTGTGCCGGCATCGCTGACAAACGCCACGCTTAGGCCGGACTGTATCAGGCCAACCATTTTTTCCGCCGCGCCGCGCTCGTTGTGCTGGTGGGCGGCGACCAGTTGCTTGGCGAAAATACTGTGATGCTTCAGCAGATGGGAGGTGTTGCGCGTGTCCTCTGCCGCGACCACGTCCACACCGGCGAGCACTTCGAGTGCGCGCAGGCTGATATCGCCAAGATTTCCTATCGGGGTGGCAACTACATATAATGCGGCTTCCAACTTTTGCGGGTGTGAATGATGCAACGCTTACTCCTTTTACTTTCGACTTTGTTCGCACTATACGCCTGCGCACCGGTGCAGACGCACAAGACCGCCGCTCCGGTGCGCCATCCGGCCGCTGCAAAGGCCCCCTCCCAGCAGCCAGTAGCCCAACCCCCGGCAGCGGTGACCGCCGCCATCTCCAGACCGGCACTCGTGGTCGCCTCGCCAACAGCAGAACAGGCCACCGTCCCGCAAAATTACGCTGGCAATGCGCATATCGCCCTGTTGCTGCCGCTGCAATCGAACGTGTTCGGCACGGCAGCCAGCATCGTACAACAGGGCTTCATGGCGGCCGCCAGTCTAAACTTGAATGGCCTGCCAGTGCAGGCATACAGCAACTTTGACGAAAACCACAGCCTCGCCGAAGTCTACCGCGAGGCGATCGCCAATGGCGCAGTCGCCGTGGTCGGGCCGTTGACACGGAACGGCGTGAAGTCACTGGCGGATGTGGGCAACTTTCCTGTGCCTACCCTGAGCCTGAACATCCTCGACAGTGTGCCTGCCCACAATATGTATTTTTTTGGCATGGCGATCGAGTCCGAAGCCCGGCAGGTTGCAAATCTGGCGAGACAGCAGGGCAAACAGCAGGCCATCGTGATCACCTCGAACGATACGTTGGCGCGCCGCCTGCAACTCGCCTTTGAGGAGCAGTGGGCGGCATCCGGCGGCACCATCGCACGCGAGATCGAATTCAAGGGAGACACTGCCGTATTTTCGAGTCTGGTCGCCAAACCCGGCCTGATGGTGTTCTTTGCCACCGACATGGACAAGACGCGCCAGATACGCCCCTTCCTCACCAAGGAGTTGCCAGCCTACGCCACTTCGCAGATATTCGCGGGTAACGAACAGACGCTGATTAACTACGACCTGGAAGGCATCCACTTCGTGGACATGCCCTGGCTGCTACAGGCCGACCTGCCCGCCATCGCCAACTATCCACACGCTTTCCCGCCGCTGGCGGCAGACATGGAAAGGTTCTATGCGCTGGGTATAGACGCTTACCGACTGACCCTGCTGCTACTGAACCATCAGGAAGATGCTGCACTACCGATGCTGGGCGCGACCGGCAATATCCGCCTGAACAACGGCTACCTGTTCCAGCATGAGGCGATGCCTGCGACTTTCATGCAAGGTCACGCGCGCACCGCCGATGCGCCCGCTGCACCGACCGTGGTGATGTTCCCCGGACAAGAGCTGCCTGTTGAAGCAGCCGCCTCTGCCGTGCCGGAGACCGGCGGGTTGAACACGCTACCGTGAACCATCGCGGCGCAGAAGCCGAACATTGGGCGGCGACCTATCTGCAGCGACTCGGCTTGCGGCCGATCGCACAGAACTACCGCAGCCGCTTCGGTGAACTCGACCTGATCATGCAGGACGGCGACACGCTGGTATTCGTCGAAGTGAGGCAGCGCGGCACTGCAGATTTCGGCGGTGCCGCAGCCAGCATAGACCACCGCAAACAGCAGCGGCTGATCCGCACCGCACAGCAATACCTCGCCGGACTGTCCCGCACCCCGCCATGCCGCTTTGACGCAGTGCTGATGGACGATGCCACGGGGCGCAATGTGCAATGGCTCAAAAATGCGTTCGAGGCATGATTCGGTTAATATCCGCACTCAGAAAATATTCAGCACTAGATATGGACCTCAACAAACGCATCGCCAAACACTTCACCGACAGCGCCGAACTCAAACTGAAGGTAAAAGATACGCTGGCCTCGCCCATAGCCGAAGCCGCGCAATTATTCTTTGAATGCCTCGCCAACGACGGCAAAATCCTGTGTTGCGGCAACGGCGGGTCGGCTGCCGATGCGCAACACTTCGCCGCCGAACTGCTCAACCGCTTCGAGATCGAACGTCCGGGCCTGGCCGCCGTGGCGCTGACCACCGACAGCTCGGTGCTGACCTCGATCGGCAACGATTACGATTTCAGCCTGATCTTTTCCAAACAGGTACGCGCGCTGGGCCTGCCGCGCGACAGCCTGCTGGCGATCTCCACCAGCGGTCACTCGCAAAACGTGGTCGCGGCCATCCATGCCGCCCACGAACGCAACATGCGCGTGGTCGCGCTGACCGGCCGCGACGGCGGCGAGATGGCCAACATCCTGAAGCCGGGCGATGTCTCGATCTGTGTGGATGGGCAGAGCACCGCGCGCATCCAGGAAGTTCACCTGCTCGCGCTGCACTGCATCTGCGACGTGATTGATTACCTTTTATTGGGAGAATGAGTATGCGTATCGTTTTATTGCTGTTGGTGGTATCCGGCCTGCTGCAAGGCTGCTTCCCGGTGGTGGCTGCCGGCGCGGGCGCGGGCGTGATGATGGCGCAGGACCGCCGCACCAGCGGTGCCTACATCGAGGACGAGGCCATCGAGAACAAGGCGATGGACCGCATCGGCAAGCAGTTCGGCGACAAGGTGCATGTCAATACCACCAGCTACAACCGCAACGTGCTGTTGAGCGGCGAAGTGCCTGACGAGAACACCAAGGCGCAGGTCGAACGCATCGTCGCCAACATTCTCAACGTGCGCGTCATCTACAACGAGCTGACGATAGGCGAGCAAAGTTCGCTGACCTCGCGCAGCAACGACACGCTGATCACCTCCAACGTCAAGCTGCGCTTCGTTGACGACCAGCGCTTCAGCGCCACCACCGTCAAGGTCGTCACCGAATACGGTACGGTGTTCCTGATGGGCATCGTCAACCACGCCGAGGCCGATGCGGCGGCGGAAGTCGCCAGCGGCAGCAAGGGCGTGTCCCGCGTGGTGAAACTGTTCGAATACGTGGACTGATGTACCCGACGCCCGACTTTGAAGCCAAGCTCTGCCCCGCCTGCGATTTCGTCAGGCGCGCCGCCGCGCTGCCGCGCCCGCTGGTGTTTACCAACGGCTGCTTCGACGTGCTGCATCGCGGCCATGTCAGCTATCTGGCACAGGCGCGCGCCTTGGGTGCCGCGCTGATCGTCGGCGTGAACAGCGACGCCTCGGTGAAGCGCCAGGGCAAGGGCGACGACCGCCCGATTAACAGCCAAGCCGACCGCATGGCGGTGCTGGCGGCGCTGGAATCGGTCAGTCTGGTGGTAGCGTTCGACGAGGACACCCCGCTCAATCTGATCCTCGCCTGCCGTCCCGATGTGCTGGTTAAGGGCGGCGACTGGCAACCCGAAAACATCGTCGGCAGCCGTGAGGTGCTGGCCAACGGCGGCGCGGTGCACAGCATCCCGTTCCTGCACCAACGCTCCACCACCGCATTATTGAAAAAGATACGCGCGCTATGAACCCGACCGAAATCATCCTGCACCAGCAATCCAGAAAACTGGAGATCGCCTTCGACGACGGCGCGCGCTACCAACTGCCGTTCGAATTCCTGCGCGTGTTCTCGCCTTCCGCCGAAGTGCGCGGCCACGGCCCCGGACAGGAGACACTCCAGACCGGCAAGCGCAACGTCAACGTACTGGGGCTGGAACCGGTCGGCAGCTATTCGCTAAAGATCAGCTTCGACGACGGCCACGACACCGGGCTTTACACCTGGCCCTATCTGCACGAACTCGGCCAGTATCAGGACGGCATGTGGCACGATTATCTGGAAAAACTGGCGGCGGCAGGCAAGAGCCGCGATTGAAACTATTGCTTCGGTTAAATCATGCTTGAACTTAGAGGCTCACTTCAACCCCTCCTAACCTCCCCTTATCAGGGGAGGAACGGGTTGTGCTCTCCCCCTGAAAAGGGGGAGTTGGAGGGGGTTGGTTTCAATACTTCAAACTTCGCTTGGCCGGATCAATAATGTCGCACCGAACACATCGGGCGCCCCCCAAATCAAGGAGCAACAAATGAGCAAGACCACCCATTTCGGATTCGAAACCGTCGCCGAAGAAGACAAAGCCAAACGCGTCGCCGGCGTATTCACCTCGGTTGCCAGCAAGTACGACATCATGAACGACATGATGTCGGGCGGCCTGCACCGCATCTGGAAACATTTCGCGGTCGGCGTCAGCGGTGTGCGCAGCGGCCAGCGCGTGCTGGACGTGGCGGGCGGCTCGGCGGACATGTCGCGCCTGTTTCTGAAGAAGGTCGGCGGCAGCGGCCAGGTGGTGCTCACCGACATCAACAACGCCATGCTGCGCGTGGGCCGCGACCGGCTGCTGGACGAAGGCATCGCCACCCCCACCGCCCAGTGCGACGCCGAACACCTGCCGTTCCCGGACAACTACTTCGACTGCGTCAACATTTCCTTCGGCCTGCGCAACGTCACCCACAAGGACGCCGCGCTGCGCGAGATGAAGCGCGTACTCAAACCCGGTGGCCGCGTCATCGTGCTGGAATTCTCCAAAGTCGCCAAACTGCTGGAAAAGCCCTACGACCTGTACTCCTTCAAACTGCTGCCGCTGATGGGCAAACTCATCGCCGACGACCCCGACAGCTACCGCTACCTCGCCGAATCTATCCGCATGCACCCCGGCCAGGAAGAACTGAAACAGATGATGAGTGATGCCGGCCTTGAGCGCGTCGAATACTTCAACCTCACCGGCGGCGTCGTGGCGGTGCATCGGGGATATAAGCTGTAAAGAAAACAATGACCACTCTATACAAACAGCGTTTTGAAGAACTCCATCAACAGATGGAAATGTTACTTGCCTCAAAGGCCCAAAAAAATGACTCTATATCTCACGGCAACTATCCTGAGATTGATGGCAACGCGTTATTAGAGTGGAAAATAAAAGCAAAAAATCTTCTGGTAAATGTTTGTGGCCTTGAATCGGCACACTACAAAAGTTTTGTTGAAAATGAAGAAACTAGGGGTTTGGGTAGCACTTACTTGGCAACCTTAAAAAAATTGCGAGCTATTTTCCTTGCTGCAAAAGAAGATTTTGAAGGAGGTCATCTCACCAAATTAGAACAAGTAATTTCTGGTGAAATATTTAGTGACTTCATATTGCTTGCAAAACATGCTCTCAAGGACGGCTATAAAGATGTAGCAGCCGTGCTTGCTTGCGCTGCACTAGAGGATGCTTTAAAGCGATATGCCAGTGCAAATGGACTTGATGTTAATGAAAAAGTAATGCAAGAAGTTGTTGGTGCATTAAAAGCAAAAGGGCTAGTTTCTGGCGCACAAAAATCACTGTTAGATGCTATGCCTAAAATTCGTGATTACGCTATGCATGCTAATTGGCAAAAAATTTCTTCCGAAGACGTAAGCAGCGTAATTGGATTTGTTGAGCAATTCCTTCTATCGCACTTTTAGCCAGGTAGCCAGCGTAGGCTGGGGTGAGGCACGAACCCCAGCATCCATCCACCTCCGCTGGGATTCGCCAGCTCATCCCAGCCTACCTCCCGCCGCCCCGCCCTTGCATCTCGCCGCAACCTCGGCGAAAATTGCATCACATTTGCGATGCAGGGAGCAACCCATGAAATCCGCCACCATGCCCGCGCTGCGGGTCCAGCCTGAATTGCGTCAGGCCGCCGAGGAGATTTTGCGTCCCGGCGAGACGCTGTCGGCGTTCGTCGAGGAGGCGGTGCGCCGCAACGTGGCGTTGCGGCGATCGCAACAGGAATTTATCGCGCGCGGGCTGGCCTCGCGCGACCAAGCCAGAAGGACGGGCGTGTATTTCCCGGCGGACGAGGTGTTGCAGGAACTGGACGACATGCTGGCAGCGGCGAAGCTGAAGGCCGGGCAGTGAACTTCAAGGTTCGCTACACGCAGGCGGCGCGGGACGACCTGAAGCGCCTGTTCGGTTTTCTGGCCGCTCGCGACTTGCCAGCAGCACAGGTCGCACGGGCGGCCATCGCGGAAGCCATGCGGCTGTTGCAGCAGTTCCCTTTCTCCTGCCGCAAGGCGAACGCGGAAAACCCGTTCCTGCGCGAGCTGTTGATCCCGTTCGGAGCTACAGGCTATGTCGCGCTGTTCGAGATCGAGAACACCGATACGGTCACTATCCTCGCCGTGCGCCACCAGCGCGAAGACGATTACCATTAACCAACCACAGGAAATACCATGAGCGATTTACCGAAATGCCCGCAATGCGGGTCTGAATACACCTACGAAGACGGCGACAATTTCGTCTGCCCCGAGTGCGCGCACGAGTGGCCCAAGGTCGCAATCGCTGACGCAGGCGAAGCCGTCAAAGTGTTCAAGGACGCGTTTGGCACGGTGCTGAACGACGGCGATACGGTGACGGTCATCAAGGACTTGAAGATCAAAGGATCGTCGTCGGTGGTGAAGGTCGGCACCAAGGTGAAGAACATCCGCCTGGTGGACGGCGACCACGACATAGACTGCAAGATAGACGGCATCGGCGCGATGCAACTCAAGACGGAATTCGTGAAAAAGGCTTAAGCTGCGCCCTTCATCACACCTTTCAGGAGCTGCCATGTATTACATCGTTGATTCCGCGAAATCCTTTGACGACGCCAGCGCCGCACTGGAAGCGGCGGTGAAGCGCCACAGCTTCGGCGTGCTGCATGTTCACGACCTGGGGGCGACGTTGCGCGGCAAGGGTTTCGCTTTCCCCGAACAGTGCCGGGTGTTCGAAGTTTGCAACCCGGCGCAGGCATCCAGGGTGCTGGCGACCGACATGAAACTCAACATGGCGCTGCCCTGCCGCATCTCGGTCTACACCGAGGGCGGCCAGACCCGCATCGGCATGATCCGCCCCGAACCCATGCTGGCGGCGTTGTCGCAGGATGCGACGCTGGCGCAGGTGGCTACTGAGGTGGAAGCCGCAATCAAGCTGATGATGGCCGAGGCAGCATGAGCAACTGGGGCTGCCCGCATCTTCTGGACGGCAAGTGCGAGCGGGTGAACCAGCAGCCTTGCGAACTGGGCATGAAGGGCTGCGTGCTGTTCGGGCGCTTCCGTTTCGCCGACGACAGCAAGAACCGCCCGAAAAAGACCCCCGCCACCCCACCGCCACCCCAAAGCGCCGATTCCGACCCGACCGAATAGCTGCCACCCGCAGGGTGGCCGGCTGGTTTCTTCCACGCGCCTGAATTTCAGTATATTAGAATATGCTTGTGTAGCTTGCCCTTTTACGCGACAATGCAAACCAAGTTATCTCCAGTTCGCTTTGCAGATTGTCGTATGGTTGCCGGCATCCTTCACGGTCAGTTCTTTCAGTTGCTGTCCGCTTCGTTTATCTCCCGGCTTGGCCCACATGCTCGCCGCGCTGCATTTTTGGCGCGGCCCGGATATTCAACACTTAAGGAAACATCATGAAAGTCATCATCATAGGCGGCGTCGCTGGCGGCGCCACGGCAGCGGCCCGGATACGCCGCAACGACGAGAGCGCCGAGATCGTCATGATCGAGCGCGGCCCGTACATCAGCTTCGCCAACTGCGGCCTGCCTTACCATCTTTCCGGCACCATCGAGCAGCGCGATCAGTTGCTGGTGACTTCGGAGCCTGCCTTCGAGCAACGCTACCGCGTGGATGTGAGGAGCCGCACCGAGGCCATCGCGATAGACCGCGCGGCCAAGGTGGTGCGCCTGCGCGATCTTGCCAGCGGCGACGAGTACGACGAATCCTACGACAAGCTGCTGCTCTCGCCCGGCGCCGAGCCGGTGCGCCCCAAGCTGCCCGGCATTGATACGCCGCGTATCTTCGGCTTGCGCAACATCCCCGATCTGGACCGCATCATGGCCCATCTCGACGCTCACCGCCCGCGCCGCGCCGTGGTTATCGGCGGCGGCTTCATCGGCATCGAGGTGGCGGAGAACCTGCACGAGAAGGGCATTTTCACTACGCTGGTGGAAGGTGCCGACCAGATCCTGCTGCCGCTGGACTACGAGATGGCGGCTATCGTGCATGCCCACATGAAGGACAAGAACGTCGAGCTTTACCTGTCCGACAAGGTGGAGCGATTCGAGGACAAGGGCGACCACACCGTGGTGTATCTGGGCAGCGGTCGCCGCCTGCAGGCCGACATGGTAATCCTGGCCATCGGCGTGCGTCCCGAGACCACGCTGGCGCGCGCCTGCGGGCTGGAGTTGGGCGAGACCGGCGGCATCAAGGTGAACGCGCACCTGCAAACTTCCGACCCGGATATCTACGCGGTGGGCGACGCCATCGAGGTGACGCAATCCATCAGCGGTCGTCAGGCGCTGATCCCGCTGGCGGGACCTGCCAACCGGCAGGGGCGCATGGCTGCCGACAATATCGTGCAGGGCAACGTCAAAAGCTATCGCGGCACGCAAAGTACCTCCATTCTCAAGGCCTTCGACCTCGCCGCCGCGACCACCGGCCTGAACGAGAAGCAGCTGAACGCCGCCGGCATCCCGTTTTTGAGCTGCATCACGCACAGCGGCTCACACGCCAGCTATTACCCCGGCGCGAAACAGATCAGTCTGAAGCTGCTGTTCACCCCGGCAGGGCAGATACTGGGCGCGCAGGCGGTGGGTGCGGACGGTGCGGACAAGCGCATAGACGTGATCGCCACCGCGATTCACGGCAACCTCGGCGTGGAAGATCTGGCCGAACTGGAACTGGCCTACGCGCCGCCGTTCGGCTCGGCCAAGGACCCGGTCAATATCGCCGGCTACGTGGCGATCAACGTGCTGAACAAATCGCACGAGATGATCGAGTGGAAGGAATTGCACCAGCATCTGACGCAGCCGGATACGGGTCTGCAACTGCTGGACGTGCGCACGGCAGAAGAATACAGCTTCGGCTCCATCCCGACCGCCCGCAACATAGACGTCAACCAACTGCGCGAACACCTGCACGAACTCGACCGCGACCAGCCCGTGGTGCTGTTCTGTCAGATCGGCCTGCGCGGCTATCTGGCCTACCGCATCCTCAAACAGCACGGCTTCACGCAGGTCAGGAATTTGTCCGGCGGTTACAAGACCTATTCCTGGGCGGTGGACAAGCAGGCCAACCCAGACATCTTCGACTACGAGGACATCAAGCGCCGCGACCCAGCCGAGATTGAGGCCGAACGCAGCGGCAGTTGCGTGGTCAGCGCAGCACTGGTCGCCGCTGGCAGCAGCGGCAGGGTGCATGCGCTCAACGCGGTGGGGCTGCAATGCCCCGGCCCGATCATGAAGACCTACAAGGCGATGGAAGCGCTGGATACCGGCGAACTGCTAGAAGTCACCGCCTCCGACCCGGCCTTTGGCCGCGACATCCGCGCCTGGGCGAACAAGACCGGCAACGAGGTGCTGTCGATCAAGTCCGACAAGGGTCTGATCGTGGTGCTGCTGCGCAAGAACCAGCCCGCTCCGGCACCGACATCCGCCGCGCCAGCCGCCATCCGCGACAAGTTCACGCTGGTGGTGTTCTCGGACGATCTGGACAAGGTGATGGCCAGCATGATCATCGCCAACGGCGCACTTGCGATGGGCAAACCGGTCAGCCTGTTCTTCACCTTCTGGGGCTTGGACGTGCTGCGCCGTTCCGATGCGCCGGCCCGCGAAAAGCCGCTGATGGACCGCATGTTCAGCTCCATGCTGCCTAGCGACGTGGATCATCTCACTTCGATCTCGAAGATGGACATGCACGGGCTGGGGGCGAAAATGATCCGCAAGGTGATGCATGACAAGGGTGTCGAAACGCCGGGCCACCTGCTGCAAAGCCTGATCGAGGGCGGCGCGCAACTGATCGCCTGCCAGATGTCCATGGACGTGATGGGCATAGACCGCAGCGAACTGATAGACGGTGTGGAGATCGGCGGCGTGGCGGCCTTTATCGGCGAAGCATCCGAATCTGGCACCACGCTGTTCATCTGACAGGGGATTTGCTGGCATACTGTCGCGCAGTCGTTCTTCCCAAAGCCAACTGCGCCCAGTATGACCTCTCCCCGCCTGCTCCCGCCCGTCCCGCCGCCGGACCGGCCACCCCAGATCGTGTACTGCGACGACTCGCTGCTGGTCGTAAACAAGCCGGCCGGCATGCTGTCCGTGCCGGGGCGCGGACCAGACAAGCAGGACTGCCTGTCCACCCGCATCCAGGCCGAATGCCCGGACGCGCTGGTGGTGCACCGGCTGGACATGGCGACCTCCGGCCTGCTGCTGTTCGCGCGCGGCCCTGAAATGCAGCGGCGGCTGTCCGAGATGTTCCGCGAGCGCGAAGTAGCCAAGCGCTATTGCGCGCTGGTGCAGGGCCGGCCCGCTGCCGATGCCGGGGAGATAGACCTGCCCATCGTCGCCGACTGGCCAAACCGCCCATTGCGCAAAATAGATGCCGCAACGGGAAAACCGTCACTGACCCGCTACCGCTTGCTCGACTACGATGAACAGCGCGACCTGTCACGATTGGAACTCGAACCGGTCACCGGCCGCACCCACCAACTCAGGGTGCATCTGAGCGCCATCGGACATCCGATACTGGGCGATGCGCTGTATGGCGGCATGCCCGCCGCCCGGCTGATGCTTCATGCCCAGCTGTTGGGATTCGACCATCCGGTCACCGGCGAAAAGCTGGAGTTCGTGCATGAAGCGGCGTTCTAGTTTGCCCGGTTCGGGTGTGGAGGAACTTATCCACCGCCGCGTTGCCCGAGGCCTGCATCCATACGCCGTGGGGAGCAGTGGTATACTTCTGCCCGCTTTGGCTTTACCCATCCTATGAGGAAGATATGAAAAGATTTTTGATGTTGTTGACGATTGCCCTGACCTGTTTGAGCCTGTTTACCGCGACTGCGGAAGCAAAACGCTTTGGTGGCGGCGGTAGCTTCGGCAAGCAACGTTCGATGACCCCGCAACCACAGCGCGCTCCCGCCGCTGCGCCCGCTCCGACACCGGCACAGGGCGCAGCTCCGGCCAAACCCGGCAACAAGTGGCTGGGCCCGCTGACCGGTCTGGCGCTCGGCCTGGGATTGGGCGCGCTGTTCGCCCATCTGGGTCTGGGCGAAGGCATGGGCACGATACTGATGATCATGCTGGCCGTTTTCGCGGTGATGATGCTGGTCTCGGTGTTGCGCCGCAAACAGCAGCAACCGGCGATGCAATACGCCGGCTCGGGTGCGCCCTATTCGGCACCGCAACCGGTTGAGCAAGCCGGCAGCAGCGTGGCTTCTGTGGCTTCCGTCAGCGAGGCCTCCGCGAGCGGCAACATTCCCGCCGACTTCCCGGTGGAAAGCTTCCTGCGCAGCGCCAAGACTTCGTTCATCCGTCTGCAGGCGGCCAACGACCGCAAGGACTTGAACGACATCCGCGAATACACCACGCCGGAGATGTTCGCCGAAATCTCCATGCAGTTGCAGGAACGCGATGCCACCCCGCAAAAGACCGACGTGCTGGCCATCCATGCCGAGCTGCTGGAAGTCGCCAACGAGGGTGACATGGCAATCGCCAGCGTGCGCTTCACCGGCCAGCTGACCGAGAACAATGGCGCGCCGGACAATGTGGACGAGATCTGGCATGTGCAGAAAAATCTCAAGGACGACAAGTCGGTCTGGCTGCTGGCCGGCATCCAGCAAACCACGCTGCACTAAACCATCATGTTCGCCCATCCTACTGCCGCCGCACTCAATCATTTGCTCATGCAGAACGGTTGGGCGCTCAAACGCCTGGCGCGCTTTTCCGGCAAGACGGTGCGCTTCGATATCGCGCCGCTGTCCTTTGCCTACACCATCCTGCCTGACGGCACGCTGCTCAGTGCCGAGCCTGATAGCAGCGCCGACGCGCATTGCGTGATCGCGCCGTCGCTGCTGCCTCGGCTGGCGCTGCACGACGAACAGGCTAATGCCGAAATACGCAGCACCGGCGATGCGGCGCTGCTGACGGAAATTTTCTTTCTGTCGCGCAACCTGCGCTGGGATGTTGCCGAGGACTTGAGCCATTTCACCGGCGACATCGCCTCCGAGCGCATCGTGCAGGCCGCGCACGCCAAGCGACAACAACTGAGTTCTTCGGCGACCAATCTGGCGCAGGCAGCGGCAGAATACCTGACCGAGGAAAATCCCCAGATCGCCAAGCCGCAGCAGCTCCATGCGTTTATCCAGCAAGTGGACACGCTGCGTGATGACATCGCGCGGCTTGAGCAGCGCGTCAGGCGCCTTACGCAAACCCCGGTCAAATAATATGCGCTTGTTCCGTTTATTCAGGATCATCTTCGTCGTACTGCGTTTCGGGCTGGATGAATTCCTGCTGTCACATGAACGCATCGGCTGGCTGCATTACCCGCTCAAGGCGTTGCTCTTTATCCGCAACACCTCCACGCCGCGCGCCGTACGCTTGCGTCTGGCACTGGAGAGTCTGGGGCCGATTTTTGTCAAGTTCGGCCAGATGCTGTCCACGCGCCGCGACCTGATGCCGCTCGACCTGGCCGATGAATTGGCCAAATTGCAGGATCAGGTGCCGCCTTTCCCCTCCGCACTGGCCATTTCCCTGCTGGAAGCGTCCTACGGCAAGCCGTTGCTCGAAGTGTTCCGCAGTTTCGAGGAAACGCCGATTGCCAGTGCCTCCGTCGCCCAGGTGCATTTCGCCGTGCTGCACGATGGCCGCGAAGTGGCGGTCAAGATACTCCGCCCCAACATCAAGCCCATCATTGCGCACGACATCGCGCTGCTGAAGATCGCTGCCGACCTGATCGAATGGCTGTGGGCCGATGGCCGCCGCCTCAAGCCGAGACTGGTGATCGAGGAATTCGAGAAACACCTGACCGATGAGCTGGATCTGACCCGCGAGGCTGCCAGCGGCAGTCTGCTCAAGCGCAATTTTGCCAATTCCAACCTGCTGCTGATTCCCGAAATGTACTGGGACTACTGCACCAGTGATGTGATGGTGATGGAGCGCATGTACGGCATGCCCATCAGCCAGGTGGATGCGCTGCGCGATGCCGGGGTGGATATCCCCAAGCTGGCTGCCAACGGGGTGGAGATCTTCTACACCCAGGTCTTTCGCGACGGTTTCTTCCATGCCGACATGCATCCGGGCAATGTGCAGGTGGCCGCCGACGGTCGCTACATCGCGCTCGATTTCGGCATCATGGGCACGCTGACCGATACCGACAAGCATTACCTCGCGCAGAACTTCATCGCCTTTTTCCGCCGCGACTATAAGCGTGTGGCCGAGGTGCACATCGAGTCAGGCTGGGCGCCTCGTGAAACACGCGTTGATGAACTGGAAGCGGCCATCCGTGCGGTTTGCGAACCGATCTTCGACCGGCCCTTGCGCGAGGTGTCTTTTGGCCGCGTGTTGCTGAAACTGTTCCAGACCTCAAGGCGCTTCGGCATCGAAATCCAGCCGCAACTGGTGTTGCTGCAAAAGACCCTGCTCAATATCGAGGGTCTGGGCATTCAACTCGACCCCGAACTCGATCTCTGGAAGACCGCCAAGCCCTGGCTGGAACGCTGGATGAGCGAACAGGTCGGCTGGCGCGGTTTCTTTAAGGCCCTGCGCGAAGAAGCGCCCAACTACGCGACACTGTTGCCGCAACTTCCCCGATTGCTGCATCAGCGCCTGAATGACAATCCTTCTGAGGATTTGAAGAGTGCCATGCTGTTGCTGCTCAAACAGCAGCAACAGCGCAACACTTTGTTGACCGTCATTGCCGGCATTCTGTTGATGCAACTGGTGTGGATGGTGTTGCTGCTGGTAGGGTAACGCCGCTCAGGCAAAGAATCCGCTTTCCCAGAGTTCTTTGGCCAGTGCGCGGTAATCTGCCGCGCCTGTGCTGTGATTGTCGTATTCGAATACATCAATGCCGTGCATCGGGCTGGTCGCCAGCGCCACGTTCTCGCCGATACGGGTATTGCAGATCAGCGAGCCAAACTGATCCCGCAATTTGTCGTAGATGTCGTAGGATAGCTTGCGACGCGAGTCGAAGCGGGTTACCAGAATGCGGCGGGGGATCTTGCGGCTTAACTTCTTTTCCAGCACATTCAGAGCACTGTCCAAACGCTGCACACCCTGCAGCGACAGAAAATCCGCCGAGACCGGCACCAGCACGCGATCTGCCGCCAGCAAGGCGTTCAGTGTCAGCACGCCCAGCATCGGACAGCAGTCAATCATGATGGGAGCCCCGGTCAGCGCGAGGTCTTCCTGCAAGCCTTTTTTCAGGAGAGAGGCGGCATGGGGGTCGCTGCCCAGCAGCGCATCTAGTTTGGCCAGTTCCAGTGAAGCCGGGGCGATTTGCCAGCCCCGCGATGTATCCTGCAACAACTGCACCAAGGGAGTCTTGTGATTGAAGAACGCAGCCATGCTGTGGTCAGACGTGACATGCCCGACCCCGCTGGCCAACGTCAGATGACCTTGCGGATCCAGATCAAGCGCGACAGGATTGGTGCCTGCAATGCTCAATGCTGCGGTTACATTGAGACAGGTGGTGGTTTTGCCCACCCCCCCCTTTTGATTGAACACGGCGACGACCGCCATTCTCTACTCCGTATTAACTGAAAAAGTCTGATAGTTACAGGAGTATGGTGCACATTTATCGTGCGCGTTGATAGCGCAAACAGATGCGTCAATTCGCATCTGTTTGTCTTTTCTTTAACGTGTGAGAGTGGGTTGCAGGACTACTCTACCGTAACCGATTTCGCTAAATTCCTTGGCTTGTCTACGTCGGTACCCTTTTGCAAGGCGACATAGTAGGCCAACAACTGTAGCGGTATGGTATGGAGTACTGGACTCAGGTAGCCCGCGTGTTCTGGCATTTGGATGACATTCACGCCGTCCGATTCGCTAATCAGGGTGTCCGCATCGGCGAATACATACAGTTCCCCGCCGCGTGCGCGCACTTCCTGCAAGTTGGACTTGAGCTTTTCCAGCAGGGTGTCATTTGGCGCCACCGAAATCACCGGCATGTCCTTGTCCACCAAGGCCAGCGGGCCGTGCTTCAACTCACCTGCCGGGTAGGCTTCGGCGTGGATGTAGGAGATTTCTTTTAGCTTCAAGGCACCTTCTAGTGCGATTGGGTAATGCATTCCGCGACCGAGGAACAGTGCATGGTGTTTGGAGGCAAAACGCTCTGCCAACGTCGCAATCTGCGGCTCCATATCCAACACTTTTTGCACCGCGCTGGGCAGGTGACGGAGGGCATGGACAAATTCCGTTTCCTGCACCAACCTGCCGCGTTGCTTGGCCAATACCAGCGTCAGTAAGAACAAGGCAACCAGTTGAGTTGTAAAGGCCTTGGTAGAAGCAACACCGATCTCGGGTCCGGCTCTTGTCAGGAAGCGTAGCTTTGATGCCCTTATCAATGCACTTTCGGGCACGTTGCAAATGGCAAGTGTATTCCCCTGCCCCATGTCTTTGGCGTGATTTAGTGCAGCCATCGTGTCGGCGGTCTCGCCCGACTGAGAGAGAACGACTACCAACGCATTTAGATTGGGGACGCTGGTACGGTAGCGGTACTCACTGGCTATTTCCACGGTGCACTGAATGCCGGCAATTTCTTCCAGCCAATAGCGGGCCACCATGCCGGCGTGATAACTGGTTCCACATGCCAGAATCAGGATGCTGTTAACTTCCGAAAATGTCGCAGCAGCGTCAGCTCCGAATATTCCCGGTGAGATGGAAGTACTATTACACACGGATTCCAACGTGTCAGAGATCGCCGATGGCTGTTCGTGGATCTCTTTCTGCATGTAGTGACGGTAGTTCCCCAGTTGAACGCTCTCGTTGCTGATCTCGCTTACCTGTACCGCGCGGTCTACAGGCTTGCCATGCGCATCAAATATCCGGTAACTTTCCCGCTCCACTTCGACGACATCGCCTTCTTCGAGATAGATGACCCGGTTGGTAACGGGCAACAATGCCGATACATCGGATGCCACGAAATTCTCGCCTATGCCCACACCCAGTAGCAGGGGACTGCCACGCCGTGCGCATATAAGTTGATTTGGATTGTCTGCGGCAATTACCCCCAGCGCATAGGCACCCTCAAGCTCCTTCAATGCAGTCTGCACAGAAACCAGTAAGGAGTTTCCGTGCATGTAATGACTGTGTATCAAGTGGGCGATTACCTCGGTATCTGTTTCGGAGGTAAATTCATAACCTTCGCTCTTTAAGCGAGCACGTAGCTCTTCATAATTTTCGATGATGCCGTTATGCACCACCGCTATCATGTCGCGGCTCTGATGCGGATGAGCGTTCTTGATGCTGGGAGCACCATGTGTCGCCCAACGCGTATGTGCTATGCCAAGTTGGCCCTGAGTGTCTGCGCTGCGACTGGCCAGTTCCTTAACGCGTCCGGTGCTGCGGACGCGCTCAAGCATTTTGTCATTAACGACAACCAAACCGGCGGAGTCATAGCCGCGATATTCAAGCCGCTGCAATCCTTCGAGCAAAATTGGTACCACATTGCGTTGCGCCATTGCGCCTACGATTCCGCACATATCTTTCTCCGCTTGATTTTCTAATCAAAGTGACGCCATTGAACGAATTACTTTTTTACCTGCTTGACCGGTCTTTTCCAACCTGCAATTGAAATCTGCTTGGAACGTGACAAGCTCAACTCTCCTTCCGGGGTATCCCTGGTAATTGTCGAGCCTGCGCCGATGGTTGAACCATTGTTGACAGTGACAGGTGCAACCAGTTGCGTATCTGAACCTATGAATACATCGTCACCGATCACGGTTCTATGTTTGTTCGCACCATCATAATTGCAAGTTATCGTACCCGCACCGACATTGACACGCTTGCCTACCGTCGTGTCACCGATGTAGCTCAAATGATTGGCTTTGCTTGCATGGCCAATCTCGCTATTTTTAATCTCGACAAAATTTCCCACATGAACATCGTCATGCAGTTTACTGCCAGGCCGCAAACGCGCGTAGGGGCCAATTTGACAATTTTCACCAACCACGGCGCTGTCTATGTGGCTATACGGCGCGATTTGCGTTCCGGAACTTACGGTTGAATTTCGTATTATCGAATTGGCACCGACCTTAACATTGTCACCGAGCCTGACTTCACCTTCAAATATGCATCCGATGTCTATTTCAACATCACGCCCACAGTGCAGGCTACCTCTAACATCAATTCTGGCTGGGTCGGCAAGCGTTACGCCATGCGCCATCAGATGGTTCGCTTCCACCAGTTGCCAAGTTCGCTCTAGCGCAGCCAATTGGGATTTGTTGTTGATACCGTGGATTTCCCACTCATGAGTCGGATTTACGGTATGTATTTCGACGCCCTCTGCAACTGCCATTGCCACTATATCTGTCAGATAGTATTCGCCCTGCGAGTTGCTGTTGCCCAATTTGGACAACCAATTCCTCAAGCTACCTGTATCTACTAGCATGATGCCAGTGTTTACCTCGCGAATTTTTCTTTGCTCAATGGTCGCATCCTTTTCTTCGACGATGCTTACAACCTGCCCACTTGAGTTGCGTACTATGCGGCCATATCCCGTTGGGTTGGCAAATTCGACCGTCAGGATGGTTAATCCATTGCCTGCCTTTCGCATCTTAATGAGTGTTTCTGCTTGAATCAGCGGCACATCACCATACAGAATCAAGGTTTGGCTTGCGTCCGCCACCAACGGCATAGCTTGTTGCACTGCGTGACCGGTTCCAAGCTGAGGCTCCTGCTTCGCAAATATGGCATTCGAGGCACTCAGCACGCTGGGCACTAACTCACCACCGTGACCATACACGATGCAAATCTTCTCTGGTGCCAATTGATTGCTGCAATCAATTACATGTTGCGCTAAAGGTTTACCTGCGAGTTTATGCAAAACCTTAGGCATGTCAGAGTACATGCGCGTGCCTTTACCTGCGGCCAGAACGACAATATTTAATGGAATCATATTCATCCTTAATTTTCTCGCGCGATTATAAACAACTTGGTGGAATTTATCTGTGCATCGGAAGACGCTAATTTATTCAATCTGTGTCGCAAAAACAAAAAAAGCAGCCGAAGCTGCTTTTTTTGAGTTTAGTGCAGCTAGTGGCTGACTCGATTGCGAATCTGCTGAATTGCTCGCAGTTGCGCCATCGCTTCGGCCAGTTCTGCCTGAGCATGAGCATAGTCGATATCGGATGTGCGATTCTTCAGAGCTTCCTCTGCAGCACGCTTAGCTTCCAGCGCACGAGCTTCATCCAGATTTTTGCCACGGATCGCTGTATCAGCAAGGATCGTAACGACATCCGGTTGAACCTCAAGCATACCGCCAGACACATAAATCAACTCATCTTCAGCCTGATCTGGGACCTTGATGCGAACCGAACCGGGCTTGATACGAGTCAATAAAGGTACGTGACGTGGATATATACCCAATTCGCCCATCTGACCAGGAACGATGACTATTTCAGCCAGTCCGGAGAAGAGAGACTCTTCCGCGCTTACTACGTCAACATGTACTGTCATTGCCATGGGATTTCCCCTTTACTAGAGTGTCTTGGCTTTTTCAACTGCCTCTTCGATGCCGCCGACCATGTAGAAAGCCTGCTCTGGCAGGTGATCATATTCACCGTCAACGATACCCTTGAAGCCCTTGATTGTTTCCTTGAGCGTTACATACTTACCAGGACTGCCGGTAAACACTTCGGCAACGTGGAATGGCTGTGACAGGAAGCGCTGGATTTTACGAGCACGGGATACAGCCAGCTTGTCTTCAGGTGCCAGTTCGTCCATACCCAGAATCGCGATGATGTCACGCAATTCTTTGTAGCGTTGCAGAGTCTGTTGAACAGAACGCGCAACACCGTAGTGCTCGGCACCAACAACCAGTGGATCCAGCTGACGGGAAGTCGAATCCAGTGGGTCAACCGCTGGGTAGATACCCAGAGATGCGATGTCACGAGACAGAACAACGGTCGAATCCAAATGCAAGAACGTTG
This sequence comes from Gallionella sp., assembly GCA_028687575.1. Classification (GTDB taxonomy): domain Bacteria; phylum Pseudomonadota; class Gammaproteobacteria; order Burkholderiales; family Gallionellaceae; genus Gallionella. The sequence goes on along the minus strand of JAQTZW010000004.1, from coordinate 20,118 downwards.
TAGCAGGAGCCGGGTCGGTCAAGTCGTCGGCTGGAACATAAACCGCTTGAACAGAAGTAATCGAACCTACTTTAGTCGAAGTAATACGCTCTTGCAGACGACCCATCTCTTCAGCCAGAGTAGGTTGGTAACCCACAGCAGATGGCATACGACCCAGCAGCGCAGATACTTCGGTACCGGCCAATGTGTAACGATAGATGTTGTCTACGAAGAACAGAATGTCACGGCCTTCGTCACGGAATTTTTCAGCCATGGTCAGACCAGTCAACGCGACGCGCAGACGGTTACCAGGCGGCTCGTTCATTTGACCAAACACCATGGAAACTTTGTCCAGAACGTTCGAATCTTTCATTTCGTGGTAGAAGTCGTTACCTTCACGGGTACGCTCACCAACACCTGCAAAAACTGACAAACCGCTATGCTGCTTGGCGATATTGTTGATCAGTTCCATCATGTTCACAGTCTTGCCTACACCCGCGCCACCGAACAGACCAACCTTACCGCCTTTTGCGAACGGGCAAACCAAGTCAATAACCTTAATGCCTGTCTCCAGCAAGTCTACAGAAGGTGACAGTTCATCAAAGGCTGGTGCCTTTTGATGGATTGCGCGGCGCTCTTCGCATGGAATCTCGCCCGCGTCATCAATTGGACGACCCAGAACGTCCATAATACGGCCAAGAGTTCCTGCACCAACTGGTACAGAAATTGGATTATTGGTATTGGACACAGCCATACCGCGCTTCAGGCCATCAGATGAACCCATTGCAATAGTACGTACAACACCGTCACCCAATTGCTGCTCTACTTCGAATGTCAGACCTGCTTCAACAATCGAATCAGCCTGAGCATCAAGTTTCAATGCATCGTATACTTTTGGCATCTGATCGCGTGGAAACTCGATGTCAACCACCGCACCGATACACTGAACAATCTTTCCTTGAGTCATTTTAAAATTCCCCGTCTAAATAATTTTGTAATTTCGTGACTTACCGTTGATATATATCAGCCTACTGCTGCTGCACCGCTGACGATCTCGGAGATCTCGCGTGTAATTGCAGCTTGGCGTGCCTTGTTGTATACCAACTTGAGGTCTGCGATAACAGTCTTGGCATTGTCTGATGCGGCTTTCATCGCCACCATACGCGAACTTTGCTCGGAGGCCATGTTCTCGACCACACTTTGATAAACGAGCGATTCGATATAGCGCAGCAACAACTCGTCAATGACTTCTTTAGCATCTGGCTCGTAGATGTAATCCCAGTTGCCATTGGCATTGCCGAGTTTGTCGCCACTCAATGGCAACAATTGCTCCAAGAGTGGCTCCTGCTTCATGGTATTGACGAAGTTGTTATAGCAGATATGAATTTCGTCAATTTCGCCGGATACGTATGCATCAAGCATTACCTTGGTTGCACCGATCAGCTTTTCCATGTGAGGAATATCACCCATTCCTGTCAGATGTGATTTCACTTCCGCATTGATACGGTTCATGAAACCCAAGCCCTTGTTACCAATCGCGCTTATAGCTACTGCTTTGCCTTCAGCTTCCCAAGTCTTCATTTTGGTAACTGCCAAGCGCAGCACGTTGGTATTAAGACCACCGCACAGACCTTTGTCAGATGTAATGACAATCAGACCGACCTTTTTTGGCTGTTCACGAATTACCAGATATGGATGCTTATATTCTGGGTTGGCGCGAGAAAGATGGGCAGCAACATTACGTATCTTTTCGGCATAAGGACGCGCGGCACGCATACGTTCCTGTGCTTTACGCATCTTGGCTGCTGCAACCATTTCCATGGCGCGCGTAATCTTGCGTGTATTTTCTACACTCTTGATTTTTGTGCGGATCTCTTTACTGCCAGCCATCTCTCACCCCGCCTTAATAAACCGCAGTTGCCTTGAATTCCTCAATCGCAGCAGACAACAATTTTTCATTGTCAGCATTCAGATCCTTGGTGGAGTCAATTGCGTCCATCAGGGATTTGTGATTCGACTTCAAGTAGGAATGTACAGCCGACTCAAACGCCAGTGCTTTTGCGACTGGGACATCGTCGAAATATCCTTTGTTGACTGAGAACAAAGTGACAGCCATTTCTGAAACCGATAGTGGGCAGTATTGCAACTGCTTCATCAGTTCTGTGACCAGACGACCACGCTCCAACTGCTTGCGTGTTGCTTCGTCCAGATCAGATGCAAACTGAGCGAACGCAGCCAATTCACGATACTGAGCCAGTGCCAGACGTACACCGCCACCCAACTTCTTGATGACTTTAGTCTGAGCTGCACCACCAACGCGAGAAACGGAAATACCCGCATTGATCGCAGGACGGATACCGGCGTTGAACAAATCTGTCTCAAGGAAGATCTGACCGTCAGTAATCGAAATCACGTTTGTCGGAACGAAGGCGGAAACGTCACCAGCTTGAGTTTCAATCACTGGCAAGGCTGTCAATGAGCCTGTTTTGCCTTTGACTTCGCCATTAGTGAATGCTTCAACGTAGTCTGCGTTAACGCGAGCTGCGCGCTCAAGCAAACGGGAGTGCAGGTAGAACACGTCACCAGGATAAGCCTCACGACCAGGCGGACGACGCAGCAACAGGGAAATCTGACGATATGCCCAAGCTTGTTTGGTCAAATCATCATAAACAATCAATGCATCCTGACCGCGATCACGGAAGTATTCGCCCATGGTACAGCCAGCGTAGGGAGCCAGGAACTGCATTGCTGCAGAGTCAGACGCAGTTGCAGCAACCACGATGGTGTAACCCATCGCGCCGTGCTCTTCGAGCTTGCGAACGACGTTAGAGATTGTAGAGGCCTTTTGACCAACAGCAACGTAGATACAGGTCATGTTCTGACCCTTCTGGTTGATGATGGCGTCGATTGCAACAGCTGTCTTACCTGTTTGGCGGTCACCAATAATCAGTTCACGTTGACCACGACCTACCGGCACCATGGAGTCAATTGACTTCAAACCTGTTTGCACTGGCTGATCAACGGATTTACGTGCGATAACACCTGGCGCGACCTTTTCGATCTTGTCGGTCATCTTGTTGTTGATTGGTCCTTTGCCGTCAATGGGCTGACCTAGCGCATTCACAACGCGACCACACAACTCAGGACCTACCGGCACCTCAAGAATACGGCCTGTGCACTTAACTGTGTCGCCTTCTGTGATGTGCTCGTATTCGCCAAGAATAACCGCACCAACAGAATCACGCTCAAGGTTAAGAGCCAAACCGAACACGTTGCCCGGGAATTCCAGCATCTCGCCTTGCATAACGTCTGACAAACCGTGAACGCGCACAATACCGTCTGTCACGCTTACTACGGAACCTTCAGTACGTGCTTCAGACAGCGCTTCGAAGTTTTCGATGCGGCTGCGAATCAAACTACTAATTTCAGAAGGGTTGAGCTTCATCTGCTTTTCCTTATTTCGATATATCAGTCATCAGGCCAGGGCGTATGCCAACTCGCCAAGACGTGTATGTGCGGAACCGTCGATCACCTTGTCTCCGGCACGAATCACTACGCCACCCAGAAGGGCTTTATCAATCTCACAACTCAGCTTGATCTCACGCAACATACGCGCTTTGAGTGCTGCAGTAATTTTCTGCTTTTGCGCTTCACTGAGGTCAAAAGCCGAAACCACTGTCACATCCACGAATTTTTCAGCTTCCGCTCGCAGGGCTTCAAACATGTCTGCGATTTCAGCAGATACATTCAAGCGATTATTGTCTACGAGCACCTTGATGAAATTTTTCTGGTGTGCGTTTAACTTGCTGCCGCACAACTCAAGGAGCAGAGGTTCAAGCTTTGAATTTGCGATGCGCGGGTTGCTTGCGGCAGCCTGTACATCGGCAATTGACATCAACTCAGCCAGATTGGTCACTACTGCCGACCAACCCTTAAGGTCACCGAGCTTCTGTGCTTGATCAAACGCTGCTTGAGCGTATGGACGGGCTATGGTATTGGCTTCTGACATAACAATTAGATTTCCGCGACGAGTTTTTCAAGCAAATCATTGTGTGCTTTTGCATCGATTTCGCGACCCAGAATCTTCGCTGCACCAGCCAGAGCAATTGCGGATACTTCGTTACGCAATTGTTCCTTGGCACGGAATACTTCTTGGTCAATCTCAGCTTGAGCGCCTGCAATGATGCGATCACCTTCAGTTTTAGCTTGCGCCTTGGCTGCCTCTACGATTTCACTCGCACGCTTATCGCCATTTGCCAGAATTTCCGCAGCCTTTTCTTTTGCTTCGCGAATAATCTCAGCAGAACGCTTTGCTGCCATTTCCAGATCATGCTTTCCACGCTCACCTGCTGCCAGACCATCAGCAATGGTCTTCTGGCGAGCCTCGATTGCATTCATCAGCGGCGGCCAGACAAACTTAGCCGTAAACCATATCAAAATGGCAAACGTTAAAGCTTGTGCAATCAGTGTAAAAGTAATATTCATTTCAGCTCCTTACGTCGGCCAATTATTCTGCCTTGGCCAGGTTCAAACTAGTGAACTACGCTCAACAGTGGGTTTGCAAATGCAAACATCATTGCCAAACCAACACCGATAATGAAGGAAGCGTCAATCAGACCCAGCAACAGGAAAACTTTACCTTGCAGTGTAGGAATCATTTCTGGTTGACGAGCTGCGCCATCCAGGAAGCTGCTACACATGATACCAATACCGATACATGCACCTGCAGCACCCAGACCGATGATCAGACCGATACCAACGCCTGTGTATGCTTGAATCAGTGCCAAAAATTGCGCGTTTTCCATAGTGTTTCCTTTCAGTTTACTAACAGTGGTTAAAAAAATACTTGCTACTAAGTGATACTAAACTAGTGGCTTTCATGCGCCATTGCGATATACACAACGGTCAGCATCATGAAAATAAAAGCCTGCAATACAACAATCAGAATGTGGAAGATTGCCCAACCAGCTCCAAGCAATGCACCGAATGCGGTACCAACCAATCCTGTTGCGGCCCACATACCCAGCAGCAGGAAGATGATTTCACCAGCGTACATGTTGCCGAATAGACGCAAGGAATGCGACAGAGGCTTTGAGACGTATTCGATCAGATTGAACAGGAAGTTTGCCGGCCACACTAATGGGTTGGAACCGAATGGCGCGCAGAACAGCTCATGAATCCAGCCGCCCAAGCCTTTGACCTTGATACTAAAGAAAATCATCAACAACCAAACTGCGAGCGCCAATGCAAATGTCGTATTGATGTCCGAAGTCGGAACTGCACGCCAGTGATCTTGCCCCAGCACATTCTCATAAATCCAGGCCATGATATCGACAGGCAAGAAGTCCATCGAGTTCATCATCAATACCCAGACGAATACAGTCAGCGCCAATGGTGATACGAATTTGTTGCGATCGCCATGGAAGATGCCCTTTACTTGCTCATCAATGAACTCGACCAGCAACTCCACCGCTGCCTGACGCTTGCTCGGCACACCCGCTGTTGCACCACGAACAATCCACCAGAGCAAGCCGAACGTCAGCAAACCCAATACGCCCGCTGTTACCAGCGTATCCATATTCAACGTCCAGAAACCGCCATTGCCTAATGCTTGTGTATTAAAGGTTAAATGGTGTTCGATATAGCTTGAGGGTGTTAGAGCGTGTTCGGTAGACATTCAATATCCAGTTATTGTTCGTTTTTTCCTACGGCTCCCAACCCTGCGCCCGCTACAAGCACTGAGATTGCCAGCCCGCCAATTAGAGCCAGTGGAACCAGCCCCTCATAATTCTTAAAAATCACCAGCAACTGCGCCGCTATCACTAGCACTTTGGTTGCCTCGGCTTTTAGTAAAGCTATTAGCATTCCGCCAGGTGATTGTTGAACCCGCTTGTGTGTCATCAACACACCGACATAGCCGCCAATGACTGCGCTTAATCCGCCCAGTATCACTGACACTCCTGCGTTAATACTTATCAACAGAACTGTGGCTATCCCTGCGGTCAGCGTCGCCAATAATTGCCAGCGCGCTGCCTTTTGAAAGGCTATTTTTATTGTATTTTTAGTTTCTTCCATCCCGGCAATCCGATTTGGCTTTTGTATCGCCAGGGTTTCTGAATTGCCGGCATTGTCTTTGATTACATCAGCCAAAGTCAACCCCTTCGTGTGACATTTTTTTGCAGGTTAGCTATCAATTCATCAAGCTGTTCATTGCTTGAGTAGTCAATTACCAGCTGACCGGCACCCTTTTTCTTTTCTTTGATCGTTACATTGGCACCGATGCATTCGGACAATTCTTCTTGCACCCTGATTACATCACGACTTTTCGGTAACTTCTTTGGGGGTGGATCTACCGGTGTTTTCTGCAGCCTTTGTATCAGTTTTTCGGTTTCCCTTACCGAAAGGTTTTCCATACTAATCTTGTTTGCGACGGCAATCTGATTTGCGCCATCTAGCGACAGCAAGGCACGGGCATGCCCCATATCCAAACGTCCCTCCATCATCATGCCTTGGATATCCTTAGGCAGTTTCAACAACCTAAGGAGATTGCTGGCCGCACTCCTCGAACGCCCGACTGCGTCCGCCGCAACCTGGTGCGTCATTTCAAATTCATCTATCAGCCGCTGAATACCTGCTGCCTCTTCCAGTGGGTTAAGGTTTTCGCGCTGGATATTTTCTATCAGCGCCATAGCCAGTGCAACATTGTCAGCAACACTGCGTATCAATACCGGCACATGCGTCAATCCAGCAAGCTGTGAAGCGCGCCAACGCCGCTCTCCGGCGATAATCTCGTAGTTCTCTTCCGTTATCTCTCGCACCAATATTGGCTGCATAACCCCCTGTGCTTTGATTGAGGCAGCCAAATCGTTAAGCGATTCTTGATCCATATGTGAGCGTGGCTGATATTTTCCGGGTTTTAGCTGACTCACCTTCAATTCGCGCAGTACGTCGTCTTTTTCACTCTTTCCTGCAGACAACAGTGCATCTAATCCTCGGCCTAAACCTTTCTGGGGTTTTGTCATTTCTATCTTTCCTATTTTGTTGCAGCGGTACGCTTGGCAATTTTGAGTAATTCACTTGCCAGTGCCAGATACGCTTGGGTTCCCTTTGATGCTTTATCGTGATACAGAACAGGTATTCCATAGCTAGGTGCTTCCGCAAGGCGGACGTTACGCGGTATCACAGTACGATAGACCTTGTCGCCGAAGTGTTGCTGTAATTGATCGGAAACCTGTTGCGCCAATGTATTTCGGGGGTCAAACATGGTACGCAATAACCCCTCAATCTCAAGCACCGGATTCAAACTGGCCCTTACCCTGCGGATAGTATTGACGAGATCACTCAGACCTTCCAGGGCGTAGTATTCGCATTGCATGGGAATCATTACCGACTTGGCCGCGCACAATCCATTCAAAGTCAAAAGGTTAAGTGCCGGCGGGCAGTCTATCAACACAAAATCGTAGTCGCCTGCCACTTGGTTAATTGCGTCTTTTAAGCGTGTTTCCCTGTGAGCCAAATCCACCAGCTCTATCTCCGCGCCCGCTAATTCGCGGTTTGCGGGAAGCACATCATATTTCCCCAAATCGGATTTTATTATGACATCCGCGATGGGTTTGCTGCCTAGTAAGACGTGATAAATGCTATGTTCAAGGTCGCGCTTTTCCACCCCGCTTCCCATAGTGGCATTCCCTTGCGGATCCAGGTCTACCAGCAAAACGCGTTGCTTCGCCGCAGCAAGGCTTGCTGCCAGATTCACAGTGGTAGTGGTTTTCCCGACCCCGCCCTTTTGATTGGTAATCGCCATGATTCTGGTCATACTCACACCGCCCCTTTCCTTCTTGCCACAACCAGACTTCTCGCTGCATCCAATCCGGGCACATTTAACGTGATCACCTGCTCCACGACGCAGTCTTGTGGCACATTCAGCAATTCCTGTTCCGGCAAACCCTTCATTGCCGCCCAAGCACCTTGCTCGGCGAGCAAGTGGCGAGTAATGTTGATGAAATCCGCTAATTCCGAGAATGCACGTGAGATTATTCCATCGAATTTTTCTTCGACTGTAAAATCTTCAACCCTTGCACAGCATACCCGTACATTTTTCAAACCCAATTCAATTACCGCTTGCTGAACAAATCCTGTTTTTTTGCTATTACTATCAAGCATGGTGAATGACCATTCTGGATGAACGATTGCCAATACCAGTCCGGGCAACCCACCACCGCAGCCCACATCGAGCCAGCAGTTACCCCATAAATGGGGAACAACCGCAAGGCTATCGAGTAAATGATTGCTTACCATTTGCTTGTGATCACGGATGGCAGTCAGGTTGTATACCTTGTTCCACTTCACCAACAAAGCCAAATAATCCATCAATTTCTGCTGGGTGTCGTTTCCAATCTCCAGCCCGAGTTCGGCTATGCCTTGTGCCAAGTCATTGCTTATACTCATAAGCCCACCTCGCCTGAGCGCGTATCTCTGAATCCCCGTTTGATGTGCACCAATAGCAGAGAAATTGCGGCGGGTGTAATTCCCGATATTCTGCTTGCCTGCCCAATTGTTTCTGGCTTATGTTGGTTCAACTTTTGCTGCACCTCTATAGATAATCCACGGACGTCCTTGTAATCAATATCACTCGGCAATTTCACCTGATTATTCTGCTCGTTGCGCGCTATCTCATCGTGCTGACGATCAATATAGCCCTGATATTTGGCTTGAATTTCAATCTGTTCAGCGACTTTTTCATCTATTACAGCCGCCCCCGCATCAGTCAAACTCATCAGCGCCTGATATGTCACATCTGGACGTCTCAGCAACTCATACAACGAATATTCACGCTCTATACCTTTGCCAAGTACCCGCTCAGCATCGACTGGGGCGATGTTCCGAGGGCTAACCCAAAAGCTTCGCAAACGCTCCTGTTCGATTGCTATAGATTCCCTTTTTTGATCGAACGCCACCCATCTTGTTTCATCCACTACCCCAAGTTTTCGGCCAATCTCGGTTAGCCTCAGGTCGGCATTATCTTCTCGCAACTGTAGGCGGTATTCCGCTCGACTGGTAAACATTCGATAAGGCTCGGTAACACCCTGCGTTATGAGGTCATCTACCATTACGCCTATATAGGCCTCGTCGCGCTGAGGACACCACGCATCCATCTCACGCACTTGCAATGAAGCGTTCAATCCAGCGAGCAATCCCTGCGCTGCCGCTTCTTCATAGCCCGTTGTACCATTGATTTGACCCGCAAAGAACAATCCACTGATTGCTTTGGTTTCCAGCGAACTCTTTAGTCCGCATGGATTGAAGTAGTCATATTCAATCGCGTAGCCCGGTCGCAGAATGTGCGCGTTTTCCAGGCCTTTGATTGAGCGCACCAACTCAAGCTGCACATCAAACGGCAAACTGGTTGAGATTCCATTTGGATATATCTCGTGCGTGGTAAGTCCTTCTGGTTCAAGGAATATTTGATGCGAGGCTTTATCTGCGAATCTGGTGATTTTGTCCTCTATGGATGGGCAGTAACGCGGCCCCACACCTTCAATCACCCCGGTAAACAATGGCGAGCGATCAAGTCCTCCACGGATGATTTCATGCGTTTTTTCACTTGTTTCCGTGATCCAGCACGGTAGTTGCTTAGGGTGTAAGCCAACATTTCCCATGAATGAAAACACTGGCACCGGATCATCGCCTGGCTGTGCTTTGAGTACAGAATAATTGATGGTACGGCCATCTATCCTTGGTGGCGTGCCGGTTTTCAAACGGCCTACCGGCAACTTCATTTCTCGCAGGCGATGTGCCAAGCTAATTGAAGGAGGATCTCCGGCACGACCTGCTTGATAATTCGCCTGCCCAACATGCACCAAGCCTGCGAGAAATGTTCCCGCCGTCAGCACCACCGTTTTCGCTTTGAACCGCAATCCAAGCTGGGTCACAACACCCGTAACCTTGTCTGACTCAACCATCAAATCATCTACGGCCTGCTGAAACAACCAAAGGTTAGGCTGGTTTTCAAGCCGCCACCTTATTGCCTGTTTGTACAGGATACGGTCAGCTTGTGCCCGTGTTGCTCGAACTGCGTAGCCCTTGCTCGAATTGAGTATTCTAAATTGGATGCCACCTTCGTCGGTTGCAATCGCCATCGCTCCGCCGAGCGCATCTACCTCTTTTACCAGATGACCCTTGCCAATACCGCCTATCGAAGGGTTGCAAGACATCTGTCCAAGCGTCTCAATATTGTGGGTTATCAGCAGTGTTTTGCAGCCAGAACGGGCACTTACCAAGGCGGCTTCCGTCCCGGCGTGCCCGCCACCCACTACAATCACATCGAATACTTCAGGAAAATTCATGTCGCCAGCATCTAATCAGGGAGGCGCATGATACAACAGACCAGCATCATTCCGTACTATCGCGTTTCACGTGGAACATTAAGGTTCGCCACAATTTACCCTAAGGATTTATTTTCTTCATATGAAATCATGGGGTTAGTTCCCAACCTTATGAAGAGTTTATGGATTCCTTACAGGAAAAGCTGAGAATAATACGGGCTTACAGCCACCTCAAAGCAGAGCGTAGTGTTGCTAATTACTTCCCGATGCAAAATCTACCAAATATCTCGCCTAGCAAATCATCTGCGGAGAACTTCCCGGTAATATTGCTGAGTTGATTTTGTGTCAGCCGTAATTCTTCAGAAAAGAATTCAGGCATATTCCGGTTGGATGCTGCTTGATCCAAGTGGAATCGCGCCTGATTCAATGCAATCAAATGTCGCTCTCGGGCAATAAATACTCCGCTTTCCTGATTGTTCCAACCTATCAGTTTAAGCAGTTCTTCGCGAAACTCATCTATTCCCTCGCCGGTTTTGGCTGATATATAAATCGCATCCTTGCATCGCTCAGCTGTCATCAGGTCGGCCTTGTTGAACACTTTTAGATGGGGAATGTTATCTGGGAATGCTGAAAATATTTTCTCATCTTCTGCGCTGGATCCTTGATTTGAGTCGAGCAGCATAAGTATTAAATCTGCCTTCTGTACGGCCTGATGTGTTCTAGCCATACCCATTTTTTCGACCTCATCTAGTGATGTCCTCAGGCCAGCTGTGTCCATAATGTGCAATGGCACACCTTTAATCTGAATTGCTTGTCGGATAACATCACGCGTGGTACCTGGAATATCACTGACCAAAGCGACTTCCTCTCCAGACAGACGATTAAGCAAACTGGATTTGCCTACATTGGGACGGCCAACCAGAGCAATGTGTGCTCCCTCTCTCAGCAAGCTTCCCTGCTTGGCCGTATCCAGCGTCAGTTGCAATTTGAGTCGCAATTTTGCAAGCAAGCTATCCCTGAGTGACGTATCAGATACATCAAGGTCTTCTTCTGGAAAATCCAGCATCGCCTCTGTCAACATGCGCAGATGAATCAAGTCGTCTACCAGTTGGTTGACTGTAGATGAAAATTCACCATGCAAGGATCGCATTGCACTGCGTGCTGCTTCAGTAGTTGTTGCAGAGATTAAGTCTGCGACACTCTCCGCTTGCGCCAAATCAAGCTTGTCATTGAGAAATGCCCTGCGAGTGAATTCCCCTGGCTCTGCAAGTCGCGCTCCCAATTCTAAGCAACGCTGTAATAGTAGTTGAAGAACCGCCGTACCACCGTGTCCCTGAAGTTCAAGGACATCCTCGCCAGTGTAGGAATGGGGGGAAGGGAAATACAGCGCAATTCCCTGATCGATGGCCATACCATTCGCATCAAGAAAATCACAATAGGTTGCATGGCGAGGTACAGGCGACTTACCCAGTATTGCCGCAGCAATCTCTGCAACTCCCCTGCCAGAAACCCGTATTACACCTACCCCACCACGGCCTTGCGCCGTGGCTATTGCTGCAATTAAATCAGCGTTTGGCAGTGGCACCCTCAACCCCTATTTCACGCGTGATGTACCACTGCTGCGCAATAGATAGGACGTTATTGACAATTGAGTACAGTACTAATCCTGCAGGAAAGAAGAAGAAAACCACGCTGAATGCTACTGGCATTATCTGCATAACCTTAGCTTGAATCGGATCGGGTGGTACCGGATTCAGTTTAGATTGCAGGAACATGCTTGCGCCCATGATGAGCGGCAAGATGTAATAAGGATCTGCTTTAGATAAATCGGTAATCCAGCCAAAAAATGGCGCATATCGCATTTCCACGCTGGCTAGAATTGACCAATATAAAGCAATAAATACAGGGATTTGAATCAACATGGGTAAACATCCACCCAAAGGATTGATTTTTTCCGTCTTATACAGCTCCATCATTGCCTTGTTCAGACGCTCACGATCATCACCATATTGCTGTTTGATCTTTTCAAGCTTGGGTGCAACTGCTCGCATTTTTCCCATTGAACGGTAGCTCGCTGCCGACAAAGGAAAGAAGGCCAACTTGATCATCACAGTCAAAAGGATGATGGCCACACCCCAGTTTTTTACGATGCCTTCAAGGAAAGTAAGCATCCAAAAAATGGGCGTAGCCAAAATTGTCAACCATCCATAATCCACTGACAAACCCAAACCTGGAGCGATTTTATTGAGTTTGCTCTGTGCTGGTCCCGCATAGAGTCGCATATCTACGACCGTAGCTTTTCCCGGCGCAATCGCTGAAACAGGGACAACGACCCCAGCAGAATACAAGCCCCCTTCGAGCTTTCTAGTGAAATATTCTCGGTTTGTCTTTTCTGAAGGTATCCATGCAGCAACAAAATAATGTTGCAACATCCCTATCCAGCCATTGTCGGACTCTTTAGGATAGGGAATCTTATTCTTGTCGATGTCACCAAATGCCACCTTTTGGAACTTTTCCTGCTCCGTGTATACGGCCGGGCCGGTATAGGTCGGCACCATTTTCGAATCACCTTCAGGCGCTTCGTTTCCTCGAATAAACTGGAAATATGCTGAAGTTTTAACCTCTGCTTTAGAACTGTTTGATATTTCATATGAAATATCAATTACATAACTTCCCTTATGGAAGGTAAATATTTTTGCAACCTGTACGCCACTCGAACTCACCGCCAGCATTTTTATCTGGACTTGGTTTTCATTATCTTGAAGCTGGTAGTTGTCTTGCGAAGCAGTGAACAGCGTATTGTGGTTCGGCATCTCTGAACCCAACAAGCCTGACTGAGCGATATAAGTGTTTTTCCCTTCACCCTTGTCGAACAAAATGACACCCTTGTTCTTATCAAGCGCGTCAGGATGCTTGAGCAAATCCAGATGTTGGATATTTCCACCGGTAGTATTGATTTCGGCTTCAATAACATCTGTCTTAATTTTGATGATTTTTCCAGACTCGGCTACAACAAGCTGCTTTGCGGTGAGGGTTTGATCTGTTACTGCTTTATTGCTTGCTGGAGAATCGGATTTAGCTGGCGCAGTCTCTGACTGCGCAACCAATTCCGGATGCTGGTAGCGTTGCCAACCATCCCATACCATCATCAATGAAAATGAAAAGATTAAAAACAGGAAAAGTCTTTGAAAGTCCATGATGGTAATTATTTGTGATTAGGGTATCGGATCATAGCCGCCGCTATGCCAAGGATTACAACGTGCCAATCGTTTCAAACTCATCCATATTCCCCTCAACAGACCATATTTAGTCAAGGCTTGACATGCATAATCAGAACAAGTTGGGATGAATCGGCAAGTAGGGGGTTTGAGTGGGCTAATGAAATACTGGTAGCCATGTATCACTGTAATCAGGAACCTGCGCATTGTGTCACTACCCGATTGAAGAGTTTGCTCAAACCATCAATTTTTGAGGTTTTTCTCACTTGGTCGGATTTTCTTATCATCACGACCAAATCAACACCTAAGTATTTTATTTTGTGCAAGCGAAAAAGATGTCGTATTTGGCGCTTTGCTGAGTTTCTGTCAACGGCTCTAGGCAACAATCGTTTCGCAGCCACTATGCCCAGCCTTGAGATACCTGAACTATTCGAGATATAGAATACCTTAAAGCAGCTGTCTGAAATCTGATTAGAATTCAGACAGCTTTTAAAGCCTACACGACGTGGGATACGTTGCGTATAACTAAATCCGTTAATGTGCTTAAACCGCGAGTTTTGCACGACCTTTAGCGCGACGTGCGCGAATTACAGCCCTACCGGCGCGAGTTTTCATACGTACCAAAAATCCATGGGTACGCTTCCTCTTTGTTACTGAAGGTTGGTAAGTGCGTTTCATAATGTATTATCCTCAGAGTATCAATAAACGCAGCATTACAATATGTTAACCGCTCTGTGTCAAGTCAATTCTGCATTTTTGGTTGTGGATAAGTTGTGTCATGCTCTGTAGAATGGTGCGACTGTCTTTCTATTAAACACCCAATCTTCTCAAAATTATGCAAGTTAAAACCTTCTGGGATAACTGTTTGAGCTCTTTTGAAAAGAGTTTGCCACCCCAACAGTTTATATCTTGGATTAAACCACTTAGGGTATCTGCAGATAACGGGCGATTGATCCTGACTACTCCGAATTCATTTACCCTAAAAGTTGTACAAGATCGTTTTTTACCTGAAATCAAACGCCAAGCAAAATTAGTCTTTCAAGAACTTCCTGTTTTTGATTTTCGTGTTGTTGAAAATCTGCCTGTACCTACTTCTAAGCCTAACAGTAAACCTGCAGACGAAATTGCAAAGCCAAATATCGAAGTCAAACCTAAGATTGAAACTTCTTTCCGAGGATACGGAAAACTCAACCACTCTTTAACTTTTGATAATTTCGTGATTGGCAAAGCTAACCAATTAGCTTTTGCTGCAGCCACTCAAGTTGCAGAGTTACCTGGTGTTTCGTATAACCCCCTTTTTATTTATGGTGGCGTCGGTCTTGGTAAAACTCATCTCGCCCAAGCCATTGGTAATCAGATATTAGCTAATAATCCTAATACCAAAGTTTGTTATATGCATGCGGAGAGATACGTTGCTGACGTTGTACGCGCATATCAAACAAACAAGTTTGAAGAATTTAAGCAGTACTATCATTCCTTAGATGTACTGCTAATTGACGACATTCAATTTTTTGCTGGTAAGGCAAAAACTCAGGAAGAGTTTTTTTATGCATTCAACACATTAGTTGATTCTCATAAGCAAGTTATCCTTACGAGTGACACTTTCCCAAAAGAACTGACCGGCCTTGAAAATCGTTTGGTATCAAGATTTGGTTGGGGTCTTACTATCTCGATAGAACCACCAGAACTGGAAATGCGTGTAGCAATCTTGCTAAAAAAAGCAGCACTCAGTGACTATGTACTTGATGATGCGGTTGCTTTTTTCATTGCCAAACATGTCAGTTCCAATATTCGTGAACTTGAAGGTGCGCTCAAACGTGTGGAAGCGTTCACTAAATTTCATCGTCGCGTCATTTCAGTAGATTCTGCGAAGGAAGCATTGAAAGATATTCTGATTTCGCAGAATCGACAAATATCTGTAGATAACATCCAGAAGACTGTTGCAGATTACTATCGCATCAAAATTGTCGATATGCTGTCAAAAAAGCGAACCAGAAACTTAACTCGGCCCAGGCAGATAGCCATGGCGTTGGCAAGGGAACTTACTTCATTAAGTCTTCCAGAAATTGGAAATTCTTTTGGTGGGAAAGATCATTCGACAGTTATTCATGCCTGCCAAAAAGTCACTGAACTGAGAACTGAAGACAGCGTAATTGATAGCGACTATAAAAATTTATATCAAACTTTAACAGGATAAAGTTGTGGATAACTGCCGCATCAGTTGTTAATAATCCGGATTATTTTTGCAATGCATAGATTTATGCACCTTTTTCCACAAGGCAGCGAGTGCCTTATACATAGATAATACTATTAATTAATAGATTGATTTAATTAAAGAATTATCTTATTTACACAATTAATCAGATCATTATTATTACTATTAGGTATTTATATTATGTTTATACAAAGTATAGAAAAAGAAGCGTTGTTAAAACCCCTACAAATTGTAGTGGGAGTTGTCGAGCGTAAACAAACCATGCCAATACTTTCTAATATATTGATAGAAAAGGAATTAGGTATAGTAAAGTTCACTGCAACGGATCTTGAGATACAGATTAGTACTAATATCGAAACAGAAGATACTTCGAATTCCTCTGTAACTTTAGCTGGCAAAAAATTATTAGACATTCTTCGTATACTTCCTGATCAGAGCAGCGTCACTATTGATGTTAAAGAAAGTCGTGCCCAAATTAAATCAGGTAAAAGTAGATTCAATTTGCAGACTTTGCCTGCCCAAGATTTTCCTAAGCTTAATAATCAAATCGAGAATTCAAGCAGTGTCACAATTCCTCAGAAGTTATTGAAAGCGTTGTTTAGTTCTATTCAATACGCAATGGCCCAGCAAGATGTTCGTTATTACTTGAATGGTGTGTTGCTGGGGGTTGATGGAAATAAATTATTTGCCGTTGCAACTGATGGCCACAGGCTTGCTTACAATGCCACTCGTATCCATGCTGATTTTCCGAAACAAGAGATTATTATTCCAAGAAAAGCCGTAATGGAACTTGCAAAATTACTTACAGATGATGATGGTGATATTGAAATAATATTTTCAGAACAACAACTTAAGGCAAATTTTTCAGGTATCCAATTAAGTACGAAGTTGATCGAGGGGAAATTTCCTGATTATGACCGTGTTATTCCTTCCTACACTAATCACTTGAATATCAATAGGTTAGTTGTGCAACAGGCCCTACAACGTGCAGCTATTTTGTCTAATGAAAAATTTCGGGGGGTTCGTTTTGTTCTCACAGAGAGGAATCTTAGTGTAATAAGTAGTAATAGTGAGCAGGAAGAGGCGCAAATCGAAATCGAGACTGATTATCATGGTGATGCCCTCGATATCGGATTTAACGTTAATTATTTGCTTGAGGGTTTAAATAGCGTGAATAGTGAACAGGTGATTTTTTCTTTTGGAAGCCCGAATAGCAGTATCCTGATAACTTCACCTGAAAATCAAGAGTTTCGCTATGTAGTTATGCCAATGAGAATTTAATCGGAAAGTCGATTTACGACTGATTTAGATTTTTAATGTCATGTTTCACGTGAAACATGACAGCGCTAGGAAAGAAAATAATGAGTGATTATGATTCAAACAGCATCAAAGTATTGAAAGGCTTGGAAGCTGTCCGTAAACGTCCTGGTATGTATATTGGTGACACGAATGATGGTACTGGTTTACATCATATGGTTTTCGAAGCTGTTGATAATGCGGTTGACGAAGCACTAGCCGGTCACTGCGATGAAATTACCGTAACAATATATGCAGACAATTCTATAAGCGTTTGTGATAACGGACGCGGAATTCCTACGGATATTCATAAAGAAGAAAATCGCTCAGCTGCAGAAGTCATCATGACTATCCTTCATGCAGGGGGAAAGTTTAATAATGATTCTTATAAGGTATCAGGTGGCCTGCATGGAGTAGGCGTATCAGTTGTCAATGCTTTATCTGAATGGCTCAAATTGACCATTTATCGCGATGGAAAAGAGCATTTCATGGAATTTAGCCACGGTGAGCCAGTAGCGCCCTTGAGAGTAGTTGGGGATTCCAAGAGAAAGGGAACGGTAGTTCAATTTTTAGCAGCCAAAGAAACGTTTGGATTAATCGAATACCATTTCGATATTCTGGCAAAACGTCTTCGTGAATTATCTTTTCTAAATAACGGTGTGAAAATCTCACTAGTTGATCAGCGAATTGGGAAAGAAGAAAACTTTTCGTTTAGTGGTGGCATAAAAGGATTCGTTGAATACATGAATCGCAACAAAAATGCATTGAACCCTACGGTGTTTTATGCAATCGGCGAAAAGGAAGGAATTACTGCGGAAATTGCAATGCAATGGAATGACTCCTATCAGGAAAATGTTCAGTGTTTTACAAATAATATTCCACAAAGAGATGGTGGTACTCATCTAACTGCAATGCGTGCCGCTTTAACCCGTACCTTGAATCAATATATCGAAACGGAACAACTTGCAAAGAAAGCTAAGGTTGATACTTCGGGCGATGATATGCGCGAAGGATTAACAGCAGTACTCTCAGTAAAACTGCCAGACCCGAAATTTTCATCACAAACCAAAGATAAGCTGGTTTCTTCTGAGGTTAGACCAGTAATTGAAGATCTGATAGGTCAGCAAATGAGTGCTTTTTTGCTGGAAAAGCCGAATGACGCAAAAATTATTGTTTCTAAAATAATTGAAGCAGCAAGAGCCAGAGAAGCTGCACGTAAAGCTAGGGATTTAACTCGCAGAAAAGGAATTCTAGATGGCATGGGATTGCCTGGGAAATTGGCAGATTGCCAAGAGAAAGATCCAACACTTTCTGAGTTGTATCTGGTCGAGGGAGATTCTGCGGGAGGATCGGCAAAACAAGGAAGAGATCGTAAGTTTCAAGCTATCTTGCCGCTAAAAGGCAAAATTCTGAATGTGGAAAAAGCACGCTTTGAAAAACTCATTGGGTCACAGGAAATAGCTACACTGATTTCAGTGCTGGGAACTGGTATAGGCAAAGATGAGTACAACGCGGATAAACTTCGATATCATCGAATTATCATCATGACAGATGCTGACGTAGACGGCTCGCATATTAGAACTCTGCTATTAACATTCTTTTACCGTCAGATGCCAGAATTGGTCGAACGCGGCCATATTTACATTGCACAGCCTCCGTTATACAAGATCAAACAAGGCAGAGAAGAGCGTTACCTTAAGGATGACAAGGAAATGAAGAGCTATTTGCTTAAGTCAGCTCTTAAGGACACAGTACTATATGCCGAGGTTGGTGCAAGTCCCATTCAAGGGGAAGTACTTGAGAAAATAGCAAATCAGTACATTTTGGCTGAAGAGGTAATTGAACGACTATCCAGATTTATTGCACCTGAAGCTTCACACGCACTATTAAACTTGCCCGCCCTGTCATTAGAGACTGAAGAAATGGCAGTTAATAGTGCAAAGTTGTTAGCGGATGCTTGCAAAGACATTACTGTGAAAGTCGATCTTGATGAGTTTGGTGAATTGAAGTTGTGTATCACTAAACTGTTTCATGGAAATTATTCGGTCAGTTTTATTGATAGAGACTTCCTACAAGGAAGTGACTATGCACAAATTAGAAAAGCAGCTGATGTTCTGATGGGATTGATTAAAGAAGGAGCTTTTGTAGTTCAAGGGGACAAAAAACGCTGCGTAGAAAATTTTAAACAAACCATTGAGTGGTTACTGCAAGAAGCAAAACGCGGGGTAAGTGTTCAACGCTATAAAGGACTAGGTGAAATGAATCCCGAACAACTATGGGAAACAACCATGGATGTTAGTAACCGGATTCTACTCAAGGTGAGAATTGAAGATGCTGTATCTGCAGATGAAATTTTTACAACCTTGATGGGTGATATTGTTGAACCTAGGCGGATGTTTATTGAAAAAAATGCACTTGGAGTAAAAAACTTGGATGTCTAAGTTCATGTAATGAAACCACAATACAATGGCCACGAATTTGTCGTGGCCATTTCATTATCTAAATAGTATAAAAATGACTTGCCACTATACACTCATAATTTCCTGTCCTGACCGGGTTGGAATAATTGCCAACGTTACAGGATTTATCGCTGAACACGGCGGATTCATTGTAGAAGCAAGCTATCACACGGAACAAGAAGCAAACCAATTCTTCATGCGACAGGAAATCCGCGCAGATTCGCTGCCGTTTGATATTGAGCAATTTACAAAGAAATTTGAGCCAATTGCCACGGAATTTGAAATGAACTGGCAGATAACCAGTTCTTCAAGAAAAAAACGCCTAGTTATTTTAGTAAGTCGTCAGGATCATTGTCTGAATGACCTACTCCATCGTTGGCGTTGCGGTGAATTGCAAGTGGAAATCCCCTGTGTAATTTCAAATCATGAGGATTTGCGCAGTTTTGTTGAGTGGCATGGAATTCCTTTCACATATGTTGATATGACAGGAAAAGATACAGAAACACTACTGTCCGGTTAAAAATCGAATAGATTCAATTGTTTACTGATGTCCGGTTCGTCAAGATTCTGTATCGCATTTGCAACCATTTGATTTATTGGGGTTTTATCGAACATATTGACCTCAA
>JAQTZW010000003.1 GCA_028687575.1 Gallionella sp. | reverse complement strand
ACGGTTTTTTAACCAAAGGCGATTCCAGATAGGATTTGAAATCGTCGGAATGCAAAAACGTGCTGAAAGCCACGTCAATAAAGGGCTACAGCGAAATGAACTTAAAATCTACCGGACAGTAGTGATATTCCGCCATCACTTAAATATGGAAATAGTGACTTCAGTGAGACCGGAATATGTTTCATATGATGACTGCCGTCGTCCAACACAATATCCACGCCCCCCATCTCTTTTATGACTGAATCCAAAAAAATCGGGTCAGTTTGAGAACCAATTCTGACCTGTCCAGACAGACCGTTTAATTTTGCACAATCCGGGTTGATGTCAATTCCGAAAATGATGGCATCGTCGCCAAGGTACTTTCTCCACATTTGAAGACTGCCGCCCGCATTAACACCGATTTCAAGAAATCTTACCTTTCGGCCTCTAAAGGCAGAAAAATAGCGGTCATATAGCGGAATATAGTGATGCCATTTGTGAACACCGCCCCCGCTATTAGTCGAAAAATACTCGACCAAATCACTACTGTGACCATATTTTTCCAGAATATCTTTCTCAACATCAGAGTGATCAGCGCGTTTGAAGGCAAATGCGTCATTATTCTCTTTGCGATATCGCAGAAGATAAGTGTCAATTATGATTCTGGGGACATAGGCATGTACTAATTTTCTGATGTCCATAGCGCGCTCCTTAATCGGTGAATTCCAACGAAATTGTAGAAATAGCAGTCGGGCAATCCCCCCGCCATATATACCTCCGATTACGCTACGCTAATCGGAGGTACACGGGCTACGAGTTACGCGGGTTAATCGGAGCTACGCGGGCTTGACCAGAGAGACGGCATCTACCTTGCTCATTGACGCAGCAAATGTTCATTGAACCCAACGAATATTGACCTTCCAACCGATTGCTGAGAGGAGTGGCAATAAAGTCACCACTGCATTCTTCCTCGCAGTGGCGATCACTTCAGGACTGCTGCAATACTGAGATATGGATTGTTGAGCGACTACCCATGCTTTGTCAGTTGCTTTTGTACGATTATCTGATCCAGGGATGAGTGCAATACCAGTATCAGTAACCTCATAGGAGTATGAGCCCCCCTGCTCCTTTCGATCGTGTTTGACACGCGCCGAGATTGCCTTTGGTTCACGCAAGACTAGCACAGCAGTTCTCAAGTCATTGTTAACCTCAAGGTACTTGGCGAGTCGAACATCTGTTCCAACCAAGCAGTCACCCCGCACCACCAGAAGAACCTTGGTTCCTCCAAACCGCAACTCCCATTTTGTCCCAGGAATGTCTTTGGTGATTAATTCCGCATACGGAAGTACGTCCACGTAATTGACCTTTACTGTTACCAGATGTCCCATGTTTTCAAGCGACATCAGCGGTGGCTGAGGTGGTAGTGGTGTCGTACGCTTACCGAAGGCCCACATTCCAAGGACACCAATGGCAACTGCGCCAACCAAGGAAAAAAATAAGGATAAAAATTTTGTCATTGCAGCCCTTCCAATTATGTAGTGTGGGCAAGTTTCATCTGCCCACGCTGTAAAAACAGTATGAACCGCGTGGGCAACGCTGCGCGCTGTCCACCCTACAAACGCTACCCGACCACCCGTTCCCCGGCGAACAGTTGCGGGACGGTTTCGCGGTCGCGCACCAGGTGCGTCTGGCCGCCGTCCACCATCACTTCGGCGGCGCGCGGGCGGGTGTTGTAGTTGGAGCTCATGCTCATGCCGTAAGCGCCCGCCGACATCACCGCCAGCAGCGAGCCGGGCGCGATCGCCAGTTGGCGGGCGTGGCCGATGAAGTCGCCGGTCTCGCAGATCGGGCCGACGACCTCGTAGGTCTGTGCGGCATGCGCCTCGCGCAGCACCGGCTGGATGCCGTGGTAGGCGTCGTACAGCGCCGGGCGCATCAGGTCGTTCATCGCGGCATCCACGATGGCGAAGTTCTTCTCTTCGCCGGGCTTCAGGTATTCCACGCGGGTCAGCAGCACGCCGGCGTTGCCGACCAGCACCCGGCCCGGTTCCAGAATCAGTTTCTGCGTGCAGCCCTGGAGTGCGGCCAGCAGCGCCGCGACATATTCGCCAATCGCAGGCGGGGTCTCGTCGTCGTAGCGGATGCCAAGTCCCCCGCCCAGATCAATGTGTTCCAGCACGATGCCTTCGGCAGCCAGCGCGTCCACCAGCGCCAGCACCTTTTCCACCGCCGCAATGAACGGGCTGGTCTCGGTGAGCTGCGAGCCGATGTGGCAGTCTATGCCGGTGACATGCAGGTTGGGCAGCGCGGCGGCCTTGCGGTACAGCGCCAGCGCGTCGGTGTAAGCCACGCCGAACTTGTTCTGCTTCAGGCCGGTAGAGATGTAGGGGTGGGTCTTGGCATCCACGTTCGGGTTGACGCGCAGGCTGATGGCGGCGACTTTGCCCATGCTGCCGGCCACCTCGTTCAGGCGATCCAGCTCAGGGGCCGATTCCACGTTGAAGCACAGGATGCCGGCCTCCAGCGCCATGCGCATCTCGGCCACCGTCTTGCCCACGCCGGAGAACACCACCTTGCCCGCGTCGCCGCCCGCCGCCAGCACGCGTTGCAGTTCGCCGCCGGAAACGATGTCGAAGCCCGCGCCCAGCCGCGCAAACACATTGAGCACCGCCAGGCTGGGATTGGCCTTGACCGCGTAGCAGACCAGATGCTCGCGCCCTTGCAGCGCGTCGCTGAACTGCCGGAAACCTGCACTCAGCGCGGCGCGCGAATAGACGTAACACGGCGTGCCGTACTGCGCGGCGATGTCGGCCAGCGCCACCTGTTCGGCGTGAAGTTGTTCGTTGCGAAACTCAAAATGCTTGCTCATGTTTACCTGCCTGCCGGAATAAGGGATGTCGAGAGGCTATGCGCGTGGCTGGCAACGGCGGATTTCGGCAGCGTCAGCGGCCCTTTGCGTCCGCAGCCTTGCAGTGACGCGGCTAAAACCAAGATAATGCACAGACAGATTGAGAGGCGCATGTTTCACATTCCAGAAATTGAAGGTGCGCGATTATAAAGGTTTCCAAGGAAAACTATGAACGAAAGCGAATTCAACCGACTGGCCGACACCGTGCTGGCCAGCATCGAAACGGCGATAGACGACTGCTGCGAGGATGCCGATTACCACCGCAGCGGCAACGTGCTGGAGATCGAGTTTGACAGCGGCAGCAAGGTCATCGTCAACCGCCACGACATCAATCAGGAGATCTGGCTGGCCGCGCCCTCCGGCGGCTTCCACTACGCCTGGCAGGAAGGCCGCTGGCTAAGCTCACGCGACGGCAGCGAACTGTTTGCCAGACTCGCCGAACTGTTCGCCGCGCAGGGGGAGAGCATCTCTTTCGGGTGAAACGTGAAAGGTGAAAGGGGGAAGGGGGAAGGGGAACGTGGCGCAGGCAGCCGCGCGACTATTGATCCGGCCAGATTATGTTTGAATTTGGAAGCTCGACTCACCCTCCCATGCCCCCCCGCTACGCTCTCCCGGAGAAGCGGACTCGGCTCTCCCCCTGACAAGGGGGAGCTGGAGGGGGTTTGAACTCAATGCCTCGCACTTCACTTGGCCGGATCAATACCCGCCCCGCATCGCCTTTTTGTCCATTTTGCCGACGCTGGTGCGCGGCAGGCGGGTGACGAAGCGTATCTGCATCAGCCGGGCGTAGCGTGGCAGGCTGCCGGCTTCGACGCGCCAGTTGAACGGCACGCGCAATGCTTCCTCGGTCGCCGTCATGCCGGGCTTCAGCACCACCAGCGCGCAGGGGCGCTCGCCCCATTTCGGGTCGGGCAGGCCGATCACCGCGACTTCATCCACCGCAGGATGCTCCGAGATCAGGCTCTCCAGTTCCAGCGAGGACAGCCATTCGCCGCTGCATTTGATGACATCCTTGAGCCGGTCGGTGATGTTGAGCACGCCATTTGCGTCCCGCGTGCCGATGTCGCCGGTGTGCAGATAACCGCCCGCCCACAGCACGCCCGAGGCGGCCTCATCGTGCAGATAGCCCTGCGTCAGCCAGGGCGCGCGCACCACCACCTCGCCCGCCGACTGGCCGTCGTGCGGCAGCTCGCGGCCATCAGCATCCGTCACCCGCAAGTCCACCAGCGGGATGGCCCGGCCCGCCTTGACGCGCTGCGCCAGCGCCGCATCATGATCGGCGGTCTCGCTCTCCTCCAGCAGACCCAGCGACAGGATGGGGCAGGTCTCGGATAAGCCATAACCAGCAAAGATGTCGACGCCGCGCGCCAGCGCCGCTTGCGCCAGCCCCTTGGGCAGCGCCGACCCGCCGATCACCACCTTCCAGCGACTGAGGTCTGTTGCGTCTATCAGCGGGCTGGTCAGCAACAGGTGCAGTATGGTCGGCACGCAATGCGAGAACGTCACGCCCTCGTCGCGGATCAGCGCCAGCAGCAAGTCCGGCTGGTAGCGCCCCGGATAGACCTGCTTGACGCCCAGCATCGTCGCCACATAGGGGAAGCCCCAGGCATGCACGTGGAACATCGGCGTGATCGGCATGTACACATCGCCGCCGCCAAAGCGGCCATGCGCCGAGGCCGTGCCGAGCGCCGCCGCCGTCGCCAGCGTGTGCAGCACCAGCTGGCGGTGGCTGAAATACACGCCCTTGGGCAGGCCGGTGGTGCCGGTGGTGTAGAACGTGGTGGCGCGGGTGTTCTCGTCGAAGTCGGGGAATTGGTGCGCCGGGTCGCCCAGCGCCAGCAGCGCCTCGTAATCGCTCGAGAATTGCGCCGGCAGTTCCGGCGGCGCATCGGCATCGGTCAGCAGCACGAAGCGCGCCACCGTCTCAAGCTTGCCCTGCAACGCCGCCAGCAGCGGCAGGAAATCCTCGTGCACCAGCAGCACATCGGCGCGCGCGTGGTTCAAGGTGTAGGCGATCTGCTCCGGCGACAGGCGCACGTTCACCGTCTGCAACACCGCGCCCAGCATCGGAATGGCGAAGAAGCATTCCAGATAGCGGTGACTGTCCCAGTCCATCACCGCGACGGTCTGGCCGGGCAACACGCCAAGCTGGCGTTGCAGCGCGCTGCCCAGCCGCCCGATGCGCCCGATGAGGCTGCGGTAATCCAGCCGCACCCGGTCGCGGTAGACGATGCTCTGCCCCGGCGCATTCGCCAGCGGCGTGTGCAGCAACTGTTTGATCAGCAAAGGATAGGCATAGGCTGACATATCGCACTCCCCCATATTGTCCAATGGATGCTTATTCTGTTGCCCGACCGACAGGCCACCGCGTCACAGCGCAACCGCCTTCAGTTCGCTGCGGCGGCGGGCGTAATCCGGGCAGACGCTGGCGACCCGCACCCAGAACGCCGGCGAGTGGTTCATCTCGATGAGGTGCGCCAGCTCGTGCGCCACCACGTAGTCAATCAGATGATGCGGCAGTTTGATGAGTTGCAGGTTGAGCCGCACCGTGCCGCGCGCGGTGCAACTGCCCCAGCGGGTGCGCGCGGTGGTGAGCTTCACATCGGTTGGCGCGACCCCCAGCAGCGGCGCGTAATGCGCCACGCGCGCGGCGAACAGCGCCATCGCCTGACGGCGATACCACAGCGTCACAGCCTTCTGGATGCGACCGGCATCGGCCTCGCCGCGCAACGCCACGCGCAATTCGCTGGCCGTCTGCACCGTCGCGCCGGCCATGCCTGCCACCACACGCAGCACCAGCTGTTCTCCCAGATAGGGAATGACTTCGCCGTCCGCCCAGACTTGATCCAGCGGCTGGCGCGCCTGCCAGCCGTCCAGCTTCTCGATCACCCAGCCCGCCCGCTGCTGCAACACCTCGTCGAGCCAGCTTTCCGGCGCGCGCGACGGCATGCTCACCGTCAGCCCGCGATGGTCCACCCGCAAGCCTATGCTGCGCCGTTTGCTGCTGCGCTTCAACGTGTAGCTGACCGGCTGGCCCGCCAGCACCGCCACCCGCGCGGCGGCAGGCTCAGTCGGCAAGGCCGGTTTGCGGAGACGTTTGAACATCAGTGTTCCAGCTGGGTGATCTCGTGTTCTATCCAGTTTTCGACCTGCGCCATGATCTCGTCGGCCTTCATCCCGGCAGGGTCTATCGGCTGGCCTATGCTCATGGTGATGACACCGGCGTGTTTGCTGAACGCCTGCCGCCCCCACAAACGGCCCGCGTTGTGCGCCACCGGCACCACAGGTACGCCGGTGCTGGCGGCCAGCAACGTACCGCCGACTTTATATTTGCCGCGCTGGCCGTAGGCGACGCGCGTGCCTTCGGGGAAGATCACCACGTAGAAGCCCTGCGCCAGCCGCTCCTTGCCCTGCTTCAGCAATTGTTTCATCGCGCCCTTGCCGTCGCTGCGGTCTATCGCAATCGGGCTGGTCAGCGCCAGCGCCCAGCCGAAGAACGGTATCTTCAGCAATTCGCGCTTCAGCACCCAGGCTTGCGGCGGAAAGATCACCTGCAAGGCCAGCGTCTCCCACGCCGACTGGTGTTTGCATAGCACGATGCAGGGCGTATCGGGCAGGTTCTCCAGCCCACGCACCTGGTAGCGGATGCCGCAGATCGCCTGCACCAGCCAGACCATGGTTCTGGCGTAATTGGAGATCAGCCGGTAGCGGGTCAACGGCGAGAACGGGAAGGTCAGCAGCGCCAGCGTGGAGAACAGCGGAGTGAGCAACACTTGCAGCGTCAGGAAAATGAGCGAACGCAGGAAAGTCATGACGGATAGGCCTCTTGCGGCATCAAAGCAGACTGGCGACTACGGCGGCCAGATCGGGGAACACCTGCGTGCCTTCCGGCAGATTACCCGCCGCGAAGGTCTTGGTCCCCTTGCCGGTTAGCACCAGATAGGGACGCGCGCCCAGCGCGGCGGCAGGCAGCAGGTCGCGCAGCGAATCGCCCACCGCCGGCACGTCCTTCAGGCTGGTGTTGTAGCGCGCCGCGATCTCTTCCAGCATGCCGGGATTGGGCTTGCGGCAGTGGCAATGCGCTTCCGCGTTGTGCGGGCAGAAGAACACCGCGTCTATCCTCGCGCCGACCAGCGCGCACGCCTTGTGCATCTTGTCGTGGATGGCGTTCAGCGTCGGCATGTCGAACAGGCCGCGCGCCACGCCGGACTGGTTGGTCGCCACCACCACGCGGTAATCCGCCTGATTGAGCCGCGCGATGGCTTCCAGACTGCCGGGGATGGGCTGCCATTCCGCCGGGCTCTTGATGAACTGGTCGGAGTCTAAATTGATCACGCCGTCGCGGTCGAGGATGATGAGTTTCATAGCATACCTGTGAAGGGGGAAGAGTGAAGGGTGAAGGGTAAAGTCCGGTTCACCGTTTCGCTCCTGCGATGATTGAACAAAGGGGTGTGCGCCATTCTCACGTTTACGCCGCCAATTTCGCCAGGTCGGCGACGCGGTTCATCGCCGCATGCAGCTGTGCCAGCAAAGCCTGCCGGTTGGCGCGCAGCGCCGGGTCGTCGGCGTTGACCATCACGCTGTCGAAGAAGGCATCCACCGGCGCGCGCAACGCGGCCAGCGCCTGCATCGAGGCGGTATAGTCGCCGCGCTCGAACGCGGCAGCAGCCTGCAGCGCGATCTCGCCCAGCGCCGCATGCAGCGCCTGCTCGGCGGCTTCCTGCAACAGGGCGGCATTCACTACCGTGCTGATCTCGCCCTCGATCTTCTTCAGGATGTTGCCGACGCGCTTGTTGGCGGCAGCCAGCGATTCGGCTTCGGGCAAGGCGGCGAAGGCGCGCACGGCCTCAAGCTGCCGCTGCACCAGCGCCAGTTGTTGCGGATTCAGGCTCAACACGGCCTCCACCTCGTTCGAGGTGTAGCCCTGATCGCGCAATGTGCCGCCCAGACGCTCGAACATGAAGGTCTCGACTGCGGCATGCGCATCAACCAGCAGCCCCGCCGGGAAGCCAGCGAAGGCTCCGGCGATCAGTTCGCGCAACGACAGCGGCAGGTTCTTCTCGACCAGCATCCGTATCACCCCCAGCGCATGGCGGCGCAGCGCGAACGGGTCTTTGTCGCCAGTCGGGATCTGGCCGATGCCGAACATGCCGACCAGCGTTTCCAGCTTGTCAGCCAGTGCCACGCACACGCCGACCGGATTGCGCGGCAGTTCGTCGCCGGCAAAACGCGGTTTGTAGTGATCTTCGATGGCGTAGGCGATGTCGTCCGACAGGCCGTCATGCCGGGCGTAGTAGCGGCCCATGATGCCCTGCAACTCGGGGAATTCACCCACCATATCGGTCAACAGATCGGCCTTGGCCAGCAGTGCGGCCTGTTCGGCCTGCATCGCCAGCGCGTCGCCGCCCAGTTGCTGGCCGATGGCGCGGGCGATGGCGCAGACGCGCTGCACGCGCTCGCCCTGCGTGCCGAGTTTGTTGTGATAGACGACTTTCGCCAGCCCCAGCACGCGCGATTCCAGCGTCTTTTTGCGGTCCTGATCGAAGAAGAATTTTGCATCGGCCAGACGCGGGCGCACCACGCGCTCGTTACCGCCTATCACCAGACTGGGGTCGGCGGGCTGGATGTTGGAGACGATGAGGAACTTGTTGGTGAGTTTGCCTTGTGCATCCAGCAGCGGGAAATACTTCTGGTTGGCCTTCATGGTGAGGATCAGGCATTCCTGCGGCACGGCGAGAAATTCCGGTTCGAACTGGCCCAGCAGCACGTTGGGACGTTCCACCAGCGCGGTCACTTCGTCCAGCAGCGCATCGTCGCTGACCGGCTTCAAGCCCTGGCGGTCGGCGGCGGCAGCCAGCTGGCGCGCGATCTCGGCGCGGCGTTTCTCGAAGCACGGGATCACCGCGCCCTCGTTCTCCAGCTGGTATGCGTAGCTGTCGGCATCCTCCAGCACCACCGTGTCCACGGCGGCCTCGAAACGGTGGCCGTGGGTCTTGTTGCCCGCAACCAGTCCCAGCACGCTGACCGGAATGACCTTGCGACCAAGCAACGCCACCAGACTGTGCGCGGGGCGCACGAAATTGACCACCGGCCAGCCGTCGCCTTGCGGGTCGGGATAGGTCATCATCTTGGCGATGGGCAACTTGGCGATCGTCTCGTCGAGCGCCTTTTGCAACCCTTCGGTCAGCGTCGCACCGGTCACCACGCTGTCCAGAAACAGCGATTCGGCCTTGCCGTCCAGCTCGCGTTTGAGATTGGGCAGCACGGAAGCGTCCGCGCCCATGCTCGCCAGTTTCTTCAGCAGCGCGGGCGTGGCATTGCCCTCGGCATCCAGCCCGACCTTCACCGGCATCAGTTTTTGCAACACCGACTTGTCCGCCGCCTGCGCGAATACACCGGCCACCCGCACCGCCAGTCGGCGCGGCGACGCGTACGCCGTCACCGCCGCATCGGCGGTCGCCAGCCCCTGCGCCTTGAGACTTGCCGACAGGGTCGCGGCGAAGCTCTCGCCCAGCTTTTTCAACGATTTGGGAGGCAGTTCTTCGACGAACAGTTCCACCAACAGACTCTTGGTACTCATGCTGCTGCTCCTTCGGCCACGCTGGCCGCTTTCTTGTCCATCTGCGCCAGCACATCGCCCGCCCAGTCCTTTGGCGCCATCGGGAAACCCAGACGGGCGCGACTGTCCAGATAACTCGCCGCGACGCTGCGCGCCAGATTGCGGATGCGGCCGATGTAGGCGGCGCGCTCGGTCACCGAAATCGCGCCGCGCGCATCCAGCAGATTGAAGCTGTGCGCGGCCTTCAGCACCTGTTCGTAGGCGGGCAGCGCCAGCTGGTTGTCCATCAGGTGTTTGGCCTGTTTCTCGTGGCTGGCGAATGCGCCCAGCAGGAATTCGATATCGCTGTGCTCGAAGTTGTAGGTGGACTGCTCGACCTCGTTCTGGTGGTAGACATCGCCGTAGCTGACGCCCTCCGTCCAGGTCAGGTCATAGACGCTCTCCACGCCTTGCAGATACATCGCCAGACGCTCAAGACCATAGGTGATCTCGCCGGTGATGGGCTTGCAGTCTATGCCGCCGACCTGCTGGAAATAGGTGAACTGCGTCACTTCCATGCCGTTCAGCCAGACCTCCCAGCCCAGCCCCCACGCGCCCAGCGTCGGGTTTTCCCAGTCGTCCTCGACGAAGCGGATGTCGTTTTGCTTGAGGTCGAAGCCCAGCGCCTCCAGCGAGCCGAGGTACAGTTCGAGGATGTTGGCGGGCGCGGGTTTCAGCACCACCTGAAACTGGTAGTAATGCTGCAAACGGTTGGGATTTTCGCCGTAACGGCCATCCTTGGGACGGCGCGAAGGCTGCACATAGGCGGCGCGCCAAGGCTCGGGGCCGAGCGCGCGCAAAAAGGTGGCGGTATGCGAAGTGCCCGCGCCGACTTCCATGTCGTAGGGCTGCAGCAGTGCCGCGCCCTGTTTGTCCCAGTAATTCTGTAACGTCAGGATGATTTGCTGAAAGGTGAGCATGATCTGTTGGTGTGCGATTGCAAAGCGCGCATTTTACGGGTTTTTACCTGCCTGCGTCAGCCCAACCCGCCGGACTTTCCCTCGCCCGGGAAGTTTTTTCCGGGCGGGATGGCGAAATCGTCGCAAGCGCCGTATATTCCCGTCCGTGTTTTCCCGACCTCTCGCAACACCGGACTTCCTATGAAATGGCTCAAACGCACCCTGATCGCGCTCGCGCTGCTGCTCGTTGTGGCGTTGGCGCTGCCGTTCCTCATCTCGCTGGAAGGTTATCGCCCGGAACTCGAAAAAGCTGCCTCTGAGCGACTGGGCGAACCGGTCACCATCGCCGCGATCCGCCTTGCGGCGCTGCCCACACCGCATGTCAGTATCGAGGGCATCAAGGCCGGCAGTGACGCCAAGCTTGAGAGAATCACGGTGACGCCGCAGCTGACCTCGCTGTGGCAGCCGGTCAAGGTCATCTCGGACATCGAACTGGATGGCCTGACGCTGACCCGGCAGGCGCTGACCAAGCTGCCGAGCTGGGCACAGCCCAAGTCCGCAGAGCCACCGAAAGTGCAAGTCCGCATCGCCGCCCTCCACCTCACCGATGCGCGACTGGAACTGGGTGACGCCACGCTGGGCCCGCTGGATGGCGAACTGACTCTGGACGACACAGGTGCGCCGCAAGCTGCGACGCTCGCAACTCAGGACGGCAAGCTCAAGGCCGAGGTCGGCTTCGGCCAGCAGGATTACCCGCTGGATATCCACGCCCACGACTGGACGCTGCCGGCAGGTCCGGCGCTGAAATTCGACGCGCTGGACATCAAGGGGGCGGCGACCCGCTCCGCGCTGAAGTTCACCGCGCTGGATGCCAAACTCTACGGCGGCACGGTCGGTGGCAAGGTGGCGCTGGACTGGAGCCGGGGCTGGCAGCTCGACGGCGCACTCGACATCCGGGCGCTGGAGCTGCACCCACTGGTCGCGCTGTTCTCGCCCAATCAGCACGTCAGCGGCAGGCTTATGGCTCACCCGACCTTCAGCGCCGCTGCGCCGCAGGCGGACAAGCTGGCCGCCGCTATCCGACTACAGACACCGTTCAGCGTCAGCAACGGCGTGTTGCACGGCGTGGACATCGAGCAGGCCGCCACCCATCTGGTCAAACAGGGGATGAGCGGCGGCGAGACGCGCTTCGACACCCTGTCCGGGCAACTCGAAATGGCGCAGGGCGGCTACCGCTTCACGCAGCTCAAGGTCGCCTCCGGCGCGCTGGCGGTGGACGGCGCGGTGGACATCTCGGCCAGACGCGAACTGTCCGGCCGCATCACTGCGCAAGTCGGCATCCTGGGTGCGAACGCCAGCGTGCCGCTGAACGTCTCGGGCACGCTGGACCAGCCGATGCTGCTCCCCACCGGTGCGGCGCTGACCGGCGCGGCGGTCGGCACGGCGCTACTGGGGCCGGGCATGGGCACGGCGGTGGGCGTCAAGGTCGGCGGATGGGTGGAGAACCTGTTCGGCGGCAGCAAGGAAAAGCCGACGAAAAAATGAGGGCTGCCTGCTACTCGATCAACTGGTAGGGCTCCAGCGTGACCGATTCGACCCGGTCGCCCAGCAGCACCAGCCAGCCTTCGCGCCGGTTGTCGCCGGTCTCGCTGAATTCGAAACGGTAGCGGCGACACAACACGCGCCGTCCGCGTTCGTCGCGCACCAGCGCCAACGCGGTGCGCGCTACCGTGTCGTCGAGGAATTGCAGCCGCTGTTCGTCGCACACCCGCCGCCCCGCCCGGCGCGCCACTTCCAGCGCGCTCAGGCTGTCGAACCAGTACCAGCCGAACGCTGCCAGCGCCAACAGCAGCAACACCCCGCTCAGGTCCACGATGCGCCCTCCTGCAAGGCTTGCGACTGGCATCCCGCCAGCGCCAGCTTGTCAGCGCGTGCCAACTTCTTGATCGCCAGTTCGCGCTTCGATGCCGCCGAGCGGTCGGTGCAGCTTTCCGCATAGACCAGCACGACCGGGCCGCGCGCGCGGGTGTATTTGGCTGCGGTGCCGGCGTTGTGGGCTGCGAGGCGCTTGTCCAGATCGTTGGTGATGCCGCAATAAAGGGTGTCGTCGGCGCAGCGCAGCAGGTAGCAGAACCAGTCCACCGGCTGCCCCGTCAGGCCCGCGCGCCGGACTGGTAGCGGCGCGCCCAGCCCCACGCACCAGCCAGCATCAGCGCGATCAGCAGCAGCACGCCGGCGTTGCCGAGCCGCGCATACGGTGTCATGCCCTGATAGCCCTGCGCCCGTCCCTGCAACACCGCCTGCTGGTGTTGCGGCAAGCGTTGCAGCATCCTGCCGTTGACATCAATGATGGAAGTCACGCCGGTGTTGGTGGCGCGCAGCATCATGCGGCCAG
Organism: Gallionella sp.; assembly: GCA_028687575.1. Lineage (GTDB taxonomy): Bacteria > Pseudomonadota > Gammaproteobacteria > Burkholderiales > Gallionellaceae > Gallionella. Next base: position 219,836 of record JAQTZW010000003.1, on the reverse strand, counting down.
CCTCCAGCGCGCGGAACTGCGACATCTGGTTGTGCTGGTCGGCGGCATAGGAATCGCCGTACCAGGCGTCGTTGGTGACGTTCACCAACACCGTCGCCTCGGGCAGCGCGGTGATGATCTCCTCACCGAACACGTCCTCGTAGCAGATGTTCACCGCCACGCGCTGGCCGGCGACCGCCAGCGGCGGCTGGCGACTATCACCTCGCGCCAGATCGCCCATCGGTATCTGCAACACGTCGTTAATGAACCAGCCCAGCAACGGGCGCAGCGGGATGAATTCGCCGAAGATCACCAGATGGTGCTTGCGGTAATGCGGCTCGTGTTCGGCCAGTGCGTTGTCGGACGCGCCCACCGAGAACACGCTGTTGTAATACCCGCCCTGATCGCGTTCGAACACGCCGACCAGCACGTCGCCACTGTTGCGTCTGGCCTGTTCGCGCATCTGGTCGAGCAACTCATACGGCACTTGCTCGCGCAACACCGGAAACGCGGTCTCGGGCAACACGGTAAGGTGCGCCGGGTTCTGCATCGCCAGCCGGCGATAAATATCCAGCGTGTCATTCAGCACCTCCGGATCGAACTTTGTATCCTGCGGGATGTTGCCCTGCACCAGCGTCACCGTGAAAGGCTCGCCCTCGGGTTGCGTCCAGGCCACGCCGCGCAACGCCGCTCCGCCCGCCCACAGCGCGACCAGCAGCGCCAGCGCACCCAGCCGCCACATGTCGCGGAACAGCAGGGTGCGGTCGCGCAAGATCACCGGCAGCAGACTGGCCAGCAACGCCGCACTCAGCGCCGCCAGCAGCGACACGCCATAGACCCCCAGCAGCGGCGCGTAACCGGCCAGCGGGCTGGCGCTGTGCGCGTAGCCCAGCGTCAACCAGGGGAAACCGGTGAAGATCATGCCGCGCAGCCATTCGATGCCCACCCACGAGGCGGACATCACCAGCACCGGCAGGACCAGCTCAACGCCACGAATCTTGGCGACCCGACCGGCGACGGGTGCTACGGCAGGCGGCAGATCGGGCAGCGCACATTTCGACAGGATACGCGCCTGCGAATAACCGGCCAGCGCCGGGAACAGCGCCAGAAAGGCGGCGAACAACAGCAGCGCGGGTGCGGCCAGCCAGGCCGGCATGTGGCCGTAATCGTGCAACGCCACATAGATCCAGTTGACCCCCGCCGTGAACAACCCCAAGCCGAACGCAAAGCCCAGCCCCGCCGCCGCGCGCGGTGTTTCGGCGCGCAGCCACAGGCCGAACAGCAGCGCCAGCGCCAGCACCGGCGCGAGATACTGGCCGAAAGGCGCGAAGCCGGCCACACAAGCCGCACCGGCCAGCAAGGCGATACCGTGTTCCTTGTTTAATCGTTTCATGGAGAATTCAGAGGGGCTTTGTAAAACTGGCGAAGGATAACCGATACGGATTATGGAGACCTTATTTTTCTTGGGCGGCTGGTCTATTTTTTCTGATGTCTACCCTTCTTCCGTAAGCCCTCGTGTGACAAAGCTCTGAGCTGTTTCCATACTCGCCCGCTCGCGCTCGATCTCGCGGCGCAACTCTTCCTCGCTGGGCAAAATCAGGCGGTATTTGCTAGCGAATAACTGTTCGCTTTCGTGCAACACCGAGTAGCGCACCACCGACTGATCCTTGCCACCACACAACAACATTCCCACCGTCGGATTGTCGCCCTCGTTGCGGCGCAAGTCGTCGTACATGCGCACATACATATCCATCTGACCGATATCCTGATGCGTGAGCGACCCGGTTTTCAGATCAATCAACACGAAGCATTTCAGCAGATAGTTGTAGAACACCAGATCAATGTAGAAATCCTGCGTTTCGGTGCTGATACGCTGCTGGCGGGCGACAAAGGCAAAGCCCTTGCCCAGTTCCAGCAAAAATCCTTGCAGCTTGTCCATCAATGCCTGTTCCAGGCTGGATTCCAGCAGCCGCCCGGTATCGGGCAACCCCAAAAATTCCAGCAGCACCGGATCGCGCACGAACTCACGCGGCGTGACTGGCAAGGCCGCCAGATTTTGCTGCGCCTCGGCCATCACACTGTCGCGATCCGTGCTGGAAAGCAGCCGTTCGTAGTAGAGCGTGCCGATTTGCCGCTCCAGCGCGCGGGTGCTCCAGTTCAGTCTGGCGGCTTCTGTCATGTACCAATCACGGGCGCGGGCATCGTCCACCCTCAGCAGCAGGCGGTAATGCGTCCAGCTCAATTCGTGACGCAGTGCGTCACATTTCGGGAATGCCTGGAAAAACAGTCGCATGTACCGCAGATTCGAGGCGTCAAAACCCTTGCCGAATTCCCCCGTCAGCGCTTCAGCCAACTGCGGCAGCAAGCGTTTACCGTAGGCGGCGCGACTCTCGCCCCCTTGCTCGAATTCGACAATGTGGCGACCGATCTCCCAGCAGGTTTGCACCTGCACCATGTCCACAGCACGCAAGGCGCGCTGGCGACCTTGCCGGATCAACTCACGCAGCGCGGTCAGCAAGGGTTGCGGGAAGGAAGATGGCGGGCGGGTGTTCATATTGCACGCTCCGGAATGGGCAAATAATCCTGCGCAGAGTGCGATGCACAGGCCTGTTCAGTGCAGCACAGCAGCTCGGCGGTGCTGTTGCGGATAAGTTTGTTGATGCCCTCAGTCATGGCGCAGCCCCGCTTCCTCAGCACTTCAGATAGTTGGAATCTCTACAATCGCAGTGACCCACGGTCGTTAAAAATTGTCGCCAGTCTATCAGAGGGCAGGTTCAGAGGTCATCGAAATGCCCCCTGCCCAAGCTACCGGCTGCGACAAAATGCCGCACTCGGTTTTTCAGCACGCCCCCTATAATCGCGCGGCCCCATCCTCATAATTCAAACTCAGGGATCAGAAAAATCAAATGAAAACCAGACTGCTGTTCGCCGCGCTGCTGTGCGCCGCCCCGTATGCCCATGCCGGTTGCGGCTCTTCGTTCTGCTCGGTGAACACGACTTGGGACACGCAGGGCATGTCGCACGACGAAGGCCTGCGCCTGGACTTGCGCTACGCCTATGCCAAAGCCGACACGCCGGTCACTGGCAGCCGCCGGGTGGCCAAACCGTTGCCGACCGATCCGGCGCTGGCCGGCGCGGAAGTCGAGAACCTGCGCACCCTCAACCAGACGCTCAACCTGGACTTGGACTACGCCATCAACCGGCAGTGGCGCGTCGCACTCGACCTGCCGCTGGTGATGCGCGATCACGCGCACATGATAGGTGCGGCTGCAGCGCCGTTCACCGTGGAACAGAAAAGCTTCAACCAACTGGGCGACATCCGGCTGGTCGGCAATTACGCGTTCGCCAGCGACGACCATTTTGCCGGCAGCGGCCTGCGCTTCGGCGTGAAACTGCCGACCGGCAGCAGCAATCTGGAAATGGTGCCGGGCAAGTTGATGGAGCGCGCGCTGCAACCGGGCAGCGGCAGCACCGATGCGGTGCTGGGCCTGTATCACCACCAGCAGCAGGCCGATGCGCCGTGGGGCTGGTTCTTCAGCGCTCAATTGCAAAGCGCGCTGACCACCAAGAATGCCTACCGCCCCGGCAACGATTTCACGCTGGATGCGGGCGTGCATTACGCGCTGACGCCCGCCCTCACCGGGCTGTTGCAACTGAACGCACACCTGAAGGAACGCGACGGCGGCCTCAATGCCAACCCGCACTCCGGCGGCCACAGCCTGAACCTGAGCCCCGGCATCAGCTACGCGGTCTCGCCGCTGACCAGCGTGTACGGCTTCGTGCAACTGCCGCTCTACCAGTACGCCAACCCCGACCCGACCGGCCTGCCCTACGGCCAGCTGACCGCACCCTGGTCGGTCTCGGTCGGCATCAGCCACAGCTACTGAGCCAGCTCGCTCTCTCGAACGCGGCCTGGTGCCGCGTTTTTATTTCAGTTTATTGCTGGGCTGGCGCGCTTTTGTGATTAAATCGCGCCTTGACCCAATATGCCTCAAGAATACCTCATGGAAAAAGTACGTCTCTCCAAACGCATGTCCGAACTCGGCCTGTGCTCACGCCGCGAAGCGGACGGCTACATCGCCAAGGGCTGGGTGGAAGTTGACGGCGTAGTCGTCAGCGAACTCGGCAGCAAGGTGCTGCCCGGTCAGCGCGTCACGCTGCGCAATGCTGCCCAGGCCACCCAGCAACAGCGCGTCACCATCCTCATAAACAAACCGGTCGGCTATGTTTCCGGGCAAGCCGAACACGGCTACAAGCCTGCCTCCGCGCTGCTGAGCGCATCTACCCACTGGGCGGAAGACGAATCGCCTATCCAATTTGACCGCAGTCAGTTCATCGGCCTGGCGCCGGCAGGCCGGCTGGACATTGATTCGCAGGGGCTGCTGGTGCTGACTCAGGATGGCCGCATCGCCAAGCGGTTGATCGGCGAAGATTCCACCGTGGACAAGGAATATCTGGTGCGCGTGAAAGGCCAACTTAACGAAGGCGGGCTGGCGCTGCTGTGCCAGGGCCTGAAGCTGGACGGCGAATATCTGAAGCCGGCGAAAGTGAGCTGGCAGAACGAAGATCAGTTGCGCTTCGTGCTGCGCGAAGGCAAGAAACGCCAGATTCGCCGCATGTGCGAACTGGTGGGCTTATCCGTCACCGGCCTGAAGCGTATCCGTATCGGCAAGGTCAAGCTCGGCAAGCTGCCGCTAGGCCAATGGCGCTATCTGGGCGAGAACGAACAGTTCTAGGGAAGCACTGATTTATCAGGTTTTGTCGTTCCCGCGCAAGCGGGAACCCATCAATATCCAACGACTGGATTCCCGCCTTCGCGGGAATGACGAATGAATCATTCTTTCACTATGGGCAAACCGCCATCTTCAGCAGGGATTTCGGCAATTCGAGCGCTTCGCGCAGCACCTCTCCCAGCACGATCAACGCCGGCGCGCCGGCCTGCCCCGCCACCTCCGGCAACTGTGCCAACGTGGTATGGATCTTTTTCATGTTGGGCAATGAAGCGTTGCTGATGATGGCAGCCGGCGTGCCGCCTGACAGGCCGCGCTGCATCAGCGCCGCCGCGATCTCGGCGGCCTGACCCGACGCCATGTACAGCACGGCGGTATCCGCCGCCAGCACGCTGTGCGCCCAGTCGCTGGCCGATTCTGCCTCGCCCACGCGCGGCGTGACGAAGGTCACGTTGCGACTGACACCGCGCCGGGTCAGCGAGACACCCAGATCGGCAGCGGCAGCCAGCGCGGACGTGATGCCGGGCACGATCTCAACACTGATGCCGGCGGACTGCAACGCGTCCAGCTCTTCCTGCGCGCGCCCGAAGATCATCGGGTCGCCGCCCTTGAGCCGCACCACCACCTGATGGCGCTGCGCGGCCTCAACCAGCGCACGGTTGATGAAGCGCTGGTCGGTGGAAAGCTGGCGGCAGCGCTTGCCGACCGCGATCAGCTGCGCCGCCGGATTGACCATCTCCAGCAATTCCGGCTGCACCAGCGCGTCGTACAGCACCACATCGGCGCGCGCCAACAGACGCGCCCCGCGCAGCGTGATGAGGTCGGCCGCGCCCGGCCCCGCACCGATCAGATAGACTTTTCCCATGCCGGCACCATCCATTGCGATGATCAGGAGATCATCCCCGCCGCGACGGTGTTGTTGGTCGCCTCGTCTATCACGATGAAGCTGCCGGTGGCACGGTTGCGGGAATAGGCGTCAAACACCAGCGGTTTTTGCGTCTTCAGCGTCACATGGGCGATGTCGTTCATGTTGACCACCGGGTTGGCTTGCTGCTCCAGGGTGTTCACATCCACGCGGTAGTCCACGCTGGCGAACTTGCATTTCACCACGCGCGTATTGTGCTTGATGATGTACTTGCGGTTACGGTCCAGCGGCGACTCGGACAGCCAGCACATCATCGCGCTGAAGTCCTGCGACACATGCGGCATCGCGTCGGACTTGACCATCATGTCACCGCGCGAGATGTCTATCTCGTCGGCCAGCGTGAGCGTCACCGACTGAGGCGCGTAAGCGGTAGGCAGGTTGCCGTCATAGGTGACGATCTCCTTGACGCGGGTGCTGCGCCCGGCAGGCAGGATGGTGACTTCGTCGCCCACCGTGATCTGCCCCGCCTCGATACGGCCCATGAAACCCCGGAAATCGTGGTATTCACCAGTCTGCGGGCGGCATACCCACTGCACCGGGAAGCGGAAATCGCGGGTATTCACGTCGTGCGCGATGGATACGTTCTCCAGCTTCTCCATCAGCGTCGGGCCCTGATACCAGTTCATGTTGTCGCCGCGATCCACCACCATGTCGCCCACCAGCGCCGACATCGGGATGCAGGTGATGTCGTGCAGGTCGAGTTGCGCGGCGAATGCGCGGTACTCGACGACGATCTCGTCGAAGCGCGCCTGCGAGTATTCCACCATGTCCATCTTGTTGACCGCCAGCACGATGTGCGGCACGCCGACCAGGCTGGCCAGATAAGTGTGGCGGCGGGTCTGGGTCAGCACGCCTTTGCGCGCGTCAATCAGAATCACCGTCAGATTGGCGGTGGAAGCCGCCGTCACCATGTTGCGCGTGTACTGCTCATGCCCCGGCGTGTCGCCGATGATGAACTTGCGCTTGGGCGTGGCGAAATAGCGGTAGGCCACGTCGATGGTGATGCCCTGCTCGCGCTCGGCTTGCAGGCCGTCGGTCAGCAAGGAGAGGTCCACCGCCGCCATGCCGCGCTTTTCGCTGGTCTTGGCGATTGCAGAGAACTGGTCTTCGAAGATGGACTTGGAGTCGTGCAGCAGGCGGCCGATCAGCGTGCTCTTGCCGTCGTCCACGGAGCCTGCGGTGATGAAGCGGAGGAGTTGTGTTTGAGTTGTCATATCCATTCCTAATCAGTGAAAAGTGAAACGTGAAAAGTGAAACGTAGAAACCTCTCTGCGAACCTGAAAAGCGTTTCACATTTCACTTGAGCCGCGCAGCGGCGAGTCACGTTTCACTAAAAATAGCCTTCCTTCTTGCGCAATTCCATCGAGGCGTCCGAAGTCTGGTCGTCCATGCGGGTCGCGCCGCGCTCGGTGATGCGGGTCATCGCGGTCTCCTCGATGATCTCGCGGGCGTTCTTCGCGGTGGATTCGACCGGCGCGGTGCAGGTCATGTCGCCCACCGTGCGGAAGCGCACCGACACCACTTCGACCTGCTCGCCCGGTTTGGGCTGCACCAGATGCGACACCGGAATCACCGAGCCGCCGCGACGGATGACTTCGCGCTCATGCGCGTAGTAGATGCTGGGGATGTAGAGGTTCTCGCGGCTGATGTATTCCCAGATGTCCATCTCGGTCCAGTTGGAGATCGGGAACACGCGGATGTTCTCTTCGGCGTGCACGCGGGTGTTGTAGATGTCCCACAACTCCGGGCGCTGATTCTTCGGGTCCCACTGACCGAACTCGTCGCGGAACGAGAAGATGCGCTCCTTGGCGCGCGCTTTTTCCTCGTCGCGGCGCGCCCCGCCCATGCAGGCATCGAAGCCAAATTCGGCGATGGTTTCCAGCAGCGTGACCGACTGGAACGGGTTGCGCGGCAAATCCGGGTCCTTGATGACGATGGTGCCGCGCTTGATGGAGTCTTCCAGCGAACGCACGATCAGCCGCTCACCCAGGTCGGCGGCCAGCTTGTCACGCGCCTCGATGACTTCGGGGAAGTTGTGCTCGGTGTCGATGTGCACCAGCGGAAACGGGAACTTGCAGGGGCGGAAGGCCTTTTCGGCCAGGCGCAGCATGACGATGGAATCCTTGCCGCCGGAGAATAACAGCGCCGGATTCTTACATTCCGCCGCGACCTCGCGCATGATGTGGATGGACTCGGACTCCAGCGCATCCAGATGGGTAAAAGTGTGTTTGCTCATGGTTGTCTTCTTTCTGTTAAATCACGTTTCTTGCGGCGCTCAGGCCTTTTTCAGCGGCATGACAGCACCGCTCACATGCAATCCGCATTCCTTGTTCTCCGGGTTTTCCCACCACCAGCGGCCCGAGCGGATGTCTTCGCCGGGCGTCACGTTGCGGGTGCAGGGTGCACAACCGATGCTGGGGTAGAAGCGGTCGTGCAGCTTATTGTAAGGCACATCGTTTTGCTTCACATACTGCCAGACTTCGGCGTTGCTCCAGTCCAGCAGCGGGTTGAACTTTTGCAGGCCGTGGTCGGCGTCGAACGACGACACTTGCAGACCGTCGCGGGTCACTGCCTGGTCGCGGCGCATGCCGGTGATCCAGGCCTTTTTGCCGGCCAGCGCGCGCTTCAGCGGTGCGACCTTGCGCACGAAACAGCAGGCCTTGCGATTCTCCACGCTGTCGTAAAAACCGTTCACACCATGTTGCGCGACATAGGCCTCGACCGCCTGCGATTCGGGGAAATACACTTTGAGCGGCGCATTGTAACGCGTACCCACCGCCTGCATCAGTTCGTAAGTCTCCGGTGGCAGTCGCCCGGTGTCCAGAATGAACATCTCGATGTCCGGCTGGAAGCGGGCGATCAGGTCGGTCAGCACCATGTCCTCCGCCCCCAGGCTGTTGGCGAAACAGACCGGGGAGTAATCCCGCACCGCCTCGGCCAGCAAGGCTTTGGTTTGTTCAATTTTTTGGTTCAGGTCGCTCATAAAATTCATCCATTTTTGACTTGCTTAAGGCTATTCATAACCCCCTCCAACTCCCCCTTGCCAGGGGGAGAGCCAAGCAGCCCCTCCCCTGATAAGGGGAGAGCGTAGCGAGGGGCCTTGGGAGGGGTTTAGCGTTCCACCCGCCGGAACAAGGGCTGCGCTTCGTCACTCGATGCCTGATAGACCTCGGAAAAATCGTCCAGACTCTTCAGCGCCTCATGGATGTCCTTGCCCGCGCGCGGCGCAAAAGCGTTGAAGCCGACGCGCTGCATGTAGAACATCTGGTCGCGCAGCACGTCGCCGATGGCGCGCAGCTCGCCGCGATAATGCAGCCGGTTGCGCAAGTGGTAGGCGATGGAATAGCCGCGCCCGTCGCCAAAACGTGGGAAGTCCACCGCGATCACCGCGAATCTTTCCACATCGCCCTGCAACGCCTCGGCGCGCTGGTCGCTTTGCAGCCATACGCCCAGTTCGGCGCCCAGCTCGGCGCGCGTTTCGAGCGCATCGCGCTGCGCCAGCCACACCGCCAGCGGCACGATGACGCGGCCTGCCGGGACGTTCACGGACTCGGGCGCATCTGTTTCGGCCAGACGCAGCACGACCCAGTCGTCCGAAATGATACTTTTATCTTTGATTATCATGTCGTTAAAACCTCGGCGAATAATAAGGCATGTCGTAAGGCGTGCCCTGTTTCAGCAAATCGTATTCCGGCCCGGCCAGCCCCTTGCAATCCTCGATGGGCGTTGCATAGACATACTCCTTAAACGGATCGGCACCGATGCGGCGCAAGGTGTCTATGAAGCGCTCGTCGTCGAAACGCTCACGCACATACACCTGCAACAGGCGCGCCAGCACTTCCGGAACTTGACCGAAACTGAACGAGCGGCCTATCACCTTGCCGATCGCGCTGTGGTTGCCCTGATCGCCGCCTATGGTGACCTGATACCACTCCTCGCCGCTCTTTTCCACACCGAGAATGCCGATGTGACCGACATGGTGGTGCGCGCAGGCGTTCACGCAACCCGAGATGTTGAGATCCAGGTCGCCAATGTCATGCAGGAAATCAATGTCGTCGAAGCATTTGGCGATGGCCTTGGCCAGCGGAATGGAGCGCGCATTGGCCAGTGTGCAGAAATCGCCACCCGGGCAGCAGATGATGTCCGTCAACAGACCGATATTGGGAGTCGCCATATCCAGCTCACTGGCTTGCTGCCAGAGCGCGAACAGTTCGGACTGCTTGACATCAGCCAGCACCAGATTCTGCATGTGAGTGACACGCAATTCGCCGAAGCTGTAGCGGTCGGCCAGTTCGGCGGCGGCATCCATCTGCCGCGCAGTGGCATCGCCCGGCGCCATGCCGGTTTTTTTCAGCGACAGCACCACGGCGGCATAGCCTGCCACCTTGTGCGGCTTGACGTTGCGGTGCAGCCAGTTGGCAAACGCCTGATTGCCCGGTTGCGAGGCCGCCACGTCCAGGTCGGCCAGCGACTCGTAGGCGGGCGACGTGAAGCAGGCCGCGATGCGATCAAGCTCCGCACGCGTGACGGTGCAAGGGCCATCCTTGGTGAATTTCCAGTCTTCCTCTACCTGACGGCGGAATTCCGCTATGCCGATGGCATTCACCAGTATCTTGATGCGCGACTTGTACATATTGTCGCGGCGGCCATGTTCGTTATAGACGCGCACGATGGATTCGGCATAGGTGATGATGTGCTGCCAGGGAACGAATGCGGCAATCTCGGTACCGATCACCGGCGTGCGCCCCAACCCGCCGCCCACCAGCACGCGGAAACCAACTTCGCCCTGTTCATTACGCACCGCCTGCAAACCGATGTCGTTCACGGCAATCGCGGCACGGTCATGCGTTGCACCTGTCATGGCAAACTTGAATTTGCGCGGCAGGTAACCGAATTCTGGATGGAAGGTGCTCCACTGACGCAGTAGTTCGGCATAGGGACGCGGGTCTACGATTTCATCGCGCGCCACACCGGCGAACTCGTCGCAGGTGATGTTGCGGATGCAGTTGCCCGAAGTCTGGTTGGCGTGCATCTCAACGCTGGCCAGATCGGCCAGCACATCCGGCGCATCCTCCAGTTTCAGCCAGTTGAACTGGATGTTCTGACGCGTAGTGAAGTGACCGTAATCGCGGTCGTACTTGCGCGAGATGTGCGCGAGCATGCGCACTTGTGGGGCACTGAGTAAACCGTAAGGTACGGCGACGCGCATCATGTAGGCATGGATCTGCATGTACAGGCCGTTCTGCAAGCGCAGGATGCGGAACTCGTCTTCCGTCAGCTCGCCCGACAGGCGACGGCGCACCTGATCGCGGAACTGCGCGACGCGCTGTGCGGTGATCTGATGATCGAACTGGTCGTAGCGATACATCATGCATCCCCTGCCGACGCGTCCGCCGGATAGGACTTGGAGACAGGCAGCAGCAATGCCGCTTCCAGCGGGAAGCGCGCACCATAGGCCAGAATGTGCGCCACATCCGCATCCTCGTCATGACGCAGTGCCGCGCCGATATAGGCATATTCGCCCTGCTGCGCAACCACCACGCCGATGCGTCCGCCGCAGCCGTTAAACCAGCTTACCTGTTTGGGTGTATTGGGTTTGTTCTCGCTCATGACTCTTCCTTATTTATAAAACACCATCTTTAAACCAATAATCATCAGCATCACCGCCAGCAGCGGGCGCAATACCTTTTCCGGCACTTTCGCGGAGAGGTGGCTGCCGATATAGATACCCGGCAACGAGCCCAGCAACAGACTGCCCAGCAGCACCAGGTCTACCGTGCCCAGCGCCAGATGCCCCATGCCGGCAAACGCCGTCAGCGGTACCGCATGGGCGATGTCCGTTCCCACCACCTTGACCGCCTGCATGCGCGGATACAAAAACAGCAACGCCACTGTGCCCAACACGCCCGCACCGATGGAGGAGACCGTGACCAGCGCCCCGACCACCACGCCGGTGGCGATGGTGGCTGTCGGCAGATAACGGTGATGCAGCTCGAACACCGTGCCGTCGCGGCGGCGCGACAGCTTCTTGATCTGCTCCTTGAACAGCAGCACCGCTGCCGTCAGCAGCAAGGCCACGCTCAGCACACTGGTCACCACGCTGCGCAAGGTCTTCTCGTCCAGCGCCAGATATTTCAGCAGCAGGATGGAAATCAGCGCAGCAGGCAGACTACCCAAAGCCAGCAAGCCGACCACTTTCCAGTTAACCGTGCCGCGCTTGCCATGCACCCATGCGCCGACAGTCTTGGTCAGCGAAGCGTACAGCAAGTCGGTGCCGACTGCAGTGGCGGGCGATACGCCGAAGAACATCACCAGCAGGGGGGTCATCAGCGAACCGCCACCCACGCCGGTAAGCCCGACAATCAACCCGACCAGAAAGCCGGACAAGGTATACATCCAATCCATTTTGTGACGCCCCTATCAATTCAGGCGCGCATTCTACCTTGACACCATCAATATTCTTAATGGTATTCTGTTAGCACTTTATAACCATTTGGAATATAAAAGTCAGCCATGAATCTCCAGCAACTGCGCTACCTCAACGAAGTCGTCCGACGTGATCTGAAGATTTCCGCAGCAGCGGAAGCGCTGCACACCACACAGCCCGCCATCAGCAAGCAGATCAAATTGCTGGAAGAGGAGCTGGGCCTGGAGATTTTCGTGCGCAACGGCAAGCGTATCGCCGCCATCACCGAACCGGGCAAGGGCCTGTTGACCATCGCCCAGCGCATGCTGCTCGATGCCGAGAATCTCAGGCAGTACGCCGACGAATTCCACGCCAGGGACAGCGGCCACCTGACCATCGCCACCACCCACACTCAGGCGCGCTATGCGCTCCCCCCGGTGGTGAAGAAATTCATGGCACGCTATCCCAAGGTCAAGCTGGGATTACATCAGGGCAGCCCGACGCAGATTGCCGAACAGGTATTGAACGGCGAAGCCGACATCTGCATCGCCACCGAGAGTCTGGCGCTGTACGACGACCTGATCACGCTGCCCTGCTACGAGTGGCATCACTGCGTGGTGACACCGCCCAACCACCCGCTGCTGGCGGAAAAGACGCTGACGCTGGAAGCCCTCGCCCGCTACCCCATCATCACCTATGACTTCGCCTTCACCGGTCGCGGCAAGATCAACCGCGCCTTCAGCGCGGCAGGCCTGTCGCCGGACATCGCACTCACCGCGATAGATGCCGACGTGATCAAGACCTATGTAGAACTGGGATTGGGTGTCGGCATTCTGGCGCAGATGTCGTTCATCCCTGAGCGTGACAGCAAATTACGCATGATAGAGGCCGGCCACCTGTTCGGTTCCAGCACTACCCGCGTCGCCATCCGCAAAAACGAATTCCTGCGCGCATATACTTACGACTTCATTGAACTGTTCGCCCCCCACCTCACCACCGCTGTGGTCACCCGAGCGATGCAACCGAGGAACCCGCCACCACCATGAGCATATGATTGCAACACTGGCCAGACAAAAATTTAGGGAAACCACTAATGAATATGCGCGTCGTGCCGAAATCCACACTGTTAAGCAAGAAACCTATGAATTAAAGGGACATACGCCTTGGGCAACGATTTCACAACATACGACACCGCCAAAGAGATAAGCGGCAGGGTGCTGGTGGTGGACGACGAGCGGATCACCCGCACCCTGCATCGCACCGCACTGGCCAAACAGTTCGACGTAGAAACAGCCAATTCCGGTGATGAAGCCCTCAGAATCTGCCGGGAAAAACTGCCCGACCTGGTGCTGCTCGATATGATGATGCCGGACATGGATGGCTTTGAAACCTGCCGAAAACTGCGCGAATTCACCGACATCCCGATCATCTTCGCCACCGCCAATGAGCTGGAACAGGATCAGTTGCAGGCCTTCGATGCCGGCGGCAACGACATCATCTCCAAGCCGGTGGTCAAGGACATTCTGTTGCGCAAAGTGTCGCTCGCCATCCAGCAAAGACAGGAGACGCACAACCTGAAATCCGAGAAGGATACCCTGCAAAGCATGGCGATGAACTTCCTGTCGGCAGTAGGCGAAAGCGGCGTGCTGCAACATTTCATGAAGGCCAGCCTGAACTGCAGCACTCCGGAAGCGCTAGGCGCGCAACTAATCGCCGCCATCAAGTTGTTCGGACTGGAATGCACCGTGCTGATCCGCAACGGCCAGACATCCACACTACTGTCATCGCAGGGCGAAGCCGGGGAAGTTGAGCAAACCATACTGCAGCAGTCGGCCAGCATGGGGCGCATTTTCCAGTTCAAGCAAAAGATGGTGGTCAATTACGACCGAGTGTCGCTGATCATCGAGAACATGCCCACCGAGGAAACCGAAAGCACGGGCCGACTGCGCGACAACATCACCATGCTGGCCGAGATGACCGATACCTTGTGCGACAACGTGGCGATGCGCCAGACCTCGCACGAGCGCGCGGAACAGTTTCAGGTCGCGCTGACTACCAACTACTACGCGGTTGAGACCCTGCGCGAGATGAACCGCACCCTGCAGGCCGACACCCGCATCCTGTTGCAGGAACTGGTGGACAACACGGAAAAAACCTTCACTTGGCTGGGCACCAGCGCCCAACAGGAAGACCAACTCAGCAAGAATATGTTTGTCTCAGTGAACAAAATCCTCGACCTGCTGGAAGTGGCGCACATCCAGTCAGAAGGGAAATTCGATGCCGTGCTGGATTCGTTGCGGCAGAACGACGACAATGGCGGCATTGATCTGTTCTAACCCCGTGACAACCTGACCCGCAAGCACAACATGAACGACACCCTGAATCTCCTGAAATCCCATCGCAGCAGCCGCAGCTATACCGACCAACCCGTCACCGACCAGATGCTGGACGAGATCATCCAGGCCGCATGGCGCGGCCCCACCTCGATGAACGCGCAGGAGATCTCGCTGGTAGTGGTACGCGATGCCGTGCGCCGCGCGCGCATCGCCGAACTGGCCGGCGGTCAGCCGTGGATCGCACAGGCGCCGGTATTCATCACGCTGGTGATAGATTTCAACAAGACCCGCCTCGGCGTGGAAAAAACCGGCCAACAACAGGTCATCCACGAGAGCATGGAAGGCTTTGGCGTCGCCGCCGTGGATGCCGGTATCACGCTTGCCAACCTGATGATGGCGGCGCGCGCGCTGGGCCTGGGCATCGTGCCCATCGGCGGAATCCGCCGCAACCCGCAGGCGATGATAGAGTTGCTGGAACTGCCCCCACTGACCTTCCCGCTGGTCGGCCTGTGCATCGGCCACATCGCGACCAACGCGCCGCAAAAGCCGCGTATGGACATCAACACCTTCCGCCACGACGAACGCTACGATGCCAGTCGTTATCCAACAGCGATAGACGCCTACGACACGACCATCATGGAATACTGGAATCAACTCGGTCGCAGCGATGGCCTGACTTGGTCACAGAACCTCGGCAACTCCCTGAAAGTGGTCTATTTCCCGGAAGTGCGCCCGGCGGCGGCAAGCCAAGGCCTGACGAACGACAAATAACCGCTTCCGGCGCATGACGCGCCATGCGCTATAATCCGGCCCGTTTCCGCCAACGAGCCCCGCATGACCGTCAGCCCCGCCACCATCGCCGTCATCATTCCGTTCTACCAGCGCAGCGCCGAGCCGCTGGTGCGCGCCATTCGTTCCATCCTCGCTCAGCAGGAGGTCGCAAGACCGTTAGTACTGATTGTGGATGATGGCTCACCGGTGCCCGCGCGACAGATTGTTGCAGAACATTTTCCAGCTCATGAGGATTGCCTGCGCATCATCGAACAGCCTAATGCAGGTGCCGCAACGGCGCGCAACACCGGACTGGACAATGTCCCTGACGGGGTGAACCAGATCGCCTTCATGGATTCCGACGATGAGTGGTCATCGCATCATCTAGCCCATGCCCAACGACTTTACGAGCAGGGCTACGAATTTTATTTCGCCGACCATCAGCGCGGCGAGTGGCCGACCGGCAAGTTCGCGATGCTGGAATTCCCCGGCAGTCAGCACCGTTGTCTGGATGAGGCTGCGGGGCTGTACGAATACCGTGGCAACTTTCTACTGCCAGTAATGAGCGACCATTTGGTACAAACTTCGTCCGTGGTGTGCAGCAATCGTGTGATAAGGAACCTTCGTTTCCCAGTAGGTCTAGTGCTGGGCGAAGATGAAATCGTCTGGATAAAGGCGCTGCGAGCCGCCGGCAAGATCGGTTTTTGCAACCGGGTCGAAGCCCTGATGGGCAAGGGCGTGAACATCTCACAAATGAATCAGGATGGCGGCCAGTGGGGCGACGAACGCGCGTTCCAACTGATGGCGCAGAACTTCAAGTACTGGCAGCACGTCGGTGAACTGCTGCCGGATGAGCCGGAACTCGAACAACTGAGGAAAAGCAAGCTGCAACAACTGGGCCGGCATTTTTCCGCCAGCGTATTGCACCGACTGCGACGCGGCCAGTCGCTGCCAATGCGACATCTGATCAGCGTCACACTCACCTCACCCGGCTGGCTGCTCAGCCTGCCCGCCGTGCTATCAGGCCGCCTTACCAAGGAAAATACATGACAGACAACCTGCGGGTCGGCCTCTACCTGCCACCCGACATCCCGCAAAGCTTCAAGGTCTATGCCGACAACGTGGCACAGCACTTCCCCGCCTTGGGTGTCGAAATTGTGCCGTTCGGCAACCGCAACGAACTGCCGCGCACCGCCGATGTGCTGTGGGACATCCGTTCCGGCGGCGGCAATCCGCCGCTGGAATTTCTGCTGGGCGGGCCGCCGCTGGTAATAACGGTGCACGGCTTCGCGCCTATCAGTCTGTCGGGCTGGGAATATTTCCGAACGCTGCGCGGCATGCTGATGACAGGACGCTATGCACGCGAAAAGCTGGCGAAATGGCAGGAACTCAAGGGCGGAGTCGCCCACCTGATCGCGGTATCGCATTTCACCAAGCACGAAGCGGTGCAACTGACCGGCGTGCCAGCGGACAAAATCACGGTCTGCCACCACGGCGTGGACACCGCATCCTTCACCCCTGACAGCGGCACGCCGCATGAGAATTATTTTCTGCACATCTCAAACAACGAGCCGCGCAAAAACCTGCCGCGCGTGGTCGCCGCCTTCAAGCAACTCAGGAAACACCATGATGTCAGGTTGCTGCTCAAACTGCCCGCACAGCAAGCCGAATGCTACCGCAACATAGACGGCGTGGAAGTGATCGCCAACATGCTGAGCACCGCACAACTTGCTGCGCTGTACCAACGGGCACTGGGCTTCGTGTTTCCATCGCTGTACGAAGGCTTCGGCCTGCCCATCCTCGAAGCGATGGCCAGCGGCTGCCCGGTCATCACCTCCAACGCCAGCGCCTGCCCGGAGGTCGCCCGCAACGCCGCGCTGATCGCCGACCCGCGCGACCAGGACGCCATCTTCGGTGCGATGCGCACCCTGCTGCTGGACCCGTTCGCACGCGAACAACTGGTCAGCGCAGGTCTGAAACATTGCGGCAACTTCACCTGGCAGGCGAGTGCGGCCTGCCACGCCAGCGTCTTACGCAACGCCTCAAACTGATGTGCGCCCCCCTCACAACCAAGGTAAATGACATGTCCAAACTGACCGTTCAAATTTTGCAACCTCTGGCAAGGCTGGCAGTAAGCCTCAGTCCAACCTTCCCGCGCCTGTGGGCCTATGTGGTCAAGGCGCGCCAGCACTACGCGCGCGCCAATCCGCCGCTGGAGATTGAAACCGTGTACGAAGGCGACATCCGGGTGCGCGCCCTGCTGTCTGACCATATCGAGGCTCAGCTGTTCTGGCAGGGATTTCAAGAAGCGGACGAAGGCGTGCTGAAGCGCATCAAACGCCATCTGCCAGAAGACGGTACTTTCATTGACATAGGTGCCAACATCGGCTCGTTCACGTTGGTCGCCGCGCACATCGCCCCGCACGGCCAAGTTCACTCCTTCGAGCCCAGTGACCACCATTTCTGTCGCCTGTCGCACAATGTGGCGCTGAACAGTTTCAACAACGTCACGCTCAACAAACTGGGGCTCAATGACCAGCCCGGCAGCGCCACGCTGTTCTTGCCCAGTGTCTGCGGCGAGATGAACAACAGTGGTGCGGCAAGCCTCTATGCTGCCGCCAGCGCGCCTGGAGCGCAGGTCACCGAGGAAGTGGCACTCGTCACGCTGGACGACTATGTACAGGAAAAAAACATCCAGCAGATAGACCTGATCAAGATAGACATCGAAGGCGCCGAGTTTAACGCACTGAAAGGCGCGGCTGCGACCCTAGCCCGTTTCCGCCCCATCGTATTGATGGAGATGGATAAAGACAGCATGCAGCGCGCAGCCTGCAAACCGGAAGACATCCTAGATTTCTGGCGGGGTCTGGGTTACACGGTGGGCAGGATAGCCAATAGCGGAGAGATTACCCCGATCAACAGCACCGCCGACCTGCTTTACCACCAAAATCTGATGTGCAGTCCCACCTGACAATGGCCGGCAATACGTCAGTCTGCTGAAGTTTTTGCCCGTTCCAGTTCTTCTGCGACAACTTCCAGATAGGCGTGGCCGTATTTCAGGTCAGGCTCAAGGTGATTGCCTTCGGCCCATTCGTTCCATGCCTTGACGAACACGAACTGATGCCCTTCAGGCAATTTCTTGGCTAGGCCAAACGCAGCCCTGAGGTGCTTGCGGAATAATTCCGGTGTAGAGTCATGCAGTGCCAGCCCGTTCGAACCACTGCGCGCCGTGTTGTCCCAGTTGGGAATGACGCAGGGATAGTTTTCCACACCGGGCTTGGGCTGAATAAGAAAATCGGGCATCACCTTTTCATAGGAATGGATAGTCGGATAGCCCTTCATCTGCTGGTATTTTTGCACCAGACGCTTGATCGGAGTGCGCCATGACACCCAGCCGCGACGCGGCGGCAGACGCGGGGTGATGGATGCGTCGAAACCATGTTCTTGGGGAACCCAGTCAGGCCCTTCCACGGCCACCAGATGCAGCCCGCCTAACCCGGCGGCAACCGCCATCTCGCGCCACAGGTCCATCACGCGATGCACGTCCGGCATCTCCATCGGGCGGTAGATGACGAACACAGGTTTGCCATCCACCCGAATGTAGCGCGGGTCACTGAACATCGGCAACAGATAGTCAAAGTGCTTGCGGTGGTCTTCATCCCCAGGATAATTCTGCTCAATCAGGATGCGTCCGGGTGCGCCATGCCAGATGCCCGTCCAAGTCTGATTCGCCCAGCACACGCAGAAACCGAAGTCAGGCTGCCCCGAACGGATAATTTCTTCAAGGGGGCGCTCCAGCAGCATCTTGCCGCCAAACCAGTAATGGTAATAACAAAATCCTTCCAATCCGTACTGCTTCGCCAACTCAGCCTGCGCTACTCTGGACTCGGCAAGGCGAAGGTCGTAGAACCCGAGATCAGCCGGCACGTGCGGCTGGTAATGACCAGGGAACAGCGGCTTGGCCTTGGCTGTATTGGTCCATTCAGTGAAGCCTTTACCCCACCAGATGTCATTCTCGGGTATCGGGTGGTACTGCGGCAGATGGAAAGCGACTAGCTTCAATTTTTGTGTCATTACAAATCACGGGAGGTTATTGGCCGAAAATCCGGGGCGATTATACCGGAACTCACGTGCCGCCTTGTTAAGCAGGGCGACTGGCAGTGACGCAAATGCGAATGCAAGTGTCGCGAAATTCAGGGACAATAGCCCGCCCTGACACCGACCGAAGCGGGACGACACGATTCCAATCGTTCAGCAAACGACACCACCCGTCCCGTCGGTTACCATTTTCGATTGAATTTCACATGGCAAAAACCGTAAGCGTTTGCATCCCAACCTACAATGGCAGCGATTTTCTGGCCCAGTGCCTAGACAGCGTGCTGGCCCAGACTTTCACGGACTTTGAAGTTCTGGTCATAGACAACTGCTCTACCGACAACAGTTTCGAACAGGCTCAGGAGTATGCAAGCCGCGACAGCCGCATCCGCGTCTTTCAGAACGACAGCAATCTCGGCATGGTCGGCAACTGGAACCGTTGTCTGGAACTAGCCAGTGGCGAATGGATCAAGTTCGTGTTCGTGGACGACTGGATCATGCCGGAATGTCTGGAAGAAATGCTGGCGGCGACCGCCAACGGCTGCCTGACTGTGGCTTGCAACCGCCGTTTCGAATTCAGCGAAAACACCAGTGACGCTCTTCGCACCGGCTACCTAGCCCACAAGTCCATGATTGAACGCCTGTATGCCGACAAACCGTTCCTGACTGGCGAAGAATATGCCGCACTCGCAGTGAATCGCATCGGCTACAACTTGGTCGGCGAACCCACCACCACCCTGTTCCATCATTCAGTATTCGATAAATACGGCCATTTCAATACTGACCTGATTATGTCCTGCGACCTGGAATACTGGACCCGGGTAATTCCCCACACTGGCATCGCCTTCGTCAGCAAGGAATTGGCGATGTTCAGAGCTCACGACCAGGCCACCAGTTCGGAAAATCGCAACCGCCGCCGCTACAGGATGTATGTACTGGATAACCTGGTCATATTCAGGAACTTGGTATGCGACCCAGTCTACGCGCCGCTGCGGAAAGCCGCCGCCCGCCACCAACCTCCCCTAGATCCCGCCTACATGCTGAAGGAAAAGGCACATACTGCCTACGCCGTGGCGACCTATGCCACACACCGAGAACCCGGACTATCTCCATCCCCGCGTGATGAATGGCAGCAGATCGCGGCGCATTACCCAGAGATCCGGGTCAACCCGCTGATGCATCTGCTATGGAGATTGAAGCGCGGTCTGTTCAGCATGGAAAAACGCTACCAGCAAGCGATGCCCTAAGAACCATTCACCAAGTTCATTTCCCCCTGTTCAGCAAGCGTTTTACGGCATCCAAGGCATTACCCACTTCTTTCCGCATTGGGTGGTGGAAAAGATATATCCCAGCGAGCCAACCCAGCGTACAGGTCGCCATGCCCAAGAGCAATTGCAACCATATCTGACCTGCCAATAAGCCACCACTGTTCAGAAAAATTAGCAGTGGGACCGCTGCTGCCAGCGCCGCAACTTCCGCACTCTTGCGCACGGCCCTCCAAATATCCCTAACTCCGACATGCAACACCGATCTGCACTGCGCTACGGACACCACACTGTCTATGATGCCGGAAACGATGAAAGTTGCGCCGATAGCCCCCAGACCGTAGGGTGCAGCCAGATAAATCAGACAGAACTTAATCGGCACATGAATCGCTAACAGGTACAGATTCTGCTTCATCTGACCAATCGCGGTCATCATCGAACTAAGCAACAGAAACGGGGATGTGATGACTGCGGACAGGCAGATGATTTGCAGCAAGGGGATGGAAGGAGCCCATTGTTCACCATAAAGAACCATCACCACGGGTTCAGCCAATAAACTGAGGCTAAGAAAAAAAGGCCAGGCGAGCACCGTCATCAGGGTCATCGAATTTAGGAAACTCTCCTTGATCGCACCATTCTTGCGCACCTGCTCGGCAAAATGCGGCAGCACCACCCCCCATAAGGCACTCATAATGAAGCGGTCGAACATGGACAGTAAACCCATCGCGCGCCCGTAGTAGCCTACCACCGCCATGCCAGATACCCGTCCAAGTATCAATTCCGGTACGCCTTGTCGCAAATCGTTGAGTATCATAATCAGGCTGGAAAGAGAGCCGAAGGAGATTACCTTGCGTATCTCATTAAGACCTGGCCACATTGGCAATTCCTTGGGACGCCAAACCTGCACCAAAATAATATTGCAGACGATGCCCGCCACCGAGCCCCAAGCAAGTGCCAAATAGCTAAATCCGGCATAAGCCATCCAGATAGTCAGCATCGTCGAAACCGCATTGGAAATGACATTAATCAGTGCGATATGCTCGAAATCCATGTTTCGTTGCATGTAGGCGATGGGAATGGTGCCAAATGGAATCAGGATGAAGTTCAAAGTGACAACCTGCATCACCGCCCTGACTCCCGGCTCGCGATAGAACTCGGCAGCATAACCACTGGCCAACCAAATCACGG
Source organism: Gallionella sp. (assembly GCA_028687575.1). Classification (GTDB taxonomy): domain Bacteria; phylum Pseudomonadota; class Gammaproteobacteria; order Burkholderiales; family Gallionellaceae; genus Gallionella. Next base: position 198,141 of record JAQTZW010000003.1, on the reverse strand, counting down.
CAGCCATCAGCCAGGCGGTAATCAGCGTCATCGAGAAGGCTGCGCGTATCTTGTCCGGGGTGAGTTCCTTTTCCTGAATGATGTAGCTGGCCGCGCCGAAATCGCGCAGCGTGTGGGCAAAACCGAGCAGTACCATCGCCACCGAAAAGATGCCAATCTCGGCCGGAGTCAACAACCGGGAGATGATGATGGTCGCGATGAATTGCAGCACAAACTTTATATAGTTCTGCCCGAAAGACAGGACGATGGACTTTCTGACTTTGCTCACGCCCAGCCCCTCATCAGCGACTCGCGCTCATTCATTTGACAACCTCGCAAACACATCATCAGGAGACCGCTCGTCGTGAAAAATCACTGGGGCGGAAACCCAGTGCGAACAACACGGCAAAGTAGACCGTCACACCGCCCACCACCAGCGCCGTCAAATGAAAGACACGCGGCCATAGGCTGCTATTCAACCAACTATCCGCAGTCCCCATGCCAAACCAAAGCAGTAAAGCCAAGGCCAGCATGGCTAGCGCCAGTTTGACGAAGAACTTTGCCCAGCCGGGTTCAGGCTGGTAGATACCGTGTTTGCGCAAGTAATGAAACAGGATTGCGGAATTCAAACAGGCACCAAGGCTGACTGAAAGGGTCAGTCCCGCGTGGGCGATCCAGCCGATGAACAGCGCGTTCATCGCCTGTGTCGCGACTAGCGTGATGATGCCGATCTTGACCGGCGTGCGGATATTCTGGCGAGCGTAGAAGCCGGGGGCCAATATCTTCACCAGGATCAGGCCGATCAGGCCGACGCTGTAGCCGATCAGTGCATAGCTGGTCATCAGCACATCGTGCGCGCCAAATGCGCCGCGCTGGAAAAAGGTGGACAGCAGCGGCACGGCCAGCATCCCCAGCGCCAGCGCGGAGGGCAGCGCCAGCATGAAAGTCAGCCGCAACCCCCAGTCCAGCAGTCTGGAATATTCCGCCGTGTCGTTACTGGCGTGACATTTGGAAAGCGACGGCAGCAGGATCGTGCCCAGCGCCGCGCCCAACATGCCGGATGGGAATTCCATCAGGCGATCCGAGTAATAGATCCAGGAAACGCTGCCCGCCACCAGAAACGAGGCGAAGATGGTGTTGATGATCAGGCTGAGTTGCGCGATGGAAACGCCGAACATCGCCGGCCCCATCTGTTTGATGACGCGCCACATGCCTTCATCGCGCCAGCTGAAACGGATAGCGGGCAACATGTCTATTTTTTTCAGAAATGGCACCTGGAATGCCAGTTGCACGATGCCGGCGATGAACACCGCCCACGCCAGCGCCATCACGGGCGGGTTGCAGTAGGGTGCCAGCCACAACGCCCCGCCGATGAAGCAAATATTGAGCAGGATGGGTGCGAACGCCGGCACCCAGAATTTGTTGTAGGTATTGAGGATGGCGGCGGCCACCGCCACCAGCGAGATGAAGAAGATGTAGGGAGAGGTGTAACGCAACAACTGGACGGTCAAATCGAACTTTGCGGCATCCTTCACAAAACCAGGCGCACTGATGTAGACCAACAGCGGCGCAGCGATGATGCCTACCAGCGTGATGAGGAACAGGATCAACGCCAGCATGGTGGCGACGTGATCCACCAGCAGCTTGGTCTCATCATGCCCGCGCCGATTGCGGTATTCGCCAAAGATTGGCACGAACGCCTGAGAGAATGCCCCCTCGGCGAACATACGCCGCAACATATTGGGCAACTTGAACGCCACGAAGAAGGCATCGGTGGCCATGCCCGCACCGAACACGCGCGCGATCAGCACATCGCGGGCAAAAGCCAAGATACGCGACACCAGCGTCAGACCGCTGATGGTCGCAAGAGAACGCAATAAATTCATTAGATTAGACTATCCGCCTCGCAATCACACCCCGCGCAGCCCGGTAAGGTCGCGACGCTCGAAGCCCAGCTTGGGATGCTGGATAGTTTCAGTTAGTTGCTTGGAGGTGCGGCCGGTACGCACTTTGAGTCTATTATCATCGGCAAATTTTCGCACCAGACGGTAGGCTTCCGGATCCTCCTGTTCGAGCTTGGCATACAGCACAACGGCAGGCAACCCCTCAATCAGTACCGGATGCAGATAGTCCGAATAACTCAACCGATTGCTGCCGGATTGTTGCGCCAGCATGCCACACAAGCGCTCATGCCATTCCGGGTATTCAAAAATATCCCCGTCCATAGTAATACCCAGAATCACCCACTCTTCCTGATTACGAAACATCACACTCCCCCCTCTGCGATTTTGACCGAATTTTAGATATTATGAATACCGCTCCCAATTGTTTCACCTGCCGATTGCCTCGCCAACTAAAACCAAAATCAGTTGCGCATGATACCATCGCCCCCCGCATCAGCCATAAGGCAATAAGTATTACTTTTATGCCAGATTTACCGACAATCCCGCTCTCATCCTCCATCGCCGCAAAAAAATTTGCACAATCAGACACAAGCCACTAGAATGCCCGACTTTCCAGCAAAACCGAATTCTCAAGGAGTAGCAAGTCATGGCAAATACAGCACAAGCTCGCAAGCGTGCACGTCAAGCAGTAAAACAAAACGCCCACAACAGCGGCCTGCGTTCTGAATTGCGCACTGCAATCAAAAAAGTCATCAAGGCAATCAAGGCTGGCGACAAAACTGCAGCTCAGTCTGTCTATCAGACATCCGTCAGCACCGTTGACCGCATCGCCGACAAAAAGATCATCCACAAGAACAAGGCCGCCCGTCACAAGAGCCGCCTGTCTGCCGCCATCAAGGCAATGGCCTGATTAGAATCCGGACGGTGTGACTGCCCGATGGATTCGAGCATATTTTAGTGCAGCCAAAATCTGGCAGCATGCCAGCTGAGCTGGCAAAGCAATCAAGCCGACAGCGATGTCGGCTTGATTGCTTTGCGGGTCACATGAATTTCTGCTTTTACTTGCCTTGAGCAGACTTTTTGGCTCAATATATGCGTTTTCTGGAAAGCCCAAGCTCGCGGGACAGTAACGCACCGTCTGACCATCCCGCCCCAGAATCGCTCCAATTTTGACGAACCTCACCGCAATGACGGACAAAAAAAGGAAATTATGTCGCACGTGATGAATACTTACGCCCGCCTGCCTATCTCTTTCGTACGCGGAGAGGGCGTGTGGCTCTGGGATGGCGAAGGCAAACGTTATCTGGACGGCTTGTCCGGCATCGCAGTCAACACACTGGGACATGCCCATCCTCGCCTGACCACCGCACTCAGCGAGCAGATAGGCAAAATGATCCACTGCTCCAACGTCTATCAGGTACGCGAACAGGAGTTGCTGGCCGACAAGCTGTGCAGCCTGTCCGGCATGCAGGAAGTGTTCTTCAGCAATTCGGGTTGTGAAGCGAATGAAGCCGCGATCAAGCTGGCCCGCATGTATGGTCACAAGCGCGGCATCGAAATGCCGACCATCATCGTGATGGAAAAATCCTTCCACGGACGCACTCTGGCCACCCTGTCAGCCACCGGCAACCGCAAGGTGCAGGCCGGCTTTGAGCCTCTGGTTAAAGGTTTCGTGCGCGTGCCTTATGACGATCTGGAAGCGATCCGCCAACTCGCGAAGAACAACCGCGACATCGTTGCCGTACTGGTCGAGCCGATTCAGGGCGAAGGCGGCATCCGCACCCCGGACACCTCCTATCTGCAACAGTTGCGGCAGATCTGTAACGAACAGAACTGGCTGATGATGCTGGACGAAGTGCAGACCGGCATCGGCCGCACCGGCAAGTGGTTCGGCCACCAGCACACCGGCATCGTGCCGGACGTGATGACACTGGCCAAAGGACTGGGCTCGGGCGTGCCGGTCGGCGCTTGTCTGGCTGCCGGCGCTGCCACCGGGACGTTTGGCCCAGGCAACCACGGCTCCACCTTCGGCGGCAACCCGCTGGCCTGCGTGGCGGGGCTTACCACGCTGAACGTCATGGAACAGGACAACCTGCTGGCACATGCCGAACAACTAGGCCAGTTCCTCCGCAAGGGTTTGGCTGATGGCCTGCACGGGGTCAAGGGATTCCAGGGCGTGCGCGGCATGGGCCTGATGATAGGCGTGGCGCTGGATAAACCCTGCACCGAACTGGTCAAGCTGGCACTTGCGAAGGGCCTGCTGATCAACGTCACCGCCGACAGCGTGGTGCGCCTGCTGCCGCCGCTGGTAATGAACCAGGACGAAGCCCAGCAACTGATAGACATTCTTTGCCCACTCATCAGGGATTTCATGCAAGCCTGATCGGAAACCCATCATGAACATCAAACATTTTCTGCAATTCAAGGACCTGACCCGCGAAGAACTGGAATACCTGTTCGCCCGCACCCGCGTCATCAAGGAAAAATTCAAGTCCTACCAACAATACTGGCCACTACAGGATCGCACCTTGGTGATGATATTCGAGAAGGCCAGCACCCGTACCCGCCTGTCCTTTGAGGCCGGTATGCAGCAACTGGGCGGCTCGGCAATCTACCTCAATACCCGCGATTCGCAACTGGGACGCGGTGAGCCGGTGGAAGATGCCGGCCAGGTCATCTCTCGCATGAGCGACATCGTGATGATTCGCACCTATGAACAGTCCATCATCGAGCGTTTCGCCGCCAATTCGCGCGTGCCGGTTATCAATGGCCTGACCAATGAATACCACCCCTGCCAGATACTCGCGGACATCTACACTTACATCGAGCAACGCGGCAGTATTCAGGGCAAGACGGTAGCCTGGATAGGCGACTCGAACAATATGTGCAACACCTGGCTGCAGGCCGCCGAGATCCTCGACTTCAACGTGCATGTCTCGACGCCACCCGGCTACGAAGTCGAACCCGAGCGCGCCGGGCTTTACGGCCACGAGCATTATGAAGAATTTACCGACCCGATGGATGCGGCGCGCGATGCCGACCTGGTGACCACCGACGTGTGGACCAGCATGGGCTTTGAAGCAGAAAATGAAGAACGCATGAAGGACTTTGCCGACTGGCAGGTAGACGAGGACATGATGGCGGTCGCCGCCAAGGATGCCCTGTTCATGCACTGTCTGCCTGCACACCGAGGTGAGGAAGTTTCCGCCGGAGTGATGGATGGCGCCCAGAGCGTGGTGTGGGAAGAGGCAGAGAATCGTCTGCACGTGCAGAAGGCGTTGATGGAATATCTGCTGCTGGGGAAACTGTAACCCTGTGCAGGCAAGGTTCTTACCATGAACACCGACCTCAGCAAGTCCTCTCGCAATCGTCTGGCAGATCACATCCTGCCAACCTCGGCCACCATGGTGGGGGTCTGCATCACCGTCATCAGCGTGGCGCAACTGATCCCCAAACACGGCATCAGTCGGCGCGCAGACGAATTGCTCGCCTTTGACAGCCTGCTGTTCATGATTAGCGCCATACTTTCCTATTTCTCGATACGCCGCCCAGCATCAGAGTCTAAATATGAACGCTTGGCAGACATCATTTTCCTGGTGGCGCTGGCGCTGATGGTGTTCGTGGGTTTTATTGTTTCTTTTGAATTATTGCTCGACTAACAAGGTAAAAAATTATGTCTGATATCAAAAAAGTAGTCCTCGCCTATTCCGGCGGCCTCGACACCTCGGTCATCCTGAAATGGCTGCAAGACACCTACCAGTGCGAAGTGGTCACCTTCACCGCCGACGTCGGCCAGGGCGAAGAACTGGAACCGGCGCGCGCCAAGGCGCTGCAATTCGGCATCAAGCCGGAAAACATCTTCATTGACGATCTGCGAGAAGAATTCGTGCGCGACTTCGTGTTCCCGATGTTCCGCGCCAACACTGTCTACGAGGGCGAATACCTGCTGGGCACGTCCATCGCCCGTCCACTGATCGCCAAGCGCCTGATCGAAATCGCCACCATGACCGGCGCACAAGCCATCTCACATGGCGCGACCGGCAAGGGCAACGATCAGGTACGTTTTGAGCTGGGCGCTTATGCCTTGAATCCAAACATTAAAGTTATCGCGCCGTGGCGTGAATGGGATCTGTTGAGCCGCGAAAAGCTGATGGCCTACGCCGAGCAGCACAATATCCCGGTGGACATGAAGCACAAGCAAGGCGGCAGCCCCTACTCGATGGATGCCAACCTGCTGCACATCAGCTACGAAGGTCGCCATCTGGAAGACCCGGCAGCCGAAGCCGAAGAATCCATGTGGCGCTGGACGGTTTCGCCGGAAGCCGCCCCGGATGCCGCCGAATACCTGGACATCGAATTCGTCAATGGCGATGTAGTCGCACTCAACGGTGAAAAGTTGACCCCTGCAGCGGTCTTGACCAAGCTCAACCAGTTGGGCGGGAAGCATGGCATCGGCCGCCTGGATCTGGTCGAAAACCGCTATGTCGGCATGAAGTCGCGCGGCTGCTACGAGACCCCCGGCGGCACCATCCTGCTCAAGGCGCACCGTGCCATCGAGTCCATCACGCTGGATCGCGAAGCTGCCCACCTCAAGGACGAGTTGATGCCGCGCTACGCTTCCATGGTCTACAACGGCTACTGGTGGGCACCGGAACGCATCGCGCTGCAAACGCTGATAGACCACACCCAACAGACCGTCAACGGCTGGGTGCGCGTCAAACTGTACAAGGGCAATGTCATCGTGGTGGGACGCGATTCCAAGACCGATTCGCTGTTTGACCCGACCATCGCCACATTCGAGGACGACAAGGGCGCTTACGACCAGAAGGACGCGGCGGGCTTCATCAAGCTCAACGCGCTGCGCATGCGCATCGCGGCGAACCTGCAGCGGAGGAAGTAACACCCTGAACTTTATCAGGAGGGCATCATGATTCACGAACTGTCCGGCGACATCCTGGCAAGCCACGCTCAAGTCATCTGTCAGGGCGTTGCGCCCAACGACGATTTTCATCACGGGCTGGCCCTGCAACTGCGCGAGCGCATGCCGGCGATGTACAAGGATTTCCGGCATTACTGCCAGACCCGCCATCCCAAATCCGGTGAACTGTGGATGTGGACCAGCAGCGATGGCCGCCATATCGCCAATCTATTCACCCAGGAGGCTGCCTACAATCATGGCAGCAAGCCAGGGCGAGCGACGGTCAGCAACGTGAATCACGCCCTGCATGCGTTGCGCGCGTTGGTGCAGAAAGAACATTTCACCAGCATTGCGCTGCCCCGTCTGGCTTGCGGCATCAACGGCCTGGACTGGGCAGACGTCAGGCCGCTGATCGAGCACCAACTGGGCGACCTGGGCATCCCGGTGTACCTCTACAGCACCTACCAAAAAGGCGTTAAAGCCGCCGAATCCGGCTCATAAAATTCACCCACTAAAACACCAAGGATAATCATGTCTCAATTCGATAATGTCAGCGTCATCAAGCAAGGCAATGTGTATTTCGACGGCAAGTGCGTGTCGCACACCGTATTGTTCGCCGATGGCACGCGTAAAACCGTCGGTGTTATTCTGCCCAGCACGCTGACCTTCAATGTTGGCGTACCGGAAATCATGGAAATCACCTCCGGCACTTGCCGCGTCAAGCTCGGCGACGAAGCCGAATTCAAGACCTATGCTGCCGGCAGCCAGTTCGCTGTGCCAGAGAACGGCAAGTTCGTGATCGAAGCGACCGAAGCCGTCAACTACGTCTGCAGTTTTGGCTAATTGCATAACACAGGCCGAGCTTCGGCCTGACATGTCGGGTTAAAACCCGACCTACAACCACTAAGAGCAGGGAGTAAATCATGCCAAGTTTCGACATCGTATCGGAAGTAGAAAAAACCGAAGTCAAGAACGCGGTAGATCAGACCAACAAGGAAGTTTCCACGCGCTTCGACTTCAAGGGGTCGGACGTGCGCGTGGAACAGGCTGAGCTCAAGCTCACGGTATGGGCCGACAATGACTTTCAGCTTGGACAGGCGCAGGACATTCTGAACGGCAAATTGACCAAGCGCGGCGTGGACATCAAATGCCTTGAAATTTCCGAAAAGATCGAGAAAGTCAGCGGCAACAAGGTCAAACGCGAATGTGAAGTCAAGGTGGGCGTGGAGATCGAGCTGGCCAAGAAAATCGTCAAGCTCATCAAGGACAGCAAAATCAAGGTGCAGGCCAGCATCCAAGGCGACACCGTGCGCGTCACCGGCAAGGATCGGGACAATCTTCAGGAAGCCATTGCTTTCGTCAAAAAGAACGTCACCGATTTCCCCTTGCAATTCCAGAACTTCCGCGACTGATACCGGCCATGAAAAACAGTGTAGACGTACAGACCGAGTTCTCCTTCAAGGGGGAGGACTACCTGTGCAGCGCCACTCTCGACCTCGACGAACTGCTGCAACAACACGACGACCTGCCGGTCATCCATGAACTGCTGGCGCACAAGCACGGTATAGACACCTATTCCTACCTGTACGAGGTGATGCTGGAAGCCGAACTCGAATTCAGCAACCCGCAGGGATTGGTCGCCCAATATATGCAGGACGGCAAACTGGATCTGTCGGCACTGGACTGGGACTGGGGCAAACACAAGGCGCAACTTCAGATACAAGCCATCGCCACGGAAGAGATGGGAATCCACAATCTGGATGAGCATCCCGGATTGCAGCGCGCCCTGCTGGATGCCTATAACCTGGGGAAAAAAGCATGAAAACCGCGCTGGTGCTGTTCGCAGAAGGCAGCGAGGAGCTGGAAGCCATCAGCATCGTCAACATCCTGCGCCGGGCGGGCGTCACCGTCACGCTGGCGGGGTTGACCGGCGGCGCGTTGCGCGGCGCGCGCGGCGTGACCATCCAGCCCGACACCACGCTGGACGCGGTGCTGCACGACAGTTTCGACCTGCTGGTGCTGCCCGGCGGCCAACCCGGCACACGCAATCTCAGGGCCGATGCGCGGGTCATCCAGCTGGTGCAAGAGATGGTGCAACAGGGCCGTTATGTCGCAGCGATCTGCGCCGCGCCCTCAGTGCTGGCCGCCGCAGGCCTGCTGACCGGCAAGCGCGCGACCTGCTTCCCGACCTGCCTCGACGAATTCCCGGAAGTGCAGCTGTCTAGCGCCGCGATCGTCGAAGACGGCAACCTCATCACCTCGCGCGGCCCCGGCACGGCAATGGATTTCGCGCTGCTGCTGGCCGAACGTCTGGTCGGCAAGGCCCGGCGCGATGAAGCCGAGGCCGGCCTCGTCCGCTAAGTTGCCGCCCCTGCTCCCAAGAGTCCCGCCCGCCGTCGCCGCGCTGCTGCTGCAAGGCGCGGCGTTCGCTCTTGTGCTGGCCGGCGTAAACCTGACCGGCGTCCGCCCCGCCCCGCTGACCTTCGCGCTGCTGTGCGGGCTGACTGCCGCGATCTTCAGCCGACTGGCCGGACTGGCGCGCTGGTGGCTGTTGATCCAGCTGGTTTTCGTACCGGCGCTGGTGCTGATGTTGACGCTGGACATCCCGCCCGGTTTTTTTCTCGCCGCCTTTCTGGTGATGCTGGCGGTGTACTGGAGCACGTTCAAGACCCAGGTCCCGCTGTACCTTTCCAGCAACAAGGTCTGGCACGAGCTGGAAGGCTTGCTGCCGGCAGCGCAGGCCGGCAAGACCTTGCGCTTCATGGACCTCGGTTGCGGGCTGGGCGGCGTGCTGACCCATCTGGCGGCTGCCCGTCCTGACGGGCATTACAGCGGCGTGGAATCCGCCCCGCTGCCGGCGCTGGCAAGCTGGCTGCGCACCCGCCGCCAGCGCAATTGCGCCGTGTACTGGGGCAGCATCTGGGACGACGCGCTGCCGGCCTGCCATCTGGCGCAATACGACGTGGTGTTCGCCTACCTGTCGCCGGTGCCGATGGAGCGGCTGTGGCACAAGGCGCGCGCCGAGATGCGCCCCGGCTCGGTGTTCATCAGCAGCACCTTCGCCGTGCCCGACCAGCAACCCGACCAGACCCTCAGCGTGGACGATCTGCATCATTCGACATTGCTGGTCTGGAAAATGTAATATCCGGCCTCCGCGCCCATCGCGGGCCACACCCACCAAGGAACGAACAGATGAAATTCAAAGACATCGCAAAAACCCTGATCTCCTCCGGCGCGCTGGCGACCGCACTGGTAGCCCCAGTGCAGGCCTGCCCGTGCGCAGCGAACCCCTGTGCCGCCCGCAGGCACCACGCCCACATGCACGGCATGAACCCTTGCGCCACACACCATCCCTGCCCGCTGGACGAGGCTGCCGCAAAGAATCCCTGCGCCGCGAAGAAGCCCTGTCCGCTGGATGAAACTGGCGCGAAGAACCCCTGCGCCGCGCATCCGCCTTGCCCGGAGATGAACCCGGCGGCGGGGCAAAAACCGTGCCCGATGGCCAACCCTTGTGCTGCCAAGCGCCCCTGCCCGCTGGATGCTCCCGGTGCGGCAGCCCCTGCCAATCCGTGCGCTGCGCATCCGAAGTAATCCCCCGCCATGCAGCCTGACCGGCTGGTCGCCACACCCGATCTCAGCCAGTTGCCGCTGGCGCAGTTGCAGGCGATGCGCGAGGCCGGGGCCGAGATGCTGGAATGCCGCCGCGTGCTGGCCCGCGCCGGACTCAATCTGGTCGGCGAAGTGCTGCGCGATGCCTTGAACCGTGGCGAGACTTTCTACGAATTCGACCACTACCCGCATGACGACGTGTACGACCACGACAGTCACGCGCAGTACTACTACCACTCGCATCGCAGCGAAATCGGCGAACACGGCCATTTCCACACCTTCCTGAGGCCTGCCGGCATGCCGGCAGGCGTTGCCCCGCTGTCACTCCCTTCAGCCTCGATCTGGCCGCAGGGCGACGATGCGCTCGCCCACCTGGCCGCCGTCGCGATGGACGCCTCTGGCTGGCCGACTGCGCTGTTCACCGTGAACCGCTGGGTGACAGGCGATGCCTGGTATCCCGCCGAGCAGGTGATCGCCATGCTGGAGCGGTTCAGGATAGACCACGCCAACCCCTCCTGGCCGCTGAACCGCTGGCTGGGCGCGCTGTTCGTGCTGTTCCGCCCGCATCTGCAAGCCTTGCTGGAGCGCCGCGACCAGACCGTGCGCGACTGGGCCGCCGCCCATCCCGGCACGGATGTTTTCGAGGATCGCGCGCTGGATGTCACCAGCCAGATGCCGGTCTCCGTGGAAACCACCTTGGCCCTGGTCGAGCGGGCGATCGCCGCACATATCCGATAGCGAAAAAAAAGCCTGCCCTTGCGGGCAGGCTGAGACTACACACCGTTACGATCAGAACTTGTGTTCGTAATTCACGGCGACATACTTCAGAGACTGGCTCATCGGCTGCGATACCGTCGTATTGTCGGTATACAGGAACGGTGTGCCGTTGTAGCCCCACTGCCAGTCGTCGGTCCTGAACGTCTGGTAGACGAAGTTCATCGTCACCGCCGACTGCTTGTTCACTTCATACTTGCCGTGGACATTGAACTTGCTGGTGGTGTAATGAATCGCCGGCAGGTAGTTGCCCGGCAAGGGCTGGCCGGCAAAACCGGCGATATTGCCGCCGACAGCGGTTGCCACCACGTTGTTGAAGGTAGTGACATCCCGCGTAGTCAACAGGTCCGCGCCGACTGCCAGACTGCCGGTCAGGTTGCCGTTCACTGTCAAGCCGATTGTGTTGTCGGTGTTGCGGGTATCGTCGCCCAGACTCGCCTTGTTGACGTTCCATCGGTTGTAGCTGTAAGTCCAGAAACCGCTGACGCGCCAGTCATCCGAGATCAGGTACGTGCCATCCAGCGACACGGAATCGCTGACGATGGTATTTGCACCCGGTACAGTCGGCATCAGCTGTGCGGCCAGCAGCGCCGCAGAGAAGTCCCTCCGATAGTTATCCTTGGTATGTTCGGCAACCACCTGGAACGACGCTTTTTCGCTGGCTTGCCAGTCCAGATTGCCGCGCAACTTGGTGCGATCCCGATCCATGTACATGATGGGCAGCACACGGTTGCCCAACGCGCCCGCCGGATTGAAAAACACCAGTGTGTTGGAAGTCAGTGGGTTGGCCGTGGTCACACCGTTGGTCGTCACCCAGTCGCCGTTGCCACCGCGACGCTGCTTGTACTCGAAGCCTACCGCACCGTTCACTGTTTCCGACATGGCCTTGCGTGCATCGGCGTGGATGCCGTACTCGGTCAGCACCGGACGGAACAGCACCTGGTTAGCGAACAATGCCGTGTTGGAAGGTGGCAAGGGCGTGACCTTGCGCTCCCAGTCGCCACCCATCGCCAGCGAATAGCCGGACGCGAAACGATAGACACCGTCCAGCTTGGCGCTGGTGCGCGTTTGCGAACCGGACGGCCAGTTAGTGGTGTTGTTCAGCGCGTTGCCGACGATGCCGTTGGTGTTGTAGACGAAGATTGGTGTCTTGTCGGCGCGGTCCTCATAGCGGAAATTGGCGTTGACCGACAATTCCTTCATCGGACGCATGGACAGGTCATATTGTGCCAGCGTGGTGTCCACTACGCCGCCCAGACTGGTGGGCGCGAACGCCGAACGGGTCAGCCCCATCGCCGCAAACAGCTCGTTCTGCGTGGCATGTGTGTAGGCCAGCTTGAAGTTGCTGCGCGTGGTGTCCGAATGGGCATAGTTGCCGGTCAGATAGAACTGGTGCGCCTGGTTGTCGGGCGGTAGCGCGACCGAAGATTCGGCCAGCTGTTTCACCGAGGAACTCAGCGTCGCACCCGCGCCGGTGGCAGGAGACAACGCCCCCCGGTTCATGATGTTGCCAGACAGGAACGGCGACATGCTGCCGAAGCTGTTGGTGTAGAACGAACCGAAATAGCCGGCACTCAACGCCAGGTTGTCACGCAGGAAGTTCAGCTTGCCTTCGATCAGCTTGGTGTTCGAGTTGATCGGTTCGGGCGTCAGCAGCACCGCAAAACTGGTCGCCCCCGAAGTGGCTGGCCGGTATTGCATGTCGGTGGAACCCAGACCGGCGCGCCCGAACAGACGTGCGCCCTTCTTGTCTTCGCTGCGGAAACTCAGCTCGAACTGCAATTCCGGCGTGATCCACTTCTCGCCGGATAAGCCCACTGCCGTGCGCTTGATCTTCAGTTCCACATCAGTGCCCTGCAGCGCGCTGCCCGACACCACGCCGTTGGCCGCACCCGCACCGGGCGGCAAGGCGATCAGGTTGATGATGGGCGTGGCGCTACCGATGCCGGTCATGCCGGTATGGATGATGTAGGGGTCGCGACGCACGATCTCGTTGTAATCGAACGCATACTTCCAGTCACCCTGCCGGCTCTGCGAGAAGGTGAACTGGCGGGTATCCAGACCAAGATTGCGCGCGCTGAACTGCGTCCAGAAGCCGGTCAGCGGGTCGCGACGGTTGTAGTCCACATCCAGCAACACCGATGCGCTCTTGTTCAGGCCGGTGTATTGCGAGAAGCGCTTGGCGTCACGCGCATTGTTGATGACACCGACGCCGACCTTGATCGAACTGGCAGGCGTGATGAGGTCATAGAGCTCCGTGTCTTCCTCGGCATAAGCCTGACCGTAGGCCAGCATGATGGCCGCCGCGACCGGCAGCAGCCGGAAGCCGTTGATAGTATTTTTTCTCATATTCGTTCTCCCCTTAGCGCAAGAAGAAGGCAGGTGGAAGCAACTTCTGTCCGCCGTCTGGGTTGTTACTGCCGTGAATCTCGGTATGGCAGTTCAGGCAACCGCGTCCTTGCTCGATGAATGTATTGGCCTTGGCCGAAGTGGTGATGGCGGGCGCAATGCCGGCGACACCGGGCGTGCCGTGACCGCTGTGGCACTGGTAGCAAACCAGTGGCGGACGGGCCTTCAGCAGGTTGTCAGCGGTGGTGCCGTGCGGCATGTGGCAGTTGCTGCAGTCATCTGAAACGGGACGGTGGTTATGCACGAACGGGCCGCGTTTTTCCATGTGGCAGGTGTAGCAAGTCTCGACCACGGAATCGCGCTTCATCAGCTTCGGACCAGCGGAACCGTGCACGTTGTGGCAGTCGGAACAGCTCACCTTGCCTTCCAGCACCGGATGGTGGGAGGGCTTGTTGACCTGTGCGCGCTGCTCCTTGTGGCAGCTGAAGCACACTTCGGGCTGGGTCTGCTTGTCGCGCACCTTGTCGTGCGCGGTGTGCACCTGATGGCAGGACGTGCAGGCTACGTCGCGCGCCTCGTGTGCACTGCCCGCCCACAGATGGCGCTTGCTGTCGCCAGCATGGCAGGACAGGCAGGCCTGGTTGCGCTCGGCAGCCGGTGTGGCGGTGTTCTTGCCGAACACGCGATCAGGTTTGGGAGGCTTGGAACTCCCCTTGTGGCCGGTGTGTGCCACGCTGTCGCCATGACAGCTGGTGCATCCCGGTGTGCGGCCATCGGCATTGACGCCGTGACGGGTCTTGCCGATGGACAGCAATTGCGGAGAGTCGGCATCGTCATGGCAGGCGGTGCATTTGGCATCGCCGCGCAGCACGATATCCTTGGCATCGGCCTTGCCAGCCTCGCCGGCTTGGGCAGCAGGTGCTGCGGAGGCCAGGTACATTTTGGCGATCTCGCGCCCCATGTTGCGGTTGCCGAGATCGGCGGCGGATGCGGCAGGAGCCGACATCAACGCGCCCAACGCGGCACACGAAACGAATATTTTTGTTAACAGCTTCATTATTTACCCCTTGGTTTCAATTACTTCACCACCCGCCTGATGCGCGGGGGTGTCAAGATTTACAGCGAGAGAATCCAGCCCACCAGATTCTTCAATTCGGCCTTGTCCTTGGTCTCGATGATCTTGTGATCTTCTTCGGTGCCGTCTTCCAGCTTGACCTTGGGCCCGGTGGTGATTTGCTTGATCAGTGCAGCCTCAGCATCGGCCTTGCCCTTGTATTTGATGGCGATCTTCTTGTAGGCAGGACCTTTTTTGGTCTTGTCCACGGCGTGGCACTTGAAGCAGTCATTGCTCTTGGCCAGCTTCTTGGCTGCGGCCTCGTCAATCTCTGCATGGGCGACCGACACGAAACCGGTCAACAGGACCAGGGTCAGGGTGGCGATGATTTGTTTTTTCATGATGTTCTCCAGAATTAAAAGTTAAAAAGTAAGTTGCTAATTTGTTACGAAATCTTTATCAGGGCGGCCATTGCCCCCCTGATTCATCTGTTTCAGGTGTTGCCGACAAAGCCGATGATCACCAGCACCAGCAGCGTCAGCCCGATCGCGATCAGCGTGATGCCCAGTACCTTGGATGCCAGCGTCATCTTGCGGGACGGCGCATCCACCAGATATTTCTCCAGTTCGCCGGACTCGACCAGACGGTTGTATTGGTCGGTGTGCTCGCGCTTGAACTCTTCCACTGGCACGGAACCGGTGAACATCACCACATCGGGTGGCGGGAACTTGTCCGGCCTGAAGTGGTTGTTAAAGAAGTGCACGGTGAACAGGAACACGGCGGCCAGGAAGGCTTCCTCGCCATGCACCAGCGTCAGCACATTGAACATCCAGCCCGGCAGGAACTGCGCGGTGACATGCGGGAAGGCCAACATCAGACCGCTGCTGCCGATGATGCCGACACCCCAGAACACCGCCCAGAAGTCGAATTTCTCCCAGTAAGTCCAGCGATCAAAGGTCGGACGCGATCCCTTGCCGAAGAACCACTTGAACATGGCGACGATGTCCTTCAAGTCTTTCCAGTTGGGGATCAGCGAATCCGGGCCGAACCACCTGAAGGTCTTGCTGCGCAACAGCTTCTGCAACACATACACCAGCTGAACGACGAAGATGCCGAGGAAGGCTGTCGCACAGATGCGGTGGATGATGCCAGCGGTCTTAGGGCCGCCCAGCGCTTGTGCTACCGCATGTGCCCATTGGGTGTCGGCGTAGAACACCAGCATCCCGGTCAGGATCAGCGTCATGGTCACCAGCGCGAAGATCAGGTGAGCCGAGCGCACCAGCTTGCTGAAGCGGCGGATCTGCTTACCTTTTGCCGGGCCTTTCAGCAATTCGTTCGCCAGAATGTGCGACTTGGTATTGCCCTGTGCGTTGGCGACGATCGGGCAACCATCCTTGCGTTCGCGGTAATACCACAATGCCGAATGTAACCAGAAGAAGGCGAATACGCCCGCCAGCAGGCTCAACATGAACTTGGAGGCGATCCACATCTGTGGATATTTCTCGAAATTATGCGTATTGGCATGAGGCGCGAAAGTCACAAAACCCGGTGTGGCCTTTTGCAGCCCAGCCCAACCCTTGTTGCCGCTGTGACACTGCTGGCAGGTCTTCAGGCGATTGTCAGGATGGACGGTGGATTCAGGATCGGAAGGTGACAGGATGCCGTGACTACCGTGGCAGTTGTAGCACTTGGCGGTGTAACCGTAGCCCAGCGCGTTGATCTGACCATGGAAGGTCTCCGAATAGGACTTCAGGTTTTCCTTGTGGCAGCCGCCGCAAGCCTGCACGATCTCCAGCTTGAACGATTCACCGGAAGTATTGGTGATGCCGTGCGAGGTGTGGCAGTCGGTGCACACCGCCGCCTTGGGATTGTGTTGATCCATGACCTGCTTGCCGTGAACCGAAGTGGAATACTCATCCAGTTCATCACTATGGCATTTCTCGCCGCAGGTATTGGGAATGGTCAGGTGCCAGTTGGAGCGGCCTATGCTGCCTTTGGGCGGCACATTGAAAGAGTGGGTGTCGTGGCAGTCGTCGCAACTGGCATTGGCACGGGTCGGGTCGTCCTTGTTCTGCAAGGCATGGAAGGTCTTGTTGTAAGCGGCGATATTCTGCACGACCACGCCCAACCTGGCGCGCTCCTCGGTCATATTCTCCTTCTTGGCGGTGTCCCATAAAGCAGTGTGGCATTGCACGCAGCCAGTGGTTTTTGCCTCTGCTTGGTGTGGCTTGCTGCCATCCTTGATGCCGGTGTGGCAGGCGACGCATTGCATGTCGCCATGCACGCTCTTGCCGAATGCCAGCTTCTTGATGGCATGCAAGTCACGCATCTCCTCCTCGGCACCCGGTGCATTGGGCACTTTGATTTCCTTGCTGCCGTTGTGACACTTGAGACAGGAGCCATTGTCGGTCTTGTTGCTTGCCAACTGCGCTGCCTTGGGGCTATCCGGGGAATCCGGGTCGGTTTCGGCGTGTGCCGCCATCGTGCCGGAAATTGCGTAAAACAGAATTGCTGCCAACCATGTTGCCAATTTTGCGGAGTTCATACGACCTGCCATTCATTTTATTGTTGATCTGCCATCTTTCAAGCAAGAAACATGCCGACAACCTGAACGCCGGCCAATAAACTTGTCCCATTCCGACTAAAGTGTTATCTATCAGCCTGTTGGAATGAACTCACCAGACCAATACTGAGCCAGGGAGACACCAATCCGATGGCGAAAAATCCGAAATTCAATTTTTTGTTACCTGCAGGTAACTTTCCGAGAGAAATCTCACCTGACCATCAACACACCGGCAGAATTCAGCAGAAAGATCGGTGGCAAGTTCTGCCGTACCGCACACCAGAATCTGGCAGAAAGTCATCGGTAATAATTTGTTTAATAAAGGGATTGGTTAGAACATGCCCCGTCTGCGCGAGGCTATTCGGTGGCGACTCCGGCACGAAAATTGCTGCCGTGCTGTCAGAGGCGACAAATCCGGCTTGATCAAAAAACTATCCTTATGCAAATAAGTAGTATTTTCGACTGTAAGGCGGTATTCACGGAGGAGTTTCGCGATAGTATGCGAACAGCATGTTTCGATTTGGTAACAGCGAAATGCGCCCCCTGCAACCCGTTACCAATATGTAACACTTGGCGAGGTTCCCTTGAAGCTCCTGTCTTTGCTTCGGATATTCACACTGTGCTGGACACTGGTTTCCGGCATGGCGCTGGCCGAACCCGCCACACTCCGACTAGGCATCACACCTGCCATGGCGCATGGCCAGTACGCGCTACTGGAAGAATGGCGCAGCTATCTGCAAGCCAAACTGGGCAGGCCGGTGGAATTCATCTTCCGCAACAGCTATCAGGAACACGTAGACCTTATGAAGCTCAGGAAACTGGATTTCAGCTGGCTGTCTGCCCCCGCCTATCTAGAGTCCAGACCCTACTGCAAACTGCTCGCCACGCCGCTGTTCCAAGGGCGACCTTATGAGCGCGCCTACCTGATTGTATCGGCCGATGATCACACCACACACTCACTGCTTGATCTCAAGGGCAAGATCTTCGCCTATGCCGACCCCTCGTCCAATACCGGCTATCTCGTCCCCCTGCATCAATTGCAGCAAGCCGGGA
The DNA here is from genome assembly GCA_028687575.1 of Gallionella sp. GTDB lineage: Bacteria > Pseudomonadota > Gammaproteobacteria > Burkholderiales > Gallionellaceae > Gallionella. The sequence continues at coordinate 179,938 of JAQTZW010000003.1, read as the reverse complement.
TGGATTCCGGCACTTACTTCCGCAAGACCTTTTTCACTCGTGACCATCAGAAAATAGTTGCCGCCGTGGCGATCGGCCTTGCCGATGGCGGCGCTCTGTCGGGTTTCTTCTGGGAAGTGCTGGACCAGTCCCGCCCCGACATTACCCGCCAGACTCGCATCGTCAGCAAATCGGCTGAATACGGCATGCCGCCGCTGGTCGCACGCAGCACCTTGAACAAACAGGATTTTGCGTTGATGCAGAAGGTGCTCCTGAACATGTCAACCGACTCTGAAGGCATCCGCTTGCTGGAGCGTCTAAAACTGAACGGTTTTGCGAAAACGAGTGACCGTCTGTATCGCAATGTATTCCTGATGATGAAGCGCGAAGGAAAACTATGAGCTTCATGAACCTCAGTTACCGATACAAGGTTCCGCTGTGGGGGAGCTTTCTGATCGTGGTCTCGGCGCTGGCGGTATCCGCCTCTTTCATGCTCAACGCCTACAACAAGCTGGAAAACGATCTGGCCATCGAATCGGAACAACTGGGCTACTCGTTAAAGTCCAACCTGTTCTCGGCCATGCTTCAGGATGACGTCTGGCGTGCTTTCGAAATTATCGCCGAGGCCAGTCAGCGCCCGGCTTCGGCCAGGGTGCATGTCGAAAGCATGGTGGTCGTGGACAATGCCCTGCGCGTGGTGGTTTCAACGCATCCCAAGGAAACGCCCATGCTGACGACAATGGGCGAACTCGGTGCAGAATTCCGCGAACTGGCAACTCGCATCTCGGTGATGTCCGGCGAACAGGCGAAAACTGTCTACCTGCGCCACTCAAAGCACTATTACTCGCTGACTCCCATCAGCAAGGACAACACGCGACTCGGCACACTGGTGATCGTGCATTCGCGCGACGTTTTTCTACCGCTGTATGCCGACAGCGCATGGGACGCGCTCTCGGTGGGCGGCCTGATCCTGGCTATCCTGCTGCCGTTCAACTGGTACTGGGGGCAACGCATGGCGCTGCCGCTGGTGCAACTGGCCGCCCGCATGGAGCAGCTCGGCAAGAAATGGCCAGAGAAGTTGGATCCGGCACTTTACGAATACCACGATGAACTGGGCAGCCTGTTCGAGGCCTATCATCACTTGCTGAAAGATCTCAAGGCCAAGGAAACGCTGGAAGCGCGCATGGTGCAATCGGAGCGGCTGGCCGCTCTCGGCCAGCTCGCCGCCGGCATCGCCCACGAGATCAACAACCCACTGAGCGGCATGCTCACCGCGATAGATACACTCAAATACCACACCGACACCAGCCCGCTGACGCAAAAAACCATCGCATTGATCGAGCGCGGACTAAACCAGGTCAAGGAAACCGTCGCGGCCTTACTGGTCGAATCAAAAGTGAAGAGCCGCACCCTGACCCCGCAGGATATCGAGGACGTGCTGATGCTGATCTCGCCCATGAGCAGCAGAAAAGCCCTGCACATCGCTTGGCACAATAGTATTTCCGAAGAAATAGGCCTGCCCGCCACCTGCATACGCCAGATTCTGATCAACCTGTTGATGAACGCCATCAAGGCCGCTGCCCATCAGGGTGAAGTCGCATGCGACATCGGCATTGAAGCAGCACAATTGCGCATCTCGGTTAGCAACAACGGAAAAATGCTGACAGAAGAACAAATCGCCCACCTGTTCGAGCCGTTTGCCGCATTCAGCGAGGGCGGTCACGGCCTGGGCCTGTGGGTCACATATCAGGTGGTACAACAACTCGGCGGGAATATTACTGTGAGCCGAGAAATGAAAGACCGCATGAATTTCCGAGTCACCATCCCGATTGAAAACGAAACATGAGCAATTACCGCATCTGTCTGATCGAAGACGATCTGATCATGGGCGAGGCGTTGTCCGACCGCTTCCAGCTTGAGGATTTCCACTGCGACTGGTTCAAGACCGGTGCGGAAGCGATCAAGGCGCTGACCAGCCAGCCCTACCATGTCGTGATCTGCGACATCCAGCTGCCGGACATAAACGGCGAAACGCTCTTCAAACAACTGAAATCCACCGAAGCCGTGCTGCCCCATTTCATCTTTACCACCGGCTACGGCACCATAGACCGGGCGGTGCGGCTGCTCAAGCTGGGCGCGCAGGACTACCTCACCAAGCCGCTGGACATCCACGCGCTGCTGGCCTCCATCCAGGCGCTGTGCTCACGCTCGACCTGCACCGTCACCCGCGAGACCATGCTCGGTGTATCGAGCGCCATGCGCAATATCGAAGCACTGCTGCCGCGCATCGCCAAGACACCAACCTCGGTACTGATTACCGGAGAATCGGGGGTCGGCAAGGAGCGGCTGGCACACGCCCTGCGCAACCTCTACGACCCGGAACTCAAGCACCCGTTCATCACAGTGAACTGCGGCGCACTGACCGAAAGCCTGCTGGAAGCCGAATTATTCGGATATACCAAAGGCGCTTTCACGGGTGCGATACGCGACAAGCGCGGGCTGTTCGAGTTGGCCAGCGGCGGAACGCTATTCCTCGACGAGGTCGGCGAGATGTCACCGGCCATGCAAGTCAAGCTGCTGCGCGCGATACAGGAGCGCCAGATCGTCCGAGTCGGCGCGGAAACTCCCATCCAGGTGGACATCAAGTTGATCTGCGCCACACATCAGGATCTCAAGCAGATGGTGGAAATCGGCAAGTTCCGCGAGGACCTGTACTACCGCATCCATGTGATCCACTTGAGCATCCCGCCGCTGCGGGAACGCAAGGAAGATATCCCCTGGCTGGCGGAGAATCTGCTCGCAGAATGGAATACGCAGCACGACGACCCCCGCACACTGAGTCTCGCTGCCGAACAAGCGCTGCTGAACTATCCCTGGCCCGGCAACGTCCGCGAACTCAAACACTGCCTGGAACGCGCCTGCATCCTCTCGCAACAGAGGGAACTCAGTCCGGAACTGCTGTTCGACGGCTTGCCTCCCCTGCCAACCGAGCAGCCGCATAGCGAAGAATCCTTGAGCGAATACATCCAGGCCTGCGAACGCAAATACATCGGCAATTGCCTGCGCAACCACAACGGGCATATCTCCGAAACGGCCAACTCGTTGGGCATCAGCCGCAAAAACCTGTGGGAAAAAATGAAGAAACTTGGAATTTGATGCGTCCGACCGGATGCGAACAAGACTGTCCGCCCCAGACGTTAGCGAAGTAGAACGGATTCAGCGCAACGACTTCAGCTGCTTCTGGATCTCGGCGACTTCGGCGGGCGACAGCCTGCAAGTCTCCAGTTTGTGCTCCAGCGCCTTGATCCTGTCCTCTGCGTTATTGAACTTCTTGCCGCGCGCCTCTACCAGTGCGTCATGCACAGCCTTGTCAAAGCCTATATGTTTTTCCGGTCTCACCCCAGCACCCTTTCCATAACTGACCCCAGTGTCATGATTATTCGGCGGAAAAGCAAATTTCTTTAGCACGCACCATCAGACATCAAAGCTACCGCCGCGATTATATCCTCAACGCAACGCGATGACAGGCCAGCCGTGCTGTTCGGCATGGGCGCGCAATGTCGCATCGGGGTTGGCGGCGACCGGATGCTGCACGCAGTTCATCAGCGGCAAATCGTTGAGGGAATCGCTGTAGAACGTGCTGTCCTCGAAACTGGCCAGCGTCCAGTCATGTTCCGCCAGCCAGTTATTCAGACGAGTGATCTTGCCCTCGCGGAAGCACGGCACGCCGGCCACGCGACCAGTGAATTCGCCATCCTGGTGTTCCGGGTCGGTGGCAATCAAGTGTTCAATGCCGAATTGCCGTGCGATGGGTCCGGTCACAAAACTATTGGTGGCGGTAATGATGACACACACATCGCCGGCATCTCGGTGTTGCTGCACCAGCTCGCGCGCCGGTTGCGTGATCATCGGCATGACGCTCTCGCGCATGAACTGCTCGTGCCACATATCCAACGTGCTGCGGGCATGACGTGACAGGGGTTTCAGCTGAAAATCGAGAAACGCGTGGATGTCCAGCGTACCGGCCTTGTACTGATCATAAAAGGTCTGATTTTTCACCTCGAACAACTCGCGGTCGAGGATGCCGATGCGTATCAAAAATTGCGACCACTCGAAATCGCTGTCGCCGTTGAGCAGGGTGTTGTCCAGATCGAATAAGGCTAATTTCACGTTAACTCCAATGATTGTTGCAAAACTTCCTTGAGCAGCGGCACGGAGGGCGTGCGGTGCAATCGCAGGGAATGCGTATCCAGCGCGTCCAGTACCGCCAGCAAGCTGGGCAGGTCGCGCCGGCCATGGCGCAACAGATACTGCAAAAGTTCGTAACTGAGGGTAAAGCCACGCGTTTGCGCGTGACGCGATAGCGCCTGTCCCTTTTCCTCGTCGTTCAGGCCATGCACCTGATATACCAATCCCCAGCCTAGCCGGGTGCGCAGGTCTTCGCGCACCGCCAGATGCTGCGGCGGCTGCCTGCCGCATACCAGCAGCACCCCGCCGCCCTCGCGCATCCGGTTATACAGCGCGAACAGCGCAATCTGAGCGTCCGCATCCAGCTGTTCCACATCATCTACCGCCACCACAGACTGCGGCTCAGGTACCACGCCATTCGCATAAATAGCCTGATGGTGCGCGTTCTGTGCCACACTGACACAGGCTTGCAGCAGATGACTCTTGCCGCTGCCGGTCTCTCCCCAGAGATAGATGCAGCGGTCCTTGCCGGTCCCAGCCAGCGCCTGATGCAGCGCTGCCAGCAACTCATCATTCCTGCCCGCGACGAAATTATCGAATGTCGGCCACCAGTCCGGCGTGATGTCGAGCAATAGTTGACTCATCATTTAAGGTACATATTGCTGGACAGATACCACTTGACGATGTGTCGCAGACCGACCAGCAACGCGGCAGAAAGCGGCAGTGCCAGCAGGATACCGAAAAAACCGAACAACTGACCAAACGCCAGCAAGGCAAAAATCACCGCCAGCGGATGCAGGCCGATACGGTCGCCCACCAGCCAAGGCGTGACCAGCATACCTTCAATCAGTTGCCCTGCGCCGAACGCAGCCCACACCCACAATAGCCCAGACAATTCACCAAATTGCATCACTGCTACCAGCGTGGCCAGCAGCAGGCCAGTGACCATACCCAGATAGGGGATGAATACCAGCATCCCCGCGACGATACCGATGGGCAGTGCAAATTCCAGCCCGACCGCCCATAGCGTCACGCTGTAATAAACGCTCATCAGCAACATCACCGAAATCTGGCCGCGCAGAAACTCCGCCAGCACACCATCCACCTCGCCCGCCACTTCGCGCACCTTGTCGTGCAGATGGCGCGGGATCAGCCCGTCCAGCCGGGCAATCAGGCCATCCCAGTCACGCAGCAAATAGAACATCGCCACCGGCACCAGCATCAGGCTGACCAAATTATCCAGCAACGCCCCGCCCTTGCCGCCCAGCCAGGGCAATAACTGGCTGGCGACCTTGCCGGCGCTCTGCCAGTGACTCATCAAGACCCCCTTCAGTGCCTCAACATCCCATTCCACTGCCACGCCGAACCACTGGTAGAACAGTGGTTCGAGATACGAGCGCGCCGCCTCCACCCAGTCTGGCAAACGCAGCATGAACTGGTTCGTCTCACGGAACATCAGCGGCAACATGATCAACAGCAAACCGGCGCACAACAGCAAACCGCCTGCCATCACCAGCAGCACAGCCGTAGTGCGCGACACCTTCTTCCCGCCCAGCCACTGCACCAGCGGATTGCAGATATAGGCCAGAATGGCCGCCGCGACAAACGGCGTGAGTATGGGCGCGAGCAGATAGAACAGCATCCCTGCCAGCAGCGTGAACAACAGCCACTGAATGGCAACAAAGCGGGAAGAATTCATTTAAGGTAAAATCCGCGACAAAATTGTCCGGCACTTTATCCTGAAGAAAGCGAGAACTCAACTTGAACACCCCTACTGATGCACAGAAAACAGGCCTTTCCTACCGCGATGCCGGCGTGGACATTGATGCCGGCGATCAGCTGGTCGAGAACATCAAGCCCTATGCCAAGCGCACCATGCGCCCGGAAGTGCTGTCCGGTATCGGCGGATTCGGCGGGCTGGTCGAAATCTCGAAAAAATTCAAGGAACCCGTGCTGGTATCCGGCACCGACGGCGTGGGCACCAAGCTGAAGCTGGCCTTCGAACTGAATCGCCACGACACCGTCGGCATCGACCTGGTCGCCATGAGCGTCAATGACATTCTGGTGCAGGGTGCCGAGCCGCTGTTCTTCCTCGACTATTTCGCCTGCGGCAAGCTGGACGTGCCCGCCGCCACCGAAGTCATCAAGGGCATCGCCAAAGGCTGCGAAGATTCCGGCTGCGCGCTGATCGGTGGTGAGACCGCCGAGATGCCCGGCATGTACCCGGTCGGCGAATACGACCTGGCCGGTTTCGCGGTCGGCGTGGTGGAAAAATCCAAGATCATCACCGGCGACACCATCGTCCCCGGCGATGTGGTGCTGGGTCTGGCTTCCAACGGCGCGCATTCCAACGGCTACTCGCTGGTGCGCAAAATCATCGCCCGCAGCAACCCCGACCTGAATGCCAAGTTCGACGGCGAGCGTAGCCTGGCCGACTGCATCATGGCGCCCACCCGTTTGTACGTGAAACCATTGCTGAGCCTGATGCAAACCGTCGCCGTCAAGGGCATGGCCCACATCACCGGCGGCGGCATCACCGAGAACGTGCCGCGCGTGTTGCCCGAAAACATCGTTGCCGAGATCAGCGCCGACTCATGGCAGATGCCCAAACTGTTCCGCTGGCTGCAGGAAGGCGGCAACGTCGAAGCGCAGGAAATGTACCGCACCTTCAACTGCGGCATCGGCATGGTGGTGATCGTCGCGGCGCAGGATGCGGACGCTGCCATCAGCCAATTGCAGGCGGCAGGCGAGACCGTGACCAAGATCGGCGTGACCCGTGCCAGAAACGGTGACGAACATCAGACGCAGGTGCAGTAACGCCGGAACGCGCAGCCGAGTCTGCGCGATTCCCACGAGCGGCATCACGCCGCGCTCCTGATCGAAGCACTTTGAGAGCACCATGAAAAAAATCGTCATCCTCATCTCGGGGCGCGGCAGCAACATGGAGGTGTTGCTGAATGCCAAACTGAACTGCCGCGTTGCGGCGGTCATCAGCAACCGTCCGAATGTCGGCGGCTTGGCTGTCGCGCAGAGTCACTGCATTCCCACCCATGTGGTCGAACATCGCAGCCATCCCGACCGCGAGAGTTTCGATGCTGAACTGGCGAAAGTGATAGACAGTTACCAGCCGGATTTCGTGGTACTGGCGGGCTTCATGCGCATCCTGACCGACAGCTTCGTGAACCATTATCCCGGCAGACTGATCAACATCCATCCGTCCCTGCTGCCCTCCTTCACCGGCCTGCACACCCATGCGCGTGCCATCAAGGAAGGTGTCAAAATCCACGGCTGCACGGTGCATTTCGTCACACCGGCGCTGGATCACGGCCCCATCATCATCCAGGCCGCCGTGCCGGTGATGCAGGATGACACGGAAGCCACGCTGGCGGCTCGCGTGCTACGCGAAGAACACCGCATTTTCCCGCAAGTGCTGCGCTGGCTGTGTGCCGGCCATGTCGAACTGGCCAGCAACGGCAAAGTCATCAACCACCGCCGCAAACAACCCGGCTTTGCGCTGATTTCCCCTGCCTTGGAATAAGCCATGAAACAGCTCACCCTGTTCGCGATCTGGCTGGCACTGAGCGCTCAGGCATGGGCAGCCCCGCCCACCAGCATCAAGGCCAGCTATCAGGTGTTCAGCCGGGGCATTCAGATCGGCGTGATAGACGAGACCTACCAACGCGATGGCAACCACTACACGCTGACCAGTACCACCACACCGGTCGGACTGCTGGCACTTTTCAAACCGCAGAAAGTCTTGATGCGCAGTAACGGGCTGGTAGAAAAGCACGGACTGCGCCCTTTGCATTTCGATAGCCGGCGTGAAGGCGACCCCAGCAAAGATGTCAGTGCCGAATTCGACTGGACTGCCCGGCAACTCACGCTGACCAACGCCGCCCTGCGCAGCCGGATCGAATTGCCAGAAGGCACGCAGGATCGGTTGAGTGCCATGTATCAGTTCTTTTTTCTGACGTTGAAAACTGGCGGCACGGTGGAATTCCCGATGACCAACGGCAGCAAATTGGATGTCTACCGTTATGTAATCGGCTCGCGTAAAAATTTGGACTCGCCCGCCGGACAATTGGACACGCTTTATCTAGACAATCAAGGTAAAGCCGGCGAAAACCGCACCGAACTCTGGCTATCCGCACGCCATTACAACCTGCCCGGCAAGATGGTCATCACCGATGCGCATGGCGACCAGTTCACCCAAGTGCTGAGTAGCGTGACCCGTGCACCGTGAACTTGCTACCCGAAACCGCCCGTGGCCGAATAGCCCTCGCCATCGGTCTATCCCTGCTACTCCACACCGCACTGATGTTTGGGCCAAAACTGGTCGAACTGCCCCCCGTGGAACCCACCTTGCCACCGTTGCAGGCCAAGCTCGAACCGCTACCGAAAATCCAGCCCGTCACGCCCAAGCCACCACCGAAACACCATCCAGGCAAGCCGCAACACACTCCGACCCAACCGCCTGAAGCAGCGCCCATCGCGCTCGCCGGCCCCGAGCCTGGTGTGCCGCCTTCTGCCCCATCCCCGCCGTCACCCGAGCCACCTCCTGTTGACGTGCAAGCAGCCACAACGCCAGCCGCCGAGCCGCCTCCCCACCCCTTGCCACGGCAGGCGCAATTGACTTTCAGTGTCTACAAAGGCCAAGACCTTACCGTCGGCGAAGCGCGTCAAAAGCTGGAGATTAGCGACAATGGCCACTACACCCTGCAAGTCAGCATGCAGACCATAGGCCTTGCACGGCTGTTCAAGACCTTCGTGATGGAGCAACACAGCAGCGGCACGCTGGATGCGTCCGGCCTACGCCCCGAAACCTACAACGAGGGCAAGGTAAACGATGACAATAGCCAGACGCTGACAGCCCACTTCGATTGGCCGAACAGGCTGCTGTCATTCTCCAGCGGCAACCAAACCGCGCTGCCGGACCAAGCGCAGGACATGCTCAGTTTTTTGTACCAACTTTCGCAATCGCCGCTCGACCAGCCTGTGCTGACGATGTACATCAGCAACGGCAAAAAACTGGAAAAATACCAGCTGGAAGTCGGCCAGGAAGGTTCGGTGCTGACCCGCAACGGCAAGCTGCGCGCGCTGCCGCTGCGCAAAATACACGCGCCCGGCGAGGAAGGGCTGGAAGTTTGGCTGGGATTGGAATACCGCCTGCTGCCGGTCAAGATCGTACAGATAGACCGCAACGGCGATGTCGCCGGCCAGATGGTGGTGACCGACATCCGCGTCTCGCCGGATTGAGGGCTGGGGCGGGGGCGGGGGAATCCTGTTAGAATCCGCGCCTGAATTTTCTATCCCGACCTTGCCATGCTGATTACTGAATACCGACTGGAACTTGCCACACTGGCGCTGCGCACCATCCTGCCGCTGGCGCATCCTGCCGACACCACGCTGCGCTATTTCTTCAAGGACGAAAAGCTGGGCTCGAACGAGCGCGCGCTGGTCGCCGAGACGGTGTTTGGCGTGTTGCGCCACCGCCTGCTGCTGGAACAGACCTGTGCCGGCAACCCCACGCCGCGCCGTATGGCGCTGGCCTTTCTGGTCAGGTTCGGCGGCTACAACCTGCGCGAGATCGAGCCGGTACTGAAGCGCGACGAAAAGGAATGGTTGGCGACGGTCAAGGGCTACAAGCCCACCGAACTACCGGTACAGGCCGAACTGCCCGCCTGGCTGATCGAGATCATGCGCCGCTCGTATTCGGACGACGAAATCCTGGCACTGGGCACTGCGATGCAGCAGGGCGCGCCGCTGGACATCCGCGTCAACACGCTGCTGGCCAAACGCGACGAAGTGCTGCAACAGCTGCACGCGCAAAAACTGGAAGCGGTCGCCACGCCCTATTCGCCCATCGGCATCCGCATGAAGGAAAAAGTGCCGCTGAACAAGGACGCGCTGTTCACCGAGGGCAAAGTCGAGGTGCAGGACGAGGGCAGCCAGTTGCTGGGCTACCTGCTCGCCCCCCGCCGCAACGATATGGTGGTGGATTTCTGCGCCGGCGCGGGCGGCAAGACGCTGATGCTGGCCGCACAGATGAATTCGCAGGGCCGCTTGTACGCGCTGGATGTCTCCGAAAAGCGCCTGGCCAACCTCAAGCCGCGCCTGAAACGATCGGGCGCGTCCAACATCCAGCCGATGCTGATCGCCCACGAGAACGACCTCAAGGTGAAGCGGCTGGCCGGCAAGATAGACCGCGTACTGGTGGACGCGCCATGCAGCGGGCTGGGCACGCTGCGCCGCAACCCCGACCTGAAATTCCGCCAGTCGCCGCAGAGCATCGTGGAACTGAACCAGAAACAGACCGCCATCCTGAACTCTGCCAGCCGCCTGCTGAAAAAGGGCGGGCGACTGGTCTATGCGACCTGCAGCATCCTGCCCGAAGAAAACCAACAGATCGTGCAGGCCTTCCTGGCCGCCCACCCCGATTTCGTGCTGCTACCGGCAGGCGAGATTTTGCAGCAGCAGAAGATCCCGCTGGAGATGGGCGACTACCTGGAACTGCGCCCCCAACTGCACGCCACCGACGGCTTCTTCGCCGCCGTGCTGGAAAGAGTCTGAGGGACACCCAATCCCGCCCGCTTCAGGGTGTGATTACGGCGCAGCCGTTTTCCGCCCGCGCACCACGAAGCGCACGCGGTCCAGTTCGCGCGCTTCGCCGTCCAGCAACACCAACAGGTGGGAGCCGGCCACCGGCAGCCAGCCGCCTTCCACCGTTTCGCCGTCCAGATTCCAGCGCATCGTGGCGTCATGCGGCGACATCTCGAAGAACACCCGCTGGTTGTCATCCGGGATGTCGGGGTCCAGCGCGATGATCTCGCCGTCGCCCGGGTAGCTGATGCGCGGGAAGCCGCCGCCGGCAGGCACGGCGCTGACCAGCGCGGTCTCGGTGCCGGCCAGGAACCACTCGTGTCTTGGTGGCTCATAGGCCGGTTCGAAACTCACGTCGCGCGCCACCACGCCCGAAGGCGGCGGGCGGCGCAGGCCGGCTTCGGCGGCGTTCAGGTGATTCATCACCTGCAACCACACCGGGGTCGCCCCGGTGATGCCGGAAACGTCGTGCATCGGCTCGCCGTTGTAATTGCCGACCCACACGCCCACGGTGTAGCGTGCCGAATAGCCTATGCACCAGTTGTCGCGCATGTCCTTGCTGGTGCCGGTCTTGACCGCGCTCCAGTAGCGCGTCGCCAGCGGGTTCTCCAGCCCGAAGGTGACGGCGCGCGCGCCCCGGTCTGCGAGTATGTCCGACACCACGAAAGCGGCCGCCGCATCGGCCACCTGCCGCGATCCGCCGCGTTTGCCGGCAGCGCTGCCGGGCAGCAGCGCCAACTCGCTGTAGCGCCCGCCGTTGGCCAGCGTGCGGTAGGCGTTCACCAGTTGCCACAGCGACACCTCCGCCGATCCCAGCGCCAGCGAATAGCCGTAGAATTCGCCGTCCTCGGTCAACCCGGCAAAGCCCAGATCGCGCAGCCGTTCGACGAACGCCTCCGCGCCGACCAGCATCAGCGTCTTGACCGCCGGCACGTTCAACGAGCCGCCCAGCGCCGTCCTGACGCTGACCATGCCCTTGAAGTCGTGGTCATAGTTCTGCGGCACGTACAGGCCGTTCGGCGTGGACAGGTTGGCGGGCGCATCCTCGATCAGCGAGGCGGCAGTCAACAGGCGATGCTCCAGCGCCAGCCCGTACAAAAAAGGCTTCAGTGTGGAACCCGCCTGACGCTGTGCCTCCACGCCGTCCACGTAATAGGCAGGGCTGTCCGGGCCGCCGCTGACATAAGCCAGCACCTCGCCTGTGCGGTTATCCGCCACCAGCACCGCGCCCTCCTGCACCTGCCGGCCATCCAGCTGGCGCAACTGGGCGAACAGCACCTCGCCTGCCATCCGCTGCGTGGCGGCATCCAGCGTGGAAATCACCGGCCTGTCGCCGCGCAACAGGCGGCGCGCGACCTGCGCGCCCAGCGCCACATCCGGCTCGATGAAGATTTTGTCCAGTGTGGTTTCCGCGCGGGCGCGGATCTCAGGACAAGCGGTTCCTGATGCCATGTCCGCCGCCAACCGGCAGGCACGGCTCGCCACTTGCGCCACCGCCGCATTCGGCCCGCGCAGCAGGCTGGCCAGCAGAAACGATTCGGCCTCGTCCAGCCCGTCGGGACGCTTTTTGAACAGGCCGGCTGCCGCCGCGCCCACGCCGTGCAACTCGCCCCGGAAGAACGCCAGATTGAAATACGCCTCGATGATCTGCGCCTTGCTCCAGTGTTGCTCCAGCTCCGAGGCGGCGTTGATCTGGCTCCATTTCTGCGCATAGCTGCGCTGGTAGCGTTTCGGCTTTAGCGCGGGATCCAGCATCGCGGCCAACTGCATGGTCAGCGTGCTGGCCCCGCGCTGCTTGTCGCCGAACAGCGACTCGACCGCGACCTTGGCCAGCGCCGGCCAGTCCACCCCGCCATGCTGGTAGAAATGCCGGTCTTCCGCCTGTATCGTCGCCGCGATCAGCGCGGGCGAGATGTCCGCCAGCGCCACCCATTCCAACCGCCGCACGTGCAGGTCCACGCGCAGCCGGTGGATGACCTCACCGTGGCGGTCCAGCAGCGCCACATCGGAAGGCCGGTAGTCGGCCTTCACCTGATCGAAAGTGGGTATCTCGCCGGCCCACGCCAGCGGCGCGGCAAAAAGGCAGGCAAGCAGCAGCCAGCACGCCCGCCACAAGGCACGACTGGATGCTTGATGCCTCGCCCCCTGTCTCACTGCCCGACCACCAGCGCGGCGTTGGGCGTCTCGCCGTACACCTCGGGTGCGTACATCGCCTCGACGCGGCTGACCGGCAACTCGAACGTACCGGCGTTATTGAGGCGCACGGTATATTCCACGCTCCAGCTACCCTTGGGCACGAACGAGTAATAGGCGCGGTAGCCCTCGAAAGTGCGCTCGATGAACGCCGGGGCAAGACCTGCCGCCGGTCTTGCCTGCTCCGCCAGCACCCTGGAGTCGCGCGCCAGCCCGTTGCCCAGCACCACCGCCCCGGCCGGGATCGGGTCGTCCACCACCACCCAGCCGGCGTCGGACTGTGCTTCCAGATCGAGATGCACCTTCATCACGTCGCCCCGACTCCATTGCCCCGCCGTTTTCTGCACCAGCGGCGTCACCGTGCGGACGATCTTCAGACCGATCGCCAGTGGATGGGCTAGTGCCACCGCAGCGCGGCTCTGCACCGTCAGCCACGGCGCACCCGACCCCTTATGCCCGACATGCAGGGTGCGTGCGCTCGCAGGCCAGCCCAGTTGCAGCGCACCGCCAGCCGGCTGCTGCACCCAGTCCAGCGCGACCCCCTGCACGGGCGGCAGCGCGGCCTCGGTCTTGCCGCCGACCGCGACGGATTCGAAACGCTGCGAGAACTTGTCCAGTGCCAGCACGCCCCAGGCGTTGGCGACCGTGGTGTTCCAGTGTCCCTGATGCTGGCGGCCTAGGCTGCCGCGCGCCAGACGCGGCAGATCGTCCTGCCAGGCCGGATTGTCCAGCATGGTCAGGATGGCGCGGTTGGCGTTGACATCACCCGACGCCATCAGCCACCACAGATAGTCGCTGCGCTCGGTGGAGAACCCCATCGTCGTGCCGCGCAGGTCGAGCCGTGTACGGATCACCTGCACAGCCTCGGCAAGCCACCGATCCCGCTGGCTCCAGCCTAGGCTACGCTTGAGCAACCCGTACCAGTCCAGCACCGCCGAGGTCGGCCACAGGTTGGGCTGAACAGTGAACGACTGCGCCAGCGTCTCGTCCACCGCCTCGTAGCGCGACACGGCCTCCAGCGCGGCGATGCGGCGGATCGCCAGATCGTTCCCGGAAACTTCGGAACGGCGGTGGACGCGTCCGACCGCAAACTCGCGCAGCCCCGCCAGCATGGATGCCTGTGCATCGGCGGGCAGCTTCCAGCCGGCCTCATCGGCGATCGCCAGCAGGTAGGCGGTCAGCGTGTCGCTGCCCCGGTTCATGGACGGGAAGTATTTGGCCATGCCATCCCCATCCAGATACGCGGGCAGCGCGTTGGCCAGCGACTCCAGCGCCGCTGTGTCATGCAGCGCCACCGCTCTGGAGGCGCGCTGCTCCAGACAGGTGTAGGGATAGCGGCGCATGTATTCCTGCACCCCGTTCAGTTGGCCTGACAGCCGGTCGCCTAGAAGCAACGTCACGCCGCCGCGTCCCGGCACGGCGTGGGCGGGCGGCTGCACCGTCAGATCGAGCGGTTTGTCCAGCCGCACCAGCGTGGCCTGCCAGGTGCGCACCGGCAACGCCGGGACGACCCGCTGGCTGACTTTCAGGCGGTCGGCGGCCCCGCCCTGCCGCTCCTGCGCCGAGACATCCCAGTTCAGTGTGTCGGCATCCAGCGGCGCACTGACGTTCCACGAAATCTCCCGGGCCTCGCCCGCCGCCAGTGTCACCGTCCTGGCCGGCAAGCCGTCCCGCAGGGCGACCGGCTGGCCGCCGCCGCTGGCCGACAGGCGCGCGTTCACCTGCAATTCGAGCGCCCGCTCTGACGCGTTGCGCAACGTGAAGGCGGCGCGATAGCTGTCATGCTCGCGCACCAGCGGCGGCAGCCCGGAGAACAGCATCACGTCCTGCGTGGTTTGCAACGAGGTCGCCCCGCTGCCGAACAGCCCGGCCCCGGCGTGGGCGATGGCGACGATGCGGAACGAACCGAGCACGTCGTTGAGCGGCACGTCCAGCGTCGCCTCGCCCTGTGCGTCCAGCGTCACCCGCCCCTGCCATTTGAGCAGCGTCTCGAACAGTTCGCGCGAAGCCTGATGACCGCCCCCGCCGCCGTGCGCGACCGCCTTGCGGCCAAAGTGCCGCTTGCCTATCACCTGCATCTGCGCGGTGGCCGTCTCGACCTCGATGCCGCGATGTCCCATCATGGAACCGAGCAAGTCCCAGCTGGCGTTGGGCATCAGCTCCAGCAAGCCCTCGTCCACCGCCGCCAGCGCCACTTCCGCACCCGATGGCAGCGCGCCGCCATCGGCACGGGCTACTTTTATCCTGACATGCGCCTTTTCCCTGACCTGGTACTTTTCGCGGTCGGCCTGCACCGACACATTCAGCTGGTGGGCGCGCCAGCCGACGTTGATCTGGCCTATGCCCAGCTTGAACGCCGGTTTGCCCAGATCAATCAGCGCGCCGGGCTGCACGCCGTCCACCCGCCCGCGCACCGCCAGCACCGACACATAGACATTGGGCGCATAAGTGGGCTTGACCGGCAGCTTGATGACCGGGTCCTTGCCGGACAGCGGCACTACGAACGCGTCCAGCACGCCTTCGCGCTCGACGGTGACCAGCGCGGTCGCCTCGCGGAACGGCATCCGCACCTGCAAGCTCGCGGTGTCGCCCGGCTGATAACCCGAACTTTCCGGCAACACGTCTATGCGGTCGTCGTCGTGGCCCTCGAACCACGACTCGTCCCGCCCGGCCACCCATACTTCCTTGTGCGCCAGACTGCGGTTGCCGTTCCGGTCGGCAGCCTCCGCCTTCAGGATGATCTGCCCGTCAGCGGGGCTGGCAACGTCGCAAACCAGCAAACCCAGCGCGTCGCTCTCACCCTTGCATTCGCCGGCGATGCGGCTGATCTCTTCCCGGTTCTCGTAGGCGTAAAAGCCGCCCAACACCCGCTTGCGGTGCGAATAGCTTTTCTTTTTCAACAAAGTTACGCGGATCGGCACGCCCGCCTGCGGCTTGCCGGCGACATCCAGTGCTGCGACCTTGAAACGGACATGCGCCTGCTCCAGCATCCACGAGTCGGTCTTGATGCCCAGCACCACCGCCGATGGCCACAGCGGGTAGCGCCCGGAGCTGGTCTGCACCTCGCCGTTCAGGTCGGCATATTCGAGTTCGGCGGTCACCAGACGCGGCGCATCGGCATGCGGCAGACCGTCCAGCGCGACACGCGCCCCGCCGGAGGCGTCCAGCACGAAATCCTGCGTCGCCAGCGCATGCGGCCCGCTGCCCTGCGCATCGGCGGGTGCTGCCTCGCTATCGGGCGACTCGGCATTGTCCTGCCGCGACTGCAAGCCCTCCTTCACCCCGCCGTTGGCGAAGGCGAAATCGTCATAGCCGTCGAAATCCGCCTGATAGGGTTCGCTGATGCCGCGCAGCCTGACCGCCAGCCCGCCCGCCCCGCCGCCGGCCAGATAGTTGAGCTGCACGTCCAGTTCCAGCTTGCCGGCATTGATGAAAGGCGCGCCCATTGGCTTCAGGCTGGCGCGCAGGGTCGGCACGCGGAATGCCTCGACACGGAATGTGCCGGCGGGGTGCTGAACACCGCTGACATCATCAGGCTTGGCCTGCTCCGCAAGAGCAACCTGATATTCGCCATTCTTCGCCGCACGGGGGATCGCCCACTCCGATTCTGCCGTGCCGTCCGCGTTCCAGGTGAGCGGCATCTCGTATTTCTGGTCGGAGCCGACATGAGTGATGACCAGTTTGGGCGGCAGGCTCTTCACCGGCAGCGTCATCAGTCCCTGACTGCCGTGCCGGCGGAAGAAATGCTTCATGTGCACGGTCTCGCCGGCACGCAGCAGGCTGCGGTCGAACACGGTGGCGGCCAGCAGCGGGCCGTCGTCCTCGCCGCCCGGCAGGTTGAAGCGCCAGCGGTCTATGCCCTCGTTCCAGTCGGAGAACACGAAACTCATGTCCTGCCCGGACTTCGCGGTGACGAAATAGTTCGCCCCCAGTTGCGGGCAGCTGGGCAGCTTATCCAGCTCCGGCAGCGGCTTGCCTATCCGGGCGATGCCGTCCTTGCCGGTCTGCCCTTTCCAGTAGCTGGCCCCGGTACAGTCATGCACTTCCACCGCCGCATCGGCGACCGGGCGGCCTTTGTCCAGCGAGGTGACCCACACCAGCGACGATTCGCGCCCCTGCTTGAAATGCACGGAAAGATTGGTGACCAGCGCCATGGTGCGGGCGTAATACGGGCGGTTCTCGCCCAGCAGCGCCGCGCCCAGCCGGGGGCTGGCCAGTTCGACCACGTAGAACCCCGGCTGCTCAAGCGGGATGCCGACCACCTCGAACGCCTGTTCGCCGTTGGGCTTGGGGATGCGCACGACCTGCAATTTCTGCTGGCCGTCTATCACCGAACGGTCGCCGGTGCGCGCCACCTGCTTGCTGGTGCGGGTCTTCTTGTCGTATTCCCAGCGATCGTCCGCGTTCTCCTTGACGACCTGAAACCAGTGCAGAATGTCGCCGGCCTTGCCCGATGCCCGCAGCGTCTTGCCGGCGATGTCGCCGTCGGCACGGACGCGCGCCACCTCCATCTCCGGCTCCAGCCGGCGCACCGTCACCGGCAGTGTCGCCCCGGCGTTCAGCTCGACGATACCGAAATCGGCGGGGAATTTCGCCAGCGGCGGCGCGTAGTCGGTCTTGACCTTCATCGGGAAGCGCTTGCTGTTGGCGAGTGACCGCCCCGAGTCGTCGCGCAACTTGTCGGGCAAGGTCAGCGTCAGCTCCGCGCCCTCCGGGAACGGCCCCTTGAAACTGGCGGCGTACACTTCGCCCTGCTCGTCGCTGCCCGCCTCGGCGCGCCAGCGCTTGCCGCCGCCCTTGAGCACCATGTCCTTGAGATAACTGCGCGGCACGGCTGAAGTGAAATACAGCTTCATCGGCAGAATGGGCAGGCAGTCGGCATCCTTGGACAAGCGGGTGCAACTGAATCTCGCCTCGAAGTTCTCGCGCACCTGGAAATTCAGCGTCTGCGCCTCGCTGGTCGCCACGCCGCTGGCGGCGGCGATGCCCTTGCCCCATACCAGCTTGACCTGCGCCCGGGCCGGCAGGCGGCGCGCGCAGCGCAGCACGACGATGTTCTCGTCATAGGCCTGCAAGCCCTTGGCGAAAGTGGTGTCGCGCTCCGGCAGGAAGCCCGCCGCGATGCCCGCCCGCCCATCCGCCTCGAACATCACCACCAGCAGGCCGCCCAGCTCGTCCCGCGCCGCCCGCAGCACGCGCTGGCGATCATTCCCTTCGACCAGCCGCACGCCGATCTTCTCGTTCACACCGCGCGCCGCGCACCAGGCATGGGCGGTGATGGCAGCCTTGCTGGCAGGCGCATCCAGCCCGAGGATGAACACCTGCTGATCGTCTATCTCCTCACCCTCTTCCGGGAGGCTGCGCAGCACCGCAGGCCCGCCGGTCGAAAAGGAATAAGCCGTGCCGCCCTCGGCCGGACTGCCGTCCAGCGCCCGGACGTCTGGCTTCAACGTGAAGCGGCAAGTCACGCCGGCAGGCAGGTCACGCTCGAAATCCATCACCCAGTGGTTGGCATCCACCCAAGACGCCTGACCCGACATCGGACAATCCACCTCGAACGGGCTGGCCGCCTGCGGGTCGCCGAACGCGACCATGGGTGCTGAGAAGCGCGCGCTGACCTGGCGCACCCCTTTGACGTTGCCCTGCGGCGAGAATTGTTCGACCAGTGCGGCAGCCTCGCTGCCGGTCGCCAACACCATGAGAAAAACCAGCAGCAACGCGCGCAATGACATCTCCACTCTCCCGTCCCTCGTTTACCAGATCAGCCGGTGCAGCATAGCAAAAAATCGTCGGTGCTTCGCGGCAAGCGCCGCCTGCGGTTTACCGCCCCCGCATTACAGCCAGTTCCCCATCAGAATGAACGGTGCCCAATAGTAGGGATGGGCGAAGGGTGCGGCGGCATCGCGCGGGTACGGGATGAACGCGCCCGTCGCCGCGACCTGCCCGTCACGGGCGACCCGGGTGGCGCCGCGTTCCTCCGCACGGCCCTTGCCGCCGGCGTTACCCTTCAACAACGACAGTTGCGCCTGACGCAAGGCCTCGGCCTTGGTCATGTCCTGATGGGCGGCCTTTTCGCGGTACAACTCACGCATGAACACCCCGGTGCTTTCGTCCGCAACCGGCCAGAGGGTGGCCAGGATGCCCTTCGCGCCTTTCTTCTGCGCCAGCGCGCCCAGCCCCTCGACTTCCTTGCCGTCCGCGCCGGTGTCGCTCACCGCCGTCTCGCAGGCGGACAGCGTCAGCATCTCCAGCGACCCCAGGTCGTAGTCGCCCTGCTGGATCTGCGCCAGACTCAGGTGGCTGCCGTCGCCCAGCAACAAATAGGATTTTTCCAGCGTGCCTGCGGTGAACACAAAATGGCTGGCGATGTGCAGCACCCGGTATTGATCGAACAACACTTCCATCAGGCGGTCGTTGGTAAAGTCGGCATCCAGATAGATCACGCCCGGCACCACGCCACCCGAAACCACGCCGCCCGGATCGCCCTTGTCGCGCACGATGCCGTGCAGTTCGCCGACCACGGCGGGCAGCGGATTGAAGCCTTCCACCTTGCGGCTCAAGCCCAGCGCCGCCACCTGCCAGCCGCCTGCGCGCGGCTGATCCTTGACGCGGTCACGCGCAGCCTCGGTGTACAGCGCCAGCGCGTAGTTCTCGGCGAGATACTGCCGGCCATCGTAAAGCGCGGCCAACGGCACGTAGCGCAGCGCGCCATCCAGCGACACCATCAGCATCTTCGCGCCGGCCTGTGCGAGATCGGCCTGCACCGGGGCAATCAGCAGGTCGTACAGCGAACGGCCCGCCGGGCGTGGATCGGCACGCGGGTTGCCGAGCGCGGTGCGGAACTGCTGCACCTGACGGTTAAGCTCCGCCGCGCCGACCGGCACCTTGCGCGCCAGCACCACGTCCGGGGTGGTGAGCAGAATGTGCAGCGCATCGTCCATCGCGATGTATTGCAGCAGCACCGCACCGTGTCCCAGGTCGCGCACCAGCCCGCGCTGGTCCATGTCTATCTGCTTGCGCGACAGTTCGGCGTAACGCTCGCTCTTGAGCTTGGCGAAAGTCTCCTGCAACGCCTGCACGGTCTGGTTGAAATGCTTCATCGCCGCCGACAGGTCGGCGCGCAGCGTCTTGATGCGCTCGCGCTCGGCATCGCTGCGCTGCGCCGGCTCCTTCTGTTGCAACTCGCGCAACTCCGCACCGAGTGCCGCCACCCGTGCGCCGATCTCGTCGTAACGCTGCGTCCAGCGCTGCTCCTCGCTGTTGTAAGGCACGGTGGTTTCCAGCCCGCCGGATGCGGCATCGCGGCGGATGAACTCGTAATACTCGTCTTCCTTGAGCATCGCCAGCACCTGCTGGGCCTCGGGCAGCCGACCTTCGGCGATCAGCATGTCAGCCACCCCCCGGTAATGGCTCTCGTTGCGGCGGGTGAACGACTGGCGCAGGGTCTTATCCAACTCGGCATTCTGCCGGCGCAGGCGTTGCAGTTCGTTGACCACCTGCTTGCCGAACAGGATGGCCTCGGCGGTGCGGCCCTGCGCCCGGCGCAATTCCCCCATGCTGGAATTGGCATAGATGATCACGTCGGGCTGTTGCAGCAGCACCGCGAGATTGAGCGCGCGCAGCATCGCTTGCTCGGCATGCGGGTAATCCGCGAGCTTGAGGTAGGCCTGGCCGATGTTGCCCAGCAACATGGCGTTGTTGGGATGCTCCTCGCCGTAGTAGGCCAGGCTAATCTCCAGCGACTTGCGGTAAAACTCCAGCGCCTGCTGGTGGTTGTCGGCGTAGCTGTTGATCAGCGCGATGTCGTTGTAGTGATTGGCCATTTCGTGGTGGGTCGGCCCCAGCACCCTGACCAGCAGCGGTAGTTCCTGCTGGTAGGTGTCCAGCGCCTCGGCCAGCTTGCCGTTGCGGAACTGGAACATCGCCAGCCCCACCGCGATGGTGGAGACATCGTAGGGGCGCAGTGTGCGGCTGGCGCGCGCCTGCTCCAGTGCGGCGCGCCGCAGTTTTTCCGACTCGCCGGGCTGGCCCAGTTGCTCGTAGAGGTCGGCCTGAGCGAGCTGCGTCAGGATGATGTCCTGCTCGGAAGCTGCGGTGTCGGCGCGCAGGATGGTCAGGCTGCGCGAGTAGTTGTCGAGCGCCGGGCGGAATTCACCGACCAGCGTCTGATTGTTGGCGAGCCTAGAGAGGATGCGCCCCACCATCGGATGCGACTGGCTCAGGTCATGTTCCGCGACCGCCAGCGCCTGCGAGTAGAGCGGGATGGATTCGGCATAGCGCCCCTGGAAGGAGGCCTCGTCGGCCTGGGTCAGCGGCAGGGCGGCAACCTTGGGGAACATCTCGACGGCCATCGCATAGGCGATGCCTGCCGACCCAGACTGCCAGCCGCGCGCCATGAACAGTTTGAGGTCGTGCGCCAGACTTTCGTCAAAAGCGCGGCGCGAAGTCATCAGCCGCAACGCCTGTCGGTAGTCCGCCAGCGCCTGACGTTCGTTCCCGGCAAGCAGCGCCAGATGGCCGCGCTGCACCAGCCACAAGGATTTGCCGAGGTCGAGTGCGATGGCGCGGTCTATCCAGCCACGCGCCTCGTCCAGTTTTTTCTGCATCAGCAGCATGCGCCCAACCTTGGCGTAGCCGCGCGGGTCATGCGGTGCGAGTTCGGTGTAGCGCCGATAATCCCGTTCGGCGTTGCCATAGGCTTCCAATAGCTCTGAAGCGATTGCGCGATCCCACACATATTTGGGCTGATCGGGATGCTGGCTGACGCGCTCGTCGAACTGGCGCGCCAGCACATCGTCCGAAGTCAGATGCAGGCGCAGTTCACCGGGCTGCTCGGTGAGCTGGTAGGGCGGGATGGGCGCGATGCGGTAGCCGCCGTTCACCTGGTCGCCGTCAAATTCGAGGCGGAAGGAAAACCCGGTGCGCGTCAGTTCAGGGAAGCCGGAGTCGTCGTCGCCCAACTCCATCTGGCCGTCGAAATCGAGACACAGGCTGGCGCGCGCCTTGCCACAGTCGGCGCGATGCCCCGCCACGTTGAAGCGACCAAACAGCGTGATGTTGTCCAGACTGCCCATCGCCCGGTAGCGGTCGCCGCCCTCGTGAACCACGGTCGCCACCACCTGGGCATCGTTGCCGGTTTGCAGGTTGTGCACGGCTCCGGCGAGATGGGCCGGCATCGAAATGGCCTCGGCCACGCCACAGACCAGCAGACAACACATCAATCCGGCAAGCTTCATGGGCTCCCTTTTCAGTTATCGGTTATCGGGGTGCAGAGGGTTGGACCGCTGGGGCTTTCAGCAACCTGCGCGCCTCGGCCTCCCTCAACCTGCGGATCTCGCGCCCTTGCGGACTGATCAGCCATTGCGCGTCGTAGGCTGGGCCGTTGGAAGGGTATTTGTGCTTCTCCACGATCAGATGCCCGGTCAGCCGGCCCGCCGTTATGACATCCAGCGAATTGCCGTCGCAGAGGAAGCGCTGCTTGCCGCTGGCGAGTTCCACGGCGTGAATCGCATCCGAGGTGGCCCAAGCGCGCGCCATGAAATAGAGCGTGCCGCCATCGGGCGAGAACGCCGGATTCGACACCCGCGACAGATCGCCCTGCGGATCGTCGCTGGCGGCAACGGCGGTCAGCCGCCGCCTGCCGCTGCCGTCGGCGCGCATCAGCCAAAGCTCGCTGGTCTCCGCGCTGTCGTCGCCGCCTGCCGGGGGAAACACATGCACGAACGCCAGCCATTGTCCGTCCGGCGACAGCGCGGGCTGTTCGTTGCCGCCGTCATGCGTCAACCGGCGTTCCGCCTGATGCCCGTCGCGGTAATAAAGATCGCCGTCGCGCGCTGCCACATTTGCCGCAGCAGCCGCCAGCGGGTTGGTCAGCGCTGCCAGTAACAGCGCCAGCGTTGCGCCCGTCCTGATTTTCCTCAGCATGTTCCCTCCCTTACGAAATTGCATTTGTCACCCAAAACCATTCCGATTTGCCCGCAGCTTTAGACGGGATGGACCAGCATCCGTCAGGAACGTCCTGTGGCGCAACTTTCCGGATCGCACTGCTGAAGCCACCGTGCCAGAAAAACAAAAGACCCCGTAAAAACGAGGCCTTGCGTATCTTTTTTTGGAAAATTCACCACGATGAGAACGTACGGATTAGAACGGGATATCGTCGTCGAAGTTGTCGAAATTCCGCGCGGGTGCAGAGCTTTGCGGCGCGGCTGCCGGGGCGGATCTGGCGGGTGCGGCTGAGCGTGCTGGTGCGGACTGGTTCTCCACCACTTCGAAACTGCCCGGCCCGGACGACTTTCCGCCCAGCATGGTCATCTCGTTGACGATGATTTCTGTGGTGTAGCGGTCTTTGCCTTCCTTGTCCTGCCATTTGCGGGTCTGGATTCGGCCTTCGACATAGATCATCGAGCCTTTCTTCAGGTACTCGCCGGCAATCTCTGCCAAGCGGCGATAGAACACCAGATTGTGCCACTCAGTGCGTTCCTGCTTGACGCCGCTCTTGTCCTTGTAGTTTTCAGAAGTGGCCAGCGTGACGTTGGTCACCGCCTCGCCGTTCGGCATGTAACGGGTTTCCGGGTCTTTGCCCAGACGTCCGATCAAGATCACTTTATTTACAGACACGTATCGCTCCTTGAGATTTGATGCGCCTGCTGCGCCAACTGCCTGCAGCAGGACGATTTCCATTTTGGTGTATGCAGCCGGTTGGGGAATCACGCCCGCAAGCGAATACAATCCACCCCATCCTTCCATTTGCCGGGCGATTATAGCCGACACGATTGCATTTCTTGGCGATTACATGGAAAAACGCGCACACAGCCTGTCGCTCAATATCTAATCTGTTGTTTTTCAGGCAGATAGTTTCATAAAGTTCGGGCATACCGCGCCGATATTAAATATAATGCCTCGGCAATTGTCGTCGCTCGCCTGCCCGGATTGCGTTCCGTGCAGCCCGCACAGCAAATGCTCCGGCGCGACTAATACTCAATGGAAACAGCGATGAAGACTGAACAACAGACTGGCACGAATCCCCCCCAGCCAGACCCTTGGGAACGCATCGCCGAGCCGATTCGGCCTGTTGACATCTCACGCAGGAATTTCGCGAAATCAGGATTGGCGGTGTCAGGCGTACTGCTGACACTTTCCAGCCGCTCGGCACTGGGCGGGAATCTAGTGTGCCACTCCCCCTCAGGATTTCTTTCCGGCAATGCCAGCGCGCACGGCACCCCATCCAGTTGCAGCGGCTTGTCGCCCGGATACTGGGGCACCCACCCTGAAAGCTGGCCTGGCCCGTATCAAGCCGGCAAATGCGGAAGTTCCTACTCCAATACATCAAGCCAGGATTCCTCGTCGAAATCCTCTAGTTCGGATTCCTCGTCGAAATCCTCTAGTTCGGATTCGTCCTCCGATTCCAACTCGGCTGCTTCATCGCTGAAACTGAACACCTGCACCAAGGCTACGGACTGGAGTGAGGGCACGAACTTCCGCGATGTATTTAATTGCTACGGCAATGGCTCGATTTACGCCCAATATTCGATGATGCAGGTGATCTGGCTGAACGGCAACCAAGATCCCTACCAGCTCGGCGCACACCTTGTCGCCGCGATGCTCAACCTGAAGTCCGGATATACCCCGGTACTAACCGAGAACGTCCTGTTCAGTATCTACAATGAATGGAACCGCAAAGGTTATTTCGAGCCAACAGCCGGTGTGCAATGGTATGCGCCGGATATCGTATCCTATCTGCAATCCACCTTCTCATGAACTTCAACCCCACTTCCTCGCAGGCATTCATGTTGTCCGGATCATTCATGCCGATGCTGGAAGCGCATCGCGAGTGGCGTATCGCCGACTCGCTGCATTTCAGTTGCTGGGGTGATGAATATGTGGTCTATCATGCCCTTTCCGGCGACACCCACCTGATCGGCAAGGCGGCCGCCCATATCCTGATGGCTCTGCAACAGGCAGTGACAGATACGCAATCACTGAGCAGATCGCTCGCTGCCATGATGGGGGTCAGGTCCAGCACGGAATTCATGCTGGAAATGCATCGCATACTTTCCGACCTCAACAAGCTCTCCCTGATAGAGCACCGCTGATCTTGAATGTCGCCGCACTCCCCCTGGCCGAACTTGAATGCCGCCTGAATCAGAACGGTCTGTGGCTGCGCACCGGGCCGTTCGTGAGCCGCATCCAGACGACGATACGCAGCGTGGCCGCAGACATCAGCCTGCTTTATGCGGACTATCCGTTGGAAGATTTTGGCGCTGAAGCACATGCCTTTGCCGATTTCCACATCCAAATCGCGCAGCCGACCAACTTGCGGCGCTGGTTCAAACCACAGGCCATGTTCCTGTTCGACGGCGCGTCGCCTTTCAAGCCGCTGCCGCTGGATCAGGCGTTTCCGCTGCTGGAATGGGGGCTGAACTGGTGCGTATCCGCTCATGCCAACGACCTCCTGATCATCCACGCGGCGGTGATTGAAAAGAATGGTTTTGCCGCCATCCTGCCCGCTCCACCCGGCTCCGGGAAAAGCACGCTGTGCGCCGCACTGGTGCAGCGCGGCTGGCGACTGCTGACAGACGAACTGGCGCTGGTGCGCTTGACGGATGGCCGCCTCATCCCGCTGCCCCGCCCGGTCAGCCTGAAAAACCAGTCTATAGACATTCTCCGCGATTACGCCCCGGCTGCGGTGTTTAGCCGCCCGGTGAGCGACACATTAAAAGGCACGGTCGCGCATATGCAACCCCCTTGCAATAGTGTGGCGCGCGCGCAGGAAGCCGCCAGTGCCGCCTGGGTGATTTTCCCGAAATATCAGGCCGACGCGACCACCAGACTCGAACCCGTCTCGCAGTCGCGTACCTTCATGCGCATCGCCGACAATTCGTTCAATTACAGCTTGCTGGGTACGCGCGGCTTCGACACCCTGACGAAACTGGTCGGCTCCTGTCTGTGCTACGACTTCACCTACAGCAATCTGGACGAGGCAGTCGCCCTGTTTAACAGCTTGCCGACTGACAACATACCGAAGTGAAAGCTACCCCCCTGATCCTGACTGCTTTCCGTACCCCCGAGGCGCTGGCTGACCTGTATCTTGCCGATTGGGATCTACTGTTGCGTCAGGCACGGCGTGGTGGCTTGCTGTCCAGCCTGCATGCGCTGCTCGCCGAGCGCGGCCTGCTGGATAAAGTACCGGAACAGCCGCGTCGCCATCTCGACTGGTCACATGCAGTTTTTGAACGACACGCGCTGGCAGTGCAATGGGAAGTCACCCAGATCCGCCGCGCACTGGAACAGACCGGTATTCCCGTCATCCTGCTCAAGGGGGCGGCTTATGTGATGTCAGGACTGCCGACTGCGCGGGGTCGCATCTTTTCGGATATAGACATCCTGGTGCCCAAGGAAACCGTGAATCAGGTCGAAGCCGCGCTGATGATGCAGGGCTGGGCGACCACCCACCATGACGCCTACGACCAGCATTACTACCGCACCTGGATGCACGAACTGCCGCCGATGCAGCATGTCAGACGCATGACGGTACTCGACGTACACCATGCCATCCTGCCCGAAACGGCCGCCATTCATCCCGACTCGGCAAAGCTGATAAAAGCCGCGACAAAATTAACGCAACCTGGCGACCTGGCGGTACTGGCACCGGCAGATATGGTGCTGCATGCGGCCTGCCACCTGTTCCACGAGGGCGAACTGGACAATGGGCTGCGCGATCTGCTGGACATAGACAGCCTGCTGCGTCATTTTGGCGCTACGCCCTCGTTCTGGCACGACCTGACCGGGCGTGCCGCAGAACTCGAACTGACACGCCCGCTATTCTATGCGCTGCGCTACGCCGCACGGTTGCTGCAAACCCCGCTGCCGCAAGCTACCACTGCCGGGCTCGCCGGCCCGAATGCTGCGTTATTGGCGCTGATGGACATGCTGTACACCCGTGCCTTATTGCCTGACCATCCTAGTTGTTCGGATCATCTGTCAGCCATTGCCCGCCAACTGCTATACCTGCGCGCCAACTGGCTGCGCATGCCGCCCGTGCTACTGGCCAGACATCTATTCCACAAAGCATTCCTCTCTCCGGACAAGCTGCGTGAAAGTGATTTCGAAAAAATGCGTGCAAACGAAGCGGAAGGCAGAACAATCTCGCGAAAATTCAGGAAATGACGCTTGGCAAGCGCATTGTCGCGTACAAATTTGTCTGTTAAATTAGCCCCCACTTTTGCGCACGGGACACGCATGAATGGCATGCGTGCATCAACAGGATGGTAATACAGGCAACTCGGGTAAAATCAGCTCAAGCATAACGGACTACACGCCACAACCGACGCTGGGCAATCCTCTGTAGACTTGCCGGTGACAACCCAGTATCCCGAATTGAAATCCGCGCACCACAACATTCAAACAGGAGTAGTTCATGTCCAAGATTGGCCCGCAACGCAAAGCAACGCTCACGCTTCTGGTCGCATCACTGCTGATGGGTGGGGTGACTGCCTGCAACAAGTTCCAGAGCGCCGAATCGCTGATTGACGAGGCGCGGCAATATCAAACCAAAGGTGATCAACCGGCGGCCATCATCCAGTTGAAGAATGCGCTGCAAAAAAGCCCCGACAATGCTGATGCGCGCTTTCTGCTGGGAACAATTTATAACAAAGTCGGAGATTCAGCCTCAGCCGAAAAAGAACTGCGCTGGGCGCTGAAACTTGGCTACGCTGCTGACAAGGTGCTGCCGGAACTGTCCGTAGCATTTCTGGCACAGGAACACTGGCAGGAAGTCATAGACGAAACCCAAAAACTGGATGCCAAACTGCTTACGCCCGAGTTACTGACGCTGCGCGGCAACGCATTTCTGGGGTTGAACAAAGGGGCAGAGGCACAAGCTGCTTTCGAACAGGCGCTGAAAGTCAGCCCCGGCTTCCCCGGCGCACTGCTCGGTCTGTCGCGTTATGCGTTGTTCACGAAAAATGTGGAACAAGCCACCATCCTCGCCGATCAGGCTATCCAGCAGAATCCCCAAAATACCGATGTATGGTTGTTCAAGGGCGACCTTAAACGCTCTCAGGGCAAAAATGACGAGGCTATCGCGGCTTACCAGCAAATTTTGAAGTTCCAGCCGGGCAATGTCGGCGCCTTGGTCAACCTGGCCATCATGCAAATCTCCGACGGCAAATTCATCGAAGCCAAGGCCAATATTGATGCCGCACGCAAAGCCGGCCCGAAAAACCTGATAGTGTTCTACGCTCAGGCGCTACTCGATTCACGCCAAGACAGGCCTGCAGCCGCGCTGGAATCCATTCAAAAAATCCTCAGCGCAGCACCAGATCATATGCCCACGGTACTGTTGGCAGGTACGGTGCAAATCGCGCTGGGCTCTTACCCGCAAGCCGAGCAACATTTACGCAAGTATCTGACAAAATATCCCGGAAATATTTTTGCCACGAAACTGCTCGCCACGGTCATGCTGCGCACCGCGCAGATACCCGCCGCGATTGCCATGATGAACCAGTCGCTCGAAACCGCACCGGAAGATATTCAGTTGCTCACCTTGCTGGGGGATGCCTACATGCAAAGCGGGGATTATGTGCATGCCACCGAAGTGCTTGGCAAGGCCAGCGCCTTATCACCCAAGGAAGGAGAGCTGCACACCGCGCTGGGCATGAGCAAGCTGGCGCAGGGCGAAAACGAGCGCGCCATTGCCGAACTGGAATTGGGCGCAAAGCTAAACACTCGGACACCACAATCCGCTGTCATGCTGGGCATGACCCAATTGCGTCTGAAACAGTATGACAAGGCACTGGCAACGGCATCGGCGATTGAGAAGACTGAACCGAACAACGTCATTGCACAGAATATGAAAGGCGCTGCTTACCTCGGCAAGAACGACCTTGCCAATGCGCGCACCAGCTATGAGAAGTCCCTCACGCTTGACCCACTGAATCTGGCCGCCGCCGAAAGCCTGACTCAGATGGATATGCAAGCCAAACACCCCGAAGCCACCAAGAAGCGTTTCGAAACCATGTTGGGAAAAGACAAAAAGAACATCCAGGTCATGACCGCACTGTCCAACTTGGCGCTTTTGCAAGGGAACACCGCCGAATCTACCCGCTGGCTGGAGCAAGCCAGCAAGGAAAATCCGGATTTACTACTGCCTTCGCTGCAACTCATCACCCATTACCTGCGTATCGGCGAGAACAAGCAGGCACTTGACCTTGCACAGAAACTGCAGGGCACCAACTCCGGCAATGCCGAATTCCTCGACCTGCTGGCATTGGCCCAGTACGCCAACAATGACAAGAATGCCGCGCTGGAAACTTACGCCAAGGTCGCTGCCGCCAGACCCCAATCGGGCGCAGTCCAGATGCGCATCGCCAGAATTCAACTGGACCTGAAAAACAACAATGCGGCAAGAGATGCCCTCATCAAGGCGGTATCCGCTCAGCCAGACTTGCTTGAGGCGCAGCTTGCGCTCGCCACGCTGGAATCCAGCCTGGGCAATTTCGACAAGGCACTTTCCATCGCCGACCGGATGCAGCGCAAGTCGCCCAAATCACCCGTCGGTTTTGAACTGCAAGGCAATGTGTTGATGCAACAGAAAAAATTCGATCAGGCCGCGAGCGTCTTCGAACACACCCTGACACTCGCCCCGTCCGGCCTGGTTATGACGAAGCTGCATACTTCACTGGTCAGTGCAGGCAAGAAAGCCGTGGCCGACATCCGCCTAGCACGCTGGATGAAGGACCATCCGGACGACATCGCCACACGCCTCTATCAGGCCGCACTCGACACCGAGGCCAACCAACTGCAAGCCGCCGCCGAGCATTATCAGGTCGTGCTGCGTCAATTTCCCAACCATATTGTGGCGCTCAACAATTTGGCCTGGGTATACCAGGAACTGAAGGATAAACGTGCTTCCGAACTGGCTGAGAAAGCTTACAAGCTGGAGCCGGAAAATCCGGCTGTGCTGGATACGCTGGGCTGGCTGCTGCTTGAACAAGGTGACACCAAGCGCGCAACCGAGTTGCTGAAAAAAGCCACAACCATCGCCCCGCAGGCTGCCGAAATGCACTACCACCTGGCACAGGCCCTGCTCAAGGCCGGCGACAAGGAGCAAGCGCGCAAGGAACTGGAACAAGTTCTGGCAACCGGCAAGAATTATCCTAAACTCGAAGAAGCTCGGGTGTTGCTGAAACAATTATAGAGTCGGTCTATCGTCATGCCGTGCGTGCTTCGAGACGTGCGGCATGCATAACAACCTTACCAAGGAAACCCCATTGCAGTCCTTTCATCGCCCCATCAACCGACTTGGCGTCCTTCTGCTCAGCATAGAGGCCCTCATCCTGATTGCCTCGTTTTATGTTGGTGTCGCCGTTCGTTTTTCACCATTGGGTCATCTACACTTTGACCGCGTGCCTGACTTGCTGCCACAGGCTGTGGTATTCGCATCTGTAATGATACTGAGTATGCAATTCATGGGCATGTATCACCTGACCCATCGCGAGGATATGAGACACACTTTGCTGCGCCTTATGCCTTCGTTCACGATGGGGTTCGGTCTGATCTCACTGATTGTTTACATTGCTCCGATTGCCTATTTTGGCCGAGGTATCGTGCTGATTGTGATGATTCTCGCCACGCTAGGCGTGCTGCTGACCCGGTCAATTTATTGCTCAAACTATGTACTGAATTTGCTACGTCCCAACATATTGATATTGGGCGCCGGAGAACTGGCCAACGAGTGCGCCCATACCGGCGGAAGCGCGAAAAATCCCATCCGTTTCAAAGTGGTTGGATTCGCGCCCTTGCACGAAGGAAAGACCGTCGTAGACAAAGACAAGATTCTGCCTGCCGACCAATCACTGATGTCTCTGGTAACAACACATCAGGTGGACGAGATTGTCGTCGCCATTCAGCAACGCGACAACAAGCATTTCCCAATCCAGCAACTACTGGAATGCAAGCTCAACGGCATCACGGTGGTGGATGCCTCGACTTTCTTCGAACGTGAGATGAATCATATTCGCGTGAACTCTCTGCATCCCAGTTGGCTGGTATTCGGTGGCGGATTCGATCAGAGTGCATTGCGAGCCGCCATCAAGCGTGTTTTCGATCTAATCTCCAGCATCACACTGCTAGTCATCACACTCCCCGTGATGCTGATTGCTACGCTCTGTATCCTGCTGGAAGACGGCGGCCCCGTCCTCTATCGCCAGGAACGTATCGGACTGGAAGGTCGCCCGTTCACCGTGTACAAATTTCGCAGTATGCGCAAGGATGCTGAAAAGTCCGGCAAGCCACAGTGGGCGACACAAAACGACTCGCGCATCACCCGGGTCGGAAACATCATA
The DNA here is from genome assembly GCA_028687575.1 of Gallionella sp. Taxonomy (GTDB): domain Bacteria; phylum Pseudomonadota; class Gammaproteobacteria; order Burkholderiales; family Gallionellaceae; genus Gallionella. Next base: position 148,634 of record JAQTZW010000003.1, on the reverse strand, counting down.
CGCACCCTGCGCATAGACGAACTGCCGCAGATATTCAATGTACTGAAGGGCGAGATGAGTCTGGTCGGCCCGCGTCCGGAGCGAGATTTCTTCGTCCGGCAACTCTGTGAACAGATTCCCTATTACAACCTGCGCCACAGCATCAAACCCGGCGTGACCGGCTGGGCGCAGGTGCGCTACCAGTATGGCTCCTCGGTCGAGGATTCATTGCAGAAACTGCAATATGACCTGTACTACGTCAAGAACAACAATCTGTTCCTGGACATCGTTATCCTGATGGACACCGTCTGGGTGGTGCTGACCGGCAAGGGCAGCCGCTAACTCCCGCCCGCCCCATTCATCAGGCCATCAGACCAGCAGTTCGCGCGCTGCCGGATGGCTCAGGAACGCGGCAGGGCTGGCAGTCAGTCCATATGCGCCTGACTGCATCACCACGATCAGGTCCCCCTCTTGCGCGTGCCCCAGCGGCATCTTGTCGGCCAGCGTATCCAGCGGGGTGCACAGCGGCCCGACCACCGTAGCCAAAGTCGCGTCCCCCTCGGGCGACACGCGGTTGCCGACCAGCGCGGGATAATTCTTGCGAATCACCTGACCAAAGTTGCCGGAAGCCGCCAGATGGTGGTGCAGCCCACCGTCGGTGATCAGGAAAATCTGACCGCGCGATTCCTTGCGTTCGATCACGCGGCTGACGTAAACACCCGCCTCGCCGACGATGTAACGCCCCAGTTCGATGACGAACTCGGCCTCGGGGAAATCCTGCCGCGCCTGCGGCATTAGGCCATGCAGGTGTGCACCGACCGCCGCCAGGTCCAGCACCTGTTCGCCGGGGAAATAGGGGATGCCGAAGCCGCCGCCCAGATTGAGCAACCTGACCGGCCCCGGCGCATCTTCGGCCAGCCGGCGCGCCAGCGCAAAGGTGTTGCGCTGCGCCTCGATGATGGCCTCGGCGCGCAGGTTCTGCGAACCGCAGAAGATATGGAAACCGTAGAACTCCACCGGCAATTCCTTCATGCGCGCCAGCATCGCTGGCACGCGCTCGGCATCCACGCCGAACTGCTTGGGACCGCCGCTCATTTTCATGCCGGAAGATTTCAACTCGAAGTCCGGATTGACCCGTACCGTCACTTTCGGACGGACGCCCAGCTCCGCGCCAGCCTGCGCGATCAGCTCCATCTCGCGCTCCGATTCTAGGTTGACGACGATGCCGGCCGCCGCCGCCTGGCGCAACTGCGCGGCGGTCTTGCCGGGACCGGCCAGACTGACTTTCTCTGCCGGCATCGCGCTGTCCAGCACCGTCTTCATCTCACCCACCGAAGCCACGTCGAAACCGTCCACCAGCCCCGCCAGATGCTGCACCAGCGCCGGCATCGGGTTGGCCTTGATCGCGTAATGCAGATGGATCTCCGCCGGCAGCGCCGCCCGCAGCTTGGCCACTCGCTCGCTGACCAACTGCCTGTCATAGGCGTAGAACGGCGTGGCTCCGGCGCGCTCGGCGAGTCGCGTCAGCGGCATGCCGCCGATCTGCAGGCAGTTGTCGGCGACCGCAAAACCGGTGTCTGGCAGGTGGCTAAGATTCATGCGGGTGTTTCCTTGAAAAGATCGGCGAGTCCGGCGGAAAGTTGTACGCGGTCTATCTTGCCGTTGGGATTGCGCGGCAACGGGTCGGACTTGACCTCGATGCGCGCCGGGATCATGAAGGCGGGCAGTTTCAGCTTGCACTCGTTCAGCAGCCGATCGGCAACCGTTGCATCCTGCGCGGGCGCGTAGACCACCAGCACCACCGCCTGCCCCAGCACCGGATGGGCCACGCCCAGCGCCACTGCTTCGACCACCAGCCCGCTGGCGTAAACGACTTCTTCCACTTCGCTGGGGCTGACCCGGTAACCGGAAGTCTTGATCATCTCGTCGCGGCGACCGACGAAATAGAGATAGCCTTCCTCGTCGCGCTTCACGGTGTCGCCCGACCAGACCGCTATCTCCGGCATCACAAGGCCGGCAGGCTGCCCGGGCGCTGGCCGGAAACGCTCCGCCGTCTTGGCGGCATCGTTCCAGTAGCCCAGCGATACGTGCACGCCGCGATGCACCAGTTCGCCTTCTTCACCCGGCGCGCAGGGCGTACCGTCGGCGCGCACCACCAGTATCTCGGCATCGGGAATAGCACGGCCTATCGAGCCGGGACGGATATCCGCCTGTTCCGGCGGCAGATAGGTGGAGCGGAACGCCTCGGTCAGGCCGTACATCAGATAGGGGCGCGTGGTGGGCAACTTCTCGCGCAACGCCGCCAGCGTGGGCAGCGGCATCGCACCGCCGGAATTGGTGAAATAACGCAGATGCTCCGTGATGGCAGGCGGCCAATCCAGTTGCGCCAGCTGTATCCACAGCGGCGGCACGGCGGCCAGACCGGTGATCTTTTCCCGTTCCACCATGCGGATTACATCGCGCGGGAACAGGTAATTCATCAGCACCGCACAGGCTCCGGTGTAAAACGCGCTGGTGATCTGATTCAGCCCGTAATCGAAACTCAGCGGCAACACCGACAGGATGCGGTCAGCAGCATCAATCTCCAGATATTGCGAGACGCTGCGCGCGCCCGCCACCAGATTGCGGTGCGACAGCACCACGCCCTTGGGCCTGCCGGTGCTGCCGGAAGTGTAGAGGATGGCCGCCATGTCGCCGTCTATCACGCGGTGCGCCACTGCCGGCCCAGCATCGGCGCGGTCAGACCAGTTCACACAGTCCATGCGCTCCAACACCGGGGCTGCCGCATCGGACACCAACACCACAGCGCGCAAATCGTGGCAATCGGCCAGCACCGGCGTCAGCGCCGCCAGGCGCTCCGCGCTGGTGACCAGCACACGCACGTTGCAGTCCTGCAGGATGTAGGCGACCTGGGCGGCTTTGAGCAGCGGATTGACCGGCACGAACACCCCGCCCGCCGCTGCCGCACCGAACATCGCCACGACGGTGTCCACACGCTTGTCCATGTACACCGCAACGCGCTCGCCGCGCGACAGACCGAGGCCGAGCAACAGGTCAGCCGCTCGATTTACTTCGGCACTCAATGTTGCGTAACTGAGCTCACTTCGCCCATCTCGCAAGGCGATGGCTGCCGGGCATTTGCTCGCCGCAGTGTGAATCAATTCATGGACAAGACTAACCATAAAGTACTTTTTCCGAATAGTTGATATGCGCTACCAGTGGAAGTGATGCACAGCAGGCGATTTCGTCACCGCGTCCGGGCTGGCAGGCCAGTTGAAACAGGCGAACTATTATCGCTGATGCTGCCGTGAAACACTATGCAATGTGAATTTCAGGGAAGTGTCGCGAGTCTGCAGTGAAGGTAAATGTCGGCCTGAAATCGCCAGTCCAGGACAGCTGCATCCCAAACACGCACAGGAAATAGATCGAACCGATGACGCGACTGCCCAGCTTGCTGTGGGAACCGAGGGAGGCCGTATTGTAGTAGGCGATGCGGCTATAGCTGGCCGCCACGCCCCGCGCCGCCATCACGCCGTTGGCATGTTCCCACAGACGCGGGAAAGTGTACGACAAGCGGTGCGGCGGAAACACGTACACATCGTAATCCCAGGCCGACTTGTCAAAGGGCGACAGGACGAAGGTGCAACGCACCTCATCCTCCTGATATTTGCCGAAATTCAACCACAGGTAGCCGGCCAACTGCCCTTTCCTGAACGCGGCATAACAATGCCCGCCCTGATCAAACCGGGCCTGAATGACCTCTGCCGGCCTGCCCAGTTGCAGGCACAGCGGGTCGTCACGATACAACTCCCGTACTTCGATGGACTGGCCCTTGCCGGCTGCCGCTTCGGATAACGTCACCGCCTGCCGGGTAATGTGATATTTGCGGATAGCCACCTGCCGGATACGCAGCGCCCCCATCAGCTGGTTGAAGCTGTGTACCAGTGTGCCCGATAAGCCCAGTTCTTTGTATGTTGCCTGCAGCAGTGAAATCATGATCGAGACTGTTCCGTCGCTTCTTTGACTATGAGATTCTTGCCAGAATCAACGTCTTGCGGTAAAAAGGCTGCCGTGATTCCCGCGATGGGAAGTGGAACCAAAAGCGGGCGAATACTAGTCCAGCCCCCCGCAACAATCAACTTCAATGCTGTGAAGCTGGGTAAAAACACTGAACCGCATAGACGATTGATGCGACAATCCACAGCCAATAAAATACGCAACCCGCTCCAAGCCTTATTGTTACCAATTTTTCAGCACACCATGACTATCCAGACCGAAGTTAAAACCCTGCTATCCCGATCCCTGCAACTCGGCCCGCGCGCCGATGCACTGACGCCCGAATCCCCCTTGCTCGGCGCATTGCCGGAGCTGGACTCGATGGCCGTCGTCGCAATCCTTTCCGCACTCGAAGAACACTTCGGCTTTACCATTGACGATGACGAAATCAGCGCCGACACTTTTGCCACGCTGGCCAGCCTGATCGGATTCGTCGAAGCAAAACTGAACAAGTAAACATGCATCAGGCCGACTTTGAGATAGAACCTTTCTTTCTTGATGGCGGCCACGGCAGCCTGTTCTGCCTGCACCTGTATCCCGCCAATACGCCTCCCCGGGGCAGCATCCTGTATTTGCACCCGTTCGCCGAAGAAATGCACAAGTCGCGCCGCATGGCCTCCTTACAGGCTCGCCGCATGGCCGCGCAGGGTTATAGCGTCCTGCAAGTGGACCTGACTGGCTGCGGCGACAGTGCGGGCGATTTTGCCGATGCCAGCTGGCAAATCTGGCTGGACGACGCTCGTCGCGCCCATGGGTGGCTGGCCAGCAAGGCCGCCGCGCCTATCATCCTGTGGGGATTGCGCACCGGTGCCAGCCTGGCTGTCGATCTGGCCCGCGAACTGTCCGACATCCAACAACTGATACTCTGGCAACCCGTGACTAATGGCGACCAGTACCTGAACCAGTTTTTGCGCATCAAGCTGGCTAGCGAAATGCTGGGTTCAGGGCAGTCGCAGAACGACACCCAGTCGTTGCGCGCCAAGCTGCAAGCCGGCGAAAACATCGAAGTGGGCGGCTACCGGCTGAGCCCGGCAATGGCGAGCGAGCTTGCCTGCCTGAACTTGTCCGCAATGCCGCCGCCCTGCCCGGTCAACTGGCTGGAACTCGGCGCACTAGCCGCCGATCAGCCCAGCCCGGCGGGTCGGCGCGTGGTCGAGGAATGGCGCAAACATGGCGTGTCGGTACACACCCGAACGCTGGCCGGAGACCCCTTCTGGCTGACGCAGGAAATCACCGAATGCGCCGGATTGCTCGAAGTGACGATGCCATGAATTACCTTGAGCAAGCCTTGACGTTCGACTGCGCCGGCAGCCGGCTGAGCGGCATCATCACCCGGCCTGTGACAGCCGCCGACACCGGCGTACTCATTCTGGTGGGCGGGCCGCAATACCGCGCCGGCAGCCACCGGCAATTCACCCTGCTGGCACGCCAACTGGCGAATCAGGGAATAGCCTCGATGCGCTTCGACTATCGCGGCATGGGGGACAGCGAGGGCGAGCCACGCACCTTCGAAGAAGTGGATGACGACATCCGTGCCGCACTGGACACCTTGCTCGAACGCACTCCCGGCCTGCGCCACATCGCACTCTGGGGATTGTGCGATGCCGCCTCCTCGGCCATGCTATACGCCCACACCGATGCACGCATCAACAGCCTGATTCTGCTCAACCCTTGGGTACACAGCGAAGCGGGCGCAGCCCGCACCCGCCTGAAACACTATTATCTGGCGCGCTTGACGCAACGCTCGTTCTGGAAAAAGCTGCTGTCTGGCAAGCTGTCACTGGGGCAATCGGCCAACGACCTGACAAAATCCGCGCAAAGCGCCCTCACCACTGCCGCCCCTGCGACACCCACCGATCCCCGGCACGGCCTGCCCGGCTATATAGAACGGATGCGGTCCGGCCTGAATCGTTACCGGGGTGGGGTGCTGGTCATACTCAGCGGCAACGATCTGGTTGCCCAGGAATTCATCTCTTTGACGCGGAACAACAAAGACTGGAAGCGCATCATGCGTTCCCCCCGCTTCACGCAGTGTTTTATGCCGGAGGCGAACCACACCTTCTCCACCCAAGTCTGGCGTGACGCGGTGGCCGATCACACCTCGTGCTGGCTTGCCGCACGACATCCCGACAAGAACATAAGGAAATGATAATCGTGAAGCACGTCATGAATATCGCATGGGCACTCATGCTGGCACTGTCAGTCACATCGGCATGGGCAATGGGCCCTCATGGCGAGATTGAGAATGCGGCTGAACTGGCCGCTGTACCATCCTACTGCAAAGGCACGCTGGTGACTCGTTACACCCTCCCCGACCCCAAGCCCTTGCAGGAGTACATCGCCCTTTACGGGGCATCATTCAACCACCTGCACCATTACTGCTGGGCGCTGAACCAGGAGAACCAGCTGGATAAGGTGGGACTATCCGCCAGAACTGCGCTGTATGGCTCGATATTCGACAATATCCAATATTTTCTGAGCAAGGCACCGGATAATTACCCACTACTGCCGGAAATATACCTGAGCAAGGCAAGGATCATGTTTAAGTTCAATAACAACGCCGAGGCAATTGAAGCACTGCTCAAACTCATCCAGCTCCAGCCTGCGTACGCACAAGCCTATGCCCAACTTGGCGACTACTACCAGCGCAAAAAGGAACGCGACAACGCCATCAAATGGTATGAACGTGGGCTCACTGAGACCAACAAGCGCAACGCCGATTTTTTCATCTGGAAACTCAAAAAACTGGACGGTAACTACACCCCGTCAGCTGAAGTCCTGCAGGCTATTGAAGAACAGAAAAAACAGGAAAGCGCAGCAAAGACACAAGAGAACAAAGCGGATGCCGCAAGCGACCACTCTGCACCTACCCAGCCCGATGCTGCTCCCGCTCCTGCCATCTCCCCCGAAGACGCCGCCAAACGGCCCAATCCGTACTGCCGTTTCTGTCCCTGAGAGCGCCTCGCGCAAATATCCGGGCGGTGATGACCTGCGGTTTCAGTAGTTTGGCTTCCAGCCCAACAGGGCGGCAGGAATATATGCCAGAGCCTTCAGCTTCAGCGGGCAGACTAGCCATGCCTTGAAGAATGAATGGATGGCGATGCTGCGCTTGCCGGACTGCAAATGCCCCAAGGCAAACGAGATGTGGTAGGTGGCAAGTTGATTGCGGAATTGTTTGCGGGTCACACAACGCCCATCGCGACTGCATAGTCCCCACTTCTGTGCGGTGCGCTCAAGCAAATCCGTCCGGTAATCGAAATCCCTCATGACCCTGAAGCCCTGTTCAGGATGCTGACGATAAAGTGTCATGGGGCGGCGCAAGCTGATGAGCTGAAATTCCCGGCTGATGCGCAACCAGAGTTCCCAGTCCTCGCTATAAGACAGCGACTCGACGAACGCGCCGCACTTGTCGAACACCTCGGCGCGAAACATCGCCGCACTGGTCAACATGTAAATATCTATCAGGAAGTGGTGATAGATCCATCCGGATAACTCTTCATTGACCTCGTCCAGCTCGGCTGTCCGATCAATAGTTTCCGGTGCCGGGTAACGGCCATCCACATCTGCATGCCAAGGCAGATAGCCGCTGTAAACGCCACCTGCTTCAGGGTAACGCTCAAACACAGCCAGTTGCGCCGCCACCTTTTTCGGATACCAATAGTCGTCATGATCCAGCAGGCAGATGAATTCACCAGTCGCCGCGCGTATGCCGCGATTGCGCGCAGCGCAACGCCCTGAATTCTGCTGCGCGATCAGTCTCACGGAGCTGCCGAACGAGGCAACGATTTCCCGGGTGCGATCTGTCGAACCATCGTCCACCACGATAAGCTCGATATCCGGGTGCGTCTGATTGAGCACGCTCGTTATCGTCTCGGCGATGTATAGCTCGCAATTGAAACTAGGAATAATGACGGATACCTTGGGCATTTCTACTGTCCTGACCTTAATTGCACTTGCGGCTACACGTCCCGACCAAACAGCCGCTCGACTACGCGTACCGGTTTGCCGGTGAACCACGACCACGATCTCATCAAGCGGTGTACCGTCAACTCGACCTCGCCCCTGCGCACACCGACCGAACGCAATTGCTCCACGAGCAGCGCATCAAGTCCGGACTGTAGTGTCTGGACCTGCTGATAGAGGTCTGTGGTATCCAGAGTTGCTTCCGCTGCCTGCGTTGCCGACCTCAGCCTCGCATCCAGTTGATGCGCCAGACCGACCAGAACACTTTCCGGCATCTCGCCGACCTCTCCGGCTTGGTGGTGCCTCAAGTCCTTGGACAAGAACTGCCCCAAGCATGCGCCTGCCGACTCAACAGAAATCGGAAACCGCAAGCCCAACTGTTGCTCAATGCGCCGCAACTCGCCCTGGGGATCTTCGAGAAAATGATCGAACGAGGAAAAAGTTCTCGGATAGCCACGGCTGCCAGCCTCCGCTTCCAGATAGTGCAGCAACCAGAGCATGTAGGACTTTTCTCTGGAAAAACCATCGCGCCGCTGCAGCGAACCGTAGACATCCTGCGGCGACCTGACGACGAACAAAAAATGCGGCGAGATGCCTTCTGCCTTGAAGATTTCCAGCCACCACGGCAGCAACCTGCAAACCCGGGGATCCTTGACTGCCCACAACTGACTGTTCGAGAAATCCCGCCGGATATAGCCGCGCATCTTGTCGGCAAAGGGACGCAATTCAGCCCGTTTCCACCAACCATCCGGCTTGATCAGCACATCGTCCCAAGCTGAACCGAGACGCAACAACACTTCCTCGTTGGTATCGGCGATGTCGCTGTGCTCGAAATAGCCCTTGGCATTGACATCACTGTGCCCTGCATAAAGCTTTTCTCCCAGCTGTACACCGACGCACTGCAACGCCCCTGTACTGGCCGAAGTGCCGCTACGATGCATGCCGATTACCACTAGGACCTGTTTGCCGGGTCGCAAGGCAGGTAGAATTGTGTGTGCTGGTGTATTCATCGTCGGCGATTTTACCAGTTTTCTTACGCCAACCTGATGATTTGCATACTTGGTTGAAAAGGACACGTTATTATTTTGCCCTTGCAACAAGAACAACCCTGCATGTGCAGGACAAACCCTCTCAACGCGGAACAAACCATGAACAAACTCTGGGGCTGGACCAGCCAAGTCAATCCGAATACCCAAGACGATGCCGGACTCATCGTTGCAATGGGACAGACCGCCCATCTTCAGACTGACAGAATTACTTCCAGTATCCTGACTCATGGCGCACTGGCAACAGACCATGCCGCCAGTCTTGCCGAACAGTCGGGCATCAGCGTGGTGCTGGTCGGCCAGCCCAGATTGACAGACGCTTCGTCAACCGATTCCCCGGCACAGCAATTCCTCACGCTCTGGCAGCAACAGGGCCGACAAGCGCTGCAAAAGCTCAGGGGGCCGTTTGCGCTGGCCGTGATAGACAGCAATAGCCAAACGGCGCTGCTGGCGATAGACCGCATCGGCATCCATACACTGGCATTCTCGGTCACGAAAAACGGGTTGGTGTTTGCCAGCCGCGCCGACACAGTCGCTGCACATCCTGACGTCGGTGCGCAACTGGCACCACAATCGCTGTTCAACTACCTGTATTTCTACGATGTTCCTTCGCCCGGCAGCATCTTCCAGAACGTCGAGAAACTGCTGCCTGGCGAGTGCCTGTGGTTTGAGAACGGGAAAGTAGGGCGGGAATTTTACTGGCACCTGAAATATCGCGACCAACCTCGCGATGACTTTGCTGCGATGTCGGAACGCTTCCACGAGATACTCAGGAAAAGTGTCGCACGGAACGCCACAGACCCCGCCACGGCGGCCTTCCTGTCCGGGGGGACCGACAGTTCCACGGTGGCCGGCGTACTGCGAGAGTTGCGCGACGAAGCCGCCCGCACTTACTCGATCGGCTTTTCAGCCGAGGGCTTCGACGAAATGAGCTATGCGCGCATCGCGGCCAAGCATTTCGATCTGGACATGCGCGAGTATTACCTGAAGCCACAGGACATCCTCGATGTTCTGCCGCTGATCGCACAGCATTACGACGAGCCTTTCGCCAACGAATCCGCCGTCCCCGCCTATTACTGCGCAAAGATGGCCAAGGCAGACGGGTATCGCGTGATGCTGGCGGGCGATGGCGGGGACGAGATATTCGGCGGCAATGAACGCTACGCCAAGCAGCGGATATTCGAGTCTTACCACTTGTTGCCAGCCGTTCTGCGTCACGGACTGATCGAACCGTTCGCATCATTACCCGGACTCGACCATTTCCCCCCAACGCGCAAGCTGCAAAGTTACCTGAATCAGGCCAATATGCCCTTGCCGAACCGGCTGGAGTCCTACAACTACACCTACCGGCAACCGCTGGAGCAGATGTTCACCGCCGATTTTCTGGCAAGCATCGACCCCGGCCAGCCAGCCGCGTTGCTGAAAGACAGCTATGACCGGGCCGATTCGGGTTCCTACCTCAACCGCATGATGCATTTGGACCTGAAATTCACGCTGGCGGACAACGATCTGCGCAAAGTGAACGGCATGGCCGAACTTGCCGGCATGGATGTCCGCTACCCGCTGATTGACGACGAAATGGTGGATTTCTCCGGCGAAGTCCCCCCCGATTGGAAAGTCAAAGGACTCTATCTGCGCTGGTTCTTCAAACAAGCGCTGAAAGACTTCCTGCCGGACGAAATCATCAACAAGAGCAAACACGGTTTCGGGCTGCCGTTCGGCATCTGGGCACGCGATTACGCGCCGTTACGCGCAAGAGTGGACGACCGTCTGTCCGACTTCAAAAAGCGCGGCTGGGTGCAACCGGCTTACATAGACCACATCCGCAACGAACACATGACGGGACATGCCACCTATTTCGGCAAGATGCTGTGGGTCATCGTGATGCTGGAAGAGTGGCTGGAACAGCGGGGGATGTAGTGAGCCCCCCCGGCAATCGCGCATCAGCATCCTGCTGCTTGAGTCGTTCTCTGCGCTCGCGAAACGACTCGCGCTTTCTGCCTCGTTTAGCAGTTGACTGAGGCAAAGCTTCCAGCGACTTGTCCGCCTGTTGATGCTCAACCCAACGCCGCGCCAGCACCACCAACACCAACAGGTTATAGGGCAAATCGAAATAAGCCAGACTCAGGAACGCACCACCAACCGCATAGCCCGCCAAGCTGGCCTGAACCATCGCGCCCAGCACCGATGCCCAGCGGGTATCTTCACGCTTGCCCGCATTCACTCGCAACCAGCCAGCCCAACGCCAAGTGAAAAACCACATTAGCAGGAACAGCAACAGTCCAATGAAACCGTGTTCGCCTAGCACCTGAAAATAAATGCTGTGCGCGGCATGAACATCATCCGGGTCGGGCGCATAAAGTATGAAAAGTGAGTGGTTATAGATCGAGTAGCCACCACCAAAAAAATTGTGGGTCGCCAGATTCCAGGCCATATGCCAGGCATTGACGCGCCCCATCGCGGAAGCATCTTGCTTATAGGTGCCTATGGTATCCATGCGCTGATGCCAGGATTCCGGCATGAACAGCGTGAACGCAATACCGGCCACTACAATCAGCACACCAAACAGGGTGCGCTGGCTACCAACTTTCTTCTCAGAATGGACTTCCACAGCATCCAGTCGCCACCAAAATAGCAACGCCATCGCTATCAGGGCAAGCAAGGCACCGCGCGATTGGCTGCCCAGCGCTGAGGCAGCCGTCAGAAACATGGCCGCCAGGAAAGCCCTGCGCACCCAGACTCCTTGATACAAGCTGCGCAGAAAGTACATCAGCGGAATGACCATGATCATCGCCAATGCCACCTCGTTATTACCCTCAATAAAACTACCCGCAGGCCCCCATACCCGGTAACTCCCGCCCGTAGCGATGGTGAAGGCACCGCCTTTCACCCCGTAGAAGCCAATTGAGAACACCAGCACCCACACCAGCGCAATAATATGTTGGCGCGAATAAAACACCATCATCGCAACAAAGATCATGAAATTGATCTTCAGCACGCGATCCAGCATGAAACTGCACTCTTCCGGATAGAACGAAAACGGGTAGGTAATGCACATCCACAAAGTGAACAGCAATAAAAACAGCGAGGGCGGCGGCATAAAGAAATAGCGTTTGTCGCGCGTGACGAACAAACCAATCAGGGTGGCACCACCCACGATAGCCGCCACCGGATAGCTATTGATATGCCAGCTCATCCGGTGCGGGTTCATGATACTGACCCATGTCCAAGTCAACATCCCGATATAGGGATGCTTGAACGCCCTGAACGTCCCATATAGCAGAATACCGGCAACAATGAGGTCACGCATCGCCGGGGCATCCCTTTACCAAGTTGCAACTGACATGTACTCGAAACATCATTTCCCTGTATCGCTGACCAACCAGAGCGGCAATACTGGTGGCGCGCTCAATACTTTCCCTATACGGCATGATTAGGCAGTCCAGCTCCCTCATAGCATGTGTGTTGTTATTATTTCCCTGAATATCCGCAGCTGCCCCGCACTGGTCTCATCCCAACTGAACTGTTCGGCATAGCGGCGGGTCGCCGCCCGGTCAGGATAAGCTGCGAACAAGCGGTTCACGCCCTCCACGATACCGGCGACACTCCTGTCCCGGGTCAACACCCCCGCCTCGGCAACGGCCACGACTTCGGGTGTCCCCCACATGGGGGTAGCGACCACCGGTGTGCCGCAGGCAATGGATTCGAGCAGCACGTTCGCCATGCCCTCCCGGCTCGATGCCAGCACCAACGCATCCGCCGCAGCCATGTAGCGACGCAGCGTCTCCCGATCCAGCGGCCCCAGCAGGGTGACCCGCTCATTCAGGCCGTGCTCTCTGACCAGCTTGGTAAGCCCCGCCGCCAGTTCGCCGCCGCCGGCGATGTAAAGACGACAATGCGGCAGGCGGGTCAGCGCCTCGATGACCAGATGATGCCCTTTCACTTCGACCAGGTTGCCGACCGACAGCAGCACCTCGCCCTCAAAACCCAGCTCCTTGCGCACGTCATCTCGGTCAACCGGCTTGAAAAAATCCAGATCCACGCCGTTGCGCAGCGGCGTCACCTTGTCCGCCGCGATACCTAACGAGACCATCTCATCCTTCAACGCCTGACAGACACTGATCAGCGCCCGGCTTTTTCCAGCCGCCCACAATATCCATTTTTTCGGGATGCTGTAACCCGGTATCAGACTGATGTCTGACCCCCTGGCGGTCACTACGAAAGGCTTGCCCAGTGACTGTGCCAGCAGGCAAGCCGCCACGCCATCGGGATAAAAATAATGCGCGTCTATCAGGTCGAACTCGAAGCCCTGCGCTTTCAGCCTGCGCAGCGTCGGCCTTACCGCCCAGTACATCAGCAGCGGCGCGAGACTCATGCCGAACTTGGGGATGACCGGGTAACGCGGATGCCATATCTCGATGCCGTGCCTGACCTCGTAGCGCGGCACGCTGGCGAACACCCCATAGCTGCCGAATAGCTGGCCCGCAAACGGAAACCAGGGAACCGGCGCCACGACTTTAGCCTCGACTTCTCCGCTGGCCAGCAAATGGCGCAGCCGATTCTCGACGAACACGCCCTTGATGGGTTGCGCCGCGTTCGGATAAAGCGAACTGAAAGTCAGGATTTTGATTGGTTTGGTTGCCATGTGGACCGGAAATATCAGCAGAACCCAGGTGGTGAAATATGGGGAGTGCCCGAGACGGGCAGGAGCATAGCACGCCACGCAACCAGGCCGTCAAATGCTCATACCCTCTATCCCGAGTTGCCCAAAAGTGTGTTTGTTGCAGATCAGCTCACGGTTTCCCTTCAGCGGGCACGCACCCTGTCATACACATCCTGATAACGCGCCACACTCACCCGCCAGTTGCGCTCGGTATCCACATACTGCCGTCCGGCCCGTCTCAGGGCTGGCCACAGCTCAGGCGAACCCAGCAAATTCAGCACCGTGCCGGCAAGCGATTGTGCGTCACCGGCCCTGAACAACACCCCAGTCTCGCCGTCACGGATCAATTCCTTATGCCCCCCCACGTCGGAGGCCACGAACAAGCGCCCTTGCGCCATTGCCTCCAGTGGTTTGAGTGGTGTCACCAGTTCCGTCAGGCGCATCGAATGGCGCGGATAGACCAGAATATCCACCAGATCGTAATAAGCTGACACCTCGCCATGCGGCACACGCCCCGCGAACACCACCTTGTCGGCTATGCCCAATTCGTGTGCCTGTTGCTGCAGCGCAGCGTCCTGCGGCCCACCGCCTACCAGCAAGACGCGCACATCCGGCGCCCCGGCCAGCATACGTGGCACGGCTGACAACAACAGATCGAGCCCCTCGTAAGCGTAGAACGAACCAATAAAACCCAGCACCCGTGCGCCAGCCAACCCCAATCGCGCCTTCAGCGCTTCATCCGGCAAGCCTCCGACTGAAAACTTCTCGACATCCACCGCATTGGGTATCACCGTGACCTTCCCGGCAGGGATGCCGCGCGCGACGATGTCCGCGCGCAAACCTTCGCAAATGGTGGTGACCGCATCCACATTTCTGAAGGCATGAGTTTCCATCGCGCGAGTCAGCCGGTAGCGCAGACTGCCCTCGCTGGTGGTGCCGTGATCGGCCGCCGCATCCTCCCAGAAGGCGCGCACCTCATACACCACCGGCAGCCCGACTTCCCGTCCCACGCGCAGGGCGGGCAAGGCGTTCAACACTGGAGAGTGGGCATGCAGAATATCGGGTTTCACGAGGGAGACCACCTCGCGCAATCGCTGCGTCAAGCCCGCCATCACCGCAAAATGACTCATTCCCGGAAGGCTACGCAGCAGCCCCTCATAGCGTGGCGTGCGATAGAAATGCAAGCCGTCCACATCCTCTTCGGACACTACGCAGCCGATTTGCTTCTCGCTGGTCAAATGAAAAGTCTGCCAGCCACGTGTGCGCTGTTCACGCAATATGGCGGCAGTGCGAAAAGTATAGCCACTATGAAGGGGAATGGAATGATCGAGAATATGCAGTATTTTCATGCGGGACTTACTCAGCAGTACGGCGCAAATTCCGCAGCAAACCGGGTATAAAGTATTTAATGTCAGATTGCCAAGGAGTATAACGCGGCAATTGCATCATATCCCCAGAATCAACAGTACAGCCCGCTCTGGTTGTGACCGCAGCCGAAAATCCCGACTCGCCAACAATTCGCACATGCTCTGCCAGATAATCGCGCCCCGGCTTGCCATTCGGATAGGCAAATAAACTGACTGGTGCGCCCAACTGCTCCTCAAGGATACGCTTGCACCCGATGATTTCCTGCCTCGCACTCTCCGTATCCAGTCCAGACAGTATCGGATGACGAACAGTATGTCCGCCTATCTCCATGCCTGCCTGATGCAAGCTCCTGAGTTGCGCCGTTGTCATCATCAGATTGTCTGGCAGCGCTTGACTGGTAGCCAGCCCGGCGATCTTTTCGGCAAGCGCTTCACGTTCACCCACTGGCAGGTATTTAATGGCGGGCAGTATGGTATTGATGGCCCGCACCCTGGCCTCACGAGAAGACAACTCAAAACTCCCCAAGCCCATGAATGTCAGGTCCAGGCTACTCGCCGAACTGCAACGTATTGCCTCGGTAACCGTATCATTGAACATGCGACCACCATTCAGATAACCGATGGCAATAAAGAAGGTCGCTTTCAGGCCATGCCGCTGCAATATCGGCAATGCCGTGGTGGCATTGTCGGCATAGCCATCATCGAACGTGATGCAAGCGGCACGTGCAGGCAGCGTTCCATTCTTCAGTCGCTCAATGGCCTCCGCTAAAGGAAGCACATTGAACACTGCTTTCAATTGTGACATCTGGACGTTGAACGACTCCTTAGTCACTTCATAGGAATACAGTGGATCCTGTTCGCTCAAGACGCGGTGATAGATCAGGATACTCAGTTTTGCATTCTTCCCTGCTGGAGAAAGAATGCTCCCGACAATCCTGTATAGCTTCAATAAAATCATAATTTTACAACTTTACCCGCAAACTTTTCCTTATCCAAAAACTACGCCAACTGAGCTGAACCTACTTACTTGCCCATTGTTATCATTTCACACCATAACAATTAATATCGTCATCATCCTGAGCAACCTAAAGGCCCAGTAATGTGAAAATTCTATCGCGAGAATATAACATCACCCTTACACGGCTGGGTGGTGATATTTTTCACTAAAACACTACGGTCATTTAAATTAAAAACCTGATAGCCCACTCCTGATTGCAAGACGCGTGTAATCCAACCTGTAGGGCTGCCCCAACCTTTGCCAACTGCAAAAGCCTGCCGTAGGCCAACAACACGCCACGCCACTCGAATAACATATTTGATGAAAAATCAATGTACAATTAAGAACAGTTAAATGCTTAGAAAGACATCCTCTTCATAGCATTGATTATTATCATATTTAAAGTAATACCAAAACTCCGTTGCGGCCACCAATAAAAATTATGAAAGGGGCGATTCAGGTGAAAAATTTCCGTTGCATCCATATCTCGCGAGCATTGACCAGTCTCGCCTTGATATTCTTTGCGCTGACACTCGTCGGATGTGTGACAAGGCCGGTCAATAATGGCGCAATCGAACCCACTCCCAGGCATGAATATCTGATCGGCCCTGGCGACAATCTGAACATTTCAGTCTGGCGGAATGCAGACATATCCACGTCGGTTCCGGTAAGGCCTGATGGGAATATCACCATCCCGCTGGTAGAAGACATGCCGGCTGCGGGCAAAACCAGCTCTCAACTGGCGCGAGATATTGAAAAAACTTTGTCGAAATATATTCAAGATCCTATTGTCACCATTATTGTGACCGGCTTTGTCGGCCCTTACAGCGAGCAGATTCGCGTCATAGGTCAGGCATCCAAGCCTCAGGCACTTCCTTATCGCAACAATATGACGATACTGGATGTCGTGATCGCAGTGGGTGGAATCACCGAATTTGCCGCCGGCAACAGAACTCGTCTGATACGCAATTACAACGGACAACAGCAGGAATTCATCGTACGACTGGATGATTTGGTCAAGGACGGCGACATTTCGGCAAATATTGAAATGCGCCCCGGTGACATCATGGTTATCCCGGAAAGTATGTTTTGACTTACAACAATTCAACCTTCGCCCGTCAAGGCGCGAGCTTGACCAACCTTCAGGACGGA
Organism: Gallionella sp.; assembly: GCA_028687575.1. GTDB lineage: Bacteria > Pseudomonadota > Gammaproteobacteria > Burkholderiales > Gallionellaceae > Gallionella. The sequence continues at coordinate 131,411 of JAQTZW010000003.1, read as the reverse complement.
TTGCAAATGCCACCTTCGCATCCAGAATCGTCCCGATCGGCAAAAGAGTAAAAAATGGATGAACTGATCAACCAACTGATGAGCTACTTGAAAGGCGCATGGAAGTATCGCTGGCCAGCCATGCTGGCGGCCTGGCTGATCTCCATCTCCGGTTGGATTTATGTCTACCAACTGCCAGATAGCTACCGCTCTTCTGCTAGGGTATACGTTGACACCCAAAGCATACTCAGGCCGCTAATGGCGGGTATGGCACTTACCCCCAACGTGGAACAACAGGTCTCAATCATGAGCCGCACCCTGTTCAGCCGCCCGAATCTGGAGAAGGTCTTGCGCATGGTTGATTTGGACCTCAAGGCTGGCACCGCCAGCGACCATGAAAAGATGTTGGATCAGCTGAACGAAAACATCACAATCGAGTCAGTCGGACGTAACGACTTGTACCTCATTTCCAGCCTCAATGAGAACCCCAAGATCGCCAAGGATATTGTGCAGGCTTTGCTTACCATCTTTGTCGAGGGCAGTATCGGCGACAAAAAACAGGACAGCACGACTGCCATCAACTTCATTGACCAGCAGATCACCGAATATGAAGAAAAATTGGTAGATTCAGAGAATGCACTCAAGGAATTCCGGCGCGCGAACATAGGCATCCTACCCAGCGAGGGTACGGATTACACGGTGCAAATGCTGGCAATCGAAGACAATCTGGGCAAGGCGCAACTGGAACTCAAGGAAGCCGAGCAATCACGCGACACCATCAAGAAACGCATTTCCGGAGACGAGCCCACCTTGGCGACCGACGAAACTCTCGGCCAGTCCGACAATCCAGAAATTGACGCGCGCATCGCCGCACAAAAGGAAAAACTTGATTCGCTGCGCCTCAACTTTACCGAACAGCATCCCGATGTCATTGCCGCCAAACGACTGATCGCCATTCTGGAAAAACGCAAGGCGGAAGAAGCGAAACTACCCAACAACAAGCATGACCCCGGCAAGAACTACAGCCCCATGCTCCAGCAACTCTATGTAGACCTGTCGCAATCAGAGTCAACCGTGGCCGCCCTGAAGGCCCGCGTGGCGGAATATTATCGCCGCCACGAAGAGCTGAAATCGAAGAGCAACGCCATACTTGAAATGGAAGCCAATCTCGCGCGCCTCAACCGCGACTACAACGTTTACAAGAATAACTATGAAAAACTGGTTGAACGTCGCGAGGCAGCGAAGCTTTCTGACAGTCTGCGAGATACTTCTGAATTGATGACCTTCAAAATTATCGATCCGCCAACCACCCCCTTGCAACCAACAGGCCCTAATCGCCTGAAATTCTATTCAATGAGCATACTTGCCGGATTAGCGTTCGCTATCGGGCTCGCCTTCGTGATAAGCCAGATACGGCCGGCTTTCAACAGTCAAGGCGATCTCAGGGAGGTTACGGGATTACCAGTATTGGGTGAAGTAACTCGCCTCTCTACAGATCAGGAAAAAATCAAAGAAAAGAAAAACCTCTACGCCTTCGGACTGTCATTTCTTGCGTTACTTATCATATACGCCATGCTGCTGACCAAGGTCATGCTGATGTAAACCCAATGTGTTCAGGTGCCAGATTATCAAAGCCAAGCAACCTGAAGTGCAGCTTCACTAAGGAGATAGCGTGAGTATCATCGAGAAGGTCATCAACAAATTAAAGCCCAGCGTCAAAAGTGTGCCGCGAAGCAAGCCCCCTGTTGCGGGAATCAACCAGGCAGTTCCTGCCGAGTTCGAGCATCAATATGGCGCGCAAACAGATGGCGCAACATCCGCCCTCCCCCTTGGGGAAGCGGCAGACCCAGAGAAAAAAACTTCGCGGCAGGTCAACTTAGACCTCGCTCACCTGCATGAACGGGGAATCATTACCCGTTACGATGAAAAGAGTCAGATTGCCGAAGAGTTCCGCATCATCAAACGCCCGTTGATCCAGAACTCATTCAATCGCAGCGAGGGTCATAACAAGAATTGCAACCTGATCATGGTGACTAGCGCCCTTTCCGGGGAGGGCAAAACCTTTTGCGCCATCAACCTGGCGATGAGTATCGCGATGGAGCAGGATCATACCGTCTTGCTGATAGATGCCGATGTGGCACGCCCGTCGTTGCTGCATATTCTGGGTATAAGACCCGATAAAGGTCTCATGGATGTACTGCTCGATGACAACATTGATCTGTCAGATGTAATCCTTCGCACCAATATCGAAAAACTTTCCATCCTGCCTGCAGGCAGAAGAAGCAAACGGGCAACCGAGTTACTGGCAAGTCAGGATATGAGTGAACTATTAACACATATCTCCCGTCGCTATCACGATCGCGTGGTGATATTTGATTCCCCACCCTTGCTGCTGACCACCGAGTCACGTGTACTGGCCACCGAGATGGGACAGATTGTCATGGTCGTGGAGGCCGAGACAACCCCTCAGAAACGGGTATTGGAAGCGCTCGAACAAATCGAATCGTGTAGTGACATCAAGCTGATTTATAACAAATCACAACCATTCAACTCCAGCACCTATTTCGATTATTACGACTAAGGTCAGCCGTATGGGTCACCGTGAGAAACTTGAGATTGCCGAACTTTTCTGGTGCAGCTTGTGCCTGTGCCGGGCAGCCAGCAATCCTGTTTCGTGGTGCACGACCATTCGGGGTTTACCGTGACACGGGCAACAATACACAACACAAGCTACCCATTGCTGCGGCAATGGGTAGTGCTTTGCGCGACCACCATATTCTCGTTACTGTCACCACCCTCTGTTGCTGCAACCTGGGAGATCAAGCCAAGTCTGGTATTAAGTGAAAACTATTCAACCAACATCAGCCGCGCGCGGTTAGGCCAGGAACAGAAAGACTGGGTCACTCAGATCAATCCCAGTCTTGTACTGAGCATAGATGGGCCAAAACTGAAACTCGTAGCAAATTATCATATGCAGAATTCGCTGTATGCGGCCAACAGCCGCATGAACGCCACACGCCACGAACTACACGCCACCGCGAACGGCAAACTGTACGAAGATATGCTGTTAATGGATGGCAAGGCTAGCATCAGTCAGTACAACATCAATCCGCTTGGACAACAGACATTCAACGCGTTTAACACTCAGGCCAATCGCGCCGACGTGCGCACATTTTCCGTCAGCCCCTACCTGCGCGGCCGATATAAGGGTTTAGTCAACGGCGAGATACGCTACACGCTAGGCTCGGTCAGCTCGACCGCATTCGGCTTATCCAACAATCGCACTGACTCCTTGGCACTGAGCGCCTCCAGCGGCCACTCTTTCACCGTCTTGCGCTGGAACCTCTATTACAGCAAGCAAAAATCCACTTACTCAGGATTCCCGACTTCGATCAACAATTCCAACTATGGGGCAAAGTTCAATTACATGATCACGCCCAGACTGTCGCTGGACGCCAGCACCGGCTACGAGAAATCCGACTATGTCTCGATCGCCAGACCGCCGAAAGGCGCGAGCAATATGGTCGGCTTCACTTGGGCGCCCAGCCTCAGGACGCACGTAGACCTGCAAGCCGGTCGCAGAGCTTACGGTCCCAGTCTGTCATTCAACGTCAAACACCATTCGCGGAAGTCTTTGTGGAATATTGCCTATACGGAAGACATCACCACCACGCAATCACAATTCTTGGCCAACGCCGGACAGGCCGCCCCCCTGTTCGGTCCGACCAATTTCCTGAGCAATCAGGTTTTCCTGCAAAAACGCCTGAGCGCTTCGGTCACCGTAACCGGGCACAGGAACGATCTGACCTTCAGCCTGTTCGAGTCTTCCCGGGATGCTCAGACCCCCCAAGTCCAGAATCTCGCCCTGCTGGGCGCAGCCAATCTGGCATTGGGCAATCGCTCAAAACAGCGGGGCGGCAGTGCCTCATGGAACAGTAAGCTCTCTCCCTTCATCACCAGCAATCTGACTGCCGGCTATAACAGGAATGATTTCCTTGCTGCAGGCATTTCCAGCCAAGACAGAAATCTCATGCTAAGAATCACTACTCAACTGCAACCAGACTTGAGTTATTCCCTTAGCTTGTTGCACAATCAACATGAATCCAGCCAGATAAACTTCAATTCACGTGAAAGTGCGATAGCCGCTGCACTGATGATGCAGTTCTGAAGCGAAAAACCTTTAACCTTCTACCGAAAAAGCCACAACGATCCGCCGCTTCGAGTGTCACACCCTCCACAGCGCACGCGCACAGGAACAACTAATGTCCAACACAAAATTGAACGCACGCCACAGCCTACTTTGCATCGTAGGCGCGCGCCCTAATTTCATGAAAATCGCCCCCATCATGGCGGCACTGGGCAAGCTCGAACCCAGACTGAAAGTGACGCTATTGCATACCGGTCAGCACTATGACGAGGCGATGAACGACCAATATTTTCAGGCGCTGGGCATCCCTCAGCCGGACATCAATCTAGAAGTCGGCAGCGGCAGCCACGCCATGCAAACTGCCGAGGTGATGCGCCGTTTCGAGCCCGCGCTGGACCAGACCCAACCTTCGGCCATCCTGGTGGTCGGCGACGTAAATTCCACGCTGGCCTGCGCGCTGGTCGCCGTCAAAAAGGGCGTGCCGGTGATCCATGTGGAAGCCGGGCTGCGCAGCTTCGACCGGGCGATGCCCGAGGAGATCAACCGGATACTGACCGACCAGATTTCCGACCTGCTGTTCACCACCGAAGCCAGCGGTGAGACCAACCTGTTGCGCGAAGGCATCCCCGCAGCGCGCATCCGTTTCGTCGGCAACGTGATGATAGACAACCTGCGGCGCAACCTGGAAAAGGCCGTGCCGGTCAGCACGATCCTGCAGGCCGCCGGCAGGGAAGATTTCCTGTCGGAGGGGCAAGGCTACACGCTGCTTACCCTGCACCGCCCGTCCAACGTGGACGAGCCGATCATCTTCCGCAGCCTGCTCGAAACCGTACGTCAGATCAGCGCCCGGTTGCCGGTGATCTTCCCGGTCCATCCCCGCACCCGCATCATGATCGAAAAATTCGGGTTGGGCGAACTGCTGGACGCACCCGGCATTCTGTTGCTGCCGCCGGCGGGCTATCTGGAAATCCTAGGCCTGATGCAGCAGGCGCGACTGGTGCTGACCGACTCGGGCGGCATCCAGGAAGAGACCACCGCGCTGGGCATCCCCTGCCTCACGCTGCGCGACAGCACGGAGCGCCCGATCACCGTGGACGAGGGCAGCAACACCATCGTCGGCCAGGACCCGCAGCTCATCATGCGGAATTTCGATGACATCATGCAGGGTGGCGGCAAGAGCGGACGGATACCCGCGCTGTGGGACGGCCATGCGGCAGAGCGCATCGCGTCAACTATCCAGAGCTGGCTGAACGACAGGGAGACGGCCAATGGCTGACCTGCAAAGCCCACCGATCCGCAATGCCATGAGCATAGACGTGGAAGACTACTTCCAGGTCTCGGCGTTCGCGCCGCACATCTCGCCCGCCCGCTGGGACGAGATGCCCTGCCGCGTCGAGCGCAACATGGAGCGCATTTTGGCGATGCTGGCGGAAGCCGATGTGCAGGCCACCTTCTTCGTGCTGGGCTGGATCGCCGAGCGCTATCCGCAAGTGGTGCGCGACATCGTCGCGGGCGGTCACGAACTGGCCAGCCACGGCTGCAACCACCTGCGCGCCTCCGAACAGACCCCCGAAAATTTCATGGACGACATCACGCGCAGCAAGCAGCTGCTGGAAGACTTGGGCGGCGTGGAAGTGATAGGCTACCGCGCCCCCAGCTTCTCGATAGGCGCCGGCAACCTGTGGGCGCTGGACAGCCTGCAACAGGCCGGCTACCGCTACAGCTCCAGCATCTACCCGATACAGCACGACCACTACGGCATGCCGGACGCGCCGCGCTTCAAGTTCCACCCGCGCGAACCCGGCGGGCTGATCGAGCTGCCGGTCACCACCGCCCACCTGTTCGGGCGCAACCTGCCGTCCAGCGGCGGCGGCTATTTCCGGCTGCTGCCCTATGCCGTTTCGCGCTGGCTGATGCGGCGCGTAAACCGCGTGGATGGCCAGCCCTGCATCTTCTATTGCCACCCGTGGGAATTCGACCCCGACCAGCCCCGGCAACCGGACATCAGTCTGAAGACGCGCTTCCGCCATTACGTCAACCTGCACCGCACCGAACCGCGCTTCCGCGCGCTGCTGCGCGATTTCGACTGGGGGCGCATGGACGAAGTGTTCCAGATCAGGGAGCAAGCCGCATGACACCGACCGCCGCAATCACCGTCCGCACCCTGCAACCCGCCGATTTCGCGCGCTGGGACGCCTTTGTCCAGACCTGCCCGGAAGCCACCTTCTACCACAAGGCCGGCTGGCAGACCGTGTTCGAGCAGGCGTTCGGCCACCGCACCCATTACCTGCTGGCCGAGCGCGGCGCTGCCATCGTCGGCGTATTGCCGATGACCGAGATCAAAAGCCGGCTGTTCGGCCATTCGCTGGTCTCCAACATCTTCTGCGACTATTGCGGCATCGCGGCGGCAGACAGCGAAGCGCGCAACGCACTGGACAACCGCGCGCAGGCGCTGGCGCGCGAGTTGGGGGTCGGCCACCTGGAATACCGCCAGCTGCACGCCTTCCACACCGATTGGCCGTCCAACGACCTGTACTTCGCGTTCCGCAAACCGATAGACCCGGACATCGAAAAGAACATGCAGGCGATCCCGCGCAAGCAACGCGCGATGGTGCGCAAGGGCATCCAGAACGGGCTTTCCAGCGAGCTGGACGAAGGTGTGGATCGCTTCTTCGCGCTGTTCGCCGACAACGTCAAGCGCCACGGCACGCCGGCACTGCCCAAGCGTTATTTCAAACTGCTGCGCGAAGTGTTCGGCAAGGATTGCGAGATCCTCACCGTGCTGCATGAAGGCAAGCCGATCAGCAGCGTGCTGACCTTCTATTTCCGCGACGAGGTGCTGCCGCACCATGCCGGCGACAGCGAGGCGGCGCGCCATCTGGCCGGCAACGATTTCAAGTACTGGGAACTGATGCGGCGCGGTTGCGAACGCGGCTACCGGATGTTCGACTACGGGCGCAGCAAGCGCGGCACCGGGCAATACAGCTTCAAGAAAAACTGGGGCTTCGAGCCGCAGCCGCTGCATTACGAATACTACCTGGTCAACGCCAGCTCGATACCGGAACACAACCCGCTGAACCCCAAATACCAGCTGTTCATCAAACTGTGGCGCATGCTGCCGATGCCCGTCGCCAACGCGCTGGGGCCGCACATCGTGAAAGACCTGGGTTAAACTGCGAACATGAAAGAACTGCTATTCCTCGCGCACCGCATCCCCTACCCGCCCAACAAGGGCGACAAGATCCGCTCCTTTTACCTGCTCAAACATCTGTCGCGGCATTTCCGGGTGCACCTCGGCGCGTTCGTTGACGACCCGGATGACTGGAAGCATGTCGAAGCGCTGAGCGGCATGGTGTCTGGCGAGCTGAAACTGCTGCCGCTACAGGCGGGTGCCGCGAAACTGCGCAGCGCCAAAGGCCTCTTCAGCGGCGAGCCGCTCACCCTGCCCTATTACCACGACGACGCCATGCAGGACTGGATCGCCCACCTGATCGCCGCGCGCCCCATCCGGCAGGCGGTGGTGTTCTCCTCGGCGATGGCGCAGTATCTGGAAGCCTACCCGGACATCGGTCGCATCGTCGATTTCGTGGATATAGACTCTGACAAATGGCGGCAATACGCCGAGCGCAAGGCCTGGCCGATGAACTGGGTATACCGCCGAGAAGCGCGCACCCTGCTCGAATACGAACGCCATATCGCCGCCAGTTTTGCCGCCGCAACCTTCGTTTCCAGTGCCGAGGCCGAATTATTCAAACAACTCGCGCCCGAATGCGCCGGACATGTCGGCTACTACAACAACGGCGTGAATCTGGATTATTTTTCGGCCAACTGGGAATTCGACAACCCCTACCCCCAAGGTCAGCGCACCCTGGTCTTCACCGGTGCGATGGACTACTGGGCCAACGTGGACGCTGTGAGCTGGTTCGCCCGCGAAGTGATGCCGGCACTGCGCCGCCGCTTTGCTGACCTGCACTTCTACATCGTCGGTTCCCGGCCGACCGCCGAAGTGCAGACGCTGGCGGGCGAAGGTATTACCGTCACCGGCAGCGTGCCGGATGTGCGCCCCTACATCGCCCATGCGGCGATCTCGGTCGCGCCGTTGCGTATCGCGCGCGGCATCCAGAACAAGGTGCTGGAGGCGATGGCCATGTCCAAACCGGTGGTCGTCTCGCCGCAGGCGCTGGAAGGCATCACCGCCGACACCGCGCACGAACTGATACTGGCTGAAGATGCTGCTGCCTTCATCGCTCTTATATCCGCACAACTGACCGAGCCAGATGCAGCCATCGGTCTGGCCGCGCGGCGCTGCGTGGAACGGCTGTACAGTTGGGACACCAGCCTCGGCCGTCTGGATGCGCTCTTGGGCGTCACCCCCGAAGATACGGGTGGGTGGACGACTGACGGCGCATGAGCAATCCGTCGGCCCGCCATGCTTGCGGCACCCTGTGGCGCGACTATACGGCACTGACCGTCGCCGCCCTGCTCGCGCTGCTGTGGCTCTACCGCGACACGGTGATCTCGCTGGTCACCATCTGGGAGGTTTCGCCCACCTATGCCCACGGCTACTTCATCCTGCCGGCCTGCCTGTATCTGGTCTGGCAACGCCGCGACGCGCTGAAGCAGATTACCCCCAACCCCGTGCTTGCGGGCCTGATCATGCTGGCCGCGCTGGGCGTCGGCTGGCTGGTCGCACGGTCAGCAGAGGTGCAGGTGCTCGAACAATACCTGTTCGTGGCAATGATCCCAATGCTGGTCATCACGCTGCTGGGCTGGCAAGTCGCGCGGGCGCTGTCCTTCCCGCTGCTGTTCATCCTGCTGGCGGTGCCGTTCGGCGAAGTCTTCATCCGCCCGCTGATAGATTTCACCGCCGACTTCACCGTGTGGGCACTGCAACTCACCGGCATCCCGGTATTCCGCGAAGGCGCGCGGCTGACCCTGCCCAGCGGCGTCTGGACGGTGGCCGAAGCCTGTAGCGGTCTGCGTTACCTGATCGCCTCGTTCACGCTGGGCTGTTTGTATGCCCACCTGACCTATCGCTCTTTGCACCGCAAACTGGTGTTCATCGCGCTGTCGGTGGCAGCGCCCATTCTGGCGAACGGCATCCGCGCCTACCTGATCGTGCTACTCGGCCATTTCAGCAACATGACGCTGGCGGTCGGCGTGGACCACCTGATCTACGGCTGGGTATTTTTCGGGGTGGTGATGTTCCTGCTGTTCTGGACGGGCGCCCGCTGGCGCGAGGACGACCAGCCGGAAGCCCTGCCGGCTGCGGGTAGCACGGGCGGCAGCACATCCCCCGGCAAAACCGCCGCGCTCGCACTGGCAGCGGTCGCCGTGCTGTGGGCAGCACCGCTGTATCTGGCGCATCTCGAACAGCGCGCCTACAACCCAACCCCGGTCACGCTGACCCTGCCCGACACGCTGGGCGGCTGGCAGGTGGTCTCGCCCGAAATCGGCCTGACCCCGAGCTTTCCGGGGGCGGCCGCCACGCTGATGCGCGAATACCGGCGCGGCGACCAGTCAGTTGGCATCTACCTCGCCTACTTTCGCAATCAGCACCGCGAGGGCAAGGCGGTCAGTTCCATGAACATCCTCGCCGAAGAGAAGGCGCCGAAATGGAACGTGGTAGACGAATCCCTGCGCGCACTGGCCATCCCGCCCGGCAGCGTCCGCCAGGACGAACTGCTGTGGGGCGACCGCCAGATGCTGGCCTGGCAATGGTACTGGATAGGCGGCGACGAGACCGCCAGCCCCTACCGGGCGAAATGGCTGCAAGTCCGCCAGCACCTGACCGGCCACGGCGATGATGCCGCCGACATCGTGATCTTCGCGCCGCACGAGTTGCGCCCGGAACAGATCGCCGCCGTGCTGGCGGAATTCCTGACACAGGCAGGCCCGGCGATACGGCAAAGCCTCAAGCATGCGAGTGGAAAATAGATGCGGCGCGATGCCCCCCTGATCGTCCACGTGATCCACCGGCTGGGTGTCGGCGGGCTGGAGAACGGCCTGGTCAACCTGATCAACCACATGCCGCCCGGTCGCTACCGCCACGCCATCGTCTGCCTGCAAGGCTACAGCGATTTTGCCAAACGCCTGAAACGGCAGGATGTCGAGATTTACGACATCGCCAAGCGCGACGGCCATGATTTTGGCGCTTACCTCAGGCTATACCGCATGTTCCGCAAGCTGCGCCCGGACATCGTCCACACCCGCAACCTGTCCGCGCTGGAAAGCCAGGTGATCGCGGCACTGGCCGGCGTACGCGGGCGCGTGCACGGCGTGCATGGCCGCGACACCTACGATCTGTACGGCCAGAACCGCAAATACAACCTGTTGCGCAAACTCATCCGCCCCTTCGTCGGCCAGTACATCGCGGTCAGCCGCGATCTGGCGGACTGGCTGGTACAGACCATAGGCGCAGCGCCCGAACGCGTCAGCCAAATCTACAACGGCGTGGACAGCGTGCGCTTCCATCCGGATGGCGGCGCTGAACCAGCGGCGGCCCCGGCGGGATTTTTCGCAGCGGACAGCATCGTCATCGGCAGCGTGGGCCGGATGGCGGCAGTCAAAGACTACCCCACCCTGGCGCGCGCCTTCCTGCGTCTGCTGGAACTGGCACCGGAATTGCGCGGCCGGCTGCGCCTGCTGATCGCGGGCGAAGGCGAGAGCCGCGCGGCCTGCCTGCAACTGCTGGCGCAGCACGGTGCGGCGGAGCTTGTCTGGCTGCCCGGCGAACGCGCCGACATCGCGCAACTGATGGCGGCGATGGATCTATTCGTGCTGCCATCATTAGGCGAAGGCATCTCCAACACCATCCTGGAAGCGATGGCGAGCGGCCTGCCGGTAGTGGCGACCGCAGTCGGCGGCAACCCGGAACTGGTGCGGCCCGGCGAAACCGGGGCGCTGGTGCCGGCAGCCGACCCGGAAGCGATGGCGCAGGCGCTGCTGGCCTATGCGCGCGACGATCAACTGCGCAGCCGCCACGGGCAGGCCGCGCGCGCCGTGATAGACAGCGGCTTCAGCATGGATGCGATGACACAAGGCTATTTATCGGTGTACGACCGCGTACTCAGGTAACAGTGCTCAGATAAACGGGAAGGGATTTTATGTGCGGCATAGCCGGGATTTTTGACACGCAGGACAAGCGCACCATAGACCAGGCGCTGCTGGCCGCGATGAACCAGACGCAACACCATCGCGGCCCGGACGAGACCGGCCTGCATGCCGAACCCGGCGTGGGGCTGGCGCACAAGCGGCTGTCCATCATAGATCTGTCGTCCGGCCAGCAGCCGCTGTTCAACGAGGACGGCAACGTGGCCGTGGTGTTCAACGGCGAGATCTACAACTTTCAGGAGCTGATGGCCGAACTCCAGCGGCTGGGTCATGTGTTCCACACCCATTCCGACACCGAAGTCATCGTCCACGCATGGGAGCAATGGGGGGCAAACTGCGTGCAGCATTTTCGCGGCATGTTCGCCTTCGCCATCCACGACCGCACACAGCAGACGCTGTTTCTGGCGCGCGACCGCATGGGGGTCAAGCCGCTGTTCTACGCGCTGACCGACGATGGCCTGCTGATCTTCGGCTCGGAACTCAAGGTGCTGACCGCACACCCGGCGTTGAAGCGCGACATAGACCCGTGCGCCATCGAGGAATACTTCGCCTACGGTTATGTGCCGGAGCCGCGCACCATCTACCGGCAGGCGAAGAAGCTGTCGCCCGCCCACACGCTGACCATCCGGCGCGGCGAGCCGCTGCCGCAGCCGGTGCAATACTGGGACGTAGTGTTCGACGGCTCCAACCCGGTCAGCGCCAAGGATGCCGAACACGAACTCGAAGCGCGCCTGCGCGATGCGGTCAAGGTGCGCCTGACCTCGGAAGTGCCGCTGGGCGCGTTCCTCTCCGGCGGCGTGGATTCCAGCGCGGTGGTGGCGATGATGGCCGGGTTGACGAGCGAACCGGTCAACACCTGCTCGATAGGCTTCAACGACCCGGCGTTCAACGAATCCGAATTCGCGGCGATGGTCGCAACACGCTACCAGACCCATCATTCGCTGGACATCGTGGACACCGACGACTTCGGCCTGATAGACACGCTAGCCAAGCTCTACGACGAACCCTATGCCGACAGCTCGGCCATCCCCACCTACCGCGTCTGCCAGCTGGCGAAGAAGCGCGTCACCGTGGCACTGTCGGGCGACGGCGGCGACGAGACCTTCGCCGGCTATCGCCGCTACCGCTGGCACATGAACGAGCAGCGCGTGCGCGACCTGCTGCCGCTGTCGCTGCGCCGCCCGCTGTTCGGCCTGCTGGGCAACCTTTACCCCAAGGCCGACTGGGCACCGCGCGTGCTGCGCGCCAAGACCACCTTCCAGTCTCTGGCGCGCAACGACGTGGAAGCCTATTTCCACACCGTGTCGTTCAATTCCGACGAATTGCGCAGCCGCCTGTTCAGCGCAAATTTCAAGCGCAGCCTGCAAGGCTATCAGGCCATCGAAGTGATGCAACGCCATGCCAAGACCGCGCCCGACCACCCGCTGTCGGCCATCCAGTATCTGGATTACAAGACCTATCTGGTCGGCGACATCAACACCAAGGTGGACCGCGCCAGCATGGCGCACGCGCTGGAGGTGCGGGAGCCGCTGATGGATCACCCGCTGATCGAATGGACCGCCAGCCTGCCGCCCGACCTCAAGCTGCACGGCCAGGAAGGTAAATACGTACTCAAGAAGGCGATGGAACCCTATTTGCCCGACGAAGTGCTGTACCGCGCCAAGATGGGCTTTTCCATCCCGCTGGCGGCGTGGCTGCGCGGCCCGTTGCGCGAACAGGCGCGCGCCGCGCTGCTGGGCGAACGTATGCGCGACTGCGGCGTGTTCGACATGGATTTCCTGCGCGAACTGCTGGACCAGCACCAGAGCGGCCTGCGCGACTATTGCACGCCGATCTGGAGCCTGCTGATGTTCGAGGCGTTTTTGCGCAACGCCGGCTGACACCGAGCCGACCATGAACCTTGTTGCAGTCATCCGCATCCTGCTGCTGCCGCCGCTGAGCCTCATCCTGCTGGCGGTATTGGGTTGGCTGCTGCGCAAACACCGCGCCGGGCGACTGCTGTGCGCCGGCTCGCTGCTGCTGTTGCTGCTGCTCTCGACCCAGTTCGGCGCGTGGCTGCTGGCCCACCCGCTGGAAACCATGACCCGCCCGCTGGCGGCGGCAGACCGCCGTGAAGCGCAGGCCATCGTCGTGCTGGCCGCCGGACGGATGAAACACAGCCCGGAATACGACAATCAGGACATCCCCGACAGCGTGGCGCTGGCGCGGCTGCGCTATGCGGCCAAATTGCAGCACGAGACCGGCCTGTCGGTGCTGGTGTCGGGCGGAATGGCCGATGCTGAGGAACACTTGAGGCCGCTATCCGCCGGCATGGCCGACGCGCTCGAACACGACTTCGCCACCCCGGTGAAATGGCAGGAAGACCGCTCCGCCAACACCGCCCAGAACGCCGAGTTCTCCGCCGCCATCCTCAAGCAGGCCGGCATCCGCCGCATCCTGCTGGTGACCGACGCCATGCACATGCCGCGCGCGATGCTGGCGTTCCGCCAACAAGACATGGACGCCATCGCCGCCCCGACCATGTTCTACACCCTGACCCCGCTGGAGCCGACCTGCCTCGTCCCAGGCGTCGAAGGCCTGCGCCGCTCCAACTACGCCCTCTACGAATGGCTGGGCCTGCTCTGGTACCGCATCCGGCTGGGAATATGAACAGACCTGCATTTCGCCTTGACTTTACAACATAACGCATCTACGATTTGAACGTGATAACCTTCCACGAAACCAAGCGTAAAACCAACATTGCCAGGCACGGCATAGACTTGGCCAGCCTGTCAGATTTCTTTGAAGGTGTCTTGCTGACCCGCGAGGATGCGCGCTAGGCTTATGGCGAATTACGCTTCCAGAGCGTTGGCTGGCACGCGGGAGAAATGCTGTTCGTCGTCTGGACGCCGGGCGACGACGAATGGCCTCACATCATATCGGCACGAAAGGCGGAAAAACATGAACGCGAAGCGTGGGGACGTTACTGTAGATGATGCACCGGCCACCCTGCCGGACGACTGGAATCAAGGGTTTGTCACCCGTTCGGCAGAAGAGCTACGCCAAACCGTTGCGGCCCGCCGCACTCGCGGGCCGAACAAGCAACCCACCAAGGAACAGGTGGCAGTGCGCTACAGCCCCGAAGTGCTTGCCTACTTCCGCTCAACCGGAGCCGGTTGGCAAACCCGCATGGACGAAGTGCTGCGCGAGTATGTCGCGCACCATAAGGCGGCTTAAGCCGGGGCAAGGTACGAACCTCGGCCTCCCCGCCCAGCCCCGAAATCGGCTTGCCGCGCAACAAATAATCGCGTTTAATCGGGCTCCAAAATCCGAGCGATGGAAAGTTAAGAGGAAGCAAGGAGCAATTCTTGGATTTCTGCTATTTTTTTGGGAAAAAGCATGGTCTATCCCCTATTTTTCGCATCAAGCCCGTGACCTTGTAACATTAGGAAGTAGTGTATGGAGCTAATCGCATTTATTGGCAGCATCTACGCGCTGTTCGTATTATTTCAGGCGGCAAGAAAGTACGGCGGCTTTTCTATCCCAAACAAGGTGGTAACGCTTATTTCTGCCGGCTTCGGCATTTTCATTGGCCTAGCTCTCGAAGCGAAAAGTATGTCAATTTTTCTCAGCATCCCTGCAGTATCCGAAGGTGATTGGTTTTTAGGTGGTGTGATTACAAAGGCGATTCTCGTTGGAGTGTTCGGAACCTACATAATTGTAATTAGTTGGCGTCATGCTAAAGATTCCTAATCCTACCAAGCTATTTTTCGCCACTCCCACGCTAGAACCCACGCCAACCATGGGTATTAAAAGGATATTTATTGGTTTTGGTGTTTTGGCAATATGCTCACTCTTATATGGCATCGCGCTTTTTTCTTCACCTCTGCCTCTACAGGTAATTGATCGAAATCGCTCTGGAGTTGTATCTATTACCGAGGCGCTTGATGCCCTTGATGTTGGCAAGAGAGACGCTACTGGTAAACCGAACTGCACTGAGTACTATTGGCTAAAAGATGGATTGCCTGCATATGAAATTTGCACAAAATAGCCCGCGTAGGACACCCTACGTATGCTTCGGCAGCGCACAAGAGCCCGTCCACAACACGCCACACGTTGAACCTCGCTTTTCCCCTGTGCGCCGCCGAGTAGCGCAGGCGGGTCAGGGGGTGTCGGCGAGGACTGATGAAACTTCTAGCCATTCGACTAAGCTGGCAAACAACGCCAGCCAAGTCGCTGGTTATGTCTGAGCGCGCAGCGCGAGTTCCGCAGCCGCCTGACCAGCCGAGCCACGCAGGGAACCGCCGCAGGCGGCGGAAAACCGGGGGCGACCTCTTTGGGTTACTTTTCTCGGCAAGACGAGAAAAGTAACTTGCTGCCGGTCAACCACCGGCGGTTTTCGTGAAGCCTGATCGGCCTTGCCGGCGTGGGCAACGCTGCGCGTTTCCCACCCTACAAACTTTGAACTCTCCCCCCTCACCGCGCCAGCGTCTGCAACGCGCCGGCCAGTGCGGGGGTACCGCTGATGAGTTTGAGTTGGCGGGGGTGGACATATTCCTGCCAGGGAGTCAGGTTGACGCCTTCGCTCAGCGCGGGCGGCGGCTGGAAGGCCAGTCCCGGTGCGACGGCGGCCAGGCGGTAGTCGAGCCGCAGCGCGTCGTGGAACACTTCCGGTCCCACCTTGACA
Organism: Gallionella sp.; assembly: GCA_028687575.1. GTDB lineage: Bacteria > Pseudomonadota > Gammaproteobacteria > Burkholderiales > Gallionellaceae > Gallionella. The sequence goes on along the minus strand of JAQTZW010000003.1, from coordinate 115,506 downwards.
TTGTTGGCATCGTTGAAGGTGGCAGATACGTGGAATTTGCCCGCGCCAGCCAGCAGGTTGTTGGCGGCCACGACGTGTTTGGCGCCCGGATAGACGCGCAGGAACGAGCCGCCGTAGGGCACGTCGTTGACCAGGGTGTTGCTGGCGACGAACAGCCGGTTGTTGGGCCAGGTGTAATGCTCCGCGCCGAACGACAGCAGGATGGAGTTCTCGGCGTAATTGCTCTGCTGAATGATGTTGCCGATAACGAAGGCCAACCCGCCGTTGGGGAATTCCAGCTCGTAGCTGGCGCGTCCACCCGCCTCGTCGGTCAGCCGGTTGTAGGCAATGAAGTTGTAGGCGGCGCGACTCTTCAGCAGGTGTCCGACATTGGCATGGTGGAAATAGCTGCCGGTCACTTGCAAGGATTTCAGCGGCCCGACATACAGGTTGTGGCTTAGGCCATCGCCCGCCCCGTTGTAGCCGAATTCGCTGTTCTCTATGGTCAGCTCGCTGTCGCCGCCGGTGGCCAAGAGGCCGTTCTGGTTGCCGTAGAACAGGCAGTTGCGCAAGGTCAGACTGCCTTTTTCGAAGCGGATGCCCGCACCGTTGCGGTCGCGCACTTTGGCGCCGATGAATTCGATGTTCTCGACCACGAACGTGCCGTCGCGGATCACCCAGATGGCCTTGGATTCGGCGCTGTATCCATCGGCAATCAGGCGCACCCTGCCGCCCACGCCGCGTATCGTCAGATTTTTCTGCGGCCAGATGGCGACATCGCGACGATATGTGCCCGACAGTATCTCCACCGTGTCGCCATCGTGCGCCAGAACAGCCGCGTCATGGATGGAGGTGATCTGCTCGGCAGGGCCTACCCGCAATACGCGCCCGGCTGTCGCCCCCGCGTCGCTGCCGGCAGCTTGCGGGACAACCGACAGCAGCGGTACGGTGGTTTCGTCAGCCAGCGGCAATTCGGGCAGGGGGGGGATGACAAACGGCTGGGAGAATCTTTCTATACGCGAGGGAGCATCGAGCTTGCGGTGGAACACATCCAGCACCGGCAGGGCAATGCTTTCAAGCTTGGGGTGGCCCAGCAGGCGGCGCTCCAGATAGTCCATCAGCTCGCCGGGGCTGCGGCCTGCCTCCATATAGCCCCAGTAGGAACCGCCCAGCGCCAGCAGCGGCAGGACGACCAGCACACCCAGCAAAATGAAGGTACGACGCATGCCCCTCCCCAATCACTCAATATAAATGGCTGCCAGCCGCACGCCCTCGCGGGAACAGTCAGGCTGACTGGTTTTCAGTTCCCTCGACCAACCGCTCGGCGGCGGCTTCATCAAAACCCTGCATCTCGACCTTCAGGCAGGCCATGCCTTCGGCGGCCACCACCATCGCTTCGCGCACCCCCTGCAATTGCAGGAACTGTTGCTGCAAGCGCTGCCCGTCGGCCTCAGTGATCTCGCCCAGATGATACATGCGGGTGCGCACCGACGCCGGCGGCTGCATTCCGGAAGTCACCACCAGCCACGCCAGCAACAGCACGATGGCGAACACGAACACCGCATTGCCACCGACATACTGCATCAGCGCACCGCCCATCGCCGCGCCGAAGAATGCGCCCAGGAACTGTACGCTGCTATATACCCCCATCGCCGTGCCCTTGGCGGCCAGCGGGGCAATCTTGGAGATCATCGAGGGCAGCGTCGCTTCCAGCACGTTGAACGCGGTAAAGAACACCAGCAGCGCCGCCGCCACGCCCCAGATGCTGTTCTGCGCGAACATCAGCAGCGCCTGTGCCAGCATCGCCAGCGCAACTGAGGCCATGAATATCTGTTTCATCTTGCCTTTGGTCTCGGCGATGATGATGGGCGGCACCATCAGCCCGAACGCCAGCAACATCACCGGCAGGTAGATGTGCCAGTGCTGCGCCAGCGGCAGGCCGTCGCGTTCCAGCACGAACGGCACTTGCATGAATACCGACATCAGGATGGCGTGCAAGGAAAAGATACCGAAATCAAGACGCAGCAATTCACCGTTCTTCAGCACCTCGGCGAACTTCTTGCCGGTTGCCTCGGTGTCACTATGGAAGCGCGTTATCGCCGGATTGGGAATCATGAACTTCACCACGCCTATCGCCAGCAGCGACAACACCCCAGTCAGCGCGAACAGCCCCGGCACGCCGATCAGGCTGTCCAGCAGGGGCGACAGCACCATGGAAATCGAGAAAGTGATGCCAATAGTGATGCCTATCATCGCCATCGCCTTGGTGCGTACTTCCTCGCGGGTCAGGTCGGCGGTCAGCGCCATCACCGCCGCGTTCAGCGCGCCCGCGCCCTGGATCACGCGCCCGATGATGACCCAGTAGATGTTGTCGGCGGAAGCGGCGACGAAGCTGCCCAACGCGAACAAAATCAGACTGACATAGATGATGGGCTTGCGGCCAAAGCGGTCGGACATCCAGCCCGCCGGTATCTGCAAAATGGCCTGCGTCAGGCCATACGCGCCCAGTGCAACCCCCATCAGCAGATGACTTTCACCGCCGGGCAAGTGCTGCGCGTACAGCGCGAACACCGGCAGAATGATGAACAGGCCCAGCATGCGCAGGCCGTAGATGCCTGCCAATCCGAGGCTGGCGCGGCGTTCCGCCGCATTCATGTTATTGGTTTCAGCTTGCATGGATGACTTGGTACCGAAATGAAAAAGTAGGATATTTTAGCAGTTCACCGCACCTGCCGAACAAAATTACAGCAGTTTTATCCATCCGTCAGAGTATGTCGTTGTTTGCCAGCGCGCCCCATGTCAGGCGGTTCAGGTAAAATGCGCGCTCATTTCTACCTCAATATCAGCGAAAGAGAACCACCATGGGTGCCCAATGGAAAGCCAGACACAAGGAAATCGCCGCCAACGCCAAAGGTAAGATCTTCGGCAAACTGTCCAAGGAGATCATGGTCGCCGCCCGTGGCGGTGCCGATCCCGATTCCAATTCAAGGTTGCGTCTGGTGGTCGAACAGGCCAAGAAAGTCTCCATGCCCAAGGAAACGCTGGAGCGCGCCATCAAGAAGGGCGCGGGATTGCTGGACGACGGCGCGGCGCTGGAACGGCTGATCTACGAAGGTTTCGCGCCGCATCGCGTGCCGCTGATCGTCGAGTGCCTGACCGACAACGTCAACCGCACCTACCCCAACATCCGCGTACTGTTCCGCAAGGGACAACTGGGTGCGTCAGGCTCGGTATCGTGGGATTTCGACCACCTGGGCATGATAGAAGCCGCCCCCGCCCGCCCCGATGCGGACGCAGAACTGGCCGCCATCGAAGCCGGCGCGCAGGATTTCGAGCCGGCTGACGAGGGCGCGACGCTATTCCTGACCGAAGTGACCGACCTCGACGCGGTATGCCGCGCGCTGCCCGATTTCGGCTTCACGGTGCAATCCGCCCAACTGGGTTACCGCGCCAAGAACCCGGTGACGCTGACAGATGCCGAACGCGAAGAAGTCGAAGCCTTCCTGGAAGCGATAGACTCCGACGACGACGTGCAAAACGTCTACGTCGGGCTGGCCTAGCCCGAAAATCGGGCGGCGAATCGCGTATATCGCCGCCCTTCCTGCACCCCGGAGTCGTCATGGAAAGCATCAAAATACGGGGTGCGCGCACCCACAATCTGAAGAACATCAACCTCGACCTGCCGCGTCACAAGCTTGTGGTCATCACCGGGCTGTCCGGTTCGGGCAAGTCGTCGCTGGCGTTCGATACGCTGTACGCCGAGGGGCAGCGGCGCTATGTGGAATCGCTGTCGGCCTACGCGCGGCAATTCCTGCAACTGATGGAAAAGCCAGACGTGGACCTGATCGAAGGCCTGTCGCCCGCCATCGCCATCGAGCAGAAGGCGACCAGCCATAACCCGCGCTCCACGGTCGGTACCGTCACCGAGATTCACGATTACCTGCGGCTGTTATTCGCCCGTGCCGGCGACCCGTATTGCCCGGAACACGGTCTGGTGTTGCAGGCGCAGAGCGTCGGCCAGATGGTGGACCATGTGCTGGCACTGCCGGAAGGCACGAAACTGATGATCCTGTCGCCGCTGGTAGTGGGGCGCAAGGGCGAGCAACTCGAACTGTTCGATGAACTGCGCGCACAGGGTTTCACGCGGCTGCGCATCAACGGTGCGGTGTACGAGATGGACACACTGCCAAAACTTGAGAAGAACAAGAAGCACACCGTCGAGATCGTGGTGGACAGGCTCAAGGTCAGCGCGGAATCCAAGCAAAGGCTGGCTGAATCGTTCGAGACCGCACTGCGCCACGCGGACGGGCGCGCGCTGGCGGTGGAGATGGACAGCGGCGAGGAACACCTGTTCTCGGCCAAATTCGCCTGCCCGGCCTGCAACTACTCGCTGCCGGAACTCGAACCGCGCCTGTTCTCGTTCAACAATCCGATGGGCGCCTGCCCCAAGTGCGACGGGCTGGGCGTGATCAGCTTCTTCGATCCAGAACGCATCGTCGCCCAACCGGAACTGTCGCTCAACGCCGGCGCGATCAAGGGCTGGGACCGGCGCAACCCGTTCTACCACCAGTTGCTGATCGGGTTGGCGTTGCATTACGACTTCGACATCGAACAGCCTTTCCTGCAACTGCCGGAGGCCATCCGCCAGGTCGTGCTGTACGGCAGCGGCAAACAGGTGATCGCTTTCCAGTACCTCAACGAACGCGGCAAGCTGACGCTGCGCGAACATGCTTTCGAGGGCATCGTCAACAATCTGGAGCGACGTTACAAGGAGAGCGACTCCCCGGCGGTGCGCGAGGAACTGTCCAAATACCTGAACAGCTGCGCCTGCCCGGAATGCGCCGGCGCTCGTCTGCGGCTGGAGGCGCGCCATGTGCGGATTGCCGACCAGACCTTGTATCAGCTCAATGCGCTGCCACTACAGCAGGCACTGGAATTTTTTCAGGCGCTGAAGTTGAACGGTCAAAAGCAGGTCATCGCCGAGAAAATCGTGCAAGAAATTGCCAGCCGACTGACATTCCTGAACAACGTCGGGCTGGACTACCTGACGCTCGAACGTTCCGCCGAAACGCTGTCCGGCGGCGAAGCTCAGCGCATCCGTCTGGCGTCGCAAATCGGCTCTGGGCTGACCGGCGTGATGTATGTGCTGGACGAACCTTCCATCGGCCTGCACCAGCGCGACAACGACCGCTTGCTGGCGACGCTGCAACGGTTACGTGATATGGGCAACAGCGTGATCGTGGTCGAGCACGACGAGGATGCGATACGTCATGCCGATTATGTGGTGGACATGGGGCCGGGGGCGGGCGAACACGGTGGCAGCGTGGTGGCACAAGGCACGCCGGATGAGATATGCCGGAATCCCGCCTCGCTGACCGGCGATTACCTGACCGGGCGGCGGCACATCCCGATGCCGGCGCAGCGCCTCACTCCGGATCCGCAACGGATGATGATCATCACCGATGCCTGCGGCAACAACCTGAAGCAAGTCACGCTAAATCTGCCAGTCGGCCTGCTCACCTGCGTGACAGGTGTCTCCGGATCGGGCAAGTCCACGCTTATCAACGACACGCTTTATCCCGCCGTGGCGCGGCATCTGTATCGCAGCAACGCCGAGCCAGCACCGTTTACCAGCATCAGCGGTCTGGAGTTCTTCGACAAGGTCATCAATGTGGACCAGTCGCCGATAGGCCGCACGCCGCGTTCCAACCCAGCCACCTACACCGGTGTTTTCACACCGATACGCGACCTGTTCGCCTCCGTGCCCTCTTCCCGTGAGCGCGGCTATGGGCCGGGGCGCTTCTCCTTCAACGTCAAGGGTGGGCGCTGTGAATCCTGCCAGGGTGATGGCGCAATCAAGGTGGAGATGCACTTCCTGCCGGACGTATACGTGCCATGCGATGTCTGCCACGGTCAGCGCTACAACCGCGAAACGCTGGATATCCAGTACAAGGGCAGGAATATCCAGCAGATACTGGAAATGACGGTGGAGCACGCCCATGAATTCTTCAAGCCCGTGCCGGTCATCGCGCGCAAGTTGCAGACGCTGCTGGACGTGGGCCTGGGCTATATCACGCTGGGGCAAGCTGCCACGACACTGTCGGGGGGCGAGGCGCAGCGCGTCAAACTGTCGCTGGAGCTATCCAAGCGCGACACTGGCCGCACGCTGTACATTCTGGATGAGCCGACCACCGGCCTGCATTTTCAGGACATCGCACTGCTGCTGAAAGTCATCCATAAACTACGCGATCAGGGCAACACGCTGGTCATCATCGAACACAATCTGGATGTTATTAAAACTGCCGACTGGGTGATAGATCTTGGTCCAGAAGGTGGCAACGGCGGCGGGAAAATCATTGCACAAGGCACACCGCAGGACATCGCCCGGAATCCGGCCAGCGCAACCGGCCAATATTTGCAAAATACGCTGGCCACATGATTACCGCTCAGCTCACCATTCCTGACAATGAGATTGAACTGAGCGCGATACGCGCCCAGGGCGCTGGCGGTCAAAATGTCAACAAGGTATCCAGCGCCATACATCTGCGTTTCGACATCTTGGCATCGTCATTGCCCGAGGAATATAAGGGCAGATTGCTGAAATTGCATGACCGGCGCATCACCTCGGACGGCGTGATAACCCTCAAAGCCCAGCGTTTTCGCACTCAGGACAAGAATCGGAAGGATGCCATTGAGCGCCTCACCGCATTGATCCTGAGTGTCAGTATTGAACCTAAGCTGCGCGTCCCAACCAGACCCAGCAGAAATGCGAAAAGGAAACGCATGGAACAGAAAACCCTGCACGCCTTGGTCAAATCCGCACGTCGCAAAGTCACGGCCTATTGAAACTAAAGCGCCCCTGTTATGGGGCGCGCGGATTACGTCGTGCAGGAATAGCCGCCATCAATCGCTGATCGGATTGCCCTTCTCATCGAACATGCCTTCAAACAGCACAGAACTCAAGTAGCGCTCGCCTGAGTCGGGCAAGACGACGACGATAATCTTTCCTGCATTTTCAGGTTTGCTTGCCTGACGTACGGCAGCAACAACAGCTGCCCCGCAAGAGATACCGGCGAGTATCCCCTCTTCCCGTGCAAGGCGACGCGCATACAACACGGCATCCTCATTGCTGACCTGTTCAATCTCATCTACCAGCGACATATCCAGCGTATCAGGAACGAACCCTGCCCCTATGCCCTGTATCTTGTGTGGGCCGGGCTTGATAGGTTCACCCGCACGACTCTGACTAAGTACTGGGCTGGCCGATGGCTCGACCGCAATTGAAGTAATGGCCTTGCCCATGGTGTTCTTGATGTAACGTGATACGCCGGTGATCGTACCACCAGTACCAACACCAGATACGAAGATGTCCACCTTGCCATCGGTATCATTCCAAATTTCTGGACCCGTAGTTTTCTCATGGATGGCGGGATTGGCAGGATTTTTGAACTGGTGTAGCAAGACGTATTTTTCGGGCTCAGATGCGGCAATTTCTTCGGCTTTGCTGATTGCACCGTTCATACCCTTTGCGCCTTCCGTCAACACCAGATTTGCGCCGAATGCGACCAACAGTTTGCGACGCTCTATGCTCATGGTTTCCGGCATCGTCAGTGTCAAAGGAATGCCACGAGCGGCAGCGACAAACGCGAGGGCAATGCCAGTATTGCCACTGGTCGGCTCGATCAGGTGCTTGCCTGGCCCAAGCAAACCACGTCGACCAGCATCCGTGATCATGGCGGCCCCGATACGACATTTAACTGAAAAAGCAGGATTGCGCCCCTCAATCTTGGCGAGAATTACTGCCGGCAGTCCTTTGGCGATACGGTTAAGCCGCACCAATGGTGTGCGGCCGATAGACAGTGAATTTTCTTCAAACCAGTTTGACATATCCCCCCCGGATGGACTTATTACATTTTAATGGCACAGCGGCGTGTCTGCAAAGCTGAGTGATAATAGCAAAAAAGCCGGACAAGTCCGGCTTTTTTGTTGTTAATTGCGCGTCACTTATTCAGCGTCAACGACCTCGGCATCAGCCGGACGATCCATCAACTCAATCAGAGCCATTGGCGCGTTGTCACCCTGACGGAAACCAAACTTCAGAATCCGCAGATAACCACCGTTACGAGCAGCGTAACGAGGACCCAACTCATCGAACAATTTAACCACCATCTCACGGTCACGCAGACGAGCAAAAGCTAAACGACGATTTGCCAGACTGGGATTCTTGGCCAGAGTGATGATAGGTTCAGCCACACGACGCAATTCCTTGGCCTTAGGCAGAGTGGTCTTGATGACTTCATGACGCAACAGCGAAACAGTCATGTTGCGGAACATCGCAAGACGGTGACTGCTGGTGCGATTGAGTTTTCTTAAACCTAAACGGTGACGCATAATTTGCCTCTCTTAACTTCTGTTATTCCACTGCTTATAGCGGACTTCTTGTTTATCTTGCCGCTTAAGCCGCGGCGACTGGCCAGTTTTCCAGCTTCATGCCCAGCGACAGATTGTGCTCAGCGAGAACCTGTTTGATTTCATTCAAGGACTTGCGACCCAGATTTGGAGTGCGCAGCAAATCATTCTCGCTGTACTGAATCAAATCGCCGATGTAATGAATGCTTTGTGCCTTGAGGCAGTTGGACGAACGTGGGGTCAACTCAAGCTCATCAACTGGACGCAACAGGATAGGATCAACCTGTGGCACATGCTCCTTCTCGACTACAGGCTCAGCACCTTCCAGTGCAGCAAACACGGAGAACTGATCAACCAGAATGCGAGCCGCATTACGGATAGCTTGTTCAGGATCAATTGCACCGTTAGTCTCGATGTTCATGATCAGCTTGTCCAAATCGGTACGCTGTTCAACACGAGCACTTTCGACAGCATAGCTGACACGTGTAACTGGGCTGAAAGAAGCATCCAGCGCGATATGACCAACTGCACGAGTGTCGTTAGGCAACTGACGCGAAATAGAAGAAACATAACCACGGCCTTGTTCGACCTTGATTTGCATATCCAGCTTACCGCCTTCGGTCAGATGAGCAATCACGTGATCCGGATTCAGCACTTCAACTTCGGCATTGCTGCTAATGTCAGCAGCAGTAACAACACAAGCACCGCTCTTCTTCAGCGACAATACGACTTCTTTGACACCATGCAATCGCAGCACAACGCCTTTCAGATTCAACAAAATGTCAACAACATCTTCCTGAACCCCGTCAATTGTTGCGTATTCATGCAACACACCAGACATCATGACTTCAGTCGGCGCAGCGCCTGCCATCGAAGATAGCAAGATACGACGCAAAGCATTGCCCAATGTATGGCCAAAGCCGCGCTCAAAAGGCTCCATCACCACTTTTGCCTGGGTGTCGGAAATCTTTTGCACGTCAATAATGCGTGGCTTCAAAAATTCATTGTTATACATAAGCTACCCCGCGTGGATTACTTGGAATACAACTCAACCACGAGATGTTCGTTGATGGTTGCAGGCAGTTCAGCACGTTGAGGGTTGGCTTTGTAAACGCCCTTGAATTCCTTGGTGTTCATTTCGATCCACTCAGGGAAACCACGTTGCTCAGCAGCGGCGATTGCAGCCTTGATGCGCAATTGAGCTTTGCTCTTATCTGCGACTTCAACCACATCGCCTGGACGAACCACATAAGAAGGAATATTCACACGCTTGCCGTTTACCAACAGACTATTGTGACGTACGACCTGACGCGCCTCGGCGCGGGAAGCACCAAAACCCATACGGTAGCTCACGTTATCCAAACGAGACTCCAGCAACTGCAACAATGTTTCGCCCGTGATGCCGCGTGATGTCGCAGCTTTCTTGTATGTCAGACGGAATTGACGCTCAAGTACGCCGTAAATACGACGAACTTTCTGCTTTTCTCGCAACTGACCACCATATTCAGACAAGCGAGTATTACGGCGCTGACCATGCTGACCGGGCGGATAGGCACGACGCTCAACTGCACATTTGTCAGTAAAGCACTTCTCGCCTTTTAAAAACAACTTTTCGCCTTCACGGCGGCACTTGCGGCATTTTGCATCAAGATTTCTAGCCAAGATCTACTCCCAATAAATTAGATACGACGCTTTTTCGGCGGACGGCAACCGTTGTGCGGTACCGGCGTGATATCAGAAATGCTAGTGATCTTAAAACCAGCTGCATTCAATGCACGCACTGTAGACTCACGACCAGGGCCAGGTCCTTTAATGCGAACTTCAAGATTCTTAACACCACATTCAGCTGCCGACTTAGCAACCACCTCAGCCGCGACTTGAGCGGCAAACGGGGTACTTTTACGTGAACCCTTAAAGCCATTAGCACCGCTAGTTGACCATGCCAAAGCATTACCCTGACGATCAGTGATGGTTACGATAGTGTTGTTGAAAGATGCATGCACATGTGCAATACCTTCAGCAACGTTCTTTTTTACCTTTTTGCGCACCTTGGTGCTTGGCTTAGCCATAATAAAATCCTCTCGCGTTTAAGCTAACTTACTTCTTTGCGCCGGCAATAGCCTTGCGCGGACCCTTGCGAGTACGAGCATTGGTACGTGTACGCTGACCACGGCAAGGAAGGCCGCGACGATGACGCAAACCACGATAGCAGCCCAGATCCATCAGTCGCTTGATGTTCATTGTCGTTTCACGACGCAGATCACCTTCGACAGTGAATTTGGCGACTTCTTCACGCAGCTTTTCTACTTCTGCGTCTGTGAGATCCTTCATCTTGGCGCTAGGATTGATCCCAGCAGATGCGCAAATACCTTGCGAACGAACACGACCGATACCGTAGATTGCAGTCAATGCAATAACAGTATGTTGATGGTTTGGGATATTTACCCCTGCAATACGTGCCATGCAGCTATCCTATCATTAAAAAAAAAATTATATCACCAACTACCAGGTTTAACAATTAACCTTGACGTTGCTTATGACGTGGTTCGCTGCATATCACACGAACAACACGTTTACGAATAACGATTCTGCAATTACGGCAGATCTTCTTTACTGATGCCTGTACTCTCATTTGTATCTCCTAACTCGTTAACTATTTTGCGCGGAACACAATACGTGCCCGGGTTAAATCATAAGGTGTCAGATCAACCGTCACTTTGTCACCCGGTAGTATCCTGATGTAATGCATACGCATCTTTCCTGAAATATGACCTAGTACTTCGTGACCATTTTCCAGCTTCACCCTGAAAGTCGCATTGGGTAATGATTCAAGGATCTCACCCTGCATCTGAATCGCATCTTCTTTTGCCATTAGCGTGACAACCCACCTTTAAAATTAGCCTTCTTCAGCAAGCTTTCGTACTGATTGGACATCAGATACGACTGCACTTGGGCCATAAAGTCCATCGTCACGACAACAAGAATCAACAACGAAGTACCGCCAAAATAGAAAGGCACATTCCATTTCACCACAAGAAACTCGGGCAGCAAGCAGACCAAAGTGATATATACCGCACCAACCAAAGTCAGACGAAGCATAATCTTTTCGATATATTTGGCAGTCTGATCACCCGGGCGAATTCCTGGCAAGAATGCTCCACTCTTTTTCAAGTTTTCAGCAGTCTCTTTAGGGCTGAATACCAAAGCCGTATAGAAGAAGCAGAAGAACAAAATTGCAGCAGCATAAGCCATCACATATATAGGCTGACCTGGGGAAAGCATCTGGCTAAAATCCTTAAGCCAACTCATTCCTTCGGTATTGCCAAACCAACCAGCAATTGTGGCAGGAAACAATATGATGCTTGAAGCGAAGATCGGGGGAATCACACCAGACATATTCAGCTTCAAAGGTAGATGGGAACTTTGACCACCATATACCTTGTTACCAACTTGACGCTTGGCGTAATTAACCAAAATCTTACGTTGACCACGCTCGACGAATACTACCAAAGCAGTGACACCAATTGCTCCGAAGAACAGGAATAGCACCAGCGGAATTGAAAAGGCTCCAGTACGAACTAATTCAAGCGTACTGCCGATTGCGTGCGGCAATCCCGCAGCAATACCGGCAAAAATAATCAGCGAAATTCCATTACCGAGGCCACGCTCTGTAATCTGCTCACCCAACCACATCAAGAACATAGTGCCGGTAACCAAGGTAATCATTGTGGTCACCTGGAACATCACACCTGGAGTCAAAACCAGACCCGGTTGAGCTTGCAATGCAATCGAAATACCGAAAGACTGAAAAATCGCCAAGCCAAGTGTGCCGTAACGAGTGTACTGAGTAATCTTACGACGCCCCGCCTCACCCTCTTTCTTCAATTGCTCAAGCTGTGGGACTGCAATAGCAGCCAACTGCATGATGATCGAGGCCGATATATATGGCATGATTCCCAAAGCGAAGAGCGTGAAACGCGACAGCGCCCCACCTGAGAACATATTAAACATTCCCAGAATACCCTTGTTTTGGGTTTTAAACAGATCAGCCAAAACCTGCGGATCAATGCCAGGAACAGGGATATGCGCACCGATACGATACACAACCAATGCCCCCAGCAGGAACCACAGACGCGAACTTAAGTCACCGTACTTAGATTGTGGTAATTTTTTTGCAGCTGTAGTCACGGAAATCTTCTTACTCTGAGATGCTGCCGCCAGCCGCTTCAATAGCAGCACGCGCACCTTTAGTAACAGCCAGACCATTCAGTTTGACCGCGCGTGAAATCTCACCGCACAGGAAAACTTTTGCAGACAGCGCGCCAGCACGAACCACGCCAGCTTGCTTCAACGCCAGCAAGTCAATGCTATCAACTGGAATATTCTGCAGATCAGACAAACGTACTTCAGCAGTGTCGTTAGCAGTCAACGACACAAAACCACGCTTAGGCAGACGTCTCTGCAAAGGCATTTGACCGCCCTCGAAGCCAACCTTATGAAAACCACCAGCGCGAGATTTTTGACCTTTATGACCACGACCGCAAGTTTTGCCCAGACCGGAACCGATACCGCGACCAACGCGACGCTTAGCGTGCTTGGCGCCTGGAGCAGATTGAATAGTATTGAGTTGCATTATTAAGCCTCGCACTTAACCAGATAGAAAACCTTGTTGATCATGCCGCGTACACAAGGCGTATCTTCAAGTTCTACTGTGTGATTGATTCGACGCAAACCCAAGCCACGCAATGTTGCGCGATGAGATTGCTTAGTACCGATTGCACTTTTGACCTGCGTCACTTTGATTGTTTTGTACTGTGTCATGGTCTTATCCCTGAATTTCTTCAACAGTTTTGCCACGCTTTGCAGCGATCTCATACGGAGAGCTCAGCGCCTTGAGGCCGTTGATTGTTGCGCGTACTACATTGTAAGGATTGCTTGAACCCAAACATTTTGCAGAAACATCACGCACACCAACTGCTTCGAAAACAGCGCGCATAGCGCCACCAGCGATAATTCCAGTACCTTCTGGAGCTGGACGCATAACCACCTTGGCTGCACCGTGAACGCCAACAACTGCATGATGCAATGTGCCATCCTTCAGATTAACCTTGTGCAAATCACGACGAGCACCTTCCATTGCCTTTTGAACGGCAACTGGCACCTCCTTGGACTTACCCTTACCCATTGCAACACGACCATCGCCATCACCGACCACTGTCAGCGCAGCAAAGCCCATGATACGGCCGCCCTTGACAACTTTAGTCACGCGGTTGACCGAGATCATCTTCTCAATCATGCCATCGTCACGCGCCTGTTGCTGTGTTTTTCCTTGTGCCTTAGTCATTACTCAACTCCAATTAGAACTGCAAACCATGCTCGCGCGCCGCTTCTGCAAGCGCCTTAACACGACCATGATAACGGTTACCGGAACGATCGAATGCAACCTGAGTGATGCCAGCAGCCTTAGCCTTTTCAGCAATACGCTTACCTATTACGGCTGCTGCAGCCACATTGCTGCCACTCGCCAGTTCTTTACGAACTTCGGCTTCAGCACTGGAAGCACTTGCAAGAATCTTGCCGCCACAAGCAGAAATCACCTGAGCATAAATATGAAGGTTGGTACGGTTGATAGCCAAACGTACGATTCTTTGTTCAGCAATGCGAGCACGGGTTTTGCGGGCTCTGCGCTGACGAGATGCTTTTTTATTCAACATATATGCCTCGATTATTTCTTCTTGGTTTCTTTCAGAATCACCACTTCGTCGCTGTAGCGAACACCCTTACCCTTGTAAGGCTCAGGGGCACGGTAAGCACGAATCTCAGCAGCAACTTGACCAATCCGCTGCTTGTCAGCGCCCTTCAGGACGATCTCAGTTTGAGTTGGAGTCGTAACTTGAACGCCAGCAGGCATTACATAGGAAACAGGGTGAGAGAAACCCAAAGTTAAGTTCAATGTGTCACCTGCAGCTTGCGCACGATAACCCACACCCACCAAATTCATCTTGCGCTCAAAACCAACGCTTACGCCCTTAACCATATTGGCTAACAGAGCACGTATGGTTCCAGACATCGCATTAGATTGCTTCGAATTGTTAGTCGCAGAACACAACAGGAAATCACCTTCACGAACAACCTTGATATCAGAAGACAAATTCTGACTCATAGCGCCAGTAGGGCCTTTAACAGAAATCACATTTTCTGCGATGACGACTTCCACACCACTAGGTACTGCAACAGGATTTTTGGCTACTCTAGACATTTCTACCTCACTAAGCCACTACGCACAGCACTTCACCACCAATGCCATTGGCGCGCGCTTTACGATCGGTCATCAAACCTTTGGAAGTGGAAACAATTGCAATACCCAGACCATTCATGACCTTAGGAATATCATTGTTGCCGCGGTAAATACGCAAACCTGGGCGACTGACGCGCTGGATATTCTCAATAACGGGACTTCCGGCATAGTACTTCAGACCGATTTCAAGAGTAGCTTTACCACCTAGGCCCTGCTCAATCTTGAAGCCGTCAACATAGCCCTCGTCTTTCAATACTTGAGCAATTGCAGCTTTCAGCTTTGAAGATGGCATGGCAACAGTTGCCTTTTGAGCCATCTGCGCATTGCGAATACGCGTCAGCATATCGGAGATTGGATCACTCATACTCATAATTTATTCTCCTACCAACTCGCCTTAACAACACCAGGAATCTCACCACGCATCGCGAATTCACGAACCTTGATGCGACCCAAACCAAATTTCCGGAACGTACCACGTGGACGACCTGTCAATGCACAACGATTGCGCAGACGAACAGGACTTGAATCACGCGGCAGCGCCTGAAGCTTCATGCGTGCAGCATAGCGATCTTCATCGCTTGCAGAAACATCAGAAATAATTGCCTCAAGCGCAGCACGCTTACCGGCATACTTCTCAACCATTTCGCGACGTTTTGCCTCGCGATTAATCAACGACATCTTAGCCATTAGTATTCCCTCATTTCTTTAATGGGAGTTTGAACGCGAGCAGCAGAGCCTTAGCTTCTTCATCAGTTTTCGCTGAAGTCGTGATAGTGATGTTCATACCACGCAGTGCATCGATCTTTTCGTACTCGATCTCAGGGAAAATGATTTGCTCTTTAACGCCCATGTTGTAATTTCCGCGCCCATCGAAAGATTTTGCAGAAATACCACGGAAGTCACGAATACGCGGGATAGCAATCGTAACCAAACGATCCAGGAAGTCGTACATACGCTCTTTGCGCAAAGTAACTTTACAGCCGACCGGATAGCCTTCACGAATCTTAAAGCCAGCAATAGACTTCTTGGAAAGAGTAACGACAGGTTTTTGACCAGCGATTTTTTGCATATCGCCAACTGCAAACTCCATTACCTTCTTGTCCGCAACCGCCTCACCCACACCCATATTGAGAGTGATTTTTTCGATGCGCGGCACTTCCATTACAGACTTGTAGCCAAACTGCTTGATAAGGTCTGCGACAATCTTATCTTTATATACATCATACAAACGAGCCATGCACTATACCCCTTAAGCGTCTACAACTTCGCCATTGGATTTGAACACACGAACCTTGCGCCCATCCTCCAGTGTTTTAAATCCTACTCGATCACCCTTGTTCGCAGCAGCGTTGAAGACAGCTACATTAGAAATGTGTATCGGCAATTCCTTCTCAACAATACCGCCAGCCACACCCTGAACAGGATTAGGCTTCTGATGCTTCTTGACTTTATTGATACCGCCAACCAGCAGGTAGTCACCCATTACGCGCAATACGTTACCGCGATTACCCTTATCTTTTCCGGCGATCACAATGACGTCATCGTTTTTTCTAATCTTTTGCATGATTTTCCTCGATACAACCCAGATTCACTTAAAGCACTTCAGGCGCAAGCGAAACGATCTTCATGAACTTTTCGGTACGCAACTCACGCGTAACTGGCCCGAAAATACGAGTACCAATAGGCTCATGCTTGTTATTCAACAATACAGCTGCATTACCATCGAACTTAACCAACGAGCCATCCGAACGACGCACACCCTTAGCCGTACGCACGACGACAGCATTGTAGACTTCGCCCTTCTTTACACGACCGCGCGGTGCCGCATCTCTGATGCTCACCTTGATGACATCACCAACGGATGCATAACGGCGCTTCGAACCACCCAACACTTTAATGCACATTACAGAACGCGCACCAGTATTGTCAGCCACATCTAAAACTGACTGCATTTGTATCATTATTTAATCTCCAACTTTTTCCGCTTGCAGCGGCCAGTTTTGGAACCCGTTTGGGTTAAGGTCGCCGCAAGCGGCGATGAATTGAGCCGCGCATTATATGCAAATTTGAATAATTTGCAAGCTTATTTTTTGAAACTCACCGGATATTGAATCAGGCGGCTTTCGCCACACGCCAGGATTTTGTCTTGGCAATAGGACGGCACTCTTCGATTGTTACCACATCACCTGTATGACATTGATTTTCTTCATCATGAGCGTGATATTTCTTCGAGACACGGACAATCTTACCCAGTAAAGGATGTTTGACTTTGCGCTCGACCAGAACGACAACTGTTTTGTCCATCTTGTCGCTTACTACTGTACCAGTCAGGGTACGCTTGAGTTTTGACTCGCTCATCACATCGCTTCCTTCTGTGTCATAACTGTCTTGATGCGCGCGATATCGCGACGCACTTTGCGCAATTCACTAGTTTTGCTCATTTGCTGAGTTGCAACTTGCATGCGCAGACCGAATTGGGCCTTGGTCAAAGAGAGCAATTCTTGCTTCAATTCCGACAAGGACTTAGCCTTAAGTTCACTTGCTTTCATCTTATTCACCTATCTGTCTAACGACAAAAGTCGTCGCGAGTGGCAACTTGGCAGCAGCCAGCTTGAATGCTTCACGTGCCAGAGCCTCATCCACACCGTTCATCTCGTACAACATCTTGCCAGGTTGAATCTCGGCGACGTAGTACTCCGGATTACCCTTACCGTTACCCATACGGACTTCAGCAGGCTTCTTGGAGATCGGCTTGTCTGGGAAAACGCGAATCCAGATACGCCCACCACGTTTGATGTGACGAGTCATCGCACGACGAGCAGCCTCAATCTGGCGAGCAGTCAAACGACCGCGCTCAAGAGATTTGAGACCAAACTCACCGAAACTGACCTTGTTTCCGCGTGTAGCAATGCCGGTATTACGGCCCTTTTGCTCTTTGCGGTATTTTCTTCTAGCTGGCTGTAGCATGTTTAGCTCCCGACTTTTTTACACGTTTTTCTGGCTCAGCCACGACTGTAGAAGCAGCTTCTTGACCGATCTCACCCTTGTAGACCCAAACCTTGACACCAATAATGCCATACGTGGTTTTCGCCTCGGATGTTGCGTAGTCGATATCAGCACGCAAAGTATGCAATGGCACGCGGCCTTCGCGATACCACTCGGAGCGGGCGATCTCAATACCATTAAGACGACCTGCGCTCATGATCTTGATACCAAGCGCACCGAGGCGCATTGCATTTTGCATGGAGCGCTTCATTGCGCGACGGAACATGATCCGCTTTTCCAATTGCGCCGTGATGTTGTCAGCAATCAATTGAGCATCAATCTCTGGCTTGCGAACTTCCTCGATTGCCAAGTCAACATTGGCCAAACCCATACGCTCGCGCAATTCCTTACGCAGAACCTCGATATCCTCACCCTTCTTACCGATGACCATACCTGGGCGAGCTGTGTAGATAGTGATCTTTGCGCTCTTTGCAGGGCGCTCGATAACCACTTTGGATACACTGGCAGCAGCCAGTTTCTTCTTCAAATATGCACGAACCTCGATATCCTTAATCAGCATGTCAGCGAAGTTTTCGCTATTTGCATACCATTTGGAATCCCAGTTTTTGCGAACACTTAACCGGAAACCGGTTGGGTGAATTTTCTGTCCCATAATTTATCCTTAGCTTCCGACGGTAACAGTGATGTGGCAGGTTTGCTTCTCAATCCTGTTTCCACGACCCTTTGCGCGAGCCATAAAGCGCTTCATTGATGCACCCTTGTCAACATAGATCAGTTTAACTTTGAGTTCGTCAATATCTGCGCCATCGTTATGCT
Organism: Gallionella sp.; assembly: GCA_028687575.1. GTDB lineage: Bacteria > Pseudomonadota > Gammaproteobacteria > Burkholderiales > Gallionellaceae > Gallionella. The sequence goes on along the minus strand of JAQTZW010000003.1, from coordinate 96,998 downwards.
CGGCATTGGCAATAGCCGATTCAAGCGCCTTTTTGACGATGCCTGCGCCCTTCTTTGGGCAGAATGTCAAAATATTGAGCGCCTGAGCAACTGGCAGACCACGGATCAAATCAGCAACCAGACGACCCTTTTGGGCTGAAAGATGAATATTTTTTGCAACAGCAGTAGTAGTAGTCATCATTTCCCCTTATCGCTTGGATGCTTTTTTATCAGCAGCATGACCCTTGAATGTACGAGTCAGCGAAAATTCGCCAAGTTTGTGACCAACCATGTTTTCGGAAACATACACAGGAATGTGTTGCTTGCCGTTATGCACGGCAATCGTCAGGCCGACAAACTCAGGCAATACTGTAGAACGGCGTGACCAGGTTTTGACTGGGCGCTTATCATTTGTTGCACGAACTGCTTCAACCTTCTTCAGCAGATGAGCGTCAACAAATGGACCTTTTTTAATGGAACGTGCCATGTTTACTTACCCCTTAAACCTTGAAGCGACGACGTACGATCATGTTGTCAGTACGCTTGTTACGACGTGTACGGAAGCCTTTAGCTGGCACACCCCAAGGACTGACTGGATGACGACCTGCTGCAGTTTTACCCTCACCACCACCGTGTGGGTGATCAACCGGATTCATAACCACACCACGAACGGTTGGGCGTACACCGCGCCAACGCATCGCACCAGCCTTACCGATAGAACGCAAACTGTGCTCGGAATTACCCACCTCACCCAAAGTTGCCTTGCAATCGATGTGTACCTTGCGAATCTCACCCGAACGAAGACGCAATTGCGCGTAGCTACCTTCGCGAGCCAGCAACTGTACCGAAGTACCAGCAGAACGCGCCAACTGTGCACCTTTGCCTGGCAACATCTCGATGCAGTGTATAGTTGAACCGACCGGAATATTGCGTAATGGCAGCGCATTACCCGCCTTGATTGGCGCCTCAGATCCGGAGATCAGAGATGCGCCGGCAGAAATACCCTTAGGAGCAATGATGTAACGACGCTCGCCATCTGCATAGCACAGCAGCGCCAGATTTGCGCTACGGTTAGGATCATATTCAAGACGTTCAACAGTTGCAGGAATGCCGTCCTTGTTGCGCTTGAAATCAATCAGACGGTAATGCTGTTTATGACCACCACCCATGTGACGAGTAGTGATATGACCATTGTTGTTACGGCCAGCGGTCTTGGTTTTCTTTTCCAGCAAGGATGCCAGAGGTTTACCCTTGTGCAACTCCTTGTTGACCACACGCAGAACAGCGCGTTGACCCGGGGTCGTTGGTTTTAATTTAATCAATGCCATGATAATTATCCTTGCTCACTTGCAGCAAAATTGATCTCCTGACCGGGAGCCAGACAAACATATGCCTTTTTCCAGTCATTGCGGCGCCCGATAAAGCGACCAGTGCGCTTGACCTTACCCTTAACGTTAAGGATTTGGACGCTAGCAACATCAACCTTGAACATGAACTCAACAGCAGCCTTGACTTCAGGCTTACTCGCATCTTTCGCTACGCGAAAAATTACCTGCTCATTTTTATCAGCAACCATGGTTGCTTTTTCAGAGATTTGCGGAGCGATCAACACTTTCATCAAACGCTCTTGACTGAATTGTCCTGTACTCATGCGAACATCTCCTCAATTTTAGCAATCGCAGCGCGTGTAACCACGACGCTAGGGAAGCGAACAAGACTAACAGGATCAGCCTGATGAGCTTCCAGCACCAATACATTTGGCAAATTGCGCGAAGACAGATACAGATTGTCATCCAGATTGTCTGTAATGATCAGCACACGGCCATTGGCCATGCCCATGTCCTTGATTTTTTGCGTCAACAACTTGGTCTTGGGAGCATCTACTGTCAACTCATCAATCACAATCAGACGATTATCGCTGACCAACTTGGACAAAATAGTCGCAACACCGGCGCGATACATCTTGCGATTGATTTTCTGGGAGTAATTCTCTTCACCAGTGTTCGGGAAAATCTTACCACCACCACGCCACAGCGGGCTGGAAGCCATACCTGCACGAGCACGACCCGTACCCTTTTGCGCGAACGGCTTGTGAGTAGTAGCCGAAACTTCGCAACGACTCTTTTGCTTGCTGTTGCCAGCACGAGCATTTGCCATATAGGCAGTTACCAACTGATGCACCAAGTCTTCATTGAATTCGCGACCGAAAACAACGTCAGATGCATTAAGGTTTGCACCAGCCTGGCCTTTATCATTAATGACTTTAAGTTCCATTACGCACCCACTTTCACTGCCGGACGCACTATCACCTTACCATTGGTCGCACCAGGAACGGCGCCCTTGACCAACAGCAGTTGACGTGCAACATCAATACGCACTATCTGAAGATTCTGCACAGTCTTTTTCACATCACCCAAATGGCCCGTCATGCGCTTACCCGGGAACACGCGACCAGGATCCTGAGCCATACCAATGGAACCGGGAACATTATGCGACTTGGAATTGCCGTGAGTAGCACGGCCTGATTTGAAGTTGTAACGTTTGATTGTACCTGCGTACCCCTTACCCTTGGATACCCCAGTAACATCAACCAACTGACCTTCTGCGAAAATCTCAACACTGATAGTCGAACCAACAGCGAGGCTGCTCAACTGATCCCGAGAAACGGTAAACTCACGGAGAGCACTTCCCGCTTCAACACCCGCCTTGGCGAAGTGCCCTGCTGCCGCCTTAGTTACACGACCCGGACGACGCACACCATGCGCAACCTGCACAGCAGTGTATCCATCGACAGGAACGGTTTTAAGCTGAGTGATACGATTATTGGACACTTCCAGCACTGTTACCGGCAAAGATGAACCATCTTCGGTAAACACGCGGGTCATGCCAATCTTGCGACCGACAAGTCCTAAACTCATTTTAATTTCCTTTTGTTAAGGGGCTAACTACAATTGGCTAGCCGATTATTGGCACTACTAACTACAACGTTTACTGCAACTTAATTTCGACATCCACACCAGCTGGCAGATCGAGTTTCATCAGCGCATCAACCGTCTTGTCTGTTGGATCAACGATATCCATCAAACGCAGGTGAGTACGAATCTCAAACTGATCACGGGAAGTCTTGTTGACGTGGGGCGAACGCAGCACGTCAAAACGCTCAATCTTGGTTGGCAAGGGAACTGGACCTTTAACGACAGCACCAGTACGCTTTGCAGTCTCTACAATTCGCGCTGCCGATTGATCGATCAGGCGATAATCAAAGGCTTTAAGGCGAATGCGAATTTTTTGGCTTTGCATAATTTTCTCTTGCAGTATGCGGCAATGCCGCTAATTAAAGAACAAACTCACTCAAGACCCTTGAGTGAGGGGGCGCATTGTATTCGTACTGAACAAAACAAGCAATACTTACTTCCGTAAAATGTAAAAAGTGAAATGCTTACGCAACTTTCTGCGTTTCACATTTCACTTTTTGAACAAATTACTTTACTCGATGATCTTCGCTACAACACCCGCACCAACGGTACGACCGCCTTCACGAATCGCGAAACGCAGACCTTCTTCCATCGCGATCGGGTTGATCAGGCTAACAGTGATGCTGACGTTGTCGCCTGGCATAACCATTTCTGTACCAGCCGGCAATTCAACCGCGCCAGTCACGTCAGTTGTACGGAAGTAGAACTGTGGACGGTAGCCTTGGAAGAATGGCGTATGACGACCACCTTCATCTTTGCCCAGCACGTAGATCTCGGCTGTAAAGCGTGTGTGCGGCTTGATCGAACCTGGTTTGCACAGCACTTGACCGCGCTCAACTTCTTCACGCTTGGTACCACGCAGCAGTACGCCCACGTTGTCACCAGCCTGACCTTGATCCAGCAGTTTGCGGAACATTTCAACGCCGGTACAGATGGTCTTCTGGGTTGGCTTGATACCAACGATTTCGATTTCTTCGCCAACTTTGACTACGCCGCGCTCAACACGACCTGTCACTACGGTGCCGCGACCGGAGATGGAGAAGACGTCTTCAACTGGCATCAGGAAGGTGCCGTCAACTGCACGCTCTGGTGTCGGGATGTAGCTGTCCAGTGCATCTGCCAGACGCAGGATGGCTGGTTCGCCGATTTCGCTTTGGTCGCCTTGTACGGCTTTCATCGCGGAACCTTTAACGATAGGCACGTCGTCGCCAGGGAAGTCGTATTTGGAGAGCAATTCGCGCACTTCCATTTCAACCAGTTCGAGCAACTCTTCGTCGTCAACCATGTCGCACTTGTTCAGGAATACGACGATGTAAGGAACGCCAACCTGACGCGCCAACAGGATGTGCTCACGGGTCTGAGGCATGGGGCCGTCAGCAGCGGAACAAACCAGGATCGCGCCGTCCATCTGCGCAGCACCGGTAATCATGTTCTTGACGTAGTCGGCGTGGCCCGGGCAGTCAACGTGGGCGTAGTGACGTGTCGCTGTCTCGTACTCAACGTGTGCAGTATTGATGGTAATGCCGCGCGCCTTTTCTTCTGGTGCCGCGTCAATTTGGTCATATGCCTTGGCTTCGCCACCAAACTTCTTGGCCAATACCATGGTGATCGCCGCTGTCAGTGTGGTCTTACCGTGGTCAACGTGACCAATCGTACCTACGTTTACGTGCGGCTTGGTGCGTTCAAATTTACTTTTTGCCATGATTATTTTCTCCGACTAGTCTTAATTATTTCTTGCTGCTCATGATTGCTTCGGCAACGTTCTTCGGCGCTTCGGAATAGTGCTTGAATTCCATCGTATAGGTTGCACGACCCTGAGTAGCGGAACGCAACGAAGTGGAATACCCAAACATCTCGGACAACGGCACTTCGGCCTTGATGGATTTACCGCCGCCCATCATGTCATCCATACCTTGCACCATACCGCGACGTGAGGACAAGTCGCCCATCACTGTACCGGCGTAATCTTCAGGCGTCTCAACTTCTACCGACATCATCGGCTCCAGCAGCACAGGACTCGCCTTGCGCATGCCATCCTTGAACGCCATCGAAGCCGCCATCTTGAAGGCGTTTTCATTAGAGTCCACGTCGTGGTAAGAACCATCAAACAACGTAACCTTGACATCCACTACCGGGAAGCCTGCCAACACACCACTAGGCAGCGTTTCACGCAAACCCTTCTCAACCGCAGGAATGAATTCACGCGGAACCGTACCACCCTTGATCGCGTCAACGAACTCAAAACCCTTGCCAGCCTCATTCGGCTCCATCTTGATCCAGACATGACCGTACTGACCACGACCGCCGGTTTGCTTGGCATACTTGCCTTCAATTTCGACCGGCTTACGAATCGCTTCACGATAGGCAACCTGAGGCGCACCGACGTTGGCTTCCACACCAAATTCACGGCGCATGCGATCAACCAGAATTTCAAGATGCAGCTCACCCATACCGGACATGATCGTCTGACCAGACTCTTCGTCGGTACGAATACGGAAAGAAGGATCTTCTGCAGCCAGGCGACCCAGCGCGAGACCCATCTTTTCCTGATCAACCTTAGTCTTAGGCTCGACAGCAACGTGAATAACTGGCTCAGGGAATACCATGCGCTCCAGAATAATCGGATTAACCGGATCGCAAAGCGATTCACCGGTAGTTACATCTTTCAGTCCGATACAGGCAGCAATGTCGCCAGCCAGAATCTCATCAACCTCAAGGCGCTCGTTGGCATGCATCTGAACGATACGACCAATACGCTCCTTCTTACCCTTGACCGAGTTGTAGATCGTGTCACCCTTCTTCAGCACACCCGAGTAGACGCGCACGAAGGTCAACTGACCGACAAAAGGATCTGTCATCAACTTGAATGCCAGCGCGGAGAAGCTCTCACTGTCATCAGCCTTGCGAGTGATATGCTCATCTTTTTCATTGACGCCGCCGACATCAGGGATGTCAATCGGGGAGGGCATGAACTGCACAACCGCATCCAGCATACGCTGCACGCCCTTGTTCTTGAACGCGGAGCCACACATCATCGGCTGGATTTCACAGGCGATAGTACGAGTACGCAAACCTTGAATGATCTCCTCTTCCGAAAGCTCACCCTCTTCAAGGTACTTATTCATCATTTCTTCGGACGCTTCAGCAGCCGACTCAACCATCTTGGCGCGCCATTCAGCAGCACTCGCAGCCAGATCAGCAGGAATATCACGGTAATCGAACTTCATACCCTGAGACGCTTCATCCCAGTAAATCGCCTTCATCTTGATCAGATCGACCACGCCTTCGAATTTATCTTCGGCGCCGATGGGAATTACGATAGGCACTGGACTTGCTCGCAGACGAGTACCCATCTGCTCGACAACCTTAAAGAAGTTCGCACCCGAGCGATCCATCTTGTTAACGAAGGCCAGACGAGGCACCTTGTACTTGTTTGCCTGACGCCAAACGGTTTCAGACTGAGGCTGTACACCACCCACCGCACAGTAAACCATGCAAGCGCCATCCAGCACACGCATCGAACGCTCAACTTCAATAGTGAAGTCGACGTGCCCCGGTGTATCAATAATATTGAAACGATGCTCAGGATACTGGGCTTCCATGCCTTTCCAGAAACAGGTCGTCGCAGCCGAGGTAATGGTAATACCACGCTCCTGCTCCTGCTCCATCCAGTCCATGGTGGCCGCGCCGTCGTGAACTTCACCAATTTTATGGCTCACGCCGGTGTAGAACAGGATACGCTCGGTCGTAGTTGTCTTGCCCGCATCAATATGCGCGCTGATACCGATATTACGATAACGATTGATTGGTGTTTTACGTGCCACGATGGATACCTAACTTAAAGTCTTATTTAGAAACGGAAATGCGAGAATGCCTTGTTGGCGTCTGCCATACGGTGAACTTCTTCACGCTTTTTAACCGCACCACCACGACCCTCAGACGCATCAATCAACTCACCAGCCAGACGCATACCCATGGATTTTTCACCGCGCTTGCGAGCTGCCTCACGCAACCAACGCATGGACAACGCCATACGACGGGATGGACGCACTTCAACTGGCACCTGATAGTTTGCACCACCTACGCGACGGCTCTTTACTTCAACCTGAGGCTTGGCATTGTTCAAGGCTTGATTGAAGACCTCAATCGCATCCTTGCCTGTTTTCTTGGCAACCTGCTCCAGCGCACCATACAAGATGCGCTCAGCAACAGACTTCTTGCCAGCTGTCATCAATACGTTCACGAACTTGGACAAATCCTGGTTGCCAAATTTTGGATCAGGCAGGACTTCGCGTTTGGGGACTTCTCTACGTCTTGGCATATCAAACCTCTAATAAATTTCTTAATAACTACAGACGCTAAGATTATTTCTTAGCGCGCTTTGCACCGTACTTGGAACGAGATTGCTTACGATCTTTCACACCCGCCGTATCCAGACTACCGCGCACCATGTGGTAACGCACACCCGGCAAATCCTTCACACGACCACCGCGCAGCAACACAACCGAGTGCTCCTGCAGGTTGTGGCCTTCACCACCGATATAACTAATTACCTCAAAACCATTGGTCAGACGAACCTTGGCCACTTTACGCAACGCTGAGTTCGGCTTCTTTGGGGTTGTGGTATACACACGAGTACACACACCACGCTTTTGCGGGCAGCCAGCAAGTGCAGGCACCTTGCTCTTCTCTACGATCGCGACACGCGGCTTGCGGATCAACTGATTAATGGTTGGCATTATTCACACTTCCTAAAATGATTACAGAAATTCTGTCTAAAGTTTAATAAAACAAATGCATACCGTCGCGGCAAGAAGAACACTACTCACCGCGACGGTAAAAAGGCTGCGAATTCTATTCAGAAACCACTTCGCTGTCAAGCGACACGTCCGAGACTTCCATTTCCAGCTCGTTCAATCCGCGCCCACCCGCGATATCCAACCCCAAACGCTGCTTGCGTCGGGTAGTGTGATATGCCAAACCGGTACCAGCAGGAATCAGACGACCGACAATCACGTTTTCCTTCAGGCCGCGCAGATCATCACGCTTGCCCATGATTGCAGCCTCTGTCAGCACACGGGTTGTTTCCTGGAACGAAGCTGCCGAGATGAAGGAATCCGTAGACAACGAAGCCTTGGTAATACCGAGCAACATAAAGTTGAATGTAGCCGGCGTCTTACCTGCGGCCAGAACGCGTTCGTTTTCTTCCAGCAAATCAGCACGTTCGACCTGCTCACCAACGATGAAGCGGGTATCTCCAGCCTCAACGATCTGCACACGACGCAGCATCTGGCGAACAATCACCTCGATATGCTTATCGTTAATCTTCACGCCTTGCAGACGGTAAACCTCCTGCACTTCGTCGGTGATATAACGCGCCAGTGTTGCCACACCCTGCAGACGCAGAATATCGTGTGGGTCAGCCGGACCGTCAACAATCATCTCGCCACGAGTGACGATCTGACCATCATGCGCCAGCACATGCTTCTCTTTTGGTATCAGGAACTCGCTGGCGACACCGTCCACATCAGTGATGACCAGACGCTGCTTGCCTTTGGTTTCCTTACCAAAGGAAACCGTACCGGTGCATTCCGCCAACATGCCCGCATCCTTTGGAATACGCGCCTCGAACAACTCGGCAACGCGCGGCAGACCACCGGTAATATCACGAGTCTTGGAGGATTCCTGCGGGATACGCGCCAGCACGTCGCCCACGCCTACCTGCTGGCCGTCTTCAACAGTAATGATACAGCCGGTCTGGAAGGTCACGCTGACAGCAGTGTCCGTGCCAGCCAGTTTGACTTCTTCACCATCTGCACCAAACAGACGAACCATAGGACGTACCACGGTCTTGCTTTGCGAGCCAGAACGCTGCTTCGGATCAATTACCACCATCGTGGACAGACCAGTCACTTCGTCAATCTGCTTGGCTACAGTGGCACCTTCTTCGACATTCTGGAAGCTAACCGTACCGGCATATTCGGTAACAATCGGACGAGTATGCGGATCCCAAGTCGCCAGCACTTCGCCGGCACGCACCGCAACACCTTCCTTGGAGACCAAGGTCGCACCATAAGGCACTTTGTGACGCTCACGCTCGCGACCGTAGTCGTCGGCGACAATGATCTCGGCGCTACGCGCTACCACGATCGCCTCGCCGTTGACCTTGGTAACCAGACGCATGTTAGGGCTGTACTTGATGGCACCGTTGGATTTACTTTCAATCTGGCTGGCCACTACGTTACGAGAAGCCGCACCACCGACGTGGAAGGTACGCATCGTCAACTGAGTACCCGGTTCACCGATGGATTGCGCAGCGATAACACCGACTGCTTCACCGACACTGACCATGGAACCGCGACCCAGGTCACGACCGTAGCACTTGGCGCACAAACCGAAACGAGTCTCGCAATTCAGCGGAGTACGCACTTCTACTTCGTCAACACCCAACGCCTCGATGCGCTCAACCGCTGTCTCATCTAGCAGTTCGCCAATCGAGTAGAGTGTCTCACCGGATTCCGGGTTGATCACATCGCGGCTCACTACACGACCGAGGATACGCTCGCGCAGCGCTTCGATAACTTCACCGCCCTCGACAATCGCCTTCATACGTGTGCCGATCTCAGTCTTGCAGTCCTCTTCGACCACGACCAAATCTTGAGTGACATCCACCAGACGGCGAGTCAAATAACCGGAGTTCGCTGTCTTCAGCGCAGTGTCTGCCAGACCTTTACGTGCACCGTGGGTCGAGATGAAGTACTGCAACATGGAGAGACCTTCGCGGAAGTTCGCGGTAATCGGTGTCTCGATGATGGAGCCATCCGGCTTGGCCATCAGACCGCGCATACCGGCAAGTTGGCGAATCTGTGCGGCAGAACCACGCGCACCGGAGTCGGCCATCATGTAGATGGAGTTCATGGATTCCTGCATCACTGGCTTGCCGTTCTGCGTGCGGACTTCACCTGTCATGCGATCGACCACAGGCTCGGTGCTCAATTGATCCATCATGGCCTTGGCGACCATATCAGCAGTACGACCCCAGATATCCACCACCTTGTTGTAACGTTCACCGTCAGTCACCAGACCGGAGGTGTACTGAGTATGGATCTCTTTGACTTCCTTCTCCGCCGCATCCAGCAGGTCGCTCTTTTGCGGTGGCATCAACATGTCGTCCACGCAAATCGAGATGCCGGCACGAGTCGCATACGTGAAACCGGTATACATCAATTTGTCAGCCATGATGACCGTGTCGCGCAGGCCACAGATGCGGAAGCTGGCGTTGATCAGGCGAGAAATTTCTTTCTTTTTCATCGCCTTATTGATCAGATCGAAAGACAGGCCGGCAGGCAGAACCTCGGACAATAAGGCGCGACCGACTGTGGTTTCGTGACGAACCAGTTTGCTTTCAGTATTGCCGTCTGAATCCTTGTGTGTCTCCATGAGACGTACAATGATTTTGGCTTGTAGGGCAACTTCACGCGCCTCGTAGGCGCGAGAAACTTCCGCAATATTGGAGAACATCGAACCGGCACCCTTGGCGCCTGCATCTTCGCGGGTCATGTAGTACAAGCCCAAAACGATATCCTGCGATGGAACGATGATAGGCTCACCGTTCGCTGGAGACAGCACGTTATTGGAAGCCAGCAACAGTGTACGGCATTCCATTTGCGCTTCCAGCGACAGAGGAACGTGAACGGCCATCTGGTCACCGTCGAAGTCGGCGTTGAACGCAGTACAAACCAGCGGGTGCAACTGAATGGCCTTGCCTTCAATCAGGATAGGCTCGAACGCCTGGATACCCAAACGGTGCAGGGTAGGCGCGCGGTTCAGCATGACCGGATGCTCACGGATGACTTCTTCCAGGATGTCCCATACCACCGGTTCTTCAGCTTCAACCATACGCTTGGAAGCCTTGATGGTAGTTGCCAAGCCCATCGCTTCGAGGCGACTGAAAATGAACGGCTTGAACAACTCCAACGCCATCTTCTTAGGCAGGCCGCATTGATGCAGCTTCAGTTGCGGGCCAACCACGATGACGGAACGACCTGAGTAGTCCACACGCTTGCCCAGCAAGTTCTGACGGAAACGACCGCTCTTACCCTTGATCATGTCGGCCAATGATTTCAGCTGACGCTTGTTGGCACCCGTCATGGCCTTGCCGCGACGACCATTGTCCAGCAGCGAATCCACGGCTTCCTGCAACATGCGCTTCTCGTTGCGCACGATGATGTCCGGTGCCTTCAGTTCCAGCAGACGGCGCAGACGGTTGTTACGATTGATGACGCGACGATACAGGTCGTTCAGGTCGGATGTCGCAAAGCGACCGCCATCCAATGGCACCAGTGGACGCAGTTCCGGCGGCAGTACCGGCAATACTTCCATCACCATCCATTGTGGCTTGATGCCGGATGCACTGAAGGCTTCCAGCACTTTGAGGCGCTTGGCGTACTTCTTGATCTTGGTGACTGAGCCAGTCGCTGCCAGTTCGGCGCGCAAAGTTTCGATCTCAGTAGCCACATCCAAACCGGACAGCAACGCACCAATGCCTTCGGCACCCATCAGCGCCACGAATTCATCGCCGAACTCTTCAGTTTTAGCGAGGTAGTCGTCTTCAGACAGTAGTTGACCACGATTCAGCGGTGTCATGCCAGGGTCGGTCACAACATAGGCTTCAAAATACAACACGCGTTCGATGTCGCGCAGTGTCATATCCAGCACCATACCCAAACGGGATGGCAACGACTTCAGGAACCAGATATGGGCAACCGGGCTAGCCAGTTCAATATGACCCATGCGTTCACGGCGCACCTTGGATAGTGTTACCTCAACGCCGCACTTTTCGCAGATGACACCACGATGCTTGAGGCGCTTGTACTTGCCGCACAGGCATTCGTAATCCTTGACCGGACCAAAAATCTTGGCGCAGAACAGACCATCGCGCTCTGGCTTGAAAGTGCGATAGTTAATGGTTTCCGGCTTCTTGACTTCACCATACGACCAGGAACGAATTTTTTCTGGCGAGGCGAGACCGATCTTGATCGCGTCGAACTCTTCTTTTTGTGTGACTTGTTTGAACAAATCAAGCAATGACTTCATGTGTGACTCCTTAAGAACTGAGCTGCGAATACAGGGTTTGCATCAGCGCCCCCCGATTCCCGAATCCGATTATTTAGTTACGCTCCAAATCCATATCAATGCCCAAGGAACGAATCTCCTTGATCACCACATTGAAGGATTCAGGCATGCCCGCATCAATCTTGTGCTCGCCTTTGACAATGTTTTCATAAACTTTGGTACGTCCGGCCACGTCATCAGACTTGACTGTCAGCATCTCTTGCAAGGTGTAAGCGGCACCATAAGCTTCCAGCGCCCAAACCTCCATCTCACCGAAACGTTGACCACCGAATTGCGCCTTACCACCCAGCGGTTGCTGTGTAACCAGGCTGTATGGGCCTGTGGAACGCGCGTGCATCTTGTCGTCAACCAAGTGGTGCAGTTTCAACACATGCTTGTAGCCGACAGTCACAGGGCGATCGAACGCCTCGCCGGTACGACCATCATAAAGTGTGGTCTGACCGGACAGCGGCAGATCGGCCAAGCCCAGCATGTACTTGATCTCTTCTTCGCTGGCACCGTCAAAGACCGGCGTGGCAAACGGCACACCTTTTCTCAGGTTGCGGCAAAGTTCAATGATTTCGTTGTCGCTGAATTTGGTGAAATCAACCGATTCGCCATTGCCGTGGTTGTAAATCTTGTCAAGGAAGCCGCGCAACTCCATCACTTTGGCATTGTCTTCCAGCATTTGGGCAATCTTCTTGCCCAAGCCATGCGCAGCCCAGCCAAGATGAGTCTCCAGAATCTGACCAATATTCATACGGGAAGGCACGCCCAGCGGGTTCAATACCACGTCAGCCGGTGTACCGTCCGCCATGTAAGGCATGTCTTCGACCGGAACGATGCGCGAGATGACACCCTTGTTACCGTGACGACCCGCCATCTTGTCGCCTGGTTGCAGACGACGCTTGACCGCGACATACACCTTGACCATCTTCTGAACGCCAGCTTGCAGCTCGTCGCCCTGGGTCATTTTCTTTTTCTTCAGCTCGAACGCGGCATCGAAGTCGAGACGCTTTTGCGCCAGACCATCCTTGACCTGCTCCAGTTGTGCCGCCACTTCCTCGTCCGCCACGCGGATGTCGAACCATTGACGGTGCTCAATACTGGACAGGTACTCGCGAGTCAGCTTGCTACCTTTGGCCAGCTTCTTCGGACCGCCGTTGGCAACCTTGTCGAGCAGCAGTTTTTCCAGACGGGCAAACGCGTCGCTTTCCACGATACGCATCTGGTCGCCCAAGTCCTTCTTGTAGCGGTTCAGTTCGTCGTCCACGATCTGTTGGGCGCGGGCATCACGTTGCAGGCCTTCGCGGGTGAACACCTGCACGTCAATGACCGTGCCGGAACTGCCAGCCGGAACGCGCAGGCTGGTATCTTTCACATCAGATGCCTTCTCGCCGAAAATCGCGCGCAGCAGCTTCTCTTCCGGGGTCAGCTGTGTCTCGCCCTTGGGCGTGACCTTGCCGACCAGCACGTCACCAACCGCAACTTCTGCGCCGATGTGAACGATACCGCAGGCATCCAGACGGCCAAGCTGAACTTCGGACAGATTCGGAATATCACGCGTAATCTCTTCCGTGCCCAGCTTGGTGTCACGCGCCACGACTGTCAGTTCTTCGATATGGATCGAAGTGAAACGATCCTGGGCAATGACGCGCTCAGAGATCAAAATCGAGTCTTCGTAGTTGTAGCCGTTCCACGGCATGAACGCGACCAGCACGTTCTGGCCCAGCGCCAACTCGCCCATGTCGGTCGATGCACCGTCGGCAATCACGTCGCCACGGGCAATCACATCGCCGACCTTGACCAGCGGACGCTGGTTGATATTGGTGTTCTGGTTGGAACGGGTGTACTTGGTCAGATTGTAGATATCCACACCGACTTCACCAGCTGTAGTTTCTTCGTCGTGTACGCGAACCACGATACGGCCAGCATCCACATAGTCAATCTGACCGCCGCGAGTTGCCTTGACGACCGTGCCGGAATCCAGTGCAACGGTACGCTCGATACCTGTACCCACCAGCGGCTTGTCAGCACGCAGACAGGGAACTGCCTGACGGGACATGTTGGCACCCATCAGCGCACGGTTCGCGTCGTCGTGCTCCAAGAACGGGATCAGACAGGCCGCAACAGATACCACCTGTGACGGAGAAACGTCCATGTAGTTAATTTTATCGGGTTCAGCCAACACGAATTCGTTATGGCGACGAGAAGACACGATGTCATTGGTAAATTTACCGCCATTATTCAGTTCAGCATTGGCCTGAGCGATGGTGAAATGACTCTCTTCAATAGCAGACAGGTAATCTACTTCGCTGGCTACCGTGCCAGCCTCGACCTTGCGGTAAGGTGTCTCGATGAAGCCATACTCGTTGGTGCGTGCATACAGCGCCAGCGAGTTGATCAGACCAATGTTCGGACCTTCCGGCGTTTCGATCGGGCAGACACGGCCATAGTGAGTCGGATGCACGTCGCGCACCTCGAAACCTGCACGCTCGCGTGTCAGGCCGCCCGGGCCCAGTGCGGAGATACGACGCTTGTGCGTCACTTCCGACAACGGGTTGGTCTGATCCATAAACTGCGACAACTGGCTGGAACCGAAGAACTCCTTGATAGCGGCGGAGATTGGCTTGGCATTGATCAAGTCGTGAGGCATCAGGTTGTCGGATTCAGCCTGACCCAGGCGCTCCTTGACTGCACGCTCAACACGGGCCAGACCCACGCGGAACTGGTTCTCGGCCAGTTCACCCACGGCGCGCACGCGACGATTACCCAGATGGTCAATATCATCAATCTCGCCACGACCATTGCGCAACTCGACCAGCAGCTTGACCACGGCAACGATGTCATCATTAGACAGGATGCTGGAGCCAATCACTTCTTCGCGACCTACGCGACGGTTGAACTTCATCCGGCCTACGACCGACAAGTCATAGCGCTCTTCACTGAAGAACAGACCGTTGAACAAGCCCTCAACAGATTCTTCGGTGGGCGGCTCACCAGGACGCATCATGCGATAAATAGCGACACGTGCCGACCACTGATCAGTAGTGTCATCGGTGCGCAGTGTTTGCGACAC
The DNA here is from genome assembly GCA_028687575.1 of Gallionella sp. Classification (GTDB taxonomy): domain Bacteria; phylum Pseudomonadota; class Gammaproteobacteria; order Burkholderiales; family Gallionellaceae; genus Gallionella. Next base: position 81,851 of record JAQTZW010000003.1, on the reverse strand, counting down.
GTACGCGCCGTGATCGAGATCATTGGTGTACAACGTCTTCAATTCAGTGATGTTGGCTGCCTGCAACTTATGCAGCAACTCTTCGGTAATTTCATCGTTCGCGTTCGCGATGACCTCACCACTATCCTTGTCAATAATGTTGTTGGCGATCACGCGACCAATCAGGAAGTCTTCGCCGACAGCCAGACGATCAATACCCGCTTCCTGCATCTGACGGATGTGACGCACCGTGACGCGCTTGTCCTGCGCGACGATCACTTTGCCACTCTTGTCGAGAATATCGAAACGCGCCAACTCACCGCGCAGTCGCTCTGCCACTACCTCGAACTGAATCGAACCTTTCTTGCCCAGATGGAAGGTATCGAAATCGAAGAACATGCCGAGCATGTCTTCGTTGCTGTAACCCAGCGAGCGCAGCAGGATGGTGACCGGCATCTTGCGGCGACGGTCAATACGGAAATAGACGAAATCCTTCGCGTCAAACTCGAAGTCCAGCCAGGAGCCACGGTAAGGAATCACGCGTGCGGAGAACAGCAGTTTGCCGGAAGAGTGGGTCTTGCCGCGATCATGCTCGAAGAACACGCCGGGCGAACGGTGCAATTGGGAGACGATGACGCGCTCAGTACCATTAATGACGAAAGAACCGGTGTCAGTCATCAGCGGCAATTCGCCCATGTAAACTTCCTGCTCTTTGACTTCCTTGACAGTAGGCTTGGAAGCTTCCTTGTCCATGATAGTCAGGCGGACGCGCGCACGCAGCGGGGATGCGAAAGTCAGACCGCGCTGCTGACACTCTTTCACATCGAATGCGGGTGTGCCCAGCATGTAGCTGACGAATTCCAGGCGGGCGTTCTTGGAATGGCTCTCAATTGGAAAAATCCCATTGAAGGCAGCTTGCAAGCCTTCATTCTTGCGCTTCTCGGAAGGCGTATTAGCCTGCAGAAAAGCTGCGAAAGATTCCAACTGGGTGGATAACAGGAAAGGGACCGGCAGTGCGCCGATTCGCTTGCCAAAACTTTTACGAATACGTTTTTTTTCGGTAAAAGAGTAGCTCATATAATCTCCACAACTAGGCAAAAAGACAGGGGGCGGGAAGCACTAAGGGACTTCCTGTCCACTAGCTTCTTCAGCATTCGGGTATCACTTGCATTAAGCGCCAAAAGGCTGACGGATTTCCGTCAGCCCTTTGTCAAACAGTCAAATTACTTGACTTCAACGCTAGCGCCAGCCTCGATCAATTGCTTAGCAACTGCATCAGCATCAGCCTTGGATACGCCTTCCTTAACAGCTTTAGGTGCGCCATCAACCAGGTCCTTAGCTTCTTTCAAGCCCAAGGAAGTGATTGCACGAACCGCCTTAATAACGCTGACTTTGTTGTCGCCAGCGCCAGTCAGGATAACGTCAAATTCAGTCTGTTCTGCAGCAGCGGCAGCACCGCCAGCAGCAGCTGGGCCAGCAACGGCTACAGCAGCAGCAGAAACGCCGAATTTCTCTTCCATTTGCTTGATCAGAGCAGACAATTCCAGCACTGTCATGCCAGCGATTGCGTCCATCAATTCTTCATTAGTAATTGCCATATTGTTCTCCTAGTTCAGTAAATTCAAAATTAAGCAGTAACGGTTTCAGCAGCAGCAGGCTCGCCACCTTTTGCATCGCTAATTGCAGCCAGTGTACGAACGAACTTGGCAGTCGTCGCATTCATGGTTGCCATCAGAGTTGCAATCAGCTCTTCACGACCTGGGGTCGCTGCCAGCACACCTACCTGTTCGGCATTCATCAAGGAACCGCCCATGGAACCCGCTTTAACTACCATTGCTGGATTGGTTTTGGCAAAGTCACAAACCACTTTTGCTGCAGCGACTGCATCGGCACTCATGCTATAAACAAGAGGACCGACCATGCTGTCAGCCAGTGATTCAAATGGGGTTCCCTGTACCGCGCGGCGAGCCAAAGTGTTTTTCAACACATGCAGATAAACGCCGGAATTGCGGGCATTTGCACGCAACTTGGTGATATCGGCAACTTTGATGCCACGGTACTCTGCCAAAACGATGGTCTGCGATTGTGCAACCTGCGCACTGACTTCCGCTACCACATTTTGTTTTTCTTGCAGATTGAGACTCAAGTCTTCCTCCATTTTCCAGGATGCACTCGCGTACACCCCATCATTCACAACTGCGACCTTGAGTCAGGAGAATTAGCTCCTGCTCGCGGACACACCATCTACGGGGGATTCCGAACCAGATATCAAGGATCACTTCCTTTACAACCGATTCATCATTTATACCGTCATCCTTACGCACTGACAGATTGACAGTTCCACCGGTCTTTGATGCTGACTACCGCCAGCAGTACAAAGATTTTCGGCCACAGGATTTACACCCTGCGGCCATGTTCAAAACTTAAGCATTCAGACTGGATTGATCCACGCGTATGCCTGCACCCATGGTGCTCGAAATGGAAACCTTCTTCATGAAGACACCTTTCGATGTTGCCGGCTTCGCCTTGCTCAACGCATCCAGCAGTGCCAGCAGGTTTTCGCGCAAGGCTTCTGGCGCGAAAGAGGCACGACCGATAGTGCAGTGAATGATGCCGTTCTTGTCGTTACGGTATTGCACTTGACCGGCCTTGGCGTTGCGAACTGCGCCAGCCACGTCAGGCGTTACAGTACCAACCTTCGGGTTAGGCATCAGACCGCGAGGACCCAGAACCTGACCCAGTTGACCAACCAGACGCATCGCATCTGGACTAGCAATAACCACGTCAAAATTCAGGTTGCCGCCCTTGATGCTTTCGGCCAGATCGTCGAAACCGACGATGTCAGCACCTGCCGCCTTGGCGTCTTCAGCCTTGGCACCTTGCGCGAACACAGCTACGCGCACAGTCTTGCCTGTACCGCGTGGCAGCACGACGGAACCGCGTACCAATTGGTCGGATTTACGAGCATCAATACCCAGATTCACCGCCACATCAACGGACTCGTCGAACTTAGCCAATGCGTTTTCCTTAACCAGCGTCAACGCATCGGTCAGGGCATACAATTTATTGCGGTCAACTTTGGCCGCGATTGCTTTATAGCGCTTAGACATTATTCGCCCTCCACGGTGATGCCGATACTGCGCGCGCTACCCGCAATGGTACGCACGGCTGCATCCATATCGGCTGCAGTCAGATCAGGCATCTTGGTTGTTGCGATCTCTTCAGCCTGCTTGCGAGTCAGGTGACCCACCTTGGTGGTATGCGGTGTCGCACTACCCTTCTGGATGCCAGCAGCTTTCTTGATCAGAATGGTTGCCGGAGGAGTCTTCATCACGAATGTGAAGCTCTTGTCCGCAAACGCGGTAATTACGACCGGAATCGGCAAGCCTGGCTCAACGCCTTGAGTTGCGGCGTTAAATGCTTTACAGAATTCCATGATGTTCAAACCACGCTGACCCAATGCCGGGCCGATCGGTGGACTTGGATTTGCTTTACCAGCTGGCACTTGCAGCTTGATATAGCCTATGACTTTCTTTGCCATGTTGCACTCCTATCAAACGGGTAAACGAGACTAAGCTCTCCCCAAAAACGGAAACAGCAAACGGGAAACCGCGCTTGCTTTTAATCACAAGCTGCGTTTCCCGCGACCACTTCCCACACTTTAGCCTTTTTCTACTTGGCCAAATTCCAACTCTACTGGTGTAGCACGACCAAAGATGGTCACTGCAACCCGTATTTTATTCTTGTCGTAATTCACTTCTTCGACCATACCGGTAAAGTCAGTGAATGGACCTTCCTTGACACGCACAACCTCACCCACTTCAAACAGAATCTTAGGCTTGGGTTTCTCTACCCCTGCCTGCATCTGATCCATGATGGTTTGCACTTCTTTCTCACTGATCGGTGTTGGACGCATTGCTGATCCACCGAGGAAGCCAGTTACCTTAGGGGTATTCTTCACGAGGTGCCATGACTCGTCGGTCATCTCCATCTCTACCAGCACGTAGCCAGGGAAGAATTTGCGCTCAGAGATACTCTTCTGCCCGCCTTTTAGCTCAACAACCTCTTCTACCGGGACCAGAATCTGCCCGAACTTGTCCTGCATTCCATCGCGCTGAATCCGCTCAGCCAGCGCGCGCGAGACACTTTTCTCAAACTGCGAATAGGTGTGAACAACATACCAGTGCTTAGCCATTATTCAGTACGCCCCATCAAACTATTCACCACCAACATCAAACTACCATCCACCGCCCAGAGGAACAGCGCCATGGTAATTGCAAACAAAATCACCACCCCGGATGTCTGCAGTGTCTCTTTGCGCGTCGGCCAGACCACCCGCTTTGCCTCTGCAACGGAATCCTTGCCGAATACAAAGAAACGCTTGCCAGGCTCAGTAGTAGATGCAACCGCCGCAGCCGCAGCCAAGCCAGCCATCACAGAGGCGAGTTGCAGCACAGCCAAACTACCATTCAATGCGTAGTAGCCTGCAATTCCCGCCGCAACCAGCAGAAAGGCGATAAGCAACCTTATTTTGTCCGACATGCGATTTGTTCCGATTAACTTACTATTTGGCAGGCCAGGAGGGTCTCGAACCCCCAACCCTCGGTTTTGGAGACCGATACTCTACCAATTGAGCTACTGGCCTAATTCTGCGTGAAACGTGAAATGTGAATTGTGAAACGCAGAAGCCGCAGCCCCCACGATTCACTTTTCAGCTTTCACCTTTCACAGACTTTCATTTACTCGATGATCTTCGCTACAACACCCGCACCAACGGTACGACCGCCTTCACGAATCGCGAAACGCAGACCTTCTTCCATCGCGATCGGGTTGATCAGGCTAACAGTGATGCTGACGTTGTCGCCTGGCATAACCATTTCTGTACCAGCCGGCAATTCAACCGCGCCAGTCACGTCAGTTGTACGGAAGTAGAACTGTGGACGGTAGCCTTGGAAGAATGGCGTATGACGACCACCTTCATCTTTGCCCAGCACGTAGATCTCGGCTGTAAAGCGTGTGTGCGGCTTGATCGAACCTGGTTTGCACAGCACTTGACCGCGCTCAACTTCTTCACGCTTGGTACCACGCAGCAGTACGCCCACGTTGTCACCAGCCTGACCTTGATCCAGCAGTTTGCGGAACATTTCAACGCCGGTACAGATGGTCTTCTGGGTTGGCTTGATACCAACGATTTCGATTTCTTCGCCAACTTTGACTACGCCGCGCTCAACACGACCTGTCACTACGGTGCCGCGACCGGAGATGGAGAAGACGTCTTCAACTGGCATCAGGAAGGTGCCGTCAACTGCACGCTCTGGTGTCGGGATGTAGCTGTCCAGTGCATCTGCCAGACGCAGGATGGCTGGTTCGCCGATTTCGCTTTGGTCGCCTTGTACGGCTTTCATCGCGGAACCTTTAACGATAGGCACGTCGTCGCCAGGGAAGTCGTATTTGGAGAGCAATTCGCGCACTTCCATTTCAACCAGTTCGAGCAACTCTTCGTCGTCAACCATGTCGCACTTGTTCAGGAATACGACGATGTAAGGAACGCCAACCTGACGCGCCAACAGGATGTGCTCACGGGTCTGAGGCATGGGGCCGTCAGCAGCGGAACAAACCAGGATCGCGCCGTCCATCTGCGCAGCACCGGTAATCATGTTCTTGACGTAGTCGGCGTGGCCCGGGCAGTCAACGTGGGCGTAGTGACGTGTCGCTGTCTCGTACTCAACGTGTGCAGTATTGATGGTAATGCCGCGCGCCTTTTCTTCTGGTGCCGCGTCAATTTGGTCATATGCCTTGGCTTCGCCACCAAACTTCTTGGCCAATACCATGGTGATCGCCGCTGTCAGTGTGGTCTTACCGTGGTCAACGTGACCAATCGTACCTACGTTTACGTGCGGCTTGGTGCGTTCAAATTTACTTTTTGCCATGATTATTCCCTTATCAATGTCAAACGTTAACGATATATATAAATCTTGGTGCCCATGGCGAGAATCGGACTCGCGACCTCTCCCTTACCAAGGGAGTGCTCTACCACTGAGCCACATGGGCGGGATTCTGACTGGAGCGGGAGAAGGGGATCGAACCCTCGTCGTAAGTTTGGAAAACTTCTGCTCTACCATTGAGCTACACCCGCAGTCGCTTCCATCAAACAACACCGTAAAAGCGGAATCAGTGACGGCTTTTACTTCAAATTCTGGTGGAGGGGGAAGGATTCGAACCTTCGTACTCTAAGAGGGCAGATTTACAGTCTGCTGCCTTTAACCACTCGGCCACCCCTCCAAAACTGGAGCGGCATTCTGCCAACCCCATCTTGCCTTGTCAATACAAATTTTGTTTTTTACGAATTTATTCGCTATTGCCTATACAGCGCAGATTGAGCGTGCGCCTGCAATCCCTCGCCGAACGCCAGCACTGAAGCGATTTTCCCCAAACTTTTTGCACCCTGCTCAGACACTTGAATCAGGCTGCTGCGCTTCTGGAAGTCGTACACCCCCAGCGGCGAAGAAAACCGTGCAGTCCCCGAAGTTGGCAGAACATGATTGGGTCCTGCACAGTAGTCGCCCAGCGACTCGGAGGTATAACGCCCCATGAAGATAGCCCCAGCATGTTTGAGCTTGGGCAGCCAAGCCTCAGGATCGCCGACCGACAGCTCCAGATGTTCCGGCGCGATGCGATTGCTGATGGCACAGGCTTCTTCCATGCTGGAAACATGTATCAGCGCACCGCGATTCTCTAGCGCAGTGCGAATAATCTCACGGCGCGGCATCTGTTGCAGCAGGCGACTGGCACTCTCGGCCACCGCGTCTATAAAGGCCGCATCGGGAGAAACCAGAATGGCCTGCGCCAATTCATCATGCTCGGCTTGCGAAAACAGGTCCATCGCCACCCAATCCGGGTTCGTCTGACCATCGCAAACCACCAGAATTTCTGACGGGCCCGCGATCATATCTATGCCGCACACGCCAAAAACTCGACGCTTGGCTTCAGCCACATAGGCGTTGCCCGGGCCGACGATTTTGTCCACCTTGGGAATAGTCGCCGTGCCGTAGGCCAGCGCCGCAACCGCTTGCGCGCCACCGATGGCGAAAACGCGATCAACACCCGACAAATATGCTGCCGCCAGTACCAATTGATTCTTCAGACCATCCGGCGTGGGCACCACCATAATCAACTCGGACACCCCTGCCACCTTTGCCGGCAACGCATTCATCAACACGGACGACGGATAGGCTGCTTTGCCGCCAGGCACATACAATCCGACGCGATCCAGTGCTGTCACCTGCTGACCCAGCATGGTGCCGTCGGCATCGCGGTAACTCCAGGATTCCTGAACCTGCCGTTTGTGGTAATCGGTCACGCGCTGGGCTGCCGCCTCAAGCGCGACACGCTGCTCGGCAGGCAAACCCTCAAATGCCGCGCGCAATTCAGCGAGCGGCAACTCCATGTCTGCAGCAGCTGCCACAGGCAAACGGTCGAATTTTGTGGTGTATTCCATCACCGCCGCATCGCCGCGCTGACGGACATCGGCAATAATTCCAGCCACCACTGCTTCCAGCTTTGCGTCAGCAGTCGCTTCGTAGGCCAACAGACCATCCAGCTCTTCCTTGAATCCTGCCGCACTGCTCGATAGTTTTCTAATTTTCATTTGCCCCACCTATTGTACGATTGCCTGTGAAATCGCCTCCAACACCGGCCCGATTGCCGCACGCTTCAACTTTAGCGCAGCCTGATTGACCACCAGCCGCGAGGAGACATCGCTGATATGTTCCACCGCCTTGAGGTCATTGGCCCTCAGGGTGCCACCGCTGCTCACCAGATCGACGATCACGTCGGACAAGCCGACCAGCGGAGCTAGCTCCATTGAGCCGTACAGCTTGATGAGATCAATATGCACCCCTTTGGAAGCGAAGTGATCGCGGGCCGCAGTGACGTACTTGGTCGCCACGCGCAACCGCGCACCCTGCTTGACCGCCGATTCGTAATCGAAATCATTGCGCACTGCCACCATCATCCGGCAGCGTGCGATGTTCAAATCCAGGGGCTGATACAAACCCATGCCGCCATGTTCATTCAAAACATCCTTGCCCGCCACGCCAATGTCCGCCGCGCCGTTCTGCACATAGGTCGGCACATCGCTGGCGCGCACGATAATCAAGCGCACATCGTCACGATTGGTCGGCAAAATCAGCTTGCGGGAGGACTCCGGGTCTTCCAGCGGCGTGATGCCGGCAGCAGCCAGCAATGGCAAGGTTTCTTCAAAAATCCGTCCCTTGGACAGTGCAATCGTAATCATCCCCACTCCCTAACTCACACGCCGGATCTTCGCGCCCAGCGCCGACAACTTCGCTTCAATATGCTCATAACCGCGATCCAGATGGTAAATGCGATCAACCATGGTCTCGCCCTGCGCCACCATGCCGGCGATGACCAAAGAGGCCGAAGCACGCAGATCGGTCGCCATGACAGATGCTCCCTCCAAGTGCTCACAGCCATTGATCACGGCAGTATTCCCCTCGATTTCAATCTGAGCGCCGAGACGCTGCAACTCCTGCACATGCATAAATCGATTCTCGAAGATCGTCTCCACTACAATGGAACCCCCTTCAGCGATGGTATTCAGCGCCATGAACTGCGCCTGCATATCGGTCGGAAAGGCCGGATACGGCGCGGTGCGCACGTTGACTGCACGCGGGCGACCATTCATTTCCAGCGTGATGCGATCTCCCGCCACCTCGACCCGCGCCCCTGTTTCGCGCAGCTTGTCCAGCACATTGTCCAGAATATCGGCACGCGCATCGGTCAGCGTGATCCTGCCGCCAGTGGCAGCAGCCGCAACCAGAAACGTGCCGCTCTCGATGCGATCCGGCATCACGCGATGCTGCGCGCCATGTAACTTTTCGACCCCGATAATCGTGATCTTGTCAGTGCCCGCACCTTCGATCTTTGCGCCCATCGCGATCAGACAGTTAGCCAGATCCACCACTTCAGGCTCACGCGCCGCATTCTCCAGCACCGTAACGCCATCAGCCAACGCCGCCGCCATCATCAGATTCTCGGTGCCGGTCACGCTGATCAGATCGAAACAGATGTGCGCACCGTGCAGACGCTTAGCCGTCGCATGGATGTAACCGTGTTCGATATGAATTTCCGCCCCCATCGCCTGCAGACCCTTGATATGCAGGTCCACCGGGCGCGAGCCGATCGCACAGCCGCCGGGCAGCGAGACTCGCGCCTCGCCGAAACGCGCCACCAGCGGCCCCAGCACCAGTATTGCGGCACGCATGGTCTTCACCATGTCATAGGGTGCTTCCAGTTTGTCCAATTGTGCGGCATTGAAGGTCGCGCCCTGCACTTGCTCTGCAACGCGCACCCCCATCTGCTGCAACAGCCTGACCATGGTTTTCACGTCGTGCATGTCCGGCAGATTGTCCAGATGCAGGTCGTCAGCCGCCAACAGGCTGGCACACATGATGGGCAAAGCGGCGTTTTTTGCGCCAGAGATGCGTACTTCACCGTTGAGACGGAAACCGCCTTGAATCGCAAGTTTTTGCATATTGGATCAGTCAATAATAATTATTGTCGCACCGCATTCCACCTAGCTGGCGGCTGCGGCTTGCCATTCTTCCGGCGTATAAGTTTTAATGGATAGCGCGTGTATCTCGCCACGCATCCGGTCACCGAGCGTCGCAAATACCAGTTGATGGCGGCGGATACGACTCTGGCCTGCAAAGGCCTCACTCACCACTATCGCCTCGAAATGCTGACCATCGCCGACCACGGTCAAATGCGCTGTCGCCATGCCCTGCGCGATATTGTTCTGGATACTTTCCGGAGTGACCATATTAGCTACCACTGCTTAATATTGAAAAATCGAACACGCACCAGCCTGATGCGACAGACTGGCCATGATACTGATAAAACTGCAAGCAAGGCATATAAGCCTTGCTTGCAAGTACGCATACCACCATTGATGTTTATTGCTTGGGCAACATCTCGGCCACACCATAGAGGTTGGCCAGACTCAAAAAATCACCGGAAAGTCCCTTCACCCGCAAACTGCGGTTTTGTGCCTGAGCCGCCCTGATCCAGCACAACAACATGCTGACCGCAGCCGAATCAACCGCCTCGACCTGGGAGAAATCCACCATCAAATCATCCGCGACCAGGTATTTCATCCCGTCGGCATACACGGCGGGCACTGTGGACATGATCAAGCGCCCACTCAGCACGAGGCGATCACCTTCGCGCGTTATCACTTTGCGTCAGCCTTGCGCAGAGAGGTTGTGGAAGCCTTGGCATTAGAGTCCATCAGCGTCTTGATCAGGCCATCAATACCGGACTTATTGATTTCGGATGCGAACGTACCACGATAACTGGTCACCATACTCACCCCCTCGATAACCACATCGAACACCTTCCAACCGCTCTGACGTTTTTTCAGCTGGTAATCCACCGATGTCGCCTGAGGCACGCCGGACTTGATGATACGCATCTTGACGGTGACTTCATCATCTTCTGGTGCCAACTTGATTGGCGCGACATCTATCTTCTGATCGCGATATGCCATGAACGCCTTGGTATAAGTGCGAACCAGCAGGTTGCGAAATTCCGTCACCAACGCTTGCTTCTGAGCATCGGAAGCCTGCTTCCAGTACATGCCCACCGCCAGTTGCGTCATGCGCACAAAATCAAAGTTGGGGAGTATCTTCGCATCCACCAGCGCGAGCAATTTCTGCTGATCACCCGCCTTGATATCCGCATCCTGTTTGATGATTCTGACGACATCCTGCGCGGTATCCCTGACCAGAACGTCCGGCGCAACCATATCCGCCTGCGCCACGCCGAGCAGCATCAACCAACCTGCAACCACTTTCAAAAACATACTCATACAACTACTCCTCTAATTAGCTTTATCCGGCTCGGCCGCCTTGTTATACAAGAACTTGCCGATCATCTCTTCCAGCACGACTGCCGATTGCGTTTGCTTGATCTGACTGCCAGGCTTAAGCATTTCCTCATCCCCGCCAGGCATCAGGCCTATGTACTGCTCCCCCAGCAAACCGGAAGTCAGGATATTGGCAAAGGTGTCTTTGGGGAACTGGTAACGCTTGTCCAAACTCATCACCACCTTGGCTTGATAGCGGTTGGTATCCAGCGAAATCTCGGTGACACGACCCACCAGCACTCCTGCACTCTTGATGGAAGCCTTGGCCTTAAGTCCTCCGATATTCTGGAAATAACCATAAACCTGGTAGCTTTCCGACACGTTGTAGGTACCGAGGTTCCCTACCTTCATCGCCAGCATCACCAGTGCAGCGATTCCGCCCACCACAAACATACCCACCCACAAATCCAAAGTCGTACGTTCCATTCCTCAATTCCCTCTAAACATGATTGCAGTCAATACAAAATCCAGCATCAGAATCGCCAATGAAGAATTCACCACGGTACGAGTCGTCGCACCCGACACCCCCTCGGCGGTGGGTTGCGCATCGTAACCTTCAAACAACGCGATCACCGTGACCACCGTGCCAAACACGAAACTTTTCAGTACGCCATTGAGGATGTCTTCGCGAAAATCCACCGCCGCCTGCATCTGCGCCCAAAACGACCCCTCGTCCACACCGATCTGCACGACGCCTACCAGATAACCACCAAACACGCCCACCGCACTAAACATTGCGGCCAGCAACGGCATCGAGATCACGCCCGCCCAAAAACGCGGTGCGACGATACGCGCAATCGGATTCACCGCCATCATCTCCATTGCGGAAATCTGTTCGGTAGCCTTCATTAAACCAATTTCAGCAGTCATCGCCGAACCGGCGCGACTGGCAAACAGCAACGCAGCCAGCACCGGCCCCAACTCCCGCACCAAAGACAGCGCTACCAGCGAGCCCAACGCCGATTCCGAACCGTAACGCTTGAGCGTCTCGTAGCCCTGCAAGCCCAGCACCATGCCGACGAACAGGCCGGCGACCAGAATGATGATCAGCGACATCACACCACTGGAGAACAATTCCTTGATGACTAGCCTGAATCTCCTGAAACTGCTGGCCGAATAGAGCAGCACCAGCGCGAAAAAACGGGTCGCCGAGCCCATGCGCCACACCGCATCCACGACGCGGTGCCCGATTGCCCGTACAGTTTTCATTGCAGCCATATTATTCAGTCCCGCAAATTTAATTCTTGGCGATAATCGCCACTGGGGTAATGGAAAGGCATAGGCCCATCCATCTCGCCATGCACGAATTGACGCACAAAATCCGTGTCGCAGGCTCGCAACTCATCCGGCGTGCCCTCGGCAACAATCACGCCGCCCGCCATGAAATACACATAATCCACAATCTTCAGGGACTCCTGAATATCGTGGGTGACGATAATTGAAGTTGCGCCCAACGCATCGTTCAGGCGGCGAATCAAATCGCCTATCACGGAGAGCGAGATGGCATCCAGTCCGGCGAACGGCTCGTCATACATCACCAGCATGGGATCTAGCGCCACCGTGCGCGCCAACGCCACGCGCCGCGCCATGCCACCTGACAATTCCGACGGCATCATATCCTGTGCACCACGCAACCCTACCGCATGCAGCTTCATCATCACCAGGTCGTGAATGATATCCTCAGGCAAATCAGTATGTTCACGCATCTGAAAGGCGACGTTGTCATATACCGACAAGTCAGTGAACAGGGCACCAAACTGGAACAGCATACCCATCTTGCGACGCATCGCGTACAGACCGGCCTGATCCAACTCATGCATCACCTGCCCGTCAATCTTGACCGACCCCTTGGAAGGTTTGAGCGCACCGCCGATATGCCGCAGTAGTGTGGTCTTGCCACAGCCACTCAAGCCCATGATCGCAACCATCTTGCCTTTGGGAAACGTCATGTTGATTCCCTGAAGGACGGGACGCTTATCGTAGGTAAAGTTCAGGTCGCGGATTTCGACGAGTGCAGTTGAAGACAAGGTTGAAGCCCAAAAAAACAAGTCGCACATTCTAAACCATTGCACCCCCCGGCCTCAACTTTTCACACCAACGGAATGCTCACGCCAAGTGTAAAAACGGCTTTTCGTTCAACGCTTCCCGGATTCGGGGGCCTTATCAAACAATCCCTGCAACGTCACATCGGTATGCTGTTCAAGTTGCGCCGCACAACTTGCCAGCCAACGCTGCAACGGATCATCCTCCGGCCCTGCCAGCAGACTGCTGCGATCCAGCACGAATAGATGCAGCAATTCGGTGGCGCGGATATGGGCAGCGTCGCGCACCATCAGCCAGCCCTGACCTTCCGCCTTGCGCACCAGATCCGCACTGGCCAGTCGCTCCATGATGCCTTCCAGCGTAAAGAATCCCAACCTCAGTTTTTTCGACAACGCCGGTATGGTTACCACCTCGCCTTGCCGCATCCCTTCCGCCATGATCTGCAGCACTCGCAAGGCATCCAGCATTTCCACCACCGCCGGCAGGTGCCCCGATTCCGGCGTGCGCCAGTGCGGCAGTGCGGCGGCCACCACCGCCCCCAGCAGCACTGTCATCCAGGAAAAATATATCCACATCAAGAAGATAGGCACGCTGGCAAAGGTCCCATAAATCAGCTTATAGGTCGGGAAATGGCTGATGTAATAGCCGAACACGCGATTCATCGTTTCAAACAGCACCGCTGCAACCACCGCGCCAATTAAAGCGTGCCTGCGCGGCACATAACGGTTCGGCACCAATCGGAACAGCATTGCAAAAGCCAGAGTGGTCAGCAACACCGGCAAACTCTTTAGCATGCCCACGCCGAAAATGGGAATGTGCTTGGCATAGCCCATAGACAAACCCACCAGCCAAGATGTCAGCGACAGGCTCGCTCCGACCAGCACCGGTGCCAGCGTCAGTACCACCCAGTAAACAACCCAGCGTTTGAGTATGGCGCGCTTGCGGGTCACGCGCCAAATGGTGTTAAAAGCCTGATCTATGGTCTGTATCAGCAGCATGGCGGTCGCCACCAGCACCACAAAGCCCACCATGCTCAGACGACCGGCGCTCTCTGCGAACTGTTCGGTGTAGTGGGCGATGACCTTGCCACTGGTTTGCGGCATCAGGTTTTCCAGCAAGTAGGATTTGATATGCCCTGAAAAATCCTCAAAAACGGGGAAGGCGGAGAACAAAGTCAGTGCGATAGCGAACAGCGGTACCAGCGACAACAGAGTGGTGAAAGTCAGGCTGGCAGCGATCTGCGTGCAGCGATCTTCCGCGAAGCGCGCCTGCACAAAGCGCATAAAATTCTTCAAATCCTGCCAATTTTTTTGCATGCCGGTGTTCATTCCCTATAATGCGCGCATGATAACCGACAAAGAAATTCTGGTGCTGTATTACAGCCAGCATGGGGCAACGCGGCAGATGGCCACACTCATCGCCCGAGGCATTGAACAAGTAGGCGGTGTGCGTGCCCGAGTGCGCACCGTCCCCAAAGTCTCCGCCAACTGCGAGGCGACCGATCCCGCCATCCCCGATGCAGGCTCGCCTTATGTCCAATTGTGCGACCTCGAAGAATGCATCGGTCTGGCGCTGGGCAGCCCGACCCGTTTCGGCAACATGGCCGCCGCGATGAAATACTTTCTGGATAGCACTGGCGGGCTGTGGATGAAACACACACTGGCTGGCAAACCTGCCGCGCTGTTCACTTCCAGCAGCAGCATGCATGGCGGACAGGAAAGCACGCTGTTATCCATGATGCTGCCGTTGTTGCATCACGGCATGATCATCGTCGGCATCCCTTATTCCGAACCCGAACTGGCCAGCACGCAAACCGGCGGCACACCTTATGGCGCAAGCCATGTCGCAGGCTTGACCAGCGACCAGCCGATCTCGGAGGCCGAAAAGAAACTCTGCATGGCGCTGGGCCGGAGGCTGGCTCAGACTGCGCTCCGACTCGCAGCATGAAAGACCCGCTCGAACACATGATCCACGCCCGCGAAGCGCGTTGCCTGCTGCGCGCACACCGCTACGGCACGCTATCCACGCTATCGGTGAAATTCGGCGGCCACCCGTTCGGCTCTATCGCCCCCTACCTCACCGACCACGACGGCAGCGTACTGCTATTCCTGTCGTCTCTGGCTGAACACAGCAAAAATCTCCTGCACGACCCGAGGATCAGCCTGATCAGCCATGACCAGAATGACAGCCGCATCCAGACGGAAGGGCGCATCACCGTCGTAGGAGAAGCGCACCCACTGGAAGGCCGCAACCTCTATGCGGCGCGCTGGCTGCGCCACTTCCCCGAGAACGAACAGCTGTTCGCTTTAGGTGACTTCTGCTTCTACAGGCTCATGCCAAACGCCGTCCGCCACATTGCCGGCTTCGGTCAGGCGCGCTGGTACAACAGCCACTTCACCGTGCTCCCGTCCCCGCTGATACAGGAAGAAGAGGCGCTGCTTGCGCAGCTCAATTCCACCGCACGCGACATCCTGTGCGCCATCTGCCACAACCGTCTGCAACTCAACCCGGTCGACGTGCGCGCCGTCGGCATAGACTGCGATGGTCTCGCCCTGTCAGTTGACGGTCGCATGTTGCGCTGCGACTTCGCTCAACCGGTGACTGATGGCATCGGCGCAGATGCCCAGATTGCACAGTTGGCCGCGCCCCTCTCTCGTTAAGAAAATAGTATCCAGATGCGAAAAGGGCACGCTAGTCCGTGCCCTTTTCGTTTTACCTGCAAACCAGCTTATTTGGTTTTCGACTTGTGCTTCGTGGTCGGCGCTGCTTCCTTGACCGCCGGCTCATTCACCGGAGCGGACACTGGCGGCGCGACTTCCATCTTGGCTGGCGCTGCGACAGGAGCGACTACCGGCTCGCAACTGCTGTTGTTGACCCTGCCGTCCGGCATCACCGTATTGCACAACGTCGCGCCATTCATCGCAGTATCGGCGGTATTCGCTCCGGTCAGGTCAGCATCTGTCAGATCGACATTCAGCAGGATGGCCCCGGTCAGGTTGGCGCGCTGCAACTGCGCGCCACGCAGGATGGCTTTGTTCAAGTTGGCATCGGTCAGATTGATTTGCGCCATGTTGGCGCGGGTCAGGTTGGCGCGCGCAAGATTGGCTTCGGTCAGATTGGCCTTGTTCAGATTAGCTTTGAACAGATTGGCCTGCGCCAGATTCGCCATGTACAACTGTGCACCGGAAAGGTCGGCTGTACCCAAGTTCGCTTCCGCCAGTGAGGCATTCAGGCAAACGCTATGCGACTGGATCGCACAACCGTTGATGGTCTGCGCCGCATTCACTGCCGCCAGAGCTGCCGGCTTTTCGGCTGGGCAATTCTGGCTGTTGATCATGCCGTTGGACATCACAGTACGGCAGAACACCGTCTTGGCCGAAAAGGTCACCTGCGTCATGTTGGCACCGCTGAAATTAGCGTCGGTCAGGTTGGCCTCGCTGAAGTTCACCCCCTTGACGGCGGCGTTGGAAAAATTGACACCGGTCAGGTTTGCCCCGCTCAGATTCGCAAAGAACAATGTCGCATAACTCATGTTCGCACCCGTCATGTTCGCACCCATCAGCTTGGTGTCGTTCAGATTGGCGCGTTCGAAGTTGGATTTGCTGAAATCGGCATTGGTCATGTCCGCGCCTCTCAGCAAGATGCCGTGCAGATCTTTCGGCTCGACCTTCTGCCCGGACAGCGAGGCATTGAGGCAGTTGGTATTGGGTGCCAGCGTGCAGGCGAAGCTGCCGGCAGTATTCAACAAGGCCAGCAGAACAGCGGAACTCAGCAAGATTTTCTTCAAGATACTCTCCAGTGACAGTAGAAATGAAACGCGCACCCTGCGGTGCGCGCTTGTTGCATAGAACAATCAATCACCGAAAAGTTCAAACTTGGGGGTGAGCACGTTGCAAATTATCATGCAACTTGTTCAAGGCATTCAGGTATGCCTTGGCGGAAGCCACCACGATGTCGGTGTCAGCGCCCTGCCCGTTAACGATGCGTCCGCCCTTGGCCAGCCGCACGGTCACTTCGCCCTGCGCATCCGTACCGCTGGTGATGTTGTTCACCGAGTAAAGCTGCAACTCGGTGCCGCTATGCACAATCTTCTCGATCGCCTTGAAAGTAGCATCCACCGGGCCGCCGCCGCTCTTCTCGGCCTCATGCGGTTCGTCGCCGATACTGATCACCACCCTGGCGACCGGCAGACTGCCGGTTTCGCTGTGCGCGCGCAGCGCAACCAGCCGGTAATGCTCCTTCGGCTCAATGAAATTCTCGTCGCTGACCAGCGCCTGCAAGTCTTCGTCAAAAATCTCGCTCTTCAAGTCTGCCAGCTCCTTGAAACGCTGGAAAGCCGCATTGAATGCTTCTTCCGAGGCGAACTCGATATGCAGGGCATCGAAACGCTGGCGCAAGGCATTGCGACCGGAAAGCTTGCCCAATGTCAGCTTGTTGGCGTTCCAGCCGACATCCTCGGCGCTCATAATCTCGTAAGTCTCGCGGTGCTTGAGTACGCCATCCTGATGGATGCCGGACTCATGGGCAAAGGCATTCGCCCCGACGATAGCCTTGTTCGGCTGCACAGGGTAACCGGTGATGCTGGAAACCAGCTTGGAGGTCGGCACAATCTGTGTGGTGTCTATGCGCGTCCCAAGATTAAACACGTCACGGCGCGTCTTGACCGCCATCACCACCTCTTCCAGTGAGGCATTTCCGGCACGCTCACCCAAGCCGTTGATGGTGCACTCGACCTGACGCGCACCATTCATCACTGCGGACAAAGAGTTCGCCACCGCCAGTCCGAGGTCGTTGTGGCAATGAGTAGACCAGATCACCTTGTCGGAGTTTGGCACGCGCGCAATCAACTCACGGATGCGCTCGCCCCAGCCCGCCGGGATGGAGTATCCCACCGTGTCCGGCACGTTCAGCGTCTTCGCACCCGCACGAATCACCGCGTCGAACACCCGCACCAGGAAATCCATGTCGGAACGCACCGCATCCTCGGCAGAGAATTCCACGTCGTCGGTGTATTCGCGCGCCCACTTCACCGCCTGCACCGCGCGCTCTACCACCTGATCCTCGTTCATCCGCAACTTATGCTGCATATGGATGGGGCTGGTGGCGATGAAGGTATGGATGCGCCCGGATTTGGCCGGCCTGATCGCCTCGCCCGCGCGACGCACGTCGTTCTCGCTGGCACGCGCCAACGAACATACCGTGGAATCCTTGATGATCTCGGCGACCGCCTTGACCGCCTCGAAATCGCCGGGACTGGCGGCTGCAAAGCCCGCCTCGATCACGTCCACGCCGAGCTTTTCCAGTTGGCGCGCGATGCGCAACTTCTTTTCTCGCGTCATCGCAGCGCCCGGACTTTGCTCGCCATCCCGCAAGGTGGTGTCAAAAATAATCAATTTATCTGTCATGCTGCACTCCTGAAAATAGGTTTTCCTGCGCAACCTCAATGGGTTGCCGCGCTTGATACTGATTTTATGCGGTCGGATTAGCGCGCGCCGCGCAGCAGCAGCGCGGCCAGCAGGCTGAAAGTAGAGTGTAACAAGGAGATTTGGCGTGAAAAATGCATGGCTCGAATATAACCAGTTTTACCGGCTCACGCAATGCCTGCAGATTTCGTAAGCCGCACGATATCCATCACTCATGCTGCTTGTTGCGTCGGCGCATGAACCACATCACGAATCCCGACATACCGTAGCAGAGGAACAAGCCGAACAGCACACCCGGCGGATAGCTGAAGATCAGCAGGAAGAACAACGCCGCCAGAAAGATCACCAGAAATGGCACGCTCTTGCGCATGTTGATTCCCTTGAAACTGTAAAACGGCAAATTGCTAACCATGGAGAGCCCTGCAAACAGCGTCAGACTCACGGCATACCAGCGCACCGACTCCCCTGTGTAGCCGTAATCCAGCATCACCCAGACGAATCCCGCAACCAGCGCCGCCGCCGCAGGACTGGGCAGTCCCTGAAAATAGTTTTTATCTATCACATCATGATTGGTGTTGAAGCGCGCCAACCGCAAGGCGGTCGCAACACAGTAAATGAAGGCTGCAAACCAGCCCCACTTTCCCATCCCCCGCAACGCCCATTCGTAGATTACCAACGAAGGCGCCACGCCAAACGAGACCATATCGGACAAACTATCGTACTCTGCACCGAATTCGCTCTGGGTATGCGTCATGCGGGCGACCCGCCCATCCAGACCGTCCAGCACCATCGCCACGAAGATCGCCACGGCGGCATACTCGAATTTGCCATTCATCGCCTGCACGATGGCGTAAAAGCCCGCGAACAACGCACCTGTCGTAAACAAGTTAGGCAACAGATAAATGCCGCGCCTGCGCAGCATCATCGGCTTGCGTGTGTCAAATTCATCCATAATCTAAAACCTGCCTTCTGCAGAATAGCGACCAAGCGGCCTCATTCCCTGCACTTTATCATCAATATCGACGGCCAAATGACCATAAGGTGGCAATTATACCCGCCGGAAAACGTGACCACCCGGATTCTGCCATCCCACTGTTACAACAATCCTGCCGTATCACGGCAAAAAGGCCAGCCAAAACAGGCCGGCCCTTTAAGCCAAATCAGTAACCGGTGCGGACAAACCAAGCTGCCCGCACAGCACCTGATTAGTTCTTGGATTGATCAACCAGCTTGTTCTTGCCGATCCAAGGCATCATCGCACGCAACTGACCGCCAACCTTCTCAATCGGATGGTCCGCGTTCAGACGACGACGCGCAGTCATTTCAGGATAATTGGTACGACCTTCCAGAATGAAGCGCTTGGCGTATTCGCCATTCTGGATGTTGGTCAGGCATTCTTTCATCGCAGCGCGAGCCTGGTCGGCGATCACACGCTGACCAGTGACGTACTCACCATATTCAGCGTTATTAGAGATCGAGTAGTTCATGTTGGCGATACCGCCTTCGTACATCAGATCAACGATCAACTTGAGTTCGTGCAGACATTCAAAGTAAGCCATTTCCGGTGCATAACCCGCTTCAGTCAACGTTTCGAAACCCGCCTTAACCAACTCGACCGCACCACCGCACAACACTGCCTGCTCACCGAACAAATCAGTCTCTGTCTCTTCACGGAAATTGGTTTCGATCACGCCACCCTTGGTGCCGCCGTTCGCCGCCGCATAGGACAACGCGATGTCACGTGCTTTACCGGATTTATCCTGATACACGGCGATCAGGCTGGGCACGCCGCCGCCCTTCAGGTATTCGGAACGCACGGTGTGACCCGGGCCTTTCGGGGCGACCATGATGACATCCACGTCGGCACGTGGCACGACCTGGTTGTAATGCACGTTGAAACCGTGTGCGAAGGCCAGCGCAGCGCCCGCTTTCATGTTCGGAGCGACATCACGAGCATAGACCTCGGGAATGGTCTCGTCTGGCAACAGCATCATCACCACATCTGCCTGAGCTACCGCAGCTGCCACTTCCAGAACGTTCAGGCCAGCACCCACTGCCTTATTCCAGGACGCGCCATCCTTGCGCAGACCGACGGTCACGTTCACGCCGGAATCACGCAGGTTCTGCGCATGCGCATGACCTTGTGAACCATAACCCACGATAGTGATCTGCTTGCCCTTGATCAGGGAAAGGTCTGCGTCTTTGTCGTAATAAACTTTCATGTTGCCCTCTATTAAAGATAAATAAAAAATTAAAGCGTTCTTCAGGATGGTGACCGACAGGCCCCAGACTACTGATTCAGAATGCGGTTGCCACGACCGATGCCGGAAGCGCCGGTACGCACCGTCTCCAGTATCGGCTCACGGCCAATCGCATCAATAAAACTGTCCAGCTTGACGCGCGCGCCGGTTAACTCGATGGTGTAAGTGTGAGCCGAAACGTCCAGGATGCGCCCACGGAAAATATCCGTCAGGCGCTTCAACTCTTCACGGTCGCCCCCTTCGGCGCGCACCTTGACCAGCATCAGTTCGCGCTCGATATGCTCGCCTTCGCTGAGATCCATCACCGAGACGACATCAATCAACTTGTTGAGTTGCTTGTTGATCTGCTCAATCACCGCATCCGACCCGCTGGTGACGATGGTCATGCGCGACAGGGTAGCGTCTTCGGTCGGTGCCACAGTCAAGGATTCAATGTTATAGCCACGCGCCGAAAACAAGCCGGCCACTCTGGACAAGGCACCCGCTTCGTTGACCATCAACAGGGAAATGATATGGCGCATTTTACAGTTCCTCCGCCAAAACAACTTCAGACAAGCCCTTACCGCCCGGCACCATGGGGAACACGTTCTCGCCAGGGTCGGTGCGGAAATCCATAAAGACCAGATCGTCCTTGCGCGCAAAGGCTTCCCGCAGTGCGGGCTCTACATCAGCCGGATGGTCTATGCGCATGCCGATGTGACCATACGCTTCAGCCAGCTTGACAAAGTCCGGCAAGGCATCCATGTAGGACTCGGAATAACGGTTGCCATGAAAGAACTCCTGCCACTGGCGAACCATGCCCAGATAGCGGTTATTCAGCGCCAGCACTTTGATTGGCAGATGATACTGCTTGCAGGTAGACAGCTCCTGAATGTTCATCTGGATGCTACCCTCGCCGGTCACGCAGGCGACTGTCGCATCAGGATGCTTGAGCTGCACGCCCATCGCAGCCGGCAGGCCAAAACCCATCGTGCCCAGACCGCCGGAGTTGATCCAACGGCGCGGATGATTGAACTTGTAATACTGTGCAGCCCACATTTGGTGCTGCCCCACATCGGAGGCGACATAGGCATCTCCGTTGGTGATTTTATGCAAAGTCTCGATGACATATTGAGGCTTGATAATCTCGCTGGAATTCTTGTAGCGCAGCCCGCCGCCCTTGACACGCCACTCTTCGATCTGCTTCCACCAGGATGCCATCTCGACCGCATCGGGCTTTTGTTTGCTGCTGCGCAACACATCCAGCAGTTCGTCAAGCACCAACTTCACATCGCCGACGATGGGCAGATCGACCTTGACGCGCTTGGCGATGGAAGACGGGTCAATATCAATATGGATGATCTTGCGCGGCACCTGCGCGAAATGCTCAACGTTGCCGATCACGCGATCATCGAAACGCGCACCGACCGCCAGCAATACGTCGCAATACTGCATCCCCATATTGGCTTCGTAAGTACCGTGCATACCCAGCATACCGACGAACTGCGAGTCACCAGCCGGAAATCCGCCCAATCCCATCAAGGTGTTGGTGCAAGGCGCACCCAGCAGGCGCACCAACTCAGTCAGTTGGCCGGCAGCTTCCGCCAGCACCACGCCACCACCGCTGTATATCATCGGGCGCTTGGCATCCAGCAGCATTTGCGCGGCATGTCTAATCTGAATGCTGTCTCCCTTGCCAACCGGGTTGTAAGAACGGATCTTGACGCTTTCCGGGTAGACGAATTCTGTTCTTTGTGCAGAGACATCCTTGGGAATATCCACCAGCACCGGACCAGGACGCCCCGACTTGGCCAAATAGAATGCCTTCTTGATGGTGGCGGCAATATCCTTGACATCCTTAACCAGGTAATTGTGCTTCACGCACGGACGCGTGATACCCACCGCGTCCACTTCCTGAAAGGCATCTTCGCCGATTGCGAAAGTCGGCACCTGACCGCTGATCACCACCATAGGAATGGAGTCCAGATAAGCCGTTGCAATACCTGTCACAGCGTTGGTCAGCCCCGGACCGGATGTCACCAGTGCCACACCCACCTTTTCGGAGGAGCGCGCATATCCATCAGCCGCATGCACCGCAGCCTGTTCGTGGCGCACCAGAACATGCCTTACCTGCTCCTGCTGGAACAGCGCATCATATATGTGCAACACCGCTCCGCCAGGATAGCCGAACACATATTCGACCCCCTCTTCCTGCAAACAACGGATGGTGATCTCCGCGCCAGTCAGCTCCATGACAATTACCCTATGTATAACCTAAAAAGAACTGCGTAAGATAATGGCAAGAGGCCATTTGGTCAACCACTTGCAGCGCATGGAATCGCATTCTTGGCGAAATTCACCACGGTTTGCTATCATCCGCTGAGTGCAAGGAGCAAAAACTGGCAACTCAAGACGAATTAAGTCATTTTCTTACGCAGGTTGAACGCCGTGCCTACAAGCAGGCCACATTTGCAGTCAATGATAGCCAGACCGCCCTCGATATCGTGCAGGATGCGATGATTAAGCTGGCTGAAAAGTATGGTGACAAGCCCGCAGAGGAGCTACCGCCACTCTTTCAGCGCATCCTCCAGAACACCATACGGGATCATTTTCGTCGTCAAAAAGTCCGCTCTAGTTGGACCACGCTTTTTTCTGCCTTCCAGCCAGACAATCCCGAGGAAGAGTTCGACCCGCTTGATGTGCTTGCAGATGATGAAAATCAAAGCTCTCCGGGAACTCCGGATATGAATGTGCAGCAAAAACAAACACTCACTGCCATCGAACATGCGCTTAGCAAACTTCCAGCCCGTCAACGCGAAGCCTTTCTTCTGCGTTACTGGGAGGGAATGGATACAGCCGAGACAGCCAGAATCATGGGCTGCACCGAGGGCAGCGTAAAAACGCATTGTTCGCGCGCAAATCACGCGCTGGCGGAAAGCCTCAAGATCAAAGGAATCATACTGACATGAACACTAAAAACCGACAGATCACTCACGGCGAGATTGCCGCGATGCTGACGCGCAGTGCCAGCCAAGTGGAAGACGATGTCGCTGCTTCACTACGTAATGCGCGCATGACTGCGCTGCAAAAACAGCGTACGCACGCACCCGTATTCTCGCTGGAAGTTATCGGCGACTTTTTACAGCACATGCTTGCCC
The DNA here is from genome assembly GCA_028687575.1 of Gallionella sp. Lineage (GTDB taxonomy): Bacteria > Pseudomonadota > Gammaproteobacteria > Burkholderiales > Gallionellaceae > Gallionella. The sequence goes on along the minus strand of JAQTZW010000003.1, from coordinate 58,060 downwards.
CGAATACTGCCGGCCAATGGCTGGCCACTGCTGTCCTGCTGTTCTCGATTGTTGTCGGTGGCACAAATTTCTGGGAGTACCAGCATGCCCAATCGGTCAGCCATCTGGACATCGCCATCCTGACGGACGACCTCCCCATGGAAGTGTTCATCGATTAGCACATTATGAACAAACCACTCCTCGCCCTTGCATTATTACTAACACTCACCCCCCCCATCGCTTTGGCTGCGCCCCAACTCTGGCAACAGCTGAAGCCCATCGAACGGGAAGCACTGGCTTCCGCTCGCCCGAAATGGGACAGAATGTCCGAAACACAGCAACAGGAACTAATACTGCTTGCCGAGCATTATTCAGAGTTCACTCCTGAGGAAAAACAACGCTTCCTGAGCCGCATGACCACTTGGATAAATCTCACTCCAGAGCAGCGCCAAGCCGCACGCGACAAGTACCGCGCCTTCAGCAAGGTGCCGGCGGACAAACGCGAGCAAGTAAAACAAATGATCCGCGAACAGCAAGAAAGTAAGAGTCAGCAGGCGAACACACACTAACCGCCAGCGCGAGCAGCGAGCATGCCAACAGGCTGACCGGTTGATCAGCGACGCTCCACCCACCACAGCATCGCCACACCCAGCAACAGAAAAACCCCTGTCATTGCAGTAGCACTAAGCAAGGGCTGCCAGTCATTGAGCGCACCCAGACTGGCAAACAGGCGACCAACAAAATGAAACATCAAGCCCAGCACGATGCCCATGAATATCATTACACTGATACCGCCTGCGCGCCGCTGATAGGAAGCAAACGGCAACGCCAACACCATCATCACCAGCAGGGCGAAAGGATAGATCAGCTTGTTCCACATCGCTATTTCGTAACGCGCACTCTTCTGTTTGTTCTCTTTCAGGTGCTCGGCATACTTATACAAGTCATAGGCGGACATCTGCTCCGGCACCACCAGCATCACGCTCATAATTCCCGGTGTCAGCGCAGACAGCCACTCCTGTTTCTGCACCATACTGGTCGTTACGCCCTGCTTGTCGAAACGCGTCTCCATCACCTCGCTCAACAACCATTTCCCCGGCTCAATATAGCTGGCATGCTCGGCGGCGACGATCTGCTGCAAGTGGAAAGTCTCGTCAAAACTGTAGATGTTTATCCCTTCCAGACTGGTATCCGGCAACACACTCCTGACATTGACAAAATTGCGCTCATCCTTGACCCACACACCGGAGCGGAAGGCCTGCATCGAAACTGTAGAATTTTGCACTTTGAGTCGCAACTTTTGCGCCATGCGTTCGCTAGGAGGCGAAATCAACTCCCCAGATACGTAGCTTAATATAATCAATGGGATAGCAATCTTGCACAGCGCTCCCAGCATCTGTTTGGTAGAAGCGCCGGAAGCCCGGTAGATGGTCAGTTCGGAATGCGCGGCCATCTGCACCAGCGCGAATATCGTACCCACCAGCACCGCCACCGGGAACAACTCGTAGATATGCCCCGGAATTGTCAGCAAGACGAACAGCAACACGTATTTCAGGCTGTACTGCCCATACCCCATGACACTTAATTCATGGATAAGATCAAGAAAAGCGAACAGCATGATGAGCGTAGCGAACACCAGTGCGATGCTGGCATAAATCTCCCTTGCCAGATAACGAGTCAGCAGCTTCATTTACCAAATATCCTGCGTAGTGAAAACAGCTGAGTGCGCCAATAAAACAGCAGCGCCACGATCAGCAACATCAGCGCATGTATCCCCCACAGCCCAATGCCTGGCGACATCTTGCCCCATCCCACCCAGGCATTGGTCACACTGATCATATTGCTGTAAAGCATGTACAGCACAATTGCCAGCACCAGATTCAGGGAACGCCCGACACGCGGATTAACATAGCTCAAAGGGATGGCTAACAATGACAGTATGGCCGCACTAATGGGCAGCCCCAGGCGCCACTCCAGTTCGGCGAGATTCCAGGTGGTTGGATTGCGCCACAGTTGCGGGGTGGTCATAGTGCGCGCCATGGGTTGTGCCTTGGCGACCGCAGCAGCCTCGATGCGTATGGCATAACGCTCGAACTCGACAATGCGGTAATCACGTTGACCCGGCATCCCTTCATAGCGTGTGCCATTGAGTAACACCAGGAAGCGATCACCATTCGGCATAGTCTCCTGCATACCTTGGCGCGCCACCATCGTGCCCAACCTGCCATTTTGCACCGATCGAACGAATATATTCCCTACCCGCTCGCTGCCGGCATCCACATCTTCGATGAAATACACCCGATCCGCTTGAGCGGACTCTCGGAACATGCCCGGCGTAATTCCGGAAATTTCGTCACGACTCTCTAACTTGTTCTTAAATTCATCGGACTTGCGCAGCGCCCAGGGCGACAGCACCAAACTCAATACCGCAATCAACAACACTACCGGCAAGGCATAACTCATTACCGGTCGCATCCAGCGCGTCAACCCGACACCTGAACTAAACCACACCACCATTTCACTATCCCGATAACAGCGTGACAGCGTCAGCAGGATGGACATGAACAGGCTCATGGAAAGCAATACCGGCAGATAATTCAGCGCACTGAAACCGAGTAAGGCCAGCACGCCATCTGCTGCCAGTTTTCCGCTGACCGCTTCGCTCAGGAAGCGGATGGTCTGACTGACCACCACGATGCCCAGCAAAATCGAGAATATCAGCGCGCCATTGCCGACGAATTCGCGCACCAGCGTGCGACGAAACAGCTTCGTACGAAACAACTTTGACTTGAGGCTGTCAGTTTGCGGATAATCGGACATTGAAAATGTAACTAGAATAGACAGGAGTGACGCGTGGAATTTAGCATAAAACAAAGCAGTCCGGAGCAGCAGCACAGCGCCTGCGTCGTTTTGGGCGTGTATCAGGACGGCATCCTGTCACCCGCAGCACAAACTTTCGACCATGCGACCGCTCGCCAATTGAGCAAGCTGATTGCGAGCGGCGACCTGACCGGCAAAGCAGGCAGCGTGCTGATGCTGCCCACCCCGAACGGCGCACCAGCCGAACGCGTGTTACTGGTGGGCTTGGGAGCGCCGGACGAACTCGGTGCCAAACAATTTCTGGACGTACTGCGCGCCACCTTTGCTGCTTTGCACAAAACGCCCTGCAAAAATGCCGCGCTATACCTCACCGATCTGGCGGTGAAGGAACGCGACACCAATTGGAAGATCAGCCAGATCGTTATGGCCGGCAGCGATTCCATCTATCGCAGCGACCAACTCAAGAGCAAACCCGCCGACAAGCCGCTGCTGAAAAAGCTAACGCTGGGCTGTGCGAAAAAACCGGATAGCGCCGCCAAGACTGCACTGTTGCAAGCCGTTGCCACCGCCCACGGTGTGAAACTGGCCAAAGAACTGGGCAACCTGCCCGGCAACATCTGCACCCCAAGCTATCTGGCGGAGCAGGCGCTGGCGCTGGCTGAGAAATACCCGCTCAAGGCCACCGTCCTAGAAGAAAAGGACATGGAAAAACTTGGCATGCACTCGTTGTTGTCGGTTTCACGCGGCAGCCGCCAACCAGCCAAATTGATTACGCTGGAATATCGCGGCACTAACAAGAAACAGAAGCCCGTGGTGCTGGTCGGCAAGGGCTTGACCTTCGACTCTGGCGGCATCTCACTCAAGCCAGGCGCTTCTATGGATGAGATGAAATACGACATGTGTGGCGCAGCCAGCGTACTCGGCACCCTGCAGGCGGTAGCCGAAATGGGGCTGGAGATGAATGTGATCGGCATCATCCCCAGCAGCGAGAACATGCCGGACGGCGCGGCCTGCAAGCCGGGCGACATCGTCACCAGCATGGCGGGATTGACCATCGAGATTCTCAACACCGATGCCGAAGGCCGGCTGATCCTGTGCGACGCGCTGACCTATGCGGCGCGCTTTGAACCGGACACCGTGGTGGATATCGCCACACTCACCGGCGCCTGCGTGATCGCGCTGGGCGGTGTAGCCAGCGGCCTGTTCAGCAATCAGCAGCCGCTGGCGAGCGAATTGCTCGAAGCGGGCGACTACGCCGGCGACCGCGTCTGGCAGTTGCCGCTGTGGGACGAATACCAGCCGCAACTCGACAGCAACTTTGCCGACCTGCAAAACATCGGCGGGCGCGAGGCTGGCAGCATCACGGCTGCTTGCTTCCTGTCACGCTTCACCAAGGACTACCGCTGGGCGCATCTGGATATTGCCGGCACCGCATGGAAGTCGGGCAAGGACAAGGGCGCAACCGGTCGCCCCGTGCCGCTGCTCACGCAATACCTGATCCGGCGCACCCAAGCCGCAGCGCAATGACCCGCATAGACTTCTACACCGGCTCTCCCGACAAACTACGCACCGTGTGTCAGTTGAGCCACAAGGCCATGCAGAACGGCCTCAAGACCGTCATCAGCCTGCCCGATGCCGCCAGTTATGGGGCGTTGGACAGACTGCTCTGGCATTTTCCGGACACCGCCTTCATCCCGCACTGTTCAAGCGATGCGGAGTCCGCCGCGCAGACCCCGGTGCTACTCAGTCACGGCAAAGACCGATTCCCGCACCACGACCTGCTGATCAGCCTGCACGACCAGTGCGTGCCGTACTTCAGCCGTTTCGAACGCGTCATTGAGATCATCGGCACCCACGCCGAAGACAGTCGACTCGGGCGCGAACGTTACAAGTTTTACCGGGATCGCGGCTACGAATTGCGCCATTTCGACCTATCCGGGGAGCAACAGACATGACGCAGGACGCACTGCCTGACGACCTGCCCTTCCTGACCGAGATCGTCAGTCCGCCACCGGCAGAGGAATTGCCGTTGCTCACTGAAATCGTCGGCTCACCCGATACGGAACTGGACGACTTACCGCTGCTGGAAATTGTCGCTCCAGACGATATGCCCCTGCCTCAAGCAGTACTTGTGCACGACACGGAACCTTTTCCCGAAAACTTGCCACCCGTTGCAGAGCCTCTCACTGAGGCCGTTGCGATAGAAGCACCCATCAGCCAGGAAGTAAACGCATTCACCAGCGAGGAAATTTCATACCTGTTGCTACATATCGAGGAACATCTCTCCACCATATTCACCAACAAACTCAACAGCCAGCTCGAACAGCTGCAAAGACTGGCGGTTGAACTGGCGGTCAGCGAATTCAAGGCCGAATTGCCGCAACTGCTGCGCGATGCACTGGCGCATCACAAGCGCGAATAAGCGCCCTCTCGTCAAGCCAGCCCCACCCTGCTGTATAATCGCCCCCTTTTCGCACAGCCGTAATTCGGCTCTCAGTCACAAGGTATTGCCATGGAACTCACCAAAAGTTTTGAACCCGCCTCCATCGAATCGCGCTGGTATCCCGAGTGGGAAAACGCCGGCCATTTCCACGCCGGCACGGACAGCGCCAACCCGGAAAATTTCTGCATCCTGCTGCCGCCGCCCAACGTCACCGGCACGCTGCACATGGGGCACGGCTTCAACCAGACGCTGATGGACACGCTGACCCGCTTCCACCGGATGCGCGGCGACAACACCCTGTGGCAGCCGGGCACCGATCACGCGGGCATCGCCACACAGATCGTGGTGGAGCGCCAGTTGGACGCGCAGGGTGTCAGCCGCCACGACCTGGGGCGCGAGGCCTTCATCGAAAAAGTGTGGGAGTGGAAGGAATATTCAGGCAACACCATCACCAAACAGATGCGCCGGATGGGCACTTCGCCAGACTGGTCGCGCGAGCGCTTCACCATGGATCCGGCGCTGAACAAGACCGTCACGGACACCTTCGTGCGCCTGTTCAACGAGGGCCTGATTTATCGCGGCAAGCGGCTGGTGAACTGGGACCCGAAACTGCATACGGCGGTTTCCGACCTCGAAGTAGTGCAGGAAGAAGAAGACGGTTTCATGTACCACATCCAGTACCCGCTGGCGGACGGCTCCGGGCATCTGGTCGTCGCCACCACCCGCCCCGAAACCATGCTGGGCGACGTGGCGGTGATGGTGCATCCCGAGGACGAGCGCTATAAACACCTGATCGGCCAGCAAGTCACGCTGCCGCTGTGCGGTCGCACTATCCCGGTCATCGCCGACGAATACGTGGACCGCGAATTCGGCACTGGCGTGGTGAAAGTCACGCCCGCGCACGACTTCAACGACTACGCCGTCGGCCAGCGCCACAAACTGGAAATGATCTCCATCCTGACGCTGGACGCGAAGATCAACGACCACGCCCCCGAAAAATATCGCGCCATGGACCGCTTCGACGCACGCAAAGCCATCGTTGCCGACCTGGAAGCCGCCAGCCTGTTCATCAAGGCCGACAAGCACAAGCTGAAAGTACCGCGCGGCGACCGCACCGGCGTGGTGATCGAACCGATGCTGACCGACCAGTGGTTCGTGGCGATGAGCAAGCCGGGCGATGGCGGCAAGAGCATCACCGAACAGGCGCTGGAATGCGTGAGTTCCGGCGAGATCAAGTTCCACCCGGAGAACTGGGTCAACACTTACAACCAGTGGCTCAACAACATCCAGGACTGGTGCATCTCGCGCCAGCTGTGGTGGGGACACCAGATTCCGGCTTGGTACGGCACCAACGGCGAAGTGTTCGTCGCCCATGACGAGGCCGAGGCACGCCAGTTGGCCGACAAGGCCGGCTATGCCGGGCAACTGGACCGCGATGCCGACGTGCTGGATACCTGGTTCTCGTCGGCGCTGTGGCCATTCTCGACGCTGGACTGGACCGGCGACGCGGCAAAGGATGCAGCGAATCCGTTCGTGCAGCAATACCTGCCATCCTCGGTGCTGGTCACCGGCTTCGACATCATCTTCTTCTGGGTTGCGCGCATGGTTATGATGACCAAACACATCACCGGCAAGATCCCGTTCAAGGATGTGTACGTACACGGCCTGATCCGCGACGCGGAAGGCCAGAAGATGTCCAAATCCAAGGGCAACGTACTCGATCCGATAGACCTGATAGACGGCATAGACCTCGATTCGCTGGTGAAGAAGCGCACCACCGGCCTGATGAACCCGAAGCAGGCAGCGCAGATAGAGAAACACACCCGCAAGGAATTCCCCAAGGGCATCCCGGCGTTCGGCACCGACGCGCTGCGCTTCACCTTCGCCAGCCTCGCCTCGCCGGGCCGCGACATCAAATTCGACATGCAACGCTGCGAGGGTTATCGCAACTTCTGCAACAAGCTGTGGAATGCCACGCGCTTCGTGCTGATGAACTGCGATGGCCACGACACCGGGCTGGACGAGAGCCTGCCGCTGGAATTCTCCGCCGCCGACCGCTGGATGATCAGCGTGCTGCAACAGGCCGAAGCCGAGATGGCGCAGCATTTCGCCGACTACCGCTTCGACATGGCCGCGCGCACCGTGTATGAACTGGTGTGGAACACCTATTGCGACTGGTATGTGGAACTGGCCAAGGTGCAGATCGCCAACGGCAACGAGGCGCAGCAGCGAGCCACGCGCCGCAATCTGGTGCGCGTGCTGGAGACCATCCTGCGCCTGGCGCACCCCATCATCCCGTTCATCACCGAGGAACTGTGGCAGTCGGTTGTACCACTGGCCGGCCGATCGGGAGCCTCCATCATGCTGCAACCCTATCCTGCCGCCGACCTGGGCCGGATGGACAGCGCCGCGCTGGAACAGATCGCTCTGCTGCAGGAGATGGTCAACGCCTGCCGCCGTCTGCGCAGCGAGATGAACCTGTCGCCCGCCGCCCGCGTGCCGCTGATCGCCGCCGGTGATGCCGCCACGCTGGAAGCGCTGGCGCCCTACCTCAGCGCGCTGGCCAAACTCAGCGAAGTGCAGATTACAGCCGAACTACCGGGCGAAGATGCGGCAGCGGTCGCCATCGTGGGCAGTTTCAAACTGATGCTGAAGGTCGAGATTGACGTCGCCGCCGAGCGCGAACGGCTGGACAAGGAGATCGCCCGCTTGCAGGGCGAGATCGCCAAGACCGAAGCCAAACTCGGCAACGAGAGTTTCGTCGCGCGCGCCCCGGTTGCCGTGGTGGAGCAGGAAAAGAAGCGCATGAGCGACTTCGGATCGACACTGGCGCAAGTGCAGGCGCAGCGGGCCAAGCTGGGGTAAACCTTAACCCTTCCTTAACCCCTCCCAGCCTCCCCTTATGCGAGCTTCCGCTTCGCGGAATGCCTGCTTACCCCACTTCGGGGGAGGAACAGATCGGTGAGTACCGCTCGCCCCCTCCCCCCGACAAGGGGAGGAGCAGATCGGTGAGTATCATTCGCCTCCCCTGACAAGGGGAGGTCGGGAGGGGTTGGTTTTAGGGGAGGTTAGGAGGGGTTGGTTTTAGCGGCGGCGGATCAGTACCACGAATTCGCCGTCCTGCTCGACCGACAGCAACTGTTCGTTGCCGGTCTGGCGGCAGAACACTTCGAAATCCTTGGGCGCTTCCTTGTCGGTGGCCACCACCTTCAGCACCTGCCCGCTGCTCATGCCCGCCAGCGAGCGCTTGGTGCGCAGGATGGGCATCGGGCACACCAGCCGGCGCGCGTCCAGTTCGACGTCATACGGCTGTCCCGAGAAGATATTCGCTTCGTCCGTCATGCCAGCGGCATTCCGGCGTGCGCCCAGGCGGTGATGCCGCCTTGCAGGTTGTAGACATCGGTGAAACCGTTTGCTTCTGCAAACGCGGCGGCTTGTGCCGAACGGCCACCCATTTGGCAATAGAACACCGTGCGGGCGGATTTATCCATTTCGTTGATGCGCAGCGGCAATAAATGCAACGGCAGTGAGTCGCCTTGCGGGATCTTGCCGCGTGCCACTTCCGCATCAGTGCGCACATCAACCAGACGCAACTCACCTTGTTGCAACAGAGTCGCCAGCTCGGCGACGGTAATATTCTTGAATCCAGCCACGCTCATTCCTTCGGTTGTTTTTTCAGGATGCGGATTTTGAACACTCTTGTTCGCAAAGTCCAGCACTCCCAGCCCGCAACACCTGCGCTCACCATGACCGTCATCACGCTGTGAATCGCGCCTCCCTAAACCCGAGCATTCCGTTTATCATAACGGGCATGAAAAAGACGCTTCTGCTAATTTTGCTGAGTTTCCCGCCGTGCGCCATCAGTGACGGACTGCCCGATCTGGGTGACGTCTCGCAAGCCGCGCTCAATCCCATGCAGGAACGCCAGGTCGGCCAGCAGAGTATGCGAGAAATACGCGCCGGCAAGATGTATCTGGATGACCCCGAGATCAATGACTACCTGAACCAACTCGGTTACCGGTTGATCGAGTTCAGCAACGAACCTTCGCTCAACTTCGAATTCTTCGCGCTTAACGATTACAACGTGAACGCCTTCGCGCTGCCCGGCGGCTTCATAGGCGTGAATGCCGGCCTGTTGCTGACCACGGAGAGCGAATCGGAACTGGCCTCGGTGCTGAGCCACGAGATCGCCCACGTCACGCAGCACCATCTGGCGCGCATGGTGGCAGCACAGAAAGGGGATTCGATGGCCTCGATGGCGGCCATCGCCGTGGCCATCCTCGCCGCGCGCAGCAACCCGCAAGCCGCACAAGCGACGATGGCTGGCGTACAGGCACGCGCAATGCAGAAACAGCTCGATTTCACCCGCAGTTTTGAACAGGAGGCCGACCGCCTAGGGCTGGATATTCTGCAAAAGGCGAACTTCAACACGCATGCGATGCCTGATTTTCTCGACAAGCTGCAGCGCGCAACGCGATTGGTGGATGGCAACGCGCCCAACTACCTGCGCACCCATCCAGTCACCAGCGACCGCATCGCCGATATCGAAAACCGTGTAAACAAACAACCTTACCGCTTGCTGGCCGACAGTCTGGATTTCCAATTGGTGCGCACCAAGCTGATCGCCGGGCAGAAGACCGCGCAGGACGCGATCAGTTATTTCACCGAAGCGCTGACCACCCGCAAGCACGGCAATCCGATCGCGCAACGCTACGGGCTGGTGATCTCATTGTTGCGCAACAATCAGGTGGCACGCGCCTCACAGGAACTGAACACCCTGCAACAACAGGCCCAAGAGAGCCCCGCCTCGCAACACGACCCCATGCTTGAGACGCTGGCCGGACAAGTCAAACGCGCAGCCCATGCACCCGACACGCTGGCCTTCTACAGCAAGGCCGTACTGAATTTCCCACAACATCGCGCACTCATTTACGACTATGCCGATCTGCTGCTGCAAAGTAATCAGCCAGAAACCGCAGTGACACTACTGACCGAACAGATCACCCGCCACCCCAGCGACACGCGACTCTACGATTTGCAGGCGCGCAGTTACAACATGATGGACCTGCCGCTACAGCAGCATCAGGCGCAGGCTTACAGCTACGCCTGGCAGGGCAATCTAATGGGCGCCATTGAACAACTGGAACTGGCCAAACACGCGGGGGGAAGTTTTTATGAGCTTTCCGCAATCGAAAGCGATTTGCGCGAACTGCGCGAGATGGCAAGTGCGCAAGTGAAGAAATAGACAGTCAAGTGTCGCTCTCAAGCGCGAGTGGGAGGCACTTTCTGTACACCCTACCTCAACATCCAGCGACTCTCATTTCCAATTTGAAGGCACATACTCCGCAGGAAGTGTGAAACCAGTCGCCGCCTTGCTCATCACGAAGAATCCGGTGGTGCTGTCAAACCGCAAGATGACCGTCTTGCCCCGCAAGGGCTGGGCAATCCCGGTATTGGCAAAAGTTGCCACCAAGTCACAATTGGGCGGGTTCCACTGCGCCACGATGGAAGCCACATAGTTACCCGAGGTCACCGATTTGGGCGGTAAGCCGCAAGTGTAGACAGAGGGCTCTTGGGCCACATCCGCAATGATGGTGGATTTCAATCCACCCAGCAGATCGAAAGCTTCGACTGACTGAGATTTGGCAATATTATATTGATAGCTAGACATAGCCAAGGCGGCCAGGATGCCGATGATCGCCATGACAATTAATACCTCTATCATGGTGTATCCCTTTTGAGAATGCGTCATACCTCCCCCATCCGCTAGTTTTTTTGGATGCTACCACAACATAAAAAAATAAGCCTCCCAAAGGAGGCTTATTTCAGCACATCAGGTTCATGCCAGCTTGACCTGAACCTGAGTAGCTATTACTTCCAGGCAACTGGGATAAACTTGACTGGCAAAGTACCACTAGTTGTTGCTTGAGATGTAACAAACGCACCGGTACCGCTATCAAAACGCAGGATAACGGTTCTGCCTTGCAGCGGAGTTGCAACGCCAGCAGCCTTGTAAGTAGCAGTCAGGTCGCAGTTAGGAGCACCCCAAGCTGCAGTGATGGTGGCAACATACTTACCGGCAGTCACAGCACCAGCTGGAATTGCGCAGCCTGTTGCAGAAGGATCTTGACCGACTGTATCGGAGATAGAAGACTTCAGACCATCCAGCAGCACGAAAGCTTCAGAAGCTTGCGCCTTGGCGGTGTAATCCTGGTAAGCCGGGATCGCAACGGCAGCCAGAATACCGATGATCGCAACAACGATCATCAATTCGATCAGGGTAAAACCTTTTTGTACATTTTTCATATCAAGCTCCTAGTTAATAAATTTGATTTCTTCAGCCTTCAAGTCGCACTTTCCGGCTTGCGGCAAACACACCCTGTGTGTGCTTGGTAATTATAAAGCAATTCCCGTGCCAGACTAGCAACTCATTGATTTATCTAAATTCCCCTTAGCCGCCTGCTTATCTACGGAACCCGCCCAACCAGTTATCGTCAGTCAGGTGACGATTTTCGTCACCCAGACAACCCATATACCGCCATCCCCCTTCAGTCGACAAGATTCACACCCGGTATGTGCTCCAGATCCACGTCATCCAGTTGTTCAGAGGATAGGAATTGTTGCGCATAGCGCAGGTACACTTTCTCGCGAATGAAGACATCGAATACATCCGGGTCAATATGCCCGCCCAACTTGAACTTGCCTAGTATGGTCAGCGCCTCGGTCAGCGACTTGCCCACCTTGTACGGCCTGTCCTTGGCAGTCAGTGCCTCGAATATATCGGCGATGCCCATGATGCGGGCTTGCAAGGACATCTGATCGCGCGTCAGCCCACGCGGATAGCCTTTACCGTCCATGCGCTCATGGTGTCCACCGGCGTATTCGGGCACATTTTTGAGTTGTCTGGGCCATGGCAAGGATTCCAGCATCTTGATAGTCACGACAATATGACGATTGATGATTTCGCGCTCGTCGGCAGTCAGCGTGCCGGCGCGTATCGTCAGATTGTTCACTTCATCTTCGCTGAGAAAATTACTCATGCGCCCAGTTGCATCCTGCCACTGGTAACTGGCGATATCGCAAACGCGTTGTTGCGCAGCCTCGGGCATCGCCTCGACGCCGCGATTGCACTGGCGCAGAAACTCGCGGTCATCGTCCAATTGCCGGATACGCGCCTGATATTCGGCTCGAAACTCAGCCTCATCACCGCTACCCGCCACCTGCTTCTTGAGCATGGCAATCTCGGCATCGCGTTTTAGTAATTCAAATCGGGTGTCCACCAGCCCGATACGGTCGAACAAGGTATGCAGTTTGGTCGGTTTATCCACGACATGTACAGGAGTCGTTATCTTGCCGCAATCATGCAACAGGCTGGCAATCCGCAACTCGTGCCGGTCACGCTCGGTCAGGACAAAATCCTTGAGCGGCCCTTGGTAGGTATTGTTGACCGCCTCGGCGATCATCATGGTGAGTTCAGGCACACGTGCGCAATGCCCGCCGGTATAGGGCGACTTGTCATCAATCGCACTATTGATCAGTTTGATGAAGGATTCGAACAGCTCTTCGAGCTGATTGATGAGCTTGCGGTTGGTTAGCGCAATTGCTGCCTGCGAAGCGAGCGATTCGACCAACCGTTGATCATCGGCAGAAAAGGCAGCGACGACACCCCTCACCAGCGAATTGATCAATTGCAGCACGCCGATCACTTCGCCCTCATGGTTACACATCGGTACCGTCAGGAACGACTTGGAATGATAGCCGGACTTGCTATCGAAACTCTTGGTACCCGAAAAGTCGAAACCTTGGGCCGCGTAGGCATCGGGGATGTTGACCGTTTCGCCCGTCAAAGCCGCATGGCTAACCACCATACTGTGATTTGGCTTGCCGTTCTCATCGAATAGATGTACCGGATTAAATACGATGGGCTTGCCTGCTGCACCACCCATTGATATTTGCAAGCTATCGTTGCGCACGATCTCGAAGCGCAACACCTGCTGCTCGGCATCGTACAGGTAAAGCGTACCGGCATCGGCATGGGTGATGCGTTTGGCCGCGTCCAGTATCAGTTTGAGCAGGTCATTGATATCGCGCTGCTGTGACAGTGCAATACCGATTTCGTTGAGTTCCTTCAGTCGCGCAATTGGTTTTTGGTCAGTTGACATAAGTGCACCATCGTTAGCTGCGAAACACAGCCCCCACCAGCCGGCCTGGCAAGGGCGTTGATACTTGGAAAAGCACCGATTGATTCGTCATACCCGCGCAGGCGGATATCCTGCCTTTGGATTTAACTGGGCTCCCGCTATGCGAGCAGCCGCTTTGCGGTTTGCCTGCATACCCCTTTGCGTGGGAACGACGATCTCGAATAAATCAGCGTCTCCTTATTTGATACAGACGGCGCGCACCTGATGCATGTCGGTAATGCCCTGCAAGACTTTCTCCATACCGTCCTGCTTCAGGGTGCGCATACCTTCATCCAGCGCAATGGCCAACAATTCGGCGACCCGCGCATGTTCCTGGATGGCCCGCTTCACCGGGTCGCTGCCTATCAGTAATTCATGCAAGCCCACGCGCCCGCGATAGCCCGTCCCCATGCACTTGTCGCATCCCACCGGCGTGTAGAGCGTAAATTGCTTCTTGTCATTGGCATACAGCCGGGTCCACTCATCCAGCAGCGCCTTGCGGGCAGCGTCGGGAGCAGCTTTCCAGCGGACAGTATGTTTCAGCTCCTCGCTGTACTCGGCCATCAGCTCTTTTATCTCGGCCTCGCTCGCAACATGCGGCTTCTTGCAGTCACTGCACAAGCGTCTTGCCAGACGCTGGGCCAGGATACCCAGCAAGGCATCGGCAAAATTGAATGGGTCCATCCCCATGTCCAGCAAGCGGATGATGGATTCAGGCGCGCTATTGGTATGCAGGGTGGCAAACACCAGGTGACCGGTCAGCGATGCCTCGATGCCGATAGAAACAGTCTCCTTGTCGCGCATCTCACCGACCATGATCACATCAGGATCGGCACGCAGGAAGGCGCGCATGACCGTCGCAAAATCCATGCCGGCCTTCTTGTTGATCTGCACCTGCCGCAACCCCTTCTGGGTGATCTCCACGGGGTCTTCGGCAGTCCATATCTTGGTTTCAGGCTTGTTGATGTAGCTCAGAATGGAATGCAGCGTGGTCGTTTTACCGGAACCGGTTGGCCCGCAAACGAAAAACAGACCGTAGGGCTTGCTGACCGTATGTTTTATCAGCTCATTATTGCGCTCCGAGAAGCCCATTTTCTCAAGCGGCAAAGGTTCGCCCGCCGCCAGAATACGCATCACGACATCTTCAACCCCACCCTGCGACGGGATGGTCGCTACACGCAACTCGATGTCCAGAGGCCCAAATTTCTTGAACTTGATCTTGCCGTCCTGCGGGCGGCGCTTCTCGGCAATATCCAGATCACACATGATCTTCAGGCGCGTCACCAACGCATTGCGATAGGTGGAAGGCACTTCGATGTAATTCAACAGCGCACCATCCTTACGCAAACGAATTTGCGTTTTGGCCTTGCCGGGCTGCGGTTCGACGTGGATATCGGACGCACCCATGCGATAGGCATCCACAATAATCTTGTTGACCAGCTTGACCAGCTCGTTGTCTGCCGCCGCATTGACATCTTCCTGTGTGAGGACCGAGCTTTCATCTTCGTCCCCTCCCATGCTGGACAACAGCTCGTCAACCGTGGAGCCATCCTCCGCCTTACCATTAAAACCAAGATCTCCGCCACCATAGAAGGCATCTAACGTCTGTCTGAATTCGCGCTGCGCGCAAACCTTGTAAACCAGCCTATTCCGGGGAAAGATGTTGTTGACCACCCTGGATGCCTGGATACGCTCGGGATCGGTGGTCAGAATCACGACACCTTCCTGCGTTTCCTCTACCGGCACCCAGTGACTACTCTCGACAAATTCACGCTTGAGATTGCGTAGCAGATCGGAGGGCTTGATGCGATCCGCCTTGAATGGCTCATAAGCAACGCCAAAGAAATGGGACAATGCGCCACCCAAAGCGGCCAAGCTGACTTGAAATTCATCCAGCAATACCTCTTCTACTTCCACGCCCTTGCGCCGTGCGGTACGAGTAGCCAGCTCAAATTCCGGTGCTGACATCACCCCACCCGCCACCAGATAGTCGTAGCGCGTCTTGACTGCGGCTCTTTCCTGACGCTGACGCAATGCGACCGCCATGGTTTGCGCCAGCTCGACGACACCTTCCTCAACCTGAGGTGAAAAGGGAATCCCCCCCTTGTTATTGATGATCTGGATAACGCCTATCAAGTCACCATTCACCCCATCCAGAATCGGTGCCACCAACATCTGTTTGGTACGGTATCCGGTACGTTTATCTACTTCCCTCAAAAAACGTAAATGTGGGCTATACCTGGCCAACTCCTGCTCATCATAGACATCCATGATGTTGAGCAGCTTCTTGTTGACAGCCACATAACCGGCCACGCTCTGCTCGGCGATTGGCAGCTTGAGATCCTTGAAGGAATTCAGCCCCGTCTTGACTTTGGAAACCAGCGAAACATTATCCTCACCGAGGACATAGATGGTCAGCCTGTCAGAATTGAACAAGGCGCAAATGTCCTTGCTGACATCCAGCATGATCTCGTCAATATTATTGGTCGCGTGAATTTTATTGATGACATGATTGAGATTCGTAGTGAACTCAAGTTTGCTGCTCATGTCGTTACTGCGCCTGTCTACTGTTGGAATCATCCCTGCTCCTGCACTGCTCGTTCAATCGCACACACACGAACCATCCCGTTCGCGTAATTTGGAAACTTGGTAGACGTGCCCCCCAACCACCTTCGTCAAACCAAACCCGGCCTCATCCTCTCACTAAAACTCCAACACCTGATTGTTCAGCAACATTTTAGGGGGCGACTGCTGCACATGGCGCTCGATTTCCTGCATGGTCAGATCCACCTCACCCGGTTTCAGGTGTGTGATATAGACCTCGGCATCGCCCCTGAACTTAGCCAGCTCACCCGCCAGCAAACTCGGGCACAGGTGCAGGGAAAGATCCGCCAAAGCTCGCTCCTTCTCGGAAAAGGCGGTCTCTATTATCAGATATCTGAGATTCTCTATCTGATTAACCAACTCCCAAAGGTCATCGTTGACATGCGTGTCACCGCTAAAAACCAGGCTGCCCTGCCCGCTATCCAGATGATAGCCAACCGCAGGAACCGTGTGAGTCGCCGGCAGGGCGCGTATGCGGCGTCCCTGCAGCTCCACCACCTCGCCCAACCCAATTTCGCGGAAACGCATGATGGGCTGTTTTACATTAGGTATCTCGGAAAAGTCCGGCCAGATGCTCCAGTTAAAAATATGATTTCTAAGCGTTTCTATGGTTGCGCCGCTCGCATAGACCGTCAATGGGCGGTCACGCATCCAGCCTACGCTATCCACCAGGAAAGGAAGACAGCAAATGTGATCCAGATGGGAGTGTGTGAGAAAAACGTGATCTATCTCGCACAATTCACTCAGACTGAGTTCATTCAACCCGGTCCCTGCGTCTATCAATATATCCTGATCCACCAATAATGTAGTGGTGTGCGAACTGCCACCTATACCCCCACTACATCCTAATACGCTAAGCCTCATATTCAACCATTCTTATTTTTTATGGCGGATTGTCAGTCCTTGAAATAGAACTCCATCTTCACGCCGGCCAGTTCAATCACGTCATGATCGTTTAACTGATGCGGTTGCTCTCCCAGCGCCTGACCATTCACGGATGGGAAAATAGCTCCCTCGACATGGGTGATGAAATAACCAAGTGGGCGACGTGTCAACACGGCCACCTGGACACCGGGCTTGCCAAGCGTAGTCAGGCTTTTCACCAACTCGAGCTCCTTGCCTGCATTGGGACCATTGAGTATCTGTACCGCAGCCGCCCGGCTTGCCGGCTGTGCCGGCGAAAGTGGTGGTGGCACCACAGGGTTGGGGCCTGTCTTGGCAACCCTGTCATAGCCTAACCGTGTATCACCGCCCGATTCCTCAATCGCAGCCCCCTGCAAGGCTCTGTAATGCCCGGTATCCCCTGACTTCTCAGCGGCTGACTGAACCGGAATCGCAGGTGCATGCATCATCATGGTCTTCTCAAAATCGCTGGCAGATGTCTGACTGACCTGGTCATTCAGATACTTCAGTTTGTACTTACCGATTTCGATGACATCATTGTTCTGCAAGAAGTGCTTTTTTGTCACCTCTCCATTCACTGACAAGCCATTAGTACTATCCAAGTCCTCCAAAAAAGAGTCGTTGAGGATAGTAACCACCGCCGCATGCACGCCGCTCACGGCGAGATTATTGATGACGATATCGTTATGCGCCTTGCGCCCGATTGTCACCCGCTCTTTGATCAGCGGACATTCCTGCACCACCACTCCATCCAGACTTAATATCAACTTAGCAGTCATGGCAGCCCCCCTTATTTCTTGAACCAATCGAGCAAACGCACCGGCCAGCTACGCGGCTGTGCATACTCATGTTTAATCTTCACCAGAATCACCGAAACGTTGTCACGACCACCATTGTCATTGGCGCACTGGATCAATTGCTCAGCCGCCATCGGCAGATTCCCCTGCAAACCATACAGCGCAGACTCGATATCGCCATCTTCGACCATATCGTTCAAACCATCCGAACACAGCAGGTAAATATCGCCGACCAACACATCGTGTACATGCAGTTCCGGCAGCACTTCTCCATCTATGCCTACGGCACGCGTGACCAGGTTCTTGTTTTTGGAATGCCGAGCATTCTCGACGCTGATCATGCCGCTGTCTATTTGCTCCTGTAACAGGGAATGGTCACGCGTTAGCAACTCCAGTCTCTCCCCGCGCAAGCGATAGGCACGCGAATCGCCGACATGCCCAACGACCACCCTGTTGTCATAAAACAGTGCGGACACGATTGTCGTTCCCATTCCGGCATATTGCGACTGGCTGCGCGCCGCATTAAAAATGGAGGCGTTTGCCTTGCGAATAGCGGCTCCCAGCGACACGACCGCCAATTCCTCACCGGTCTCTTCATCTCGCTGGATCGGGGTGGCATCAGCCAAAGCCGGGACGATCTCGCTGATCATCACCGTCACCGCGATTCCGCTCGCCACTTCCCCGGCGTTATAGCCGCCCATGCCATCCGCAAGCACCACCAAGCCGCAAGCCGGCTCCACCGCCACACTATCCTCGTTGTGCGCCCTTAACATGCCCGGATGAGTTTCACTGACAACTTCCAGCGCCTCGATTAACCTCATACATTCACTCCCGCAGACTGACTCTGCCCTTGTAAGCTGGCAGCGCACCGGCGCAATGCATCAGCCATTTCCTCCCCATTGGCATAACGATCCTCATGCCGCTTGGATAGCGCCTTATTGATGACTGCCACCAGACAAGGCGGCAGGTCTGACCTGAAATCCAAAATATCAGGAGGTGGGTTATAAGCAATACGATACATAAGCTGAGCCAGTGAATCACCCTCGAACGGGAGCTTACCACAAGCCAGTTGATACAAGGTCACGCCCAGCGAGAACAGATCGGACTGCCCGTCTATCTTCTTGCCGGCCAATTGTTCAGGCGACATGTAGGACGGCGTGCCATAGATGACCCCCGTTCTGGTCTTGTTGGCATCGGTGATGCGCGCCAAACCAAAGTCGGTCACCTTGAGCATGTTGGTGGCAGCGTCATACATGATATTCGCCGGTTTGATGTCGCGGTGCACCACATTCTGCCGGTGTGCGTAATCCAGCGCATCTGCCACGCGCGCAATAAGTTCCATCAAAGTCGCCAGCGGCAACAAGTTCCCTGCTTCCGCATAGGCCGTCAAATCCTCGCCCCGGAGGTACTCCATCGCAATATAAGCCAGATCATGCTCCTCGCCGGCATCGTAGATAGCCACGATGTCCGGATGATTCAGACGGCCGGCAGACTCCGCCTCCCGGAAGAAACGCTCTCTCGCCTCATCCAACTCCTTGCCTGCGAACTCCTGAGACAGGCTCATCGTCTTGATCGCCATCTCGCGGCCTATCCTCGGATCCCTGCCGAAATACACCACCCCCATTGCCCCATTGCCCAATTCTTTCTCGATCACATAACGTCCCAGTGTGGGCCGCGTGATGCCATCGCTCTCCAGCATGATCCGGCTACGCATCCGGCTGCCGGTCGTACCGCCCAGCATGACCGTCTGCGACAGATTCTGCATCCGTTTCATCCGTTGCGGCAGGTCGCAGAACTCCGGGTCGTATTCGCTCATATACCTGAAAACCGATTCGGCCTTATTGAACTGGCGCTTGCGTTCAAAATCCAGGCCAAGGTTATACAACACCTCCATCACGCCACTGTCCAGCGGAACCTTGCGGAACTTGTCGAACGCCATATCCAGTTGCCCCTGCCCCTGAAAGGCCAAGCCCAGCATGCGATTGCTTTCAGCCGATTCAGCATCAGACTTCAACTTGCCGCGTTCGGTCGTCAGGAAATGTTTGGTGGTCAACAACAAATGTCCGGCAAGCAACAGGGTCGCTGGCAACATCAACTGCACCCAAACGCCTTCCGTGGACATCAAGACGAAATGCGTACCCAGCAACGCGATAAAGAACAGGCTAGTCACCCCGGCTGCAGGCATCGCCTTCAGCCCCGGCAATACGATAACCAGATATAACACCACCAACAGAAAGGCTGCGGCTCTGGCGGGACCCGCCCACGTGGGGACTTGCAGGGCATCTCCCTGCAGGATGCTGGACACTGAGTGCGCCAAAGTGACGGTGGAAGGCATCCCCCAGGACACCGGCGTGACTTGCAAGGTACCAACACCGGCAGCCGATGCGCCGATCAGGACAATCTTGTCGCGGTATTTTTCTGCCGAAATCTTGCCGCTATACACATCGTAAAAGGAATCCGGATTAAAAGCCGGCTGGCCATTCGCATCCTGATAGAAATAGGTATGCATGCGCATATCAGCACCGCCGGCTATCTCGCGCCCACCCAGCTTAACCCTCTTACCAAGTTCGACCTGGATGTCCTGCGGCCCGAGATTAAGGCTTTTTGCAGCCAACATCAGCGCCATGGATGGGTAGTATTGATCGTAATAGCGCACCACCAGCGGCTCGGTACGTATCGCACCATCTTCATCACGGAAACTGTTGAGATGCCCAAGAGCACTGGACTTGCTGCCCAACTCCGGGATCGGAAACAACACACTCGATGCAGAAAGCGCCCCCGACACTTCACCGCTTTGCACATTGGTCAACCGATTACTCTGAACATAGTCCGGCAAAGGTTGATCGGGTCGCCCCAGCGACTCCCCCAATTCAAAGAACATCGGCAACAGCACATTGCCGGAACCGGCCATGCTGGCAGCAAGTTGACGGTCATGATCAAGATGAACCGCCGCATCCTGCAGTACGGCATCAAGCTCAGCCTTCCCGCCCGTTGCCTCTGCCTTGCCAGAAGTATCCTTCCCCAGCAACGCCGCAATCTTCTGGATATATTTCAAACCAGGGTCAACTTGCGGCTCGACGAAGAAAGTCGTCAGGCCGATGGCCTTGGCATGCCCCGCCGTCAGGATGTCTATCATTCCGGCATGTATCTCGCGCGGCCAAGGCCAACGCCCGATATTGGCGATGCTTGCATCGTCTATCACGATCACCGCAACCTTGTTGCTGGGTTGGCGCGACGACGACACCATTGCCA
This sequence comes from Gallionella sp., assembly GCA_028687575.1. GTDB lineage: Bacteria > Pseudomonadota > Gammaproteobacteria > Burkholderiales > Gallionellaceae > Gallionella. Next base: position 37,082 of record JAQTZW010000003.1, on the reverse strand, counting down.
GGTCGTAGGCCTTGCGCTCAAGACTTTGCAACAAATCACTGTTGGAAGCCAACACAAAAACCAACGCCAACAGCAAACCTGCGAACCAGTCCTTTTTCCAGAAATCCAGCTTATTCATTCATACTCCAGCCCTCCCGCACAGCCCAGCCTGTTGCTGATACCGACGACTTGGCATCCAAGCCATAGCCACCCAAGCCGCACTCACCTATCCCACAGACTCACATCATTTGACCAGCAACACCGGACACCCAACCAGATGCAGCGCCTTGCTCACTACCGAGCCGAGCAACAACTGCTGCAAGCCTCCCTGCCCCTGTCTGCACATCACCACCTGATCCGCTTCTTGTTCGCGGGCGTACTGGGCGATGGCCTCGGCAGGAGAGCCGATGCTGATGTGATACTGATAAGGCAATCCCGCCTCATCCAGAATGGCACGCCCGCCTGCCAGCGCCGCCATGCCCTGTTCGCGGTAATAGTCGTTGATCGTGTTCTGATCAATAAACATTTTGACATTGCCGGTGCCGATCTTCCATTGCACATTCAACAGCAATACCTGAGGCCGTGCCTTCAGTTCAGCCATCTGGCCGACGACATACTGCACCGCACGCTCGGCACTGGTTGAACCATCCAGCGGAATCAATATTTTCATCATTTCTCTATTCCTTCCCGACAGGCCGATTATTTTCTGGCTCAACAGCTACCTCTCCATCCAACAGGTTGACTGGAGCATCCCCTGCCGCAGAACGTAGCGCCAACCATCTGCCGATCAGCAATACTGCAACCGCACAACATCCCGGAACGAGCCAGTGCAGGGCATGGTATGTTTCAACCAACCCGGCAAACGATGCCTCGGTCACCAGCATCTCGCCGGCCACATAGCCCAGTAACGCGCCACCACCGTAAATAATATATGGGAAGCGATCTATCAGTTTCAGCACCAGCTGGCTGCTCCAGGCGATCAGCGGAATGCTGATCAGCAGGCCGAACACCAGCAACGCGATGTTGCCCTTGGCAGCCCCCGCCACGCCCAGCACATTGTCCAGGCTCATCACGAAGTCGGCGATGATGATGGTCTTGACCGCCCCGAACAACCGCGTATCGGCCTTGATGTTACCCTCGTCGTGCTCCTCTTCCGGCAGGATCAGTTTGACACCTATCCAGATCAGCAGGAAAGCGCCCACCAGCTTGAGATACGGCAGCGACAACAAACTGACGGCAAAGAACGTCAGCACGATGCGCAAACCGATTGCACCGCCGACACCAAACAAAATGCCCTTCTTGCGCTGCTCCGGCGGCAGATTGCGGCAAGCCAGCGCGATCACCACGGCATTGTCGCCGGACAGCAGCAGATCAATCAGGATGATTTTCATTACATCCACCCAGAACTGGGCGGAACTCAACATTTCCAGCACAACATTCCCTTCCAAATTTTGGAGCGTAAGGGGAAGCCAGGTAAAAGCCCTGCCTGAACACTTCCAACTCACGCGGAGACGCGGAGTGCGCGGAGTCAAAGCCAGAACGATTTCTCCGCGTTCCCCGCGTCTCCGCGTGCCAACCCTGCTCAGCCTATAAGCACTTTCTGCATCACGCGCCCCATCTCGGCGGGATTGCGGGTGATATGGATGCCGCACGATTCCATCACAGCCAGCTTCTCGTCAGCGCCGCCCTGCCCGCCGGAGATGATCGCGCCGGCGTGTCCCATGCGCTTGCCTTCCGGCGCAGTGACGCCGGCGATGAAGCCAACCACCGGCTTTTGCATGTTGTCCCTGATCCAGCGCGCGCATTCTTCCTCGTCGCTGCCGCCGATCTCACCGACCATCACCACCGCATCGGTGTCGGGATCGTCGTTGAACAGCCTCATCACATCTATATGCTTCATGCCATTGATCGGGTCGCCGCCGATGCCCACGCACGACGATTGCCCGTATCCCAGCGCGGAAAGCTGGCCGACCGCCTCGTATGTCAACGTGCCGGAACGCGACACCACGCCGATACGCCCTTTCTTGTGGATGTGGCCCGGCATGATGCCGATCTTGATCTCGTCCGGCGTGATCAGGCCGGGGCAGTTCGGTCCGATCAGCAGCGTCTTTTTGCCTGCCATCTTGTAGCGCGTGCGGATCATGTCGTGCACCGGAATGCCCTCGGTGATGCATATCACCAGATCGAGGTCGGCCTCGACCGCCTCGTCTATCGCCGCAGCCGCCCCCGACGGCGGCACGTAGATCACCGAAACCGTGGCACCGGTCGCGGCCTTCGCATCGCGCACCGAGGCATAGACCGGGATGCCGTCGAACGTCTCGCCGGCCTTTTTCGGGTTGACCCCGGCGACAAAGCAGTTCGCGCCATTGGCGTATTGCTTGCAATGGAAAGTATGGAACTGGCCGACCTTGCCAGTCATACCCTGGGTGATGACTTTGGTGTCTTTGTTGATCAGGATGGACATTATTGACCTCTCGCGGCGGCAACCACTTTTTCGGCTGCGTCCGCCATATCGTTGCCGGAAATGATAGGCAGACCGGACTCAGCCAGTATCTTCTTGCCGAGATCGACGTTAGTGCCCTCCAGCCGCACCACCAGCGGCACGGTGAGCTGAACCTCGCGCGCGGCTGCCACCACGCCTTCGGCGATCACGTCGCACTTCATGATGCCGCCAAAGATGTTGACCAGAATCGCTTTCAGGTTCGGGTTCTTCAGCATCAGCTTGAACGCCTCGGTGACCTTCTCGGTGGTAGCCCCCCCGCCAACGTCCAGGAAGTTGGCCGGACTGCCGCCATACAGCTTGATGATGTCCATGGTCGCCATCGCCAGCCCCGCGCCGTTCACCAGACAGCCGATGTCGCCATCCAGCGAGATATAGCTCAGATCGAATTTTGATGCCTCGATCTCGGCGGCATCTTCCTCGTCCAGATCGCGATAGGCGACGATCTCGGGATGGCGGAACAGCGCGTTGGAATCGAAATTGAACTTGGCATCCAGCGCCAGCACGCGGTTGTCAGCCGTCAGCACCAGCGGATTGATCTCGGCCAGCATCGCCTCTTTTTCGACAAAGGCGCGATACAAGCCTTGCAGCACCGTCACCGCCCCGGCGATGGCGGCCTCGGGCAGGCCGATCTGGCGCGCGGCTTGCGCGGCCTCGGCGTCAGCCAACCCATCAACGGGATGAATCCTCAGCGTGTGTATCTTTTCCGGGCTGTGTTTGGCGACCTCTTCGATCTCCATGCCGCCTTCGCTCGAAGCCAGCAGCGCCACGCGCTGCGCCGCGCGATCGACCACCATGCCGATATAGAATTCGCGGGCGATCTGCGCCCCCTCTTCAATCAGCAGGCGACGCACGCGCTGGCCATCCGGGCCGGTCTGATGGGTGACCAGCTGCATGCCGAGTATGGCCTGCGCATGCTGACGCACCTCGTCCAGCGATTTGGCCACCTTGACGCCGCCACCCTTGCCGCGCCCGCCGGCGTGGATCTGCGCCTTCACCACCCACACCGTACCGCCCAGCTCGCGGGCCGCAGCCACGGCTTCGTCAGCCGTGAAACACGCCATGCCGCGCGGCGTCGGAACGCCGAACTGGCGCAGGATTTCCTTACCTTGATATTCGTGAATTTTCATATGTACACCCTGATTCGTCGCAACGAAAAGCCGCGCCAGAACGACGCGCGAACGCAATATTACCGAATAATCGCCGTGCGCGTTGCAGTATCGCGACAGGTCTGATGGCTGTCGGCAGTCTGACTGATTTCCACCTCGGCAGACGGTCAATAAATTGCCGAAATCGGCAATGCCGGAGCCACCTCAAGGGGCAGACACACCGCTTTCCGCAGCCACGACATTAGCACTCCGAAACCGACACGATTTTCAACCTGAAATCAATTGTCTATGTATATAATCCGCACCCTGTGCCCGGTTAATTGACGGCACAGATGCAACAATGTGTTTGAGCCGGTCAAGGCTGGAAAAACAAGCAATCACATAGAATTGCTCCCGGCTGCGGCAAAAACATGAGAATGTTTCCAATAACGACAGGGTTGCCCACCGGCAAGATCGGACAGGCATCTCTGACAATACATCGCATCAGGGAGATTGTTGTGTACGAAGAAAATACCCGCACCACCGGGTGTGGCGAGTTATGCTTGCCACCCGCCAGAACCAGCCGCCTCAGACAGGCAGCATCCCTACGATTCATTCGCAGCACTGTGATACTGCTTGGCATCGCGGTCATCACCGGTTGCGCCAACATGAAAAGCCATGACGTGGTTGCCACCAATGTTCAGGCACAAGTGCAAACCGGCACGGTCGCTTCGGCCATTGACGAACTGGACAAATCCGCCTCCTCGGATTCAGAACGGGCCGGCCTGCTTTACAACCTTGAACGTGGCGAACTGCTGCGCCTAAACAAGCAATACCCGGAAAGCACTGCGGCGTTTCTGAAAGCGGACGCGCTGGTCAATGAATGGGAGCAGACTGCCAAGACCGACCCCTCCAAATTACTGGGCAAGATCGGCGCGGCGCTGATCAGCGAACGCCTGAGCGACTACGAGGGGCAGGACTACGAAAAGGTATGGCTGACTACCCGACTGGCACTGAATCATCTGGCCCAGGGAGAAACCGAAAACGCCAGAGCAGACATCAAGCGCACCCATGAGCGTGAAGCGGTCATTGCCGAATTCCGCGCCAAGAGCCTCGCCGCTGCGGAAGCGGAAGCCAAGACAAAAGGCGCTGCTGCAACCGGCAAGGAACTCAACGGCTATCCGGTCGAGACCATCAACGACCCTGCGGTGCTGAAGCTTAAGAACAGCTATTCCAATGCCTTGAGCCACTATCTGGCAGGCTTCTTGTACGAGGTGCTGAACGAACCAGGGTTGGCCGCCCCCGGCTATCGCAAGGCGATCGAACTAAAACCGGAAACGCCATTATTGGAAGAAGGTCTGCGCGGGCTGGACAAGCGCACCAGCTTCACCCACAAGAGGCATAAAAAAATGACGGATGTGCTGTTTGTCGTCGAGGCCGGCAACGCGCCGGCGCGCAAGCCCCAGGCTTTCACCATCCCGGTGCCGATAGACGGATGGCAGACGCTGAGCATCTCCTATCCGGTGATCGCGCCGTCAACGGATGCCCCGCTGTCGCTGCTTGCCGCCAACGGCCAGAAGCTGAAACTTGAAAATGTGGTTGACGTGAACGTCATGGCGCGCCGCGCCCTGAAGGACGACATGCCGGGCATGGTGATGCGCGGCATCACCCGCGCGATCGCCAAATCCGTGCTTCAACACCAGCTCAGCGAACATGCCGGCATGTTTGGCCAGATTGCGGGAATGGCCGCATCGGCTTACACGGAACAAGCCGACGACCGCATGTGGCGCATGTTGCCTGGCCGCGTCTATGTGGCCAGGGGTTACCTGCCGCCAGGCGCATACCAATTGCAAATTGACGGCCGCGACCTCGGTGAAAAGATCAACATTGGCGGGCAATATGCGCTGATCCCGATCCGTCTGTATGAGAACAAGGCAATCGAAGGCAATGTAATCGCTTTCGGCGAACTGGCCCCGCCCGCTCCTGCACCTACCAAGAAGGGTGCCAAGCGCAAGAAAGCCACTACCTGACAATACCCACAGGTCTGCCGTCTACAAGGATGACAGACTTTCAACCGGATGATCGTGCCAATTTTTATTATGCAAAGGAACGTAACGATGAAATCATTGCTGCTAGCTGCAACACTCGGCTGCATGACCTGCCTCGCACATGCCGCCCAACCAGCCAATCCGACCCCGCCTGCCGTGGCCGCCAAGGTCGCACTGCGGGGCGAACCCTACGGGGTCAGAGTGGCGGAGATGCGCATCGTGCGCAAGAACGACATCCTGACCGTGCAGGCCGACCTTGAAAACACCGTCCGCGCCAACCGCACGGTGTTCTACCGCTTCCGCTGGCTGGACGACATGGGCAATCAGGTCGGCGACGGCGAATCCTGGAAACAGATGGGGCTGTACGGCCTGCAGTTGCAGACCGTCAAGAGCGTGGCACCGAACTCGTCCGCCACCGACTTGAAGCTGGAAATGAATGTCGAACAAAAATAATCAACTTTCAAAATTAAGGATAGATCATGCTTACTCGTTCTCATCTGCTGGTCATGTTACTGGCGTTATCCTCCGGCCTGACGGCTTGCTCCTCTTCAACCCCCCCGGTCGCCTCCCCTGTGCTGCGTTTCGACCGCGAAGTCAATTACGGTGACGACAAGGCGGTGGAACTCGTGACCAACGAGTTCGGCTCCACCGACTTACAGATGATTGCCGAGAAGATGACCGGCAGCCTACTGGAAACCGGTATCTTCCAGGGGCGACCCACCGTCACCATTTCGACCGTCAAGAACAAGACCAGCGAATACATAGACACCACCAACATCATGAATTCGATCCAGACCACGCTGGTCAAATCCGGCAAGGTGCGCTTCACCCGCTCGATCAACGAGATGCAGGCCGGTGTAGACGAATTGCAGCGCCAGAACCAGAGCGGCCTATACAAGCAGCACAGCACCGCCAAGATCGGCAAAATGACCGCCGCCAAATACAGCCTGGAAGGCGAACTGACCAGCATCGTCAAGGACAACGGCTCCACCAAGGATGTGTTTTACAAATTCACCTTGAAGATGTTCGATGTCGAAGAAGGCACCATCGAGTGGCAGGATGAAAAACAAATCCGCAAAACCTCGAAACGCTAACCTGATTTTTTGGAGAATTCCGTGAAACTTACCACCAAAGCCCTTGCCGCCGGACTGCTGGCGACCATCCTGATAGGCTCGGCAAACGCAAAAGACACCGCCTCACCGCGCATCACCGTAACCAACCTGGCCTATTCGCAAAGCGTCTCCCAGTATTTCGAGGTAGCACGGGTCAAGTCCAACAGCACACTCAATGCCCAGCGCCACAGCGTCGCCGCGACAGCGAGCGAATCCGGAAGCTATGCTGCCGGCACTTACAGCTATATCGAACAGGGGGAACTGGGAACCTTTACCAACGACATCAAGGGCGCCCTGCTGCAAGGCACCTCTTTCCGCTTGGTGCAGGGGAAAGCCTTTGATGCTGGCAGCCCTCAACCCAGCAAGGCCGAACAAGTTCTGGGTCAGATGCAAACCGGAAAAATGGCGAAGCCAAGTCGCCAGCCCGACGTCCGCGACATCATCGCGCGCATCAAGAAAGGCGAGTTTTCCGGCGCGGATTATGTGCTGTTCGGCACCGTCTCCAGCATCGAATTCCGCGATGAAGTCTCGCCGCTGCAAGGCACCAGCAGCGAAACCCAGCAACTCAGTCTGGACCTGGTTGCCGACTTTTCGCTGATCAACACCCGGACGTATGAAATCAAGGCGGCATTCTCGGCACAGGGTGCTGGTAACGACACCAAGATCGTCTCCGCGCGCGACGACGTTGTGCGCCACAATCGTGGCAAGGTCATCCGCGAGACCTCCCAAACGCTGTCCAAAGACGTTTACCAGCAGCTCGTCGGTCAACTGGGCCTGCCTGACCGCAGCGCCGATGAGCAGGAAAGTGGCTCCTCGGCTGCGCGCACACGCGAGCAGGTTCAGCAAGTCATCATCCTGAAGTGAAACTGAGCGGGGCGCTGGCCTGTGGCATCCTGGCACTGGCCGCCCCCCGCGCCGTTCTCGCGCAGGACAGCTTCCAGCCCATCTCCCTTACCGCCGGCGAACAGCGGCTCCCCGCGCTTTACCGGCCAGCCCTAGCCACCCCCGCACGCTACCGCGTCATCTTCATCCCCGGCTCTGGCTGTACCGACATGCAGCCCATTGCCGACCGCTATTTCCGGGGGCTGTTGCACGCCGAGGTGCTGGTGCTGCAAAAGCCCGGTGTCACGCCGTCAGACCAGCCCTGCACCCCGGAATTCGTGCGGCACGACGCACTGAAGAGCTGGGCCGCAACCGCCGGCCAAGCCCTGCGATCCGCAAGCCCGACCACGCTGCCGCAGCTGCTGGTCGGGGCTTCGGAGGGAGCGGAGATCCTGCCCTATCTTTCCCCTCAGATAACCAACTTACGAGGGCTGGTGATGATCTCCTCCGCTGGACTCGACCCGCGCGAGACGCTGGCGCTCCAGGCGCGCCGACTGGGGGCCGAGGCAGCCTACCGGGAAATCGGTGCGGCGGTGGCTTCCGATCAGGACGATCTGACGCCGCTTCAGGGGCGGACGCTCAAGTACTGGCGCGACCTGTGGAACTGGCGGGTCACCGAATACCTGCTCGTCAGCCCAGTCCCGGTCATCCAGGTGTGGGGCGGAAACGACAGCCTGATCCCGGCGGAAGCCTATCAACGGTTCGCCACACTCGCTGTAGATGCACAACCCGCCCGCCCTCCGGGAAAGCCGCCGTACATCTGCAGCGAACGTCTGGCTCAAGCCGACCACGGCCTGCAGTCACGTGAGCGTGACGGCCTGCAATGGCTATGGGCAAAGCTTGAACAGTGGGCTCGCATACCGAACTCCCCTCCCTGCGCGGCACTCTCAACGCACATTGACACTGCAGGACATTGACCGGAATCCATATTGTCGCCATGCGGACTGCGCATAAGCAAAAAACCCGTTAACTCTTACGAATTAACGGGTTGTATTGGTGCCGATTATCGGATTCGAACTGATGACCTACCGCTTACAAGGCGGTTGCTCTACCAACTGAGCTAAATCGGCGCATGAAACAGATTGCTACTGAAAATCTGAACTGCTGCAAAATGGTGGGTCGGGCGAGATTCGAACTCGCGACCAACGGATTAAAAGTCCGCTGCTCTACCGGCTGAGCTACCGACCCGCTGCAACAGAGCGCGCATTATACGCAACCACCGAACCGTGTCAACGGTAAATTCCGTTTTCCTGACAAATTGGACCATCAAGCGGATGCTGCCCGGATTCAGACTGCAAATCCTGACCGATTATTTCCGGTAGCGGGTGGGATCTGTCACGCCTGCCGCCGTAAACCCGGCGCGGCGCAGGCGGCAGGAGTCGCAAACGCCGCAGGCGCGTCCCTGCTGGTCTGCCTGATAGCAAGAGACGGTCGCCGAGTAATCCACGCCAAGCTGGTTGCCTTGCCGGATGATTTCCGCCTTGGAGAGATGCAGCAAAGGCGCATGCACGGTCAGCGGTTTGCCTTCTATGGCCGCCTGTGTGGCAAGATTGGCCATCCGCTCGAAGGCTTCGATGAAGGCTGGGCGACAATCCGGGTAACCGGAATAATCCACCGCATTCACACCGATGAAAATATCCTGCGCATTCAGCACCTCGGCCCAGGCCAGTGCCAGCGACAGCATGATGGTATTGCGCGCCGGTACATAAGTCAGCGGGATGCCGGTTGATTCTTGCTCAGGCACAGCAATTTTGTCGTCGGTCAGCGCCGAACCGCCGAAACCACCCAAGTCAACATTCACGACGCGATGCTCAATCGCCCCCAGCGCCCGTGCAACACTGCGCGAGGCATCCAGCTCCGAATGATGACGCTGCCCGTAATCCACGCTCAACGCGTGGCATGCATAGCCCTGCGCGCGCGCCATCGCCAGCACCGTGGCAGAATCCAGCCCGCCAGACAGCAAAACGACCGCATGTTTCATCAGTGCCCCGCCTCGTTGTTCCACAATATCTTGTGCAATTGCACCTGAAAGCGCACCGGCAAACGGTCACGCAATATCCAGTCTGCCAGTTGGGTCGCGTTAAGCTCACCCTGCGCCGGCGAAAAAGTCACCGGGCAGATGTCGGCCAGATGATGCACCGCCATGATTTCGCACGCCCACAGGTAGTCTGCCTCGTCGCAGACGACGAACTTGATCTCGTCGTACGGAGTCAGCAGCGGCAGGTTTTCCCAGCGATTCCTTGCCTGTTCTCCGGAGGCGGGCGTCTTGATGTCCACCACGCGCATCACGCGCACATCCACCGCGCCGATGTCCAATGCGCCGCTGGTTTCCAGCGACACCTGGTAGCCTGCATCACACAGCATGGTCAGCAGCGGCAGGCAATTCTTCTGCGCCAGCGGCTCGCCACCAGTGACGGTGACGTAGCGCGGCGCGTATTGGTCGACTTCGCCGAGGATCTCCTGCAGCGTCATGTTCTGGCCACCACTGAACGCATAGGCGGTATCGCAGTAGCCGCAGCGCAGCGGGCAACCGGTCAGCCGGATGAACACCGTGGGCAGGCCGATGCGACTGGTCTCGCCCTGCAGGGAGAAAAATATTTCAGTAATGCGCAGCTGCGCGTTTGATGTTTGGTAGGACATGAACTACTTGGAAGCAGCGAGCAGCTCTTTAGCCTTGGCTGCCGCAGCGCTGTCAGGATATTTGCTGATGATTTGCTTGAGTGTGGCCTTGGCCGCATTGACTGCCTTCAACTCTTGCTGGCAGCCGGCGATATTCAGCAGCGTGTCCGGCGCACGCGGTGTATCGGGTTGCTCCTTCAGCAAAGCGCGATAGCTTGCCAGCGCAGCCTTGTAATCGTTCAAGGCGAATTGCGCATTGCCCAGCCAGAAACGTGCATTGCCAGCATGCACCGAGGCAGGATATTGCTGGAGAAACGCCTCATAAGCCTTAATCGCTTCAGCATAACTACCCGCCTTGGAGTAGCCGTAGGCCGCCTCTATCGCCCGATTCTGGATGGCCGGATCGTCCGGATCGCCTGCTGTGACTGGCGCACCCTGAGTTGGCGTAGCCGCTGTTGCAGCGACACCGGCAGATTCGAAATGACGCAAGCGCGTATCCAAATCTACATAAAAATCTTTCTCACGCTTTTCGGCTTCTTGCAGGCCGTGCGCAAGCTCTTCATTCTGTCCGCGCAGATTGCGGATCTCCGCATTCAATGCTTCGATCTGCCCTTGCAGATCGAAGATTGATTTGATTTGTTGCTTGTCCTGCTCTTCGAGTTTAAGCACTCGCGCCTCGACATCCTGAATCTGCTTGCGCGCTTCGTCATCCGAGAACAACCCCGCTTGCGCGGGAGCGGCAATACATAAACCCAACAATATCAAGGCACGTAGCTTCATCTTGAAAATTACTTGGCGTAGTTCAGGTCAGTGCGACGGTTTTGCGACCATGAAGCTTCATCGTGACCTGTACCGACTGGCTTTTCTTCACCATAGCTGACGCTTTCCAACTGACCCGCATTGGCACCGCCCTGTTCCAGCATCTTTTTAACGCCATCTGCACGACGCTGACCCAGTGCCAAGTTGTATTCGTTGCTGCCGCGTTCGTCACAATTGCCTTCCAGACGCACATGGCGAGCACTATGCTCACTCAAATATTTTGCGTGAGCCTGAACCACCGGCTTATCGGCTTCCTGAACGACAGCCACGTCCAACGGATAGTAGACGCTGTGCTTGGACAGGATATTGTTAGGATCATTCAGCGGATCAACTGCCACAGGTGTTACCGGAGCGGTTGTCGGAGCAGCTGCTGCTGGAGCTGCCGGCGCGACAGGTGGTGCTTCATGTGGTTTTTGGCTTGCACAGGCAGCAAGCAGATTCAACAACACGATACTGACAACGAGTTTTTTCATGGCAATTTCCTTATCAATAATAATTAAAGTTGTGGACCCCAAACAGGCTCGCGCGCATCCCCGCTTTGCGTGAACATGTGCTGCTGAACGCGACCATCACTGGACACGGTCGCCAATATACCACGACCGCGCGCCTCGCTGGCAAACAGGATAATCTTGCCGTTGGGCGCAAAACTAGGCTTCTTCTCCCATCCCCCGGTAGTCAATGTTTCCGTTTGTCCTGTTTGAAAATCCTGTACACAAATATAGAACCGCCCTCCTTCAAGGCGAGTAAACACAAAATTTTTTCCATCCGGACTGTAACGGGGGGAGAAGCTGTTACCCCCCGCAAAGGTCAGGCGCTGTGCCTGCCCACCCGCCACCGGCATGCGATAAATTTGCGGAGTGCCCCCCCGATCAGAGGTGAACAATAACCACTGTCCATCCGGCGAGAAGCTAGGTTCGGTGTCTATCCCGCCGCTGTAGCTAATACGATGTAAATCGCTTCCATCCGGACGCATCAGATAAATCTGAGAGCTGCCTTCGCGCGTCAGCACCACCGCCAGTTGCTGCCCATCCGGCGACCAGGCGGGCGCGCTGTTGCTGCCGCGAAAATCCGCGACCAGCTTACGTTGGTTGGTATACAGCGACTGCACGAACACCGAGGCATGTCCGGTCTCGAAGCTCACATAGGCCAGATGACTGCCATCCGGCGACCAGGCCGGCGACATGATGGGTTCATTGTGTGAAAGCACCACCTGCTCGTTATAGCCATCGCTATCGGCGACCATCAGACTGAATTTTCGCCCTTGCCGGTTCACATAGGCGATGCGCGTGCTGAATACCCCTTTGATGCCGGTCAGTTTCTCGTAAATTATGTCCGAGATGCGATGACCAACTGCCCGTATCTGGTCGCCGTTGGCGGCGACTGCCTGCCCTGTCAATTCGACCTGCTTGACCACATCCAACAGACGGAAACGTGCCTCAATGCGGCCGTTGGGCTGAGTGTTCACCATACCGATTGCCAGCGCCTCGGCACCACGCACCTGCCAGTCTGCATAATTCACTTCGGCAGGCTGATGCGGAGACTTGCCCGTTGGATCTACCAGACGAAACAAGCCGGTACGCTGCAAATCGCCGGACACAACGTCATTAATGACAGCCGAGAGTTTTTGATCTCCCCCGAAAGGTACGAGGGATACCGGAATCTGATTTTCGCCAGCACCGATAATCTCAATATTCAATGCCGCAGTGGCCACAGGTGAGCCAGCCAGCATCAACGAACCCAATATCACAGCCCAAAATTTCATCATGCAAACCTCTCTTATTTATTCTATGGGCTGGAAACCCAGCCGCAATTCCCTGAAACGATTGAACAGCCCGGCATCAGGAGGCAAGGGCAATGGGTCAGACTTCAGGATGGAACGCTCCACCGCGCTGTCGTAAGCCGCATTGCCGCTGGATTTCTTCAACTTCACGTCCAGCACCCGCCCACCCGGCAACAGTGTCACCAAAAACTCGGCGCGCGCATCATTCGGTACGTCCGGCGGCATCACGATGTTGCGCCGGATCTTGCCGGAAATCTTGCTGATGTATTCATCCACCACCCGACCGGTCGCTGCTTCCTGCGCGGCCTTTTCGCGCGCCGCCTGCTGCTCCGCTGCCAGCACGGCTGGGTCCGGCTTGCTGACCTGCTTCTTCACTTCCGCCGGTTTCTTAACCTCCGGTTTGATTTTCTCCGGCGGCTTGGGTTTTTCCAGCGGCTTGGGCGGCTCGACCTTTTTCTCGGGCTTCTTGTCCGGCATCACGATGTCCGGCTTGACCACCGGTTCGACCTTGGCGGGTGGCGGCGTTTCCTTGACCACCGCCTTGACCGGCGGGGCAGGTACTGGATCGGGCAGGCTCTGCCACAACTCCACGCTCATCACCGGCGGCGTCTGGGTCTGCCAGGAAAAACCAAAATACAGGAACGCAAAAAACAAACCATGCACTGCCAGCGCCATTATCCCGGCAGGCAGCTTGTAAGGTTCCTGATACACCACTGCGCTCATTTCGTCTTGGCTTGGGTTAACAGACCAACTTTTTTGATGTGCTGCTGTTGCAGCACATCCATCACGTTGATGACTTCTTCGTAGCGCACGCTCTTGTCAGCGGAGATCACCACCGCCTGCTCGGACTGGTCCGCCTGCCGGGATTTCAGGATGGCGACCAACTCCTCAAGACCGACCTTGCTCTCGGCGCCGCCCTTGGCGTGGTCGCGCAACGCCAGAGTACCGTCCTTGTTGATGATGACTTCCAGCGGCGCGGGCGACGGCACGGACGACTTGCTCACCTGCGGCAGATCAACCTGCCCCGGATTCATCATCGGCGCGGTCACCATGAAAATCACCAGCAACACCAACATAACGTCTATGTACGGCACGACGTTGATCTCATTCATCAGCCGAGTCTTGGAACGACGTTCGGATCTCATGGCTGGCGTTGCAGGATGTTGGAGAATTCTTCGCTGAAGCTCTCGAAGCGCGTGGCCAGCCGGTCTATGTCATGCGCATAGCGGTTATAGGCCACCACCGCCGGGATCGCCGCGAACAAACCCATCGCGGTCGCCACCAGCGCCTCGGCGATACCGGGTGCGACATGCGCCAGCGTGGCCTGACCGACATTGGCCAGCCCCCGGAACGCGTTCATGATGCCCCACACCGTGCCGAACAGGCCGACGTAGGGGCTGACCGAGCCGACCGAGGCCAGAAACGCCAGATGCGATTCCAGCCGGTCCATCTCGCGCTGATAGGTGGCACGCATCGCACGGCGCGTACCGTCCATCACCGCACTACTGTCCACGCCGTGCTGCTTCTTCAGCTTGACGAATTCGACGAAACCGGCGGAGAAGATACGCTCCAGCGCCCCCTGATCGGCACGCGCCGCACCGCTGGACTGCTTGTACAAATCGTTCAGGTTGGAATTGCGCCAGAACAACTCCTCGAACTCGCTGGTCAACTGCTTCTCGCGACGGATGGCGAACAGCTTGATGAAGATGTACCACCAGGACAACAGCGACACCAGCAGCAGCAAGCCCATCACCATTTGCACCAGCACGCTGGCATTGCTGATGAGGTGTATGAACGACAAATCCTGTGTGACTTCCATGAGCGACCTTCCCTTGATTATTCCGACCGATTATTCCACATCTTTCCACTGCGACCGCAACGCCTCCGGCACGCTGACCGGCTTGAAACTCTCCAGCGCCACGCACACCAGATGCACCTCGCCCTGTGTCAGCAACTCCTCGCCACGCCGCACCGTCTGCACCAGCGTCAGCCGGCTGCGCCCGATCTCCTTCACCTGCGCGCTGACCTCCAGCATGTCGTCCAGCAGCGCGGGCTTCAGATAATCCAGCTTCATCGAGCGCACCACGAACACCACGCCGAACTCCTTCATCAGCCCGGCGTTGCTGTAGCCGTGCGTGCGCAGCCACTCAGTCCGCGCGCGCTCCATAAAGTTCACATAACTGGCGTGATACACCACGCCGCCGGCGTCGGTGTCCTGGAAATACACCCGCACCGGCCAGTTGAAAATCGTCTGCTTATTCATCCAGCAAATCCCCGTTCAGTGATTCGTTGTTCGCCACCAGCCCGAAATGGCGGTAGGCGTTGGCGGTCGCCATGCGGCCACGCGGCGTGCGTTGCAGATAACCCTGCTGGATCAGATAAGGCTCCAGCACATCCTCGATGGTGTCGCGCTCCTCGCCGATGGCGGCGGCGAGATTGTCCACGCCGACCGGGCCGCCCATGAATTTTTCGATGATGGTCTGCAACAGCTTGCGGTCCATCAGGTCCAGACCCTGCGCGTCCACATCCAGCATGGTCAGCGCCGCATCCGCCACCTTGCGGGTCGCATCGCCGCCCGACTTGACATCGGCATAGTCGCGCACCCGGCGCAGCAGGCGATTGGCGATGCGCGGCGTGCCGCGCGAACGGCGCGCGATCTCCAGCGCCCCTTCGTCGGACAAATTCATCTCCAGCAGGCCAGACGACCGCATCACGATGCGCTGCAATTCCGCCGGGGTGTAGAACTCCAGCCTGGCAACGATGCCGAAGCGGTCGCGCAGCGGATTGGTCAGCATGCCGGCGCGGGTGGTCGCACCGACCAGCGTGAACGGCGGCAGGTCGAGCTTCACCGAACGCGCCGCCGGCCCCTCGCCTATCATGATGTCTATCTGGTAATCCTCCAGCGCCGGGTAAAGAATCTCTTCCACCACCGGCGACAGACGGTGTATCTCGTCTATGAACAGCACGTCGTGCGGCTCAAGGTTGGTCAACAGCGCCGCCAGATCGCCGGCGCGCTCCAGTACCGGGCCCGAAGTGTGGCGCAGATTCACCCCCATCTCGCGGGCGACGATCTGCGCCAGCGTGGTCTTGCCCAGCCCCGGCGGGCCGAACAGCAACACATGATCGAGCGGCTCGCCGCGATTCTTCGCCGCCTGGATGAATATCTCCAGCTGCTCCCGTATCTTTTCCTGCCCGACATACTCATCCAACTGCTTGGGTCGCAGCGCACGTTCCAGCGCCTCCTCCTGACGCGAAGCGACCACCGGCGTACTCAGGCGCGGTTCGGCAGTAAGGTTGTCGCTATGGATCATGCTCGGAGCCTATCAGTCAGTAATATCAAGGGGCGAATGATAACTTAACCGACCTCAGGACTTGGACAATAACTTCAGCGCCTGACGGATGCCGTCCGATACGCCGGCATCCTTGGGCAGCTGTTTCGCCGCCCAGTCGGCTTCTTTTTCGCTGTATCCCAGCGCCTGCAGCGCGTTGACGATGTCGCTGCCGGACGAGGCGACTGCCGCCGTCGGTGACGCGCCAGAGCCGGTCACGGTGAATTTACCCTGCAATTCTAACAACAACCTTTCAGCCGTCTTTTTCCCCACGCCGGGGACTTTGGTCAGACGACCTGCATCCTTGGCCGCGACCGCTGCCGCCAGATCGCCCAGACTCAGGCCAGACAGCACCGACAAGGCCAGCTTCGCGCCCACTCCGGTGATTTTGAGCAACTGACGGAAGGCGACGCGCTCATCCTGAGTCAGGAATCCATACAAGAGGTGCGCGTCCTCACGGACGATCAACTGCGTGTGCAGCGTCACCTTGTCGTTAAGTTGAGGCAGATTGAAGAACGTGCTCATCGGCACTTCCAACTCGTAGCCCACCCCCTGCACGTCGAGCAGTATCTGCGGCGGGTTCTTTTCCAGCAAAATGCCAGCCAGTCTTCCTATCATGATCTTTCCCACACTTTCAAAATGGCGCTCAAAAGTTGGCCGACGGTCAAGTCCACCACATTTTTCTCGAACAATTTGGCCCAGAAACTTTCGCTATGAAACAAACACTGATCGCCCTCAAGCCCAAAAACATCCCGACAACTTCCAACTTCTCCGGAAAAGGAAATCCCAAACTCGCGTTCAATTGCTTCAATCAACTCCACGCCATCGTCGCCGGTAATCCCCAAGTCCATTTCAAGCAAGGTTTCAGGAGTGATTCTCACCGTGGGCGACACTCTATGAAACGAGCGAATAAGCTCGATCAAACGGGGCAACAAAGTTTCGCTCGGCATCACTATCGCCCCT
Organism: Gallionella sp.; assembly: GCA_028687575.1. Taxonomy (GTDB): domain Bacteria; phylum Pseudomonadota; class Gammaproteobacteria; order Burkholderiales; family Gallionellaceae; genus Gallionella. Next base: position 19,963 of record JAQTZW010000003.1, on the reverse strand, counting down.
CAATCAATCCCAGCGACAACAGCGCCCCATGCGCCAGCATCGCGGCGATGGTCAGCTTGATCGCGTCGCCCAGCTGTTGCGGCTGCGCGGCATGATGCCATAGCTGCACGGCGGCCTTGATGCTAAGCGGCAACGCCAGCAGGGCCGCCAACGCCGAAACCGGCAACCACTCCTGCGCCACACCCGCCACCAGCCAGCCATAGGCCAGCATCACGATCAGCAGATAGCCCCAGCGTGCCTGCCGCACTTCCAGCCGCGCCACCCAGTGCAGCTTGCCTGCCAGCCTGTCTGCCGTGCGGTCGGGAAACTGGTTGATGTACAACAGGTTGGCGGTGAGCAGCGCGTAGCTTAAACCCGCGATGACAGGCTCGAAGGCCAAGCCCTTGCGCTGCACGAAGTCGGCGCCGACCACGATCAACAAAAATCCGGCGACGATGCAGAGTTCGCCCAATCCCCGGCTGTTCAGACGAAACGGCGGCGCGGAATAAGCCCAGCCGATGAAAAGGCCAACCAGCCCGAGATACGCCAGTTGCGGCGCGCTGTGCGCCATCAGCCACAATCCCGCCAGCGCCACTCCTGCCATCAGCGCGAATCCGAAATTGCGCGTCTGCTGCGCGCTCAGCACGCCGTTCTGGATGAAGCGGCTGCCGCCGGTGAACGGGAAGATGCGCTCCACGTTGCAGGCATCGGTACCGTTCAGCGCGTCGTAATAATCGTTCAGCACGTTCGCGCCGGCATGGGCCATCAGCGCAAACAGCAATGTCAGCAAGGCCAGCGCGCCATCGAACGCCACGCCGTCGTGCCAGGCAACAGCCAGCCCGAGCAAACAGGCCATCAGCGCGGCGCTCAGAAACGCGGGCCGGGTCGCCGCGAAATAACGCGCGACGGGATGGGCGAAGGCAGCCCGGGTCGGCTCCATCGGCAAACCCATCAGACCAGTCTCCCGCCCCGCACCCGGAATCCCTTGGTTGCCAGCGCGCCCAACCCCATGCCGCCGTGCGCATGACAGATCGCGCAGGCCAGCGCGTCAGCCGCGTCCGGGCTGGGCGTTCCGGACAATTTCAACAAGCGTTTCACCATCTGTTGCACCTGCTCCTTGTCGGCGTGGCCGTTGCCGACCACTGCCTGCTTGACCTGCAAGGCGGTATATTCGCCCACCGGAAGGTCTGCCAGCACCGCCGCCGAAATCGCAGCCCCCCTGGCCTGCCCCAGCAACAACGTGGATTGCGGATTGACGTTGACGAACACCTTCTCTACGGCGACCTGATCAGGCTTGTGCAGCGCGATGACTTCGCCCAGCGAAACGAGGATGACCTTCAGCCGTTCCGGCAGCGAAGCATCCGGCGTTTTGATGCAGCCGCTGGCCACATAGCTCAGTTGCTGGCCATGCTTGTCCAGCACCCCGAAGCCGGTGATGCGCAGGCCGGGGTCTATGCCTAGAATGCGGATTGGTACAGGAAGATTCACAGCCATCCCATTCGTGAAACGTGAAAAGTTAAACGTAAAACGCAAACCCTCCCGGCAGGGAGGGTGGCACGCAGTGCTGGGTGGGCATCACATTTCACTTTTCACCTTTCACGTTCCATACCTTTCACTCTTCGATCACCGCAGTGGTATAAACCTCCTGCACATCATCCAGATCCTCCAGCGCGTCCAGCAGCTTCTGCATCCTGACGGCATCATCTCCAATGAACACAACCTCATTGGTGGGCTTCATGATGACTTCTGCAAATTCCGGCTTGTATCCAGCATCTTCCAGCGCCTGTTTGACGGCGATGAAATCATTGGGCGCGGTGATGACCTCGATGCTGCCGTCGTCATTGCTGGCGATATCCTCCGCACCCGCGTCCAGCGCCACTTCCATCAGGCCGTTCTCGTCGGTGCCCGGTGCGAAGATCATCTGGCCACAATGGTTGAACAGAAAGGACACCGAACCGTCGGTGCCGAGATTGCCGCCGTATTTGGTAAAGGCGTGGCGCACGTCTGCCACGGTGCGTGTCTTGTTGTCGGTCATGCAATCCACCATCACCGCCGCGCCGTTGATGCCATAGCCTTCGTAGCGGATCTCGACATATTCCACGCCTTCCAGTTCGCCGCTGCCGCGCTTGATGGCGCGCTCGACGTTGTCCTTGGGCATGTTGTTGGCATAGGCCTTGTCCATCGCCAAGCGCAGGCGCGGGTTTCCGGTCGGATCCGAGCCACCCATGCGCGCTGCCACGGTGATCTCCTTGATTAGACGAGTGAAGATTTTGCCGCGTTTCGCATCCTGCTTGCCCTTGCGGTGCTGGATGTTTGCCCACTTACTATGACCTGCCATGATGTCCTCCGATTAATTTCCGCGCGATGGTATCATTTCAACCCCGTTAACCCAACTAACGCGCCACCCTGAAACCACCATGAGCCTCCCCATCCTGATCGCCCGCAACAACAAACACGACATCAACCTGCTACCACAGATGGCCAACCGCCACGGCTTGATCACCGGCGCGACCGGGACTGGCAAGACCGTCACGCTGCAAACTCTGGCCGAATCGTTCAGCCGCATCGGTGTGCCGGTGTTTTTGTCTGACATCAAGGGCGACCTGTCTGGTGTTAGCAAAACAGGCGGCGGCAACGCCAAAGTTGCGGCGCGTGTTGAACAACTCAAGTTGGACGATTTTTCCCACCGCGCCTACCCTGTGACGTTCTGGGACGTGTTCGGCAAGATGGGGCACCCGCTACGCGCAACCATCTCGGACATGGGGCCATTGATGATAGGCCGCATGCTGAACCTCAACGAGGTACAGCAAGGGGTGCTGACACTGGTGTTCAAAATCGCCGACGACAATGGCCTGCTACTGCTCGACCTGAAAGACCTGCGCGCGATGGTGCAGAACGTGGGCGACAATGCCTCCGATTTCACCACCGAATATGGCAACATCTCCACCGCCAGCATAGGCGCGATACAACGCGGTCTGCTACAGATCGAAAGCCAGGGTGGCGACAAGCTGTTCGGCGAGCCGATGCTCAACGTTGCCGACTTGATGCAGACAGATAGCAATGGTTACGGCATGATTAATATCCTTGCTGCCGACCAGCTGATGACTTCGCCCAAGGTTTACTCCACCATGTTGCTATGGCTGCTGGCAGAACTTTTCGAGAACCTGCCTGAAGCCGGCGACCTGGAAAAACCCAAACTGGTGTTCTTCTTCGACGAAGCCCATCTGCTTTTCAACGATGCCCCTGCCGCACTGCTGGACAAGGTCGAGCTGGTGGTACGCCTGATTCGCTCGAAAGGCGTGGGCGTATATTTTGTCACCCAAAATCCTTCCGACGTACCCGACAAGGTGCTGGGACAGCTTGGCAATCGTGTACAACATGCCTTGCGCGCCTTTAGCCCGCGTGACCAAAAAGCGGTCAAGGCCGCCGCTGAGACCATGCGCGATAACCCTGAACTGGATGAAGTTACCATCATCACAGAACTCGGCGTGGGCGAGGCGCTTATCTCCTGTCTGGATGCTAAAGGCACGCCGAGCATTGTCGAACGTGCCTTAATTGTGCCGCCGCAAGGTCAGATTGGGCCAATCACGGATGGAGAACGCAAGGACATCATCGCAAACTCACTGCTGGCCGGACACTATGAGAACGCCATTGACCGCGAATCTGCCTACGAGATACTGAAAGGCCGCGCCACTGACTCACAATCCGAAAAAGTTGAAACGGCAAGGCCTGCCGAAGCTACTTGCAGTGGCATCGGCGACATGCTGGGCGGCTTGTTTGGAGGCGGCACAGCCAGCGGACGCGTCAGCAATCGCCAGGGGCTGGGCGAAGCCTTGGTAAAAAGCGCAGCGCGCTCGATAGGCTCAGCCGTCGGGCGGGAAATCATTCGCGGCGTATTGGGCTCCCTGCTGGGGGGCAGCCGCAGAAGGTAGCCTTGCTAGATTGCCTGACCGAGCAAATTGGAGAATATGGACACCATACTGATAGCCAATCCGAAAGGCGGCAGCGGCAAAACCACACTATCGGTGAACATCGCCGGTTATCTCGCGAACAGCGGACAGCGCGTTGCGCTGCTCGATTTGGACAGACAAAAATCTGCCTCATTGTGGGTAGCCACCCGCCCCGCCGACCTGCCAGAAATTGTCACACTGGAATCGAAACGGGCCGATGATCCGCTCAACGACTGCCTAGTAGTAGATTCCCCCGCAGGACTGCGTGGCAAAAATCTTGCTTACGCCCTGAAACTCGCCCACAAAGTCATTGTGCCAGTCTCACCCTCGCTGTTTGACCTCAATGCCAGCCGTGACTTCCTGCAACTGCTGGCCGAGGAGAAAATTATCCGCAAGGGGAAATGCCAAATCGGCGTGGTCGGCATGCGCATGAATGCCCGCACCCGTGCGGCAACGGCACTGGAGAATTTCCTTGCCGAGTTGGGCTTGCCGATACTGGCCTATCTGCGTGAAACACAGGTCTATGTGAATGCGGCCTTCGAAGGCAAGTCCCTATTCGACCTCCCCCCCCACCAAGCCGCCCGCGAACTGGAACAATGGGAATTTCTACTGGACTGGATCAATAAAGACTAACGCTGGAACTGCAACCGCTTAAACCCGTAACAGTGACTTCACACATTTGACCGTTGCCGGTGGCGCAACGATAATCGCGGCTGTTTTTTCTGGCGGACCACCTTCCGAACCTACACAGTGGAACAAGCAATCAACTACATCCACCCCTATTGGGGTCATCCACTGGTACTACTCGCCCAGTTCATCGCAGCCAATTTTTTGATGATATGGCGTCTTCATGCGATGGAAAACAAAGGCTTTGAGGGAACCGTTCTGGGCACGCTGATCATGCCCTACTGCTCAGGTTTCGCAAATCTGGTATTTGCTTATTTAATGAGTAGTTCTGCCGACAATGGCGGACTGGTCATAGAGAACTGCTTGGTGAACAACGCCACCAACCTGACGTTGTTGCTCGGCCTCGCCACCCTGCTCGGCTCCACGGTCATCGCCCAACAAGGCAACTCCGCGAAAAAATCGGCAAAACATGCGGAATTCGCGCGCATCAATCGCTTAAACCTGCTATTTACCCTGATTGCGCTATTCCTGTTCACCGGCACCTTGTGGGCGCTGGCAAAAGACGGCACGCTTGATCTCTATGATGGCCTAGTGCTGATAGCATTATTCCTTTTCTGGCAGATATTGCACGTCTTTGAGGTATTAAAAGACAACATCCGCAAGAATAGGTCATTCCACTGGACTATCGTGATAGATCTGGCTCTGCTCGCCGCCAGCGCTTATCTCATCTATTACTCGGTAGATCATTTGGTGAACTGGGCATCCAAAGCTGACAACCCCTACTTCAACATCTCGGAGTTAGGCTGGGTCAGCGGCCTGCTGATGGTCGTGCCGAATGCCTTCCTTGCACTGTATTACTCGCGCATCGGCAGGCAGGACATCGTGCTGAGCTCGCAAATTGGTGACGGGCATATCTGCATACCGATGTGCATCGGACTATTTGCCATCTTCAATCCCATCAGGATTCCGGAATTTTTCCAGACAGGTGTCATGGTCATTCTTGGTGCCGGCGCATTTCATTTCCTGGCGATCGCCATACTGGGCAGACTGCCCCGCCTGACGGGACTCGGCCTGCTAGGTGTTTACGGTTTCTTCCTGTATCAAGGCTTGATCCAATAATGGCCCAAGCACAGAAATATTACCGTCAGAGCAGATCTATCTCTGCATCCAGTGACTGACTGGTAATCTCAAAATTCCCCATAATCTGCTGCCAGTCATTGCCATGATGACTACCGACATAATCCAGGAACGAAGCATCCGGGTCGTTCAGCAACATGGCAATCGCATAGCCGCGCACATTTTCCCTAAGCTTCATTAGTACATCGTACTTAGTGCCACTCGCCAACGGGTCATCAACCACGACCGGTGCGGCATCGAAGAACACTCTGGGAACTTCAGTGCGCAAACCGCTGGTGAAATCAGTCTGAAACACCGATTTTGCTTCTGCAAGGCTGCGAAAATCAGAAAAAAAGCCCCAAGGCAATATCTCGAAATACTGCTGCAAAGGGGGAGTCTCATCCTTAATTTCAGCGGACTCAAAGGCAGCCTCAACCAACTCCCGACTACCCTGCTTGAGACGGATGCGAATAACCAGCGCCTCGGAGATTCCAGAGAAGCCGTTGGCTTGGAAATGCTTGACGATATTTTTTGCAGCATCGTCAGCCAATAGTGTCGAAGTGTTATGCATTTATGATGTACTTTCAATAAAATCTCAGCCGCCCCATCCCCTGCTTGCAGGTTGCTGGCACTTATGCCGCATCGCTCATCCTCGCGTCAAGCGCATCTTTCAGCGTCTCCTCGCGCAAGGAATTGAGCGCCAGTGACAACGCTTCTGCATCCTCCAATACCTCGTCGGGCAGCGTCCTCACCGAGGAATGTGCGATCAGTGCAGCAGCCGCACCGGCCACCTTGAGCAACTTGGCCCGCTCTTGCATCAACATCTCGACTTCTTCACGGATCAGTTCAATTTCCTGGTTATTCATGCATTACTCCTCAGTGAGTCTTGACGGCAGCAACCGCCAATGCGCTCATGTTGACAATACGGCGCGCGGTCGCGGTCGAGGTCAAAATGTGGGCTGATTTATTCGCCCCCAGCAAGATGGAGCCGATGGTGATGCCGTCGGCGCCCGTTACCTTGAGCAGGTTATACGAAATATTGGCTGCATCCAGATTGGGCATGATCAGTAGATTGGCTTCACCCTTGAGGCGCGAATCGGGGAAGATTGTAGTGCGAAGACTATCAGACAAAGCCGCATCTCCGTGCATCTCGCCTTCAACTTGCAAGTCAGGGGCCATTTCTTCGAGCAACGCGCGCGCCCGACTCATTTTCCTTGCAGAATCGTTTTCATGACTGCCAAAGTTGGAATGCGACAGCAGTGCTACCCTAGGCAACAGACCGAAGCGACGCACCTCCTCGGCCGCGAGCATCGTCATCTCGGCGAGTTGTTCGGCAGTCGGGTCGAGGTTGACGTGTGTATCGCATATGAACAAGGTCTGTTTGGGCAGCATCAGGATATTCATTGCCGCGTAGGTACGCCCCCCCGGCTGATGACCTATGACCTGATCAATGTACGGCAGGTGACGTTGGGGTGAAGAGCTCGTGCCACACAGCATCGCATCCGCCGAGTTCATGCGCACCAGCATCGCCGCAATCAGGGTATTGCTGCGGCGCATCTCGCGCTTGGCGGCATCCATCGTCACCCCTTTGCGCTGCATCAGACGATGATATTCATTGCAATACTCCCGGTAGCGATGATCGTCTTCGGGATTGACCAGCTCGAAATCCACCCCCGCACGGATGCGCAGACCCTGTTTGGCGATGCGCTGCTCTACCACCGCAGGGCGACCCACCAGTATCGGGTAGGCCAGTCCCTCGTCCACCACGGTCTGCACCGCGTTCAGCACACGCGAATCTTCGCCTTCGGCATAGACCAGCCGCTTCGGTGCGCGTTTGGCCAGATCAAATACCGGCTTCATCAACATATTGGAGCTATAAACGAATGCCGACAACTGCTCACGGTAGGCCGCCATATCGGTGATGGGGCGCTCAGCCACGCCGCTGTCCATCGCCGCTTGAGCCACTGCCGGCGCGATACGGGTGATCAAGCGCGGATCGAAAGGCTTGGGAATCAGGTAATCCGCCCCGAAAGTCAGATCATCCTCGCTGTAGGCAGAAGTCACTTCAGCAGATTGCTCGGCCTCGGCCAGTTCGGCGATGGCATGCACCGCCGCCCGCTTCATTTCCTCGTTGATGGTATTGGCACCAACATCCAGGGCACCCCGGAAAATATAAGGGAAGCACAGGGCGTTATTCACCTGATTCGGATAATCGGAACGACCGGTCGCCAGAATGGCATCGGGGCGCACTGCCTTGGCTAGTTCTGGCAATATTTCCGGAGTCGGGTTGGCTAGTGCGAAGATCAACGGCCTATCCGCCATTTGTGCGACCATTTCCTGCTTTAACACGCCGCCAGCCGACAAGCCCAGGAAAACATCCGCGCCGGCGATGACTTCTCCCAGCGTGCGCGCAGTGGTTTCCACTGCGAAGCGCGCCTTGTTGTCATCCATCTCCTCGGTGCGCCCCTTGTAGACCACGCCCTTGATGTCGGTGACGATAATGTTATCCATGCGCACGCCCAAACTGACCAGCATATCCAGACAAGCCAGCGCAGCAGCACCCGCACCCGACACCACCAGCTTGATGGCGGCGATATCCTTGCCGAGCATTTTCAGCCCATTCAGCAGCGCCGCCCCGACAATGATCGCCGTTCCGTGCTGATCGTCATGGAATACCGGGATTTTCATGCGTTCGCGCAATTTGCGCTCGATGTAGAAGCACTCCGGTGCCTTGATGTCTTCCAGATTGATGCCACCAAAGGTCGGCTCCAGCGAGGCGATGATGTCCACCAGCCTATCTGGGTCCAGCTCGGCGATCTCAAGATCGAACACATTGATGCCAGCAAACTTCTTGAACAGCACACCCTTGCCTTCCATCACCGGCTTGGATGCCAGCGGCCCGATTGCGCCCAGCCCCAGCACCGCCGTGCCGTTCGAGATCACCGCGACCAGATTGCCGCGCGCAGTCATGTTGCGCGCCTCAGCCGGATTCTCAACGATGAGTTCGCATGCAGCCGCCACGCCCGGCGAATAGGCCAGCGAAAGATCCCGCTGGGTAATCATGGGCTTAGTCGCATTGACGGAGATTTTGCCAGCTGGTGCTTGGCGGTGGTATTGCAGCGCGGCATCGCGCAAGGACTGATCCATGATTTCCTGTATTCCCAAAAATTCAAAAGCGTGCCGATTATAGCTCAGTGGCCTGTCCGCACCGGCACAACCTTACTTCAATCTCGCAGTGTGGCCAGCATCTTCTCCAGTCGCTTGACCGACACGATCACCGGCGTCTTCAACTCCTGTGCAAACAGTGACACACGCAACTCCTGCAACATCCACGCAAAATCATCGAAACGCGGATCATGTACGCCCGGGTGCGCCTGACGCAGCTTCTGCCAAGCCTGCAACAAGGGCTGCAATTGCGCCATGCATTGCGCATCACGCGCTGGATTGCTGCGTAGTTTCTCGATACGCAACGCGATAGCCTTGAGATAGCGGGTCACATGCTGCAACCGTTCGTAAGGTGTCTCAGCCACAAAGCGCTTGTGCAACAGCCACTCCAGTTGCGAACGGATATCCTGACTGGCCTGCCCGTGCGCCTTGATCTGCGGCAGCATTTTTTGCACACCTTGATGTTCGTTGAGTGCATTAAGCAACAGCCTTGCGAGTTCCTGTGCGATCAGCAGCAAACGGTTCTTGGCTTCCTTGGCGCGCGCGTTGAATGTCACTTCATTGGCCGGCAGCGGATCGCTCAGGCAACAGCGCTCGAAAGTCATGGTCAATATCTGCTGCTGCAACTCCTGCTGGGTCCCGAAGGGCATGAACAACATGCCCAGCCGCTGCGCTTCCGGCAAGTTCTTTTCCAGATATTTGACCTGCTCTTTCAATGCCAACATGAACAGCCTACACAATCCGGCTCGATGTGCCTGCTGTGCTCCATCGCGCGTATCGAAAGCACGCAACACCACCGCATCTCCCTCATCAACCAGCGCGTTGTACAGGGTGACATTTTGCCCGGCGCGTTTGACTTCCCGAGTTTCTCGGAATTCGCCAAAGTTCCATGAAGTATAGCGCTGTTCGACAATTTTACCCCCGTCTTCCGCCACAGCCGTGACGGCCACAGGCGCAACGTTAGGGGCGAACTCGGCGTGCAATTGCGAGAAATTGCGCGCCATTCCGAGTTGCCGTCCATGTTCATCCAGCACCCGAAAATTCATCAGCAAATGCGCGGGCAACTGTTCCGGCCGGAAAGCATTCAGTGGCACATCCTGCTGCCGCTGTTCGCGAATATAGCGTGCCAGCGCCAGCAACAGTGACGCATTCACCGGCTGCACGGCACGACAGAATTCTGCCGCGAACTCCGGCACCGGCACTAGCTGACGACGCACTTTCTGTGGCAGCGTCTTGATCAGCTGCACGACCTTTTCGGCTAGCAAGCCCGGCACCAGCCATTCACAACGCGCCTCAGACACCTGATTGATGAGCGCCAGCGGCACAGTCATCGTGATGCCGTCATCGCTTTTGCCGGGCAAGAAGTTGTAGCTCAAGGCGAATCCGACATTGTCTATTTTCAGCTGAGGAGGAAACTGGTCGGTGGTGATGCCCGCCGCCTCATGACGCATCAGGTCGTCTTTTTTTAAATACAGAAGCTTCGCATCTTCCCGCTCGGCATCCTTGCGCCAAGCATCAAATGCCGCCCCATTATGAATATGTGAAGGAATGCGACTGTCATAAAAGGCGAAGATCAACTCGTCGTCCACCAATACATCGGGGCGGCGAGACTTGTGCTCCAGCGCTTCGATTTCGGCGATCAGCTTCCGGTTATGTGCGTAAAAAGGCGCACGCGTCTCGAATTCCCCGCCGACCAACGCTTGGCGGATAAAAACTTCGCGCGCCTCCGGCACATTCATCGGCCCGTAATGCACCCGCTTTTTCGCATTCAGCAATAAGCCATGCAAGGTGCTGCGCTCGAAAGCCACCACCTGCGCCGGCTTCTTTTCCCAATGCGGATCGTAATAGTGACGCTTGATGAGATGACTGCCGACCTCCTCCAGCCACTCCGGTTCGATGCGCGCTACGGTACGGGCATATAGCCTGTGGGTCTCGACCAACTCGCCGGCCACCACCCATTTGCTGCCTTTTTTTGCCAGCACCGAATTGGAGGCAATGAAGAACTTGATGCCACGCGCCCCCATATATTCATTGCCTTCCACACCCTTCATACCGATGTTGCCGAGCAGACCGCACAGCAACGCCTTGTGTATCTGCTCATAACTTGCTGGCAACTCGTTGCATCGCATACCCATTTCGGCGACTTGCGCATGAAGCTGCTGATGCAACTCACGCCATTCGCGCAGCCGGAGCGGCGACAGGAAATTGCTGCGACACTCTTCAGTCAACAAACGATTGGATTTCTTGTGAGCGATCGCCTGTTCGAACCAAGCCCAGATTTTGATATACGCCAGAAAATCGGAACGCTCATCGGCAAAGCGTTTGTGTGCAGCATCGGCCGCTTCCTGACGGTCCAGCGGCCGATCCCGCACATCCTGCACCGACAACGCACTGGCTATCACCAGTATCTCGGTCAAACACTGATACTGCCTGCCCGCCAGCAGCAGGCGGGCAATCTTGGGATCCAGAGGCAGGCGCGACAGATCGTGCCCCACCTGGGTCAGGTTGCGCGCATCATCGATCGCATTCAATTCTGCGAGCAACTGGTAACCATCGGCAATCATGCGCGGCGTAGGTGGCTCGATGAACGGGAACTCGGCGACATCGCCCAGCTCCAGCGCACTCATGCGCAAGATGACCGTCGCCAGCGAAACCCTGAATATCTCGGGATCGGTAAATTCATCCCGCTGCAAAAAGTCGGATTCATCATACAATCGCACGCAAACACCACTCATCACGCGTCCACAACGCCCCGCGCGCTGATTCGCCGCAGCACGGGATATCTTCTCGACATGCAGCTGCTCCACCTTCTGGCGGATACTGTAGCGATTCACCCGAGCCTGACCGCAATCGATCACATAACCGATATTGGGAACAGTTAACGACGTTTCCGCGACATTCGTCGCCAGAACCACGCGCCGCTTTGCGCCGACCTTGAACACCCGATCCTGCTCGGCAGCCGAAAGGCGCGAGAACAGCGGCAAAATCTCCAAGCCGCCCCCTCTGGAGTGGCTGCCATGATGCTTGCGCAACACCTCGGCCGTCTCGCGTATCTCGCGCTCACCCGGCAGAAAGACCAGCACATCGCCGCGCAGCCCGCCCGCAGCAAGTTCATCCAGCGCATGACTTACAGCCGCCGGCACATCCTGCGCCTCGCCCTCGTCGCTGATCTGGAGCGGACGGTAACGAAACTCGACCGGGTAGCTGCGCCCGGACACCTCGACAACTTCTGCACCGAAATGCCTCGCAAACCGTTCTGCATCCAGCGTCGCAGACGTGATAATTAGCTTCAGATCAGGTCTTTTTGGCAGTAGTTGTTTGAGATAGCCGAGCAAAAAATCAATATTCAGGCTGCGCTCATGCGCCTCATCCACGATGATCGTGTCGTACTTCCTGAGCAAAGGGTCACTGTGTATCTCGGCCAGCAGAATGCCGTCTGTCATCAGCTTGACGACCGTGTCTGCCGCCACCTTGTCGTTGAAGCGCACCTTGTAACCGACCAGCCCGCCCAATTCTGATTTCAGTTCCGCAGCGATGCGCGCCGCCACCGTGCGTGCTGCCACCCGCCTCGGCAGGGTATGGCCGATGCAGCCCAACACTCCGCGCCCCAATGCGAGGCAAATTTTCGGTAACTGAGTCGTTTTGCCGGAGCCAGTCTCACCGCATACGATGACCACCTGATTCTTGGCAATCGTGCGCGCCAATTCCTCGCGCCGAGCCACCACAGGCAGCTCCGCAGGAAACTCAATTTCCGTAAGGGCACTCACACGCGCCTTACGGCGCATTGCGGTTTCAGATAATCCAACTGTAGTTTTCAAGAACACCTCGCAATGAAACTATGGCTGAAGTTAACCCTTCCCACCAAGTTAATGTACTGCCACTTGACCAAATCACGCACAAGCAGACTGGAAGCCCTCTTGATAGACAATAACCCACTGATATTCAACATCATTTATGAAATCTTTTAAGGTTAGCATATTTTATATGACTCTGGTATTACTGATTTGTGTACTGTAGCAACCCACAACGGGGGGGGCGAACAAAATTCTGCCTGAATGGCTGGTAACGGAGCATTATCCACGCATGAAACTTGACATTGATAATCAGCTTGGCTGCTATCACCATTCGACTCCACATCTGTTTTTCCGCTAAATTGAGGAATCAATAAGGGAATCTTTTCGCTGGGATGAGCCACCAGTCTCTGTTGAAATTCGGCGGCTTGTTGCCGCCGATGGCGGCGAATTGGGGGCAATAAATCCATGATAGCGCCTACTAAAAACCAAGTGGACGCTATGCTCTTAGCTTTCGCTTACCCGTTCAAGATGGAACGGCCGAACGCTTACGCCAGTTCGGCGTACAGCCCTCCATGAGTCGCAAGGGAGACTGTTGGGAGTGCGAAGCCTACCCTTTAGGCTGCAATGCGCCAATGGAAAGCTTCTGGGGATCGCTGAAAAACGAACTGGTGCAACATCGCAAGTTCGAGACACGGGAACAGGCACGGCAGGAGATCAGCGAGTACATCGAGGTCTTCTACAACCGGCAGCGGAAGCATAAAAGGCAGGGGTATCTATCCCCAGCAAAACTTACGCAGCGTTACTATGCAACATTACACGCGGCCTAACCCGTTTGACTCTATGATTGATAGCAGAGGTCAGCCCTATTGAAACAGATTAATCTCCCTTTCAGGATGCCATACCCCCGCTTAGTTAGCCGATTGTTTGGTTCCACTCGACTATCGACATGGGCCTTCCAAACAGATAACCCTGAAAAGCATCACAGGCATGTCCCAACAGAAATGTCTTCTGCTCCTCGGTCTCCACGCCCTCTGCAATGGTTTGTATATTTAGCGCATGGCTCATCGCCAAGATAGCGCTCACAATTGCTGAATCATTCTCATCAACAGTCACATCTCGAATAAATCCTTGATCTATCTTCACTTGCTCAATCGGCAGCAACTTAAGGTAGACAAGCGATGAATAGCCGGTCCCGAAATCATCTAAAGAAAAACAAATTCCGAGCTCAATCAGCGCACCCATTCGCCGAACCGTTTCATCAATATTGTTCAGAATGGCGCTTTCCGTTAATTCCAGCTTCAAATTGGCAGGGTTGGCGCCACTCTCAGATAGACTTTTCTTCACTCGCTCCACAAAATCAAACTGATGAAATTGTTTGGCACTGACATTCACGGAAATACTAAGAGCACGGTAGCGCGGATGATCTTCCCACTCTTTTAATTGCCTGCAAGCAGTATCAAGCACCCATTGACCGACCGGCAAGATTAGCCCACTTTGCTCCATTAATGGAATGAACTGAGTGGGCGACACCATACCTGAGATAGGAAACCAGCGAATCAACGCCTCCGCACCTGTGACATGACCATCCCGATCCGTTTGCGGCTGATAATAAAGTTGGAATTCATTTTTATCCAAACCTCGCCTCAGCGCGCCTTCCAGCGCGGTGCGTGTGTCGATTGCGGCCTGCATGGTCGCATTAAAGAAACGTACGGTGTTACGCCCCGCATCCTTGGCCTGATATAAGGCCACATCAGCTTGCTTGAGCAACACATCAGCCGAATCCGTCTGCCCCTTAAAGAGGGTCAAGCCGATACTGGCGGTGCTGCAGAAGTCTGCACTATCAACTAGATAAGGGACATTAAGCGCAACACGCACTTTTTCGGCAATATGTTCTGCCTCGTTGATAGCGTCAGATTCAGATTTCCCCAAACCTTCCAGCAACACAACGAACTCATCCCCCCCCAGTCTGGCGACCGTATCCTCTTCACGGACATTGCTCTTGATGCGCCCTGCCACTTCGATCAACAAATGGTCCCCAGCATCGTGGCCTTCGGTGTCGTTAATATCCTTGAACTGATCCAGATCCAGCATCATCACAGCACCGTACTGTTGCGTACGTTTGCTGGCAATCAACAACTGAGCAAGACGATCCATCAACAAACGCCTGTTAGGCAATCGGGTCAAAAAATCAAAGTAGGCGAGCGTATGAATCTGCTCTTCAGCCTGTTTCTGCGCCGTAATATCGCGCACGGTGACTCTGCGCCCTAACGGTTTATCTTCCTGACTGAACATTGCACGACAGTGATGGTTTACCCAACGGACTTCGCCATTCTTCCGCATGATGCGGATTTCCAAGTCGCACTCATCGCGACTCAATTCCTGAATATGGTGAAGATGCCGTTCCCAAAGCTTCACATCCTCCTGGAAAATAATCGTGCTAAACAAACTCGGATTCAGACTGAATTCCTCTACTTTATAGCCTGTCACAGTTTCGACGGACGGTGTCATGTAGATGACCTCGTAATCCTTGTTGACCCAGTATTCCCAATTAAAAGTCCAGTCCACCATCGTGTGAAACAGAGTTTCGCTATCACGCAGCTGCGCCAACGCGAACTTACGTCTGGAAATGTTATTGTTCACCTCAACGACAGCCTCGACCTCACCTTCCTCGTTGCGATAATAGGTCCACTGGCTATCTACGGTCACTTTTCCGCCATCGCGCGTGGTGTGCACCAACTCCCCCTTCCAGACCAAATTCTCTGACAGCTCCGTCCTAATCTGATCCAGGGGAATCGGAAATTTTGTTTTTAGCAGATCATGGGTGACCTTCCCCAGCACCGCTTGCTCGCTCCAACCGTATAACTCCTCCGCCCCCTTATTCCAGAAGATAATTCTGTCCTGCAAGTCACGCCCCACGATGGGCGCAGCACGAGAGAGCAAACCTGTTTGCCATTGCAGCGCAGTTGCACGCTCAATTAACAGTTGGTCAGCACGCTTGAGTGAGGTGATATCTGAAAAGCTTAGCACCACCCCGGCCAACCCACCCGGAGTATTACGGTAGGGCAGAATGCGACGCAAATACCAATTTTCGTCATAACCACAAATTTCCTTATCGGCAACATTGCCTCCCTGAAGAATCGTGCTGCAATCCTCATCCAGAACAGGGTCATTGAACAATCTCACAACATCCTTGATAGACCGACCAATATCGCCTGGGATGACGCGGAACAACCGCAGGCAAGCAGGCGTGTAACGACGGATGCACAGCGTTTCATCTAACAGCAATGTGGCAATATCCGCGCTGTTAAGGAAGTTACCAATATCCGTGTTCAGCCCTTCCACTTCGATGACTTTTGCATCAAGGCAGGTATTCGAAGTAATCAGCTCCTCATTAAGTGATTGCAACTCTTCCTTGGAACTCTCCAACTCCTCATTGGCCGACTGTAACTCCTCGTTCATGGCCATTATTTCTTCATTGGCTGCTTTCATTTCCTCTCGGGAAATGCGCGATTGCTCAATCGTGCTACGCAGGTCCTCCTGTGTAGAGGTAAGTTCCAGCAATACCTGTTGCAACACCCATTCATTGCCACTATCGCCTATCATCGGAAACGCCGATTGATCGAGGGTTTCCTCCGACAAACAGATCAAAAAGAGCTCGTGATGCTCATTACTTGGCAGTGGAGCAACCTCAATCCTGACGCCCTGCTGCTCATGCGCCCCATCGGGTCGCACCCTGAACGCACTGACAACGGTCCGAACCTTGTTCTTTTGGACACCGTCAAAGGCGGAACGCAATGACAAAGCCAACTCAGGCTTAATCATCTTGAACAGGTTATGTGATGCCTGCCCCGTCGCAACCGACAGATAAGGAGAGGCATCGCCAGACACGAACAGCAAATCATTATGCGCATTGATTAACAGCTGCACGTGGCCGTAAGTTGCCAAGAGCTGTTTATAGTTACCATCCTGACCAGACATCAAGGTTTGCCCGGCGACCAACCCTTCAGCATTAGGAAATCGCCGGGCACTCACATTTGAACCAATCGGCATCAGCGGCAATCGGCGAGCCGCAACCTTGATATGGCGAAACACTCGCCACTGTTTGGAAATCGTCTCGAAATGTCGGCCCATATTTCCTATGCTCTCCGAGCTGCCCAAGAATAAATATCCTGAAGAATTGAGAACATAATGAAACATGCTTAATACGCGCTTCTGTACCGTCTGATTCAGGTAAATTAGCAGATTGCGGCAAACAACCAGATCCAGCTTGGAAAATGGGGGATCACTAATCAGATTGTGAGAGGCAAATACAATACATTCACGAAGTGATTTATCAATACGATAATCATTGCCATCCTGCTTAAAGAATCTTTCAATTCGGTCGGCTGAAACCCCCGCAATTTCTTCCTTATTGTAAGTTCCTGCTCTGGCAATGCTTAACGCGGCAGCATCAATATCCGTTGCAAACATCTGGATTCTCGGTGTCAGGTTGCGCGCCAAATACCATTCCGTCAGCAACATGGCGATAGAGTAAACCTCTTCTCCTGTCGAACAGCCGGCAAGCCAGACTCTGACGGCCTGATCTGCCGGTTTGTTTTCGCAAAGTGCCGGAATCACGACCTGTTCAATGAGATCGAAAGCTTCACTATCCCTGAAAAAGGCAGTGACACCAATCAGAAAATCGGCCGCCAACCTATCCAACTCAGCTGCATCCTGACGCAACAGATCAAGGTAGTTATCCATACCCTGAACATGGAGCAAACCCATTCTGCGTTCGATGCGTCGACGCATCGTATTGTGCTTATATTCGCTCATGTCGTTATGCGCATAATCGCGCACCAGGGTCAAAATCGCAGCAAACATCTCGGATTCAGGTTTAACGGGAATTTGCACGGGTGGGCCCATATCGAATGGTAGATTCTGATGCCATGAATGCAACAACGCGCCCAGCAATTCAACATTAAGCTGATGATCGGCAAGTCCCGCCTTGATTACCGACAAAGGCATGCTATCGAAGGTCGCACTTTGCGGCGATTGGGCGACCACCATTCCCTTGGCAACCTTAATGGCGCGTGCGCCTTCCAGCCCATCAGAACCGGTACCAGACAGGATAAGCAGCGCGGCATTAGCTTGGGC
This sequence comes from Gallionella sp., assembly GCA_028687575.1. Classification (GTDB taxonomy): domain Bacteria; phylum Pseudomonadota; class Gammaproteobacteria; order Burkholderiales; family Gallionellaceae; genus Gallionella. Next base: position 2,196 of record JAQTZW010000003.1, on the reverse strand, counting down.
TTGAATGGCAAGTGAGAAACTAAAAAAATCAATGGGCTTATGCGACTCTGCGGCAGACGCAGGCTGCAACAAATGCAGAACAGCATTTTCGTCTACCGTCATATAACTACCCGGCTTACCGACGTAGACATGATTCCGCAACAGTTGAACACCTTCCTCAACTCGCTGCACGGGCATGCCAGTCCATCCGGCAATCAATTCATGTAGCCTGCTGTGATGCTGCGTACTCTGGTGCAGAATGGCAACATACGCCACACCGCAGTCGAGCGGCAGCGTCTTCATAATTGCCTGAATTTTGTTCAGTGCCCCCGCCGAACCGCCTATCAGTAGGACTTTCGGCATCACTTGGTTTTCGACCACACAACTCTCCGTTGGGTGTTTGATATTGGCGTTATATGACCTGAAATGTCCACCAAATTTTGCGAATCAATCAAATTTGAATCGCCCGTCCCTGAATAGTCTCAGACATGCATCAACAACGGAAGCGTCATATAGCGAATTTTTTCCTTTTTCGATTTCCGCCAGTGCCGCCTCCATGCCCAACCCTGCACGGTAGGGCCTATGAGAAGACATGGCTTCGACAACATCCGCTACCGCCATGATCCGCCCGCCGAACAGGATATCTCCATCTTTTAGCCCCAATGGGTAGCCTGTGCCGTTAATTCTTTCATGATGTTGTTGCGCCATCATTGCGATTGGCCAAGGAAATTTAATTTCCTTGAGAATCTCATAACTAGCCTGCACATGACCTTTAACCAACGCATATTCAATATCGCTTAATTTCCCCGGCTTGACCAAAATCTCTGCGGGAATGGTGAGTTTGCCAATGTCATGCACGATGGAAGCCAGGTAAATGCCATGCGCCTCGTCGGCGCTCAGCCCCAGCTCCTCTGCCAGTGAGCGGGCAAGATTCGCAACGCGTTTCTGGTGTCCGGACGTGTAGGGGTCGCGCATTTCTATCGTTCTGGAAATGGCAGCCAAGGTATCTTCCAGTCCATCCCTCAGCATTTTTTCGTGATGTTCGCTCAGCAACGCTAGGCGGTTTCGATCACCTTTGGTACGCAGCATCTCGATACCGAAGGAAATGTCCGATGCGGTTTCCTTTAGATATTCGACCTGCGCATCACCAAACTCATGGGTGCGATGTGCACTCAATATGAGCGCCCCGATTGACCTGCCTTCCAGATGCAAGGGCAGTATGATGATGGAACGATAGCCGAACTTTGCTGCTTGCTCCCCTAGCAACGGGTGTGTTGTTTCGTGTTCAGTATCGTTGACCACCAATACCCGTCCTTCACGTACAGCGGTAATAACTGGCTTTAACCCATTGCCTGCCTGATTCCAGTCTAAATTTTCAGCACTATTTTCAGCCTTGGGATAAGCTGCCATCGTTTTCAGGTAAGTATCCTGCCCTGCTCCTGAAAACCCTATCCATACCGCAAGATAGCCGCCCATTTCGACAATCTGCCGACACACCGTATCCAGTAACTCCTGTTCGGTTTTAGCCAGCAGCAGGGTTTTGTTGCCGGCTGACAGCACTTTCAGCGCACGATTGACCCGATACAATTCATCATTCAGCGCTTTTAGTTTTTCCTGAGAAGCATACAATTCATCGGCCATCTCATCTAGGGAGTTAGCCAAATGTCCAAGTTCATCAGTATTTTTTAGTTTGATTCTGGTAGTGAGTTTCCCTCGCGAAAATTGTTTGGCCGCGCCTTCAATCGCCAGAATCTTGCGAAGAAAGTATTTGTCGCTCCAGTGATAGGCCAAGCCGAGTATCAGAATAAAGCCGATTGTGCTGAACAACAGCGTGTAAGCAAACTCAAGGTAAGCCCCCTGCAGCAGCAATCCGTATGGCATATCAATCGCCACCCGTATTTCGCCCGATCCCGTATTGAATTGGTCAGTAACGATGAGACTGTCAGCCCCGGCGAAACCAAGCCCATCAAATGTGGTCTGTTTTTTATTGGCCAATAATTTGTAGAAAGGGGTATCGCTAATATCCTTACCTTCCCAATCCGCCATATTCTGACTTCCGGCAATAAGTTTATTATCACTATCTATCAGTAATCACTACTGTCCGGTTAAAAATCGAATAGATTCAATTGTTTACTGATGTCCGGTTCGTCAAGATTCTGTATCGCATTTGCAACCATTTGATTTATTGGGGTTTTATCGAACATATTGACCTCAAAA
>JAQTZW010000016.1:13724-60679 GCA_028687575.1 Gallionella sp. | reverse complement strand
TTTTGAGGTCAATATGTTCGATAAAACCCCAATAAATCAAATGGTTGCAAATGCGATACAGAATCTTGACGAACCGGACATCAGTAAACAATTGAATCTATTCGATTTTTAACCGGACAGTAGTGAGGAGACATCTTTAAGCTGGGCAATCCCCCATGCGCTCATACATCCCCCGCAATTTGGCGGATATTGTTTCCGATTATTTTATCAAGCACTCGTGCAGTCTCGTTCAAGTGCGCTAGCTCATCATTCATCGCCAGCAACTCTGCAATGAACTCCTCCTCGGTCTTGCCATCCTCCTCAATCACCACGCCGACATAGCGCCCCGGATTGAGCGAGTAGTCCTGTTCTTTCACTTCTGCCGGGCTGGCGAGTTTGCACAGACCAGTCACATCTTCGTATTCCGCTTTGGGGAAGCGTTCCTGTAACCAGTGGATGTGCTGGTAGTAGAGTTCGGCGCTCTTTACTTCCTGATGCAACTCTTCCAGCGCGGTCTTGAGCGCTTTGGTTTTGCGGTCGGTCGCGGCGCGTTTGCCTTCGGCCTGCGCTTGCTCTGCTTGCTGCTTTTCGCGGTGGCGCACGATCTTGTCGAGGTGCTTCAAGCCTTCGTGCAGTGCGGCGAAGAAGGGGGCGAATGCTTCGCGCAGTTGTTGCTGCGCCTTGTTCTTTAGCTCGACGGCTTTATTCGCATCTTGCCCCCTCACTCCAGCCCCCTCCCCCGTGTCGGGGGCGAGGGGGTATTTGTCGCGGTATTGGTCGTAGCGGGTTTGCAGCTTGTTGAGCGCCGCCCATTGTTTGACCAGTTCGCCCACGGCCTGCTTGCCTGCGGCATCTTCCAGCACTTCGAGTAGTTGCGCGGAGACAGGCTCTACCTTGGTCTTGTTCTCAACCAGACGTTCCATGCCCGCCGAGAAGTAACGGTCGATGAGTTGTACGAATTGTTCGCGCTGGCCTTTGTGCAGTTTGCTGATGATGGCGATGTTCTGGATGTGCTCTTCGCTGAATTCGCGGTGGGCGCGGTCGATCTGGTTAAAGATATTGCGCGCGTCGATGAACAATATTTTGTCGTCGGTCTTGGCCTTGTCGAAGAACCACAGCGTGGCCGGCAGGGTGACGGTGTAGAACATGTTCGAGGGCAGCGTGAGCATGCCGTAGATGAGGTTCTGTTCGATCAGCATTTTGCGGATATCGGCTTCGGAGTGGCGCGCATCGGAGGCGGAGTTCGCCATCACCAGCGCGGCGCGGCCTTGCGGTTTGAGCGAGGTGGCGAACAGGCTGATCCACAGGTAGTTGCCGTTGGGCACGGTTTCCTTGCCTTCGTCCGCCTTTTTGGCCTTACTCTTGTTGCGCGGGATGCCGTAGGTGTTGAAGCGCTTGTCTTTCTCCACGCTGGAGAGGCTCACGTCGTCCACGTTGAACGGCGGATTGGCAAGTACGTAATCAAACGCGCCGAAGCTGTTGTGCGGGTCTTCGTAGTAGGTGTTGGCCTGTTTGATTTCGCCGCGCAGGCCGTTGACCGCGAGGTTCATCTTGGCGAGGTTGACGGTGTCGCGGGTTTTTTCCTGGCCGCAGACATAAACATCGCTTGTGGCGCCTTGCAGTTCCTTGCGGTGTTCCCCGATGAACTGGGCGGATTGCACGAACATGCCGCCGGAGCCGCAGGCGGGGTCGAACACTTTGCCGCCGTGCGGTTCGATGATTTCCACCATCAGGCGCACCACGGAGCGCGGTGTGAAAAATTCGCCGCCCTTCTGGCCTTCGCTGCGCGCGAATTCGGAGAGGAAGTATTCGTAAATCTGCCCGAACAGGTCGCCGGTGGCATCTGCCGGAATGTCGGCGAAGGTTTTGAGCAGTTGGTTGGGCAGCGTTTTGTCGGTGCGCGTCAGCGCGGCATATTCGTCCTTGGGCAGCACGCCTTCGAGTTCGGGCTTGTATTCCTCGATGGCCTTCATCGCTTCCTTGAGCGCCTTGGCGATGTTCTTTTCTTCCGGGAGGTTCAGCAGATGTGCATACCGCGCATGGTCGGGCAGATAGAAGCCGCACTTCTCAATCGCAATGTCGGAGATTTTTTTCTCGCGCCGCGTGCCTTGCAGCTTCTGATATTCGGCGACAATTTCCGCTTCAAAGCGGCGGTAGTTGTTGTCGGCAAACTTGAGGAAAATCAGCCCCAGTACGGGCGTGGCATATTCACTGGATTTAAGGTCGGAATTGGCACGCAGGTTGTTGGCGGCACTCCACAGATCGGCTTCGAGTTTTTTTAATTGGGCTTTGTTCATCAATCCGCCATATTCTGATTCTTCACTTAGGGGACACTGATTTTTTCGTCATCTCCGCGAAAGTGCCGTAGGCTGGGATGAGCCTGCGAATCCCAGCATTCCCATTGCCACACAAAACCGCTGGGGTTCGTACCTCACCCCAGCCTACCGCAACCTCACCGTCCCACTCTCCACATCCCCATTCTGCCCGCGATTCCGCAGCGCGTGGTCCATCAGCACCAGCGCGACCATCGCCTCCGCAATCGGCGTGGCGCGGATGCCGACGCAGGGGTCGTGGCGGCCTTCGGTGGAGACTTTCACCGCTTCACCTGCCTTGTTGATCGAGTTGCGCTCGATGCGGATGCTGGAGGTGGGTTTGATGGCGTAGTGGGCGACGATGTCCTGGCCGGTGGAAATACCGCCCAGGATGCCGCCGGCGTTGTTGCTGGCAAAGCCATCCGGGGTCAGCTCGTCGCCGTGCTGGCTGCCGCGCTGGGTGACGCAGCCAAAGCCCGCGCCGATCTCCACGCCCTTGACGGCGTTGATGCCCATCAGCGCGTGGGCGATGTCGGCATCCAGCCGGTCGAACACCGGCTCGCCCCAGCCCACCGGCACGTTGCTTGCCACCACGCCCAGCTTCGCGCCTATCGAGTCGCCGGATTTGCGCAGCGCGTCCATGTAGTCTTCCAGTGCCGGCACGACGCTGGCATCTGGCGCGAAGAACGGGTTGTTGCCGACAGCATCCCAGCTGTTGAACGGCACGACGATCTCGCCCAGTTGCGCCAGATAGCCGCGCACCGTTACGCCGTATCTTTCGTTCAGCCATTTTTTGGCAATCGCACCCGCCGCGACCCGCCCCGCTGTCTCGCGCGCCGAAGAACGCCCGCCGCCGCGATAGTCGCGGATGCCGTATTTTTGCCAGTAGGTGTAGTCGGCGTGGCCGGGGCGGAAGGTCTCGGCGATGTTGCCATAATCCTTGCTGCGCTGGTCTTCGTTGCGGATCAACAGCGCAATCGGCGTGCCGGTGGTCTTGCCCTCGAACACGCCGGAGAGTATCTCCACGGTATCCGATTCGCGGCGCTGGGTAACGTGGCGCGACGTGCCGGGCTTGCGGCGGTCAAGGTCATGCTGGATATCGGCCTCGCAGAGCGCCAACCCCGGCGGGCAGCCGTCCACGATGCAGCCTATCGCCGCGCCGTGCGATTCGCCAAAAGAAGTCACTGTGAACAAGGTGCCGAATGTGTTTCCAGACATGGTTCTATCTCGCAAAAAAAGTCGCCGGAGTTTACCATACGCCCCATTCCAGAGAACCCGAGACATTGATGAAAGCCATTCTGATGACCGCCGCCGGCGACGCTTCGGTGCTGCAAATGGCCGAACTGGCCATGCCGGAACTGCCCTCGCCGCACCATCTGCGCGTGAGACTCGCCGCCGCCGGGGTCAACCCGCTGGACACCAAGCTGCGCGCCAAACCCGCCTACTACCCCGACAAGCTGCCGGCGATACTGGGTTGCGACGGTGCGGGCGTGGTCGAGGCCGTGGGCGCTGCGGTGACGCGCTTCAAGGTGGGCGACGCGGTGTATTTCTGCAACGGTGGACTGGGCGACACGCAGCCCGGCAGCGCCGGGAACTACGCCGAATACGTCGTGGTGCATGAGGAATATGCCGCCGCCGCACCCGCATCCATCCCGCTGTCCGATGCCGCCGCGCTGCCGCTGGTCTGCCTGACCGCTTGGGAGGCGCTGTTCGAGCGCGCCCGCTTGCAGGCCGGCCAGACTCTGCTGATCCACGCCGCCGCTGGCGGAGTAGGACACATCGCGCTGCAACTGGCGCACAGCATCGGCGCACAGATCGCCGTCACCGTCAGCGACACACGCAAGGGCGGGCTGGCCCAGGCGCTGGGCGCATCGCGCATCATCAACTACCGCGAGCGGGACTTCGTCGCCGAGACGCTGGACTGGACAGCTGGCCGGGGCGCGGACGTGGTGTTCGACACGGTGGGCGGCGAGACTTTCCTGCGTTCGCTGAAAGCCGCGCGCATCGGCGGCACGCTGGTCAGCATCCTCGCCACGCCGCTGGCGCAGGCCGATGTGCAACTGGCGCGACTGCGCAACCTGTCGCTGGGCTTCGAGCTGATGCTCACCCCGCAGGTGCTGGACATGCATGAGGAACGCATCCGCCAGCGCAAGATACTGGAACAGTGCGCCCAGCGCGTGGATGCCGGCGAACTGGGCGTGCTGGTCACCCATCGCCTGCCGCTGGAACAGGCATCGGCAGCCCACCGCCTGATCGAGGCGGGCGGCATGACCGGCAAGGTCGTGCTGATGATGGACTGAGCGAAAATTGAAGCGCAGATTTAATCGGTTTTGTCGTTCCCGCGAAAGCGGGAACCCAGTAAAATCAAACAACTGGATACCCGCTTTCGCGGGTATGACGAAATAAATCAGTACTTACCAACGCCATGCTGATAGACACCCACTGCCACCTGTTCGCGCCGGAATTCGGCGGGCAATACGCCAAGATACTGCAAGCCGCCGAAACCGCCGGCGTCACCGATCTGGTCGTGCCGACGGTGGAGCGTCGCGACTTCGCCGCCGTGCGCCAGATTTGCGCGCTCTACCCGGCCTGCCGGCCCGCCTACGGCATCCATCCGATCTTCGTCGAGTCGGCCAGCGAAGACGATCTGGCCGCGCTGCGCGAATACTTGAGCGCCGGGCAAGCGGTCGCGCTCGGCGAGATCGGGCTGGATTTCTTCATCGAACATCACGACAAGGCGCACCAGGCACACTTTTTGACAGAACAACTCAAGCTGGCGCGCGAATTCGACCTGCCAGTGCTGCTGCACACGCGTCGCGCGGTGGATGCCACGCTCGCCCTGTTGCGCCGCCACAAGGTGCGCGGCGGTATCGCCCATGCCTTCTCCGGCAGCCGGCAGCAAGCGGAGGAATTCATCAAACTGGGCTTCAAGCTGGGCTTTGGCGGCGCGATGACCTATCCGCGCGCCACCCGATTGCGCGAACTGGCCCGCACCCTACCCCTCTCCAGCATCGTGCTGGAGACCGATGCGCCCGACATGGCGCCAGAATTCGTGCCGCCGGGCGAACCCAACCTGCCGGAATACCTGCCGCGCATCGCGCAAACGCTGGCCTCTTTGCGCGGCCTGCCGCCGGACGAGATCGCCCGCATCACCACCGACAACGCGCTGGCGGTGCTGCCGCTGACGGAGCTTGCCACATGAGCCTGCACCCGCTGGACGAGGAGCATGGCCGCCGCTTCGGCGGGCTGGACCGGCTGTACGGCGACGGCGCGCGGTTGGCGCTGCATCGCGGTCACGTCGCAGTGGTCGGGGTCGGCGGGGTCGGCTGCTGGGTGGTCGAGGCGCTGGCGCGCAGCGGGGTCGGCCAGATTACGCTGATAGATTTCGATCAGGTCGCCGTGTCCAACACCAATCGGCAGATTCAGGCGCTTAACAGCACCTTCGGCATGGCAAAAGTACACGCACTGGAACAGCGCATCCGCGAGATCAATCCCGATTGCCGGGTGCACGCGATCGAGGATTTTCTCACCGAGGAAAACATGCAGGAACGGATGCAGCCAGGCGCGTACGACATGGTGGTGGACGCCTGCGACCAGGCCAAAGTCAAGGCCGCGCTGATTGCCCAAGCCCGTTACCAAAAACTGCCGCTGCTGGTGTGCGGCGCAGCGGGCGGCAAGCGCAATCCACTGACGCTGCGCCAAGATGATCTGGGACGTGTCAGGCAGGATGCCCTGCTGGCGCGCATCCGCAACATGCTGAAAAAGGATCACCGAATACTGCCGCGCAAGAACGGCAAGTTCGGCGTGACCTGCCTCTACCTCGAAGAACCGTCGCAGCGCAGCACCGCCTGCACCACCGGCAACCTGAGTTGTGCAGGCTATGGCTCCAGCGTCACCGTCACCGCGACGATGGGGTTTGCTGCTGCGGCGTGGTGTCTGGAGAAGCTCACCGTCCGTCCGGACACCGCCGAACCCGCTGAGTAAACGGCGTCAGCCTTCGCGGTTGCGCATGTGGTCGGCCACCTTGGCGAAGGCATCCGACAATTCACGGCGCAACGCCACATCATCCACCACTTCGCTCAGCGCCTGATTCATGCACAGCATCCACTGGTCACGTTCGGTGTCACCAATGACGAACGGCAGGTGGCGGCGGCGCAGCATCGGGTGGCCGTATTTGGCGACGAACAGTTGCGGCCCGCCCATCCAGCCGGACAGGAATTCGAACAGCTTGTCGTTGGCACTTTGCAGGTCTGCCGCGTGCATCTTGCGAATGCCATAAGCCTCTGGCAGCGCGTCCATCAATTGGTAAAAACGGCTGACCAGCGCGCGAATCTTGTCCGCCCCGCCGATGCGTTGGTAGTGGGTGTTCTGCTGCTCTGTCATGTTTACCATTCCCTGAACGAAACGCCGACCCCGAATGTGGTCTGGCGATGGTTGTAGTCAATCAGGCTCTCGCCGTAGCCGGTAGTTAACTGGGCATGCAATCTGGCCGCGTGGCCGATCTCGACCGGCGCCGACCAGTCCAGTTGCATCAGGCCGCGATTGTGCCCCAGCTCCAGATTGTTGCGCAGCAGCAGCGACACGGCCTGCTCCTTGCTGTCGGGCTCCCAGCGCACGGTCATCTCGGCGCGACCGATGTAATGCACGATATCGGGATTGTCATCCTTGAGGATATTTTCGGGCACACGCCACCAGCCGCGCGCCAGCAGCGAAGTGTTGCCCCATTCCCAGCCGCCCTGCACATAGACGCGATTCCAGCTGCGCGAATCCGGCAGCGAGCGGCCATTCGACTGGTGTTCCAACCCCAGATTGAGCAGCTTCCAGCCCGACTCGTTGCCGGTGCCGAAACTGGCGATCAGTTCCGGCTGGTAGTTGGTCTCGCGGAACGGCGACGAGTTGCGGGTGTTGAATACCTGCCAGTGTGACTGCTGGGTATACGCCCCCCACACGCGCAGCGTTTTCAGCCCCCACAGATCCAGCCCTTCGACCGTGCCGATATCGGACTTGAAACTGAGCTGGAACTTGGCTTCCATCGCGTCCAGGCTGTAGGGCGCGGCGACCGCATGGCCGGGGGAGGGCGTGGCTGGGCTGCGGTTGACGTTACTGGTCTCGCGCACGATCAGGTAACTCTGCCGGTGGGGTTGCAAACGATCCAGCGTGGTCAGGCCGCGATGTGGGCGATTATCCAGATTCCACAGCCGCGTCAGATAGGAGCGCTCCGCGCGCGCCGCCACCGGTTGCGGCGGCTCGGCATCGGTTTGCGCCTGCGCGGGCGCTGACGGCACACCGCTTGCGGCAGGGGCAAACACCGAGGCAGCGGCCGGTTCAGCACTGACCGGACGCGGGTCGACGGGTCGGCTTTCCAGCGCCGCGTCGAAACACTTGAGCCGCGCCTGCGGGTCAGCCGGAAACTGCTGCGCACAACGCGCAAAAGCCTCGTCGCCGGCCAGCGCGAGGGGCGAGGCAACGACGCCGACAACCACTGCCAGCGCCAGACGATACAGAGATTCGGGAGGATTCTTCATGGGTCACAAACACTTTCAGACAAAGGGAAACGCGCCAGTATCCGGTAGGCCGCCGCACCGTCCTGCTGCACTGATTGCAACAGCACGAAACTGCCAACTTCGAGTCGCACTGGCGGCAACTCAGGCAGCGGATCGTCACGCCAGTGGGCGTTGCGCAGCAGCGTGACATGCGGCTTGTATTCGCGTGCGTCAAATTTGAAATGTTGACGGCGCAGCTGCTTTTCCAGCTCTCGCACCAGTTGCGCCAACTGCGGCGGCACGACGCGGGGCGCAGTATACAGGATGTGGTTATGCCCCCAATATCGCGCAACATCGAGACTCAGCCCGAAGCATTGCCCGCTGACTTGCTGTGCCGCCAGACACAGCGCTTCAAGCCGATTGCAAGGAATCTCGCCCAAAAAAACCAAAGTCAGGTGCAACGTTTCGGCACGCATCACGCGCCCGCCGCACAGCCGCACAAGCGCCGGCTGCCAGTCGGCCAGCGCGATACGCTCGTCGTCCGTTGGCCACAAGGCGAAGAACACGCGGGCAGTCAAATTTTCGGGACAGGTATCCATGATGAGCCGCCATTTTATCCGCAATGCACGCATGGTCGAGCGACGCGCCGCAATCAGGTAAAATGCGCGCCTGATAAATTATGCCCGGTAGCTGCCAATATCCGCCGCTGCCACAAGGAATGACATGACCGCGCGTTTACGTGAAATCCCCTACAACTACACTTCGTTCTCCGACCGCGAGATCGTGCTGCGTCTCCTAGGCACGGAAGGCTGGGACATCATCAACACGCTGCGCCACGAACGCCGCACCGGCCGTTCCGCGCAAATGCTGTACGAGGTGCTGGGCGACATCTGGGTAGTCACGCGCAACCCTTACCTGCAGGACGACTTATTGGACAACCCCAAGCGCCGTCAGGCACTGATAGACGCGCTGCACCACCGTCTGCATGCCATTGAAGACCGCCGCCAGGACAACCAGATCGTGCTGCAACTGCTGGAACTGGCGCGCGCTGCAGTAGACCGCTTCGCCGACGAATTCGACCAGACGCTGAAAATGCGCCGCCGCGCCGTCCGCGAACTGTCGCGCATTACGCGCCGCGACAACATCCAGTTCGATGGGCTGGCGCGTGTTTCGCACGTCACCGATGCCACCGACTGGCGCGTGGAATACCCGTTCGTGGTGTTGCACCCGGACAGTGAGCAGGAGGTCGCCGAACTGGTGCGCGCCTGCATCGCGCTGAAACTCACCATCGTGCCGCGCGGTGGCGGTACCGGCTATACCGGCGGCGCGGTGCTGCTGGATAAATTCTCTGCAGTCATCAACACCGAAAAACTGGACGCCATCTCGGCCATCGAGCAGACCGTGCTGCCCGGCCTGTCGCACCCCTACGCTACTGTCCATTGCGGCGCGGGTGTGGTCACCCGGCGCGTGATGGAGGCTGCCGAACGCAACGATCTGGTGTTCGCGGTGGACCCGACTTCGGCGGATGCCTCCTGCATCGGCGGCAACGTGGCGATGAATGCCGGCGGCAAGAAGGCCGTGCTGTGGGGCACGGCGCTGGACAATCTGGCCAGCTGGCGGATGGTCACGCCGGACGGTCTGTGGATGCAGGTGGAACGACTCGATCACAACCTTGGCAAAATCCACGACACGGTCTCAAGCAGTTTCCGCATCAGCCACTTTGAAATAGATGGCAAGACTCCCCACGGCACGCCGGAAATCCTGACCATCCCCGGCAACGCGTTCCGCAAGGCGGGGCTGGGCAAGGATGTCACCGACAAATTCTTGTCCGGCCTACCCGGCATCCAGAAGGAAGGTTGCGACGGCATCATCACCTCGGCGCGCTTCATTTTGCATCGCGCCCACACTCATACTCGCACCGTTTGTCTGGAGTTTTTCGGTCAGGTGCGCGAGGCAGTGCCCGCCATCGTTGAGATCAAGGATTATCTGGATGCACACCCCAGCGCGCTGCTGGCCGGGTTGGAACATCTGGACGAGCGTTACCTGAAGGCGGTGGGCTACGCGACCAAGTCGCGGCGCGGCACGCGTCCCAAGATGGTGCTGGTGGCCGACGTGGTCAGTGACGATGCCGATGCCGCCGCCTCTGCCGCATCGGAAATCGTGCGATTGGCTAACCTGCGCCACGGTGAAGGCTTCATCGCGGTATCCGCCGAGGCGCGCAAGAAATTCTGGCTGGACCGCGCCCGCACCGCCGCCATCGCCAAACACACCAACGCCTTCAAGATCAACGAGGACGTGGTCATCCCGCTGCCGCGCATGGGCGATTACTGCGACGGTATCGAGCGCATCAACATCGAATTGTCGCTGCACAACAAGATCAAGTTCATAGGTGCACTGGACGAATTCTTCGCCGGCGAACTGCCACTGTATTACCAGGACGACAAACAGCTCGGCGATGCCGAACTGCTGGGCAACCGTGCGCAGGATGCCCAGAAGCTGCTGGCTCGCGTGCGCGCCCGCTGGGAATGGCTGCGCGACAATCTGGACGCGCCGCTGTCATCGCTCCCCGAGTCACTCGACTTCAGCGCCGATGCCGCCGACGTGGGCGCGGTGACAGTATTCGACGCGGTGCAACGCCACCAGTTGCGTGCCTCCTGGAAGCGCGAACTGCGCGACAAGCTTGCCCATATCTTCAGCGGCGGCACCTACCAGCCCATCCTCGACCGGTGCAATGCCCTCCATCAGGACGTGCTGAAAAGCCGCGTGTTCGTGGCGCTGCACATGCACGCGGGCGACGGCAACGTACACACCAACATCCCGGTCAACTCCGACAATTACGAGATGCTGCAACAAGCCAACGCGGCAGTGGATCGCATCATGCAACTGGCCAAGGATCTGGGCGGCGTGATTTCCGGCGAACACGGCATCGGCATCACCAAATTCGACTATCTGGACGAACACGAACTGGCACCGTTCATCGCCTACAAGCAGCGCGTAGACCCGGAAGGCCGCTTCAACAAGGGCAAGCTGCTGCCGGGCAGCAATCTGGAACGCGCCTACACGCCCAGCTTCAACCTGATGGAACTGGAAAGCCTGATCCTGGAAAAGAGCGAACTGGGCGACATCTCCGATTCGATCAAGGACTGTCTGCGCTGCGGCAAATGCAAGCCGGTGTGCAGCACCCACGTGCCGCGCGCCAACCTGCTGTATTCGCCGCGCAACAAGATTCTCGCCACCTCGCTGCTGGTGGAGGCGTTCCTGTATGAAGAGCAGACGCGGCGCGGCATCTCGCTGATGCATTTCGACGAGTTCAACGACGTGGCCGACCACTGCACCGTCTGCCACCGCTGCGTTAATCCCTGCCCGGTGAACATAGATTTCGGCGACGTCTCGATGGCGATGCGCAACTTCCTGCGCAAACACGGCCAAAAGAAATTCAACCCGATCACTGCCAGCTCGATGCTCTACCTGAACACCACCGACCCGCTCACCATCAAGTTGATGCGCAAGGTGATGATCGAGTGGGCCTACCAGGCACAGCGCATCGCGCATGGCATCGGCAAGCGACTGGGGCTGTTCAAAAAGCAGATCGCCCGTCCGCCCGCCAGCGTGGGCAAGCCCTCCATCAAGGCGCAGGTGATCCATTTCATCAACAAGCCGATGCCGGGCAATCTGCCGAAAAAGACCTCGCGCGCTTTGCTGGACATCGAAGACAACAGCGTCATCCCGATTATCCGCAACCCTAGCCGCCCGGCAGAAGACTCCGAAGCGGTGTTCTACTTCCCCGGCTGCGGCTCGGAGCGATTGTTCGGCCAGGTCGGGTTGGCAACGCAGGCCATGCTCTACGAAACCGGCGCCGTCACCGTGCTGCCGCCCGGCTACCTGTGCTGCGGTTATCCGCAAAACGCATCCGGGCAGGGCGACAAGGCGGCACAGATCACCACCGACAACCGCGTACTGTTCCATCGCGTCGCCAACACGCTGAACTATCTGGATATCAAGACGGTGATCGTGTCGTGCGGCACCTGCATGGACCAGTTGCAGAAATACCAGTTCGAGAAGATCTTCCCCGATTGCCGACTGCTGGACATCCATGAGTACCTGTTGGAGAAGGGCGTCAAACTGAATGGCGTCGAGGGCGCCCGTTACATGTATCACGACCCCTGCCATTCACCGATGAAGTCCTACCAGCCCCTGAAAGTAGTGAACGAACTGATGGGCATGAACGTGCCGCTCAATGACCGCTGCTGCGGAGAGTCCGGTACTTTCGGTGTTGCCCAGCCACACATCGCCACGCAGGTGCGCTTCCGCAAGGAAGAGGAGATGCGCGCGGGAGCGGATGCGCTACGCGCCGACGGCTTTACCGGCGACATCAAAATCCTGACCTCTTGCCCGGCTTGCCAACAGGGGCTGTCGCGCTATAACGAGGACAGCGGCACGACCTCCGATTACATCGTGGTGGAGATGGCCAAACATCTGCTGGGTGACGACTGGCTGGCAGATTATGTACACAAGGCGAACAACGGCGGCATCGAACGTGTGCTGCTATAAAGGCAAGACTGCAAGGGGGAGTGGGGAAAGCACGCGGAAATCGGAAACCGTAGGTAGTTTTTTGCTTAATCCACTTTTCTCAATCCTAGCTCCTGTTATCATTTGGGCATGCTGACCCTGCCCCTCGAACCGACCGATGACCGCGCCCGTCCCATCTTCAAGGATGCGGAGAGTTGTGCGCTCTGGTTGGGGCAATTGCAACTGACTAATCTGCAACAGGCGCATAGCCAGTTGCTAATCCAACTCAACGAGCTCAACCGCTATCCGATGCGCGGCCTTGTCCGTCTTGAGACACTGGAACAGTTGCGCGAAACCATCGAACATGTACAGGATGATTTCGCCAAGAAACTGATCGCAAAACCCCTGCCGCTTGGTGACAACGAATTGCTGGTATTTGTCGCCATCGTGCAACTCTGGCAGTCGCTGGTGATGGGCTACCAGCGCTGCCTGCAATCCCACATTTCGGGCGACAAGTCTCTACAAAACCACGGTGCGCTGCTGTGCCAGCGCTGCTTGCACTACACCGGAGCCGCAATCTTTGAGCATCTTTGCACCAGCTACGAGGTGGACGAAAAACTCTGGCACCAGTTGCATGAGCTGTATGCCTACGCCGAACAAAATGACTTGCAGCAGACCGACGTACCGGATTCGCTCAAACCCGAGCTGCCGCACATCAATTGCGTCAGTAGCTACGTCAGGATATTGCTGGCCTGCTATGCCCACCCTGCCCGGCTGACCCGCTGGCAGTTGCAACAACTGGACAGTTGGCTGTCGCTATGGAGCAATGAGATAACTGTCAAAGACCATTGCAAAATCAACAAGTCAGATGCCCATCCCTTGGTGGCGGATCTGACCAGCAGGCAGGGGCTGCAACAACTTGCCAGCATCCAAACTCGACAGCATGACGGCCTGCGCTTCCTTGCCATGGCCCCCTTGAGCAAATTGCTGCGCGTCAAGACCATCCTGCTGCAACAGGGCCAGACACCGCTACAGGCCGGACTGGGCGACCATTACGACCGCAAGGCCTGCATAGACTTCCTGACTTTCCTGCATCGCTGCTGGTGCGAGAACAGCCAGCAACGCCTGGGCGAACGGCGATCGACTTCACTTGCAGCGAAAATATGCTACAAATTCGACGGCATCTATGCACACATGACAAGCATGCCCTTCAATCCGCAAAAACCAATCGAGACCTTTGGCCGCCTGAGTCACAGCGAAATCGAGACGGTGAGTGCCACCAAACGCCTCAAGCAGGAGCATGAACTGGTGGAAATGGGCTATCCGCTGGAAAACTGGCTAATGCAGGATGAAAGCGTCAGCGGTGCGCGCTTGATTCGGGAGGATCACGTGGGGGGCAGATTGGCGCATCAACAGTTGGTGGCTTTACGCCCTGCGGGCTCGGAAAGTTTCCTGCTGGGCTCGACTGCCTGGGTGAACGTGACCCGGCTGAACCAGTTACAGATTGGCGTTCGCTATCTGCACGGGCAGGCACTTCCGGTAACTATCCGTCAGGCCACCCTCAACCCGTCAGAGAATGCGGACTGTGCCCCCGGCTTCCTGTTCCCCGCCCTGCCCGAGATCAAGTCTCCTGCCAGCCTGATTGTGCCGCGTGAATGGTACAAGGCCGAACACGTGCTCGAACTTGAACATCCGGAAGGCGACAAGATCAAGGTCAAACTGGGTTTCAGTGTGGAACATGGCGCGGACTATGAAAGGGTCAGCTTCAAAGTCCTGAAGGACGAGAAACCTGCGCCACGCCGCGTCTGAAATATCCCGGATGGTCCAGAAAGGACTGCGCCGCAATCACTTCTCCGGGAAACTCCAGCAGGTAATTTTACTGGCCGGCATCGGGCGTGCAATGCCATAACCCTGGCCTATCTCGCACCCCATCTCCACCAGTGCCTGATAATGCGCCTCGGTCTCCACACCTTCCGCCACGACCTCACGCCCGAAGGCATGCGCCAGCGCGATGATGCCCTGCACGATGGCGCGACCTCCCGATTCCTCCAGCATGTGTCGCACGAACGACTGGTCTATCTTCAGCGTATCAACGTCCAACCGGTTCAGATACGTGAGCGATGAATAACCGGTGCCAAAATCGTCCAGCGCGAAGCCGACACCGATCTCGCGACATTCCCGGATGAGTTCGCCAAAGTTTGCGATGTCATCTATCGCGACCGTCTCCAGCACTTCAATCTGTAAGCATCTCTCGCAATTTTCTGGGCAGAATACCCCCATCTCATCCTGTAACTTGCGGACAAAATCGGGTGCCTGCAAGTGATAGGCCGAGATGTTGATGCTCAAGGTCAAATCGAATCCCTGCATTCGCCAGTTGCGCATCTGCGCCAATGCCTGCCGGATGACCCACTCTCCCAGCAGGATATCCAGTTCGGTATTTTCGATTGCCCGCAGGAATTCGCCCGGCGGCAACAAGCCACGCTGCGGATGATTCCAGCGGATCAAGGCCTCCGCACCGCACAGACGCCGTGTAAGCATCTCAACCTTGGGCTGGTAATACAGCTCGAATTCTCCGTTTTCCAGGCCATGGCGGATCTGCACCAACAATGCATTGTGCGTACGCGTACGCTGATCGTGCTGCGCGTCAAACAGGTGATAGCGATTCTTGCCGGCCTGCTTGGCGATGTACATCGCCTGGTCGGCGTGGCGCAACAGGGTGTCCGCATCCTGCAGGTCATCGGGATACAGCGACACGCCGATGCTGGCGCTGATCTGTAGTTGTTTGCCGCGAATTTCTATGGGCTGGTTGATCGCTTCCAGGAGGCGGTTCAGGCTGCCCACGTACTCATCCGGAACATTCATGCCGACCAGTAGCACCACGAACTCGTCACCCCCCAGTCTTGCCACAGTGTCGTCAGTACGGATCACGCTCTTGATGCGCCGCGTAATCTCGACCAGCACCCTGTCCCCCTCTTCATGGCCGTATCTGTCATTGACCGGTTTGAAGCCGTCCAAATCGAGATAGCACACCGCCATCAGTTCACCTTCGCGCATGGTGCGCGCCAAGGCCTGCTGCAACCTGTCTGCCAGCAGTACGCGATTCGGCACGCCAGTCAGCGCATCGTAATGCGCGATGCGCTCCAGCTGTTTTTCGTGCTCGCGGCGCTCGGTCACGTCCACAGCCAACCCGATTAGTCCCCTCACTTTGCCATTCTGATCAAGCAGCCTGACCTTGGTGATTTCCAAATCGTGTTCTCGACCATCCACGAATAGCAGACATTCGCTCGACAGATGGGGGGTATTCTGCGCCATGCACTCCTGATCCGATCGTATGCAGTTTGCCGAAACCGATTGGGGCAGCACATCCACATAGCTATCAGCTGCCAGAAAGCGCTCTTCGGAAATGCCCGTGGCACCACAGAACACGCGGTTGACAAATTGCACCTTGCCCTTGGGGTCCACCATCCAGATACCCATAGGCGCGTTATCCAGTATGGTCTGGAACAGTTCGCGCTCATGGCTCAGCGTCTCCCTCCAGCGCGCCTCAATCTGGCTGTTCAATTGCTGCTCCTGCTCGCGCCTGAACTGCACCTCCCTGACCTTTTCGTAATTCCAGAAAATCACGAATAGCGCACTCAGGTACAGGCAGGTGGTGACAATATCCACGAACGCATAGCCGACATCAAAACCGGGTAGGAAATAACCCGCCACGATGGCCGCGATGCACGCCCCCAGCCAGCGCAGGCCTATGATGTTGCCCTTCAGGTAGAAGGCCGCCGCCGACAACAGGAAGAACAGCGAAAGCCGCATGGTGTTGTAGGGGGCGAGCAGATAGAGGGCAAAAAATATCAGGAAGGACAGGGTCAGCGCCACATTGCTGACAAATTCGACATGCTCGCGGTGCAGCCTCAGGTAATACAGCAGCGATACGCTCATCAAGGAAAACGCGAAATCCAGGCCGCCCATCAGATGGCTGAATTGCCAGCGGTAAAAGCCTAGACAAAACGCGATCACGCCTGCCAGCAGGAACACGCTGTTCAGGAAAACAATCTTGTATTTGACGTGTTCTGCATGCTCACCATCAGCGTGGTCTAGCGCCAGCAGGTCAATCAGATAATTGCGCATTCCAGATAAGTAAATTCGTTCGGGATTGCATTGTATGACCAGACGGACAGGTTAGGCAAAGCAAGCGATTCCCAAAACGGGCTACTGTCCCGCCGCCTGCCCTTCGAACACCAGCATGAAAGTGCTTCCCTTGCCTACTGCGCTGACTATTTCCAGATGCGCCTGATGCCGCATCGCTATGTGCTTAACGATGGCCAACCCCAGCCCTGTCCCTCCCGTGGCACGTGAACGGCTCAAATCGACACGATAAAATCGCTCGGTCAGACGCGGCAGATGCTCCGCTTCGACACCTATGCCACTGTCCTGCACCGAGAAGGTCGGACACTCGCCGCGCACCTCCCACGCCAGCGCGATCGCACCGCCATCAGGGGTGTAACGTACCGCATTGCTGACCAGATTGCCGAAGGCGCTGTGCAACTCGTCGCGATTTCCAGACAAATTTCCCGGCCCGCTGAAGGCCATGCTGAACTGGTGTCGTCCCGCACTCAGCAGCTTGCCATCCTGCAGTAGTTCGTCGAGCATCTTCCGCATGTCTACAGATTCGACATGCAAGGGTGTCTGGCTGCTTTCCAGCCGCGACAGGGTCAACAAGTCGGACACCAGACTGTCCATGCGCCGTGTTTGACCGGCCATCAGGTGCAAGGCGTGTTGCATCTTGTCGTGACTCAAGTCCGGCATGTCCTGCAAAGTCTCCACGAAACCGTTGACCACCGTTAGCGGCGTACGCAACTCATGCGACACGTTTGCGACGAAATCGCGGCGCATGGTTTCTATGCGCTCAAGTTGGGTAATGTCACTGCTAATCAAAAGCCGCTTGTCCCCGCCGTAAGCTACCAGCTTGATGGACAACACCATGTCATCGTGGCGCGAGTGTCTCATCACTAATGGCTCGGTGAAATTACTCTTGTGCAGGTATTCGATGAACTCCGGCTGACGCACCAGATAGGTGATGTCCTGCAGGATGTCTTGGCCGGGCTTGAGGCAGAAGTGTTGCGCGGAAAGCGGGTTGAACCACTCGATGCGGTTCACCTCATTTAGAATCGCCACGCCTTCCGGCAGCGCGGCGGTCGCTTGCTCGATATGATGCAATTCGGCAGCCAGTTCTTGCTTGGTCTGGTTGTGTTTCTTGACCATCTTGTAGAGCTGCGAGAACACGTCGTCCCAGATACCATCGGCCTCCGGAATGGTCTCCAAGCGAGCATCTTGCAGCCACTGCCCCAGCTTGTACACCTGCTGCGCCCGGTAAGCCATCACCATCAGCAACACCAGCACCATGAATAGCAGAGCGGCCGTAGCCGAAAAGACGATCCACAACAACACGGCACCCATCGCGCTGACGAGCACCGGCAAACTTACGCGCACCCAGAAATCCTGCAATTCAATCACTCGCTCGCTAATGATGCCGGCATCGGGGCCGGGACAAAATATCCGCGAGCCTTGCCGGCATCAGTTGGTTGAAAAACGGTATCCACTGCCCCGTACCGTCTGGATCAGATTATCGAGGCCGGAAGACTCCAGCGTCGCACGCAGTCTGCGGATATGCACATCCACAGTGCGCTCCTCGACAAACACCTGCGTTCCCCAGACCTGGTCGAGCAACTGCGCGCGACTATACACTCTCTCGGCGTGTGTCATGAAGAAATGCAGCAGCCGGAATTCGGTCGGCCCGAGTTCGACGGGCTTGCCCCGCGCCGTTACGCGATGTGACTCTGGCGATAATTCCAGCCCCCCCAAACTCACCGTATCGCTGGCCAGTACCGGGATGTGGCGGCGCATCACGGCACGTATCCTTGCCATCAACTCTCGCGGGGAGAAAGGCTTGGTGATGTAATCGTCGGCTCCGGATTCCAACCCCAGTATCTTGTCCCGCTCATCGCCGCGCGCGGTCAGCATGATGATGGGAGTGTCCCGTGTCTGATCCTGGCTACGTAGCTGTTTGGCCAACACTACACCGCTGGTGGATGGCAACATCCAGTCCAACAAAATCAGGTCGGGAGCGTAATCACGTATCTGCTGCCAGGCCTCTTCAGCATCGCTGGCACGCAACGGAATGAAGCCCGCCTGGGTAACGTTGAACGCCAGCAATTCTTGTATCGCCGGCTCGTCTTCCACTATCAAAATTTTCGCGCTCATCTGAACTCCTTCTATCGAGGTTGCCAGAGTATGAATAATTTATGACAGTACGATGACATTTTCTATGTTTTTGCGTGACCCGCATGATGCCGATGCTTCAATCCTCGTGACAACGAACCTATCACCATACCCACTATGCTCATCAATAGCCCGACCAATTGCGGCGGCCAGATGTCACCGGCATAAAACTTCTCCATAAGCAGCCAACTGCCTATGCCCATCACGATGGCGCATAGCGCCCCCCAATTATTGGCGCGCTTCCAGTAAAGCCCGAACACCAGCGGCACGAACGCCCCGACCAGCGTGACCTTATAGGCACTCTCCACCATCTTGAAGATGCTTGATTCGGAATTCAGCGCGAACGCCAGCACGATGCAGGCAAATGTCAGCATGATGATGCGCATGGTGAGCAGCATTTGCCGGTCGCTCATGTGCTTGAAGGCCAGATGTTTGAGGATGTTCTCGGTAAACATCACCGAGGGCGCCAGCAGCGTGGCCGAGGCCGTGCTCATGATTGCGGAGAGCAACGCGCCGAAGAAGAACACCTGCGCAATCATGGGCGTGTGATTCAGAATCAGACTGGGCAACACCATCTGCGAGTCTGTTGCTATCAAGTCGCCGAACACCTTGGGATCTATCAGCGTCGCAGAGAACGCCAGAAACATCGGCACGAAAGCGAAAGCGAAATACAGTACGCCGCCCAGCACCGTCCCGCGCACCGCAGTTTTTTCATCCTTGGCCGAGGTCATGCGCTGAAAAACGTCCTGCTGGGGGATGGAGCCCAGCATCATGGTCAGTCCCGCACCGATGAAAGAAACCCATGCCTCGTAGCCCCCCTGCGGCAGGAACTGCAAGCGACCTTCGATGCTGGCCTGGCTGACCACATGCGCGACACCGCCCGCCTCACCACTGACCAGCACGGCAATCAGCAACATGCTCGCCATAATGACGATCATCTGTACAAAATCCAGCAGCGCCACCGACCACATCCCACCGAACAGGGTATAGACCAGCACGATGGCCGTCCCCATCATCATCCCGGCAGGCTGGCCTATCGCGCCGCCGCTCACCAGATTGAACACCAGCCCCAACGCGGTCACCTGTGCCGCCACCCACCCCAGATAAGAGACCATGATGCAGATGGTCATCAATAATTCGACGGTACGGTTATAACGGGCGCGGTAATAATCGCCTATGGTCAGCAGATTCATCCGGTAAAGACGGCCAGCGAAGAACAGGCCGGCGATGATCAGACACAGACTGGCACCGAACGGATCGGCCACCACACCGCCCATCCCCTCCTTGACGAACGTGGCGGAAATCCCCAACACCGTTTCCGCGCCAAACCAGGTGGCGAACACCGTCGCCGTCACCACCGGCAAAGGCAAGTTACGTCCAGCCACCACGAAATCGCGTGCGGTATGGACGCGGCTTGAAGCATAAAGCCCCACGCCGACTGAAAATACCAGATAGAGGATGACGAAACCGACCAGCATGCAGACACCACCCGATGATGAACAATGGCGCGGATTTTAACAGCCGCAAAATAAAAAAGGCCACCTGTTACGGTGGCCTTTTATCTTTCCCGGGGCGCTTACAGTTCCTGAGCGTGTCCTGCCAGGTATTCCGCAACACCTTCAGTAGAGGCCTTCATGCCGGGCTTGCCCTTGTTCCAGCCAGCCGGGCAAACTTCGCCGTGTTCTTCGAAGAATTGCAGTGCATCAACCATGCGCAACATTTCGTCGATATCGCGACCCAGCGGCAGCATATTCACTACCTGATGCATCACCGTGCCGGTCTTGTCTATCAGGAATGAACCGCGCAATGCCACGCCTGCGCCTGCCAGCTCGACGTCATACGCCTGGCAGATTTCGTGTTTGATGTCAGCAACCAGAGGATAACCAACCTGACCGATACCGCCCTTGCTGACCGGCGTATTCTTCCAGGCCAGGTGCGTAAACTGAGAATCAATCGAAACACCGATGACTTCTACGCCACGGCTCTTGAACTCGTTCAGACGGTGATCGAATGCGATCAGTTCGGACGGGCAAACGAAAGTAAAATCAAGCGGGTAGAAGAAAACCACCGCAGCCTTGCCAGCGATGTAGCTCTTCAGATTGAACGATTCGTTCATTTCGTTGTTGCCCATTACCGCCACGGCGGTGAAATCCGGTGCTGCCTTGCCTACGAGAACTGCCATGTCAATCTCCTAATAGTTGAGTAAATTACTGACGTAATTTAGGCGATTTGCCGCGTTACGTCAACCTTGTGATGCCTTTAAATTCTACTTAATGACTCGCGTGGCCGGCAAACTGGATGCGGTGCAGTTGCGCGTACGCGCCATTCTTGGCCAGCAATTCGTTATGGGTGCCGATCTCGACAATCTCACCTTTTTGCAGAACGATGATGCGGTCGGCCTTTTCGATGGTGGACAAGCGGTGTGCGATGACCAGTGTGGTACGGCCCTGCATCAGCGTTTCCAGCGCGGCTTGCACGTGGCGCTCGGATTCCGAATCCAGCGCCGAGGTAGCTTCGTCCAGAATCAACACCGGCGCGTCCTTGAGGATGGCGCGGGCGATGGCGATACGCTGACGCTGGCCGCCGGACAGCTTGACGCCGCGCTCGCCGACCACGGTGTTCAGGCCTTCGGGCCATTCGCGAATGAATTCCATCGCGTGGGCGGCGGTCGCAGCGGCGATGATCTCGGCCTCGGTCACTTCGCGCATCTGCCCGTAGGCGATGTTGGCGGCGATGGTATCGTTGAACAGCACCACCTCCTGGCTTACCAGCGCGATGTTGGCGCGCAGGCTGGCCAGCGTCAGTTCGCGAAGATCATGCCCATCCAGTCGGATCACCCCGTCGCTGACCGAATAAAAACGCGGCACCAGATTGACCAGCGTGGTCTTGCCGCTGCCGGAAGCGCCGACGAAGGCGACGTTCTCTCCGGCTTGTATCTCGAGATGAATGTTCTTCAGCACTGGCCGCGCTTCGGCTTCATAAGCGAATTGCGCGATGTCGAAATGCAGCTCGCCGCTGACTCGCCCAACTGCCACCCGACCATCGTCCATTTCGCCGCGCGTATCGAGCAGCGTGAACACGCTTTCCGCCGCCGCCAAGCCGCGTTGCAGGTATTCGCTGACGCCTGTCAGGCGTTTCAGCGGCGCGGTGAGCATCAGCATCGCCATGATGAACGACACGAAGCCGCCCACGGTGACTTCGTCGGCGTTGGATTGCAGGGTGGCCAGATAGACCACCACCGCCAGCGCCACCGCCGCCACCATCTGCACGATGGGCACATTGGCCGCCCCGGCGGACGCCTGCTTCATCGCATGGCGGCGCACCCAGTTGGCCTGTTCGCGGAAGCGGTCGCGCTCGTACTGCTGTCCGCCGAACAGCTTGACCACCTTGTGCGCGGTCACACTCTCCTCGATGACTTGCGTCATGTCACCCATCGCCTGCTGCGAGTCACGGCTGGACAGGCGCATGCGTTTGCTGATGGTGCTGATAATAAAGGCGATCACCGGTGCCATCAGCAAGGTCAGCAGCGTCAGCTTCCAGTTCAGATAAAACAGCCAGCCCAGCAGACCGATCATCACAATGGAATCGCGCACCGAGATGGTCACCACCACCGTTGCGGCATTGGTCACCTGAGTCACGTCGAAGGTCAGTTTGGAAAGCAACGAACCGGTGGCGTTCTCGTCGTAATAACCTGTCGGCAGGGACAGTAACTTGGCGAACATTTCCTCGCGCAAGTCCATCACCAGCTTGTTGCCCACCCAGTTGATGGCGTAGGTACCGATAAAAGTGGCGATGCCGCGCACCAGAAAAATCAAAATGATAATCACCGGCACCATGCGCATCATCGCCTGATCCTTGTGGACGAACGTGCCGTCCAGCATCGGCTTCATCAAGGCGGGGACCAGTGGTTCGGTGGAAGCCACCACCACCATGCCGAGCAGGGAGACACCAAAGACTCGCCAGTAGGGTTGGACGTATTTCAGGAGGCGCAGGTAAAGCTGGGTACTGGAAGAATTCATAGCGCGCACTTTAGCAGAAACACCGCAGGCATGGCGATTGCAGCAACCACAGTTACAGGTCTATGCCGGGCTGCGCACGCACCCCGTCGCGGAAGGCATGTTTGACATCCCGCAACTCGCTGACTGTGTCTGCCATTGCCAGCAGGCATTCCGGCGCAGCCCGCCCAGTGACCACCACATGCTGCATCGGCGGGCGGGCGGCAAGATCGGCACAGACTTGTTGTGCGTCCAGATAATCGTAATTGAGTAAATAGGTCAGTTCATCGAGCACTACCAGATGCAGCGTGGCATCTTGCAACATAGCCCGCGCAACCTCCCAGCCACGGCGAGCACTGGCGATGTCAGCCTCGCGATTCTGCGTATCCCAAGTGAATCCGTCGCCCAGCACATGCCACTGCACGCTGGGATGGGAAGCGAAGAAGGCCTCTTCACCAGTGTCGCGGCGGTTCTTGATGAATTGCGCCACCCCAGCCTTGAAGCCATAGCCCAGCGTGCGCGCCAGCATGCCGAACGCCGAACTGGATTTGCCCTTGCCGTTGCCGGTCAAAACCAGCAGCAAGCCCTTGTCCCGCTCGGCGCGCGCGATTGCCGCATCCACTGCGGCTTTCTTGCGCGCCATGCGGCGACCGTGCTGCGCGCCGTCATCCGGCATGATGTCAGGCGGAGTGTGCCGCGTCGGCGCGGTGAATGAAGATCGCGTAGAGCAGGAAGGCGGGGGCCAGATACAAAACGGCACTGGAGAGGTATGGCAGGTAATACTGGCCGACTTGCACAGCATAATCGGCAATACTCATGCTTGGATAACGCCCAGAGAACAGGAAGAACGACCCGTTGGAGATCACGAACGCCGCGCTCAATGCCGCGAACGCGATGCCGGCGAACGGAATCAGGCTGTGTACATTGTGGCGGTCTATGCGCGCACTGTAGCGTCCAGCCATCCACAACACGGCATAGGTTGGAATCAGGAACCCGTAAGCGGGTGTCACACAATAGTCGCTCACACCCATCTGGGTGATTGCAGCATAGTCCAGCACTGCCGCCTCCAGCAGCAAAACCCCGAACAAGGTCGGGCTGGCCAGCAAAAATCCTGCCAACAAGAATACCGCCAGCGAAGCGTCCGGCAGATGTAGAGGACTGCCAAAATGGTGCATACGCGTGGCCGCCATCAAGGCTACCAGTGTGCCGACTATGACAATGTTTTTGATTTGCAAATTTTTCATCTCTTCACCTGTGTAAGTGCTAATTCATCGGGGCTAACAGTACACCAAGCCGCACAAAAAGCAAAGGCGGCAACGCCGCCTTTGCACCTCATTACTGCAGGTAACTCAAGCTAACGAACAAAGTGCGACCGAGCGTGTTATAGCCGTAAGTCTCGGCATAATCACGGTTGGTCACATTATCAAGGCGCGCAGTCAGGTTCAAACCCGCCGCCATCCTGTAACTGGCGCTCAAGTTCAGCAGTTGATAGCTGGTCAGGGTTTTTGCGCCGAAATCCTGACGCGCACCGCTGTGACGCAACTCAACGCCCGCACTCCAGTTATCGAAATCGTGCGCCACTCCGAGCGTGGCAAATTCCTTCGCACGCTTCAGCAACACAGTGCCAGTGGTCGCATCACGAGGATTCTGGAATGCCAGATCGGCTTTGACTCTGGTACCGTCAAACGACCCCGCATAGCTCAGCTCCAGACCGTCTATCTTCGCCTCGCCGACATTGGTCATGCTGGTGAAAGTATTGTTGACGGAAATCAGATCACGAATACGATTATTGAAATATACGATGTCCAGTCGCTGATCCTTGGCGGCATAGCGCAGTGCAACTTCCTTGTTCTGGGCACGCTCCGGGCGCAGATTCGGATTGCCGGAGAACCCCCAGGTAAGCGGGTAATACAGGTCATTGATGGTCGGCGCCTTGAAGGCATTGGCAATGCTGGCCGTCAGACGCCAGGCATCGGCGAATTGCAGGCCATAGCCCAACAACCCGGTATTGATCGTGCCGAAACTGGCATAACGGTCCTGACGGACATTAGCCTGCACTTGATGCACACCATAATCACCGACATAACCCGCCAGCAGGCTATTCACATTGCGCGAATTCTGCGTGAACACGGTGCTGGAAGATACCGCCTGACCCAAATGCTCGACCGCCAGATTCAGGTGCTGCGTATCGGCCAATTTAATCTCGTTTTGCCAGACCAGTTGCTTGCTTCGAGTCAGAAATCGGAACAGTTGGATGCCATTGGTGTAACTACGATTTTCGTCAGTCCCCTGCGATGCGCGCAAACTGCTGTGCCATTTTTCACTTAACTGGTTATCCATCGCCAGCGAGAATTTATCGACGCTCGTCAGCGCGTCATTAATATCGGTTGGCAGGCCAAAAGCACTGTCATATGAACCCTTGCCACGTGTACTGAACAGGGTAGCCGTCAGCATGTGGTCGGCGTTGAACGCATGATTCAGTTGCGCGTTCAGCGTGGTGTTGTCGTAACCGTTGCGATTGGGATTAGCCGCCGGCACAAGTAATGGATTGATCGCCGACACGCCATTGGTTTTGACATTGCCGACCTGTACGCTGAACGAACTGTCATTCACTTCGCCGGAGAAACCTGCCGCCAGACGCTGCGTACCGAGACTGCCCAGGCCGACGCTGGCATTGAGGCCAGGCGCACCATGACCGCGCTTGGTGAACAACTGGATCACCCCGCCGATCGCCTCGGACCCATACATGCTACTAACGTTGCCGCGTACCACCTCAATGCGCTCTATGCCATCCAGCATGATCTGGTCTAGCGCCGTCGCCCCAGTCGTGGCAGAGCCAATGCGCACGCCATCCAGCAGCACCAACACATGCGTAGAATTGGTACCGCGCATTAAGATGCTGGATTGTTTGCCTAGGCCGCCATTCTGCGTCACCTCGATGCCCGCCATCGAACGCAGCAAGCTCTCTACGTCGGCCGCACCAGACTGGCGTATCGCCTGCTCATTAAGTACCGTGGTGTGGGCTATCGTTTTATCCAGTGGTTGGGACACGCGAGAGGCGGTTACTACCACCTCGTCCAAACTATCGGTTGCCGCGTACGCGCCAAATGGCAAGACGATCGTACCGAACAGTACGACCGAGAGTAATTTTTGATTCATTTTGATTTCCCGATTTAAGCCCCAAGCGACCCCGCTGGAGCATTACAAACACAGGAAACACTTGGACAAGCAAGGATAGCGAACGCGAGCGCATCACCGTCCATGCGCCTCCCGCAGCATTTCCCGAACTATGCTCTCAGGCCGGTATCCGGGCTCACAAGTCTTGATTTTTCGCCTTCCCATGATTGCTCACAGTGGCATGATGAAAAACCCACACTCGTTTACCGTTGCGGGGGCAGCGCTGGCCTTGCCGCCAGATTCCAGACAGTCAATCCCGAACGGATCCACCCTCCTTACTCTCTGACAACGCACCTGCTTCCCGTTTAACCCGCCTGCCATGCAGTCGGGCACCTCAAAGCGGCGCGGATTCTATCACAGTCGCATCAACTACCCCCAGTCACTGACAAAACCCCTGTAAAACCGCACCTTAGCGTTTGACTTTCCAGCACTTTCCAAACTATATTAGCCGCATGGAAAATGAACTCAACGCCTTGGAAAATAAACTTACCCTGCTGATACAGGCATACGGCAAGCTGCATTCGGAAAACCACAGACTCCGCCAAGAGTTGGCACATGCACATAGTGACAATCGGGTGTGTAAAGACAAGATGGCGAATGCCACCATCCGCCTCGAAAAACTGCTGTCCGCCTTGCCCGAAGGACAACCATGAGCGACAAAACAAACACACTTAACGTCACGATACTTGATCGTGAATTGCGCGTCGCCTGCCCGGAAGACGAGCGCGAGGCACTGATGGATGCCGTTGCCTACCTGAATAAAAAAATGATTGAGATTCGGGATACCGGCAAAATCGTAAATGCAGAACGTATCGCCATCATGGCGGCACTCAACATCAGCCATGAATTACTCACTATGAAACTCGGTCGTGGGGTTGACCTAGGAGACTTTACGCGTAGAATGAACTCCATGCAGATGGCAATAGATCAAGCGTTATCCGAGCAAGATAGATTGTTTTAGAAATTAAATTCACAACAAAATCAATTGATTGTGAATTATTCAGACATCTTGATCAAGTTTTCCCCTGCAGTGTTCGTCAGACCCATATATTCTTTGAACCAAGTATTTTAAAAGGTCACGACTCACACGCCGCTGTTGTGAACGTCCCTTGCGGACGAGCCTGATGTGGCAGAGAAGTGACCGTCTTGAACCTTTCGGTTCGAGATGCCGGGTCAACGGCACAGGCGGGGGACCTATTCAGTGCGACCTTAGGGTCGCACTTTTCGTTTGCCAAGCTGAAATCTTGATTCGGCCACACAAAAAATCGCCGCCCGAAGCCTGCAGTTTTTTGTGAGGCACAGAGGCAAATCCGGGGTATCCGCCTAAGGCAACAGCTGCATAACCTCATAAGCAGGTGCCCATGTACGCTGGTCCGGCTTGATGACATCATTCGCCTTGACGTAGTACGCGCCTTCCAGCAACTCACTGCCATAAAAATATTCCCCGGCTACAACCTTGAGTTTTTTGGCGATTGTTACAGGCTTGACACCTTTGGCAACGAGGAAATCATAAACCGGTACACACCATTTCTCTCCTCGAAAATCCCATAGCGCCCAAGCCATCCCGACATCCGGTTGCTGAGCCAAATCAGTAACCGCTGATAACCCTATCGAATTGGTGACCAGATCGATGATCCAGGGCTTGAGCACTTTACTGCCAGGACACTTCTTGCCGGTCGTAGGGTCGTCTCGATGGAAAAGGATAGTTTGCTCGGTGGCAGGCAACCCAAGCCAGTCCAACAAGGCTTTTACCGCTGCTGCCGCCATGGTCCAGCACTGCAACCCCCGCCCCGTCAGCGGATCTTCAGCATCGTAGTTACCAAGCACCTCAATGCCGATGGCAAGGCTATTAAAACTGACCGCATGGATGCCCTTCTTGGTTAGGTCGCACATACCAAACAGCTCGTCCTCATCCACAAATAGATGCGGCCCCGCACTCCAACCCTTTTCCTGCTGGTAGAAATACTGGAGGTTGTGCATGTGCTGAATCAGCAACCCTTTGGGGCGATCAGCCAAACAGGGCGCACCGGTGTGATGTAGCACTACCGCTCGGCACCACATCGGTCTTTCAAGGGTAGTCAAATACTCGGCAAAGGAATTTATCGTCCAGACACGCCCCACGTTCTCGAAAGCCATTTCAATATCTCCTGTTGAGTAAGGTTGAGAGCCCGATCTGACCACAGCAAATGAAACCTGAGAAGCGGGCTGGATGCGCTCCCATCGCTGAGCCGCACTCTACCCCTGAAAATTCATTGCGAATATAGGCCAAAAGTAACAGTCAGCCTGCCAACGCCGCTGCTCAAAGTCCCGCAAAGTGGCTCGCCGCGTAGATCAGCAGACCGAACAGCCCCCCGACCAAGGTACCATTCAGACGAATGAACTGGAGATCACGCCCGAGGTAGAGCTCCAGCTTTTCTACCAGATATTTATCGTCCCACTTGATTAATTCCTCGCGAATCAGCTCCCCTACCATGCCCTTGTTAGCGTTGGCAGTGCGAATCAGCGCGGCCTGTATCTGTTCATTCAGCCAACTACGCAAGTCTTCATTTTCCAGCAAGTGCTGCTCCAACTCTCCGACCAGATTCTCGATGCGTAGCGAAATCACCGAGTCGGGACGCGACAGGTCGAGCACCACCCAGTCGCGCAACTGCTTCCACAGCGATTCGATTTGGCGAGCGTACTCGGGATGCTCCAACAGCCTTTCCTTATACCCGTTCACCCGGTCACGAAATTCCGGCTCCAGCTGCAGACGCTGCAGGTAGACATCCACCTGCTCGTCGAATTCTCGGTAGATGATGCTGCTCTCATCTTCGGCCAGAGCGCGCAGTTTCCGCGCCACTGCGGCACTGATTGCCGGCACGAACGGCTCTATCATGTTTTGTATCCACGAGCTTTCGCTCCAACCCTTGACGAACGCGGCAATACGCTCGGCATTGTCGGGATGCTCCAGATAGTCCGCAAAACGATGCAGCCCGCCGTGTACGATGCGGTGGTGACGGCAGTCGCGTGTAACTAATTGCAGCCCATCCGAAATCAAACCGGACAGATCCATGGCCTGCACCCTGTGCCTGACCGCGACAGCAAGAAAATCATGGATGCGCTTATCGTCCAGCACCCTCACGCCGTAGGCGACCGCCTGATTGAGATAGCCCGCCACCTTGCGGCGATTCGACTGCTCGGCCAGCCATTGCGACAGATGGCTTGCCGCATCATAACGATTGAGGCGCAGTGCTATCGTTTCGGCGCGCAGGAAATGCTCCACCACGAAATCGGCCAGACTATTGGCCAGACTGCGCTTGTTGCGCGGAATGATGGCGGTATGCGGAATGGGCAAGCCCAGTGGATGTCGGAACAGCGCTACCACCGCGAACCAGTCGGCCAACGCGCCTATCATCGCCGCCTCGGCGAACGCCCTGAGATAGCCCCAGCCCTGCACTTGCGCCAGTACATCCAGCGCGGCTGCGAAACCCAGTAACCCAGCTGCCAGCCATTTCATCCGGTCTAGTTCGCGCTGTCTGAGGTGACTTTCTGTCTGCATGGCACGTTTGGCGATGTCTGTCATGGCCGTTTTCTCCACTGAATCTTGCCTGCAGGAAGCGTACCGCAACTTTGTCATAGATGTCATTACGGCTGGATTCGATTTGCCTTGTTCGGGTAACATTGCCTCCCTTTACTGAACACCCACAACGAGCACGACATGCGCTACTGGCTGATGAAATCCGAACCTTCCGATGTCAGCATTGACGATCTGGCAGGATTTCCCGAGCAAACCGTGGACTGGTACGGCGTGCGCAATTATCAGGCGCGCAATTTTATGCGTGACCAAATGGAAATAGGCGATGGCGTGCTGTTCTACCACTCCAATTGCAAAGTGCCGGGTGTGGCCGGCATCGCTCGCGTCGCCAGTCTCGCCTATCCGGATGTCAAGCAGTTCGACCCCGTCAGCAAATATTTCGACGCCAAGGCCACTCGCGAACAACCGCGCTGGTTCAATGTGGACGTGCAACTAGTCAGAAAGATCCCGCTGATTTCGCTCGACGAGTTGCGCCGCCATCCCGAACTCGCAGGCATGCGCATCCTGCAACGCGGCAACCGCCTGTCCATCACCCCGCTCGATCCAGATGAGTGGAGATTCATCACCACTTCACTCGTCAACGGCTGATGGAGTGGCTGGCCGCCTACCTGTTGCTCGGCGCCTGCATTGGCTTTCTGGGAGGGCTATTTGGCATCGGTGGCGGCACGGTGCTGGTGCCGGTATTGCTGCTGCTGTTCGACGCACAGCATTTCCCCGCCGATCACCAACTTCATCTGGCACTGGGCACTTCGATGGCAACCATCGTCTTCACCGCGCTGGCCAGCCTGCGCAAACACCACCAGCACGAGGCCGTCGAGTGGCCCGTGGTGCGCACCATCACGCCAGGGATACTCTTGGGCACCGCGCTGGGAACCCTGCTGGCAAGCAGCATCCCGGTGCATTATCTGGGGCTAATCTTTGCGCTGTTCGTCTATTTCGCAGCCGCGCAGATTCTGCTCGACATCCAGCCCCCCACTTCGCGCCGCCTGCCAAGCAACGCTAACATCCGGCTATTTGGCATATTTGCCGGCTCGCTCAGCAGCCTCGTCTCCATCGGCGGCGGCACAGTAGTGATTCCCTTCCTGATGTGGAGTAAGCTGCCAATCCGCCGCGCCATCGGCACCTCGGCAGCGATTAGCTTCCCGGTCGCAATTGGCGGCACGCTGGGTTATGTGCTGACCGGTATGGGGACTCCCGCCCTGCCTTCTGGCAGTCTGGGCTACGTCTATTTGCCCGCACTGGCCTGGACGGCGCTGGCCAGCATATTCACCGCGCCGCTGGGTGCAAAAGCCACTCATCACCTGACAATCGGTCTATTACGCAAACTGTTCGCCGTGCTATTGTTGGCACTCGCAACCAAGTTATTACTGAAAACATTGATCTAAAAAATGGTTTCGACACAAACAAAATCCCCGCAAAATTTCTCCAGTGACGACACTTGGCTGGACAGCTTTTCTCCCGATGAAATTGCCGCATTGCGCCGCGCCTGCGAACTGACCGAACCGCTCTATGCCGAACAGACCGAAGTAACCGGCACGCCGCTGATGCAACATGCGCTGGGTGCTGCCGGCATTCTGGTTGGCATGAATATGGATGCCGAGACCATCATTGCCACCATACTTCATGCAGTGCCTCAGTTTATGGATAACTGGGCAATCACTTTGGAGGAACAATTCGGCCCTGCCGTCATGTCGCTGGTGAAGGGCATCTCGCGCACCGAACAAATTCAGCAATTCAGCGAGATACGCGACTCTGCAAGCAAGGACAAGAAGAACGACAATCAAGCGCAACAGCTGGAAGGTCTGCGCAAGATGCTGTTGGCGATGGTCGGCGACATCCGCGTGGTGCTGATCAAACTGGCCGAACGCGCCCAGACCATGCGCAGCCTTTCAGGCGCCGAACCAGAGCAACGCCGGCAGATCGCACGCGAGACACAAACCCTGTTCGCACCGCTGGCCAACCGTCTCGGTGTGTGGCAGATAAAATGGGAGCTGGAAGACCTGTCGGTGCGCTATCTGCAACCAGAACTCTACAAGCAGATCGCCACACTACTGGACGAGCGTCGGCTCGATCGCGAAAACTACATTGCCGATGTTATCCAGCAGCTAAGGGCCGCGTTGGATGGCGCAGGCATCAAGGGCGAAGTCACGGGTCGCCCGAAACACATCTACAGCATCATCAACAAAATGAAGCGCAAGCAACTCGATTTCAACGAGCTGTACGATGTGCGTGCAGTGCGCATCCTGGTGGACGATGTGCAGGACTGCTATGCCGCACTCGGCTTGGTACAGGAACTCTGGCTTCCCATCGCCAGTGAATTCGACGACTACATCGCTCACCCCAAGAGCAACAACTACCGCTCGTTGCATACCGCCGTACTCGGCCCGCGCAATCTGGCGGTCGAAATCCAGATTCGTACCCACGAGATGCATCAACATTCCGAACTGGGCGTAGCCGCGCATTGGCGCTACAAGGAAGGCGGCAAATCGGATGCCAAACTGAACCAAAAAATCGTCTGGCTGAGACAACTGCTGGAATGGAAGGAAGATCTGGCCGAACGCGGCGACATGCAGGAGCAGTTCCGCAACGAATTGATTCATGACCAGGTGTATGTGTTCACCCCGCAAGGCAAGGTGATCGCTCTGCCGCAGGGCGGGACACCGCTGGATTTTGCCTACACCCTGCACACTAATCTGGGGCATCGCACGCGTGGCGCGAAGGTAGACGGCAACATCGTGCCGCTCACCTACCAACTGCAAAACGGTCAAAAAGTAGAAATCCTCACCACCAAGCTGGGCGGTCCCAGCCTGGACTGGGCCAATCCATCACAAGGATATCTGAAGAGCCAAAGCTCACGAAATAAGGTACGCGCCTGGTTCAAAAGTCTGCATAGCGACGAACATGTTGCGCAAGGACGTCTGCTACTGGAGCGCGAACTGCACCGACTGGGTGTCACCGCCGTCAATCAGGAAAAAATTGCACAGCGCTTGCGCTATCCCAAGCTGGAAGACATGTTGGCAGCTATAGGCGAAAACCGCATAACACTGCGGCGTATCGCACTGGCAATACAGGCAGAATATCCGACCAAGCAGCTCGATATCGTCAAACCGCCGCCGCCCCGCGCAGATGGCAAACCGCTTCAGCCCAGCCCGATCGTGATCGTCGGCCTAGGCCGCCAGACCACCCGCACCGCGCAATGCTGCCATCCCACCCCGCCGGATGCCATCGTCGGCTATCTAACGCGTGACCGGGGCATCACCATCCACCGGCAGGATTGTGAATTTCTGCTTCATCAAACCGAAACACGCAGCGATAGACTGCTGGATGCCGACTGGGGGAGCGAGTGAAGCGGTAAAGAACACACCGCAAACTCGGAATTCTTGCGTGCCTAGTAAACCAAAAAGCAAAAAACAAAGCCGACTTGCGTCGGCTTTGTTTTTGCTTTTGATTCAGCATGGAAGAGATGCGTCCCGTTCCAATTGTGGCATCAAGCCTCATTCACTCATGTATGAGATAAACGGAATATCAACTTCACGCTGGATCGTGGCCGATTACTTCAGGCCAGCGATGTAGGCGCCCAGTTCTTTAGCGTCAGCTTCAGTCAGTTTGCCATTGCCGCCTTTAGCTGGCATCTGGCCGAAGTTCCAGCCGAACTTGCCACCAGCCATGATGTTTGCAGCGATCTTGTTCGCGCCGTCCTTGTCGCCAGCATATTTCTTGCCGACAGCAACCCAACCTGGACCAACCAGCTTAGCTTCGCTAGCTGTGTTGTGGCAAGCTTTGCAACCTTTAGCAATTGCTGGCTCACCGGCCATTGCGGAACCTGCAACCATCAAACCTGCTGCAACTGCGATACTTACGACGATAGATTTCATATGTTCTCTCCGTTTTATGATCAAAAAACTTAAAAACCACGAAGGCCTTGCCTCCGTGGTGGATTCTAAACAACTCACCAACAAAACACCATAAAATCTTGCTGATTTCGAGCGGTTGTCGCTTGAGGTGAGTTCGGGCTGCCCCAATTCCTGAAGAATCAGGAAAACCTATTTGGCCAAGCCCAGAATAAACTGAACCAACTGCTTCATCTGTTCAGGCTTCTTGCCAGCGGGATCGTTGGCTGGCATTGGCATAGAACCCCAATTACCCGCACCGCCCTTGGACACTTTGGTGATCAACTTGGCCTCGGCACCAGCATCGCCTTTGTATTTCTTGGAAACTTCCATCCAAGCCGGCCCTACCACTTTGTGATCAATTGCATGACAAGCCGTGCAATTGTTCTTCTTGGCAACTTCCGGCATATCAACAGCCATTGCAGAATTTGCAATCATCAGACCTGATGCGAGCACCATGCTTGTAACGATAGATTTCATACTTCCCCCATATTCCTGAATTACCATTTAAACAATGAAATGCAGACGAGTCATTTGGAAACACCTGCAAATCTCGCTACCCGTTCCGGTTAATGTGTGATGAACGCTAACACACAGTACCCGGTTGACGCATTATTTCAGATTTAGCACAAATCTGGCCAATATCGTGCGATCAGCCTCGCTGATTTTGGGATGGGCAGGCATTTTCATACTTCCCCACACACCGCTGCCACCGGTGGATATCTTGCTAATCAGATGCGCTTCGGCGCTAGCATTGCCACGATATTTCGCCGCCACATCTTTCCAGGCTGGACCGACCACTTTGTGATCAATTGCATGACAAGCTAGGCAGTTGTTCTTTTTCGCCAGCGCCAGCGCATCACCCTCGGATACCGCAGCAATTGCGGCCGGGGTCTCCACCTTGGCGATGGCTGCCGCCGGAGCGACGACTGCTGGCGCTGCCTGCAC
Organism: Gallionella sp.; assembly: GCA_028687575.1. Taxonomy (GTDB): domain Bacteria; phylum Pseudomonadota; class Gammaproteobacteria; order Burkholderiales; family Gallionellaceae; genus Gallionella. Next base: position 26,536 of record JAQTZW010000016.1, on the reverse strand, counting down.
CGGTTCAACAACGGCTTTTGCCGAAACAGGCAGTTTCTCAGCCACCTTTTCCGTCCGCACTTTAACCACAGGCGCTGCCTTGGCGGCAACGGCCTCGACCTTGGCTGGAGTAGCAGGCTTGACTGGCTCGGGCACTTTCACCTCGCTCACCGCCGTTACCGGCTCGACCGCCGAAGCGGACGCAACCGGCCCACTTGCCGCCGCCTGCAGCACAGCCGAAGCACTCGCAGGAAGCTCCACCACTGGTTCAGCTTGCTGCGGAGCGGATGTCTGCTGCTGGCAGCCATACAAGCCGAGCAGCAGTGACGCAAGCAACACACTCTGAATACGCATGATTTCCCCTTTACAGTTAACGCTGGTCAGCCGACTAGAACGATACCGCCCCATATTCGACAATCAGGGTATGTCGCGCACCTGCCGCAACCGTCACCAGGTTGTCCAGCGCATTGGCCGACTCCACGCACACCATCTCGCGCCAGCCGTCCGGCTGCCCCATGTCGCCCATTTTATTGGCCTTCTCTGTCCACGGCGTCCAGACCACGGTGGAGAGGCTGCCGGATTTGGCGATATGGATGCGGCGCTTGAGCTTGTCGTCCTCGATCACGCATTCGGCACCCGAATTGATATAGACACGGTCGGTCTCGCCCGCAAAGCCGATCGCTCCGTCCTGACGACGCAGATTGCTGCCGCCCACCTTGTCCCAGTACTCACACCCTTCCAAGCCTGTCACGCGCACCGCACCGATGTCGCCAATCTGGAGATAGGTGTGCAACGCTTCGCCGATCACGAAATCGTTCGCGCCGGTATTTTCGGTGGTCATTTCCATGCGCAGCGTCTCGCCCACGATCACGGTCAGATCCAGATTGCAGTCATGCGGCCACTGCGCGCGCGTCTTGTCCGACACCACCAGACGCAGCGTCAGCCGAGTGGCACCGTTGGGTTCGGAACCAGACTCGATCACTTGCCAGGGCACGGTACGCGCATAACCGTGGCCGGGGAAAGACGATTCGGTGGCATGTGCGCCAAACCACGGCCAGCACACCGGTGCGCCGCCGCGTATGGACTTGCCCGCCGCCATCTTGGCATCACGCGACAACCACACCACCGGCACGGCCTGACTCGCAGGCTGCCAGCTCATCAGGTGCGCGCCCTGCAAACACAGCGAGGCGCGACCCTGCGCATTATTGATCTCGGCGACCACCAGACCGCTGGCATCCTCGCGGAAACTCAACTGCCCCTCGATGCCGAATTGCGTATTCAATGCTGCTGCACTCATGTTCTTCCTCCGTTAGTTAGCCTGCTATTGGGCATTGCTGCCTGAATCTTCAACGCTCGATCTGTGAAACGTCGCGCACCGCGCCTTTGTCGGCGGAAGTGACCATCGCGGCGTAGGCGCGCAATGCCGCCGACACCTTGCGCGGACGCTCGGCCTCAGGCTTCCAGCCCGCCTTGCCCCTGGCATCCATCGCGGCGCGGCGGGCAGCGAGCGCTTCGTCCGAGATCACCAGATTGATGGTGCGATTGGGAATATCTATGGCGATGGTGTCCCCCTCTTCGACCAGCCCGATGGCACCGCCGCTGGCGGCTTCGGGCGAGACGTGGCCGATGGACAAGCCCGAGGTGCCGCCAGAGAAGCGCCCGTCAGTGAGCAGTGCACAGGCTTTGCCCAGCCCCTTGGATTTTAGATACGAGGTCGGGTACAACATCTCCTGCATCCCCGGCCCTCCCTTGGGGCCCTCGAAGCGGATCACCACCACGTCGCCCGCGACGATCTGGTCAGCGAGAATTCCAGCCACTGCTGCGTCCTGACTCTCGAACACACGGGCGCGCCCGGTGAATTTTAGGATGCTGTCATCCACGCCGGCGGTCTTGACGATACAGCCATCTTGCGCGATGTTGCCGTGCAGCACCGCCAGCCCGCCATCCTGCGAGTAGGCATGCGCTTTGCTGCGGATGCAGCCAGCGGCACGGTCGGCATCCAACTCGGGATACAACATGGACTGCGAGAACGCAATCGTGGTGGCGATGCCGCCTGGGGCCGCACGGAAAAACTTTTGTGTCGCTTCATCTGCGCTCTGCACGATGTCCCACTGCTGCAAACCGGCGCGCAAGGTGGCGCTGTGCACCGAGCCCACGTCGCCGTGCAGTAAGCCCGCCCGATCCAACTCTCCCAAAATAGCCGGAATACCCCCGGCACGATGTACGTCTTCCATGTGGTATTCGGAAGAGGGTGCGACCTTGCACAGCGTCGGCACATGGCGCGACAGGCGATCCATGTCCTTCATGGTGAAGTCCACGCCCGCTTCGCTGGCGATGGCCAGCAAATGCAGCACGGTGTTGGTCGAGCCGCCCATAGCGATGTCCAGCGTCATGGCATTCTCGAAGGCTGCAAAAGTGGCGATGCTGCGCGGCAACACGCTGGCGTCGTCCTGCTCGTAGTAACGGCGACACAATTCCACGGCCAGACGACCGGCGCGCAGAAACAACTGCTTGCGCTCGGCGTGCGTCGCCACCAGCGAACCATTGCCGGGCAACGACAACCCCAACGCTTCGGTCAGACAATTCATCGAATTGGCGGTGAACATGCCGGAGCAGGAGCCACAGGTCGGGCAGGCGGAACGCTCGATGGCGTCCACTTCCTCGTCGCTGCAATGACTGTCGGCAGCCGCCACCATCGCGTCCACCAGGTCGAGGCCGCGCGTCTTGCCACCCCAGTTGACTTTGCCCGCTTCCATCGGCCCGCCGGAGACGAATACCACCGGGATGTTGAGGCGCATCGCCGCCATCAGCATCCCCGGAGTGATCTTGTCGCAGTTGGAGATGCACACCAGCGCGTCGGCACAGTGGGCATTGACCATGTACTCCACGCTATCGGCAATCAAGTCGCGTGAAGGCAGTGAGTACAGCATGCCATCATGCCCCATGGCGATGCCATCATCCACGGCGATGGTATTGAATTCCTTGGCGATGCCGCCAGCCTTCTCGATCTCCTTGGCAACCAGTTGCCCCATGTTGTGCAGGTGTACATGGCCCGGCACAAACTGGGTGAACGAATTGGCGATGGCGATAATGGGCTTGCCGAAATCGGCCTCCTGCATGCCGGTGGCACGCCACAGGGAACGCGCACCGGCCATGTTGCGGCCATGCGTGGAAGTACGGGAACGGTAAACAGGCATAATGTCTCTCTGGTGTAAGCTATAATCGAGCCGTCGATTCTACCCGATTCCAACATGCTCGTTTATCCGCATTTCAATCCCGTCGCGCTGCAACTCGGCCCCCTGGCCATCCACTGGTACGGCTTGATGTATCTGGCAGGCTTCATGTGCTTCCTCTGGCTGGGCCGCCGCCGCATCGTTATGCTAAAGCTGACCCGCTTTGACAATAAGATGCTGGACGATCTGTTGTTTTATGGCGTATTGGGCGTGATTCTAGGCGGCAGACTCGGTGAGATTCTTTTCTACAACCCCGGTTACTATTTTTCGCACCCTCTCAAAATGCTGGCAATATGGGAAGGTGGCATGTCTTTTCACGGCGGATTCCTCGGCGTGCTGATTGCGATGGCGCTGTTCGCCCACCAGCACAAGCTACGCTGGCTGGAACTGATGGACTTCATTGCACCGCTGGTTCCGCCCGGGCTGGGCTTTGGCCGACTGGGCAACTTCATCAACGGAGAACTTTGGGGTCGCCCCACCGACCTGCCATGGGGCATGGTATTCCCGCATGTGGACAACCAACCGCGCCATCCGTCGCAGCTGTATGAGTTTGCACTGGAGGGCTTGCTGCTGTTCATCCTGCTGTGGCTCTATGCGCGCAAGCCGCGCCCGGTCGGCGCAGTCTCCGGCCTGTTTTTGATCGGTTACGGCGGCTTCCGTTTCATAGGTGAATTCGCGCGCAACCCGGACGATGGCATCTTCGGCCTGATGACCTTTGGCATCAGCATGGGCCAGTGGCTCAGTCTGCCGATGGTACTGATAGGCATCGCGATGATAGCCTGGAGCAAGCGCGCTTCCGGGAGTTAACGCTAGCCTGGCAACTTGACACCTGCCAGCACCTCTCACAAACTGCGTACATAAAATATCACTCGCTCAACCTTGAACGACTTCTCGACCAGCTCACTGCTTGCCATCCTGCTGCTACTGCTGATTTGCAGCGCATTCTTTTCGGGCTCTGAAACGAGCATGATGGCAATCAACCGCCACCGCCTGAACCACCTGCTGCGCAAGGGCAACAAGAGTGCGAAACTCACTGCACAACTACTGGGCAAGGTGGACAAGCTGCTGGGTTCCATCCTGCTTGGCAATACGCTACTGAACGTCGCCGCCGCCACACTCACCGAATTCATCGTTCTGCGCCTGTACGGCCACAACGAACTGGCCATGCTGACCGGCACGCTGCTGATTACCCTGATGCTGCTCATCTTCGCCGAAATTCTGCCCAAGATCATCGCAGCCAGCTACCCGGAGCGCGTCGCGCTGCCATCCAGCTACCTGCTCACCCCGCTGATTACGCTATTCCACCCGGTAGTCTCGGTGGCAGGAGCCATCGTCAAAGGTGTGCTTTGGCTGCTACGCATACGGGTACAGACCGACCAGAGTCAACACAAGATGACCATGGAAGAACTGCGCGGCATGGTGCTGGAAGCGGAACACTTCCTGCCCCGAAAACATCAAAAAATGCTGCTTAATCTGGTGGACTTGGAACGCATCACAGTCAATGACGTGATGGTTAGTCGCACCCATATCGAAGCGCTCAACATCCAGGCCGAACACGACACACTGCTCCAACAAATCACCACCTGCCACCACACGCTGTTGCCGGTATATCAAGACACGCCCAGCAACATCATCGGCATCCTGCATATCAAGCGAGTCCCGGCATTGATGCAGGAGGATGAACTGGACATGGAGAAGCTACGCGAAGTATTGCTCGCCCCATACTTCATTCCTTCCGGCACACCGCTGTTGCAGCAACTGCAACAGTTCCAGGAGCGCCATCTGCGACTCGGCCTGGTGGTGGATGAATATGGCGAGTTGCTGGGACTGGTCACACTGGAGAATATCCTCGAAGAGATTGTCGGTGAATTCACCACTGACTCTCCCGCACAGACTGGCAAGTTCATGCGCCAGCAAGATGGCAGCGTATTGCTGGAGGGCGGCACCAGCCTGCGCGAACTGAACCGCAAACTCGGCCTGCACCTGCCGCTGTACAGTGCCAAAACGCTCAACGGATTGATACTCGAACACCTGGAGGACATCCCGGAAACCGGCACCAGCCTAAAAATTGCCGATTACCCGATTGAAATCATCCAAGTACAGGATCGCATCGTCAAAGTGGCGCGATTGTTCCCGGCTCAACCTCCGACCGGTAAGAATCCGCAATGAGCACACCGAACCATTCGTCGCGCCTAGAACACCACTCGTTGCCATTTTCCAACCATTCACTGATAACCGCATGCCGCCAGACACTTCGGCTTTACAAGCAGCGTAAAGCTCGGCATCATTCCCCTTATTATTCAGACAGCAACCCAAAGGACTAGCCATGGCTGCCGCAGCATCCAAAACCAAGGAACACCACTACAGCTGGGAAGGCAAAGACAAGAATGGCAAGGCGGTCAAGGGTGAGATGCGCGCCGCCGGTGAGGCACTGGTTTCAGCCAACCTGCGCCGCCAAGGAGTGAAAGTCACCAAAGTCAAAAAAATGCGGGGTAGCGGCAAGGCCATCACCGAGAAGGACATCACGTTATTCACGCGCCAGCTGTCCACCATGCTACGTTCCGGTGTGCCGTTACTGCAATCTTTCGATATCGTCGGCAAAGGCCACAGCAATCCTTCCGTCGCCAAGCTGCTGCTCTCAATCAAGACTGACATCGAGACCGGTAGCAGCCTGCAACAGGCATTCAAGAAACACCCGCTATATTTTGATGAACTGTACTGCAACCTGATCGGTGCCGGCGAGGCTGCAGGTATTCTGGACAGCCTGCTGGATCGTCTTGCCACCTATAAGGAAAAAATCCTGGCCATCAAGAGCAAGATTAAATCCGCTCTGTTCTATCCCATATCCATCATCGTGGTCGCCTTTATCATCACTGCCGTAATCATGATTTTCGTCATCCCGGCCTTCAAGGAGCTATTCGACAGCTTCGGCGCAGACTTGCCCGCACCCACCCTGATAATCATGCAGATATCTGACTTCTTTGTCGCGTGGTGGTGGGCGATCTTCGGCAGTATCGGTGGCGGACTGTACTTCTTCTTCTACACCTGGAAACGCAGCAGGCCGATGCAGATTGTGATGGACAGATTGATGCTCAGACTGCCTATTTTCGGCGAACTGATCCGCAAGGCCACCATCGCGCGATGGAGCCGCACCCTATCCACCATGTTTGCAGCTGGTGTACCACTGGTTGAAGCCTTCAACTCCGTCGCAGGCGCTGCCGGCAACGCGGTATATTTCGATGCCACCAAGTCCATTCAACGCGAAGTCAGCACCGGGCAAAGCCTGACCGTTTCCATGCAGGAAACTGCAGTATTCCCCAGCATGGTCATCCAGATGGTCTCCATCGGTGAAGAGGCCGGCTCTCTGGATTCAATGCTGAGCAAGGTCGCAGATTATTATGAAGCCGAGGTGGATGACGCAGTAGAAGCGCTATCCAGCCTGATGGAACCTATCATCATGGTGGTACTGGGCGTACTGATTGGCGGCATGGTCGTGGCCATGTACCTGCCCATCTTCAAGATGGGACAAGTCGTCGGCTAACGATGCACCAACCCGAGCGGGGCGCAACGGACAAACGAATCAGCATCCGTGATCGTGAGTTTAGCGCCCCGCCCGACATGTTCCACTCACAGACAATCTCTCTCACAACATGAGCTTTCTTGACGCACTCCAAGCCTCGCCAACATTGTTCGCCGCATTCTGCGGCCTGCTCGGCCTGATGGTCGGCAGTTTCCTCAACGTGGTCATACACCGCCTGCCGAAGATGATGGAGCGTGGTTGGCAACAGCAGTGTGCCGAATTGCGCGGCGAACACCCCGCCCAACTCGAACCTTATAGCCTGGTCGTGCCGCGCTCGGCATGTCCGCGCTGCAAGCACCAAATCAGCGCGCTGGAAAACATCCCAGTAATCAGCTATCTAGTATTGCGCGGCAAATGCAGCGCCTGCCACACCCCCATCTCGCCGCGCTACCCGCTCATCGAAGCCATCAGTGGCGTGTTGTGCGGTTTCGCCGCATGGCATTTCGGTTACGGCCTGACCGCGGCAGGAGCCTTCGTGCTGATTTGGGCGCTCATCGTACTCACTGCGATAGACCTGGACACCCAATTATTACCTGACGACATCAACTTCCCACTACTCTGGATAGGATTGATCCTCAATCTGAACGGTGCATTCGTCTCGCTGCATGACGCGCTGCTGGGCGCGGTATTCGGCTATCTCTCGCTGTGGTCGGTGTACTGGCTGTTCAAACTGCTGACCGGCAAGGAGGGTATGGGATATGGCGACTTCAAACTACTGGCTGCACTCGGCGCATGGCTCGGCTGGCAGATGCTACCCCTGATTATCATTCTGTCGTCGCTGGTCGGCGCAGTGGTCGGCATCCTGCTGATCGTCGCACTCAAACATGGCCGCAACATCCCCATTCCTTTCGGTCCGTATCTGGCTGGCGGCGGGTTGATTGCGCTGTTCTGGGGACAACCGTTAATACAGAGTTATCTGCAAGTACTGGCACCGTGAGCCAGCCCCCGCTAACAAGCAAGCCAGCATCTTCAAGTGCTCCCCCACCAGTCCCCTGCATCGGACTGACCGGTGGAATAGGCAGTGGCAAGAGTACCGTCGGCAGGTTATTTGAGGCATTGGGGGCATGCATCATAGATACTGATGCCATCTCACATCAACTGAGCGGCACACAGGGCGCCGCGATAGCCGAGATACGCGCCGCCTTCGGTGCAGCATTCATCACTCCCGATGGCGCGCTGGATAGAAGCAAAATGCGCCAACTCATCTTTTCAGATGTGAATGCCAAAACGCGACTCCAGCATATCCTGCACCCGATGATATTCGCAATCAGCCAAGCGCAACTGGCACAATGTAACCATGCGCCCTACGCCATACTGATGGTTCCGCTGCTGCTGGAAAACCCGGCCTATCTACCCTTGGTGCAACGTGTACTGGTAGTAGACTGCTCCGAGTCGCAACAAATCGAGCGCGTGATGCGACGTAGTCAACTGGGCGAGGCCGAAATTCGCGCAATCCTCACACATCAGATTTCGCGTGACGGGCGACTAGCCAAAGCGGACGATGTCATCCGCAACGAAGGAAGCCCAGAGGCACTCGAAAAACAGGTTTTCATGCTCCATCAGCAGTATCTGCAATTGAGAAATTCAATCAGCAATTGACGGCAGGCGGGGATTCAATATATCTTCCCCGCCTATTACTATTCAACCAGATTTCAGGCAGCCATTACGTGATCAGCTATGAATTCCCCATCAACGAGAAAGTGCGTACCTGGTTGCGCCTTGAGGGCTTGTTCACCCGTATGAGTCATTTCATGGCAGGTGAGCTTGCCATTGAACATCATTCCGCACTCACCACACTATTCGAGATTTACGAAGTAGCCAGCCGTCCTGAACTCAAATCCGAATTGCTGCAAGAGTTAGATCGCCAGAAACGCTCACTATCCAGCCTGCATAACAACCCTGCCATCTCAGAACAAGCGCTCGACCAAGTACTCAATGAGATTGAGCAAGCATCCACCGACCTGCTCGCACTGAGCGGCAAGATCGGGGTTAACTTGCGCGAAAACGAGTGGCTGATGAGTATCAAACAACGCACCTGTATTCCGGGTGGCACCTGCGAGTTTGACCTGCCTTCCTACCATTACTGGCAGAATCAGGCGGCCAGCACCAGACAAGAAAACTTGCGGGAGTGGCTTACCCCCATCCTTCCAATCCGCGAAGCAATCGCATTCCTACTCCACCTGCTGCGCGGCAATGGTCGAACGCTCAGCCTCACCGCCCCGCGCGGTAGCTTCCAGCAGATGCAAGGCGGACGCACCGCTCACCTGTTACGCGTCAGCGTCAGTGAAAAACTGGCTTGCATCCCTGAGTTCAGCGCAAACAAGTATGCGATCAACATCCGTTTCATCATGGCCAACTATGCGGCCAAGTCTTCGCTATTCGAGCAGGACGTCCCTTTCGATTTGACTTTTTATACCCTGCCATCGTGACCATCAACTCGTCCGCCCCTCTCGTCGCCTGTCCACACTGCGGCAAGGAGTCCCGTTGGGACATCAATAACGCCTTTCGCCCATTCTGTTGTGAACGCTGCAAGATGACAGATTTGGGGAAATGGGCCAACGAGGAATACAGCGTGGCATTACCTGATACCGAGCAGGAATTTTCCGCTCCGCCTTACCAGGCCTGACCCAGCAAAGCGAGTCCGTGTGCGCCGTGCTGCCATGCGCGCGCCATATCGCCACGCGCAAGTCCGCCCAAGGCAAACACCGGAATGCTCGCCTCGCTTGCCAGTGCGGCGAAATTCTCCCAGCCCAGATGCGGCGCGCCGGGGTGACTCCGGGTCGGCAACACCGGACTGAGCAACGCGAAATCACAACCCAGTGTCTCCGCCCGTTGTAATTCCTCTTGCGAGTGGCAAGATGCCGCACACCAATCCACCTCCGGACGCTGTGTCAATCCAGCCAGTTGCACCGAACTCAGTTGCACGCCATCTGCAGCGACCTCCTGCGCCAGCGCAATATCACCGTTGATCAACACTTTTGTACCGTGCTGATGCGCCAGTGCCACCACACGCTGCGCCAATGCCTGCAACTCGTCACGCGCCAGATGCTTCTCGCGCAGTTGCACCAGCCGCAAACCCTCGCCCAGCCTGATCTCCAGTCGCCGCAGGAATTCTTGCTCGCCCAGCCCCGCGACATTGCTGATGGCATAGAGATCGGGTAATTCAAGTGCGCGCAGGATGGGCGCGTTGGCCGGCAACACCGGGCCGACCGTCAGACAACCGGGGCGTTGCCAGCAGAACTGCTGCCCCTCGTGCGGGTGCAGCTCGCCCGTCCAGGCCGTCACTCGGAAGAAGCGCAGCCTCACGGTCGCATGGGGATAGGTAAACACCTTGGTCAACCAGGGGTAGGCCATCGTTACCGTGATGCCCAACTCTTCGTGCAGCTCGCGCACCAGCGCGTCATGCGCCGACTCGCCCACCTCCAGCTTGCCGCCCGGGAACTCCCAGTAACCTGCCCAAATCTTGCCGACAGGCCGCTGTGCCAGCAGGAACGTCCCATCGAGACGCTGCAGCACCGCTGCCGCAACTTCAACGACTTTAGACATAGCGACCACACCAGTCCCGCGCAAACTGCCCCGCCACCCGCCCGCTGCGCGAGCCGCGCAGCAGTGCCCACTGTAGCGCTGCCGCGCGCACTTCGTCAGTGACACCGCCCTGCCAGCCGTGATGCGCCAGCCAGCGCGCGGCGATGGCGAGGTATTCGTCCTGGCTGAACGGATAGAAGGAGATCCACAGACCGAAACGCTCAGACAGTGACACCTTTTCCTCGACGCTCTCGGCGGGCAGCACTTCCTCGCCGACATGCCTTGTTGCCAGATTGTCAGCCATATAATCCGGCATTAGATGGCGACGGTTTGACGTGGCATAGATCAGCAGGTTATCGGAGAATGCGACCAGATCACCGTCCAGCGCGGCCTTGAGGGTCTGATAACCCGGCTCGTCGGCATTGAAAGAAAGATCGTCGCAATACAGCACGAAACGCTCGGCGCGCCCTTCAACCAGCCCGACGATCAGCGGCAGGTCAACCAGCCCCTGCTTGTCTATCTGGATGACGCGCAAGCCCTGCCCCGCAAACTCGTTCAACAGCGCCTTCACCAGCGACGACTTGCCGGTGCCGCGCGCGCCCGATAGCAGCGCGTTGTTGGCCGTGCCGCCGCGCACGAACTGGCGGGTATTCTGCTCGATGCGCTGCTTCTGTTCGTCTATCCCCAGCAGATCGCTCAAGGCGATGCGCTGGAAATTGGCGACCGGCTGCAGCCTGCGCCCCGCATGATCCCAGCGGAACGCCGCCGCATCCCAGTCGGGCGGCTGCACCGGGCTGCCTGGCAACACGCCCTCCAGCCTGCTCAACAGACCTTCGGCGCGGGTGAAGAAGTGGTCTAGCCTATCCAAGTCAAGCCTCCAGATTGTATAGATAACGCTGAAATCCGCCGAACAGGAAGCGTATCGCTGCGATGTCTCCGCCCAAGTCGGCGACCGCATCCGGGATGGAGTCGCAATAGCGTAACCGCATGAGCTCGGCCAGCTTCTCTTGCGCCAATTCTTCCACACCTTCCGCCACATAATGCGACAGCACAAAGTACAGGAAGGTCTCCTGCCGCCCGCTGCAATGGCCATGTATCTTGCCGCGCGCAGCATTCGCCCGCTCCGCCCGACTGACCGGCGGCGATGCAAAAGCCACATGCGCCAGAACGTCGAACAGGTCGCTGTTCTCGGCATCTATGATCTTCTGCATCTCGCCTAGCTGCTCCTTGCCGAAGCCTTTTTCCGCCAGCCCTGCCAGCAGTTTTTTTCGCGTATCAGGCAGGCTCCAGATCGCGCGCAGTTCGTCCTCGTCGCGGAAGAAGGCGGGCAGTTCGCCGAACAGCATTTCGAGGAACTGAGCAGCCGAAAGCGGCTTGCCATCCGGCCCCCAGAAGGTGGTGACAGAGATGTGTTGAATGGCGCGTTCCTTGCCGTCGCGTAGCTTCACGCGCACCTTGGGTTTTTTCTCGTAGTCGGGACGCGGCTGCTTGGCATCCGGCGGCGGCTTGGGCGTGTCGGGCGGATAAACCTTGTCGTCGCCCGGATCAATCGGCTCCCCGTCCCACTCCGGATCGTTGAACAGCTTGTGCGCCTTCACGAAGTCGTAGATGGTGAAGTAATCCTTGCCGTCATACAGCCGCGTGCCGCGCCCGATGATCTGCTTGAACTCGATCATCGAATTGATCGGTCGCATCAGCACAATGTTGCGCACATTGCGCGCATCCACCCCAGTGGAGAGTTTCTGCGACGTGGTGAGAATGGTCGGGATGCTTTTCTCGTTATCCTGAAAATCGCGCAGATACTGCTCGCCCAGCGCGCCGTCATTCGCCGTCACCCGCACGCAATACAGCGGGTCGCTGCTGACCGTTTTTTCCTGATTGATGAGGTCGCGCACCATCAGCGCATGAGCTTGGTTGGCGCAGAACACCAGCGTCTTCTCGCGCTGATTGATCGCCTCCATGAACAGCTTCACGCGGTACTGCTCGCGCTCGACGATCTCGATGCTGCGGTTGAAATCCTTCTCTTCGTATAACTTGCCCGCTTCGATCTCGCCCTCCACCAGCGCATCGTCCGAGGTGTAGCGATACTCGTCCAGCGTGGTGGCATATTGCTTCACGCGGAACGGCGTGAGGAAGCCGTCATTGATGCCTTCCTTCAGCGAATACACGTACACCGGCTCGCCGAAGTAGGCGTAGGTGTCCGCGTTGTCGCGGCGCTTCGGTGTCGCAGTCAGACCGAGCTGCACCGCAGGAGAAAAATATTCAAGGATGCCGCGCCAGGTGCTTTCGTCATTCGCCCCGCCGCGATGGCACTCGTCGATGATGATGAAATCGAAAAAGTCGGGCGGGTACTCACCAAAATACCCTTCGACAGGCTCAGGGACCGCGACAGGCTCAGGGACCGCGACAGGCTCAGGGACCGCGACAGGCTCAGGGACCGCGACAGGCTCAGGGACCGCGACAGGCTCAGGGACCGCGACAGGCTCAGGGACCGC
>JAQTZW010000016.1:0-13624 GCA_028687575.1 Gallionella sp. | reverse complement strand
ACCGCGACAGGCTCAGGGACCGCGACAGGCTCAGGGACCGCGACAGGCTCAGGGACCGCGACAGGCTCAGGGACCGCGACAGGCTCAGGGACCGCGACAGGCTCAGGGACCGCGACAGGCTCAGGGATCGCGCTAATTGCCGAGCCTGTCGACGCCCCCCGATTTTTTGATAGCGTTGGAAGCGCATCAGTATTGCCGTTAATCAAGGCGATTTTCTTGGCACGACTCCACCCCTGCACCTGCTTTTCTCTCGCAAAAGCCTCATCAATCCGATCATATGTTTCGTAATAGACCAGCTTCACAGGAGCATTGTTTTTTGTGTGCTTGGCACCTTCACCATTTCGATGCTGTTCAAGCCGCAACTTTAAATCAACTGTGCTCCCGGTATAAAAACTGCCATCCGCGCACTCCAAGATGTACATGTATCCATAGGCGGGTTCGACAGGCTCACCCACCGAGCTAAAATTTGAAGCTGCCTCAGTTGCTGAGGGTTCGACACGCTCACCCACCGATTTAGAAGCACCGGTTGCTGAGCCTGTCGAAGCAAAGGTCTGAAAAATCGTGAAGAACACGCTGCCGTTCTTCGGCACACGGCCCTTCTTGCGGATGTCGTCCGGTGCGATGCGCACCAAGGCATCTTCGGGAAAAGCGGAGAACGAGTTGTAGGCCTGGTCGGCGAGGATGTTGCGGTCGGCTAGAAAAAGGATGCGCGGCCTGCGCCCGCCGTCGCGCTGAAGATTCCAGCGCGCATGAAACAGCTTCCACGCCAACTGGAACGCGATGAAGGTCTTGCCCGTGCCCGTTGCCAGCGTCAGCAGGATGCGCTGCTGGTTGTCGGCTATCGCCTCCAGCACCGCGTTGATCGCACTGTCCTGGTAATAGCGCGAACCCCATGTCCCGCCTCTATCCTCGAACGGCACAGCAGCAAAGCGGTCGCGCCAGTCGTTCGCCTCGGCAAAGGTCTGCGCCCACAAGGTTTCCGGCGAAGGATAAGCCGCGAACTCGCCTTCCCTGCCGGTCTGCATGTCCACGCCGTAGATGTGCAGACCGTTGGTGGCATAAGTGAAGCGCGCACCGATCTTGCCCGCGTACTGCTTGGCCTGCCCCAGCCCCTCGGTGTAAGGCAGGTCGCGGCGCTTGGCCTCGATCACCGCCAGCTTGCGGTTCTTGTACACCAGCACATAGTCCGCGATCTCCGGCTTCGCCCGCTGCCCCGCGCCCTGCAAGCGCCCCTCGGTGATGCGGTATTCGCGCATCACGCGGCTGCCCTCCACCACGCCCCAGCCTGCAGCACGCAGGGCGGGGTCGATGTGTTCGGCGCGGGTTTCGGCTTCGTTCATAGGCTCGCAATATACCTCATGCTCATCTCACTATGCACTGCTGTGCTAACCCAGCCGGCTAATCGCTGCGTGCGCCGCATTGAGATGATTTTCCAGTGCCGCGACACACGCGCCAAAACGGGGGCTGAAGCCGCTTGCAGCACGCACACGAATCAGGAATTCGTCAGCCAGCGTTTCTGCGCGCCTCCAAATGTCGTTGGGTACATCAGACTGAAGGGTGGGCGCAGCGATGCGCTCAGGCAACCCGCCGCCGCTGCGTGGAGCAAACGCCATCGTCGTCATGTCATACGCCGGGGCCATTGCGCAGGGGCGTCCATGCTCGGCGATGAACGACAGATTGCCGTTGTGCATGTCGGTATTGCCGATCAGCGTGCCAAATGCCCACAACAACGCAGCCCCCTCTGCCGCCTGCGGCTCGATCTGCCCAGTATCGGCAAGGCGACGGGCAATCGCTGGCCAGCCCCCTGTGCCCGAACCCACGAACTCCGCATCCAGCGCGGTCAGCGAGTGCAACGCACGCCGCCCCAAGCTGCCCACACGATCAAACCGCTCCACTTCAAGAAAGCGCTGACCACCATGATCGAACACATAAGTCTGTGCCGCAGGAATCTCCGCAGCACGCAGGGTTTCCTGCGCCAGATGTTCGGCCAGCAGCAAATCGCGCCACCGTTCACTGACCGGGCTATCCTCCGCCTCGCTGAACTTCACCAGCAAATGGCGCGGCCCGGCCGGCGTCTCGGCATACACCGCGAACTTCGGCTGCTCACCCCCGGCTGAACTCCCCGCCGCCTCGCCGCTCGCCGCATTTAGCGCCAATTGGCGATAGGCCTCGGCTTTTTGCACCTCTGCAACGGCAACAGGAAGCGGGCTGGAAAGAAAGCGATCACGCGCCAGATCGCCCAACAGAAAATTACCCACCACATCATGGCCATGCGCCAGCAAGGCGCGCAAGGCATGCTCATCGCTCCAGTCACCCAGCCGTGCCGGCAACCCCAAGGCGGCGGCGTAACGTGCGGCATAGGCCCGCCCCAGAAAGCCCTGCGGACGCATATCGAACAACCACCAAGGCAGTCCATCGCTGTGTACGGTTTTGCCATCCGCCTGCCGCATCACATATCCCTGCGGACGCACGGCAAGCAGCGCGCCCAGGCAGCGTATCTGCCCCTCGGCAGTCACCCTATAAACCGGAATATCCGCCGCAACACGCGCCGTATCCCGCAAGGTGTATTGCATAGATCGCGCCGCCCCCAGGCGCACCACCTCATCGCCCAGGCGACTGAGCGCACGCGACAGAGTGGGCTGACTAATCCCCATTTTTTCAATCAGTTGCTGTGCCGATTGGGGGCCAGACGCCAGCAGCAGGCGTAGAGCATCAAGATGCAACGACATAAGTATGAATTGAGATTTGAATAATTTAATGAATAGATATTATGGCTTCGCCTGACGACAAGTGCAAGCGCGCTCTGGATATGCAGACGACGCGATAGAGCCGTCATTCCCGCGCAGGCGGGAATCCAGTGATTGGAATATTCCCCGCGTGGCGGGACAGCAAGCATGGCTTTGTCCGCTTCGCGGATTTATTTGTTTGGCTGGATGGCCGTACCTCGAAACTCGCCGAAAACGGCTCGTTTTCCCGCCTGCGCGGGAATGACGGGCCTCACAGCGCCCCGCTAAACGCCTGATGCAGCAGCGACTGCTTCAACTCGTCGAGCGCGGCGAGCTTGCGCTGGTAGAGGGATTCGAGGCGTTGGGTTTCGTCATTTATGAAATCCAGAACCTCAACTATTCGTTCCTGTTCCGCAAGGCTTGGCAACGCAATCAGCATGTCTTTGATCATTCCTAGTTTCAGGAACTTCGTCCCTGCGCCAACCGATTGTTCTTTGAACTGCTTCAGGCTCTTTAGCATTTGGAAATAGAGAAAGCGATACAGCACACGATTCAGATCATTCGCTGTAATCACGTAGGTGCGTTGGTAAGCGTTAAACTTTCCCTTGTAGTGCTTCACATTGAAATCACCCACCGCATTGTTGCCTGCCAAGAGAATTGCCTCACAGTCGTAGGCATAGTTATCAATTGCATAAATTTCTCTGGAGCAAGTGAAGAAGGGATATTGCCCATCTTCCACCGCTGCATTTGCATCCAATTTCCCTGTGGTGATATTCACCAACTCGCCAAGAGGAACTTTCTCTGCATTCAAACTGTGCAGGTGGCTTTCGAACAGGGCGCGGGCGTTTTGCAGGTTTTGTTCGGCGTTGGCTTTGGCGGTGGCGATACCGTCAAACGCTGCGTCGAGGATGCCGACGATGCGCTGCTGTTCTTGAAACGAATCGGGATACGAAAACTCAATCGGCTCAAGATTCGTTCTTGTAATTTGTGGCTGTGCTGCGCCGGTAATCGCTTTAGAAATATCTATACCGCCACGAAAAAGGTATTCCAAAAACTTCAGATTGACCGAGTCATTCTTGGGGCGAACAACCATTGAGTTTCCGGTTATCCAAGAAAACGGCTCCGAAACATTCACCGAACCGCACGTTGCGCCGCGACATGTAATTAATAACTGCGGTTCTTCGTGGTTGAATTTGTCATAGCGACCGATTACGCCGTTGGCACCATAGACTGGGTAGTCTCCATCCTCGACCATTTCTTTGGTCGAAATGGTTTTTGGCTGATACATCTCGCAGCTAACCCCAAGGGTTGTTGTTTGCCATCCAGCCTTCACAGCAGAGCCCTTATGCTCGCCAGCACTTCCGCACTCTCTGCATCCAGCGCAGCGATCTCGTCCATGATGTGCTGCGGGCTGCGGTGCGCAACGACTTCGCCGCCGTTCGGGTTCTTCACCGACAAGTCCGCTTCGACGGAGCTCAGCGACCGACCGTCGCTTGCTCGGACATCCACGCTCCAGCTCTTAGGCGAATCGGCGAAGGTCTTTTGCAGCTCGACGAATTCGGCGAGGTCGTTGTCGTTGAGCGGGTTGGTCTTACCTAAATTCCGGGCCTGCCCTGAGCTTGTCGAAGGGGCGAGCTGGTAGTACCAAATGTTGCGCGTGGCGCTGCCTTTCTCGAAAAACAGCACCACGGTTTTCACGCCCGCGCCCTGGAAGGTGCCGCCGGGCATGTCGAGGATGGTGTGCAGGTTGCAACTTTCGAGCAGGTGTTTGCGCAGGCTCACCGAGGCGTTGTCGGTGTTGCTGAGGAAGGTGTTTTTGATGACCACCGCGCCACGTCCGCCCGCTTTCAAGAACTTGATGAAGTGCTGCAAAAACAGGAAGGCGGTCTCGCCGGTCTTGATGGGGAAGTTCTGCTGCACTTCCTTGCGCTCTTTGCCGCCGAAGGGCGGGTTGGCGAGGACGATGTCGAAGCGGTCTTTGTCCTGCACGTCGTTCAGGTTCACGCCGAGGGTGTTGGCGTGGACGATGTTGGGCGCTTCGATGCCATGCAGGATCATGTTCATGATGGCAATGACGTAGGCGAGGCTTTTCTTTTCGATGCCGTAGAAGGTCTGCTCCTGCAAGATTTTCAGCTCGCGCGTGGTAAGCCCGGTCGGCGCGGTGTTCAATCCATCAGGCTTAAACCCCTCCCAGCCTCCCCTTGACAGGGGAGGAGCGGGTTGGCTCTCCCCCTGAAAAGGGGGAGTTGGAGGGGGTTGGGTGTTGGAACTATCTCTATTCAGTGAGCGACCTGCACGCAGATAGTCGAACGCTTCGCACAAGAAGCCCGCGCTGCCGCAGGCACCGTCGTAGATGGTTTCGCCGATCTGCGGATTGACCACTTGCACCATGGCGCGGATCAGCGGGCGCGGGGTGTAGTACTCGCCGCCGTTGCGTCCGGCGTTGCCCATGTTTTTGATCTTGGCTTCGTACAGGTGCGAGAGTTCGTGCTTCTCGGCCTGTGAGTTGAAGCGCAGTTCGTCAATGTGGTCAATGATGTCGCGCAGGTTGTAGCCGCTCTGGATGCGGTTTTTGAGCTCGCCGAAGATTTCGCCGATCTTGTATTCCAGCGTTTTGGAGTGATCGGCTTTTTCCTTGAAGCGGTGCAGGTAGGGGAACAGCGTCTGGTTGACGAAATCGCGTAGGTCGTCGCCGGTCATCGCGGCATTGTGGTCGATCTTGCCTCCCTGCCCTGAGCCTGTCGAAGGGGTTTTGGGTGCAGCCCAGGTTTCCCAGCGGTAGGGTTTGTCGAGCAGGTAGGTGTATTGCCTGCCTTCCAGCTCGGCTTCCATCGCGCGGCTCGCTTCCAGCGCGTCGAGATATTTGAGGAACAGCAGCCAGGAGCTTTGTTCGGTGTAGTCGAGTTCGCTGGCGCAACCGGCTTCCTTGCGCAGCACGTCATCAATGTTCTTGAAAGCTTGTTCAAACATGGCTGCTCGCCCGTAAAAAAACCCGCCTGACGGCGGGCTGTGTGGAGGAGATCAGCTGCGGTAGCTGGCGTTGATTTTGACGTAGTCGTAGGAGAAATCGCAGCTCCACAGCGTGGCGTCCACCGCGCCACGGTTGAGCACTACGCGGATGGTGATGTCACTCTGCTGCATCACGCGCTGGCCGTCTTCCTCGCGGTAGCTGGCGGCGCGACCGCCGTTCTCGGCGACCAGCACATCGTCCAGATACAGCCGCAGCGCGGCGACATCCAGATCATCCACGCCGGCATAGCCGATTGCGGCCAGGATACGCCCGAGATTGGGGTCGGAAGCAAAGAACGCGGTCTTGACCAGCGGCGAATGGGCGATGGCGTAGCCGATGCGCTTGCATTCGTCTTCGTCGCGGCCACCCTCGATCTTGATGGTGATGAACTTGGTCGCACCCTCGCCGTCGCGCACGATGGCCTGAGCGAGCACGGTCGCCACTTCGGTTATGGCCGCCAGCATCGTCTCATAGGCGCTGCCGGACGCGCCGGTGATCTCCGGCATGCCGGCCTGGCCGGTGGCGATCAGCATCAGCGCATCGTTGGTGGAGGTGTCGCCATCCACGGTGATGCAGTTGAAGGAACGGTTCGCCGCCGCGCTGACCATCGCCTGCAACGGCGCTTGCGCGATGGCCGCATCGGTGGCGATATAGCCCAGCATGGTGGCCATGTTGGGGTGGATCATGCCGGAGCCCTTGGAGATGCCGGTGATGGTGACCGTCACGCCGTCTATCACGACCTGCTTCGAAACCGCCTTGGCGACGATGTCGGTGGTCATGATCGCGTGCGCGGCATCGAACCAGTTGTCGGCGACCAGATTGGTCACGGCAGCAGGCAACCCGGCGGCGATCTTGGCGACCGGCAACGGCTCCATGATCACGCCGGTCGAGAACGGCAGAATTTGCTCGGCCTGGCAGCCCAGCACACCGGCCAGCGCGGCACAAGTACTACGAGCATCTTGCAAACCCTGTTCACCAGTGCCTGCATTGGCGTTGCCGGTGTTGACCAGCAGCGCGCGAATGCCCGCACCCGCCGCCAGATGTTCCTTGGCGACCGTCACCGGCGCGGCACAGAAACGGTTCTTGGTGAACACGCCAGCGACGCGCGCGCCATCACACAACTGCATGACCAGCAGGTCCTTGCGATTCTCGCGCTTGATGCCGGCTTCGGCGACACCCAATGAAACGCCCGCAACGGGCAACAATTGCGCCGCTACGGGCGGATTCAGATTCACAGGCATAGAGACCTCTAGTAGCGGCCGCCGATTTTGTTGATGTAGTTGGAAAGCTCCGCCGATTCGCTGTTCACGCGACGCACGATGCCGTGCATGTTGCGGATGATGCCGCGCATCACGCGATAGAGCAGTCGCGGATGAGAATTGATCAGCGTTTCAAAGCGGCTGCGTTGCATGCTCAACACCTTGGTTGCACCTACCGCATACAGCGTGGCACTGATCTGGGTGGCTGCACCACCAGCAAAGGTAATCATGCCGGCCAGGTCGCCCGGTTTCAGTACATGCACAGTGGATTCTTCGCCGCCACCGGCCTCGATCTTCACCTCGATGTCGCCGTAAGCGAGGATATACAAATTGTCGTTCTGCACATCACCAGGCTGCACGATCACGTCGCCCGCCTTGTATTCCTGTACTTCGAACAACTCGGCCAGAATGCCGATCTCGGCCTCGTTCAGCTCCTCCGTGACCGGTGAGGTACGCAGCGTATCAATCACTAACGACATTGCCTTCTCCTTTAACTCAATTTTCCGTGACACTGTTTATATTTCTTGCCCGAACCGCACGGACAAGGGTCATTGCGCCCAATCTTCCTGCCGTCGCGCACAAACGGCTGATGCTCTTCGCCGGCCTCATCGGCCTCGCCGGACTGTTGCCCCAGCGCTTCTTCATAATCGGCGTGATGATACTGCACATTTGCGGGCGCGGGGGCGGCTTCTACCGGTGCTGCTTCCGCTTCGCTGCGCACCTGCACTGTCATCAACACCTGCGTCACTTCACGCTTGATTACGTCAAGCATGTTGGAGAACAGTTCGAATGCTTCACGCTTGTATTCCTGCTTGGGATTCTTCTGCGCATAGCCGCGCAGATGGATGCCCTGACGCAAGTGATCAAGAGACGAAAGGTGCTCGCGCCAATGCACATCCATACTTTGCAGCATGATGGCGCGTTCGTAATGATGCATGGCCTCCGCGCCGACCAGCTCCACCTTGGCCTGGTATTGTTGCGCGGCGACTTCATTCACCTTGGCGCGCAGTCCCGCCTCGTTCAAGTGTTTGTCTTCTTCCAGCCACTGCACCAGCGGCAATTCCAGCCTGAACTCGGAGGCCAGCGCCTTCTCCAGTCCCGGCACATCCCACATTTCTTCCATGCTCTCAGGCGCAATATAAAGACTGACGGTATCGTCCAGCACGTTGTCGCGCATCGCCGAGATGGTCTCGGAAATGTCGCCGCTCTCCAGCAATTCCGTGCGTTGCTGGTAGATCACCTTGCGCTGATCGTTGGCCACGTCGTCGTATTCGAGGATCTGTTTGCGCATATCGAAGTTGCGTGCCTCAACCTTGCGCTGTGCGTTCTCGATAGCCCGGTTCACCCAATTGTGTTCAATCGCCTCACCTTCAGGCAGTTTGAACTTGTTCATGATGGCCGCAACACGGTCGGAGGCGAAGATACGCAACAGCGGGTCTTCCAACGACAGGTAGAAGGCGCTCGAACCCGGATCACCCTGACGACCGGCACGACCGCGCAACTGGTTATCCACGCGCCGCGATTCGTGACGCTCGGTACCAATAATGCGCAGTCCGCCCAGCTTGAGCACCTGCTGGTGCACTGCACTCCAGTCAAGTTTGATTTGCGCGATGCGCTCCGCCTGCTGCTCAGCATCCAAAGCCGGATCTTCCTTGATCACGTCAAGTTGCTTCTCAAGATTACCGCCCAGCACGATGTCGGTGCCCCGGCCCGCCATATTGGTGGCGATGGTGACCATGTTCGGACGACCGGCTTGAGCAACGATCTCCGCCTCGCGCTCATGCTGTTTGGCATTGAGCACCTGGTGCGGCAGCTTCTGTTTGTCCAGCAGGCCAGACAACAACTCGGAATTCTCGATCGAGGTGGTGCCCACCAGCACCGGTTGGCCGCGCTTGTAGCAGTCCACGATATCCGCGATCACGGCCTGATATTTTTCCTGGGCCGTGAGGAACACCTTATCCATCTGGTCTTCGCGTATGGTCGGGCGATTGGGCGGGATGATGACGGTCTCCAGCCCGTATATCTGCTGAAACTCGAAAGCTTCGGTATCAGCCGTACCGGTCATGCCGGCCAGCTTGGCATACATGCGGAAATAGTTCTGGAAGGTGATCGAGGCCAGAGTCTGGTTCTCCTTCTTGATCTCGACCCCCTCTTTTGCCTCGACGGCCTGATGCAAACCGTCCGACCAGCGACGCCCGGTCATCAAACGCCCGGTGTGCTCGTCAACAATGACGATTTCGCCGTTTTGAATCACGTAATGCTGGTCGCGGTGATACAGATTCTGCGCGCGCAGCGCGGCATACAAATGATGAATCAAGTTGATATTGGCGGCATCGTACAAACTGCCGTTGGGCGGCAGCAGGCCGGCCTCGGTCAGTATCTGCTCGGCGTGTTCGTGGCCGATCTCGGACAGCAGAATCTGGTGACTCTTCTCGTCCACGTAGAAATCGCCAGCGCTCTCCTCGTCCGCCTGGCGCTTCAACTGCTGCGCCAGCCCGTTGATTCTCACGTAGAGATTCACGTCGCCCTCCGCCTGACCGGAGATGATCAGCGGCGTGCGCGCTTCGTCAATCAGGATCGAATCCACCTCATCCACGATGGCGTAATTCAGCTTGCGCTGGAAGCGCTCGCTCATGTGGGTCGCCATGTTGTCGCGCAGGTAATCGAAACCGAATTCGTTGTTGGTGCCGTAGGTGACGTCGGCGGCATAGGCGGCCTGCTTCTCCTCGGACGGCATCTGCGTCAGGATCACACCGACGGTCAGACCGAGGAAACGGTACAGCCGGCCCATCCATTCGGCATCGCGCGCTGCCAGATAATCGTTGACCGTAACCACGTGTACACCGTTGCCACTGATCGCATTCAGATAGACAGGCAGGGTCGCCATCAGCGTCTTGCCCTCGCCGGTGCGCATCTCGGCGATTTTGCCGGTATGCAGCACGATGCCGCCGATCAGTTGCACATCGTAGTGGCGCATGCCCAGCACGCGGCTACCGGCCTCACGCACTACCGCGAACGCTTCCGGCAGCAGCGCATCCAGCGCCTCACCCTTGGCGTAGCGTTGCCGGAATTCATCGGTCTTGGCGCGCAATTGCTCGTCGCTAAGCGCTGCAATCGAATCCCCCAGCCCATTGATAGTCTTGACTGTCGCACGATACTGCTTGAGCAGGCGATCATTGCGACTACCGAAAATACTTTTAAGCGCTTTTGAAATCATCTTTTCGTTTTCTCAACCACAAATAAAGAGTGAGGTGGCGACTTGCCATCTCACTCCTGTAACAGGAATCCCTATCTCCGGCATTCGGCAAATCCGCCGCGCCCGACCAGCAACTTCGAAGCTTACGCACAGCGCGTAACAATGTCGTTACTATGGTCAATCTTGGGCATATTACCATATTGGGCAGGGCTATCTGCGTACACCAGCACTTCGTCCGACAACACATGAAGGGCGTACCGACCTTGTCCATAAAATCTCCCCCTCATGCATCGCACACTTACTGGCGCAAGTGGCATCCCACCAAGTCATACACGCCAGCCTAGCCAAAAGATGTGCGATTGTGCCGCGTTACCCGAAACTGGCATACTATTCACAATCTCCCCCAAGGAAGCGTCCATCGTGCCACAACGCCTAAGATCATTGATGAGTTGCAATCAGGAATTGAGTGCCCTGTTCAACACGGTGCAGTCATTGACAGAATTGCAGCGACAATTCGCCCGTGTCGTACCCCCCCATTTTGCCCAGTCCAGTCAGATTCTTGGGTTGAAAAACGGCACACTTACGGTCGCCATGAGTAGCGGTGCGCTAGCGGCAAAATTACGCCAACTTGCGCCAGAAGTCGTGGAAAAGCTGCAAAATCAAGGGTGCGAGGTTATCGGAATCAGGGTGAAGGTGCAAGTCAGCTATACACCATTCAAAGCCAAACCAACACCTCGCCTACTGACCGGCACCGCCCAGCGTGAGCTACTACAACTCAGCCAAAAACTTGGCGACACACCACTAAAACAGGCCTTGGAAAGATTCGCGCAGAAAAAAAACTAAAGGAAAACCCGCCATCCCACCAGAACATAACGCTCCAGCACAAACAACAGACCAAATACCAGTATCAACAGCAATGTGAAACGTACCGTCTGCCAAGCAAAATCCCGATAACGGCGCTGCCCGGTAAAAATATACATGCCGCCACTAAGTACCAGCAGCAGGGTTACCAATATCAGGTAGAGACGCAGGATTAGCATAGCCTAACTCTTGCCGCGCATCGCAGTGCACCCCTGTCAGGCTGCCTGTAGTTGCGGCCGCAAGAAAGCGGGGGCATCCGTAGCATCCTCGAAGGTGACAAACTCCCAAGCCTGTTCGTCGCTCAGCAACTCTCGCAGCAAGGCGTTGTTCAGCGCATGGCCTGACTTGAAACCGGAGAAAGCGCCGATCACGGCATGACCGAGCAGATACAAATCGCCAATTGCATCCAGCACCTTGTGTTTCACGAATTCATCCTCGAAGCGCAAGCCGTCGGCATTCAACACGCGGTATTCGTCCATCACGATGGCGTTATCCAGACTGCCGCCCAGCGCCAACCCCTGGGCACGCATTGCCTCGACATCCTGCATAAAACCGAAGGTGCGCGCACGGCTGATGTCGCGAATATAGGAGTGTTCGTCCATGTCTATGGTGACATGCTGACGAGTATTGGCAAACACCGGATGGGCAAAGTTGATAGTGAAGGTGAGTTTGTAGCCATTGTATGGCTCGAACCTGACCCATTTATCACCCTGCCTTACCTCAACCAATTTTTTGATTCGTATGAATTTTTTTGCAGCAGATTGCTCAACGATACCCGCCGTTTGCAGCAGGAAAATGAATGTACCCGCACTGCCATCCATGATAGGCACTTCCGCGCCGTCCAGCTCGATGAGGATATTGTCCACACCCAGCCCGGCCAGCGCCGACATCAGATGCTCGATAGTTGCGACACGCACGCCGTTCTGCTCCATGCAAGTGGAAAGGCGTGTGTCATGCACCAGATGAGCGTGTGCCTTGATCGTTTCGACCGGCTTCACGTCCACCCGGCGGAACACGATACCGCTGTTGACTGGCGCAGGACGCAGCGTCAGGGCGACCTTCTGCCCGCTATGCAGGCCGACTCCCGTCACGCTGACAGGATTCTTCAGCGTGCGTTGCTTGACCATGGAATTTTTGAGTGCAGGTATCATGGGCGAATTCTAACATAGCCCCCAGTTGGCATGGATGGCGGCGAGCGTGTCAGTGCACGCCACCATCCGCCTCCCGATCATCAGTCAGCCTGTTTGCGCAGGAACGACGGGATGTCGTAGGTATCCACGCCGGACTTTTCCATCGCCTCCACTGCCGCACGTCGCCCAGTCCGCACGATGGTCGGAACATCCAGTTCGCTGTAGTTGACATTGCTCATCGGCATGTCGTGCGTGCCTGTGCGCTGGAAATCCTGATTCTGGTAGACCACTTCCGGCTTGTTCATCTTGCGGCTCACCGGTTCGCCCAGGCCGGTGGCGACCACGGTCACGCGCAGCTCGTCGCCCATGCTCTCGTCGAAAACCGACCCCGTAATGACAGTCGCTTCTTCTGCGGCAAACTGTACGCAGGCCATCACCTCTTCCAGCTCCCTGAGTTTCAGGGAACAGGTGGAAGTGACATTGACCAGCACGGCTCGCGCACCCGTCATATCCACGTCTTCCAGCAACGGGCTGGCGATCGCGCGCTCGGCGGCGAGCCGCGCACGGTCGGGGCCGGATGCCACAGCGGAACCCATCATCGCCATGCCGTTCTCGGACATCACCGTTGCCACGTCGGCAAAGTCCACATTGATCAGACCCGGCACATTGATGACTTCAGCGATGCCGGCCACCGCACCTTGCAACACGCCGTTGGCGGCCTTGAAGGCTTCCGGCACGGTCACGTCATCACCCAGCACCTCCATCAGCTTGGAGTTCGGCACGATGATCAGCGAATCCACATGCTCGTTGAGCGCCTTGATGCCATCGGCGGCATGCCGCATGCGGTTGCCTTCGTAGGCAAAGGGCTTGGTCACCACCGCCACGGTCAGAATATTCATCTCGCGCGCGATCTGCGCAACGATGGGTGCAGCCCCTGTACCGGTGCCGCCCCCCATGCCGGCGGTGATGAATACCATATTCGCGCCAGCGATCAGTTCCTTGATGCGCTCACGGTCTTCTTCCGCCGCAGCCTTGCCGACCGCCGGTTTCGCGCCAGCCCCCAGTCCCTGGGTGATATTCCTGCCGATCTGCAACTGGGTGCGCGCCTTGCTGCGACCCAACGCCTGCGCGTCGGTGTTGATGGCGATAAACTCAACCCCTTGTACGCCCTGCTCGATCATGTGATCTACCGCATTACCGCCGCAGCCGCCCACACCGACCACCTTGATTACCGCATCCTGTGATTGTGCTTCCATGATTTCAAACATCGCCGTCTCCCTAAAAAAATTTCTGCCAAATTAACTATTAACTGCCAAATTACACTACTGTCCGGTAGATTTTAAGTTCATTTCGCTGTAGCCCTTTATTGACGTGGCTTTCAGCACGTTTTTGCATTCCGACGATTTCAAATCCTATCTGGAATCGCCTTTGGTTAAAAAACC